>JBGAGW010000016.1:0-160048 GCA_044226545.1 Limisphaerales bacterium
GCAAAGGTGCAACTGCCGAACCCATCGCACTGGAATGAAACACCAAAGCGGCCAGTCGAGCGCGTGCGCTGGCGTGATGCAAAACAATATTGTAACGAGCGCTCCCTCGCTGAAGGACTCAAGCCGTGCTACAACGAGAAAACGCCTGATTGGGATTGCGATTACACGGCCGACGGCTATCGGCTCCCCACCGAGGCCGAATGGGAATACGCCGCTCGCGCGGGCACGCAAGGCGATTACGAATTCGGCCAGGCCGACAAATTGAAGCAGGTCGCGTGGTATGGCGAGAACGCGAACGAACAAACCCATCCTGTCGGCCAGAAAAAAGCGAATCGCTGGGGAATCTTCGATCTATACGGAAACGTTTCTGAGTGGTGTGAAGATGTCTACAGCCCGGACTATTACAAAACGAGCCCCGCAGTCGATCCGGTCGGCCCGCCCAGTCCGGGCAAAGACGTGCAGCGCGTGATGAGGGGCGGTTCCTGGAAATCGAGCGCCGACATGTGTCGCGTAGCCTTTCGCCAAGGTCAAAAAACCGGCGATACGGACGCGTGCTTTTTTACCGATTACTGCGGGTTCAGGTGTGTCCGGCGGCCAACAGCGGAGCAGTTAAGCAAAATGAAGAAGTAGCAGACGTTTGCTCGAACACGCTTCTCCGTTACCATTTTCATACGAGCATGACATTGGAACAAATTAAAAAAGAAGCCGAAGCCCTCTCATCTCCGGAAAAGGCGCATCTCGCCGCGTATCTGATCCACTTGCGGAACAGGCAAGACCCCGAGTATTTTCCCGAAATCCGTCAGCGGGTGGAAGATCGCGACAAATCTCATTGGCTGACGCCTGACGAGTTTGAAAGACGACTCGACGCGAAAAACTGATGCGTCCTTATGCGGTTTACTTGCATGAACGCGTTTCGGCACGGGCGCCGCGTTCCGGAGCGGCGAGGGAGAAGATAATGTCATTCGTTCGTCAGCTTGCGGACGATCCGCAGCGAAAAGGTGACTATCGGACGCGAGATGAGATCGGTCATGACCTTGAGGTCACTGTTGTCGGGAACTATGCCATAACCTTTTGGGCAGACCGTGCGGTCCGCGAGGTAAAAGTCGTCGACCTTCAGCTTGCGGATAGCGTCTAAGTCCGCCATCTATGCTTTTCCACACGTGGCCGTTTTTGGCGTTCTTGCTGGTCGTGCTGCCGGTGTATTTCGCACTGCGGCGGACGCGACTGTGGCTGCCGTGGCTGATGGTGGCCTCGTACTTCTTCTACGGATGGTGGAATCCGTATTACCTCTTTCTCGTTTTTTATTCGACAGTGCTCGATTACTTCCTGGTCGCGTTGATGGATCACTGTCCGCGGGAAGGGCAAAAGGTTGATGTCTGGCGAAGGCTCGCGCGATTCGACTTTGGAGATCGGTTGCTGCAAGTCGCCTTCCTGCTTTCCGCGGTGCTGACGTTGGCTGCGCTGGCCTTGGTCCTGGTGGGGCCGCTCACGTTGCGACCGACCATGGCGCTGCTCGGGTTGATCTGTCTTTTGATGGCGTTGGGTGCGCTGTTTAGCAGCCGAAAGATTTGGCTGCTGATCAGTCTGGTGAACAATCTCGCGCTGCTCCTTTTCTTTAAATATGCCGGATTCGTGGTGGAGAATGCGAATGCGCTGCTGGCGCACTTTCACTTTGCGCTGGCCTTGCCCGAACCATCAACACTCATGCCATTCGCTTTCCCGTATGTGCTGCCGGTCGGAATCTCGTTTTTCACGTTCCAATCGCTCAGCTATACGATCGATTTCTACTATGGAAAAATGTATCGCGAGCGGAATTTTCTGCGGTTCGCGACTTTCGTTTGTTTTTTTCCGCAATTGATGGCGGGTCCTATCGAACGCGCGCGGCATTTACTTCCCCAGTTCAATGAGTTCCCGAAGATTCGTTTGCAAAACTTCACCGACGGAGCGTCGCTGTTCATCGTCGGCCTGTTCAAGAAGCTCGCGCTCGCGAATTATCTCTCTTTCTATGTGGATCGCGTTTACGAGAATCCGAAACTCTACGGCGCGCCGGCGCTGATGCTCGCGACATTTGCCTTTGCCTGGCAGATCTTTTTCGATTTCAGCGGCTACACTGACATGGCTCGCGGCATCGCGCAGGTGCTTGGCTTTCGACTGATCCTGAATTTCAACAATCCGTACCTTTCGACTGGTCTCGGCGAGTTTTGGGGACGCTGGCATATCAGTCTTTCGAGTTGGTTTCGCGATTACGTTTACATTCCGCTGGGAGGAAATCGCGAGGGAACGTTCAAAATGTATCGCAACCTTTTTATCACGTTCGTGATTTCCGGAATCTGGCATGGCGCTGCCTGGACGTTTGTGATTTGGGGCTTCCTGCATGCGATTGGCGTCATGATCACACGGGAATTGGAGCGTTCGCTCTTCTACCGCGAGCGTGTTCCGAAGCTTCTCAAACAACTCGCGGTTTTTGCCTTCGTTTGCTTCACCTGGATTTTCTTTCGCGCAACTTCGCTGTCGGACGCATTCCTGATCAGCGGGCGAATCTTCAGCGCGGTTTGGAACGACCCGCAGGTGCCCGCGTTGATGCTGCTGCTGGTGCTGGCGGTTTGGCTATACCAGTTCTTTCTGGAATCACCTGTCCGTGAGTTACTCAAAACCAGCCCAGTGCGGGTTTCGCTTGTGACCGCCATGGTTGTTTATCTTTGCATCTGTTCCTCCGGTGCTGGCAGCTTCATCTACTTCCAATTCTAAATGAACCCGCCGCCTTCAACGCCAGTGCCGGATGTGCCGTTCGTCAATGAAGTGCGGCTGAATGCTCGGAACTGGGTGATCGCGATTGCGCTGATCGTGGCGATTCTTTGGCTGACGCCGCGTGTTTGGAAAAAGGTCGAACGATTCGAAAGCGGGCCGGATTATCGAATTCCTTACTCTCTTAGCCGCGATTACTGGCTTTACCAACGGAGGCTCGAGGGTGTCCCGCCGGACAAAATCGTTCTGCTCGGCGACTCGGTGATCTGGGGTGAGTACGTGCTGCCGAATGGAACATTATCCCATTTCCTTAATGAAAAGGCCGGGAGTGGCGAGCGTTTCGTAAACGGCGGAGTAAACGGTTTGTTCCCGCTCGCGATCGAAGGCCTGGTTCACGATTACGCCCGAACGCTCCGTGATCGCAAAGTAATTTTGCACTGCAATGTACTTTGGATGAGCAGCCCGAAAGCGGACCTCTCCGTGCAGAAGGAGGAGAAGTTCAACCACTCCCGCCTTGTGCCGCAATTCTCCCGACGCCTTCAGTGTTACAAAGCGAACGCCAACGAACGTCTGAGCGTCTTGATCGAACGAAACATGCAATTCATGTCGTGGGTCACGCATTTGCAGAGCGCCTATTTCAATGATCGCAGCATTCCGGCGTGGACTTTGGAAGAGGATAGTTCGGTCGATCCGCCGCGTTATCCGAATTCCTACAAGAATCCTCTCAAACAAATCACGATGGAAGTCCCTTCGGCGCCGCTGGATGATCCGCAGAGGGGTCCGGCAAGTCCGCGCCACAAAGCGTGGAGCCAAAAGGCCCAATTTGATTGGCTGCCCCTCGAGCGGTCGTTGCAATGGGAGGCGTTTCGGCGCACTTACGAGAAACTCCGGGCTCGTGGCAATCAAGTCCTGGTTCTTTTCGGTCCCTTCAATGAACACCTCATCGCTCCTGAGAGCCAGGAGGGTTACCAAAAGCTTCGCACGGGTATTCTTGAATGGTTTAAGCGGAACAATGTCGAATATCTGGCCCCGAAAACTTTGCCGTCGGAACTATATGCCGATGCCAGCCATCCGTTGACGGATGGTTATCGGCTGTTAGCCGAAGAATTGGCCGGGCCGATTTCGGCGCAAATGAAATGAATGGATCGCTTTAAGCAATTGACCTTTGGTGATGAGTTTTTGTTAATTCTTTCGTTCGATGCGTAATATCTTCCTGATTGGGGTTGTGGTGGCGCTATGCGGCGGGTGCAAAAGCGCGAAGAAGGATGAACCTGTTGCCGAGAAGACTCCGGCGCGTCGGGTGACTTCTCAAACGTTGCCCGGCCCAAACGAGAAAGGCGCAATCCGTCCCGTTGAAGCAATCCGGGGTCGAATCATCGCGGTCCGTGAGCCGCTTCGATTCGTGGTTATCGATTTCGGCACGACCAAAATGCCGAAACTCGAGCAGCTTCTTTCCGTCTATCGCCTCGACCAGAAAGTCGCCGAACTGAAAGTTTCCGGCCCTTATCTCGGAACCACTGTTGCTGCGGACATCACTGCCGGCGAAGCACGCGAAGGCGATCTTGTTCGCGAACAGTAGTTAATCGATCTTCCCGGCCGTCTTCGGCCCGTTCTTCTTGTGATACGGCGACGACAGATTGAAGTAGATTCCGCAGAGTGGTTTGTCGCTTTCCGTTTGACTGAGGATGATCGTGACTTGCTTATCCAGCGCGATGCCGTGACGAAGATTGGGACCCCGGTTTTGGTACGCTTTGATCGCCTTCTCCATCAACGAAAGCAGAGAACTTTCGGCCTCTTCAGGAGTCTTATCGAGACAAACGACGTACTTCTCGAAGGCCTTCATGGCTTCTGCAATTTCGGGCTTAAAGGAGTCAACCGTCACGGCCCCAATACTTAGGGGCCAAGGCCGAAAAGGCAAGACTACCGAACGGATGAAGAGAGTGAAACTTCAGATTCGGAGCGTTCACTCCGATATACCCGCTAGTCGGGTGCGTTGGTTTTGATTGCGCGTTTGCTTGCCTGCCTTTCTAAAGGTCGAGTATGAACACGCGCACGCACTCACATCTGTTTAAATTATGAGCAATTTACCGCGATCAGTAAGCGTCGGTTCGACCTCCGGCTCTGGGCGTTGGCTCAAAGCTGCCGGCCTGACGGCCGGATCTCTCTTGTGCGCTACGCATGTGAGTGCCATTGGTTTTCGCCAGCCCAACCAGGATCCCGACGGTATCGCGCGCGGCAATGCTTTCGCCGCCACCGCGGACAATCCTTCCGCCATCTATTACAATCCCGCCGGTATCACCCAACTCGAAGGTCAGCAGGTTCGCGTTGGCCTCTACGCGATTTCAACGGGATACGATTACACCTCGCCGACCGGCGCAACCGCGAGCGCCGATTCGACTGTTCAGCCAATTCCGCAACTTTACTACGTCAATACCCTCAAAGACTATCCGTTCAGTTTCGGGCTTGGCGTTTATGTCCCGTTCGGTCTGTCGATTGATTGGGGTCACGACAATCCCTTCCGCACCATCGCGGAAGAGGGGAAGTTGATTTACATGAACGTCAATCCGGTCGTGGCGTGGAAGGTGAACGACAAGTTCTCCATCGCGATCGGCCCGGAATTTATTTTTTCGCAGGCGGAATTCAAACAAGGAATTCTGGTTCCCGGTGACGAGTTCAAGTTCAAGGGCGACGACAACGGTTACAGCTTCAATGCGGGCATGCGCTGGCAACCGTTGGAGCAACTCGCTTTCGGTGTAACCTATCGTTATCTCACGACGTTGAATTACGACGGTTACGCCAAAACCAGTCCCAACAACGTTCCTGCCGGTTTGCCACCATTTCTCGCGCCGGTTTACTTCGGCAAGACTGACGCGTCCGCTTCCATCCGATTTCCTCAATCGGTGACAATGGGTGTTTCCTATCGACCGACGCCGAAGTGGAATTTTGAGTTCAATGCTGACTGGACCGATTTCGACAACGTCAATTCAATCACGGTCACTGGACCACCCATTGCCGCGACGATTCCGCTCAACTACAAATCGAGCTGGATTTACGAATTCGGCGCGACCTACAGCTTCGATAAACACTGGTACGCCAGTGTCGGTTACGAATGGAGCGAGAGTTCCAGCCCCGACGCCGGTTTTAACCCTCTGATTCCGGACGCCGCTTTGCACCTCGGCAGCATCGGCGTGGGGCGTCACGGCAAGCGCTGGGATTGGTCCCTCGCCTACCATTTTGGTTACAGCGGAGGATGGGATGTGACCGGCAGCCCGACTTCGGCAGCCGGACAAAGTGCCGACGGTACGTACAAGGTGCTAAACCACGCGATCGACCTCGCCGCTACTTTCAAATTTTGATTTGGGTCTGAGCAAAGCGCGCCGCGGATGCCTGCCAACACCGCGGCGCGCTCTTTTATACTATCAGCAATTCTTGACCACACAGGTCGAGATTCTATGTTGACCCTCGAATGAAGCTCTCCGTGAGAGGGGAATACGCTCTCCGTGCCTTGATCGTGCTCGGCCTAAACGCCGATCAGGATGTGGTGCGCATCCAAACCATTTCCGATCAGCAGAACATCCCGAAGCGGTTCCTCGAGCAGATTCTGAACGAGCTTCGCGCCGCCGGAATTCTTGAAAGCAAACGCGGCCTCGGCGGCGGTTATCGTCTCAAGCTTCCTCCCGAGAAAATCACTTTGGCGAACGTAATCCGTTTGATTGAAGGGCCTTTGGCTCCGGTCAGTTGTGTGAGTGAGAAGTATTACGAACGCTGCTCTTGCCCGAGTGAAGAGAAGTGCGGCATCCGGAGCATCATGAAAGAGGTGCGCGACGCTATCGTGCGCATTCTGGAAGGGGTCACGCTGGCGGAACTCTGCGCGCGTGTGAAACAGCTTCAAGGATATCACGCCAACCCACTTGATTACGTTATCTGATCGGGCTGCTTTATTCTGCTTGAAGGCAACGGGTTAAATCAGCTATATGATCCCTCGATTCTAAACGGCTTTGCGCGCATTTTGCCGGCCTTTAGCATTAATGAAAAAAGTAAACGGTTCATCTCGCAGCGGCGTTCTGGCAGGCGGCAATTGGATTATTGACCAGGTGAAAATGGTGGATGTGTATCCACAGCGCGAACAATTGGCGAACATCCGCAGCCAATCGCAGGGCACTGGCGGCGCCCCTTTCAATGTCCTGGTCGATCTCGCTCGTATGAAAGCGCCGTTTCCTCTAAGCGCCGCCGGTTTCGTGGGTGAAGACACGCTGGGAGATGAAATTCTTTCAATCTGCAAGAAGCACAAGATCGATACGAAGCTGCTGCGCAAGACCGACAAAGCGTCGACTTCGTATACCGACGTCATGACCGAACTCGGAAATGGTCGACGGACGTTTTTCCACCAACGCGGTGCGAACGCTCTTTGGGAGGCCGAGGATGTGCATTTCGCGCGGACGAAAGCGCGCATATTTCATTTGGGCTACCTTTTGCTTTTGGATGCGCTGGATGGGCCTGACAAAACCTTCGGCACTCGCGCGGCCCGTTTGTTGTCTGAAGCCCAGGAAGCCGGACTGAAAACGAGCGTCGATGTGGTCAGCGAAGACAGCGACCGCTTCCCGAAAATTGTTTCACCGGCACTAAAGTACGTCGACTACTGCATTCTCAATGAAATTGAGGCTGGAAAAACGGCGGGCTTCAAAATCCGCCAAAGTAACGGCGTTCTCGACACGGTGAGCGTTAAACACGCTGCCGGCTCTCTACTCCAAATGGGGGTGAAAGAGGTGGTGGTGATTCATTTTCCTGAAGGCGCATTCGCCCGCACGCGCAAGGGCGAAGATTTTTGGCAATCCTCTCTCAACCTTCCCGCCAAATACATTGCCGGAACCGCTGGCGCGGGAGATGCCTTCTGTGCAGGTGTCCTTTTCGGATTGCACGAAGGTTGGGAACTCAACAAGAGCCTGTTGACTGGGGTTTGTGCTGCCGCTGCATCGCTTTCAGATCCGACCTGCACCAACGGGATGGTCGAGCTAAGCGCGTGCTTGGCGCTGGCAAAAAAGTACCGGCCTCGACCGGCGCTTGAACGCGAAGATTAGGAGCTACCTTCTCCACCAACTCCGACCTTGTCGCCCTGCCACAGCAGGGCCTCCGCCGGTCGATTGGCCTCTCAATTGGCTGACGAGAAGTTGGCTGCGTGCCGCTTCCAAAGCCATGATGAACTCATCGTAGCTCTGAAATCGTTCGCCAGGGTTTTTTGCCATCGCGCGCACTAAGGCGTCGCTGGTCGGCGCGGAAATCTCTGGCGCTACCTGGTTAGGGGGCGTTAATGGGGTGTGAATGTGGGCGGCCACGACTGCTTCCACAGTCGGCGCTTCGAAAGGCACTGTTCCGGTGATTGCGTGATAAAGTGTGCCCGCCAGACTGTACATGTCCGAAAGGAAATCTTCCCGTTCGCGCTTCACCTTTTCTGGCGCGATGTAATAGGGCGTTCCCCAAATCGTTGTTTCGTCGTCGTTGCTCCCCTCGGCTTTTCGCGCGAGACCGAAGTCGATCAATTTGGGTTCGCCTTCGTCGTTGAAAAGAATATTGCCAGGCTTGATGTCACGATGGAGAAGGTTTTTCTTCAGCGCACTGGCCAAAGCGGAGGCCACTTTGATCCCGGTATCGAGCACGTCCAACTCAGGAACACGCTTCTCGCGGTCGATCCGGCCATCCAGACTTCCGGCATCGGCCAGTTCCATCACCAGGTAAAGCTGCCCTTCAAATTCATCGAACGTGTAAATGTGAATGATGTTCGAGTGATTCAATGCGGCAGCCGCACGCGCTTCGCGGTAAAAACTTTCAAGTGCCTGCGCGTCTTCTTTCAGTTCGCGCTTCATCAGCTTCACCGCCACTTCGCGCTCAAGGTTTACATCGAGTGAACGGTAAACTGTTCCCATTCCGCCGGATGCGATCGGTGCACGCAGTTCGAACTGCCGAAGCTGCATCGGCATCATCAAATTGTAGCCGCACTTGCTGCACGGCGTCATGGAAAGCGGTGCAAGGTCGCCCGGAATGAAGATTTTCGCGCCACAACCACGGCACGAAACCATCCTCAACGGTTTGCGACTTTCTGCAACAACAGCCATCGGTTCGCTCACTCTAGCACCTGCTCCTGACCCGACAAGTTTAAGTCCAAACTTGGGCGTCATCGACAGTGTCATGGCTAAACTAACCGCATAACCCATGCCACCTCAATGCTCTCGCCCCTGAGTGTTTCCGTGCACCGCGGCGTATTCGCGGCAAAAATATTTCGCTCCGATGCGAAGTCGGTTATGTATTAACCCTTCCGGATGGAACATACTGCTACTGTCCAGAGCGAATCGCCCCGTCTCGTGCCGACCGAGGCGCGCGTGCAGTCGCGCACTTTCGAGAAAACGCTCTTCATCATCCTCGATGCGGGAACTGCGATCCGCAATATTCTGCGCACGGATGTGTTCCGTGTGCTGAAAGAGCAACCGTGGCTGCGGACGGTCATCTTCTCCCCGATCACCGATTCGGAATTCCGTGGAGAATTCGAAGCAGAAAATGTGGTCGTCGAGCCGATCCAGTTTTGGCGTCCTAACCCGCTGGTGAAGACGTTGCGCTCACTTCGGAAGGATGTTTGGAGTGAACAATTCGAACTGGCGCGCTTCAACGAGAAGCGGACGAAGAAGTTTCGCGTGCTGAGCACGCTGGTCAACGCCATGTTTTTGCGGAACGCGCCTCCCGAAAAAATCCAACACGCGGTGGATCGCATCGAGAGTTACGAGGCAAAATTTACGCCGTCCCTGGGCGATGAGTATTTCGACAAATACAAACCGGACCTCGTTTTTTACACGACACTCTACTCGCGTGATCTTTGTCTCGAGATTGGTGCGCGCCAGCGAGGGATCAAAACGGCTGCATTCATTTTGAGTTGGGATAATCCGACGACCAAGGGACCTTTTCCAGTGCGACCCGACCGTGCGATTCTCTGGAACAATATTCTGAAGCACGAACTGATGACTTATCACGGCTACAAAGCGGATGAGTTGTATGTGGCCGGCGTACCTCAGTTCGATATTTACACGCATCGCGATCAATTCCTCTCGCGCGAAGCATTCTTCAAAAAGTGGAAGCTCGATCCGGCGAAAAAGCTGATTACTTTCACCACCGGCACGCGCGGCACCTCGCCCTATGATGATCAAGTGGTCGATCTGCTCGGCCAAAAAATTCGCGAAGGCGCGTTCAAACAACCTTGCCAGTTGATGGTTCGACTTCATCCGAAAGATTTGCCGGAATTGTATAAACGATTCGAAAACCGGCCGGAAATGGTCATCCAGCTACCTGGCCGCCGGGCAAAAACAAACGATTCATGGAATCCGACACGCGAAGACATGTATGGCCTCGCGGAGTTAATGTGTTATTCGGATGTCGTCGTGAACATGGCTTCGACCATCACCATTGACGCAGCAGCCTTCGATACGCCCGTTGTGAATACCGCCTTCGACGGGTACAAGGAACAGCCGTACTTGCGGTCGTCCAGGCGTTACTACGATTACGAACACTACAAGCGCGTCGTGGATACGGGCGGCGCCAAAATCAGCTACAGCCTCGAGGAACTTATTCGCCATATTCAGGAATACCTCGATAATCCGAAACTGGATGCGGAAGGCCGGGCTCGCATTCGCGAAGAGCAGAGTTACAAGCTCGATGGCAAAGCCAGTCAGCGCATCGCGGATTTTTTGATACAATACATTCGGGAGCCTTGAACGTGCGGCCTGAACTTCGACAGCGCTGCTCGGTTACGATTATAACTCTGAACGAAGAGTCCAACCTGCGTGATTGCCTCAAGACGGTTACGTGGGCGGACGAAATCATTCTGGTGGACTCAGGCAGCACCGACCGCACATTGGAGATCGCTCGTGAATTCAAGGCGAAGGCTTTTGCGAATCCCTGGACCGGAATGCGCGAGCAAAAGAACTTCGCCGCCGAAAAGGCGAGTGGTCCCTGGATCTTCAACATCGATGCGGACGAGCGCATCACGCCGGAGGGCCAGAAAGAGATTCTCGCAGCCCTCGCGAATCCAGTGGCCGAGGCGTACGCCGTTCCGCGCAAGAATTTCTTCCTTGGAAAATGGATGCGCCACGGCGGCTGGTATCCCGACGATGTGATTCGCCTGTATCGCAAGGACAAAGGCGAATACGGCGGTATCAACCCACACGCGGGAGTGGTGCTGAAGTCGGGGAAAACAGCGACGAGGTTACGGGAACCTCTCACCCATTATACCTACACCTCGTTTGGCCACTACATCGCAAAACAATATCCCTATTCGGACGCGGCTGCACGCGATCTCGCCGCTCGGGGAAAGCTCCCAGCCTTCCCCGCGTTGCAGATCTTCCTCAAAACAACATGGAAGTTCGTCGAAGTGTTTCTCATCAAGCGTGGCTTTCTCGACGGAATATATGGACTGGTCGCGGCCTTCGGTTCCACTTTCGCGGCCTACATGAAACAGGCACGACTGTGGGAATTGAGCAAAGGCGGAGCGCAAACATTCCTGTCCTCAACTGTAAGCGAAGGCGAAACGGATCAACTTGGCGACAAGAATGTCCGCGCTCCACAGAAGTCTTGATTTCACTCGTCGTTTTGGGTTAGGACCATTCCAATGAACCGTCGCAAATTCCTCCAACTGGGCGCCTCCAGTTTGGCGCTCGCTTCCCTTCGACACGCTTTCCCTGCGGAACTCGCTGATGCAAAAAAACGTGTCGGACTGATCGGGACCGGCTGGTACGGCAAGGCCGATCTGCTGCGCCTGATTCAAGTGGCGCCCGTCGAAGTCGTCTCATTGTGCGATGTTGATAAACAGATGCTCGCGGACGCGGCGGAAATTGTATCGCAACGGCAACTCTCGAAAAAGAAACCGCGCACCTACCACGATTATCGCGAGATGCTGAAGGAAAAGGATCTCGATATGGTGCTGATCGCTACCCCGGACCACTGGCACGCCCTACCGATGATCGCCGCATGCGAAGCCGGTTTGGACATCTACTGCCAGAAGCCCATCAGCGTCGACATCGAAGAAGGAAAAGCGATGCTCGCGGCCGCGCGCAAACATAAGCGCGTGGTGCAGATCGGCACCCAACGACGCAGCACACCTCACCTCATCGAGGCACGCGATCGGATCATTCGGGAAGGCAAACTGGGCAACGTCGCGTATGCCGAGGTTTATTGCTACTACCACATGCGCGCGACCGGAAATCCGCCTGACACCGAACCGCCCTCGAACCTCGATTGGGAGATGTGGACAGGCCCTGCGCCCATGCGCCCGTACAACAAAATCGCGCATCCACGGGGTTGGCGCGCGTTCATGGAGTACGGTAACGGCATTGTCGGTGATATGTGTGTCCACATGCTCGATATGGTTCGCTGGATGCTCGATCTGGGTTGGCCCACGAAGATCGATTCCACCGGCGGCATTCTCGTGGACAAAAAGAGCAAAGCGAACATTTCTGACACTCAGACCGCAACCTTCGATTTTCCAAACATCAAAATTGTTTGGACCCACCGCACCTGGGGAGACGCGCCTGATCCGCAATATCCCTGGGGTGCCACGCTTTATGGAGACAAGGGCACCCTCAAGGCGAGCGTGATGAGTTACGATTTTATTCCGCACGGCCCCGGGGAGAAAATCCATAAGGACGTGACGTACGAATTCGAGCAATATCCCGAGGACAAGACCGAAAAGGACCTCGAACGTCATGTCGCCCCCGCCATTCGCGGTCACATGAAAGACCTGCTCGCGAACATGCAATCGCGCGGAAAGCCGGTGGCCGATATCGAACAAGGTTACATCTCGACGGCAAGTTGCATCCTCGCGAACCTCTCCATGCAACTCGGCCGTTCACTCAAATGGGATCTTGTCAGCCAGAAGATCGTCGGCGATGACGAAGCCAATAAGCTTCTGCGGCGTCCGTATCGCAGCCCCTGGGTGCACCCGGAAGCTGCGAAGATTTAGGAGGCCTATTTCGGTGAGAGCGGAAATCCCAGGTTTTCCGCCATAATTTTTTCAAGCTGTTCCGCGCTCTGGACAGCTCCGATGGAGGCGCCATGTTCGAAATACATCTGGGGCAATTGACCGCTGTGCGAGCGTTTGTAGGCTTCCGTGTAGATTTTGATATCGAGCTGGATCTGGTCGGTGATCGCTGGGCTTTCCACCGCTTTTTCGAATTCAGCTTTCCCAACCAGATTTGCCGCATATTCACGCGCGCGCGAAACTTCTGGCGGCAGGGCAGGCGCATAAATCCAATCACTATACTCTTCGAATTTCTCCGGCTTCACCTGGTAAACCGCCAGCCCGTAGCGGGCATATTCACACGCGTTTACATGCGCAGGCTGGGTTCTTCTGATGGTTGGGTTGCACTTGCTGTCCAGCGGCAGCGGCAGAGAAACGACAGCCAATTCATTGGAATGCTTCGCTCGAAACGCGCTGAGGAGGTGGTGCAGGTCCCGGCAATGGTGGCAGCTAAAATCGAAAAGTTTGGCCAACTTCTTTGGCGCATTCAACGGGCCGGTCACTGGGACCTTGGTGAGATCGAGAGTGAATAAACCATCAACAATCGAAAATGTCGGAGCCGGAACTGGTTGTGGCGAAGGCGAAGTAACTAAAGAAGTCGAAGAAGTCGAAGGAGCTGTAGTCGGAGCAATTGGTGCCGCGCTCACTATCTGTTTCGGGCCTCGCTCAGGGCTGACCGCTTGCGCTACTACCAAACCCGCCGCGGCTGCCCCCGCCACACCAAGTGAGGTAATTAAGGTTTTCGTCGGAAGAGGCGCTTTTCGAAGCAATAAAAGCGACGCGAACACCCCGGCCGCATGAGCCGTCATGCAGAATTTGCAGAAGGCGCGCAGCACAAAAGTTTGCAGGCCGACGAACCACAAAGCGGAAGCCATTACCAGAAACACGAGTGGCATTGCGAGACGCCACCTAAGATTCACTGGTCGCACAAGGGCGAGCAATGCGATGTAAATCGGGACCGCAAAAATACTGATCGGCAGTCCAAAAACATAACCCCAGCGGCTGCTCAACACCTTGTCACAGCCGGAGTCTGGACCGCATCCCGGCACACCGCCGCCTTGGAACGAATTCCAGGCGAGGAAAAGGGAAATTCCCAGCGCGAGAGCGAAACATGCGCGAATCAACCAGACCTCAAAAGATGGAAGGTCCGGTTTTGGAGCACTCTTGGGCTTTGACACGAGCGCACCATACCGAAGCAGAAGTCATCCGGCTAACCAATTTGCGGGACAAGCGGCGGTTCGCAGTCAACATCACGGCGCGAACGGCGGCGGAAAAACTTATACGTGAAGATGCCTGCCAAAAGCAGAACAAGGCTCACGGCGAAAAACGGCGCGATGATCGATATGATTGCCGTCAGAATCGACCCGCCAAGTTCCATCGTTGCGACAAGCGGGTTGCCGAGTCCGCCCGTTCCGGCGAATGAGAGCGCCCGGGCCAGAACGGTCGAAGCCTGAACAGCGCCGGCGATACCACCACCAGCAATGACTGCCAATGTCCATTTCAGGAATGGACTCAAGTCTGTGACCATCGACGCTGTTGTAATTGTTCCCGCGATGATCGCGGTTGGCGTTGCGAGCGTGTCCAGGAAATGATCGAGCCAGGGGATATAATACGCTCCCACCTCGAGAACCGTTGCGACACTGAAGGCAATCAGCGCTCCCGGCGACCCTATCCAGTCAAAAGAAGAGGCAAGATGCAGGTGCCCGGCATTGGCTGCGATACTCATGACGAGTAGCGGCACGAAAACACGAAAACCGCACGCGGCGCTCAGGCCGAGGCCCACGCAGAGACTGAGAAGCACTTCCATACTCTTTTCAACAACACGGCGGGTTACAGCCGAGTTGCATACATTTACCATGCCTCAACCCAGCGGCTATTACAATCAACGCCCTCGTATGGAACAGGCTTCCGCGCTCAGGTGGAACTCTTCGCGCCGCGAAGAGTCGCGCTCGTTCAGAGCGCGTCCCGTTACTTCAGCCGCGACAAAGTATCCTTGATCGCGTTAAAATTCGGAAGATCCTTCGGCGTAGGCGTTTGCTCGCTGTACTGGATTGTGCCATTCTTATCGATTACGAAGGCCGCACGCGCGCTCACCGCGCCAAGCCCGATCAAGTCAGGCAGCAGCACGCCGTACGCTTCCGCAGTCTTCTTGTTCAAATCGCTCGCGAGTGTAATCCCAATCTTTTCCTTTTGCGCCCATGCTTCCTGTGCGAACGGGCTGTCCACACTCACTCCAATCACCTCTGCATTAAGTCCTTTATACGCGCTGAGGTTGGCAGTCATGTCGCACATCTCGCCGGTGCAAACGCTCGTGAATGCCAGCGGAAAGAAAAGAACGACGGTGTTGCTCTTACCGAAATTGTTGCTCAGCTTCACATCCGCCAAACCAGTTGAGGTTTTTGATTTGAGGTTAAAATCTGGTGCTTTTGTTCCGACCGGAATAGCCATATTTTCTTTCCTTTTAAAATTTTCGTTTCAGGGCGGCTGTTATAGGGACGCGACCACTGAGTGTCAAACGATTGACGTGATCCATCCTTTGCAGTCTAATGGCAATTGAGTCCACGATGAAAACCGAGATTTCCCGGCGTTCCGCCCTCAAGCGAACCACTTTGACCAGCGCAGCCATGCTCGCCATGTCACGCTTCACCGAAGCTGTGGATGTGAAAGAAAAGCGCAAAGGCAACGTGAATCATTCCGTCTGCCGCTGGTGCTACGACAAAATCCCGCTTGAAGAGCTGTGCCGTGCCTCGAAAGAAATGGGGATCCAATCCGTCGAACTCCAAGGCCCAAACGAGTGGGCGACCATTCAAAAATACGGCCTTACCTGCGCGATGGCCAGCGGCGCCGGCATGGGCATCGAGAAAGGTTGGAACCGGCTCGAACACCACGACAAGCTGATCGAAAGCTACTCGGAAGTCATTCCGAAGGCGAAAAACGCCGGCCTCTCCAATATCATCTGTTTCTCGGGAAACCGGGCCGGTCTGGATGACGAACAAGGGATCAAAAATTGCGCCCTCGGCCTGAAAAAGCTCATGCCGGTTGCCGAAAAACACGGGATCAACGTCGTCATGGAGCTTTTGAACAGCAAAGTGAACCACAAAGACTATCAGTGCGACCACACTGTTTGGGGCGTTGAGCTCTGCAAAGCTGTTGGTTCAGAACGGTTTAAGCTCCTTTACGACATCTACCACATGCAAATCATGGAAGGCGACGTCATCGCCACGATCCAAAAATTCCATCCGTACATCGCCCACTACCACACCGGCGGCGTCCCCGGTCGTCACGAAATCGACGATACTCAAGAACTGAATTACAAGCCCATCATGGCTGCGATCCTGAAAACCGGCTTCAAAGGCCATGTTGCTCAAGAGTTTATTCCAAAGCGGCCCGACGCGATCGGCTCATTGAAGCAAGGGGTGGATATTTGCGATGTTTGAGTGACCTCCCGACGAGAGCATGAAATCTCGTTTAGAGCGCTAGTGTTCAGTTGTTAGTTGTTTATGGTTGCATCTGTCTTTGGATTTCTTGCTTGCATTCCGGAAGCTAACCATGGTATCAAAACTCCCGCGTTGAATTAAAACTAAAATATCATGAATATGAAATTGAGCGGCTTGTTACCTGCCGCAATCATCACCGCAGCATGTTTTTCCTCGGATTCTTTTGGGCAGGTGGTACTTCTCGGAAACCTTTCCGGTGGCAATGACCTTGGTACAGGGACGTCTCTTAACACAAGCCGTTGGAAGGGAGTTGGATTCACAACGCCAGCGGGACAGGCCTACGATATTTCGGATGTCCAGTTGCATCTTTCTGGATACACCGGCGTTTCCAGTCCAAGCGTCGGGTTTTATACCGACAACGCCGGCGTCCCGAGCACTACATTGGTTGGTTCCCTCCTCACCAATCCGGGTGGCAACGATGGTTCACTTTCTAGTTTTACGTTTACCCCTTCCTCAACTCTTTCGCTAAGTCCAAGCACCACATACTGGCTGGTCATTAAAGACACGGCAAGTGCCACATTGACCTGGGCCAATGGCAATCCGAACGTTACACCGTCATCCGCCGTCGGCGCCACCTATAATGGTTATCAGTTTACCACCACGTCAGGGAGTTCTTGGTCTTCCTCAGCCGTATTAAACAATTTTCAAATCGATGCAACTGCGGTGCCTGAACCGGTTCATTACACTCTGGCTGGCGCCGGCGCTCTCGTCGCATTTGCCTTCTGGCGAAGAATCAAGCTGCACTCAGCCTAAATCTCTTGTCCGACGCACAGACGACGGTTGCCGCGTCTGATAGTCTCTCGCAAATCAAGTCTGCAGAGCACATCCCGAAACACATCGTAGCAGGGCACGCTCCGAAATTTGGTTCCTTTTTGAAGGCCAAGCGCAACTGTTTGCGCTGAGCCTGAGAGAGTTTCTGGGCGGTGCGCACAATCGTGCTCAGATGCACCGCTCCGCGCGGCAACCCCAAGGCGATGAGGGTCAGCACACTTTGAATCCGATAGCGCCGCAGGTTGCGTCGCGGCGGGTCTGGCAACCGGCTGGAAGTCTCATAAAGCGAACACAGTTGCGGCGCTTTCAACGCACAGCGCACACCGGCATAAGCCGCCAGACCTGCTTGCTGCGCGCTCGGCAACTCCGGAGCGCACAACTTCTCGCGTGCTTTGGGGGCCAGGGTCGTGCGCTTTCCGGAAATTTATCGGCGTAATGCTGCCCTCACCGCTGCTCAAGCCGGCTGGCTCCCAATCAGCTGCTTTGTAGCAGGTTCCTTCATGAGTTTCTGGATCGGTAAAGGTTTCGGCCGGCAGCGGACGATAGTCAAAAACTTCTTCACACTGTTCGGTCAAATCCCGCACCGCCGCGGCCAGGAGGGCCGAATTCCAAACCGAATCGCGGGCGTTTTGCAGCCCCAGGAAACGAGCCTGATGCACGAACAGTTGCAAGCGTTCGGAGCGGGTCATCGCATCCCAGCCCACCCAATTATCGCGCGCCCCCAGATGCCAAAAGGCCCCCGTCCAAAGAACCAAGGCGACCCAGTTGTCATTTTCGTCGCAGATGATTTGATAAAGAGAACGCCCTCTGGCCTTGCGGAAGCCCAGCGCATGTTCTTCATCCAGCAACGCGTTGAAGCGCCGACGGGCGGTGTCCTCGCCGCTCTCGGCATGGAAGTAGAAGGCTATCAAATACCTCGACAAGCACTAAGCGGAACGTGAAGCCTGAATAAGAAAATACGCCCCGGAGGGCATCAAAAAAGAAGGCGAGGAAAACCTCGCCTTTCGTGCATCAAACAGATGGGATGAGCTTAGCTCAGCTTGCGGCGGAGAGCTGCCACACCGAGCGAGCCCAAGCCGAGAAGCATAGCGGTAGCACCACCGTCAGGTGTTCCAGTAGGCGGCGGAGTGGTGTAATCGATCTGGAGATAAGCATAATCAAGAATGACGCCCGAACCCAGCACGCTGCCTGGGTTCACTGTCACGAGATAATTCACTTGGCCTGTGGTTTGAAGAGCCGCTTCAATCTGCACCGACAATCCAGTTTGAAGGAGGACGTTGCGAGTGATGCTCGTGCCATTTCCGTTGCCGGACAGAGTAATATCTTTGATGTCGACATGATAAGTCGCTTCAGGCCCGACTTGGAACCAAAAACCCATTGATCCAGTGCCGGTGACGATCGTATCAGTAGCCGTGTTGAAAGCAGGATTGCTGTTGAAGGTCGCGCCGCCCGTCGGGAAGCCGTAGCCAGCGTCTACAGTAAAGGTCCCGGCGTCGCCGTCGGTGCCGTTAATCTTGAATGAGTTAGGATAGGTGGTGCCCGCTGCAATGGCGACACCCAACGGATCAGCGTCCGAAGCGGTAAGGGCTTTGGAGGTTTGCGCTCCCACGACGAGAGCACCAGCTGCCAGAAGCATTGTAAGTTTGTTATTCATTTTGATTCTTTTGTTAAGTTTTGAACCAGCAACTACTGCTAGTCGTGACAGCCAATATAGCAGTGCCTGTGCCAAGAGGGTGGTGTTACGGAAGTGATTGGTAACACGGATATTGTGAACTGGGAGGCCGCATTAAGGCTCCATCCCACACTCCAATTAGTAAAGTTCTTTTACAAGCTCGGCTCACTCGATAGTGAGCTCAAGTTGGAGTGTAGAAAAACGGGCGCCGCAATCTCCTATGCCTGTATCAGGGAAACCGGCAAGCGCCGCGGTTTTCCTTTGTGTTTAGTGCATCTTGCAAAACTTCGGGTTTCCCCCGTATCCTCGGGGCTCGGATGAACGGCCACTCTTCGCTCATCATTGCCAACCGCCAGTTTCGTTCCAGGCTTATTCTTGGAACGGGTAAATTTCCGTCACCGGAGGCCATGCGCAGCGCTCTGGACGCAAGTGGCACGAGAATGGTGACCGTGGCTTTGCGCCGGGCGGATTTGACGGGAAAAAATGACCGTTTCGCAAATATTCTGGAATTCGTTGATCCTGAGCGGTTTTTGATTCTCCCCAACACGAGCGGGGCGATAAATGCGGAGGAGGCGGTGCGTTTGGCACGGTTGGCAGCCGCGGCCGGATTGCCAAAATGGGTTAAGCTGGAAATACATCCAGACCCGCGCTATTTGCTTCCCGATCCAATAGAAACGCTCAAAGCCACGGAGATATTGGTAAACGAAGGGTTTACTGTACTCCCTTACATTAATGCTGATCCTGTTCTGGCGAAACGACTTCAAGAAGTGGGCAGTGCTACTGTTATGCCTTTGGGATCACCGATAGGATCTAATCGTGGCTTGGAGACCCGAGGGCAGATACGAATTATCATCGAGCAGGCAACGGTCCCGGTGATCGTGGATGCGGGACTGGGCGCACCGAGCCATGCCGCAGAAGCGATGGAACTTGGCGCGGATGCCGTCCTGGTCAATACTGCGATAGCGGTCGCAAGCGATCCTGTTCGAATGGCGGTTGCTTTTAAGCAAGCGGTTGAGGCTGGGCGAGCGGCGTACGAGGTCGGCCTGGGTGCTCCGCAGTCGCGTGCGAGTGCCACCAGCCCGCTGACTGGATTTCTGGACCCAATTAAATGAAAGAATTGCCGATCAAACGGGTCCAATCGATTCTCACCGCCAGCCAGAACGCCCGCGTTCTGGTGGTTGGCGATTTAATGTTGGACCAGTTCGTGTGGGGAAATGTGCGACGCATCTCGCCTGAGGCACCTGTTCCGGTGGTCGAGTTTGAGCGCGAAAGTTTTATGCCCGGCGGTGCGGCGAATGTAGCGAGGAATCTGACTGCCCTGCGGGTGCCTACAGAGTTGTTCGGCGTCATCGGTCAGGATGAAAACGCGTCCCGTTTGCGACAGCTTCTGGTCGAGCAGAATGTCGTCTGCAATGGGGTGCTGAAGGACCGGCGGCGGCCGACCAGCGTGAAGACCCGGATCATTGCGCATCAACAACAGATGGCGCGAGTGGATCGAGAATCGACTGCTCCTCTGGACGAAAAGACGCTTGGCCGCTTGTTGAGTTCGATCGAGGAAACCGTCTATCAGGCTGACGCGGTGATCATTGGCGATTACGGCAAAGGGGTTGTCACGCAGCGAATGGTGGATGAGCTGAAGCGGATTTGCCGGGAGCGGGGAGTGTGGCTGAGCCTTGATCCAAAGCCGATCAATCGACTCCACCTCACCGGGCTTTCTTTGATCACGCCCAATCGTAAAGAAGCGTTTGAACTCGCGGGGCGGCATGATAGCAGCCGGGCGGCGAATCCGTTGGAAGATAAAAACCTCCTGGAGGTGACGCACGACTTGCTCGCGCGATTTCAACCGGCAGTTCTACTCGTTACGCTCGGCGACCAGGGAATGCTTCTTTGTCAGCGGGGCGCAAAGCCATTTCATATTCCGACGGTCGCCCGAGAAGTTTTCGATGTGTCCGGCGCGGGTGATACTGTGATCGCCACTTATACGATGGCGATTGCTGGTGGAGCATCGCCAGTGGAAGCCGCGATCATTTCCAATCACGCGGCCGGGGTTGTCGTGGGCAAACTTGGCACCGCTACCTTCACCGAGCAGGAACTGCTCGACAGTTTCAGTCGATGAAGAGGGCTGTTTTTTTTGATCGGGACGGCACGCTTATTCAAGACAAGGAGTACTTGCATAAGCCGGAGGAAGTGGAGTTTTGTCCAGGGTCGATTGAAGCGCTGCAATGCGCGGCCAAAGCTGGTTTCGCTCTCGTGATGGTAACGAATCAATCTGGGGTCGGGCGGGGATATTTCACGATGGAGGATGTTCAGCAGGTGCATGCCTACATCGAGCAGCAACTCGCGCAGGCCGGGATATCGATGCTGGCTGTTTACATTGCGCCTGAAGCTCCGGAAAAGCCGAGTCACGGCCGCAAACCATCGCCGCAATTCCTCTTCGATGCGCGGGATGAGTTTGGAATCGATCTTTCGCACAGCTACATGATCGGAGACAAAATGAGCGATGTGCAATGCGGCTGGAATGCGGGGGTGGCGAAGGCCATTCTCGTCCGGACGGGCGAAGGACGCAAAACCGAAGCCAAACTGGCGGAAGCGTTGAAGGATGCCCTGGTAGTCGACGATCTGGCTGCGGCGATCGATTGGATACTCGGACAGCCGCTTGGTTGACCTCAGTCGATCTTTGCAAAAGTCCGTTATTGCAGGCAGGCGGCGGTCCCGGCAAAGATTTGCGGATGAAGTTTAAGTGTTTAGACGCTTCAATGCTGCTGGCCGGGTTTCTCGTGCTTGCGCTTGCGGGTTGTAAAAAGCAGGAGAGTTCGGGCGGTAGTGCTGGAACAGCGTCGAGCGGCGACACGATCCCGGTGGGTGAATATGCGTCTCTCACCGGAAAGGAAGCGGCTTTCGGGCGGTCGTCACATCGTGGCACGGAGATTGCGGTTGAAGTGATCAACAACGCCGGTGGTGTTCTCGGCAAAAAGCTGAAACTGATCACGGAAGACACACAGTCGAAAGATGGTGAGTCGTCGACCGTTGTTTCGAAGCTAATTTCGCGCGACAAAGTGGTGGCAGTGCTGGGGGAGGTGGCCTCGAGCCGGTCTCTGGAAGCGGCGCCGATTTGCCAGAACGCAAAAATTCCGATGATCTCCCCTTCATCGACGAATCCCAAAGTGACGCAAGTGGGCGATTACATCTTTCGCGTCTGCTTCCTGGATTCGTTCCAGGGCGACATTCTTGCGCGGTTCGGCTTGACGAAGCTGAACGCCAAACGCATCGCGGTCATGACAGATGTTGCGCAGGCTTACAGCGTAGGACTCGGAGAGTTTTTCAAGTCCAGTTACCTGAAGCGCGGCGGCCAGATTGTCTCGGAGCAGAAGTTTAGCAGCGGCGACACCGATTTTAACGCCCAACTCACCGCAGTGAAGGCGGCGAATCCAGACGCGATCTTTTTGCCCTGTTATTACCAGGAAGCGGCGTCCATCGCCCGCCAGGCGCGACAGTTGGGAATCACAGTGCCGCTTTACGGCGGTGACGGTTGGGAAGCGCCGGAATTGATTCAAATCGGAAAGGAAGCGATTGAGGGTTGTTATTACTCCACTCATTATTCCCCCCAGTCACAGGACCCGGAGGTTCAGAAGTTCGTCGAGGCTTACAAGGCGAAGTTTAACAACGAAATTCCGGATGCGATGGCTGCGCTCGGTTATGACTCAGCGCTTGTGCTCGCTGACGCAATTCGCCGCGCTGGAGCCACGGACGGAGCGAAACTGCGCGACGCACTCGCCGCGACAAAAGATTTTCCCGGCGCGACCGGTAAAACGACGATTGATCCAAACCGCGACGCGAGCAAGCCGGCCACCATCGTGACGATCAAGAACGGACAGTTTCAATACGTTGACACGATGTACGCCGACAAGTAACCACAAGATCCGCTCTGAGCGTTTTTCTCCAGCAAATCATCAATGGGCTTTCGGTGGGCGCGATCTATGCGCTCATCGCGCTGGGGTATACCATGGTTTACGGCGTGTTGCGCTTCATCAATTTCGCGCACAGCGATGTGTTCATGGTGGGCGCGTATGTCGGCTTCTTCGTGGCGCCGCGGTTTGGAGAGCGAAATATCGGCAGCGGCTTGGTGATTATGTTCGTTGCGATGGTCGCCTGTGCGGTTCTGGGTGTTGTGATTGAACGATTCGCGTATCGGCCACTGCGCAGCAGCTCAAAGTTGAACGTTTTAATCACCGCGATTGGTGTATCGCTGCTCTTGGAGAATGCCGCGCAGGTTTTTTGGAAGGCGAATCCGCGTTCTTTCCCCCCGATCTTTCCGGTCCAGACGTTTCATACGGGCGGTGTTTCGGTCTCGAGTAATCAGATGACTGTGCTCGTCGTCGCCGTTGTATTGCTGATCGGGCTGCAGCTCTTCGTCATGAAAACCAAAATGGGCAAGGCGATGCGCGCTGTTTCCTTTAACCCGACTGCCGCCTCACTCGTAGGCATCAATAACGATGTGGTGATTTCGTTTACGTTCGCGCTCGGCTCGGCCCTCGCGGCTGCGGCGGGAATTCTTTTTGCCGTCTATTATGGATCGATTCAACCGCTGATGGGCGTGCTGCCTGGGCTTAAAGCATTCGTTGCGGCGGTGCTCGGTGGCATTGGCAATATTCCGGGCGCGGCACTGGGCGGCTTGATCCTGGGACTGGTGGAGACTTTCGTCAAAGGGAGCGCCCTTTCGACCTTCAGCGATGCCATTGCTTTTGCGGTGCTCATCCTAATTTTGGTTTTCCGTCCGGCAGGCATCCTGGGCAAAATGCAGGTGGAGAAAGTGTGATGCGCGCCTACGCGGCCCAGCTTTGGTTGATCGTGGCGATTGCCGCAGCGGCGCTCTTTTCCTCGTTCACGGACCGGCTTGATCCCTACTTCCTGCGGGTCATCATGACCATCGGAATCAACATCACCCTCGCGATAAGTCTCAACCTGGTGAACGGTTACACGGGCCAATTTTCACTGGGTCACGCCGGCTTCATGTGCGTAGGTGCTTACACATCGGCCACCATTACGATGTTTGTTGCTCCAAAGTTGCTGGGCAACACGAGTCCGAGCGTCGTGATGGCGTCCATTGTTTTTCTAATCGCTCTGCTGACGGCTGGAATCGCAGCCGCCCTTTCCGGTTTGCTGGTTGGGGCTCCATCGCTTCGGCTGAAGGGTGATTATCTGGCCATCGTTACGCTTGGCTTCGGTGAAATCATTCGCATCATCTTTCTGAACATCGCCGCTGTGGGCGGCGCTCGTGGCTTGCCTGGTATTCCGACTTACACGAACTCCTTTTGGATTTTCACCATTGCGTTCATGACGATTTACGTTGTGCTTGCGATGGTCCATTCCAGTTATGGCCGCGGATTCATTGCGGTGCATGACGACGAAATTGCGGCCGAAGCGATGGGGATCAACAGCACGAAATATAAGATCATCGCGTTCGCGGTGAGCGCTTTTTTTGCCGGCATCGCGGGCGGGCTATACGCGCACTTCAAGACGTTCATTTCTCCCAACGGCTTCGATTTCATGCGCTCCATCGAAATCGTGGTCATGGTCATTCTCGGCGGCATGGGCAACACTGTGGGTGTGATCGCGGCCGCGATCCTGTTAACTGTCCTTCCGGAGGTGCTGCGTCCCGTTCAGGATTACCGCATGATCATTTACTCCTTCCTGCTGATTGTGTTGATGCTCACGCGTCCGCAGGGCCTGTTCCGGATCAACTGGCAACCGCGCGTGAAACCCGCTTCCGAACCCATTGCCTCATGAGTGCCGCGCTCCTGGACGTTCGACAGTGCACGATCAAGTTCGGGGGATTGACCGCGGTCTCCGCGCTGGACCTGGCCATCGGACAGGAGGAATTGGTCGGCCTGATCGGACCGAATGGCGCAGGCAAGACGACGGTGTTCAATCTAATCACCGGCGTTTATCGTCCCACCTCAGGAGAAATCTCCTTCAATGGCTGTTCGGTGGTCGGGAAGGCGCCTTATCACATCACCGAACACGGTATCGCGCGCACCTTTCAAAACATCCGCCTATTTCCGACACTGACGGTGTTCGACAATGTCCGTGTGGCTTTTCATTTGCACCTTGTTAGTGGCGTCGCGCATGCGTTGACGCGCGGGCCGGTTTTCCGCCGCGAAGAAAAAGAAATCGCGGGAAAGGTGATGGATCTGCTGAAGATTTTTCACCTCGAAAAATTCGCGGACCAATGCGCGCGAAATCTTCCCTACGGCGATCAACGTCGTTTGGAAATTGTCCGCGCCCTCGCCACGAAGCCCAAGCTTTTGTTGCTGGACGAACCGGCGGCCGGGATGAACCCCACGGAGAAGGCGGAGTTGATGGATCTGATCCGCTTCGTTCAGGACAAATTCAAACTGTCGGTGTTGCTGGTCGAACACGACATGACCGTGGTGATGGGCATCTGCCAGAGAATCGCGGTTTTGGACTACGGTCAAAAAATCGCCGAAGGCGCGCCAGCGGAGGTGCGATCCAACCCTAAGGTGATCGAAGCATATCTGGGCGAATGAGCGATTCCGCAAAACCCATCGTTCTGGAAGTGCGCGACCTCGTCGTGAATTACGGCGTGATAACCGCGCTGCACGGCATCTCCCTTTCCATTCGGCAGGGCGACATCGTCACGCTCATAGGCGCGAATGGCGCGGGCAAGACAACCACCTTGCGAACGATCTCCGGCCTGCTGCGTCCGAAATCGGGAACGGTGCAGTATCAGGGCGAGACCATTACCAACACCGCCCCACATAAGATCGTGAAACGCGGTTTGGCGCAGGTGCCGGAAGGCCGCATGGTATTCGCAAACCTAACCGTTCGCGAAAATCTCGAACTGGGGGCATTCCTTCGAAAGGACAAACAAGCCATCGCGACCGATTTCGAGTTCGTATACTCCATTTTTCCCCGTTTGAAAGAACGGCTCGCTCAGACGGCAGGAACTCTTTCAGGTGGTGAGCAACAAATGCTCGCCATCGGCCGTGCGCTCATGAGCCGCCCTTCCTTTCTCATGTTCGACGAGCCCTCGCTTGGTATTGCGCCGCTGCTCGTGAAGACCATTTTCCAGAAGATTGTCGAGATCAATAAACAGCAGGGAATCACCATGCTGCTCGTCGAACAGAACGCGAACCTCGCCCTGGAGATCTCTAATTACGGTTATGTTCTCGAGACGGGACGCATCCTGCTTCAAGATGCCTCCGCGGCGTTGCGAGCCAATCCAGATGTGAAAAAGGCTTATCTCGGGGGCTAAGCCTTTCGTTCTCAACTTAAGGGTAAGCCGATACACGGAAGAATTGTCCGGGCATCAGGTTCGGCACCGTCACACTCACTAGTCCATTGCTATCTGGAGGAACACTGATGGACAACGGCGTCCATGGCTCACCGAGGCTATTGACGGCTACTATGCTGTACTTTTCACCTGCCAGCCCGGTCCAACTGAGGACGGTAGAATCACCGGTCTGCATGGCTGAAAGAATTTGGAGCACGGTTACGTTTAAAGTCGCCGCAGTGCTATGTGCGGTACCGGCGGAGTTTCTCACCTCGACGGAGTAATTCCCGGCATCGGACGCAGCAACGGAATTGAGTGTGACGCTCGATCCCGTCGCGCCGGGAATGGCCGTACCGCCGTGGAACCACTGGTAATCGAGCGGTTCGGTGCCACCTGCTGTGACGCTGAACGTTGCGTTCTGTCCTCCATGCACGCTCAGCGCAGTCGGTTGAGAAGAGATGGTGGGCCCTGAGACGGGGGATGTAACGACCACATTGGCAGGGTCGCTGGTCACGGTTCCTGCCGAATTGCTGACAACGACAGTATAAGCGCCCGAATCGGAAAGAGCCGCAGCCGCGATAGAAAATGTGGAGGCATTTGCACCCGAGATAGCTTGTCCATCTCTCTTCCATTGATAGGTGAAGGGGGCCGTCCCAAATGCGCTGATGGATAACGTTATCGCATTGCCTACGGTTACCGATCCACCAACGGGCTGGCTGCTAATAGAAGGAGGTAAGACGGGCGTATTCACGGTGAGAGTGGCACCCTGACTGAGGACCGATCCGATCGAGTTGCTCACCAAGACGGTATAAGTGCCGGCATCGGAGCTTGTCACAGAAGGTAGCGCTAGAGAGGAACCAGTACCGGTCGCTATATTCTGCCCATCCTTTCTCCACTGGTAGATGAAGGGAGCAGTGCCGTTTGCTGAAACTGAGAAGGTAGCGGATGAACCTGCCGTCACCGTCTGGCTGATCGGCTGAGTTGTGATAGTTGGTGCAGTTCCATTATCGACAATCGTAATGACTAACGTTGCGCTGACTGTTCGGTCACCTCCGCTATTGATTTGATCCTTCGCGGTCAGTCGCACGTTAAATACACCCGGAGTGGTGGGCGTTCCCGAGAGCGCCCAAAAGGTCTGTCCAGATTTTCCCGTTAGAACGATACCGTCCGGCAGGCCGCTCGCCGCCCAATAGTGTGCCTGGTCTGGAGCGGTGGTCAGGCGAAATTGCTTGAAGGGAATTCCGTTGGTTCCTTTCGCGGTCAACGGGTTTGTAATGGTGGTCGAGGCGCCGGACACTGCCTGAACGCTTCCTAGCGCCGCGGCGGCAGCACCGGCCCAGCGCATGAGAATGGCCCAGAGCGGAGCGGCGGGCTGCTGCAGAACGGCAGCGACGCGGGCCAACGGCAGGATTTGCAGGACTCCCGCCAGGACAAGAGATGGAATTCGAAACGCTTTCATATTCGCAATTATTCGGTCACGCTCCTTGAGCAGATTCTATTCTTAGTTACAGCCGCAGCCTCCGCCGCCTACACCTTTGCCCCCTGTGGCTGCTTCACGCGAGAACCACATATGTTCGGCAAACATGACGCCGACCGGATCGCGATCTGGATTCATGGTGGGATCGGCCAGATTGCCGCGTTCCCAGGGGTGGACATGGGTGCAGCCGGACAGAAGGCTGCTGCACACCAGGCAGAGCAGAACCGCTGTTTTCATTTCAAGAGAGATTCAATTTCGCTGACGTATTTGTTTTTCGTTTCGTCGCCGCGATAGCCTGTGTGCACCGAAACAATCTTACCGTGCTTATCGACTATGAATGAGGTCGGCATTGTTGGGACTTTCATTTCGGAAACGAGTTTGGAATTGGCGTCGCGCACTACGGGAAAGCTTGCTCCTTCCTTCTTCACGAATCGTTCCATATCCGCGCGTTTCCGGTCGACATTCACAGCGAGCACCACAAACCCCTTTTCGCCGTATTTGGCCTGCAGTTCTTGCATGACGGGGAAGGACATTTTGCACGGACCACACCAGGACGCGAAGAAGTCGACCAAAACCACTTTATCTTTCAAGTCGGGGAGTGACCCTTCCAGTTCGAACTGATTCAGGTCTGGAAACGCTTCCCCTACAGTGGCTCCGAGAGCGCAAAATGTGGTGAGAGCGACGGCAGCAATCCTCGATATGTGACGAGCTATGTTTTTCATAAATATTTAGATCAGGAGTTGACTAAGTAATGATAGAAGCTTTGCGTAAAAATTCGCTGGTTCTGCGTGAGAATCACACCGGCCGCGCCATAGATGCGATTAATCAGTTCGTAGCCACCTTTCGGGCCGAGAATAAAAGCGGAGGTACTGAGAATCCCGGCCAGAGTGCACGAAGGCGCTATAATGCTTACGGCGAGACATTCGGTTTCCGCCGGATATCCCGTGCGTGGGTCAATGATGTGACCATAGCGACGGCCGTCTAAGACAAAGTGGCGCAGATACGATCCGGATGTCGCTACTGCGCGGTCGCTCACGCCGACGCTTCCCCAACAATTTCCGGGATTGTTCGGGTCCTCGAGGCCGATATGCCAGGCCGGTTTGCCGGGCGGATTACCGCGCACGCGCAGGTCCTGGCCGAAATCGACGAGCAAGTCATTCACGCCGTGGCTCGCGGCAATTTGCACGGCCATATCCACGGCGTATTCCTTGCCGATGCCGCCGAAATCCAGGCACATGCCGGGGCGCTGCAGATAAACCGAAGTGGAGGTGCGTTCGACGGAACTCCAGCCGACCAACTCCCTGGCGCGGGCGATGGCTTCATCGGTGGGCAGGACACCGGGATTTTTTTTCCAATCCCAGAGCCGGATCAGTGGCAGAGAAGTCGGATCAAACGCGCGCTGCGTAAAGAAATAGAGTTCGCCGCAAAGCGATAGAATGCGATCGGTTTCCTCGTCGATCTCGACCGGATGTTTTCCCGCAGCCCGATTGATCTGTGAAATAAGACTGCTGTCGATAAAGCGCGAATATTTCGCTTCGAACGTCGAGACCCAATCGAGAAGGCTTTCGAGAAACTCATTAGCCACTTTGCGGTTCGGTTCGGCCAGTGACACGCGGCAGCGCGTTCCCATCGCGTGAAAATGCAGCGTTGTCATCCCATCTTCCTCGCGGATCGTGGCGGAATTGAAGACACGCTCGCGAACGGGCTTCGGATCGATCAGAACCATACGGTGATACCTCCCGTGAACACGTTGGCTTTGGCGTATTGGTCCTGGACGGTCACACCGTCCGTTCCAAACATTTCGTAACGCTTGTAGGCGAAATCGAACGAAACATGTTCGTGCGCCCGGATGCTTAGGTTCACGCCATAGGTGAAACTGTTGAACGCAGAGAGGCGATAGTCCGACGAATAGTAACTCGGGATCGGCGCGGGTTGCGGGTCGAAATCGGGCGGCAGTGAGGGGTCGCCAGGAAAGCTTGGCGCATAAAAGTCGGCCGCCGTTTGTGTATAGAAGCGAAAGAGCGGCGAGAGAATCACGTACTTGGTGATCTTCTGGTGCCAGTCGAATTCAACCGTGTTCGCGACAATTCCGAAATCATCGTGATGAATCCGGTAGGAGAGATCAGCCGCGCCGGAAAGCGGTTCCACATATTGCTGCAACGAAAAATATCCCACCTGGCGGAAACGATGACTCGGGCGCACTTCCGGCCAGACGGTGTAAGGCTGCCCGGGGAAATAGGGGAAATCGGTGAAAAGCACGCGCTTGTAGGGATCGGTTAAATAACCATCCGAATACCCAAGGGTGAGATTGAATTGGAAAACCGTATTCGGACCAAGCAATTGGGTTACGCCGATGAGAAAATCGGTCGTGTCTTTGTCCATCGGTTCGGTAATCGACTCGCCGGGATTGGGCAACACGCGATCCCACAGGTGACTGAGTCCCCAGGTGATCGTCGTATTTTTTTCGTTCAGCTCGATCGAGTGCGTGAGAGAAGCGCTCAGCGATTCATAATCACTCTCCTGGCTGATTGCGAATTGCGGACTGATGGTGTGGTTCGCGATCTTGAAACTCGGCTCCACAAATCCAGCGCGCCGAATATCATCGATCGTCGCTTTTGGCACCGTGCTTTCGCCCGGCAACGGCGGCGCGCCAATCGGCGTGGCACCGCTGATTCCGTCGTAAATGAAACTCCCTTTCAGATTTAGCCACGGGCGAATTTCTTTCGAGAAGAGCGCGCCGTGTGTTTGAATCTGCACTCGTCCGCCGTCCTCTGAATAATCTTCGTAACGATAATCAACGCGATCTTCCGCGGAGGAAGTGCGCGCGAAAGGCAGAGCGAAAACGACGGCAAAAGATGAGCGCGACAGCCAGTGATGACGGCGCGCAAGCTCGTGTGGCAAAGCGGTGGCGACTCGATTCATTCGACGTGGACCCATTTAGCAAAAGGAATGCCAGCTCCAAACCTGTGCCGGAAATCGCGCATCGGGGACCGCGTCCGACGCAAATAGATAAATCCTCTTCCCGATCATTTCGCAAAAGCTACAGAGTTACTGATTAAACGGTTGTTAAGAGCACCGAGCCGGGCTAACCATTTTTTGCCATTGCGAAAGCTGGAGATGATCGAGTTGAAATCCGCTGCTGAGCTTAAAAGCCTCGGCCCATCCAGGTGAATGGAGGAACTCATTCGCTCCCTAAGATGCGGATTCTCTTTCGCGCGACAAATGACAGTTCAGTCATCTTCGCGCCAAATACAAAAACGATATTATAAGGAAGCGATCAGGTGGGCTAGCTCCTCCTCGGCCTGGGCGGGATCGCGGAGGGTGTGGGCAATTTCGGCGCGGACGAGTTCGCCGAAGCGTTTTCGCAGACGGTGGATGGTCACTTTGACGGCCGATTCACTCATGCGGAGCGTGCGCGCTGTTTCCGCCTGGGGAGTGGTGGGATTATCGGCGAGCCAGGGTTTTAGGAGATCGAACAGTTCCTTTTTGCCTTTCGAAGACATCTCATTTTCCAGGGCAACGAGGGAACGGCGCATGATTTCCATGGCCCATTCACGGTCGAACGCGGCGTCCGGAGCGATCACGGTGCTATCGGCGATTTGGAGTTCGACCGGTTCGCCTTCGGAATTTTCGCCGCCGGCGTTCAGGGATTCAGGCGCGATGCCCCTGCCGCGCTTTTGGCGTTGGGCTTTTTGGCGAAATTCCACCAGGAAGTGTTTGAGGGCGCCGAGCAGGTAGGAGCGAAAACGGCCGCGGGTTTGATCCGCGCCGGCGAAACCGGTTCCACCGAGAATGCGCGCGAAAAATTCCTGGGCGAGATCACGCGCGTCCTCCTGAGCGCGCCCGTCTCGGCGGAGGAAGGAGAGAACCGGTTGGTAATAGGCATCGCACAGATCGCTCAAAGCGGCGCGGGCTTCGGGAGTGTCCCCACGGGAACGGGTCACCAGCGTCCAGCGGGTGGCGACAAAATCAGAACGACGGAGCGCCTCGGCAGGACCGGCGTCCGTCGTCCTCGTTTCGGAATCGTGGTGGATACTCACGGCGCGGGATCCAGCTTTTCCTTCATGCGTTTGTAGTTGAGTTCGGAGTAGAAGTAGTCGTTTTCAAGTTTCTTGAGCGCTTCGGCGGATATGAAATTCGTGACTACTCCGTTGCGCTCGATGCGCAGGTCGCGTCTCCGTTGACCGGATCCCAGGGCGTGCTCTGCGTATTTGAGGTCGGCAAAGGCTTTTTGCAGTTCGTTGGTGGCCCGGGCGCGTTCGAGGGAGTGCTGCGCTTTGTTGACCAGTTGCTCTGCGTCCCAGCGGGCATCCTGGTTTTCCGGATCCTTTTTCGCCAGTTCCATGTATTCCCACATGGCAAAGTCATAATCAGCCCGGGCAATTTTCGCGGCATCACCACGCGCTTCGGCCATGATCAAGTCCCGGTTGGCCAGGGCGAGCTCGCGATCGGGAATCTCTCCTCGCGAGTGGCGATCCCGCGCGGTTTCGTATCGCTCACGAGCCGCTGCTATCTTCTCCTCTTGCCTCTGGAGCTTCTCAGAGTCAGCGGCAGCAATGACTGCATTTGTAACGGCAGTTCCGGTTTCGTAGAAAGGTTCCGGCACTTTATCACCTTCGAGCATGGCCGGGGGCGCTTGTAAAACCGGCGGTTGGGCCGCGTCTCGCTGGTGCACCATCTCCCAGTAGGCCTGCTCCCAGTACTTCACCGATCTCCAATTTTGGAAGGCGATGAACAGGCACAAGAAGACCCCGAGAGCCGCCGCGATTTTCCATCGCTTCGACCACAAATCTGCGAATGACATGGTGCGGGTCGCGGGCAACCCATTGCGCGGAGCGGCCGTTGTCGCCAGCGTTTCCACCTGGGATTGGAGTTCCCGGGCATCCTTTTGACGCAACTCGCGTTCGCGGGCTAACGCGCGGAGAACCACAGCATCGATTCGCTCGTCAAGATCGGTCCGTTTCGAGGGCGCTTCAAAGCGGCCGAGCGGCAATTCGCCCGTGAGCATTTCGTAAAACACAACACCGAGAGAATAGATGTCAGCACGATGGTCGACTTGAGAGGGATTCTCGAATTGTTCAGGCGCCATGTAATGCGGTGTCCCCAGAGCCGAACCGGTGCCAGTGAGGGTAATCGCCGCCGTCTCTTCGCCGAGCATTTTGGCGATTCCGAAATCGGCAATCTTCAATCCGCCGCGCGCGTCGAGCAGGATGTTCTCAGGCTTGATGTCGCGGTGTAAAACTCCCTGTTCGTGCGCGTATTGCAGCGCGCCGCAGATTTTCGGCACAATCGCCAGCGCTTCTGAGGGAGAAAACTTACCCATGCGCATGGCTTGGCGCAGGTTCATCCCTTCCACATGCTCCATCACCAGATAGTAGAATCCCCCCGCATGACCGAAATCATGCACCATCACGATATTCGGATGACTCAGGCGGGCGAGAACGCGCGCTTCGCGGGTAAAGCGCTCCGCGAAGTGCGGATCGGCCCCGAGTTTTTCCGGCAGCAGCTTGAGCGCGACTTCGCGATCCAGGTGAAGCTGGCGCGCCTTGAAGACAAACCCCATTCCGCCGCGGCCGATCAATTCCATGATCTCGAGTTGAGGGAAGATTGGTGCGAGCTGTTCGATCGAGGGAATGTCGCCGAGCCCCGCGGTCGACTGTTCGGCCGCGTTGCTTCCAACCCGTCCCATGACGCACTTGGGGCAAAGCCCTCCGGGCGCATCAGCGGAGATGGGTGACTGGCATTTCGGACAAATGTTTGTGGTGTTTTTTATCATAACACCTGGGTTCTGAGAGGTTGAGAGTCGCAGGTTACAAATTTTCTTTAAAGAAGAGAACGCAGTCGCTGGAATTCGTTCGGGTGATGTGTGACGTGCGCTGGACGGGTTGCGACTTTTTAACAACGCGAGAGGCTCTGCCAGGGGAGTGGCTGTCGCGCTGCGACAGCCCGGTCCGCGTTCAGCGGACGCTTTGTAACCTCGCCAGGCAAACGCCTCAGGAACGCCGCAATGAGAACAACCATTCCTTTCAATATCGAAAAACAAGGCTCTGATCCGTTGATTAAACCGCTTTCCAGGCAGATTTCCCTATCAACTCGCGTGCCGGTGACCGCAGCGAATCGGGAATATCTTCGCGCCCTCCGACAGGCGGAACTCGAGGCATGGCGGAAGGCCCCAGGCGGAACTCACTGCGGCTCAAGGGATGAATGAAGATTGGAAAGGCTCAAGGTGCTCGCGCGGAGCGCGCGCCAAACCGGTGCACTCCAGGCAACTGGAAAATCAAAAGGCCACCAAAGGGGTTCACAAAACTTTTGCACCGCATCGCGCTCCATTGCATCTTTTCAGCCATTCGACATCAGGTGAAAAACTGTCTCGAACCTATTGAGCGGCAAAGCGGGATCGGATGAGTTTGTCTTTTGCTCATCCGTGGTTGTTGCTGCTTTTGCTGCTGGTGCCGCTCATCGCCTGGTTGAAGGGTAGGGCGGGGCGTCCTTCCGCATTTGTTTATTCTTCCGTTGGCCTGGTCAAAAACATCGTGGGGTTGAACCGCAGCAGCATCGGCCGGATGCTCCTGCGCATCCGCTGGCTGGCGCTCGTCCTTCTTTTGCTGGCGATGGCTCGCCCGCGACTTGGCGAAGGACACGCGAAAATTCACGCGAGCGGGATCGACATCGTGATCGCTCTCGACCTTTCCGGTAGCATGGCCGCGGAAGATTTCGAGTTGAAGGGAGAACCGGCCAACCGCGCGGTTATGGCCAAGGACGTCATTCAGCAATTTGTCCGCAAGCGCACAGGAGATCGCATCGGCCTCGTCGCGTTCGCTGGACGCGCCTACATCGCCAGTCCTCTCACACTCGACCACGATTTTCTTCTGCAAAATCTCGACCGCCTTAGTATCGGCGCGCTCGAAGACGGAACCGCGATTGGCTCAGCAATCTCCGCTGGCGCAAACCGGCTGCGTGACATTCAGGCCAAGAGCAAAATCATGATCCTCATGACTGATGGCCAGAACAACGCGGGAAAAGTCCCCCCCATAACCGCCGCCGAAGCCGCTCAGGCCCTCAACATCCGCATTTATACCATTGGCATTGGCACCAAAGGTGTCGCCCGGGTTCCTTATGTGAACGTCTTCGGTCAAAAAGGTTACGTAGAGCAAAAAGTCGATATCGACGAAGACACTCTCACCAAAATCGCCCAAATGACCGGAGGCAAATACTACCGCGCCTCGAACACCACTCTTTTCCGGAAAATCTACGATGAAATCGATCAACTGGAAAAAACCGAAGTAGAAGTCAAAAAGTACCAGCGTTATCGCGAACTCTACCCCTGGTTCATTCTCGCGGGAACGGTGCTCCTGCTCCTTGAAATCATTCTGGGCAACACCGTCTGGCGCAAGCTTCCATGAAAATTCTCCTCGCGCTTGAAAAACCTTCGGCGCGCAGTATGATACCGCTCTTTGGTTGCCTCGGTAGCTCAATTGGTAGAGCAGTTGACTCTTAATCAATTGGTTTCCGGTTCGAGTCCGGACCGGGGCACCATTTCGCGGAGCGGCTCCGAACGGGAATTTAATTGCACCAAAGAGTGAACCGATGCACTTTCACGCGCGAAATCGAGTGCCCAAGGGTTTGATTGTTGAACATGAATGATCTGAGCGAAAGCGGCCCAACGCCGAGTTGGAAAGAGGTGGTCCTCCAATGGCAAAAACCTTCGACCGGGCGCGCGGTATGGCAAATTGTTAACACGCTCGGACCGTACACTCTTCTCTGGTGTCTGATTTACTGGAGCCTACAGCACTCTTATTGGCTAACTGTGCCGTTGGTGCTGCTGCAAGGCGCATTTATGGTCCGCATCTTCATCATTTTTCATGATTGCGGACACGGATCATTCTTCAAATCGAGAGGAGCGAACGATTTCTGGGGTTTTCTTACCGGGATGTTGACTTTTACTCCGTACTATCATTGGCGTTGGGAACATTCCATCCATCACGCCAGCTCCGGACATTTGGACCGGCGCGGCATTGGCGATGTGTGGACCATGACGGTGCAGGAATATTTGCAAGCCTCGCGCTGGAAACGCTTTTCTTACCGGCTCGCGCGCAACCCATTTGTACTTTTCGTCCTCGCTCCGATTTTCCTGTTTGTCGTCATGCAACGTTTCCCGAAGCGAAGCGCAAATTTGCGTGAGCGTCATTCTGTCTCCTGGATGAACCTCGCTATTGTCGGCATGGCTGCGATTATGAGCATGATTTTTGGACTGATGCCTTACCTGCTCGTTCAATTGGGCGCCGTCGCGCTTGCGGGCACAGCGGGAGTATGGCTTTTTTATGTCCAGCACCAGTTCGAGGAAGTTTACTGGGAACGCGGAGAAAACTGGGATCACACCACCGCTGCGCTGCAAGGGAGCTCCTACTATAAACTGCCGAAAGTATTACAGTGGTTCTCTGGAAATATTGGCTTTCATCATATCCATCACCTCAGTTCCCGCATTCCGAACTATAACCTGGAGCGGTGCCACAATTCGCATCCGCTCTTTCGCTCGGTAAAGCCAATCACCTTGTTCAAGAGTTTCAAATCATTCACCCTGCGGCTCTGGGATGAGCAACAGCGAAAGCTGGTTGGCTTTGGTCACGTCAGGAGATTGCGGGCGCAAGGCCGAGCACTTCAGAATTAAGCATTCGAGCGGACGGGCTGCCTCCGGCAGACCCTTTAGCAGGTTCCTCTGCTTGTGCCTGGGAAGATACCGACCTCCCGCCCCGGGGCAAAGTATTGCATAATGATTCGATAGGAGTGTCGCCCGGCTGAATGAGGCGATGCGGCGGCGATTCCAGTTTATTCGGGTTTGACGGACTCTTTTCGTTTTGGCGATAAACACCGGATGCGCGCAATCTTCGTTGTTCCACTGTTGCTGCGGTGTGTTCTGCCTGCTGCAGCCGCTGAGTTTGAGGTGCGCGTGACCGCTCCGGATACCGGGGTCCGAACAGCCGCCATCGCCACCGCTACGGTCCCTGAAGATTTTCCGAATTCAGGCATACTCAAAGGGCAGGGAGCCGAGCTTCGCTTTCAAAAGGACTCCTCCAATACGATTAGCTTTGTCCTTGAGGACTTTCGTCCCGCGGAATCGAGGACCTTCAGCGTCCAGTCCGGGCTTGAAAATACGGCAGCCAGTGCGCAGCTGGAAGGTGGCCACGTGACCCTTTCAGTTGGCGGCAAACATCTCCTGACTTACCAGGGAAAGGAAACCCAATTACCTCGGGCGGACATCAAGCCGATCTTCAAGCGCGGCGGCTACCTTCACCCAATCCTCAGCCCGAGCGGTAAACTTTTGACTGACGACTATCCGCCAAACCATCTTCACCATCACGGCATCTGGGCGCCCTGGACCAAAACGGTTTTCCAGGATCGCCACCCCGATTTCTGGAACATGGGTGATGGCACTGGAAAAGTGGAATTCGTGCGATTTGGGGAAACCTGGTCGGGCCCGGTTGAAGCCGGCTTTACCGCCCAACACCGTTTCGTCGATCTCAGCGCGGGCAATCCGAGAATCGCTTTGAATGAAAGCTGGAAAATCACCGCCTTCAACATCCCGAACGCCGATTATTTCGTTTTCGATCTAGTCTCGACGCAAACGTGCGCGACAGCGGATGCGTTGATCCTCCCGAAGTATCTTTATGGTGGTCTTGGTTTCCGCGGCAACTGGAACTGGAATGGCGAGGACAAGTGCCATTTTCTTACGGCCAATGGAGAAACCGATCGCGTGAAAGGAAACGAGACGCGCGCCGATTGGTGCCATATCAGTGGTGAAGTCGATGGCGCGATCGCCGGCATCGCGATTCTTTCCCATCCGGACAACTTCCGCGCCCCACAACCGATGCGACTGCACCCCAAAGAACCGTTTTTCTGTTTCGCTCCGAGTCAGGCGGGAGATTGGGCGATTGAGCCGGGTAAACCGTACGTGGCGCGCTATCGCTTCATCGTCGAAGACGGCAAACCGGATAAGGCACAACTCGACGCTTTGTGGCACGCTTACGCGCATCCGCCGCAAGTGACGGTGACGCGAAAAGGTTGAACGGAACTGAGCGGACGCGGAAAACATCGAATTTACTGTGAGTGATTCACCACCATCTGACCCGCAACCGGACCGCGGTCGGTCCCCCGACCGCGGCAGTCCCGAACCGCGCCGCGATTTTCTGAAAAAAGCAGCCGCGGCCGGGATTGGCACCGCAATCGTCGTCATTCCTGCGGGCGCCGGCCTGGCGGTCCTGCTCGATCCTCTTCGCCGGAAAGCTTCGACCGGGGAAAAAGTTTTCGTCACGTCGCTCGATTCCCTGCCCCAGAATGGCGCACCGCAAAAATTCGCGATTCTGGCCAGCCGGGTCGATGCGTGGAACAAATTCCCAAACGCTCCCGTGGGCGCGGTTTACCTGCGGCGGACGGGGGATAAACAGGTGGAAGCGCTGAACGTTGTCTGTCCGCACGCGGGGTGCTTCGTTGATTTTCGCCAGGACAAAAAGGATTATTTCTGCCCATGCCACAATAGCAGCTTCGGGCTGGATGGAAAAATTGCTGACCGCAAAAGTCCTGCGCCGCGCGGCCTGGATGGGCTCGAGGTGGAGATTCGCAACGAAAAAGAAGTCTGGGTGAAATTCCAGAATTTCCAGACTGGCCACGCCGAGAAAATTCCCGTCGCATGAAGGCCCTCATCGAATGGCTCGACAGCCGCACCGGCGTCAAAAAAATCGTTCACGAAGCGCTCTACGAAAATGTTCCCGGAGGCGCGCGGTGGCGTTACGTCTGGGGCAGCACCCTCACCTTCGCGCTTACGATCCAGTTCATTACCGGCATTTTCCTCTGGATGGCGTATAGCCCCAGCTCGCAAACCGCGTGGGAAAGCGTTTTCTATATCCAATTCCAAATGACCGGCGGCTGGCTTTTGCGCGGTCTGCATCATTTTACCGCGCAGGTTATGACAGTCCTGCTGGTGTTGCACTTGATGCAGGTGCTGATCGATGGAGCGTACAAAGCTCCACGCGAACTCAACTTCTGGTTCGGTGTGGCGCTGTTACTCCTCGTGTTGGGGCTGTCGCTCACCGGTTATCTTCTCCCCTGGGACCAGAAGGGCTATTGGGCCACCAAAGTCAGCACGAACCTCGCGGGAATCACCCCGGTCATTGGCCCGTACCTCCAAAAAGTAATTATTGGCGGCTCGGACTACGGCCATCACACGCTCACGCGCTTTTTCGCCCTTCATGCCGGGGTCCTCCCCGGGTCGGTCATCGCTCTGCTCGTTCTGCACATTTACCTTTTCCGAAAACACGGCATCACACCGCGACAGCCGCTTCGCCGTCCGGACGCTGCTTTCTGGCCGGACCAGGTGCTCAAAGACGCCGTCGCCTGCCTCGCGGTCCTCGCGACGGTTCTTTTCCTGATCTGGCTTCCGCGCATCAAAGATCCCTCAGCTCCGCTCGGGGTTGAACTCGGCGCACCGGCGAATCCATCGGAAGCTTTTTCCGCCGCTCGTCCGGAGTGGTACTTCCTTTTTCTTTTTCAGTTTCTGAAATACTTCCCCGGTCAAACCGAAATCATCGGGGCGATTATCATCCCTTCCCTGCTCCTGTTCGTGCTCTTTCTCATGCCTATTCTCGGGCGGTGGCAATTGGGTCATGGCTTCAACATCGGTTTCTGCGTTATTATGCTGTTCGGTGCTGGCCTTCTCACCTTTCTTGCAAAACGCCAGGACAAGAACGATCCCTCCTACCAGGCAGCCGTGCGCGAAGCAGGCAAAAATGCCGAGCGGATCCACTTCCTGGCGCAACGGGGAATTCCCCGGGAAGGCGCTCTGGCGCTGCTTCAGGATGATCCGGTGACCCAGGGCCCCCGCCTTTTCGCCCATCATTGTGCGAGTTGCCATCGGTACGACAGCCACAACGGCGCCGGTTTAAAAATCTCAGAACCCCAAACCGCCGCCGATCTCAAGGGTTTCGGTTCCCGTGAGTGGCTGGCCAAGCTTCTCGACCCGCAATACATCGCCTCATCCAACTGTTTTGGCGGCAGCAAATTTAAGGACGGCAAAATGGTCCGCTTTGTAAAGCGAACGATTGCCGAACTTCCGGCGGATCAGAAACCCAGCCTCGCCAAGGTCATCGCGGCTGTTTCTGCCGAGGCACAACTTCCTCAGCACGCTGAAGACGACACAAAAGAAATGGCGCTGATCGAAGAGGGCCGAACGTTGTTCGATTCGAATACATTCCGTTGCAGTGAATGCCACCAGTTCAGAAAGAAGAATGAAGACGCCACCGCGCCGGATCTCACCGGTTGGGGTTCGCACGAGTGGCTCACCGAGTTTATCGGAAATCCGTCGCATGAACGGTTCTACGGAAAGCGCAACGATCGGATGCCGGCGTATCGTGAAGGCGGTCGCCTCGACTCGAAAAGCATCGACCTGCTTGTTCGCTGGTTGCGCGAAGAGGATGTCGAGCAACCAGGTATCCGGTAACCGGAAGCTACCCAACGAGCTTCGCAAATTCAGCGCGGAACTGAAGAAAGTTCTTTCCCCGCTCAGGTTTTCCCTTATTCTGAGGCTGGATGCGTCCATTTCAGATTATTTTTAATCCGACCAGTGCGGCGGAACTCTCGAAAATGCCCAAGGAGCTTCAGCTCTATATTTTGGGTGAATTCAGAGGATTGCCACATGAGGTCTTGAAATCGGACCTCGAAAAATATGGCCATCTGCAACGTGGTGGACGCCAACTGCATCGCTTCCGTCTGGGTGATTACCGGGTTTATTTTGAACGCCACGATCTGGGCGTATTGGTCTACCGCATTCTCAACAGGAATACGCTAAAAGATTTTCTTTACCGCTCAAATCTTCCTTTAAGGGAAGACGAAGCACTGCAAGAAAACCCGAAGTTCTGGGATTTAATCGAAGCAGCCCATCGTCCGCCGAAAGCTCCTCCAGTCCGAGTCGTCAGCCAGTCCGCCCGGGCGTGAGTCCGCTCATTCAAAGTTTGGAAATCGGGAAAGTGCCACAAGTGGTCGGCACCATTATAACCGAACAGTTCCTGACCGAATGGCGCGGCAATCCCCGCAAATTACCTTGCGACCTCGTCGAGTTGCGCGTTGACGGGTATCCCGGATTTTCAGACTGGATCGCCATCGGAGAACAGATTCAGGACTACGAAACGCCTGTCTTCGCGACCATTCGTCTGGCCAAAGAAGGTGGCAAGTGGACCGGTTTGGATTCCGATCGCTGGCCGCTATTGGAACAAGCAGTGCGACGGCTGGCAGGAATTGACGTGGAACTCAACAGCGACCTGGCCGAGTTCGCGGCCCGACTCTCAGCCGAGTTGAAGAAGCTCTGTGTACTATCCCATCATGATTTCGAAAAGACACCGTCAATCGAGACGATGCGTCAAATGTTGCAGCACGCGCATGACCGCGGTTGTATCGGCAAGATTGCTGCGACCGTAAATACGCCCGGAGATCTCGCGAGCTTACGATCGCTGTTGAGCGAGAAGTGGAGTTTGCCTATTTGCTTGATCGGAATGGGCGCGCTTGGTCGCGAAACTCGGCTCACTTTCCCCCGCGAGGGCTCGTGTTTTACCTATGGCTTCCTGGATAGTGCGGGCGCCCCTGGCCAGTATTCCGCTGCGGAATTGATGCGGCATTTCGGCAGGGCTTTCCAATCCCATTCCTAATCATAATCCTGATCCTACTCTTGATCTGTTTCTGTAACGAATAGATTAGGATTATAGATCAGGATTACGAGTAAGAGGTCCGGGGAGGAAGTCACATTAGTTTCAACCGCATTCCCAACTCCCGTGCTTTTCGCGCCAATTCCTGGACGAGCGCGAGATCCATATCCTGGTTCAGCAAAACGAACGTCGTTGCGTTTTCCATCTCAACCTCGCCGCGATGCACATAGCCACGCCTTGCCAGAATATCGCCAAAAAGCTGGTGGAATTTCTCACCCGCATCGCGAACGGTTGATTCTGGACTTTTTCTTTCCTCTTTGAAATAGGCCGCCAACTCTCCCTTAAGAAACTGACGATCACCGGCGTAAACGATCACTGAAGGGACTTCGTTCGCAAATGGAAAATCATCGAGGTGCTGAACCAGGAACAGAACCTTTTTGCCGAGTGCATCTGCGACGCCGACACCGTACATGACGTTCGGATTTTTTCCCGTCAGATCAGCGATCACCAATTCGGCATTTTTTAGTCCCTCAATCAATGCAACTCTGACTCGCTCCTCGATAAATAGAATATCCAGACGATTTATATTCTTCTTCAATTCGGTCGCAGTCGGGGTAATCGCCTCGCTATAAACCAGGTCGAACAGCTTTCCTGTGGGCAAAAGTACGGCAACGCTTCCATCCATCCTTAACTGGTGCCAATTCGGGAAATCTGTGTCAAACAACCGCTCTCCGGAAGTCCTGCAAAGGCTTGACACTTCACGGTCGAAACGCTGTTATCTTCGCATTGCCAACATTTCGACAATGCTCGCTGCGCACCATCGCAGTGTAACGTGGCGAATTATCGCTGGAATCCAAAACTCAATTAACTGCTAACTCTAAACGTATGAACGACAACGGCATTGCCCCCAATGCAAAACGCCTGCTCTGGGCAGGCTTCATGGCCATTCTCGCCGCGGGCGTTGGCTTCGCCATTCGCGGTGGCATTCTCGATAACTGGGGACGCGAATTCGGTTTTACCGCGACGGAACTCGGCGCGATCACGGGTGCGGGCTTCACCGGCTTCTGCTTCGGCATCATCATCGGCGGAGTCATCGCGGACAAGATCGGCTATGGCAAATTGGTCATCGCCGCCTTCGCGTTCCACGCTCTATCGGCCTTCGTCACTTTCGCGGCGAGCGCGGGCCAGCCGAAGGACACCGCCTACAATTATCTTTACTGGGGCACCTTCATTTTCGCGGTGGCGAACGGAACACTCGAAGCCGTCGCCAACCCGCTGGTCGCAACTCTTTTCCCGCATAACCGCACGCATTACCTCAACATTCTGCATGCGAGCTGGCCGGCTGGCCTCGTCATCGGCGGCGCGATGGGTTGGGTGCTCGACGATCAGATGCAGCTCAGTTGGAAAATGCAGCTCGCACTCTTCCTCCTTCCGACCGTCGGCTATGGATTGATGTTTCTCGGGCAGCACTTTCCCAAATCTGAAGCGTCCGAGAAAGGTCTCAGTCTCGGCGAAATGCTCAAGGACGTCGGTATTCTCGGCGGCCTGGTGGTCTGTTTTCTTTTGGCCTTGTTCTTCAAAGGCGCACTTTCAATGTCCGATGGACTGGCCTACGGAATCGCTGGCGCGCTCCTGATCGGAATCGGTGTGATCACCCGCTTTTCCTTCGGTGCCATTTTACTGTTCGTTCTTTTCTGCACACACATGCTCATCGGCGCCGTGGAACTCGGCACGGACGGGTGGATTCAGAACATCACCGGCAACATTCTCAACTCCGGTCAGGGCAAAATCCTGTTTGTCTTCACCTCGCTGTTGATGTTCTCACTGCGTTTCACTGCCCATTTCATTGAGAAAAGAATTGGCCTCTCGCCGATTGGCATCTTGCTGGTCTGCGCAGTTCTCGCCTGCATTGGCTTGAACCTGGTCAGCGGCATCCAAACCTTCGCAGGTGCGATGGTGGCACTGGCCGTTTACGCGGTTGGCAAAACTTTCTTCTGGCCGACGATGCTTGCCGTAGCCAGCGATCGTTTCCCGCGAACTGGCGCGGTTGCGATCAGTATTATGGGAGGCATCGGAATGATGTCAGCAGGTCTGTTGGGCGGTCCCGGTCTCGGCTATGCGAAGGACCGTTTTGCGGGTGAATCTCTCAAAGAAGCGAACGCCGCGACCTACGACAAATATAAAGCCGCCACTCCGAGCAAATTCCTTTTCTTCGGCGAAGTTCACGGCCTGGATGGCAAAAAACTCGGCGATATCGGCGCCAAACTGGACCCGAACGATCCCCAGGCCGTCCAAAAGCTTCCGCCGGAAGAAAAGAGCGTGCATGAAGCGAGTATCAACGGCGATCGCCGGACGCTGAAGGCTGACTCGGCCATTCCAGCCACAATGGCTTTGATCTACCTTGGCCTATTGCTCTATTTCAAGACAATCGGCGGCTACAAAACAGTGCACATCCACGCCGAGGAGCTTACTGGGGGTGTGGAAGCTCCGGTGCGCTAGTCCAAACCAATCATCCTTTTGCCAAAAGGCGGTTCTGAAAGGGACCGCCTTTCCTCTTATATCTGATCGGAAGCGACAACGCGCGTGATCTCTTCGAGGGTGGTTTCGCCGCGAATGACACGGTCGAGACCAATTTGCCAGAGCGTGTGCATTCCCTGTCGGACGGCAATTTCCTGGAGTTGTCGGGTGGGAAGTTTTTGGAGAATGGAGTCGCGGATGACTTCGTCGACAAGAAGCATTTCAGCCAACGCATTGCGTCCCTGAAAGCCGGTAGTCATGCAATGATCGCACCCGGTACCTTTGCGGAATTGCGCGGCTTCGATTTGTTCGCGACTCAAGAGTCGCAATGCAGAGGGTTCGGGCTCGTACGGGACTGAGCAGTATTGGCAGTTCTTGCGCGTGAGGCGGAGGCCAAGCACGCCGGTGATGCTGGAGGCGAGAAGGAATGGCTCGATTTCCATATTGATCAGTCGCGCGAACACTCCCGCGGTGCTGCCGCTGTGAATCGTGCTGATCACGAGGTGGCCCGTGAGGCCCGCCTGCACCGCAATGGCAGCAGTCTCGCTGTCGCGAATCTCACCGATCATGATCACTTGTGGGTCCTGACGCATGAGCGACCGCAACGCGACCGGATAGGTGAATTCTTTCGCGCGATTGACCTGAGCCTGGCTCACCATCGGCAGGTGGAATTCGACCGGATCTTCGACGGTGCTGATGCTGATGGTCGGGCCGTGCTTCTTCACGAGTTGGTAAAGCGCGGCGTAAATGGCGGTGGTTTTTCCGGAACCGGTTGGACCGGTCAGCAAAATTAAACCGTTCGGGCGTGAGATCAGGTTGGTAAATACTTTGAGCGTTTCGTCGTCGAAGCCGAGCCCGGCCAAATCGAACGTGCGGTTGCTCGGATCGAAAATACGAATGACAATTTTCTCCCCGCGCACCGTGGGGAAAACAGAGATGCGCAATTCAACTCCGCCAATATCGGGTGAAGCAGGCGCGTGGCCTTCCTGCGGAAGATCCGTTTGGTAGCTGATCAGATTGGCCATCACCTTCAGGCGCCCGGAAAGCTTTTCCATCAGCTCGAGCGGGAGATGAACTAACTCGGTCAGAACGCCAATCAGACGAATGCGAACCACCAGCGTGCTCTCCCAAGGCTCGATATGAATGTCGCTCGCGCCCGCTTTCACAGCGTCGATAACGATGTAGTTCACCAGCGCGGCGATTTCGACATTCGCGTAGTCGGAGATGGATTCAAGATAACGAGTGGTTTGATTCATTTCCTTTAGCTCTTTGCGCCGGTTTATCCGAAACGATGTAGTAGAGAAACCACGAATGGAGACGAATGAACACTAATTATCTCGTGAGGAGCGCGTTTCGATTCCTTCCCGTTCAACAAACTGTGACTGGTCCCGCATGCGGGATCGCGCGCGTTCCGAAACGATGCCGGGTTCATTCGTGTTTATTAGTGTCCATTCGTGGTTAAAAAGAATAGTTACGGCTCAGTTGTTCTGCCAAACCTCCAGGGTGGTTTGGAGATAGGTTTCAATTTGGTCGAGCATGGAACTTTCACTGTAGCGCGTCATCACCTCAGTTTGTGCGGATTCGAGAATTTGCGCGCGCAACGCCGGTTGCATCTGCACTTCCTGCATTCGCGACGCCAACTCGATCGGATCACCCGGAGTGTAGACCCAGCCGTTTTCGCCGGAGCGTAATAATTCACGCACGCCGCCCGACCGCGCCGCAATAACAGGCAAACCTGCCGCCATCGCTTCGAGCGGAGTCAATGCGAATGGTTCATCCCATTCCGCGCTGTAAATGTAGCCATCGTGCTGGCGGTAAACCTGCGCGAGATCTTTTTGCTGGTTTGAAACGGTCAGGAATTCAACCGGTAACTGGTGTTGAATTACGTACGACCGCAGTTGCGCCATCTGTTCCGATTCGCCACGTCCGTAAATGCTGAGCGTGGCGTCGATCTTGTTTTCCCGCGCGGCTTTGAGCGCCTGCAAAGCAGTCATCACTCCGCTCTGCGCCGTTAGTTTGCTCACGATGAGATATCTCTTCGGGACGAAGCTGGGCGGTTTAGCCTCAGTCCAGAACTTATCGGTCGCGATTCCCGGGTAAATAACGTCTGCATGAGCGACACGAAATCCGGCATTCTCCGCTTCGGCCTTGAGCGCCTGACTGCAAAAATAAAGACGATCAAAATGGAAGGCGCCGATCGAGCCTGGTTGCACCGTGAGTGGTGAAGAGCCTTCTGCGTAAAGCTCGGGGACACGTTCGTAACCCTTCATCATGCGTGTGGGTGCGGATGAATTGATGCCGTCGCGTTTGCCCGAAATCTCCAGGACCTTCCTCCAGAGGCCGCTTAGCACCGGTGCTTTGTCCCGATTCCACCAGGCCAGCCAGGGATCGGCACGCAAGCCGTTGATGAGCCAATCATCCGAGATTTCGTAAACCGTCGGCACTTTGGTATTCCGAAGCGTGAAAATGATCGATTTGGAGAGACCTTGCAGACTCCAGACATAAATCAGATCGGGCTGATAATTAGTGATTACCTCGCGCACCACAGCATTGTTGTGCTCCTCGATCTCCTTTAACTCGCCGAACGCAGTCACCATCGGTTGATCAAACGCTCCATTCAGAATCAACCGTCTTTCGACATCCGGATCGCGCTGTTCGTTCGTGAGCCCATACTTGGAAGTGAGCACATGAATCTCGTGCCCGCGTCTCTGAAGGAGACCGCAAACCGCTTCGCAGCGAAAATCGAACGTCCCCGCGTGCAGGGGCGGAAACAGGTTGACGATGACCAGGATCCTCACGAGCTGTCTTGCCGACGGCGAAGAGTAAAATGACCAATCCGCATTGAGAAGCTGAATCTTGCTCATTCTTATAAGCCAAACATCGCCTTGCACCCTCGCCTTTGAGGCGGTAACTGAAGGCCGGTTATGGAGAAGCTGTTGTTGGTCGACGACGAGGCGGATGTGCAATATTCCTTCCGCCGCATTTTCGACTCACCCGAAATTGAGCTGAATACCGCGAGCAGTGGCGAAGAGGCGTTGGAGTCCATTCCGCGCGTCAAACCGGATCTCGTGGTGATGGACGTGCGCATGGGTGGGATGAACGGCCTCGAAACACTGCGCCGCATTCGCCAGCTTGATACGAAACTTCCCGTCATCATGATGACCGCTTACGGCACGACCCAGACCGCGATCGAAGCAATGAAGCTGGGCGCTTATGATTACCTGCTCAAGCCCTTCGATGTTCCTAGATTGAAGGAGATCATCTTCACCGCGCTCAAAGCCGCACGGGACATGAAGAAGGTTGTCTCCTACGAGCCGTTACTCGAGTCAGAAGATTACGAATCGGGTGTGATCGGCCGAAGCGAGCCGATGCAACGAGTTTTTAAAATGATCGGCCAACTCGCCGCGTCCGATGCGACCGCATTAATCACGGGCGAGAGCGGGACGGGCAAAGAGTTGGTCGCCCGCGCGATTTATCATCACAGCAAAAGAAGCCAGCAACCATTTCTCGCAATTAACTGCGCAGCAATTCCGGAGAATCTTCTTGAGAGCGAATTATTCGGCCACGAGAAAAGTGCGTTCACCGGCGCAACCACACAACGCATTGGAAAGTTCGAGCAATGCAATGGCGGAACCGTTTTCCTCGATGAAATCGGCGACATGAGTCTACCCACGCAAACGAAGATTTTGCGCGTCCTGCAAAACGGAACGTTCGAGCGCGTGGGTGGCAACCAGACCGTGAAGGTCGACGTGCGGATCATCGCCGCGACGAACAAGCCGTTGGAAAAAGCGGTCGCGAATAAAGAATTCCGCGAAGATTTGTTCTATCGGTTGAACGTGGTGCGAATCGAGATGCCGGCACTACGTGAGCGCAAAAGCGACGTTCGTTTGTTGGTGAATTATTTCCTGAAAAAGTTCGCGCAGGCGAAACAAGCCCCAAAATCAATTTCGGCGGAGGCGATGCAATTCCTGGAGCAGTACAACTGGCCCGGAAACGTGCGCGAACTGGAAAACGTGGTTCAACGCGCGATCGTGGTAACCAAAGGCGAAGTCATCCTGCCGATTGATTTGCCTCCCGCAATCCTCCAGCAATTGCCACGTCCGGTGCAAAGTGCCGAGACGACAACGACTCCAACGGCCATCATTGCCACACCTATCTTAGCGGCTGAGACGGACCTGACCACGCTTGCGCGGACATTGTTCTCCTGGGCGCGCACTCAATCATCTCTGAAAATCATTCCCGCCGTGGAACGGGAACTGATTATCAATGCCCTCGCCGAAACGAAGGGAAATCAGGTTCAGGCCGCAAAACTTCTGGGGATAACGCGGGCGACCCTGCGCAAGCGAGTGGATAAATTCGGAATCAAGCAGGAGCTTTCAGTTCACTAGGCGCTCCACGGCTTCGAGGACCGCCGGGAGGGGAACTGTGTTCGGGCGGTTCGTGTCCACTGCACGAGAATCGGTGCTGCTCAAGTGAATGATCTTCGCACCCGCGACTTGATCGTACACAGGCACCGAAGGCCCATACAAAGTGATCGTCGGAGATGCCAGCGCGATGGAAATGTGAGTGAGACCAGTATCAAGCCCCACCACCAATCGCGCGTGAGCGAGCACAGCCGCGAGTTCGGAAATTCCGAGCTTCTGCAGAACTTCCCCTCCGCAGTGAGCAGCGATCTGTTCGGCGCGACATTTTTCTTCGTCGTTACCCCACGGCAGAATTACTTTGAGTTGTCGTCCGGCCAAGTGCTTGGCGAGAGCTTTCCAGTTTTCCACCGGCCAAAGTTTGTTGCGCCACGCAGCACCGTGTACCAACACCGCGGCATCACCCCCAAACTTTGGGTGACCGATCCGAGAGCGATCAATACCGAATTCAGCCGGAGTGTTCGGGCGCGTATAACCGAGCGCGAGGGCGAAGAGTTGGCGAATTTGTTCCACTTCGGTGAGGTTGAGGTCCACTTCGCAACGCCGACTGTAGAACGCGGCGGCGAGAGGTTCTCGGGCTGAATTTCGACTGCGCCCGACCAAGGGCCCGCGCGCCTGCGTTCCGATCCATCCGCTTTTCATCAAGCCTTGCGCGTCAAGTATCAGGTCATATTCCTCTTTGCGCAGATCAGCGCGGAATCGAAACCATTCATTATCGCGAATCATGGACCAGGGCGAACGCCGCCATCGCCGGAGCGCAACCGGAATCACTCGGCGCACTGCTGGATGCCAGCGCGGAATCGATTCATACGCTTCCTCGACCACCCAATCGAATTCCAAAGCCGGGTCCTGCCGCTTCGCGTCCGTGACGGGCGCGAGCGTATGCACCACATCGCCCAACGAGGACATCTTAACCAGCAATACTCGCATCAGCTCCCGACCATACATTTAACCGTTGTCACCGCCCTTGTGTCCCGCGTTCAGCTTCATCATGGGTAGGACAGCCGCCTCGCCCGTCCCCGCCCGGCGCGCCCGCGTTCAGCGGGCGTTCTTTCCTCATGAATCGGGTGTTCCTCAAGCGGTGAACATTCGCTCGCCACAATTCAGCGGGCGGGGTGCCCGCTGGGAAAGGCGAGGCGCCTGTCCTACCCCAGGCGGACCTTCGAGCATGAAACTCGGATCTACTTCAGGCAAGCGCCAGCGATGCTCAGGCTCAGATTGATTTCATCGGACACTTTGTCGTTCCCGCTGCCGGGATTGATTTTGAAATCATTCCGCTTCAATTCGAAGTTGGTCCGAATCACCAACAGATCGCCCTTCATGTTGGGCACACGTTGGCCGAGCTTGCCCGGCAAATACGTGAGCTTTACCGGAACGGTTAACTCCTTGCTCACACCGTGCAGTGTAAAGGTGCCGGTCGCATCGGCAGTTGTGGTGTCACCACTCGTTTTTATGTTCTTCAGTTGCTTCACCTCGAACGTGATCTCGGGATAGGTCTTCACATCAAGCCACATCGGGCCGAACAAATGTTCGTTCATCATTTTGTTCGGAACGGTCAGTGAATTTGCGGCGACGACGATTTTGCCTTTAGTCGCCCCCGGATTCGCTGAATCGAATGTGACTGTTCCCGTTACTCCACTGGCTGCGCCGTTAATCGATTCGAGAACAGCGTCGGTCTTGAAGACCACGTTGTTCACACCCTTTGGGTCTTTGAAGTCGAAGGTTTGCGGTTCCGCGAAGGCGCTAAGAGCAAGAGCACTTGCGACAACCGTGGCTTGAGCAATTCTGTTCATATTTTTTCCCTCTTTCGAAATAGCAATGAAACCCCGGCCAGCACCCCTGCGCCGATCATGGTCCCCGCCAAAATGTCGACACCTGGCACAAACCGGTCTTCGTAGGTAATTCCCTCAATTCCGGTCACTTCGTCAACCGTTCTCTTTTCGACGCGATTTTTCGTCCAGCCCCGATTCGCGCCGGTCACGAGCCACGCGGCCACTCCGGCCAGGGCAAGCAGCAGGGCGAACATGCGGAACAATTTTCTCAAAGGGTCGCTCATTTTGAGGCGCTGATTACTGGCAAGCTTTTAGAAGAGATCGGGGCGCTGGTTAGATACAAGACTGGACAGGCATTTTCGCAGTTCTCGGGCGCAGTTTCGATGACGACCCCGTTCTGTGGAAGTTTCAGCCAGATCTTATTCGCACTCCCATCCGAGAACCAAGGCAAGACCAGTCCGCACCTGCAATTTCCGACCGCGGCTGTCATCGCCGTCGAAAGCGGATCGTAATCCGTAGTTTCCGCGCTTAGTCTAAACAAATCCATCAAGCGGGCATAGCTACTTATCGCTCATCCGTTCCTCGCCGTGACAGTCGCAGTTTTCGCAGCTGAGATGCTCATTCAGAGAAAGAGGATGGAACAGCTCTTGGCAATGCTTACAGGGAACCAGATCGCAATCGTTCAAATCTTCCAGGCAAAACGTTTTCATTGCTGTTTGAGGATACGTAGATCCGCCTAAAAAGCAAAGGAGGCCCGGACCAATGGCCGGGCCTGCTTTCACTTTCATTCGCAACCCATTTAAGGGTGCCGCCCATTAAGGCTGCCGTAATAGTCGATAGAATCGTGTTTTTGTCGCGGGGCTGGTCGTATCCTCATAAGGGTCCTGAATGCCTTGCACCGGAAGCGAGGTCAAAGTCTGCCATGTTCCAGCGCCCAGTTTATCGTTCGTTTGAATGTCAACATTGCTGCCGAGACCATCACCATCCGCTACGTCGAACACCCAGTGACCTACGTTATTCTTACGGAGGTTATGAACAGCCGGCCGGGCATCGAAAGCGGCGAGATATGGAACAGATTGCCCCTCGATATTGGGATTCGGATTCGCACCACGCAATCCCAGGCGGGTAAATTCGCCACCGATAACGATGATGTTGTCGTTCCGGGCTATCGCGTTAACAGCGGTATCGGCACCGGGATCCCATCCCGAAGAGACGCCGAACAGATTGTGCACCGACGCGATACGACCACGGTTCTCGCCGCCAGCGCCGCGAAATTGCCCCCCGATGTAGATCTGTGAACCGACGGGAACGAGTGCGCGCGCCTGGATTTGCCCCTGGCCGGTCAAGCCGGTGTCAAGGGACGTGGTGTCCTGGCCGGTGGCCGGGTCGAGCGCGGCAACACCCTTACGATCCTGCCCTGCAATTTTCGAAAAATCGCCGCCGACAAACAGCCGGTTGTCAGAGCTCAGAGCGAGGGTTCGGACTTGGCCATCGGGAGCCGGACTGAATGTCTTGACGAGCATCTGATTGGGGTCGGTTTTGAGTGTAAGCAGCGCCAGGTATTGCTGGTTCCCTCCGGCGATACCGAAAAAGTTTCCGCCCACATAGACGTTACCTTTAGTGAACAGCAATGTATTGATCTGTCCGCTCGGTTGCGGATTCCAATCGGTGGCATTGCCGGTGGTTGGGTCCAACTCCGCAATCGAACTCCGATCCGCGCCGCCAATCTTTTGGAACTGTCCCCCAACGATCACGCTGCTCGATCCAACCGCAATAGTCGACACATACTGGCCTTGCAGAAATTTAGCATCCCAAGGATCGGCCTGGCCGTTGTCATAACGGATTCGAGCGATGCGCGGGTGAGATGCACCGCCAATATTAGTGAAGCTGCCTGCGACATAGAGGCCGTTGCCCGCCAAAGCGAGAGCGCGCACCGTTAAATCCGCCTGAGGATCCCAGGGCGTAGCCTGACCGGTAGTCAAATCGATGGCTGCGATGCGACCACGATTTACCCCGCCGATACTAACGAAATCGCCCCCCAGCAGAAGAACGCCTGGGGTCACCCCAATCGCATAGCTGGTGGCATTGCCTGCATTACCGAAGGGGGATGGTTTGAGCAGTGATACTTGAGGACCCCAATCACTCACGGCTGCGTTAGACTGGGCGAGGCGTGCGAATCCACGCCGAGCGGTGCTCCCAGTGTAAATGGGTTGATTCGGATTGGTAACGTCAATTGTGCCACCAATAAAGTTGAACTTGCCTCCCACCAGGAGATCGGTGCCAGCCGGGACGATAAACTGTACAACGTCGTTCGCGTCAGCGCGCCACGTCGCGATGGCTGTTGCAAAGTTCCCGGTAGCCTGCAAGGCCGCCAGTCGGAGCCGGGTTTGCGTGCCGATGGTGGTGAAATCACCGCCTGCGTACAGCACGGTTCCGACAACCGCAATGGCGTTCACAACCGGCGTACCACTCGGGTAGAGCGCGTTAGGGTTCCAGGTGTTAGCCGCACCGTCGGTTTTGTTCATTGAGGCAAGCGCAGAGCGTGGTTTGCCGCCGCATGACGTAAAGTCACCTCCTGCATAAACGGTGGTGGCGGTTACAACGAGTGCTTTTACCCCTTCAAAGCCACCGGTACAGGTCGGATTCCACGCTAGCACTTCACCGGTGGAAGGCTTGATCGCCGCCAGGCGCTGCCGCAGTTCCTGAGTTGGCTGATTATTCTTAAAGTAAGGAATTGCGCTGAACGCTCCGCCGACATAGAGCGTATCGCCATCCACCGCGAGGGCGTTTACCTGATTGTTTGCCCGCATCCGCACGCCGTTCGTTCCGCCCGTTACCGGATTCAGAAAGGCCAGGTAAGAGGATTGTTGGTTGGTTGCAATCTGGAAGAATTCGCCACCCACCACCAGGGAACCCGGCATCAAAGCCAGCGCCCGAACAGTATTGTCCGGATTTGGGCTAAACGAGAGATCCAGTGAATTGTCCGCCCGCACGTGCACCAGGTTCTTAATGTTCGGATTCGCGTCCGGCACAAACTGTCCCCCCACGAACCACCCGCCCGATCCATCTGGAATGATGGCGCGGATGGTGCCGTTAAGTTTTGGAAAGCCGCTAATCGGATCTCCGAAATCGGGATCTACCAGTCCTGCGGCACCGTTCGCGGGCCCCACGTAACCAAAATCGCCCCCGATATATGCGGTGTTATTCGTCACCACAACGGAGTTCACGACCCCATCCGTTCGCCAGAAATTCGGCAATGGATCGGAAGAAGCCTGCGCCTTCACGCGGACTGCGGTGGAAGATGCGAGGAGGGAGCACGCGAGCAAAGTCGCGCACCTTTTGAACATAGATAGGTTAAAAACACGCATACTCATTTAAGTGCAAGGTTCTGTGGACTTTATTACATGGCTGGAATTCCCCAGCGCGCCCAAGTTGTTGATTGAACGGCACATCGAGTCCCTGACCCCCGAATGCAGTGGTTATCCTGCCAAACGCTGGCGACTTACCGCAAGGAATTTAATCTCGTGCAGAAACGAGCCGAATCGAACGACGGGACAGGCTAAAAGGCGATTTGATTCAACTGATTGAAATATCCTGCGTAAAACGACACTACCTGGTAGCCGATTCCTATCGCCACCAGCAAAAATAATAACTTGGGTGTCCAATTGGCGAGGTTCTGGAGTTTCTGGCTCGCCTGCTCCTCGTAATAGCGATGAAGTCGTTCAAGCGTAGAATCCAGTTGCCCGCTTACCTCGCCTGTCGAGTAGAGACTGCTAAATATCTCCGGGAAGACAGAGCTTTGCCGCAGCGTTTCCGACGGGGTGACACCAGCCTCCATGCGTGGGACTGCCACCGCCACTGCACCTTTCAACCGCTTGGATGCACTCGCCTGCGCAGCGAGTTGCCAGGCCTGAATGATCGGAACGCCCGCGGAAAGAAGCGCTTCCAAAGCAGCCGATAATCGACTGAGTGCAAGTTCGTGACGCGCTTTCCCAAGGATCGGCACAAGCCCTGTGACCCGCTCCATCAAGGCCCGCCATAACTCGCCGCGATTCCCCTGGAAAGCAATGATCAGGAGCGCAATCACCACATAAACGGGCAGCAGCACCGAGATCTTCTGCACCACAAAAGCATTGAGACCGTTATTCAGGAACAGCCCGGTCAGGTAATTTGTCGGAAAGATCAGAATGGCCATGTGCAGAATAAAAAAAGGATACGCGGCCGCCGAGAGCAGCTTGCGCAACAGGGTGGCCCGTTCCTGGTAATAGCTCCCGAGCGTCCGCAAGGTGGCGTCGAGTCGTCCGCTCTGTTCGCCCGCGGCAAAAAGTGCATGATCGAAAGCCGGCAACCATCCGCCAGTTTCGGCAATCGCCTGGGTGAAAGTTGCACCCTGGTTCAAGCTGGCCACCACAAGGTCGAGATGCTTCTCGTATGATCTCGGGCACGACTTTCCCATCATCTCCAGCGCCTGGATGATGGGCACGCCTGCCGAGATCAAACTCGCGAGTTGGAAATAGAAATCCGCCCGGCGCGCGATTTGGCCTGGGGTGATCGTCATGGATCGAACTCTACCTTTCCCTCGCGAGAAATGAAATGCTTCAATGCAGGTCTGCTTTAGCGTGCATCCCGTTTGCCGCTGTGCCACGATTTTGAGGTGCACCGGCCCTTGTTGAAGCGACGCACCGCGAGTGCTCCGCCCGCCGAAGTGACGCTGCCTGCGGGCGCGTTCACAGAGGCCGATGTAATCATCACGCCGAACGAGGCCAACACGCGGCATGGTATTGGCATTATCGTGGAGCGCTTTTTTGGACGATACCCAAAGACTCTTTCAATCCGGTCGCAGGACACATTTGGTGGCGAGCAGACGTTTGGAACGCAACGCCTTCTCATCTCGCATTCTGGACTCGCGCGCTGGGAGAGTTACGAACTGCTTCTGCGCAGGCTCAATCGCAACACTATTCGCCGCATCGTTTGCATCCCGTTCTTTCCGGATGATCTGATCACCGCGATCTGCCTCCGGGAATTGTTCAATGCGCCGCTCTGCATTTATGTGATGGACGATAACAATATTGGCGCGCACGGGATTCCGGACGAACTTTTTTCCGAAGCCCTGGAGAAAGCGCGGCTGCGGCTGGGAATCTCTCCGGAGATTCGCGATGCGTACGAAGCGAAGTTTGACCAGCCGTTTGCGGTTCTGCCGCCCCTGGTCGTGCGCGAGAATATTCTTGCTGAACCGATTTTGCCCGAGGCGGCCTTTACCGAAAGACGTCCGGGCGCGCTGATCGGAAATATCTGGAGCCAGAAATGGCTGGAGCGCTTGCGCCAGACACTGCGGGATTCAGGCGTAAAACTGCATTGGTACGGAAACACGACCGCGAGTTGGCTTCACTACACCCACGAGGAACTGGCCGCGGATGGAATTACAACGGTCGGCTTTCTTCCGGAAGAGGATCTCATTGAGCGTCTCCGCTGGCATCCGTATGCGTTAATCCCGTCGGGTTCGCTCGATGAACATGACGACCGGCCTGAACTGGCGCGCCTGAGTCTGCCATCAAGAATCTCGTACCTCGCAGCGGTGGCGAATCTCCCGCTGATCGTCCTTGGTCATCGCGAAACCGCTGCAGGTCACTTCGTGGATCGTTTCGGGCTCGGGCTGGTCTGTCCGTACGACAGTGACGCGTTGCGCGCGGCCGCGATGGAAATCTCGACGCCCGAATTGCAGATGCGATGCCGGAAGAATGCGGCGATTCATGGTTCGGCTTTTAGTCTCGATGATCCGGGAGAATGGATTTGGAATTCGCTGGCGAGGGGCGCGCCGAGCGACGACCGGTTTGAAATGTTGTTGCCGCGAAACGGCTGATCCTACCACTCTGAGTCCATGCCGCACCACGATGCACCACGTCGCGCCGAGATCGAGCGCGACGTCGAGGACCTGAAACGCCTGGGCTACGCGCAACAGCTCTTTCGCGAAATGGGCGGCTTTGCGAACTTCGCGATTTCATTCTCGATCATCTCCGTGCTCACGGGCGCGATTCTGCTGTTCGGGTACGGGCTCAAGTTCGCCGGGCCGATCATCAATACGGTGGGCTGGCCGATCGCGAGTCTTTTTACTCTGTGCGTGGCGGCTTCGATGGCCGAACTGAGTTCCGCCTATCCGACGGCCGGCGGGCTTTACTTCTGGGCATTCAAGCTGGGCGGACGGGGTTGGGCCTGGCTGACGGCGTGGCTGAACATGATCGGTCAAATCACGATTGTGGCGGGGGTAAATATTGCGGCCGCCATGTACATCGTGGGCGCAGTTACACGGATGTTCGATCTTCCTCCAGAAACGAAAGTGCCGCTGTTCGGTTCGCTGACGAACTGGTATTTCACGGTTGCGATCATGGTGCTGCTCACGATTCCGCAGTTGCTCCTGAACATCTTCGGCATCCGGAAGGTCGCGCTGCTCAATGAGGTGAGTGTTTACTGGCACATCATCGGTGTGGTGGTGATCGCGGCGCTGCTCGCGATTTTTGGGCAGTATCACAACCCGGTTTCGTTCTTTTTCGATCATACGGTATCGGTCACACCGTGGGAGGCGTCGTCGGCCGAAATTGCGGGGAGAAGTGTGCCTGCGCTGGTGGTCGGCGACTGGAAGATCGCCTCGCCGCTATTCGCTTTATTTCCCGGTCTGGCCGCGCTGTATAAGTCGGCGCCGTTCGCCCTGGTGTTTGTGCTCGCGCTGTTGCAAGCGCAGTGGACGTATACCGGGTATGATGCCTCGGCGCATGCTGCGGAGGAAACCGTTATGGCGCGAAAGAACACTGCGTGGGGCGTGTTTCTGTCGGTGGCTGTCTCCGCGGTGGTTGGATATATGCTTTTACTGATACTGACCTGGTGCATCCCGCGTGGGGATATTGCGGCTACCGCCAAGAATGAATATCCCGTGCTTTACATTGCCTACGAAGGTCTCAGCCGCTGGGGCGCGAACATCGTCGCCATCATTATCGGGGGAGCGATGTGGCTCTGCGGTTGCTCGGGCATTACTTCGATGGGGCGGATGTGGTTCGCGTTCGCGCGAGATGACGGGATGCCCGGGGCGAGGTATTTGAAGCGGGTTTCGGCGCGGTATCGCACGCCGGTTCACGCGATGATCGTGACGTGCATCCTGGCTATTGTTCTTTGTGTGTACGCTGCGGCTTATTTTGTGATCACATCGATCAGCACGATCACGTTGTATCTGGCGTATATTATTCCGGTGTTCCTGAACTGGCGGAATAAGCGTCGGGGTTATGGTGAGTGGGTGACTGGTGCGATGGCGCCGTGGAACCTGGGACGGTGGGGTGCGCCGATTAATTTGATCGCGATTTGTTACACCATTTTTATCGTGACGGTGTTCAGCATCCCGCCGAATGAACTGGTGCTGTGGACGATGCTTGCGGTGGCTCTCGGCTTATTCGTTTACTGGCATGCTCATGCGAAGGGGCATTTCGTCGGACCGAAGGTTGCCAAGGAAGGGGCAATTGTTACGAAGTTGTAACTTAGGGTTGCTTGCGTTGTAACGATTGTCGCAATTAGGTTTGGGGATGTTCTCGCTGCAAAGAATGTTGGGGAAGGAAGACAAGTTCTTCGACTTGCTTGAAGCCAGCGCCCAGGAATCACGCACGAGCGTGCAGGCACTCATTCGCTTCATCCGTAATCCGGATGAGTTGAAGAGTCTCGATGAGTTCATCGCGAGCCGGCGGAAAGAGAAGAAGATCAATGACGAGATCAGTGAAGCGCTGTGCACCACGTTCGTGACGGCACTGGAACGGGAGGATATCGAGGCGCTTTCGGTGGCTCTTTATAAGATTCCGAAAACGATCGAGAAGATTGGGGAGAGAATTCTGCTCGCACCGGATTTGTTGAAAGGGGTGGATCTGAGCAAGCAAGTGGTGATGCTGGAGAAAGGGACTGCGACGGTGGTGAAGATGATCCAGGAGCTCCGGCGCGGGGTGAATATGGAATCGATCAAGGGTTGCAACGACCAGCTTCAGGCGGTGGAGGGGGAAGGGGACAAGCTCATGCTGGAGCTTCTGCGGTCGCTTTACTCCGGGGATCATGACGCGATCCAGGTGGTGTTTCTGAAGGATGTTTTTGAACTGCTGGAGAAGGTGTTGGATCGCTGCCGGGACGCCGGGAACGTCATTAACCATATCGTGCTCAAGAATTCGTAATGACGTTGATTCTCACGGTGGTGATCGTGGCGCTGGTATTTGAGTACATCAACGGCTTCCATGACACCGCGAACTCGATCGCCACGGTTGTCTCCACGAAGGTGCTGAGCCCGCGCCAGGCGGTTCTGCTCGCGGCTGGAACGAACCTGTTCGGGGCACTGCTCGGAACGGCGGTGGCGAAGACGATAGCTTCCGGGCTGGTTGAAACGAGCATTGTCAGTTCTGAAGTGCTGGTGTGTTCGCTGCTCGGCGGAATCATCTGGAATCTGATTACGTGGTGGTTCGGAATGCCTTCGAGTTCGAGCCATGCGCTGATTGGCGGGCTTTGTGGGGGTGCGCTGGCGGCGGCGCGGGGTGATTGGTCGGTGATTATCTGGTCTAAACCGTCGGCGGTGCATTGGTGGGAAGGTAAAGGGCTGCTGTGGAAAGTGATCGTTCCGATGGTGAGTTCGCCGATTTGCGGTTTCATCCTGGGGTTTACGGTGATGGCGCTGCTCTATATTTGTCTGCAACGGGTGCGTCCCACGGTGGTAAACAAACTGTTCGGCAAACTGCAAATGGTGAGCGCCGCCGGAATGGGTGTGATGCACGGCACGAACGATGCGCAAAAGACGATGGGTATTATCGCTCTGGCGCTGGTTGCCGGGACGGGGAGCGGCGCTTTTGAGAATTTGCCGCCATGGTTGGAATTTCTGCGCACACCGGAACCGGCCAAGGGCAAGAGCGTGGAGATTGCGTTGTGGATCAAAATTGTCTGCGCGTTGACCATGGCCGCCGGAACGGCCGCGGGTGGTTGGCGGATTATCAAAACGCTCGGGCACAAAATGGTGAAGCTTCAGCCGATCAATGGATTCGCCGCGGAAGCGAGCTCAGCGGCGGTCATTTGGACCGCGACGCACTTCGGCATTCCGGTGTCGACGACGCACAATATTTCGGCGGCGATTATGGGGGTGGGCGCAGCGAAGCGTTTCAATGCGATCAAGTGGAGCGTGGTGGAACGAATGGTCTGGGCCTGGGTTCTCACGATTCCGGTCAGCGGCGGGCTTGCGTGGCTTTCTTACGAAGTGCTGCTGCTGTTTAAACGGTTTTGAGCCTCGGGAGGAACCGCCATTTCGAACTGCTTAGCCCGAGGACCACTCCAAAGATGAGATGGGCTGCGAGCGTCACGTAAATAAAGGTGATGGTGAGGGGAATTCCGAGAGCGCGGGTGTAAGGGGTTGCGAGCATGCCGATTTCCAACCCGACCGCCATGGCAACGGCCCACAGCCAATGTCTGGTTTGTGGATTGCCTACGGCCGCGAGATACATGATTCCGAAGGTGATTGCATTGCTGAAATGGTAAGCCCAGCCGAGGAGATGTTCCGACAACGTGTAGCTCGCGCGCGGATACGCCTCGCCTAAAATCATCGCTCCAAATGCAGGAAACGCATTGAACAACTTCAAGTGGGGAACGACGCCCTTCAACCCCCACTGATTCGAAAAGACAAACGGCAGGCGAAAAACATCGTAGGCCACAGCCGCGAGCAATCCGCACCCGGCTCCGAATAAAACCGGAAAGAGAAGCCGACGATCCATTCCGCTCCAGATCGTCAGGCCCACCATACAAGGCAGAAAAACGGCCAGTGTGAAGAGTCGCATCGGGCAAAGACCATAGAACTCGGTGAGCAAACAAATGATCGACGAAGCACTCAGGATAAAAGCACCGGCTCGCTGGCGGTTGGACCAGCGAAAAAGACTGGTCTCGGCTGTCATTTGCGTCATTAGGATATGAAGAATGGACAGTTGAGGGGGAGAGTTGTCACGAGATTTCGGCTTTTATTGAAGTAGTCCTTTCTGCCGAAGTTGATCGATGACCACAGCCGTTCGCTTTGGGAAATAGTTGTTGAGCAATCGGTCTACCTCGGGCCGCCAATGGGTATCGCGAGTGTAGAGCTCGTACGGACCTTCCTTGTAGGGGTGAATGTCACGGCGGTATCCGCCCCAGCGGGCGGATTCAGCGATGATCGCGAGGTCGAGTTGGTCGGACCACTTTTTGTAACGCTCAGCACAACGTTTGGGCGTGAGCGCGCCGTTGCTTTGGAGGTGGCGTTTGGCGCGTTCGGCGAAGAGGGTGCGGAACTCGGGATTTTGTATGAGGCGATGAAAGATGCCAGGGGGGCTTTGGTCGTCAGTGAAGTCGAGGGTGTTGTCGGATAGCGATTCGAGCGTGCGTTCGGCGTCCCAGATGAAGAAACGGAATTTGCCGGGCGGGGTGTGGCGGCGTGCGGCATACCAATTGGAATGGCGATCCCAATCGGCGTTGGCGCCGTAAAGGTTGACGAGCATGTAATCAGCGAAGCTCGGGAGGTCAAGCATCTCGCCCACAGCGAGGTATTCGGAACGGCCCTGGCCGACCTTGTTGATGCGGTGCATGAGGTCGGTCCAGGCGTCGCGGGTGCCCTCAACCAACTTCTCAGCGTTAAAGGCATCGTAGTCCCGCGGCATTCCTCCTAAATGCGACGCGGCGAACGCGGCATCGGGTCGTTCAGTGAGGTTGTAGATGCCCCAATAAAGCCCGTTTAGATAGAGATGAACAAAGATGCCAGCGGCGGAAGGCTGGCCCATTTCTCGCATGGTGTCGCGCACCCACTGATCACGAATCAGTTCACCACGGCGGCGCTCCACGCCGCTCCAATGCAGCCAACTATTATTGCAGCCCGACCGAAGGATCAGGGAGTCAAATTCCTTCGGCCCGTCCTTTCCAAAAATGGGAGCGTGCAGTTTACCGGCGCCATATTTCTTTTTGAAAACGATGCGAAATGAATGTTTGGGGCTCTCTTCCGGGCGTCGATTCCAGCCGCCCTGAATGCGAATGCCGCAATTAACTTGAATATTGCTCTGGCCCGGATTGATCAATTCGAAGGAGCAACGTCGCTCCCATTCATCGCCACTCTCTTCCGGATGTGAATAGATGCCCCGATCCTTGCCGAACAAATCCTGCACCGGCATGACGATGGAAAGTGACGGCAAACTCTCCAGACTCGTTACGGCAAAATCGCGATAGGCGGGCGCGGTGATAATCTCCTGGTTCATGGCGTAGACGGCGGGCACTTCTTTTGCATCCTTGGTGCCCCAGTTGTCAGGGAAGCCCGCGCCGGCCTGGTGACTGACTTGTTCAGGGAAGATGAAGGTTCGAGTGGCAACTGTTCCAGGTGAATTTCCTTCAAATGCGGCGGCGCGAATGACAGAGGTGTTCGAAATGACCAACGGATCTTTGTACGGCTCGCTCCTGGAAGTCGGCTCGGACCCGTCCCGCGTGAAGCGAATCACGGCGGGTGGGGATGCGCCAAGCTCTAGTTTTAAGGTTGCGCGGGTGAGAGTGCTGGGAGCAGAGAAGTGAACAGCGGCAGGTCGGGCGTCAGGGAAAACAGTGGTGAGCGCCAGCGCGAAAAAGAAGTTGCGTAGTAAAACCAGCACGCCTGTTCGGGTAACAGGTTGCGGCGGATTTGTAAAACGGTTAGGGATCTGAACGTTGCCTCATATTAGCCTCGTTCTCTTCAACTATTCGGCTACAAAATGAAGCCGGCGTTCGCCCAATCGGCAAAGTCTTCACGCGATCCGTCGCCGGCATCGGTGGCGACAAGGGTGATCGTTTTGGAGCCGGGCGGGATCTCAATATTGAATCGCCAGGCAGGAAATTGGATGCGCATGACGGGGCTGGAGGCGACTTCGCGACCATCGATAAAAAGTTTGAAGATGACGCTTGGATATTGGGCGAGGTTCGAACCATTACTCAGTGCAATGAGGTTTTCGTCGGCGCCGGCGAGCGCAACGAAGCGTTTGTATTCGGGTTTGAGCTGGTAAACGAGTTCGCACGGGGCATGAACGCCAATGCCTTGTGAATAGGTCTGGCGATTGATCTTGAGCTCCTGGCCGAGATTCGATTTGTCTTTTTGGGGCGGCCTGGTGTTGCCCGAATAGCGGACCGCGCCGGCGTAGGTATGTCCAAAACCGACGCTGCGGATGGGAGTGAGATCGCCGATGTGAATTGCGGGGGCGGGGGGTGTTGGGATCATGCGAGCGAATGAACCGGTGGATTCGAGACAAACCGCGCGCCCATCTCGGAACGCGGCGGCGCGCAGGATGGTTGTGTCTGAAATCGTCAGAGGCTTAAGATAAAGCGTGGATCGCGCCGTAGGCGTGCTGCCGTCGAGCGTGTAGCGAATTTCCGCGCGGGGTTCGAGTGGAGCGGTGAGCGTCACGACAATCGGTTGTTCGAACAGATGCGGACGGGTGGGCGTGCCCCACGGCGCGATTCGCACAGGATCAACGACCCAATCAGACTTCCAAAGGCCGAGCCTGGTGAGTTCCTCTTGAAAACTGATGGTCGGGGCGAGGTGCTTCTCGAAGTGTTCGATGACCTGTTCGGTGTTCAGGTCGGGTGTGAAATTGCGGGCAGGATCGTAACCGGGATGCGCATCGGTCATGTCGCGAGCGAGGACACAATTTAAGCCCGCGGATTTCATCGCTTTCAGACCCATTGGTTTTCCGAGGAGACAAACCTGTGTGTGGAAACCGACATAGATCAAATGCGTGAGACCCCGTTGCTGGCAGATCGCGTAGACCTCCTGCTGCGTGTCGGGCATCAGATCGCCATCAGCGATGCGCAACCCCGGATGCATGCGGTCCCAGCCGTAGTTCACCGCGCATCGCTCACGTCCACAGGCACAGCCCCCGGCATCCGGCACGGGCGGACAGGTGACGTTTACCGGGTTTGGCACGGAGACTTTCGGAAGCGTGAAAATAACTTCGCGTTGCGGATAGCCGACATAATTGTCCACGACGTCGCTCGGACAAAGCATGACCGTGATGCCGAGTGAACGAGCGGCATCCAGGGCTTTATTCATGCGCGGAATGAAAGCATCGACCCGCATGGTGGCCGTTTTGCACCAGTGGTAATTCCAAACGTCCACCGCAATCACACCGACATTCCTTGGGTCAACGACTTCATTAGAGCGTTTGACCGCGCCGGTGGCGGGATCGCGAGTTTGAAGGGTGAACGAGATCTTCTCCGCCAAAAGACCATTCATGCTCAGAGCGGCAAGCATTACCAAAAGCGCGGCGGGGTTGGACATGAATTGACCAAACCCTATATGCGCGCCATACGCAATGCTGAAAGCCAGAGACAAACGCGCCTACTCAATTGAACCGAACAGAAGACCAAAGCCACCAGTTTCGTCACGTTGATTCGTGACTTCGAATTGGTGTGTTCCTCGCGAACACAATCGGATTTTGTTAACCGCGTTTACAAAAGAGAGGCAATTGAGTTGCACAAAGAAAACGGATGCACCCGTAACTCCCTTAACGTGTGAACTTTGTACCGCGGCGGCATTTCTTTACTTTATCGGCATCACCCATGCTTTAAGCGTTTCATGGTTGCAGCGTCGGATCTCACGAGTTCAATAACGCACACTTTGCGTCGCACCTACGGGTGGCTCGAACTCGGTTGCGCGAAAGAAGCGCTGAGTGAACTCGAAGCACTTCCTGATGTCCTTCACTCCAGCCGCGACGTTCTCAAATTGAAGTGCAAGATCCTCGCGACCGACGGTAACTGGACTGAACTCAGAGAGCTAAGTGCCACGTCGGCAAAGTATTACCCGAGCGAGCCCACCTTTGCCGAACACTGGGCCTGGGCGGAACACAAAACCGGTCGTAGCGAACAGGCCTATTCCCTTCTACTTGAAGCGTCGGAAAAATTTGAGAGAACCTGGCGGACGAATTACTTTTTGGCGTGCTTCGCGCATTCCATCAAGCGCGCGGACGAAGCCGCCGAATGGCTTGGTCACGCTTTTCTCTTGCACTCTGCGCCGGCTCAACTAAAAGAGTTGGCACTGGAAGAATTTCGCTCCTAAATTCGACGCACGCTACACGTCCCGAGAGGACGCCGTGAGAGTAGCCCCGGGCGCTCCTGTTAGGACAGGAGCCCCCGGGGTGAACGGCTTTTTAGGGGCCCATTTTCAATACGCCGCGTGATCCGAGTCAGACACTCTTGCATTCGAAGCATTGGTTTTCTTTTTGCCCTCTTCGTTTGCACTGCGACTGTTTTCGGCCGCGGTTTTGTTCCAATCCCTTCCAAAACGCCAAACATCTTCGTTTGGTCTGACACCTGCAACGTCTATGTCGTCCGGGACAACGACGCGGCTTTGTTAATCGATCTTGGCGATGGCAGCGTACTCAACCATCTCACGGAAATCGGAGTTAAACGAGTCGAGTGGGTGCTATTTACGCACCATCATCGCGAACAGTGTCAGGGTGCAGCAAAACTCGGTGGCGAAACAAAAGTCGCGGTGCCCGAGCTGGAACGAGAGCTTTTTGAGAATCCAACCGCCTTCCGAAAGATGGACGCTCGCCTTGAGGACAAATTCACGATTCACGCCTCGAGTTACGTGCGGCCACCGATCGAACCGATCCGCGTCGATCGAGCCTTGAGCACGAACGAGATGTTTGTGTGGCGCGATTTTGCATTCCGCTGTTTGTCCACACCCGGCAACAGCCCGGGTTCCATGACATATCTGCTCCAGAACCAGGAAAAGACCTTCGCCTTCACCGGCGATGTGATCTTGGACGGCGCAAAGATGCACACTTGGTTCGATACGGAATGGGATTATGGCTTTGCCGCGGGAATCAAGGCATTGCGGGATTCCGTTGAGCGCTTGCGCCGCGTCTCACCCACCCTCCTGCTGCCATCGCATGGTAAAGTCGTGCGGGAACCCGGAAAGCAACTGGAGACATACGCGGGCAAGCTGGCTAGTTTGGAGCGGCTTTATATTCGTGGGTACGATCCCGAACACGGCTCAGTTGCGTACCAGGACAAGGTTTCCGCGCCAACCGTTGTTTCCAACGTCTGGCAGGTCTCGCCGCATTTGTTCAAATTCAAACGCCTGAATTTCTGGCCGAATTTTTCTCTGATCCTCGCCGATAACGGCCACGCGCTGCTCTCGGATTGCGGATTGCTCGACGAAGCATTTCTGGATACGGCGCTGGACGGAATGCGAGAACATTTCGGTTTGAAGGCAATTGACGCCGTCATCGTTTCGCATATGCATGGCGATCACTTTCTCGAAGCGGAGCATTTGCGTCACAAGTGGCGCACGCAAATCTGGGCGCTCGAAAATATGGTCGACAAAATGGAGCATCCGGAATGGTTCGATTATTCCGCGCCCATCCAGGCTTACGGCAAGAAACGTCCGGACGGTTCCCCGCTGAAGGGAGCTCGCGTCGACCGAGCATTCAGATCGGGCGAATCATTCGAGTGGCAGGGTTATGAGTTCACCGTCGATTGGATGCCCGGCCAGACCGAATTCGCCCTCTGTCTCCATGGGATGATTGACGGGCGAAAGGTTGCGTTCACCGGCGACAACATCTTTGGCGATCCCGATAACCCAAACCAAACCGGCCACGAAGCGATGGTCGCCCACAACAGCGCCATTCTCGAAGAGGGATATATCTATGGATCGGAATACCTTAAGCGCCTCAATCCCGACCTCCTGATGGGCGGTCATTCCTTCGTCATGGATCATCCTGCGGCCTTCATCGAGCGGTATCGCCGCTGGAGCTACCAAATGCGCGAAGCCTTCCGGGATCTCAGTTCCGAAAAGGATTATCGGTATTGGTTTGATCCATTCTGGGTCAGAGCTCAACCTTATCGCGTCTCCGTCCGACGCGGTGAATCGGTTGACATTGATCTGCACGTGCGCAATTTCAGCTCGCGTTCGCAAACCCATCAGATCGAAGTTCACGCCGTGCACGGTCTGCTTCCAGAAGTTCCTCGTTTAACCGGAAGAGTCTCAGCGAATTCCCGGGCCTCGTTCCTCCTTCGTTTGCGAGCTGCAGCGGACGCTGAACCCGGCGTGCACATCGTGGCTTTCGATCTCACCTTGAATGGAAGGCGATACGGCGAGCGTTTCGATTGCATTGTAAACATCGAGTAAGCTCGCGATCAATGAGCACCAACATCATTCAAAGCTATCTCGTTGTGATGCTCGGAGGCGCCTTGGGATCCGCCGCACGACTTGGTTTGGCTTCTTTGCTCGCCATGCGCTATGGCGAGGCTTTTCCCATCGGGACACTTGTGGTCAACGTCCTGGGTTGTTTCGTCATCGGCCTTTACGGCGGACTAACCGGCCCAACCGGCGCAATTCCTGCCTCACTGCTTTCCCGGCAATTCGTCATGATCGGGATTCTTGGCGGATTCACTACTTTCTCCTCATTCGGCCTGCAAACCTACGATCTCCTCACCCATGGCCAATGGGTTCGTGGCGGCTTGTACGTCTTCCTTTCCGTCGTTGTTTGCCTTCTCGCCGTCTGGCTGGGAGCCGCCATCGCCGGTGCCTTCAATCAGAGATAGCCTTGCCTGCAGCGCCCCTCTTTTCTTCAATCACCGAATAGCAAGAAGCAGCTAGCCTGCGCCAAATTACGTGTATCGATCAAGCTAGGTGCGATGAAAGATAGATGCAGAATTAAAGACATTTATTTCTTTATTTGATTATGAGCCATCATCCAAACGTCATCTCTCCCGCAGGCACACCCCTTCTCCAACGCACAGTCGGTGAACTCGTCGCCGAACGCCCCGGCCGCTCCCGCATCTTCCAGAGTTTCGGCATCGACTTTTGCTGCCAGGGCGGAAGAACCCTCGAAGAAGCCTGTCAGCGCAAAGGCGTCGCACCGCAAACCGTACTCGAACAGATCGAAGCCGAAGCCTGCGAAAAGACCGGTTCGAGCCGCAATCCTGCGGAACTCCCTTTGCACGATTTAGCCGATTACATCGTCCAGGTGCATCACGGCTTTCTCCGTCGCGAACTCCCCCGCCTGCAAAAAATGGCTGAGCGCGTCGCTCAAGTGCATGGCGGGCACACCCCGAGCTTGATTGAAGTCTACGCTGTCTTCTGCGGACTCGCTTCGGAGTTGACTAGCCACATCGCTAAAGAGGAGCAAGTCCTCTTTCCGATCATCAGCGCGATGAGCCGTGGGGAAGCGGGTCCTGTCACTCTCGACGGGCCCATCTCCTGCATGATCCACGAGCACGACGATGCGGGTAACGCGCTCCGCCGCCTCCGCGAACTGACGCACGGCTTTCTGCCCCCAGCTGATGCCTGCAATACGTACCGCGCCCTTTTCGCCGGGCTTGAGGACCTCGAACACGACCTGCACCGGCACATCCACCTGGAAAACTCCGTTCTGTTCCCGGGAGCCCGCAAACTCGTCGCCGCCGCCCACCGCTGACCCGCCGGCGGCTGATTTTCTTTACCGGTCATGCTCATACTTGCGGAACTCTCCGCCTAGGAAAACAGGTCCTGAAGTTCTTCCCAGGTCAGGCCGGAGGTTAGGGATTCTTCGCCGGAAAGGGTGGTTTGGATGAGTTCTCGCTTTTGGTTTTGAAGGTGGAGGATTTTTTCTTCGACCGTGCTGCGGGTGATGAGCTTGTAGCTGGTGACGACACGGGTTTGGCCGATGCGGTGAGCGCGGTCGGTCGCTTGGGCTTCGACAGCAGGGTTCCACCAGGGGTCGAAGTGGAAGACCGTGTCGGCCGCGGTGAGGTTGAGGCCGACGCCGCCAGCTTTGAGGCTTATGAGAAAGACGGGGATGTCGCGTGATTGGAATTCCTGAACGACTTTGGCGCGGTCGGTGGTGCTGCCGTCGAGGTAGGCGAAATCGATATTCTGGGTTTGGAGGCTGGTCTTGAGGAGTTGTAGCATTTCAACGAATTGGCTGAAGACCAGGACGCGGTGGCCGCCGTCGATCGCCTCCTGGAGGAGTTCGTTGAAGAGTTCGAGTTTGCCGGAGTTGTCTTCGCGGGCGTTGTCGAGTTTGAGGAGGCGAAGGTCGCAGCAGACTTGGCGGAGGCGGAGGAGTGCAGTGAGGATGAGCATACGGCTCTTTTGCAGGCCCTGCTGGCCTACCGCGTCGGTGATTTCCTTGCGGCTGGCTTCGAGGAGTTGCTGGTAAACCGTTTGTTGTTCCGCCGAAAGGTCGCAGAAGGAGACTTGCTCGATTTTTTCGGGGAGGTCCTTGGCGACTTCGCGTTTGAGACGGCGCAGGAGGAAAGGGCGGATGCGGCGGGCGAGGCGGGATTGGGCGCCGGAATCTTTCTCGCGGGCGATGGGGACTTCGTAACGCTCCTTGAAATCGGCAGCGGTCCCGAGGTAACCGGGCATGAGGAAATCGAAGATCGACCAGAGGTCGAGAACGGAGTTTTCCATCGGTGTACCAGTGAGGACGAAACGACGACGCGCGCGAATCGCTTTTACAGACTGGGCGTTTTGGGTCTGTCGGTTTTTGATGTGCTGCGCTTCGTCGAGGGCGAGGGTATCGAAGTCGAGGCCGCGGTACTGCTCGGCATCACGGCGGATCAGTGCGTAGCTGGTGATAACGACGTTGGCGCTTGCGATTTGGGGAAAGAGTTCGGCGCGGCGCGGGCCATGCAGAGCGATCACCTTTAGTTCGGGGGTGAATTTTTCGGCCTCGGCGACCCAGTTAAAAACGAGCGACGTTGGGCAGACGATCAGCGACGGCAAACGTTCGGGTGCGGCTGTGCGGTCCGCAACGGACTTAAGGAAGGCGAGTGTCTGCAGGGTTTTGCCGAGCCCCATTTCATCCGCGAGAATGCCCCCGAAATTATTTTTGCGGAGGAATTCCAGCCAGGCGACACCGTGCTTTTGGTAAGGACGGAGCACTTCGACGAGTTTACCAAGAGGCGGCAGTTCCATTTTGGCTTCACCGCTATGTTGCTGAGCCTTTTCCCGCCAATCACGCGGGGCGGCAACGCTCCAGGAGGAATTTTCGTTGAGGGCTGAGGCGAGAAAACCGGCCTGATTGTTGTTGATGCGGTAACCGTTCTCGTGTTGTTGGGGGGCGGTATCGAGGAGGACTTCCTGCAATTCTTCGACTGCGCCCGTATCGATGATGGCGAACTTGCCATTCTTCAACCTGGCGTGGCTTTGGCCAGAACGGAGCAGGCGCTGAATATCAGCGTTGGAAAATGTTTCACCGGAGCCGGTGCTGTAGGCGATATCGAGATCGAACCATTGCTGGCCGGAAGGAGTGACTTCGAAAGTCGGTTCGATGCGTTCGATATTGTTCTTCGTGCTGCGGTCCAGACGCTCTTCGAGAACCACTTTCCACTCACGTTCGAGTTTGTAGAACTCACGCGCAAAAAATGTGAGAACGGCATTTTGCCCCGCGAGTTGGAGCACGCCGCCTTCGTGCGGACCGGTGAAGCCCGAGCGCTGAAGGCGACCGAGCGCGGCTTGCTCGGTTTGGACATCGCGTGTGCCGTAACGAGTGGCGTTCGCCGGATCGGGCATCCAAACGCTCTCTTTCTGCGACGCCGTTCCGACTGTGATGCGGCGTCCGCCGTAGTCGAAATGAAGTGTTCCCTGCAAGTGCGCGATACCTCCAGCCAGTTCGAGAACGATTTGCGGTGTCGATGTGACCAGTTGAAAATCTTCAGGGCGGAAGTTGGCTGTGAGTTCGCACTTGGATTGCAGTTGGGGCCAATCCTGGCTGAGGAAGAACGGAACATCTTTGCGGGCGATGCGAACCGGACCTTGGAGAAGGCTCTTGGCAGCGTTTGGGAGAAAAATCGGCTGGAAGCCGCCGCTGTCGAAGAGCCATGTAGCACTGGTTCCAGAAATAATGGCAGCGCCTTCGAGCTTTTGTTCGAGCGCGACCGTAATTTCGCCGTTTTTCTCCAGAGTGGCGCGTAGCTTGAGGCGCACCGGTTCGCCCGCGACGCCGAGTTGCTCGGTTTTGCCGAGCGATACGCGCGGGTGATCGACGAGGGCCGAAAGGATGCGCGTCACCTCGTCCGGCGTCGCCACGAACATAGCAGGTGTATCACCGGCGATAGCTTCGATTGCATTGAGAAGTTTATAGTCGTCGGCCGCGAAATGAAATTCACCCGCGCCGACCAGCGCATTGAGCGGCATCCGGCCTTTCGACCAAATCCCCTCGAAGTAGAGCATCACCTTTCCCTTCGCGAGGGCGGGCGCGAAGTTCGGTGGAAAGATAATGGCGATTTCGGCTTTCGGTCCGTGTTCGGAACGTTCAACGCGGCGAAATGATCTTGCAGGTGCCTTCGCTTCGTTAAGTTTCGCGGGTTGCCCGCTCGGAACCGCGATTTTGGGCGCGGGTGCGATCGATTGCAAATAGTGCAAGCCAACCGCGATGGAATGGACACACATTGACCCCCAGGCTTTGGACGTTCGGCACGTGCAGAGGTTATCGATATTGATGCTGTCCTTGATGACGAGACCTGCTCGGTACGAAGTCGGACCTTCCTGCACAGCGCCCTTAAGGACAGGCGGAGTCCAGTTCGAAGAGAGAACGCGTCCGCCCGCAAGCGCGCCGCGCGCCTGTTTCAGGACGTCCCAGCCCGCGATTTTCGCGAGGAATTGTTCGTTCAACTCGGGTGAAACCATTCCAGAAGGAATCTGTACCCGAGACCGAAGTTGCGCCAAGAAAACCGCAGTTTTAGACAAGAGCCGGTTTACAACTGGTTTTGCCAGCGCAAAAGATTTCTGGTTAAGATCGCGGGTGGATTATGGAAACGCATCAACCTGGGGACATTCGGAACTTCGCTATCGTCGGCCACGCTTCCTGCGGCAAGACCATGCTTGCCGAGGCGATGCTGTACTGTAGCGGAAAAATAGGACGCATGGGGCGCATCACCGAAGGCAGCACGGCCTCCGATTATCACGCGGGCGAAAAACAGCGACAGATTTCGATCCAATCTTCCGTCCTGAATCTCGAATGGATGGGGAAGAAATTTAATATCATCGACACTCCAGGATATCCCGATTTCGTGGGGGAAACGCTCGGTGCTTTGCGCGTAGCGGATTTCGCGCTGGTCGTAGTGCATGCGCAGCATGGCGTTTCCATCGGCACGGATCGCGTTTGGAAATACGCGAGCGAGTACAACATCCCAAAGTTCCTTGTGGTGAATGCTATGGATAAGCCGAATGTGCATTTCGACCAGATTCTGGCCGATGCGCGTGCTCACTACGGCGAACACGGCGTTTTTCCGCTGAGTATTCCGATTGAAGCGGGTCCGGGCTTTTATCGCGTGCTTGATGTAATGCGGAGCGAGATCATCAGTTATGAAATCAACGGCAAAGGCGTTTACAAGGAGGAACCCGCTGAAGGAAAATGGAAGGAGCAGGTCACTCGATTGCACAAAGAATTGATCGAGCACATTGCGGAGAGCGACGACACGTTGCTCAACAAATTTTTCGACCAGGGCGGTCTTTCTGAAGAAGAGTTCCGCGCCGGCATCCACGCCGCCATTCAGAAGCAGCTTTTCATTCCGCTTTTTTGCACCTCCGCTGAAACGAACGTGGGTGTCACCCGTGTGATGGAATATATCGCGAAATACGGTTCGAGTCCCGTCGACCGCGCGAGTGTCACCGCGCACAATGCCGATGGTGAGGACGTGCAGGTCAAACTCACGGATCCAGACCCGGTGTTGCACGTGTTCAAGACGATGTCGGAGGAGCATTTCGGCGATCTCTCCTTTTTCCGGATGTACTCGGGGAAATTGAAGACCGGCGTGGACGTCTTCAACAGCGACAGGAAGGTCTCTGAAAGAATCGGCCAGATTTTCGTGGTGAACGGAAAGGATCGGCAAATTGTCGGCGAGCTCGGCACTGGCGATATTGGTGCGGTCGTGAAGTTGAAAGACACCCACACCGGAAACACCCTGTCGACCGCTAAACGGCAATTGACTCTGCCGAAAGTGGCCTATCCAAAGCCGACAATTCACGCGGCACTCCAGGTGAAAGCCGCTGGTGAAGAAGAAAAGGTGGCGGTGGGTCTTGCTGCGCTGCACGAGGAGGATCCGACATTTTTGCACCGGGTTGACGGCGAATTGCATCAGACGATTCTTTCGGCGCAGGGGGAACTGCATCTGGAAGTGCTCGCCGAGCGACTGCGCAATCGGTTCAACGTTCATGTGGAACTTTCCGAACCGAGGGTGGCGTTTCGGGAGACGATTCATGCGCCGGCGGAATCGAAGTACCGGCACAAGAAACAGACGGGGGGTTCTGGACAATTCGCGGAAGTGTGGATGCGGATAAAACCGGCGGCACGCGATTCGGGAGTGGACTTCAAACAATCGCTCGCGGGACAGAATGTCGATCGTGTTTTTGTTCCGTCGGTGGAGCGGGGTGTGAAGAATGCGTGTTCGGAAGGAATTATCGCGGGATACAAAGTGGTGGATGTGGCGATCGATTTTTACGACGGGAAAATGCATCCGGTCGATTCCAACGATATCTCCTTCCAGATCGCGGGTTACTTCGCGTTCAAGGAAGCTTTCGGGAATGCGCGGCCCTGTCTTCTTGAACCCATTCACAATGTCGAGATTCACATTCCCGAGGATTGCCTCGGCAAAGTGATGGGTGACCTTTCGCACCGACGCGGGAAGATTCTGGGTATCGATTCGGAAGGGCAGTTCCAGGTGGTCAAAGCGCAAGTGCCGGCGAAGGAGTTGTATCGCTACTCGAGTCTCCTGCGCTCGCTCACGGGCGGACGAGGAATCCACTCGGAGGACTTCAGTCACTACGAAGAGATGCCCCGCGAATTCGAACAAAAAGTGATCGAAGAGGCCAAGAAGCGCCGCGCTGCGAACACGAGCGGTCACGCTGCACACGCTTAGTTTTTCTGGTGGGTTTCATTTGGCGAGTTGCAGGCCGATCGGGAGGGTGTCGCCGAGGACGCGGGCTTCGTCGGCGGTTTTGAGTTCGGTGACTTCGGTGACCATTTGGAGCCAGGTTTCGTGGGGTTCGCTGGCCTGAAGAGCGTCGATGATGCGTTGGCGCGTCGGATCGTCGAGGTCGCGGAGGCGGTCACCGGTGCGGCGGGCGATTTGGGCGGCCGCGAAGGCACTACCATCAACTTTTTTCAGACCGAGAGAAAGGAGGGCGTCCAGCCAGCGCCCGGCTACGGCGGGCGGGACGACGTTGTGAGCGCTGCCGTAGATTGGGGCGCGTGAACCGATACGGCCAAGGGACCAGGCCCAGGGGCCACCGGCGGATTTGGTTTCGCTCAGGCGCTCGCAGATGAGATCGCCGAGCCAGTTTTTTTCATTGCTGGGGAGATGTTCCAGGGCGGCGGCGGCGCGGACGAGTTCTTCGATGCCTTCGGGCTTTGGTCCTTTGGGCGGCACGACGTTCTTCGGTGGCTTGGAGAGGACCCGAGTGGCGAGGTGAAGTTTGGCGAAATCCCAGAATTCGATTTGGCGTTCGGGGGTGAGGCCGCCGCTGATGCGGCGCCACATGATCCAGAATTCGTTCCAGTTTGGTTTCTCTTTGTGGAATTCGATGCGCTCGCTGAAGAGGCGGAAGGTTTGTTCGCAGCGCCATTCATCGAGGGTATAGCCGAAGCCGGGCCGGAGTGTGTAGCCGAGCAGTTGGAAGAAAATGCGTTCATGTTCGGCGGAGCGGCGGCGTTTGTTAGCGCCGGCGAACAGTTCGCCCCAGAGCTGCCGGAGAACCGCGGCGCTCCAGGTGTCGCGCGGGCCAAGGAGTCTTTCGAGTGAGGTCCAAAGTTGGCGAACATCTTTCGGGCCTTTATCGATAGACCCGGGGCGATTGCCGTAGATTTTGGCAATGTACTCCCTGGCTTCACTGAAGCGCTCGGGGAGCGATTCGGTGACTGTGGGTTGATCGGAAGTGGTGCCGCGGACATCGAATTCCAGGCGCCATTGTTCGTTTGAATCGGCGGAGACGCACCAGAGTTCGACGGTGCCAATTTCCGTAAGACGCGCGCGGATGTAGACGGGAATCTTTTCGGCACGTTCGCGGGGGCTTTTCAGCACGGTTTGGATAGGCGGCAGGTCCGTGAGTTCGTCAGTGACGCGGATGATGTCGCCGGGGCGGTCAACGCGATCCGCGGTGCTGGTGTAAATGGGGAATTGAACGGGACGACCGACGTGGAGTTTGAACACGCGCTCTTTGAGTTCGACGGTTTCGCCTTCTTCCACCCCGCGAGCCAGGAGACACACGGCGGAGCGCTCCTCTTTTTCCGCGGCGACTCCGACGTAGAAAGAATGCGATGTGCCGCCGGAGATTTTTCGTCCGCGACCGTGACGGACGAGGCCATAGCAGGCAGCGCCACGGGCGACGGCGAGATCGAGGGAATCGTGTTCGAGGACGGTGAGGCGCGGACGATCGGGCCACCAACTTAAGAGGACATCGAGCAAGCGTTCGGAGAGACGTTCGGAATTGAAGACGCCGCCGTTGAGAAGAATTGCGTCAGGGCGTGGGAGCGAAATGGTGTTTAGTGAACCGCGGAGGGCGTGATTACCCGGTGCGGTTTGCGGATTGGAGGCGTGGGCTTCGGCGGGGCCGCTGCGCCCGGGACGGGCGCACTCCCCGAGTGCTTCGAATGCGCTGGCCGAATGTTTGCGGAGAAAGGCGGCGAGGTGCCGAGGAATAGCCGGGTCGGCAACGTAGGGAAGGCCCATTTCTTGAATGCCGCCGCGTGCCCCCTTTGCGGGCAGATCTGTCGCGGTGGTTTGCGGGAAGAAGCCTTCGATGACGAGGTCTTCAACCTCCTGGCGTGTGAGGACGGCGGAAAGCGTTCCGCCGAGCAAGCGGCTGCCTTCGCCGGCAATGGTGATTTTGGTTTCAGCAGGGACTTTCGTGCGAAGGAGTTTCTCTTTGGCTTCACGCGCTGCTTGGACGACTTGAATCCACTGGGCGCTGGAGAGCTTTTTGCCGCCCAGTTTTTCTTCCACGCGGCGGGCGAGGGCGTTGTCCATGTTGTCGCCGCCGAGGATGAGGTGATCGCCCACGGCGATGCGCTTGAGGATCGGGCCTTCGGGAGTGGCGGCGACCTGGACGAGCGTGAAGTCGGTTGTGCCGCCACCGACGTCTACGACGAGGACGAGACGAATGTTCGCGAGCAAGTCGGCAAGGCCCTTGGCGTGGCGATGACTGAAATCGTAGAAAGCGGCCTGAGGTTCTTCGAGCAGGGTGAAATGTTCGATGCCAGCGCTGCGCGCAGCGTTAACAGTGAGAGCGCGAGCGGCTTCGTCGAAAGAGGCGGGAACAGTGATGACAACTTCCTGAGCGGCGAGCGGGTGTTGCGGATGGGTCTGATCCCAGGCGTCCCGCAAGTGTCCGAGGATGAGTGCGGAAGCGGCGACCGGCGAGAGTTTTGGGATGTCGGGAGCTCCACCCCAGGGAAGGATTGGCCCGGTGCGATCAACGTTTGGATGGCAGAGCCAGCTTTTGGCTGAGGTGATCAGACGGCCGGGAACTTTCGCGCCGCGTGAGCGGGCGTAACGGCCGATGGCCCAGTCCTTGGTCTGACTCCAGTCCAGGGTGAGAGTCGATTTCTCCTCGGAAAGCGGGGCATAGAGAGCGGAAGGCAGAAGTGGTTCGGCGCGAACTTCGCCTGGGCGTTCGAGTTGGGCGATGGGAAAGTCAGTGACCTTGCCGCTGCCGGTCAGGGAGGCGTAAGCCACGGCACAATTGGATGTGCCGAGATCAATTCCGATGATGTAGGCGCGCTGGCTCACGTCAGGTCGTTCATTTGGAGGTTACAAAGGGTTATTGCAAGGGTTTGCATCGGAAAAATTTTTGAACCGCGGATGGCGCTGATAGGGCGCAAGATAAACATTTCGGCGGGAGAAGCGGAAGAGCGTGGATAGAAGTTGAGGTGGAAAATGCGAAATCAAGCACTTACAACTGGAAATTCTACATTTTGTCGCGAGAAATTGTTTCGGTTGGAGGTACACGTATCTCGACCAGGTCAGTAGAGATTGGCGGACTTCTTTATGGGTGAGGGTTGAAAAGACGCCGACATAAGGATGGGGCGGTCGCGGGCAAAGTTGATTCCTTCGACTTCTGAGCCGCTTTGGCGGAGAAATACTCATGGCGCAAACTTTCTCTTTGTTTGGCCTTCGGCTGGGGAAGGATTGGTCAGCGAGCCGCCGACAAAGATGGGCGAGGGCGCCTGTCCTACCCCTAAAGCGGGGGTGAGAAGGGATTCACTCGAATCGCTTTTCACTCACGCCATCAACCAAGGCTGTCACCGAGAACCTAAATGGATAAAGATCGGAAAGCAAATCGATGGCTGGCGCATATGACACCATGTTAAAATGGATTGCAACCGGTGGTGTAATAGAAGATGGCCTGCGGCCATCTTGCTGGCTCAGGGAGACGCGCTGGCTCGATAGAACCTGTGGGTGCGATCTGGACTATCATTGATTTCGATAATCGTCCCGTGGCGGGCGGTCGCGCGAACTGGCTCCCAGGTTTTCAGGTTTGAGCTGGCTTCAATAGAGACCGCCTGCTTTTCGGAGCGGGCGACAGAGAGGTTGATTACGCCGGAGGAGCTTCGAACAATGACCGCGGGATCAAATTTGGGGGCACTCAGCGGGCGGGTCTGGAGGATTTTGCCGCCGGGAGCGAGAGCCCAAAATGAGCCGTTGAGATAGCGGACTCTACGGACTTCAAACGGCGTCTCGTGCGGTTCCCAAACAACGCCGTCGGTGGAAGAAAAGATACGCGGAACGAATGAGTTCCAGCGTGCAACGGCCACGAACAGATCCTCGCCATACGTCAGGGATTCAATTTGTTCTCCGCCTTGGACGATCGTGCCCTTAATCCAATTGTCGCCATCTTTGGAAGCAAAGGAGAAGGACGAGGTCCAGGGTCCTCCAGCGCCTGCGACAATCGCCCACTCGTTAGCGGTGACATCTCCAAGGGCAAATGGGGTGAGCTCTCTAACCTCTTTCCATTCGACTGCATTGCTCGAAATAAGAAGGGAACCGGAAGCTCCCGCTGCAAAAAAGCGTCCCGCGTTGAAAGAAATCTTGTTTATTGAATTCGTGATTGGGATTGGTAATTGCCGCCAGTTGATCCCGTCCGGAGCGGTGACGAGGCCATCGAGGCCCCCTGCAACGTAAACTCCGTTGCCGAACGCGATAGACGTCAGGGATAGGTTCGTGCGCACAATTGTCCACACCCTGCCTTCTAACGAGGTCAGCACCAATCCATCTCCAGCTGGATCGCTTGCTACGGCGGAGAAGTGACCGTCCCCATATGTGATCGCGTTGAAGTAAGCAACTCCCGGCACCTCAGTGGTCGTCCAGAGACGGCCGTCTTGAGATTGGGCGACGAAATTGCCAGAGTAGGCCAAATATGTTCCGGCACCAAAAAGGATATCCAGCTCACCGAGGTCATCGCTTGCTGGAAAGACATTGCTGGAACTTTCCTCCCTCCAAGCTGTGAGATCGTGAGATGTGGCAATCAATCCGTCTGCGCCGACAAAAACGAAAGAATCGCCATCGCCTACCAGTGATTCTACACCTGCGAATGGTATTGGACCACGTGGAACCCAATTCACGCCGTCATCGGAAGTATAGATGGCGCGCGGGCCGTCGTCTGTGTGAAAAGAAACAGCCAGAAAAACTCCGTTTGCAAAATAGAGTTGCCGCAGGTCACTGACGCTTGGAGGAGCCAGGGTCCAATTAATCCCGTCCAGTGAATGAAGAAGAAACTGCGAATTGCCATTATGGCCAGCAGCCAGGAACTGACCGTTCCCCGAAACGACTTTAAAGAGGAGGCCTGGCATGTTGGTAAAACTTTCAGTCCACTGCTCGCCATCAGAACTTGTGAGCATCAAGCAATGACTACTGTCCTGATCGGTTCGGCCGACCGCCACGAATAGCCCATTTTGAAAGGTGACAGAGAGGAGTTCGGATTTCGGGCTCTTCGTTTGAACGCGCCAATGAATGCCCTCGCTTGAAGAGGCGATTGTCCCTGCATAGCCGACAGTGACAAAGTGGTGATTTCCGAAAGCAATTGCTGTGAGAACGCCCGGTGTGAATAAGACATTGCGCTCCCAATGCAAACCATCGCTCGATTGAATGAAAAAGGTTTCACCACCGGGAAGGGCCGGGTGGGAATCAGTGCCTATGGCGATGAATTGGCCGTCGCCGTGTGTAAGCGAGATTAACTGACCTTGGCCAGCGGATGGACCGGGCGTCCAGCCTGAACCATCGGTGGAGGAGATAACCGTGCCGTTATCCCCAACGGCAACAAATTGTCCATTTCCGAAGGCGACGCTATGGAGATCGTTGCCCTGGGGCAAAGGGATAATCCACTCCCAGTGGTCCAAAGGCTCGGTCAAAGAACCGGGCGGTAAGATGTAGGACTCTTTGCCGGTGGCGAAACCAAATGAATTGCTAACCTGAACGGAAAAAGTCGAGGTGAAATCCGTTGCCTTTAGATTGGGAACGCGCAACATAAGATTCGTGGCGCCGGGAATGGGTTCCTGGTTTCGAAACCACTGAAACGCCAGTGGCGAAGTGCCGGTCGCTGCCACGGAAAGAATAGCGTCATCACCCGGATGCCCCTTGACGGTCTCCATTTGCTCTACGACGGCAGGAGCCATGTCGATGAGCGGGTCGGATTGCAGGATGACACCCTCACCAGCCGCGACAAATGAGTGGTGGCCAAAGGCAATGGATTGAAGCGCGATGGGAAGGTCGGTCCGATGTCTAATCCACTGGATGGCGTTAGTTGAGGAGAAGATGTCACCGATACCGCCGACTGCCGCGAATTGACCGTCCCCGTAGCTGACCGCCCGTAACGGATAAGGCGTGCCCGCCGTCCGCTTAGTCCAGTTGATACCATTAGTTGAGGTTAGAACCAAGCTGCTTGAGTTCGCGGAACCAACGGCGACAAAGGTGTCGTTTGCGAACGCGATCGCCTCCAAATACTCGGAAGAAATCGCCCGGCGAATAACCCAATCGATACCATTGGTGGAAGAAAGGACTGTGTTGCGAGGGATATTCGAGCCGGCTCCCAAGGTGACAAAGGTTCCGTTTCCGAATACCACGGCGGAGCCGGTGTCGTTTGCCGGAAGCGTCTGGAGATCCCAGCTAAGGCCATCCAACGAAACGGCCGAAATCCCGCGACCGGTTACGACCCATCGAGAGTTTCCAAATGCAGCGTCGCTGAAGTAACGGCCTCGCCCGGCCATAGTCCATGACTGACCGTTGGTAGAAACAGCGAACGCGCCGACATAATCGTTCAACACTCCGTCATAGATTGAGCCGAATGCAAAGTAGAGGCCGTTGACAAATTGAATTGAAGGTGGCTCTGCGAATTCCACGAACCTGGCTATGTCAAACCACGTTACACCATCAGGTGAACGCAGGTCCGGTGCGCGAAATTCCCCATTCGCATAGGTGACCAAGTCCTGCCCGGAATCGGATGGTGCTTCAATGCTGAAGAGCGAGTGCCATTGGGCACCGTCCTTCGAGTAGAGTACTGCCCTTGCGCCGACGGCCACGTAACGGTCGTTGCCGAAGGCGACGCTCCAGTGATCGGTGCCCGATAGCTCCCCGGGAATTTGGTATACTGGCAAAACGTTCAGCGTTTCATCTACTTGAAGAATTGCGCCGCCTCCGAACGCGAAAAATTGCTGACCCGCATAGAGTGCGGAGCTGAAGGTACTACGCCCAACGGAAAGCTCGCTCCAAAGGATGCCGTCATCCGAGAACTCCAAGGAGCCAACGTGTGAAAGCGCGAAAAATTTGTTTTTCCCAAAAGTGATGGTTTGCAACGAAATCCCGGTATGTGCGCTCCAGCTAATGCCATTCCTTGATCTCGTAAAGGTTTCACGGCGCGTTATTGCAATGAATTCACCGTTCCCGTAGGCGAGACCAACAAGATTCTCGGCAGTTCCAGATATGCGTTTGGTCCAGGAGAGGCCATCGGGTGAGGTAAATATTGCGCCTTCCGAACCGCAGGCCACAAACAATCCTCCAGCCCAAGTTATCGCGTTTAGTTCCTGCACTGAGGAAAACCTCCGCACCGCCCAATCTACAGCATTCGTTGAGGTCAGCACAGTCGCTCCTGCGCTGTCAATCCCTGCCCCGCCAACAGCGACGAAGCGGTCGGGTGCAGAAGCGATACCGTTGAGTAGGGCGGTCGTCCCGGAACGGCGCGGCGTCCAATTGACAGCGTCTCCAGAAGAAAAAATCGCCCCTGTCGATCCTACGGCAACAAACGTCCCATTTTCGAAGGTGACAGATCGAAACGCTACTGGCGGCGGCGCCGGAAGGTGCGGATAACGGACCTGCCAATGATCGAGCGGATGAGCGAACGAAGCGACAGAGACCGCGAGAGAGAAAAAAACGTGGAATAAATCTTTCATTTTGAGGGCAACTTCGCCTGAAGCCACTGGAGGTCCGTTAAATCGCGTCCGTAAGCCTCGACAATGTAACCTTTGAAAAATTTGGGGCTCAACCAGTGCTTGTGCTCCACATGGCCATCGATAAACGAAAGATTGGCTCCTTGCGCGTGGCGATCCGCAGGCAGGTCGACCCAGCTAGTATATTCCGGCCCTCCTTCACTGATAAAGAAAACACCGTCGTCTATACTTTGCTCTTGCTCATCAATAAAACCGAACACTTCTGCTGGACCGGGGTATGAGATCTGCGACAGGCGTCTCTTGTAGTTGAAACCTCGGTCCGGACCATCGGTTTCGTGCACCCCGTAGACGTAGAATCGAGGGTTGAGCCAGCCTTCAAGAGCGTAACTGCGGAGGCGGGGTTGCGATTGCGCTTTTTGGAAAACGGATCGGTCTGCGGGGCAATGGAACGTTTTGGTCGACCCAATGGAGCCATAAAGAGAGCCATTGGTAAGTGTGGCCAGATTGGTGTCGTATTGTGCGTTGCCAAGGACCCACGAGTTGGAAAGCCCAGCAGGTCGCCCGTTTACCTCGTACGCTATATTCGGCGGAAACCAGTCGTCGTGGTCCACGACGTAAATGTGCCATGCGAGTTGGAGTTGTTTCAGATTATTCGCGCAATAAATATTCTGCGCGCGGCCTTTTGCCTTGGCCAGCGCAGGCAGAAGCATGCCAGCGAGAATGGCAATGATTGCGATGACGACCAGGAGTTCGATCAAGGTGAATGCGCTTCTTTGTTTCATAGAGCTACTGCCTGAAGGTCACTTGTGAGTCGGAACTAAAGAGCTGATCCAGGCCAGATCGGCGGCATCCGCGTCATTGAAAGGAACGGAAATCTCGCCTTCGATGAATCCGCGTTTCGGCGCCTTCCAGCGGTGATGATCCAGATGACCGTCGACAAAGGCAAAATTGCAACCCTGGTTGTGGCGGTCTGAAGGCATGCCACCGCCCCACCAGGCCGGACCGTCGTCTGGATAGGGCGCAGAAACCATGCCGTCGCCGATGCTTTGCTCGTGTTCGTCCAGGAACACGAATACCTTCTCCGGATGGGCCATTTCCGAGACGCTGCGCATGTTATGCTCATCGTCGTCGTTGACTCCTTGCTCGTAGGTCCCTGAAGTGATGTGTGCGTTCAGCCACAGGTTCGCTGAGTAGCTGCGGAACCGGCTGAGGCCGGGCCGGTCAGCCACTCGGGACTTATCCGAGGGACAACGATAGGTAAGAGAAGAACTTAACTCGGCGAATAACAGGCCGTTCGTAAGTCCATAAACACTGTCGTCCTGTTGAGCGTTGCCCCAAACCCAGGAATTGCCCCATTCGTTACTCACCGCAGTTTGGATGAATCCCCGCTTCTCCGAATTGTTCGGAACGATCCTGTCGGAATGATTATGGGAGTACAAAGTCCACGCGAGTTGCAGTTGCCTTATATTATTGAGACAAAAAGTGGAACTCGCCGCCGCTTTCGCCCGGGAAAGAGCCGGAAGTAGAAGAAAGGCGAGAAGAGTGACAATGGCGATTACAACGAGGAGTTCAGTGAGGCTGAACGCCGATTGCGCCGGCCGCGGTGAATGCGGAGAGCGGCAGGTCACTTGGAACCTCCATTGGATGAATCGAATGGAGCTAAATACTCGCTGGTTATAATTTCAGGGTCGCGGCCCGGTATCTGCCAGGCCAAGGCGAGGTAGTCGGAACCGAGTGCCTGTTTATGAAGCGTTTCGAAATAATAACGGCGTCCCGCAATGAGGTGCAAAGGCGAAACGCTTTTCTCGCCGTTTTCCCCTGACCAATTGAACGTGTGATCACCCTGGGAATGGGCGGTATGCACCTTGCCTTGGGGGGAGCTATTCGCGCTTAACCAAAAGGAGCCCGCGGCACTGGCGGCGATCCAAAAAGTGTAATCCCCGGTTACGGGCGGATAGATAAAACCCCGGATGCGCGCGCCGTAGTTCTGACCGCGATTGGACACTTGCAACTCGTTTAATACTTCGGTTCCGCTCACCCCTGCCGGGTACCGCTTGTCTGCGAGAAGGAACGGCAACGATGCTCCAGCCACGTTTGTCCAGTATTCACGGTAGATCTTGCCGGGGAACGGCAAGGCGGAAAGCTCTCTTCCGGCTGCTGCTACTGAAAAATACCCAGCCGGGACATCCACTCGCATTCCATCCTTTCGCGTAAAACGCACCTCGCCTTCCGTTACGTCTAGCCTTGTTTCATTCGTGGTGGTGGTGACACTCAATTTTGTGCCGAGGACACGCGCTTCCGCCAAGGGCGTCCGAATAAGCATCGGATGGAAAGGCCGTTGGCGGGACACTGATGCTTCGATTTGGCCGGCTCTGAGAAAAAATTCCTTTCCATAAAAGACACTAACCAGGCGCATATCGGTAGAACGGGAGACAAAAAGCGTTGTCGCTTCCGGCGGAAATGCGATGGCTATATCACTGGCGATTGCGGTGTGGACCCAATCTCCCGCTAAAAGACTTATATCTTGCTGAGCCGATAGGCGTTGCCCTCCGCGTTCGATAGTTGCTTGCCCAACGACCTGGGCGATCACTGGTGAGCCGACCCGGGCAGTGAAATACCAGATCAACAAGGTGGCTAGAAGCGTCAATGCAGCAGCCATGGCCAGCGCCGGAGCACAGCGAGGAAAATGGAGCAGCTGTGGCACGGCTTCTTGTTGTGGAGTAGGTAAGCTGAGCGCCGCACGAGCTTGTTGGCGAAGGGTGTGGTGGAGGTGGGTCCGCCGTACGAATTCGCGGAGGTTGTTGGAGTCGGCGGAGAGCCATTGTTCGAGGCGGAGGAGATCGGAAGGAGTGAGTGAGTCGTCGAGGTGTGAGCCGATGAGTTGGGAGGGGGAGTCGTTGGCCGAACTTTGTGCGCCGGATCCATGGTTTGGCGGCTCGCTCGGAGATCGAGCCCTACCCGGTTTCGGGTTGTTTGCGTCGTCGCTCATTAGGCTTGGTCGAGCTTGAGTTTGCGGTCGATGCAGGCGCGCAGGGCGGCGCGGGTGCGGGTGAGGGCGACGCGGACGGAGAGGGAGGCGATGTTGAGGCGTTCGGCGATGGCGCCGGGCTTGAGGGATTGTTCGTAGCGGAGGCGGAGGATTTCGCGGGCGCGGCCCTGGATTTCCTGGAGGCAATCGCGGAGGGCGGCGGCGCGGCGTTCGAGTTCGGGAGCGAGTTCTTCGTAGGCTTCGCTGATGCGATCAATGAGGTCGGGGGTGTAGGAGAGGCGGCTGCGGGCGTGGCGTCGGCGGGCGTTGAGGACTTCGTATTTGGCGATGCCGATGGCCCAGCGGATGAACGGGCGGTCCGGTGTGTATTCGGGAAATTTGCGGAGGAGAATGACGGCGACCTCCTGGAGAAGGTCTTCGGCTTCCTGGAAGTCGGGCACGAGCGCGTTGAGGTAGGCGGCGACGATGGGTTGCGCTTCGGTCCACAACCGGGTGAATTGCTCTTGTGATTCGATGGTGCTCATCCGAACACCTTATTTCTGCCGAGGGAGGGAAATCGTTACAGGAAAAAAGAAGGGAAGGAGCGAAAGGGCGAGGGGGCGAAAGAGGGCGAGGGATGGAATGAGAGCTGGGGTGACGGTGCTCACAGCGGCGCTGCGGATTACGGAGCGTTCAGGCGCAATAATAAAGGCGGCCCTTTCGAGCCGCCTTGACATGTGCGGAGCCCGCGTTGCACAGACTCCTAATCAATCGCTAAAGGCAATAAGAAGGAATGATTGCTGCCGGTCGTCACTCCGGCCGCAACGATATTTCTACGAAAAATCGCGCCGGAGCGCAAGTAGGTAAATGTACGCGTGTCCTCTAGGGAGTTTTGGCGGGGAGTTCCTTCACGACGTCGCGCGGAGCCTTGTCTTCACGTGTTCCGAGGAAGACAGGCTGGCGCAGGTGGTTGTCGCGCGTCCATTCGGTAAAGCGGACCTGACAAACGAGGTTTGGCTCGACCCATTTACAGAAGCGCATTTGGGAGGCGGTGAGGAGCCCGCCGCGTTCGGGCAGGTTGGAGAAGGGGCAGCGATCAATCCGGATTTTTTGAAATCGGTCGTAGAGCGATTTGAGCAGTTTGGTGTTGAAGCCGGTGCCGACCTTGGCGGCGAAGATCAGCCGTCTGCCGTCATAGTAGCCGACGAGAACGGAACCGAAGTAGGGCCGGGAGCCTTCGGGATCGGTGTAGCCGCCGATGACGAATTCCTGTTCGTAGCCCCATTTGAACTTGATCCATGAACCGCTGCGCGCCCCGAGTTCGTATTTTGAGTTTCGCTTCTTGGCGATGAGCCCTTCGAGGCCGAGGTTTTGCATGGCCTCGCTGATTTGATGGATGTCACCTTGAAGGACATCCGAGAAGCGGAGGCATTCCGATTTTTCCGGGAGAAGGGTCTTGAGCAGCGCTTTGCGTTCGAGTAGCGGAAGGTTGGTAGTGTCTTTGCCGTTCAGGTTGAGGATATCGAAAACGTAGAAGGCAAGGTCGGTTCGGGGATCGCCGGCGGATTGCAGGAGCTGGAAGGAAGATCGGCCTTGCGGATCGAGTGCCACCACTTCGCCGTCGAGCATCAGCTCATCGTAGGGAAGGTGACGTAACGCGCGAATTACGCCGGGGAATTTTGAGTTCAGAGGTTTGTTGTTGCGAGACAGGAGTTGAACGTCGTCGCCATCTTTGATGGCCAGGCCACGGAAACCGTCGAACTTGATTTCGTAAACCCAGTCGTCTCCTTCGGGAAGTTTTTCGAGGAGACGGCATTTCATCGGTTCGACGAAGGCGAGTTTGCCGGATGGGAGTTGGCGCACGTTGAGGGGATCGCCATTTTGAGTGGAGCTGGCCGGTGGTGAGTCGTAAGCGCGCTCTGAACGAGCGCGACGCCTCGCAACGCGAGGCGTTCCACCTGGTGGAAGTTGCCGCGCTGCGGCAACTCGCCCGGGTGCAGCGGGCGCCGCGCTTTTCGCCTCAGACGAGGTGTTTGTAGTCTTTGTTTTCAGCAAGCTTGCGGACCATTTCCTTCAGTTTTTGCGACTGGCTCTTGTGCGCGAGCATGGTCACATCATCCGTCTGCACCAATATAGAATCGCGCAGGCCCACGACGGCAATAGGGGTTTTGCCCTTTGTGCGCGCGTCAAAGATGATGTTGCGTGCGGCGTCCACATGGATGAAGTCGGCGATGGCGCAATTGCCTTCGGGATCGCTCTTGATGTGGCGCGCGAGGGCATTCCAGGAGCCGAGGTCGTCCCATTCGAAATTACCTTCGGCCATGACGACGTTTTGGGCATGTTCCAGGAGGGCGAAGTCGATGGAGATTTTTTTGAGCTCCGGATATTCCTTGGCGAGGAATTTCTTAAGTTTTGGAGTGCCGGCGACAGAAAACCAGCGCTGACATGCCGCGGCCATTTCCGGCTGATGTTTTTGGAGGCCTTCGGTGATCGTGACGAACGACCAAATGAACATGCCCGCATTCCAGCGGTATTGGCCGCTGTTCAGGTATTCGACTGCTTTGTCGTAGAGTGGCTTTTCGACGAAGCGTTCGACTTTGTGAAACACGGTTTTGTACTTCTTCGCGCCGTGTGGTGCGGGAAGGGCTTCGCCGAAATGAATGTAGCCGTAACCGGTGGCCGGTTCGGTGGGCTTGATGCCAATGGTGACAATGGCGCGTCCGCGCGAGGCAAGATCAAAACAATCACTCAGGCATTGCTGGAATTTCTTTTCTTCGGGAATGACATGGTCAGCAGGAAGAACCGCCATGACTCCGGTGGTGGAACGCGCTCCCACCAGCGCTGCTCCGAGCGTAACCGCTGCGGTCGTATCGCGGCCAATGGGTTCGGCGATGATGTTTTCCTTCGGAATTTTTGGGAGCTGTTTCTGGACCTCGGGCGCCTGCGTTTCGTTTGTGATGATCAAAACGTTTCTCGCCGGAACGACGGGGAGCACGCGATTAACCGCTTGTTGGAGAAACGATTCCTTCCCGAGCAGGCGGATGAGTTGCTTGGGAGTCTTTTCGCGGCTCACAGGCCAAAAACGTTCGCCGCGCCCACCGGCCATGATAATGACAAAACGGTCCTTGTTGTCCGTGCTTTTCATGTCTGTTTGCCTTCGAATAAAGCGGGAGAAGTCATGGGTCTGTCAAGGTTGCGCGCTCATGAAACTTGAAACGCCATTTTGGTTTTTGTTTGCGGGAAATCTGGGAAGCCGTTGAAACGGTTGGGAGCGAGTAAGGCGTGTGGTTCACCCGGGGTGAAGCCGCGGTGTTAATGAAAGATTTGAAGCCAACGCTGAACGTGGTCAGAGGCCGAAATTTTCGTCCTCGAGGTTTAACTCCTTGTATTTGAGTTTGCCGGCTTTTGCGCCGCGTAGAACTCGCATCGCCTTCGGATTACTCAACAGGTCGAGCGTTTCAGCGATTGCTTCCCAGCGCTCCTTTGGGACAAGGTAGAAAACAGGATCGTCACGCCGGCAAATGGTAATGGTATCTTTGCCCCGTAATAATTTCGGGAGTTGTGCCTGGGCCTCGCTGACGCTCAACGTAGATTTCATGGCCGACTTACGTAAGATGCGCGCGATCACTTGTGAGCGCAAGACGTTCTTCAAGATGGGAAGCTGATTTAGCTAGAACGGTTTGTTTTTCGCGCGGAGACGCGGTGGAGGGGCGCATGTAAGTCCGCGGTTTGGGTTGTCGCGTGGCGTCTTATTGCGACAGCGCTGAGAAGGTGGATTTGAGGCCGGCGGTGTTTATGGCGGCGATGCGGTAGTGGTGGGTTTTGTTGGGGTCGGCGGTTTTGTCGGTGAAGCGCATTTGGACGAGGGGTTGCGTGGGGGTGTCGCTGTAGGAGAGGTTTTGAAAGATGGGACGGCCGAAAGGGTTTTTAGGGGTTTCGGGAAGGGTCGTCAGGAGCTGGCCATCGCGTTCGATGATGAAGCCGGCGAGGCCGCTTTCGAGATCGGCCTCGGCTTCCCATGCCAGTTCGTTGCCGGAGACGCGGAGGTGATGGGGCACCGGGGGAGGGGTGTTATCCGGGACGGCGGTGTCTTTGGTGTATTGCTGCCACGCCTGCGCCATGGTGTGGTTCGGTAACCAGATGGATTTGCTGAGATCGCCTTGAAATTCGCGGGCGGGGACGGGAGCAGCCGGATTTTCGGGGTTGAGCGGCGCCAGCCAGGCGTTGTTTGTCGGCATCGGTTTTAAGGGTTCGCCAATGGCATTAGGCAAACGTGCGGCCAGGCAGGTGTCGAGCCAGGGAATGGCGAGGTAACGTTGATTGCCGCAGTCATGGCTTGACAAGGGATCGATCGCAACTCCGGCGAGGCCACCTTTGCCGCGGAGCTCGAGAAAGAACGACTCGATGTTGGTCCAGACTCGGGAGAATTGGCCTTCGTGGATGGACACACCTTCTTTGGTGCCGAGATTGCACATGACGGGAACTTTGAGTGCTGCATCGCTGATCGACAAAGGAGCGAGCTTGCCGTCCCCGATTTTCATGGAAGGGACACCGGACCTGAGCCAGGCCGCGACGACACGCTCGGGGTGCATCAAGGTGATGGCTCCGGCCCAAAACCCTCCACCACTGTGGCCCCAAAGTGCCCAGGGAACTCTTGCGAGCTCGGGGTGTCGGGAAAGTGAGCCGAGTTCGGAGAGAGCTTTCTGGAAGGTGCGGTCGGAGCCGTTGCGCGGGTCGCACCAGAGAGCGCAGTTGGCCTTTTCCGGTTGCTCGTAAACAGGGCTGAGCAAGGCGCAGTGATGCTTGCGCGCAAGGGCTTGCCAGTGCAGATCGAACGCGCCGGTTTGGCCGGATTTGCACGAGCCTTCTCCACATCCGTGCTGGTGCACAACAACTCCACGCAACGTTTGAATTCCAGGCGGAAGCCAGACGGTATAGCTAACGGGGAACGTGAGTTCACCCGCAGTGGAGGAGGCTTCGTAACGCACTCGATAGTAGGGCGGGTCCGCGGGGAGGGAATTCAGGTAGGTGGCCTCCTGCGCCACGATGGAGAACGAGAGAGTGGCGAGGAGAAGGGCGACGACTTTCATGCAAAGAGGTAAGCAAAAAATAGCGGTTGGGGGAAGTTTCTGGTTCCGACGGGTCAGTTGATCAGGCAAGTAGCAACCTACGGACGAGTGGACGTTGTAAGTATGCTTTGGATTAAAACGGATTGTGGCGAAAACGCTACGTCTAGCATTTGATTTGAGCTGGAGGTGATCTTACAGACATCCGCGGCGAGCACGACGCGATTAAATTTTAAACCATGGCCGGGGTCTGTTAGCATAGGCTCGTGAGTTTTTCGTCGAGATTCGCGCAGATTCCTGTCGCCGAGCTGAAGGAGCAGAGCGAGCACGCCGAGGCTGTTGCGGTGGAGCGAGCACTCGCCGGAGAGGTGCGCCTGGCGGATTTTCCCGCCCTCCTCTCTCCGGAAGCTGGCAAATATCTCGAAGAACTTTGCCGCCGGTCGCAGCGGCTGACACAACAGAGGTTTGGGAAAGTCATTCGTCTTTTTGCGCCGCTGTATCTTTCGAACGAGTGCATTAATAACTGCAAGTATTGCGGGTTCTCGCGGGACAACCCGATTCTGCGGGTGACTTTGAGTTTGGATGAGGTGCGTCGAGAGGCTGCGGCGCTTCGCGAGCAAGGGTTTCGCAATATTCTGCTGGTAGCGGGGGAGCATCCGAAATTTGTTTCAAATAATTATCTGCGGGATTGCGTGGCGATTTTGCACATGGAATTTCCTTCCGTCTCGCTGGAGGTGGGACCGATGGAGACGAGCGATTATCGGTCGCTGGTGGAGGCGGGTGCGGATGGGTTGGTTGTTTACCAGGAGACGTATGATCGGTCGGTTTACGAGCAGGTGCATACGGCCGGGCCGAAACGGGATTTTGACTGGCGGCTGGATACGCCTGAGCGGGCTTACGGGGCGGGGTTCAAGCGGTTGGGCATCGGCGCGTTGTACGGGTTGGGAGATTGGCGAGCGGAAGCAATCAGTCTCGCGCATCATGCGGAGTATTTGTTGAGGAACTGCTGGAAAGCTCAGATCACGATTTCGCTGCCGCGGTTAAGGCCACATGCGGGCGAGTTCGAGCCGCTGACGCGGATTACCGATCGCGAGTTGGTACAACTGGTCTGCGCTTTACGGTTGACGTTTCCGGATGTGGGGCTCGTGCTTTCGACGCGTGAACCGGCTGCTTTGCGCGACGGGCTTTTTCCCCTCGGGATTACGCACATCAGTGCAGGCAGTCACACGGAACCGGGAGGTTATACCGGCGCGGGGAAGGATAATATCCATCGGACGGAGCGGGGACGGATCGTGCCGTTGGAGGAGGGAGCGGTTCCAGAGATTGCGACGGGACAGTTTGCCATCGCGGATGAACGGAGCCCGGGCCAGATTTCAAAAGTGCTGGAGCGGCTCGGTTATGAACCGGTGTGGAAGGATTGGGATGCGGCTCTTTCGGCGTAGATGAAACAGAGTGTGACAGCAAATGGGCGGGCGATCGAAGCGGTGCTGCCTTGTACGATTGAGGATTTTCTGCTTGGGCAAAAGCTGCTGCCAAAGAGTGTGGTGGTGGAGCACAATGGCGAGGCCGTTGCGCCTTCAGAGTTCGGCAGGCGGATGGTGCAAGCGGGGGATCGTCTGGAAATCGTGCAGATAGTGGCGGGGGGGTAGAGTGGTAATCTGGAACTCAGGAAATCAGGAAGGAAATAAGTCGCTCTTGCGCTGCAACTCGCCCGTTACTTTTTACCGCTGTCAAACCGCAACCTGAAGGATTGCGGTTACAGGGTGCGGGTTGATTTAGAACTGGATTTTTTGTTTCTGAGGATCAGGGTTTCGGCGGAAAAGGACGGCAACGTTGCCGACGAGGGTGATGAGGTGTGAATTTGTCTTTTCCGCGAGTTGAGGAGCGAGTTGTTTCTTTTGTTCCTTGAATTCGGCGAATTTCACTTTGACCAGTTCGTGGCGGTTGAGTTCTTCGTCGAGGGATTTCAAGAACGGTTCGCTCAAGCCTTGCTTACCGACTTTCAGGCTGGGGTCCATGCGCTGGGCCGTGCCTTTGAGTTTGCGAATCTGCGGATTGGTCAGTTCTTCCATTCTAGCTAAACCTTTACGCGTGACTGACGCCATTTGTCCAATCCGACTGCGAGAATGATAACGATGCCGATGATGATTTCCTGCATGTAGTTGGGCCAATCGCTTTGGGTGGAACCGCTGCGCAGGGTGGACATGGTGAGGGCGCCGATCATGGAGCCGAGGATGCTGCCGGTGCCGCCGTTGAGGCTCGCGCCACCGATGACGACGGCAGCAATCATGTCGAGTTCGATGCCGATAGCGGTGCTGGGGTCGCCCTGGCGGAGCCGGGAGAATTGCATGACGCCGGCGAGGCCGAAGAGGACGCCAGCGAGGGTGTAGATGCCGGTTTTGACGAGGCGGGTGCGAATGCCGCAGAGGCGGGCGGTGGCTTCGTTTGAGCCGATGGCGAAGATGTAGCGACCGAAAACGGTTCGCTTCATGAAAATGGTCATCACGATGGCCAGACCGATGGTGATCGCGATACCGGGGGAGACCGCGAGGCTGTCGGGATTTTCGGGGTGCGGGTCTGCCATGAGTTTTGCAATGAGCGGCGCGACTCCGGGGGGAAGATTGACGGTTTGATTATCGGCGAGCCATTTGGCTGAACCGCGGGCGATGCCGAGCATTCCGAGCGTGACGATGAAGGGAGTCATGCGGAACCCGGAGATGATCGAGCCGTTGATGAGGCCGATGAAGGCGCCGGTCGCGAGGGCGGCAGCGGCCGCGAATTCCCGCGAATGGCCGTGGCTCATGAGCCAGGCGGCCAGAACGCTGGTGAAAGCGACGACAGAACCGACGCTGAGGTCGATGCCGCCGCTAACGATGATCATGGTCATGCCAAGCGCACCAATGGCCACGATCACCGTTTGGGTGAGGATGAGTTTGGAATTGTAGATGCTGAAGAATGTCCCGCGCACTTCCGAGGGCATGATCGTCGCGAAGAGGAGGACGACGAAGGCAAGAATGAGGAATGGTCCGAAAACGTTGAGCAACGACGTGACGGTGAGACGCCGCGCTTTTTCGGTCGGCGCATTCTCGGTGGCAGGAGGCGGAAGTGTTGAAGCTGCTTTCATTAACGCGCTCCGTTTGGCGTTCCTTTTGAGAGGAGAAAGGCCATGAGGTTCTGGAAATCGGCTTCGGGGATGATGTCGCCGAAGTTGGCGGGCATGAGGGAGGTTTCCGATTCGCGGCGGGATTGGATCTCCTTCTTCGGAATGGTGATCTCTTTGCCGGTGGAGTCAGCGAGGACCAGGAGTTCGCCTTCTTCGCGGCGGAAGAGGCCGGATTGAACGTCGCCATCCTTAAGGACGACGATTTGGGTGCGGAAGTTGACGTCGACGTTTCGATTTGGGTCGAGCACATCTTCGAGCAAGCGTTCGAGTCCTCGACTGCCGATGCCGTCGAGTTGTGGCCCGATGATCGCGCCGTTGCCATCGATGCGGTGACAGATGGCGCAGTTTTGGAGGAAGACGCGCGCGCCATCCACCGGCTGGGCCTTTGCGGGATTGTATTTGGTTCGGGCGGTTTCAATTTGCTTTTGAATCGCTTCGTTGGCGGGTTCCAGGTTTTTCGTGACGTCGGTGTAGCGAGTCTTGAGGGATGAGTTGTTCAGGGCGGCGATTTTGTCCTGAACGGTTTTATCCTGGAGAACGCGCGGGCTGGCCTGACGTTTTTCCACCAAAGCGAGAAGGGTCTCCGCGCCGGAAGCACTGCCCGCGAGGGATTGGGCGATTTTGAGTTGAACCCGCGCGGGGACGGAGCGCAGGGCTTCTGTCAGAACTTCGAGGGAGTTTCCGTGGCGACCTTGGGCGACATTTTGGGCGATCTTTTGACGCAGTTCCGGTGCAATCGAGTTGTCGCCGAGCAACGGGACGAGGGCGAGTCGTTGTTCGTTCGGATCAAGGGCGACCAAGGCGCTGCCCAGCACGGCTTGTGCGTCCGAGTCGACGGTATCGTGTGAAAGAAGGGCGCTGAGTTGCGGCGTGAGAGAGGCGACTTGCAATGTTTTGGCGATATCGGCGCCTGCCTGGATGCGCGTAGAAATCTGATTTGGATTGGCGCTGGGCATCGCGACGACGGCAGGCTCGAATCGTCCGGCCGCCAGCCACGCGTAGGCGGTGCCGGTGTCGCCGTCGACCAATTCCAGGTAAGCTTGCTGACCCTGGCTGGCGGAGAGGTCCCAGGCAACCGGTTGGGCGATATCGTTCCGTGGTGGAGCGGCTTTCGCGAGTTCTTTGCCGTCCACAGAGACGAGTCGAACGAAATTATTTCCCTGGGCAGATTTGTCAGGAAAGCCGTCGTGACCGGCGAGAAAGAACTTTAGGCCTTTGGGAACTGTAAAAGTGCGCGAGCGCAGAGCGCCGGTGAGGCGTTCGCCGCCGGGCGGCAGGCTGCATAGGAAGGTGGAGTCTTTGTCGCCGTCAGAGGAGGCGCGTTTTTGCAGGAACCAGGGACTGGTGGAGGTTGGTTTGCCCGCGATGGGATAATTGCGCCAGGCCTGGCCTTCGGCATCGGCCGATTTCAGGAGATTGGCAGCGAGATCCGCGCCCCAATCGCGCAATTCGGAGCCGAGTTGGAGGCCGCGCTGGGCACTGCCTTCCTGGATTGCTTTAAAGAAGGAGAGCTGTTGATCGACGTTGCTCTTGTAGTTGTCGCGGATGTAGGTGGTGAGTTTGGCGACTTGGGCCTCGGGCACGTAACGAGCGGCGTGGCGCACGTACTCGCTGACGCGCGCGGTGGGTTCATGGGCGGCCTGGATGTGGTCGATGAGGAACGCGGCGGCCTCCGGGTTCGGAATGGAAAGGCAGACACTCGCGATTTCTTTTGCGTCGTCTGGTTTGTAGCGGCTGTAGGTGAGGGACGCGCCGCCGCTTCTGAGTTGATTACGTAAGGCCATGCGGACGGTGTAGCGCAGATGATCGTCTTCGCTCGGAACGCGAGCGAGCAGCGAAAGGAGTGGCTGGACGTAAGAGTCGCCTTCGGGATAACGGCCGAGGGCGTCAGCAGCGGCTCGTTGGACGAGCGGTTCGGCATCCTTCAGGCCATTGACGGCAAGAGAGTGTCGCAGTGTGCCGAAGTTCGGACTTTCGGAAAGAATGCGCATGACATGAACTCGTACGGCCGGATCGGTGTGCGAGGCAAAGCCGCGGAGGAGTTCGAGATCAAGACTGGTCAGGCGCTGCAGAGACCAGAGGGAGTGAACGATTTCAGTTTGGCTCGCGTCGTTTTTGCTGAGCGTTGCGCGCAGGTCCGGAATGGCGGAGGATCCGACCCGGTCGAGCAGTTCGTTCATCGCGAGCATGCGTCGGCTGATGTTTGCATTGCGGAATTCGGCGATCAGGTCTGCGGCTGAACTCTTCGTGAAATCCTTCAGGCCGTGCAGAGGGTTGCCGGTGTAGCTGACCTTCCAAATACGGCCGCGTTCGCGGTCACGGCCCGGATGCGTGAGAGGCACTTCGTAATGACCGATGATGCGGTTGTAAAAGTCGGTGACATAAAGTGCGCCGTCTGGACCGAGCGTGCAATCGTTCGGGCGGAACCAGGGGTCTGTGGTGGTGAGGAAAGGTGTTTCGTGGCGAGCCTTTTTGCTGGTGCCATGCGCGATCATCGTATCGCGATCGAGGCGGCTGCTCATAACGTCACCGGTGAGCATCGTGTTCTGGAATTCGGCGGGCCAAAGATTGTCTTCGTAAAGGACGATCCCGCAGATCGCGGTTGAGCCGTGTTCGTGATCCATCACTTCAGGAGCGAACCCAAGGCCGTCGTTCGGTTTGCCGAAGCTGGGATAGTAACCGCCGCGAAGGAGTTCGTAGATCGGCTGGCTGTGGCAATCCGCGGAGAAGAGATTGCCGTAATGATCGAACCAAAGTCCGAACGGGTTCACCTGACCATAGGTGTTTGATTCGATGTGTGAACCATTCAGCGCCATGCGGTAGGTGTTCCCACTGTTGATGTCAATCCCGCTGCCGTCCGGCGCGGTCACTTTGGAGATGTTGTTGTAGCCGTGAGTGGCGTAGAGCCAGCCGTCGAACCCGCGACGGAAGGATGCCTGGTTGCCGTGTGTGTCACGTTGCCAGCCGAACGGGCCGTAAAGAGGCGTCCGCTTATCGGCTTTGCCGTCGCCATCGGTATCTTCGAAATACCAGATGTTCGGAATGCTCCAGGCGATGACACCGCTTTTGTAAGGATAAATTCCGATCGGGATGTTCAGCCCATCGGCGAAAGTCGTGACCTTGCGCGCTTTACCATTTTCATCGAAGTCCTCGAAAATCTTGATTGAGTCGCGCGCTGGTTTGCCGAGCGGGACAGGAAACGGATACTCGCGCGAACTGCTTACCCAAAGGCGGCCTTTCGCATCAAATGCTATGTTCATCGGCTTATTAATGTCCGGCTCTGAGGCGACCACCTCGATTTTGAATCCCGGAGGGAGTTTGAAGGTTTTCGCTTCCTCGGCGGGGGTGAGTGGATCGGTGGTGCGGACGTTTTCTGCGAACGGATCAGCGGCTTGCGAGCGCAAAGAGAGCAGAGCAAACAGCAACGCGATTGAGGAAAGGAACTTCATGGAGGGCAAACTGTAAAGGGGTGCCGGAGCGAACTCAAGACGAGCGTTCCAAGAGTCTTCTATCGTGTCCGATCGTCGCTTCGAGGATCAACGACCGGCAGGTCGAGGTTCGATTCGTCGGACAATCTACCGGAATAACTTCGTTTGGAAGTCGCGGTGAATGAGGGCTATTTCTCGTTCGGAAGGTGCAAAATTGTTCAGCGGCGCGCGCCCGGGTCGCTCCTACCCCGCTAAGATTACTTGACCTTGAGATCGAACTTACTTGCCGGATTGGAGCATTTCATCGAAATGGCCCGAACGGAACAGGACCAGAGTTGAACCATTTTCGGCATCGAACTGGAGCCCTTTCTGTCCGCCGCCTTCCTCGCGGAGTTTCACGTGAATGGGCTCGAGGATTTCGTGAGTGATTTCGCGGCGGCCATCTTGTTCGAAGCGCAGAAAGATCTTGTCGTTACAACCATCCGCATCCATCCACACTTTTGTCAGCGGCATGTCTCGGACGATTTCGTGGCTTCGTCCACTTGGTTCGATCTGAGTGACGGTCATTAAAGTGCCGCGATGCAGTTCGAGAAACTTATCGCAAAACCCTTTCCAATCGGTGCTCTTGATTTCCTGTGTGGGCATGGTTTTTCCTTTATTCTTCGTCTCTTTCCCGGCTGGTTTGGTTTCCGACGAGCATCTGATGGTGGGTCGCTTCTTCAACGCCTTCTTTGACGAGATCTTCGGCGAAGGTCTGTTCATCTTTCGCAGGACGAACCGGTGCTCGATCTCCGCGATCACCTGCTTCGCCGAGCCAGCTTCCTGTGTCCGGAGCGGAAGCTTCGAGCTCAGTGGCCTCGGTGTTGGGGAACCCAACGAGCTCGCGGCGGGCCTCATCGAAATCGTCCTGGGTGTAATCGTTGCCATTCCGTCCCTTGGTGACAGCAACTTCTTTTGCGCGTTTAATGACCATTTCTTCGGTCACTGTCCCGAGTGGTGTAGCCCGGGCGATGTATTTGCCGGTCTGAGCGTCCATGGTCGTATCCGAACGTTTCATAGAGCACGATAGGCCCGCAGAGGAGCGTTGCAATCAGGGGATGACCTGAGGCCTACTCGATGCCGTGCAGGGTCAGTGAAGGAATATCGTGTGGTTCGGCTGTTTTGGACCGGCGAATGCGTTTCGCTTCAAATCCCGCGTTGCGCGCACCAGCAACATCTTCTCCTTCGCTGTCGCCGATATGCAGGACTTCGCAAGGTGAGACGCAGAGATGCTCAGCGGCGTGATGGAATATCTTCGGCGATGGTTTGTGAGCACCGACGAGCGCCGAAACGAAGATCGCGTCGAAGTGCCTTGCAAGGCCGAGGCGGTCCAGCAATGGCAAGAGGCGATCATCCCAGTTTGAAATCACGGCGAGGCGCAGACCGCGGGATTTGAGTTGTTCCAGCGCGGGCAGAACGTCGTCGTAAATACGCCAGCAGCGCGGCTCGGAGAAGCGATCGTAGATAGCGTCGAACATTCGTGCGCCCACCTCGCATGATTCGCGAAAGCTCTGCCGCACCAGATCAAACCATTCCTGGCGTGTATAGGTGAAACCAGAACGACCACGCCAGGCATTGAAAAATTCGGTAGTGAGTTTCTCCGGTTCACAGCGGAACCCGAACTCCGCAGCGACTTCGGCGTAGACAGCCCCGACTGAGGGCCAGGGCTCAATAAGCGTGCCTCCCGCATCAAAAGTTACCGCGCGAATGCGGCTCATTTGTTGGTGACGCCAAGCTCCTTCACCAGAAACGCCAAACGATCCGCCGCCTCGTCAATGATCTTGGAGGTGGGTTTTCCTGCGCCATGACCGGCTTTAGTTTCGATCCGGATCAACACCGGTTTATCGCCTGCCTGTGCGGCCTGGAGCGTGGCAGCAAATTTGAAACTGTGAGCGGGAACGACGCGGTCGTCATGGTCGGCCGTCGTGACGAGCGTCGCTGGATATCGCACTCCCGGTCTGACGTTGTGCAGCGGCGAGTAGCGGTGGATGGCTTTGAACTCGTCGGAGTTATCCGCAGAGCCGTAATCAGAGGTCCAGGCCCAGCCGATGGTGAATTTGTGGAACCGGAGCATGTCCATCACGCCGACTGCGGGAAGCGCGGCACCGTAGAGGTCCGGACGCTGGGTGAGGCATGCGCCCACGAGCAGGCCGCCATTACTGCCGCCGGAAATGGCGAGCTTCTCGCGAGAGGTCACTTTGTGTTCGATCAACCATTCGGCAGCGGCGATAAAATCATCGAAGACATTTTGCTTCCGCAGTTTTGTTCCGGCCTGGTGCCATTCTTCTCCGTATTCGCCGCCGCCCCGTAGATTGGGTTGTGCATAAACGCCGCCCATCTCCAGCCAAACGATGGTGCTCACGCTGAAGGAAGGAGTAAGCGAGATGTTGAAGCCGCCATAGGCGTAGAGAAGAGTTGGGTTTTGTCCGTCGAACTTCACCCCTTTTTTGTGCACGAGAAACATTGGCACCCGGGTTCCATCCTTGCTGTTGTAGAAGACCTGTTCGGTTTCGTATTGGGAAGGATCGTATTTGAGCTTCGGTGCGCGAAAGATGCTGCTTTCACCGGAGCGCAGGTCATAGCGGTAGATGCTGCCGGGCGCTGTAAAACTGGTGAAAGCGTAGAAAGTTTCGGCGTCCTTTGGTTTGCCAGTGAATCCTCCCACGGTGCCGATTCCGGGTAACGGGAGGTCGCGAACTTTCTTTCCGGCTACGTCGAAAATGCTGACGGCGCTTTTGGCGTCCTGCATGTAGGACGCGATGAACTGATGATTGACCACTTCGACTGATCGCAGCGTGTCCTTGGCTTCGGGAATAATAACCTTCCACCTGGCTCTTTCAGGATTGCGTGAGTCGATGGCGATTACTTCACCGCGTGGTGCGTTCAGGTCGCTCATGAACCAGAAGACCGAGCCATCGTTGCCGACGAAATTGTAGGAGGCGTCGAAAGCGTTCAGCAACGGGACGACCGGTGCGCCCTGTTCATAAGCAAGATCGCGGAGATTGGTTGGTTGCGGCAACTCCTTGTAGTAAACGCGATTTTTTACGTCGGTGCCCTGGCTGATCGAAATGATCAGGTAGCGTCCGTCATCGGTCACATTGCCGTGAATGCCCCATTCTTTTTGGTCGGGCTTATGGTAAACGAGGACATCCTGCGATTGCGGCGTACCGAGTTTGTGGAAGTAGAGCTTTTGGTAGTAGTTAACGGATTTCAGTTTCTCGGATTCTTTCGGCTCGTCGTAACGGCTGTAGAAAAAGCCAGCGCCATCTTTGGTCCAACTCGCGCCGGAAAACTTCACCCATTTCAAAATGTCGTCCGTATCTTCGGCGGTCGAAACTTTGCGCACGCGCCATTCCTCCCAGTCCGAGCCAGCGGTCGAAAGGCCGTAGGCCATGTACTCGCCATCTTCGCTGATCGCGACGCCTTTCAGCGCCACTGTCCCGTCCTGGGAAAGTTTGTTCGGATCGAGCAGCAGGCGCGGCGTCGAGTCCAGATTCTCCATCGTGTAGAGCACGTTCTGATTTTGCAGGCCGTCATTGCGCGTGAGGAAATAGCGATCGCCTTCCTTCGAAGGGATTCCAAACCGCTCGTAATTCCAAAGCTCCGTCAGGCGTTGGCGAATTCTGGCTCGCTCGGGAATTTTGCTCAGGTAATCGAAGGTTATCTTATTCTCTGCTTCGATCCACTCGCGGGATTCGGGTGAGTCGGGATCTTCGAGCCAACGGTACGGATCGGCGACTTTCGTCCCGTGATAATCATCCACCTGATCGGATTTGCGAGCTTTAGGATACTGAAAAGACGAACCGAAAGTATCGAGTTGAAGCAGCAGCGCGAGAACGCCAGCAACCAAGAAAATTTTCATGACCACGGGGCAAGATAGAGAAGAGAGAGCGACATTCAAGCCGCTCTGGTAATCGGAAAAGCGCTTTTTCTGCGCAGGTTGCGAACTCAGTAAGGGGGAGGATAATTCGCAAATAGCGCAGAGATAAAGCAGTTTGCCTCGAATCCGCCGACCAGATAGTCTCTAAAGTAGTATGTTATGAAGGTCATCTGCGCCGCACTTGTAGTTGCCCTGGCCACTGTCAGTGCCTTCGCCCAAGGGCAGGTGGTTTTCGCGAATAAGGTCGGAACAACTGTGGATGCGCCGGTCTTCGTTTTTGGCGTTTCCGGTCCGGGTCCAAATTGGACTGCTCAGCTCTGGCTTCAGGAAGTTGGCGGCTCGTTAACGCCTCTCACGCCCACCTCCACGTTTCGTCAGCGTGGCACTGAGGGGATTGGTCTCGTCGCGGACCGTTATTGGGAAGCAAAGCTTGTCGATGTCCCTATGCAGCCCGGTGCGGATGCAACCTTTGTGGTTCGGGCCTGGGTGACGTCTTTGGGCAGTTTTGACGGCGCGAAAGCGTCAGGCGGTGGTTGGACCGAGTCCGCTCCCTTTGTCGTGAATGTTGGAGGTGGAACATTGCCTCCGGCCAATCTCACCACGCTTAAATCCTTCCGCGTCTTCTTTCCCGAACCATCAACAATTACCATCGGCCTCCTCGGTGCGGCTGCGCTTGTGATGTTTGGGCGTAACTCGAGGTGTTAATTGTATTGAGGCGGCAAGTGGGCGTATGGACGTCGGCGTGAGTATGATGTGATTTTGCGCAGTTCGCGGCGCCGGGAGCCTGGACAAGGTATTTGCTGCGGCCCGGAGGGCCGCACTTCGGAAGGATTCGTGTTTGCTCTTCCGGGTTTGGTAGCTTACGAGTTTGGCCGTGCGGCGTTGGTTGAAAATCTTCCTTTTGGCCTTCTCATGCAGTGTTTTCGCGCAGAATTCTCACTTCAAGGTCAATCACGCGCCGCGTCAGCCACGGTCGGAGGAACCGGTGAAGGTGACGGTGACCGCTGAGGGGAAGACTTCGGAACGGGTTTCGCTCGAATTGCAAGTGGTTGAGCCGGGGGCGTACGTTCGTCGAACTGATCCTGGCTACAACAGCAATTGGCGCGAATTTCCGATGCAGGAGACGAATGGCACGTTCGTCGCGACTATCCCGGCGGAGATTCAGAAGCATCGGCGATTGGTGCGTTACCGGCTCAAGAGCGTGGTGAACAATGCGACAAATTATTTTCCGGCGCAGACGAATACTGTGCCGAATTTCGCTTGGTTCGTTTATGACGGTGCCTCGGCGTGGAGCGGAACAAGCCGTCCCGGCAAAACGCCGCCGGTGACGTTCAGTCCGGAATTTTTCAATACGTTGCCCGCCTACCAGTTGATTGCGCGGGCGGATGATGTGCGTCGGAGTCAATGGGACCAATCTTATTATCGGCGGCCGCTTTTCGGGACGTTCGTTTATGAAGGAGAAGTGTACGATCACATGCTATTTCACAATCGTGGGCAGGCGAGCACGTACGTAGCGGGCAAAAACAAGTGGGGGTTGAAATTTAATCCGGGGCACGATTTCGCTGCGAAGAATGCCTGGGGACAGCCTTACAAGAATAAATGGAACGGTATCAATCTGAACCCTTGCGCGAGTGCATGGGCACCGGTGAATCGCGGTATGGCGGGCATGGATGAAGCCGTGGGGTATCGGGCATATCAATTGGCCGGAGTGCCGAGCCCGGACACTTTTTGGATTCAGTTTCGGGTGATTGATTCGAAGGAGGAAGCGGCCAGTCAGTATGACGGGGATCTCTGGGGTTTGTATCTCGTGGTGCAGGAGAAGAATGGCTCGTGGTTACGCGAGAATAATTTGCCGGACGGAAATATTTACAGCGCGGAAAGCGGGCCAAAACATATTGTGCCGGGCTCGCCCCCCAACGACGCAGACCTGATCAATTTCCGCAACGGTTGCGACGCGACGCAAAGCGAAGCGTGGTGGCGACAGCATCTTGATTTGGAATCCTACTACAGCTTTCATGCGGTGAACCGGTTGGTGGCGAATATCGATCTGCGTCCAGATGGGAATTACTACCTGTATCATCGGCCAGACAATCATTGGGTGGTTCTACCGCACGATCTGGACATGATGTTGATCCCGAAAACGCATCAGCCTGGTTACGTTCCGCAAACGCGTTGTCTGGAAATTCCGGCGTTGAAACTGGCTTACAAAAATCGCGCGCGGGAAATTGTCGATTTGCTTGCCTCGGACGCTTCGCCGAACGGTGGGCAGATTGGCCAACTCGTGGCGGAGCTTTCGCAAAGGATAGCGCCGCCGGGACAGCAACGAACCTGGGCGGAGTTGGACGAGGCGATCTGGAATATGCATCCGCGCAGCCACGCGCGCGGGCAGTTTTACATCACGCCGTACCAGGATCACCGCATGGGCGGGCATTGGGAGCGGCATCTCGACACGCCCGATTTTGCCGGCTTCTGCAAGTATATCGTCGATTTCTGCACCGACTCGCGTCCCACGAAAAATTATCGGCCGAACGACGGCGACCAACGCGGCTATGGTTTCGGCTATCTGGCTTTCGAGGCGCGCGATGCAAAAATTCCGGAGCGCCCGAGCGTGAAGTTGCTGGGTTGGGAGGAGCAAAAACCAAAGTTTTCCGTTTCGCCATTTGCGTCGGAGTCAGGAAAATTCGCGGCGCTGGAATGGCGCATTGCGGAAATCAGCGCGCCCGGTCTAAAAGGATACGTGGCAGGCAAACCGTTTCGCTACGAAATTGAGCCGTGCTGGACGACAGAAATTGAAACATCCTCGCCAGAGTTTGTGGCTTCTGTGGGGAGTTGCGCTCCGGAAAAAACCTACCGAGCGCGGGCTCGCTACAAGGATGACTCTGGCCGCTGGAGCCGGTGGTCCGACCCCGTTCAGTTCGTCTCGCCGAGCAAGTGAAGCACGCGCCTTCGTGCCGTGCTCAGCCCTTTATACTGCGCCATCGCCTCAGGCATTGTTTCCAATGCGAACCGCAGTTTTTCCGCGGCTGAGGTTCCAAGGAATTTGCGCAGGGGCACCACTTTGATGCGAATACCGAAGAGTATCCCGTTCGTGCGCGGCAAAGCGACGAGCGATTGTTCCTCGACGCGGAAGAAGACTTCGTCCAGGCCGACGTTCCCGTCGAGCCGTGGGAGTTTGCGTTCGGGATGCTGGTTGCGTTCGGCAGAACGGCTCAATCCCCAATTGGAACGGGTCCAGGAGACGCCCGGCTTCAGTTTTTCGAGGAAGGTGTGAATCTGGCGTCCAATCGAACTGTTGAGCGCGGGAACGATTTCGTGAATTTGTTCGATCGGCTTGCCAACTTTCTCTTCCAGCGACCACATCGACGGGAAACAGACACATCCGCAGACCAGCCGAATGACACTTTGCTCGCGAGTCAGGAGAAGATAGTCGGGTTCCCAGTGCAGGGCGAGGTGCATACCGCTCAAGGGCAAATGCGGCGAAGGCGCAGGCGGGATGGTGTGTTCCTGGACGGCGATTTCCAAGGCCTCTGCCACTAGGGAATTAGCTCCCGGCGTGTGAGTGAAGTAACGTTCCGGCGACTCGTTAATCCAATGCCGACGCTCGAGTTTGATTTCCTCCGCTTCGGAAGTCGCTCCGTAGAATTCCGCGAACGTGCCGCGTCCAAATTGCATCTGGAAGCGATACGCACCGTCGCCGAAATATTTATCGAGATCGGTCACAGCGTTTTCTCCGCGCCCTCCGCGGCTCCGCTTGAAAATGCTGGTTGGTTCACGCGGAGGCGCGGAGACGCGGACGGAGGGAGATTGTTTACGATGCGGTGCAGGCCCTCCTTTAGCGTTGCGGAACCGAAGTTCATGAGAAGGCCGGCGGGTAAATGGGCGAGGCGAAGATATGTCAGGAGCTGCTTGCTGTGAACCGGAGCTATCTTCTCGACTGACTTGATTTCGACGATGACGCAATTCTCAACGAGCACATCCATTCGAAAGGCTTCTTCGAATTGGATGCCATCGTATTCGAAGCGGATAGGTTTTTGGCGTTCAACACGGAATCCTCTTTTTTCGAGAGTTTTCGCGAGAATGATTTCGTAGACCGACTCAAGGAGACCTGGGCCAAGATCGATATGAATCTTCATCGCGGCATCGATGATGGCGCCGGTTACTTCATCGAGTGGTTTCATGATGGGTTTAAGGCTAACAGGACTGCCAGAACAGTCAGGATTTGTTTCTCCGCGATCTCCGCGTCTCCGCGTGAAAAATGCTTGGTTCACGTGGAGGCGCGGTCGAGGTAATTTTGTAGTTCCAAAAGAATTCCATTCCCCGAAAGAAGGCCTAATATAGCGGTATGAAACTTACCCGCCGACAAATGCTTGCGCGCTCCCTTGCCGCTGCTCTCGTTTCGTCCGCTCGAATTCCATCGACGGTTGCGCAAACCAACAACGGCGGCCGCATGCGGCTTGGCAGCGTCACTTACAACATCGCCAAAGATTGGGACATTGCGACGATTATCAAGAATTTCGAGGCGACGGGCTTCGAAGGAGTTGAGCTCCGGACGACGCATGCGCATGGGGTTGAGGTGGGACTCTCGAAGGACAAGCGCGCCGAAGTGAAGAAGCGGTTTGCTGATTCGAAAGTGGAGTTGATGGGGCTCGGCAGCATATTCGAATTCCAAATGCCCGACCAGGCGCAACTTCGGCGCATGATCGACGGTTGCAAAGAATATATCGTCCTCGCGCAGGATGTGGGTGCCAGCGGAGTGAAAGTTCGGCCGAATGGGCTGCCCAAAGATGTGCCGGTCGATAAAACGCTGGAACGAATTGGACGTTCGTTGAAAGAGCTCGGACCTTTTGCAGCCGATCACGGCCAGCAGATACGACTGGAAGTCCACGGTGGAGGCACTTCGCTGCTGCCGAACATCCGCAAAATTCTCGATGTCGCCGATCATAAGAGCGTCGGTGTTTGTTGGAACTCAAATCAAACAGATCTCGATGGGCAGGGTTTTGACTACAATTTCAATCTTGTGAAGGACCAGATCTTTTCCGTCCACATGCGCGATCTGTATCTGGAGGAATATCCGTTCGGCCGTTTGCTGACGCGCCTGAACGAAATAGGATTTAAAGGTTTTTGCCTTGCCGAAATTCCTGAGAGCACGGATCCGCTTCGTGTGATGCGCTATTTCCGAGGCATGTGGCTGGCCTTCCAGTCAAAACGCTAGTGTAAACGGGTTAGGCTCAGCGAATCGGGCGCGTTATTTTTTTGTGAAAGGCCCGTTAATAGCGCGTTTTCAATTTGTGGCAATTGTTGAAATTGAGCATTGTTAGGTCATGAGTACTATTGCGGAAATCCAGAGCGCTATTGAGGGTCTTTCACTTCACGACCGTGGAGAACTGGCCAAGTGGTTCAACGGTTGGCAAGACGACGATTGGGACAAGCAGATGGCGCGCGATTTTTCACCCGGTGGTCGATTGGAGAAACTAAAGGCGAAGGCTAAGCAAAAAGCTGGTGCCGGACCTTTACTTGATCTGCCTTGAAGTCGAAAACGCTTCCTGAGTTTTGGGATTGTTTCAACGCTCTGCCTGAGGAAATTCAGGCTCTCGCGAAAAAGAAATATCGTCTTTGGGTTGAACATTCTTTTCATTCCAGGCTGCACTTTAAAGAAGTACAGCCAGGAGTTTGGTCAGTCCGCGTGTCGGCAAAATACCGCGCCCTCGGCTTTGAAGATGGTGATCTGCTCGTTTGGTATTGGATCGGTACCCATGACGCTTACGACAAGCTGATTTAAGCACTTCGATTCGGCGCTTTCGCGAATGAAGTTTCGCGCAGATAAATAGGTTCAAGCTCTTCACCGGAACGGAAATCTGAACGCGATGCCGCGAGCCGCGCCAACGTGGGGGCGGTCGGGTAGAGATCGGCGGCGCTCGAAACCAATTGCGACGCATTTGGTCCGAGAACAGTTTGAAGCGTGGCCAGAGAGCTGAGTTGAAAAATGCTCAGCGGAGCCAGCGGTTTTATCTCTGAGTTGGTGACGTGATAGCGCGCCGCGTAGGCTTCGTTGCGTTGGGCGTCGATCACGATCGTGATTTCGCCGAGGCGACCGGCCTGGCGCGCTTCTTCGGCGAGCACTTCGACGCTGCTGATGCCGAGCAGGCGCGTTCCGCGGGCGAGTTGCCAGCCCTGGCTGATGGCGATGGCCGAGCGGATACCAGCATACGAACCCGGCCCAAGGCCGATCGCGAGGATATCGATTTCGGCGGGAACCATCTGAGCGTCGCCGAGAGCGCGGTCGATCAGGACCATGCCGTTGGAGCCGCGCGGGTTGTCTTCTGTTGCGCTGCCGAGAACGCGGAAGTCGGGAGTTGTTGCGGCGACGGCGACGGAGCGGCGTTGCGAGGAAAACTCAAGTGCGAGGATCTTCATAGGCGATGACGCGCTCGGTCTCAGTGGTGACGCTCAGAGTGATGACGCGCAAGTTTTCGGAGACATTTATGTGCCCCTGCGCTTTGTCGAACCATTCGATTAGGGTAATGGCGTCGGTCGGTTGAAAGTATAATTCCAGGCCGGCGCTCAGGATTTGGTCTGGCGTTTCGAGTCGATAAAGATCGAGGTGATAGCAGGGGAAGCGACCGGTCCGATATTCGTTGACGAGGGTGAATGTGGGGGAGTGGATGCGTTCGGTAATTCCGAGGCCACGTGCGAAACCGCGGACGAGTTGAGTTTTGCCAGCGCCGAGATCGCCGATCAGGCCGATCACCATGCCGGGTTGAGCGGCGCGGCCGAGTTGCTCGCCATATTCGAGGGTTTCCTCCGGGCTTTTGGTGCGGTGAATAATCACTTGCTGGGAAGAGGTTAACCGCGGATGGGGCGGATGGCGCGGAGAAAGTCATTAAACGTAAAGAGAGTAGGAGTAAGATTAAGAGTAGGAGGGGACGAAAATTAATACGTGTAGGTATTATTGGGGTTGCCAAGGGTGGGGTTGTCATTAATAGTGTCCGGCACAGGAGAAACTTTCGGCGCGCGGCGTCGAGGGTCCAGAACTGCTTTCATCCTTTATGAAGCTTGTAACGCGAAATGCGGTCGCACTCGGGATTTTTTCACTCTTCACTCTGACTTCGCCTCTCAACTCTTCGGCTGCGGTGAGCGGCTGGCTGGAATGGCGCGGGCCGGAGCAGGATGGTGTTTCACACGAAACGGGTCTTCCTGATCAGGTCGATCCGGCGAAAGCATTGTGGACCGCTAATTTTCCGGGCGCCTCCACCCCTGTTGTGGCAAATGGACGCCTTTATATCATGGGACATCTCGGAGAAGGCCCGGATTTGCAGGAAGGCGTGGCGTGTTTCGATGCCGAAACGGGCAAGGAGATTTGGCGGCATCTTTTCAGCGATTATCTGAGCGATATCATTTATCAGCGCTACGCGAGTTCCAGTCCGTCGATTGATCCGGAGACGGGTAACATTTACACGCAGGGCACCCAGGGACTGCTGACCGGTTTCACCCCGGATGGGAAACAGCTTTGGCAGGTTCCAATGATGGAGCTGTACGGACGGTTGACGTTCCCTAATGGGCGCACCGCGTCGCCGGTGATCGATCAGGATTTAGTGATCACAAGGGGGATCACGGCGAACTGGGGTGCGAATGGCCCGGCCGGTGATCGCGTGTATGCGTTCGACAAGAAGACGGGCGAACTCGTCTGGGCGAGCGGTGATGGGATTCGTCCGATGGACAGTTGCTTTGCGCGTCCCTATGTAACATTCCTCGACGGCAAGCGGGTATTTATTACGAGCACCGGGGATGGGAGTATTTTCTGCGGCAATGCACGGACGGGTGATCCTCTGTGGGTGATTCCAGTCGCTAAGGCGGGAATTAATCCTTCGGTGATCGTGCACAACAACGATAAGGTGATCGCGATTTATGGAACGCCTTACGAGCCGGGGCAATTGATTGCGCTGAAGATTCCGCATGTTAAGCCATCCACGAATGGGCAGCCGGTTATTGTCGAACGAAGCCAGGTGGAGTTGTGGAATGCGCCGCTTTCGACCTCGGCGAGTTCGCCGATCGTGGCGGGCGATGTGGTTTATGTCGTGAGCGAAAAGGGGAATCTCTGCGCGGTTGATGTCAACACCGGGAAAATTAATTGGCAGATGACGATTGGAATTGAGCAGCGGAATTCCTGCCCACTGTTTGCGGACGGAAAATTGTACGTTGGGATGCTCGATGATCCGAAAACCAAAGCGGAAACGGGCGAGACCGGAACCAAGGGGGCGTTTTACGTGATCAGACCGAGCGCGGACAAAGGCGAGATTCTGTCGCATGTGGCGCTGGACGGGATCTGCCAGGGAACGCCGGTGGCCTACAACGGCAAAGTGTATATCCAAACGAAGAAGAAGCTGTATTGCTTTGGGAAGAAGGGGAACAACCCAGGTCTGGCGAAAGCGGTTGAGAACCAATGGCCGAAACCGGGTCCGGCGGCGCAGCTTCAGGTGATCCCATCGGAAGTCTTTCTGCTGGCCGGGCAAAGTCATCCGGTGCGAGTGCGCTCGCTGGATGCGAATGGATTTGTTGTGCAGGAGAATATCGATCCCAAGACCGTAAGATTTGAAAGCTACATTCCGCCAACCGCGCGCGTGCGTTCAACCATGAAAGCAAAAGTCGAGGACGGGAAAATTGTGGCGCATTCCGAGCAGGTGGGTTCGGCCGGTGCATTTCAAGCCTCGCTCGGCAATTTGAAGGGATTGATGCGTGGGCGCGTGATGCCTGCGTTGCCGCTAAAGGAGGATTTCGAAGAATTCAAGCTGACTGAAACCACAACCAACACCGTTGAGCAGCCGACGCCCTTCGCCTATCCGCCGCTTCCGTGGATCGGAGCACGTTTCAAATTCGACGTGCGCGAGAAGGACGGAAACAAGGCTTTAGTGAAAACGATCGATAACCGATTCTTCCAGCGCGCTACGATGTTCATTGGGCCGCCGCACCTGAGTAATTACACGATTGAAGCGGATGTGATGAGCGAAGGGACCAAGCGCAAGATGTCCGAGGTGGGGGTGATTTGTCAGAGGTACATGATCGTGCTGAAAGGGAACGATCAGAAGCTGGAGGTGAGTTCGAATTTTGAACGGTTGCGTGTCCCGGCCCAGAGCGATCCGGCCAATTTTAAGTGGAACCCGAACACGTGGTATCATTTGAAGGCGCGTGTGGATAATCAGCCGGATGGGAGCGGGATTGTGCGCGCGAAGGCGTGGAAAAAAGGCGATCCGGAACCCGAAGCATGGCTGATGGAAGTGCCGGATAGGAACGCGCATCGCGAAGGGGCACCCGGACTGTTCGGTTTCGCGCCCCAGGACATGCGCGTTTACATTGATAATGTGCTGGTGACAAAGAACAATTAAGCGATTCATGAAAAGAGCTGCGATTAGTGCCGGTTTGCTGAGTGCGTTGGTTTTGGCTGCGAGCGGAGAAGATTGGGCGCAGTGGGGTGGCCATCCGAACCGCAATATGTATTCGACCGAAAAGGGTCTTCCGGACCGGTTCGAACCGGGCAAGATGAAGAAGGGGACCGAAGAAGTTGACCTTGCGACGACCAAAAACGTGAAGTGGGTCGCGAAGCTCGGCTCACAGAGCTATGGAAACGCGACGATTGCCGGGGGAAAGGTGTTTGTCGGTACGAACAACGATTCACCGAGGAATTCGCGCGACGAAGGCGACCGCAGCATCCTGATGGTGTTTGACGAAGCGACTGGAAAATTTCTCTGGCAGCTCGTGGTGCCCAAGCTCGCCTCGGGAAAAGTGAATGACTGGGAAAATCTCGGGCTTCTTTCTTCGCCAACGGTTGAAGGGGACCGTGTTTATCTCGTAACCAGCCGGTGTGAAGTGATCTGTCTGGATGTGAATGGCCTCGCGAATGGCAATCAAGGGATGCAGGACGAAGGGAAATACTTCGCCGGGCCTGGCAAGCCGCCAGTGAAGCCGGGAGATACCGACGCGGACATCATTTGGGTTTACGACATGATCAACGAGTTGGGCGTGTTCCCGCACAACGCATCGAACTGCTCAGTCCTTATTGTCGGCGACACACTTTTTGCCTGTACCTCCAACGGACAGGATTGGACGCACTCCAATATTCCTTCGCCGCTATCGCCTAGCTTTATCGCCTTGAACAAAAACACGGGTGAATTTCTCGCGGAAGATGATGCGAAGATCGGCCAGAGAATTTTTCACGGTCAATGGAGTTCACCTTCAACGGGCACGGTGAACGGCAAGCCGTTGGTGTTTTTCGGGGGCGGCGATGGATTTTGTTATGCTTTCGATCCGAAGCCGGTGAAAGCGGATGATACCAGTTTGTTGAAAAAGGTATGGTGGTTCGATTGCAATCCTCCCGACTATCGAGTGAAGGACGGTAAACCGGTGCGTTATCCTTCAGCCGAAGGGCCGAGCGAAATTAACGCGACGCCGACCTTCTGGAAGAACCGCGTCTACGTCGCAATTGGTCAGGACCCCGAACATGGGGAAGGTATTGGGAACCTGACTTGCATCGATGCGACAAAACAAGGTGATGTCACAAAGACGGCAAAAATTTGGAGTTTTTCGAAAATCAACCGTAGCATTTCGACGGTATCGATCACACCTGAAGGGCTGTTGTTTGTAGGGGATTTCTCCGGTTTTGTTTATTGCTTGAATGCGGAAACGGGCGAGTTGTATTGGACCTACGACATGAAGGCGCACATGTGGGGCTCAACCATGGTCGCCGACGGAAAGGTTTATGTGGGTGACGAGGACGGGGACCTGGTGGTGCTCGCAGCGGACAAGACGAAGAAAGTCCTTAGCGAAACCAACCTTGGCGCTCCGGTTTATTCGACTCCGGTCATTGCGAACGGCACGCTTTACATTGCGTCGAACACGCATCTTTATGCTTTCTACGATCAGGCTCGCGCGAAAGCGGTAAGCGATCAGCCCAAAACTGTTGATTTGAAAAAGTAATCCGAACACGGTGCGGACATTCCTGTCCGCAACGATGCCGAGGTTTAGCTGTTACTTGCGGACAGGAATGTCCGCGCTCCATCCATCAAAATGAATAACGATCCAGCTCTTCAACATGCTATCAAAGGTGCCCAGGAAAAACTCGAGGCGCATCTAAAAGAGATTATCAACTGGCATTTTTCCCCTGAGACCGGGTGCCCGTTCTGGCTCGATTGGGCGAAGAAAGCCGGATGGGATCCGCGCAAAGAGATTCGTTCTTTCGCGGACATGAACAAGTTTCCGCATTTTCAGGACGAATGGCTGCGAGATCTACCGAACGAAGTTTGGGTGCCGGCCAAATATAAAGGTCGTCCGTTCAATATTTTCGAGACCGGCGGCACGACCGGCATGCCAAAACAGCGGATTGGTTGGGAAGATTACAAAGTGGATTACAGCGAATTCTCGGAACGTCTCTCGGACGAGCATTTCCCACGGAATCATTATTGGTTGATGGTTGGACCAACGGGGCCACGGCGTCTTCGTTTGGCAGTCGAGCATCTCGCCAATGTGCGCGGTTGTTCATGCTATTTCGTCGATCTCGATCCGCGCTGGGTAAAAAAGGTGATTTCGAACAAGCAATTCGACCAGGCGCGCGCCTACATGGATCACGTCGTGGATCAGGCGGTCACGATCTTGAAGCACCGCAAAGTAAGCGCGCTTTTCACGACGCCGAAGTTGCTCGAAGCGCTCGGTGAGAAGGTGAATCTATGGGACGCGGGTATCCGGGGCGTTTTCTGCGGCGGCACCACGATGAGCCCGCAATATACGCGCTTCCTTATCGAAGAAGTGCTCGAGAATCGCATTGGATTCGCGCCGACGTACGGGAACACGTTGATGGGCCTGGCGGCGAATCGGGCGCTTCGTCCGGAAGATAATTTCTCGATTACCTATCATTCACCCCAACCGCGCGCCGTGCTGCGCATCGTGAATCCGAACAAGACTGACGAGTTGAAGGGTTACGGCGAATGGGGTCGTGTCGAACTGACCACAATGACGAAGGAATTTTTCATGCCGCGCTTCCTCGAGCGCGACGAAGCGATTCGTCGCGAACCGTGCACGCAGTATCCATGGGATGGGGTTGCGGAGGTGCGTCCGTTCGGCGCGATGGAAAAAAACATTGTGGAAGGGGTTTACTAGTCAGATTAGACTTTGGCGATGAGCGCGATTCCACATCTGCCCGCGTTACGGCGGGGAAGGGCTTACGAGAGTCTTGATAAGGCGCCGTTGGTAGATCATCGGACGGGCAATCCGCTGGTTTCGATCAGTCAGGTGAACGCGGGCATCATCCGAAAGGACATGGCACGCATCGCGGAGTCGCGGGCGGCACTCAAGCGATTCACAGTGGCGCAAATGCTCGAATTGTGCACGCGAGCGGGCGATCAGTTTCTCAATGCCACGCTGCCGCTCGGTGATAAAGGGCACACGCAATCTCCTCAGGAATATTTGGAGACACTCTCCCGCACCAGTGGACTGCCACACAATATGGTGCGGCGGAACATGCAGAAGATTAACGACTCGCTGGTGCACATGCGGGAGGTTTTGAACGGGCTGACGCGTGGTTTACCGCTGGAAGTGATCGACAAAGGTATCGGCGAGCAGAGCAGCAGTCGCGTGTGCTTTTACCCGAGGACTTCGTCTCTGGGTGTGGTTATGCCGAGCAATTCGCCGGCCGTAAACTCCCTTTGGCTTCCGGCGATCGCGTTAAAGATTCCGGTGATCATCAAGCCGGGCCGTGAAGAGCCCTGGACACCTTACCGATTGATCCAGGCGTTCATTGCGGCCGGTTGTCCCGCTGAGGCGTTTGGTTTCTACCCGACGGATCACGAGGGGTCGGGCGAAATTCTGAAGTCGTGCGAACGCGCGTTGATTTTCGGCGACAAAAATACCACGGCACAATACGCGAACAATCCAAGCATTCAGGTTCATGGGCCGGGCTACAGCAAGGTCCTCATCGGCGAAGACGAAATTGATCGCTGGCCGGAATTTATCGATTTGATTGCGAGCTGCATCTCGGAGAATGGCGGACGGAGTTGCATCAACGCTTCGGCGGTAGTGGTGCCGAAGTTCGCAGCGGAAATCGCGGATGCTCTGGCGAAGAAGCTCGGTCCTGTGACTCCGGTTCCTGCGACGGATGAGAATGCGAAACTATCCGGGTTCGCGAATCCGAAGATGGCCGAGTTCATTGATGGGACGATTGAAGACGGTTTGAAAACGTCCGGCGCTGAAGACGTAACGTCAAAGTATCGAAACGGACCGCGCAAGGTTGAGTTCCAAGGCGGCACTTACATGCGACCGACGATTGTGCGCTGCGATTCCTTCAACCACCCGCTTGCCAATAAAGAATTCCTCTGTCCGTACGCGAGTGTCGTGGAAGTGCCACAGGCGAAAATGCTCGAACAAATCGGCTATTCGCTGGCTGTGACTGCAATCACGCGTGACAAGAACTTCATCGACGCGCTCATGGAGGCGACGAATATCGACCGGTTGAATATCGGTCCGATTTCTACGATGAAAGTGTCGTGGAGTCAGCCGCATGAGGGGAATATGTTCGAGTTTCTCTATAAACGGCGCTCGATCGAACTGGCGAATGGGTGAATCCGGGAGCGGGTGGCGGACGTCTGATGCTGTGTCGATGAGCCTCGTGAACTCCACCGCCGCGCCGATGCCGCTGAGCAGCCTGGCGGAATTTGATTTTCAACCGCGGGTCCGGCTTATCTTCGATAAGGGCGCTTCCATGCGCACCGGCCAACTGGCTCGCGAATATGGCGCGCGTCATGTACTGCTGGTCACCGATCCGGGAATTGTTGAGGTGGGGCACGCAGGGCGAATCCAGAGTTACCTCGAAGCCGCCGGATTGGATGTCACGGTTTTCGACAAAGCGGATCAGAATCCTACGACGGGGACGATCGACCGTTGTCTGGAAGTCGCACGACCGCACAAAGTCGATTTTATCATTGGCCTCGGGGGCGGAAGCGCGCTGGATACTGCGAAAGGCTGCAACTTCATTCTGACCAACGGCGGGCAAATCAAGGATTACTGGGGAACTGGCAAGGCGGCCAAACCGATGCTGCCAATGTTCGCCATTCCGACCACGGCTGGAACCGGGAGCGAATGCCAATCGTATGCGCTGATTGCGGACGAAAAATCTCACGCAAAAATGGCCTGCGGCGACCCCAAAGCGGCCCCCAAGCTGGCCATTCTCGATCCAGAGTTAACCCTGTCGCAGCCGCGCAGCGTGACTGCATGCACCGGGATCGACACGATCACTCATGCGGTCGAAAGTGCGGTGGCGACAAAGCGAAACGCTCTCTCCCTGATGTATGCGCACGAAGCGTTCATGCTCGCGGTCGCCAGCTTTCCGCAAGTGCTCGATGCCCCGCGCGATATCGAAGCGCGCGGACGGATGCAACTGGCTGCTGCGTTTGCTGGCATCGCCATTGAAAACAGCATGCTCGGAGCCGCCCATTCCGCCGCCAATCCGTTGACCGCTCACTACAACGTGATTCACGGAAAAGCCGTTGGGATCATGCTGCCCCACGTGATTCGGTTCAACGCCGAGGATCCAATCGCCCGTCGCGCTTACGCCGAGCTGGCCTCCGCGCCTGAACTCGCTTGCGTTAGCGAGGGAGAAGACTACGCGGTTGAGGTGCTAGTGAGTCGCATCGAATCTTTTCTGAACATCGCGCAAATCCCCCGCTCGCTGACCGAGTGTGGCGTGAAAGAGTCAGACATCCCGATGCTGGCCGATGAGGCTGCACGTCAGTGGACCGCTAATTTTAATCCCCGACCGGTCACGAAGGGCGATTTCGCATCTGTCTATCGTGCCGCATTGCAGTCACGCGGGTAGAACCGTCGTTAGTCTTGCCTCTCGTCCTTGGCATTGCTTCGCTTAGCGCATGTCTGTTTCTCATTACCTTGCCTGTGATCTCGGGGCGGAAAGCGGCCGTGTGATTCTCGGAACACTGGCGGCTGGAAAGCTTTCGTTGCGGGAATTGCATCGCTTCGCGAATACGCCGGTTCGCGAGAATGGCTCGTTGCACTGGAACATTCCGAATCTCGTGGTGGAGATTAAGGAAGGACTGCGAAAGGCGGCCGCGCTCGGGGTCGAACTGTCCGGCATCAGCACAGATTCATGGGGTGTGGATTACATCCTGTTCGACCAGTCGGAAGCGATGATGCAGCCGGTTTATCACTATCGGGATGCGCGGAGCAAACGCGGGGTGGAAGTTGCATTTTCCAAGGTGACGTGGGAGACGATTTTTGCCGAGACGGGAATTCAATACATGCCGATCAATACCCTGTTTCAGCTCGCCTCGGAAGATCCAGCGCGATTGCGGCAGGCGAAGTTTATTCTCGGGGTCGGAGATGCGGTTAATTTTTTATTGTCTGGAGCAGCGAAAATCGAGGCCTCCATGGCGAGCACTTTCCAGCTCTACAATCCGCGTCTAAGCAATTGGTCGGAAAGACTCGTCGATGGCTTGGATTTTCCAAGAACTATTTTTCCGTCGATCGTGCCGTCGGGCAGTCGCTTGGGAACATTGCGTCCGGAACTGGCCGCGGAGTTGGGACTGCGAGATCTGGAAGTGATTGCGACGTGTTCGCACGATACGGGAGCAGCCGTGGCAGGCATACCGGCGTCAGATGAAAATTGGGCCTACCTCAGTTCGGGAACATGGTCGCTCATGGGGGTGGAACTTTCCGAACCGGTGATCAATGACAAAGCGCGTGAGTTGAATTTCACGAATGAAATTGGGTATGGTGATTCGGTTCGGTTGCTCAAGAATATCAGCGGTCTCTGGCTGGTGCAGGAATGCCGCCGGGAGTGGGCTCGGCGACGAAAAGAACTCGATTACACGCGTCTCGCCTCGATGGCGGAAGCAAGCGAACCGTTCCGCTCGCTCATCGATCCTGGGGCTGAAGAGTTTCTGGCGCCCGCGAGCATGCCTGGGCAAATTGCGGCGTTTTGCCGTCGGACCGGCCAGTCTGTTCCGGAAACGGAGGGGCAATTTGTGCGGTGCTGTCTGGAAAGCCTGGCACTTTTGTATCGCAGGACACTGCGCCAGATCGAACAACTCACGGGCCGCGGGACGGAAGTCCTGCATGTGGTGGGGGGCGGAAGTAATAACGCATTTCTGAACCAACTCACAGCGAATGCAGTGCAAAGACCGGTATTGGCCGGTCCGGCCGAAGCGACGGCGAGTGGAAATATTTTGATTCAGGCGATCACGTTGGGGCATTTGGGTTCGCTCGGAGAGGCGCGCGCGGTGGCAAAAAACTCAACTGAACTATTACGATTCGAACCGCGCGATGGGAAAGCGTGGGAAAAAGCGTTCGCCCGTTTTGAAACTCTAGCGCCTTTTGATAACAAAACCACGGATGGACACGAATAAACACGAATAGCATAAAGCAAACGAAGGCACACGTGTGCGGATTCTCTCGCCCCAAAGCGTGATCGCGTCCTTCGATTCGTGTTAGTGTTTATTCGTGCTTAGCAATTCTGCGGACTGCTTACTGATTGGCTTTGCTCAGCGCAGCGACGGTTTTCTCGACCACGATATTCCAATCATGCCGCGCCAGAAGTTCTGTGGCCCATTTGTCCAATTGTGCGGGCGGCATTTGGAATGCGGCGCTCATCGCCGCGGAAAAGCTTTCGAAGGATTGGTTGTTGAACGGACAGCCAGATCCTCCGGTCACCTCGCGCGTGGCGGGCAGATCCGAATAGACCGGGCAAGTTCCCGCGACGATCGCCTCGATCGGCGGCATCCCGAATCCTTCGTAGCCCGAGAAGTAAACCAGCGCCTTCACACTGGCGACGAGACGGCGAAATTCGTTTTCGGGTAAGCGCGAATGGCGTTTCCAATTGGGGAACTGGGGAAAAACGCAATCTGCCGGGAGGCTTCCCACCCAATCGACTTGTCCGGTGAACGCGGTTTTCTTCTGCCATTCTTCGAGAAATTTTACGGCGAGGTCAGGCCGTTTGTGTGGCCAGCGGCTGGTGATCGCGAGCACTCGATTCTCCTTTTCGACGCGCTCGCGCGGGGGCGGTCTGAAACCGATTCCCACGGCTTCAACCAGGGGACATTTGATCCCAAGGATTTTCGCGTAACGTTCGTGCTCGTGTTTCGTGAATTCGCTAATGGTCACAATGACTCGCGAATACCTGAGCGTCGCCCGGAAACAGGCTTCGAAGTAGCGCTGCTCGAGCACGGGAACGGCTTTTGGATAATGCTCCTTGTAGTGGTAATGCACAGCGTCCATCCCGTATGCAGCCAACTTCGAAGGAGGTGTTTTAACAAACGAGGCAAAGCCCTTCGGAAGAAAAAGCCATTCGTTGCCAAGGGCGCGCGCGGCGGAATAGGCCTTCCACTGGTCCCAAATGATTCGTCCAATTTTATTTTTGATCGCGCTGTCATGCGTGCTGACCTGAACGTCGGGAGGCAAAGTCAACCGTTCGGGCAGGGTGGAATTGCTGAGCACCGAAAGACGCGAGAAGTATTTTTTTGTCGCGAGTGTTTCGAGAAGCTGGAGCGAAGCGTTGAGGTTACCGATGGATTTCGTCTGACGGAAATTCAGGTCGGCTATCGAGTAGGTCAGCGTCATGAATAATGCGAAGGGGAGGCGCTAAACGCGTTTTGGTGCAGCCAAACTGAAACGGCTGTTCTCCTGGGCAAAAGCCAGGGCCAGCGCGAGTGCGTCCGCGGCGTCCGGCGAAAGTTCTTCGGTGAGGTGGAGCATTCGCTGCACCATCTTGGCGACGGCCGATTTCTGGGCAGCGCCATATCCGACGATGGCCTGTTTCACTTTGCGTGGAGCAATTTCGAAGATCTCCAGGCCGCCCTCGGCCGCCGCCACCAGCGCCGCACCGCGCGCCTCGCCCATAATCAAGGCGGTTTGGAGATTCTGCGCGTAGAACAAGCCTTCGATCGCACAGGCGGTTGGCTGGTGTTTTGCGATGGCATCCCTTAAAGCGTTAAATACCTGCACAAGACAGCGAGATCGTTCCCAGCTTGCCGGACATGAAACTGTCCCGTGCGTGAGAGCAGTCGCGTGCGGCTTGCCGCAGCGAATTACTCCAAATCCGGTGCCGCGCAGCGAGGGATCAATCCCCAGGATCACCTGGTGTTTGAAAGGTGCTGAAAGTCCGCTGGTATGCAGAGCGGCAGGCACACGCGTCCTTCGACCATTCAACCGCGCCTGCATCTTTTCGAAATCCTGTGCGGAAATTCCCACCGGGCTCAGTGTGCGGGAGTAATCCCGGCGCTTCAACCATCTTCCATCCGGCGACACATTGGAGTAAACTCGCGGCGAGGGCCGGGTGATTGCCTTCGGGTTATATGCGGATAATAAATTTGAATCCGGACATGGACATCGGCGCCAGCAGTTGGTTTGTCGATATTGAAGGGTCGCGGCTGCTGATGGACGCCGGAGTTCATCCCAAGCGGGATGGCTGGGGCTCGCTGCCGCTCTACGACCACATCAAGAATGAGGACGTGGATGCAATCGCCATCTCTCACTGCCATCACGATCATGTTGGCTCGTTGCCAATTGCGCAGCGGTACTGTCCGCGGGCGCATGTCCTCATGACGGAGTTGAGCTACTTCGTCGTCGAGCGTGTGCTGCACAATTCGGTAAACGTGATGAAACGGCAACGGGACGAACTGGGCATCAAGGAATATCCACTCTTTACGCACGAGGAACTCGACGAAACCGCGCATCTGTACCAGGGCTTCAAATACAATCGAGCGATCGACTGGGGCGCCCCTCATAAGGTGCGGGCCGGGCTGCCTTCACCGTGCCTGGAATTTTATGATGCCGGTCATGCGATTGGTTCGGCCGGCATCATGGTGCGAGGGCAGAAGGAAACGGTGTTTTTCACGGGTGATGTGTGTTTCCAGGATCAAACAATTCTTAAGGCGGCGCGCTTCGAGGACGTCCAGGCGGACGTACTCATTATGGAAACCACTCGCGGTAACCGTGAAGTTCCGCCGGGGATGACTCGGCAGACTGAAGCGGACCGCCTGGCGGAGGCGATTCAACGCGTGCTGGCCCGCAAAGGATCGATCCTGATTCCGGCGTTTGCGCTCGGTCGCAATCAGGAGATCCTTGCCCAACTCTGTCTTCTGATGCGCAGCGGGAAAATTCCGAAACAGCCGGTTTATGTCGGCGGTCTGGGCAAAGTGTTTACGGAGATTTACGACCTCCAGGCACATCGCACGCACCGGCAACACACAAATCTTATTCTCACAGAGGCGCTCGAGTTGATCGTGTTAGATCAAAAGCAGATCGATAAAATGAAGCTGGGCGGCGGCAAGATCTTTGTCCTGACCGCCGGGATGATGACGGAAAAAACGGCGGCGCACGAACTGGCCTTACGCATGGCGGGCCAGGAAGAGCACGCGATTTTCTTCGTCGGATATGCGGATCCCGACACGCCCGGAGGGCGTTTGAAGCGCGCGAAACTCGGCGAGACCTTCTTTTTCAGCCCGAGCGGTGGCGAATTGACGCGGCGCTGTGAGATCGAAGATTTTGATCTAACCGCTCACGCCAATCGGGATGATTTGATGGAGTTTGTCGGACGAGTAAATCCTCGCACTATTTTTTTGGGGCATGGCGATGGACCGTCGCGCGCGTGGTTCGAGCAGGAGATTCGCAAGCGGTATCCCAAGATCAAGCTGCACCAACCGCAGCCGGGAATCCCTGTCGAAGCGTGACTCAAATCTGGCGCGTTTGGAGGAAGGTCGCGGCATTTGCCGGTATCATTGTCTTCGTAAGCGGGTGTGCCGATAAGGGCAGCGCGCCTCCCACTGCGCCCTCTCCACGTCCGCCGCAGCAATTAGCCATTCGTTCCGCGAGCGAATCCGAGGCAACATTGCAGCTTGGGCCGGTGCGCAATTAGCGGCAAAGGTTGAGGTTGGACCGGAGGAGGCGTTGCTGTTCGGGAGCAAAGAAGAGAGACGCATCACGACGATGGAGGACCGAATACCATACATTTCAGATATACCCACGCTTGGCCGTTTATTTTTGAAGCGGCAGACAGAGACAAATTTCCTCCGGCACGTGGTGATCATTCGTCGCGTCAGTCCTTAATGAGGCGATTTGGCGACTATTCGTCCCGTCGGAACTCGACTTCACCGCAGCCTTCCCAGGTAAAAACGATTCGGTCTGGTGACTCGATTTTCAGATGGCCCGGCACGAAGCGCGCGTTCCGAAATTCGCGTTCGGCGATCTGCCCTTCACCCCGGCCGCTGCGAACGTTGGCACGCCAGGTGATTTCCTCGGCGGGAACGTATTCGTCCCCGGTGATTTTAACGGCCTCCACATAGTCGCCTGTCTGCTCGATCCGCACCACTTCGTCAAAATGGCCGGTATAATAACCCAGCCACTCGCCGTTCAGGTCAATCGCATCTCTCAACACCTCCATCTCAGCCGCGTGAGTCTCCATGAATTCAAGATTAGCGGGAAGGGAGCTAGCCTTCAAAGCTCCGGAGCCCCGATTTTCCGTTCAGTCACCTCCCGAAGAAATCGAACAGCTCGTTATCTTGATGCCAAATAGCCAATACCCGCCAGCATCAGGAGGAACATCACCAGAAAGAAGATTTTCCAAAAACTCTTAGGATATTCTCCGGCGAGTTCACCAGTGACACCGTTCACCAGGACCTGGAAGGTGCGTGCGCCATAATTGTAGCTCACAAACCAGATGGGCAGGAGCACATGTTTGAAGGTTTGCTCTGAGAAATCAGACTGAACCTGCAGATTGCGATAGGTATCACCCGGGACTTGCGAACCGCACATCGAATACGTTTCCTGCTCCATCCGCTGGCGCGATTGTTGCGCCGCGCCGATCAGGTCGAGTTGATATTGTTCGACCACCCAGCCGGCCACATAGGATGGTTCGTACGGCAGCAGCTTCTTCGTCGGAAACGGTTCGACCTGGCGTAGGAGATTTCCCTTAATCGCGCGCGAGGCGCAGACCAATTCGTCGTCAAAGAAGTGCTCCAGATGGCCGGAAGATGGCACCCAACGCGTGCGCTGGACCTGGCGTGTTTGTGTGTTCCCGTTCGAGTCTCGATAGGTCTCGGTTTCGTAGTAATGGTATCCACTTTCCGCCGTCCAGTCTGCCTGCACTCTGGCGTCGAACGTCCAATAGGGGAGATAGGCGCCATGGACGGTATCAGTCATGGCGGCAGACTTTAGTCTATTTGGCGCGAACCATCGGGAGCCGTACCATTGCCGCAGTGATTCGCGCACTTTCGTTTGATCAATGGCGAAAGCGAGCAAACTCTCCGGGCTGATCGGGGGTTTTACTTGTTCGTAAGGCACGATTTGGGCCGAGCCGCAGAATTCGCAACGTTGGGCGACGCGAGTCGGATCCAGCACGGAGATCGCCTGACAGCTTTGGCACTTCACCGAAACCTTGTCGGCCTTCCAGCCACGTTTATCCTCCGGCAGGTTGCGCAGAGCCGCGACGAGGTCGTGCTCCTTCACCGTCCCGCCGGCATCGGGCGGTTTGTCCATCGGAGAGGTAGTGCCACAGTATGCACAAACCAGTGCCTGCTTCGTGGGATTCCATACGGCTTCCGCCCCGCATGCCGGGCAGGCGAACTTCTCGCGTGCTGTTGTTTCCATGAGTGAGACGTCCCGATCCTAATCGTGATCTTAATCCTGATCTGATTGCCTCTAGAAAGAGAGTAGGATCAGGATTACGATTAGGATTAGGACGGCACCGAGAGAGATTCCGGTTGATTACTTGTTGATGAATTCCTGCAAGGCAGCTTTGGAAATTCGGTAAGCCGTTCCGATCTTCTTCGCTTTCAGTTCACCCGATTCAATCGTCGCGATCACATCCGCTTCGCTCACACCGAGCATTTTCGCGGCATCGGCTGGGCTCAGCAGATCGAAACCTTGTGACGCCATCGCGGACGACCCAGCGGCCGATTGAGCGGGCTGTGCTTGTGGATTGAGTAGTCCCTGTTGCACTAACTGTTGGGCCATGGCTACTCCTACAGCGATGTCTGCTCCGACTCCCGGTCCGTGGCCACCGCCAGGTTGTGTCAGGCTGTTGGCCATTTGGAAGCGAACGTAGTCGTTCAGATTCCCGATGGCGGACATACTGGAGCGTTTGTCGATGGCCTGCTCGACCTCCTGCGGGACCGAGACATTCTCGACCACGAACGCGGTAATCTCCAAACCGTACTTGGCCTTGGTGATGACATTGATGAGCGGCAATAACGATTCACCCAATTCTGAGTAACGTGTGGCGACATCAAAAATCGGAACTTTCGCCTGGGCGAGCGTTTCGCTAAAGACGCTCACAATGCGTGAACGCATCGTCTCGTTGAATTCGTCAAGATGGAAATGCTGGTCTGTTCCGGCGACTTCCTTCAAGAACAGGCGCGGATCCGCAACCTTGAAATCAAATGTTCCGAACGCGCGCGCGCGGACTACGCCGAGGTCTTCATCGCGCAACATGATCGGGTTTTGCGTGCCCCATTTGTTGCCGGTAAACAGGCGCGTGACGATGTAGTAAACGTCAGCCTTGAACGGCGATTCGAACCCATATTTCCACGAAGCGAGCTTCGTCAGAATCGGAATGTTCTCGGTGACGAGCGAATGTTTTCCTGGTCCAAACGTATCGCCGAACTGTCCGAGATAAACGAATTGCGCAACTTGCCCTTCGCGCACGATCAATTGTGCGCCGCGCTTGATCGCTTTGTCATCGTCCGGGAAGCGGAATGAGAGAGTATCGCGCGAATCGTCGGTCCACTCGATGACCTCCAGCACCTGAGATTTCAGAAAATCGAGAACACCCATATGTGAGTGCATCATACATAATCTGCCGATGAGGAGAAGTTATAACTCGACTCTAAAATTGTAAGAACGGACTACGGATTGGCCTTGACCGGCAGCGGGGCATCCCGTCGTATGCCAGTTGTCAATCGCCTCACTAATGGTCGCTATGCGTCATGTTCGGATGCTTTTCCCGCGGGTTCTTTGGCTGCTCTGTTGTCTGGCGGAATGTTTTTCCGCGCCGTTGCCGAATCTGGACAAACGGCATTCGGCATCGCCGGAACAACCGTTGGCCCGGCAGTCGACGAGGAAGGGAGAAGAAATAGAGGTAACTTTCGACCGGGTGACCGGCTCGCCGCGAGTGATTCGGTCACGAACGGGTTATCTCGACGACGGAGAGGATCAACAAATCCATGCGCTGGCGAAGACGGTGCCGAGCGAGGTGGTTGGAAAATTCATTCGGGCGCATACGAACCTGTTCGGACATGGTCCGGAGTTGTTGGATGAGCTCGCGGTAAAGCGTGACTACAACACCGAGCACAATGCGTTGCGAACGGTGGAGTGGCAGCAATCCTTTGAGGGAGTGCCGGTTTTCGAAGGGCTGATGACCGCGCAATTAAGCGGGCAGGGGCGGCTCGTGTCGTTGTCGAGCCGGTTGCTGCGCAATGTGCGGGCGGCGGCCGAACGGGGTAATCCTGGCTTCGCCGCCCATCTGAAAGCACCTAAGATTTCGGTGGCTCAAGCGATCGAGATTGCGGCGACAAACCTGGGCGCGAGTGCGAAATCGAAGGATCTCTTTGCCACAAAATCCCGGGACGCCAAAAAGCAAACGTTTCGCGGGCTGGGAATCAAAGGTGAAGCGCGGGCAAGCCTTGTTTGGCTGCCCATGGATCGCGACACGGCGCGTCTCTGTTGGGAAATTGACTTGAGAGCCAACGCGCGGGCTGAGACTTATCGGGTGCTTGTGGATGCCCTTTCCGGGGTGGTGATGATTCGGCGTTCGATGACTGCATATCTGACCGACGCGACTTACCGGGTCTTCGTGAGTGACAGTCCGACGCCGTTTTCGCCGGGTTACTCGACACCGACGAGCACGCAACCGGACATGGTCGATCGGAGGAAACTTGTTATTTCGGCGCTTTCCACGAATGCCTCGCCGGGAGGCTGGATTGATGATGGGGGCAACGAAACGCTGGGCAATAACGTCGACGCGCATACGGATTGGGATGACGATGACTTGCCGGACCTGCCGCGGCCTCACGGATTTCCGCGACGTATTTTTGATTTCCCTCTCGACCTGGAGGCTCCTCCGCGTTCTTACGCCAATGCCTCGGTGGTGCAACTTTTTTACTGGAGCAACTGGATGCATGATCGGCTGTACGATTTGGGTTTCACCGAGGCCGCAGGGAATTTTCAATCGCTGAATTTCGGCCGAGGCGGTGAGGAAAACGATGCGGTGCAGGCCGACGCGCAGGATGGCGGCGGATTTAACAACGCCAATTTCACGACGTTGGAAGACGGCGTGCCGGGCCGAATGCAGATGTACCTATTTGATGGTCCAAAGCCGAATCGTGACGGTGCGCTCGATGCTGAAGTGGTTCTTCACGAATACACTCATGGCTTGACGACTCGTTTGGTCGGAGGAGGTGGCGCGCTCAATGCCCCGCAGTCTGGCGGGATGGGGGAGGGGTGGTCGGATTTCTACGCGATCACTCTCTTGAGTGAAGCCGCGGATGACCCGAACGGCGCGGTGGCGGCGGGCGCTTACGCGAGCTACCAACTTGAAGGCGAACAGGAGAATTATTACTTCGGCATTCGCCGCTATCCTTACAGCACCGATCTTCGGAAAAATCCGCTCACGCTCAAAGATATTGATCCAACACAGGCTTCTCCTCACAGCGGGATTCCAATGAATCCGATTTTCGGCGGTTCTTCGCCGGCTGACGAAGTGCACGATCAGGGAGAGGTCTGGTGCTCAACGTTATGGGAAGCACGCGCCGCCTTGATCCAAAAGTATGGTTACTCCGAAGGGACGCACCAAATCCTGCAGCTAGTGACTGATGCGCTGCGACTGACTCCGGCTGAACCGACGTTTCTGGAAGCACGCGACGCGATCATCCAAGCAGACCTCGTAAACAATCAGGGTGCGAACAAGGAGATCCTTTGGCGCGCCTTCGCAAAACGCGGAATGGGTTTCGGCGCGCAGGTGCCGCCGAGCGACACCACGGTGGGAGTAATTGAATCGTTTGATGTGCCGGACGACTTGCTCGTTACGCCGATCGGTGGATTTGTCAGCAGCGGACCGGCGGGTGGACCGTTTGTTCCTTTCTCGGGAGCTTTCACGCTCAAGAATGTCAGCACCAACCGGGTCAGTTGGACTGTCGTTAATTCCAGTGTGTGGCTGGAACTCAGTGATTCGAGCGGGGAGATTTCTCCGGGTGGCGAGGAGCAGGAGTTATCCTTCAAACTGGCCGCAATAGCGACGAGTTTGCCCGCGGGCGTTTACAACGAGTCGCTGACATTCAGTAACAAGATCAGCGGACGCACGCAAACACGGCCGCTCACTTTGCGCATTGGCCAACCGGATTATTTCACGCGTGAGTTTGCGAGCGCGAGTGAAAGAGCTGCGTTTCAGAATGCAAGTGTCACATTCACGCCGGATTCGAGCCCGAGTGGATATCGTGCTTGCTACGAATCTGCGTCGGCGTTTCCAGTTGATCCGTCCGGCGCGACGCAACTGGGCTTCGGCGACGATACGTTCCTGAAAGCGGATTTCGAAGAGGGGAGGGTGTTTCCGTTTTTCGGCCAGACCTACACGAATGTGTTCATCGGCGGGAACGGTTATCTCACCTTTGGTCGAGGGGTCATCGACTTTTTTGGTGTTCTGCAAACGCACTTCAGCCTGCCGCGCATCTCAGCGTATTCGTCCGATCTTGATCCAACATTCGGCGGTCAAATTACGCAGCTTCAACTGCCGGACCGGTTCGTCGTAACGTTCGATAAGGTTCCGGGATTTTTTGATCCGCGTGAAAACTCGTTTCAGGTTGAATTGTTTTTTGATGGAACAATTCGCCTCACCTGGCTCGAAACAGCCATCGAGTTTGGTGTTGTGGGATTATCGTCCGGCAATGGAGTGCCTGTTGGTTTTGCTCCGACTGTGTTTGAAGATCTGGGCGCGTGCATTCCAGTGCTGACACTTTCTACGCCAGTGGCGCTGAGCGAGACTGACGGAACAATCGTCGGAACGATCTCCATTCCGAGTGTTCTGGAGACAAACGTCACCGTTCATGTTGAGTCCGAAAGTCCTAAGGTGACGTTGGCGACAAACATCACGCTGGCAGCAGGTGTGACCAGCGCAAGCTTTCGAGCGGTGATCCAGCGCAATCCCGCTCTCGAGGGAACCAGACTCGTGCGAATCGTCGCGTCGGCGGATGGCTTCAAGGACGGAGCTGCGGAGACAGATGTTCATGATGCGGAAAGCGCGACCATTTCGGTGAACGCGCCTTCGACTGCGCGCGAGGGCGACCCCAATCAAGGTCTCGTTGGATCTGTGCAGATTGATCGAACCACACCCGAACCAATTATCATTCGATTGGTCTCGAGCGACACCAATCGGCTAAGTGTTCCGCTTTTCTGCCTCGTTCCACCGAACGCCTTGTCTGCGTCTTTTCCGATCATTGTGCGCGATGACAAGCGCATCACTGGTAATGAACCGATCACACTTACTGCCACCGTGCAGAATTGGATCTCGGGAAATGCCACGATCAACTGGGAGGATAACGAACAAAGATTGCTCCGCTTAACCTTACCCAAAGCGGTCGGTGAAAATGCGGGAGTCCTGACGGGTGCGGGGAAAGTGACTACCTCTGGAATTTTGGTGCAACCGCTCACCGTCAGCCTACGCACAGACCGTCCCTCGCTGATTTCGATTCCGCCCACCGTCACAATACCGGCAGGGGAGTCCAATGCCGTGTTTGACTTAAGCGTAGGCCGCGACACGATTGCGACGGGTCCGTTAAGCATTCAGGTCACAGCGGAAGCGCCTGAGTTCACGTCGACTTCGGCGGCCGTGACCTTTAATGATGACCAAACACCGCCGGCACCGTTTTCGCCTCAACCGGCGGATCGTTCGACGAACAATCCCGCACGCGTGACGTTGTCGTGGGCGGTCGGCAGCGGACAAGTACTTCGGAACGGACACTTTGAAACAGGCCAGCTCGGGCCATGGCGTACTGAGAGCACGGGAGATGGTCGATTCACGATTAATGATGGAACGGTCGATCCGGACGGTCCCAGCGAGCCGGTCCCGCCGCGATCGGGAAAATTTGATGTGGTCTCGCAAGAAAGCAGTCCTGGACGAACCACTCTGTCACAAATCGTGGCGATTCCTCCGGGCGTTTTGAACGCGAGGCTCCGCTGGAAGGATCGAATCTTTAACTACGCTGCGAGCTTTGATGATTTTCTTCAGACGTTCCGGGTGGAGATTCAGAGTCCGGGAGGTGATGTGCTTGGAACGGTGTTTCGCACAAAAGAAGATGACCCGACGATTTCAGATTGGACCGCACGAGAGGTGGATCTATCCGATTACATAGGTTCCGACATCCGTATTGTCTTTGTCCAGGATGTCACGCTCGCCTTCCTTAACGTCTATCTCGATGATATAGAGCTGGAGTTACAGTCGGCGCCTTTTACGAGCTATGCCGTTTACTTTGGGACTACATCTGTGCCGGGTGCCGCAGAGCTTAAAGGTCGAACCGCTAACAACTTCTTCGAGCTTCCGCCATTGGAACTGGATCGGACTTATTATTGGCAAATAGTAACAGAGGGTTCGCAGAATTCCACGCGCAGCCCTGTTTGGAGCTTCACAGTTCCGGCCGCGGGTTCCATCGATCACTTTGCATGGGTCCGTGAGCCCTCCGCGGTTTTCACGCGCCGCGAAAGACTCGCGGAAATCGAAGCGCGTGATCAATTCGATAACATCGCAACAAATTTTACCGATCATGTTAAAATCAGCGGTCACGCGAACCTCCCGACCGAAACGATTGGCATAGGGAGCGAAGTTTGGGATCTCCCCCTCGGCGGGTTCTTCCCGGTCGTTCGGGTCCAATCGATTTACTTGGCGTCGGAGATCGGCGGCCCTCGGATGCTAACCGGGATTGCTCTAAACGTAAAAGATCCACCAGGAGAGTTGACGCGCTGGACGATGCGTTTGAAACATACGACGCTCTCCGGCTATCCCGAAGAAAACGCGTCACTCGAACGCGCGGGCTGGACGACGGTGGTTCAACGCAACCTCGCGATTGCCGATTCAGGCTGGTTTTTCATTCTATTCACGACACCTTTTGAATTCAACGGGACGAATAATCTCGTGATGGACTTTAGTTTCAGTAATAGCAATTTCGGCGCGAACGGCACAGTCCGCGCTCATAAGGCAGAGACCTTTCGATCTGTTTCTACCGTCGATTTCAGCGGGGATCCTTTAACTTTGTCGGGGAGCGAGTTTACTTATAGCGAGGATCTCATTGCACAAATTCGACTGTTTTCGGAGATGCCCATCTCGGTTGCACCGGCGCTGGTCGCTAACTTTACCAATGGCGTTTGGAGCGGAACTCTAACCGTGGATGGGGTTGGCGAACATCTCCAACTTGGGGCCGAAGACACCAAAGGCCATTCAGGAGCGAGTTCGGAATTCTCCGCATTCCGGGAAAATGACCTGCGAGTCACGGCCATCGCAGCTCCACTTCAAACGGTGGAGAAAGAAAGAACGACCTATACAGTCCTGGTCAGCAATAATGGCCCGTTACCGGCAACAGGGGTCATTTTCTCAAATGTGATCACAGGGCCGGCGGCGATCACGAGCGCATCGACCACTCAGGGCACGATTAACACCAATGCGCAACTTATCACTGCGTGGATTGGTACCATCGCTCCCTGGAACGAGGTTACCCTTCAGTTCGACCTCGTCGCCAACGTTCTGGGAACATTAACGAACAAAGTGATCGTTGCCCGATCCGAATCGGACTCAGATACCAATCACAACGCCCTTGAGATACGCACCATCGTTGAGCCTCAACCGAGCATTAGTGTGGCCGACGCGACTGTCACTGAAGGTTCAGGTCAAAACCTGGTTTTCGATTTAGAGCTTTCCAAGGCCAGTTCCCAGGACGTCACCGTTGATTATGTTGCGGTGCCGGGCAGCGCATCTCTTGAAGATTTCGAACCGGCTCAAGGAACTATAACCTTCCGGGCGGGAACGCGGCAGGCTCAAATCGAAGTCAAGGTGCGCGATGACTCACTCGATGAAGAGGATGAGACCCTCAAGCTGCGATTGGCGAACCCATCGCACGCTACGCTCGAAAATGATTCCGCTATCGGAACAATTCTAGATGACGAAGGTCCTGACATCACCGTCGCGGATGTTTCTATTGTAGAAGGATCGGGAACAGCCGCAACACCACTCAAGTTCGTCGTGCAGTTAAGCACCAATACGGTTCAGCCAGTGACAGTCGATTGGGAAACTCTTCCGCTGACGGCCGGCAGCACCGACTTCGAAATACAGAACGGCACGATCACATTCGCCCCCGGCACAACTGAGCAGACGATTACTATCGATGTGACGGCGGATAGCCAGGTAGAACCAGACGAGCGGTTCGTTCTAAGCCTCACGTCAGCGGTTGGGGGTCGCATCACGCGTGCTAAAGCCTTTGGGACAATTCTTAATGACGACGGGCTGCCGGGCGACCTCGACCACTTCCGGTTGACCGAGATTCCCTCGCCTCAATTTGTGGACGAAGAGTTTCCCGTGACGGTGACTGCCCTGGACCGTTTTGATCAAGTCGCTACGAATTTCAATAGTTCAGTCGACCTCTCCGCTTTAGTCGAACAACTTCCGACCGAGATTGGCACGCACGAAGACCGGCTCAACGCGCCCTTAGATACGTCCTACTATGATTTGCGTGAACAGATAATCTATTTGGCTAAGGAGGTGGGAAGCGCTCGGGAACTAACCGGGCTGGGACTTTACGTTACGGAAATACCGGCTAAGACCCTAAGCCGCTTTACCATTCGATTGAGACACACCTCACTCTCTTCGTACCCTGGCACGCCCCGCTGGGAATCGACTGGATGGACGACCGTCTACCAGGGCGACCAGAAGCTTGCGACCACTGGATTGGTGGTTTTTGCGTTCTCGCAGCCGTTCACCTATGACGGGCGTCGCAATCTGATGGTCGATTTTTCCTTCCACAACGACGATTACGATTTTAATTACGGCGAAGTGTTGGCAAGCAGTGTTCCTCAGGGGCGATCGATCATCGGTCAATCCGATGGCGAGGATGGCGATCCACTCACCTGGGCTGGAACAGCGCCATTTACTTTTCCGGACACCACTCTACCGGATATTCAACTGCTCTCGGCGTTGAAGCTTCCGATCAGCACCAATCAAGCGGGACCTTTCATCAATGGGGCATGGCAAGGGACAATAGCCATCGAGGGGCCAGCCGAGGGCGCGATCCTTAATTCACGCGATACCCAACAGCACGCTGGGAACTCTGCCAGGTTTGACGTTATTTTACGAAACGATCTTGCGATAGCGGTTTTGCCCTCGATTGAACCGGTGACTGTTAATGGGCAGGTAAGCTACCAGATTATGATTACCAACACGGGCCCGGTGCTTTCCTCAAATCTCCTGATCACCAATGACATTCCGGCCGGCGCTACACTCCTGGCTAACTCCAGCCAGATCGGCACATTTACTAGTGATACCGCACACGTCATCTGGAACGTGCCCCAACTCGCCGGAGGCTCGAATGTTCAGGCCGCGATCATTTTGCAGGTGCCCGACGTCGTTGGTGCGATCTCCGGTACAACCACGGTTTCCCGCGCCGAATCGGAGCTTTATCTAAGTAACAACAGCGCCGCCTGGCGCACTAGAGTTCTGAGCCAACCAACCATTTCAGTCCGGGCTACGACCGCTCTGGAATCCAGTCCTTTTATGGAAGTTCCGGTGGTCCTTTCGAATCCGAGCAGCTTTCCTGTTTCGGTGGACTATTTCTGTTTCGATGCCAAAGCAACGTCTCAGGATTATGCCGCGGTATCCGGGCATTTGGTCTTTCCTCCTGGCACGACGAACCAGGTTGTGCGCATTGCTTTGATTGACGATGACAAGGATGAAGCGGACGAGGATTTCAGCGTCATTATTTCCAACGCGGAGAATGCTACGATTGCGAAAGGAGAAGCGACATGCACCATCGAGGATGATGATGGTCCGGAATTATTCGTCACCGCGGAACCTGTGCTCGAAGGTGATTCGGGGACTCGGAAACTTCACGTAATTTTTTCGCTCGGTGCGAAAAGTGTTCAGTCGGTCAGCTTCAATGTCGCAACCGTCGATGACACCGCCCGCGCGGAAGACAACGATTACACTCCTTTTGAGGGGCCGCTTACTTTTGCGGCAGGTGAAACGAACAAGGCGATCGATATCGATATCATCGGCGATCTGAAAACCGAGGGCGACGAATTCTTCTGGTTGGAAGTGAGTGGCTTGAAGAACGCTTCGACTAAAGCTCAACGGACGAAAGCGGTGATCTTGAACGATGATGGTCGCGCTGGCGAACTGAACAGCTTTCTCTTCGATCTTCTGCCCGCCACGATCTTTTCGGGACAAGGTCAATATCTCTCGATCCTGGCTCGGGACGGATACCACAATCGCGCGACCGGTTTTTCTGGAACTGCGACTCTCTCCGCGGAGCAAGCACTGGACGATGTGAACATTGGCACGAACACCACCGTTTGGGAGTATCCGATAGGCTCGTATGAACCGAGCCGGCTTCAAACGATCTACCTTACGAATGAGCTAAAGAGCGCGTTTACTATAGACGCTCTCTCTTTGGATTTAACGGATGTGCTCGCGTTCCTGCCGAATACTCTTGCGGGTTTCTCGATTCGTCTCAAGCCAACGACCAGAACGAGCTTCACGTCGAACAGTAACTGGGAGACGAACGATTGGGTGACGGTCTTCTCCTCGACCTCCGTCTCCGTTGCGGACAATGGTTGGATGAAGTTTCAGTTCACGACTCCGTTCTACTATGACGGAACCAATAACCTTATGGTCGATTTTATCAATCGTCCGGCAGGCGGGTTTAGCGGCAGTTGGGAATCGTTCGCCAGTTCCGCTTCCGGAAATCGATCCATCGGCGCGCAGGACGCGGCATTTTTGCAGCCCGATCCGTCGACCTGGGCCGGACGCCGTCCCACCCCGACGACCTACCGCCGAATCCCGAATATTCTTTTGAGCGGCAGCTCCCCAATTGAAGTTCGCAGCCCATCAGAACTGCGTTTCGATCGTGGTCTCTGGGAGGGGAAAGTCGAACTCGCTGGAACAGCGGCGGCCGCTCGTTTCCGTGTGCATGACTCCGTCGGACACAACGGCTCATCGGATACATTTCAGTTAGCCACGCTCGTTGATTCCGATGGGGACGGATTACCGGACGCGTGGGAGAAGCTCCTGAATCTGGACGCCGCAAATGCAACGGACGCGACTCTGGATTCTGATGGCGATGGTGTGACGAACATCCAGGAGTTCGAGTCCGGTACGCGCGCGAACGATCCGCAGGATGCGTTACGTATCTATTCTGTCGAAGCCGATGCCGGTAAAGTGACGATCACGATCCTCGTTGTTCCCGGCCGTAGCTACGTCATCGAACGAACCGATACACTCGGCCTTCCCTGGTCCGAATTCGCCCGCATCAGTCAGGCCGAGACCGACCTCTATGCGGTCACCGACTCCGCAAATACACCGGCGACACGTGCGTTTTATCGCGTTCGTCTCCAGCGATAGACGCGACGTATGAATAAAGGAATTGAACATGGTGAACAAAATTCAACACTCACTCCCTCGGGTGTAAAAGATCTCGATTGAACCCAGCCCATGTTTCTCGGCAAAACCGCGCAGAGTTCTCTTGGAGCGTGCTGTTGGCATTTCGGGTGCTTTAGCGCAAGTACCAACTCGACAGAGTCGTTCGCTGCGGGATCAATACGGTCCTGCTCAATATGAAGTTTGATCACTATGATCTCGGCGGTTGTTTCGACGAGATGTTCGGCGAAAATGGCGAGCCGCGAGCGGCTGCACGCCTTCTCGCGCGAAATATTCAGGCTCTTTCTCCTGAGGAATTGGTCGCCCGCCAGCGCGCGGCTGATCGCGCCCTTATTCAGATGGGCATCACCTTCAACGTGTATGGCGAAAGCGCTGGCGTAGAGAAAACGCTCCCTTTCGACCTTGTTCCTCGGATCATTGCGGGTTCGGAATGGAATCGCATCGAACGCGGCTTAAAGCAACGCATTCAGGCGCTTAATCTCTTCATCGACGATCTCTATCACGACCAGAAGGTCTTGAAGGATGCTATCGTCCCGCGTCACGTCATCGACTCATCAAAGGGATTCCGCACTCAATGCATTGGTTTCAATCCGCCGAAAGGAATTTGGTGCCATATCACCGGGACCGATCTGGTTCGCCATCGTGATGGCCAGATTTACGTTTTGGAGGACAACTTGCGCTGCCCTTCCGGCGTCTCGTACGTCCTGCAAAACCGGCAATTGATGAAAAGCCTCTTTCCAGAGGTTTTCGCTTCTGCGCGCATTCGCCCCGTTTCGAATTATCCGCTCCGGCTCCGCGACATGCTGGAATTTCTTGCTCCAGAAGGCCAGCAACCGCGTATGGTGTTGCTCACTCCGGGCATCTATAACTCTGCGTATTTCGAGCACTCCTTCCTGGCGCAACAGATGGGGATCGAACTGGTCGAAGGAAGTGACCTAGTGGTTTCAGACAATATCGTTTGGATGCGCACCACACGCGGCTTCGAGAAGGTCGATGTCATTTATCGGCGAATCGACGACGACTTTCTCGATCCGCTGACGTTTCGAGCTGATTCCGTTCTCGGCGTTCCGGGCCTGATCGATGCATACCGCGCCGGGAACGTCGCGCTGGTGAATGCACCGGGCACCGGTGTAGCCGACGACAAAGTCGTTTATGCCTATGTCCCACGCGTCATTAAATACTACCTGGACCAGGACGCGATTCTGCCGAACGTCCCAACTTATATCTGCTCGGAAGAAAAGGATCTCAGTTACGTCGTTGATCACCTGCCTGAGTTGGTTGTGAAAGCGGCGAATGAATCCGGCGGTTACGGAATGCTGGTCGGGCCTCATTCCACGGCCGAGCAACAAGCCGAGTTCGCCGAGAAGGTGAAGGCGAATCCGCGCAATTACATCGCCCAACCGACGTTATCGCTTTCGCGCGTTCCCACACTGGTGAATGACGGCCTGGAAGGCCGCCACGTCGATCTCCGTCCTTACATCCTCTACGGAAAGGATATTTTCGTGTTGCCCGGCGGTTTGACGCGTGTCGCGTTGAAAAAGGGTTCTCTCGTGGTGAACTCCTCGCAAGGTGGCGGAACAAAGGACAGTTGGGTTCTGGCCGAAAACGAGCTCGAAGAAAAGGAACCTTCGATTGCCCGCGAATCAGTGCTAAAGGAGGCGGTTCAATGCTAAGTCGTGTCGCCGATTCGGCGTATTGGATTGGGCGTTACGTGGAGCGCGCCGAGAATGTCGCCCGCTTCGTGGACGTCAATCTCCAGCTCATGATGGATAGCGGGGATTACACAGGTCAGCAATGGGAACCGCTCGTTTTCATCAGCGGCGACCAGGATCGTTTTAACGAGCGGTGGGGTTTTGCCACGCAGGAGACGGTCCTCAATTTTCTGGCGTTTGATCACGAAAATCCCAATTCGATTGTCTCCTGCCTGAAGTCGGCGCGGCACAATGCGCGCTCCATTCGAGAGATCATTTCATCGGAAATGTGGCTGCAGCTAAACAAATTCTATTTGATGGTCGATTCGGTCGCCCAGCAGGGATTGGAAATCGACGCACTTCACGAATTCTTCGACAACGTCAAATCAGCCAGCCACCTTTTTAACGGTATCGCCGATGCCACCATGACGCACGGCGAAGCCTGGCACTTCTGCCGTTTGGGTAAACAAGTCGAGCGCGCGGACAAGACCTCCCGAATTCTCGATGTAAAGTATTTCATCCTGCTCCGCGCCGTCACCGACGTCGGCACCGCATGGGACGATATCCAATGGGCGGCCGTATTGCGGTCCACCAGCGCTTTTGAAATGTATCGCAAAGACAAAGGGCGAATTACTCCAAAAGGCGTGGTCGATTATCTCCTGCTCAATCGCCATTTTCCGCGCGCGATTAATCATTCACTCATTTGCGCGCGCGAATCTTTGCATACGATCTCGGGAACCCCCATCGGTGCCTATACCAACAACGCTGAGAAACTTCTCGGCCAACTTTGCTCGGAGCTCTCCTACGCATCCGTCGAGGAAGTGATCACCTACGGCCTCCACGAATATCTCGATGCCCTCCAGGTTAAGATGAACCAGATTGGCGCCGAAGTTTTCGAGACGTTTTTCGCCCGCAAAGCGGCGCCCGGCAAACAACGCCCCATGATGAGCCAGTTTCAAACGCAATCTTGATAAATGACCAAGCACTAATGACTAATCTCCAACCATGCCAATGATCAAAATTCCAAAGCACTTGAGTATTCGGCTTTCGGGTATTCTTTGGTCATCAGGGCTTTGTCATTGGTCATTCTTCTAACATGTCCATCCACGCTGCCTTATTTCATCGTTCGCAGTACCGATACGACCGTCCGGTCGGTCATTCGCCGCACGTCATTCGTTTGCGGCCTGCGCCGCATTGCCGCACACCCATCCTGAGTTACTCGCTACGTATTGAACCGGCTCAGCACTTCATCAACTGGCAACAGGACCCGTTCGGCAATTACCTCGCCCGAGTTGTCTTCCCGGAGCCCACGACCGAGTTGGTCGTGGAAGTCGACGTGGTGGCTGAGATGGCGGTCTTCAATCCTTTCGACTTTTTTCTGGAGAGTGGGTTTGAGAAGTGGCCGTTCGAATACGAACCCGGGCTCAAGAAGCAGCTTGCTCCATTCCTGGAACTCAGCAAGCACGGACCCCTCTTTAATAAGCTCGTCGCGAGCGTTCCGCGAAGTCCCACGTCGACCATCGATTTCCTTGTCGCCTTGAATCAGCGTCTTTCTCAGGAGATCAAATATCTCATCCGGCTCGAGCCCGGCGTTCAAAGTCCGGAGGAAACTTGTTCTCTTCGCTCCGGTTCGTGTCGCGATACAGCCTGGCTTCTCGTTCAAGTTCTCCGGACCATCGGCCTCGCCGCGAGATTCGTCTCGGGGTACCTGATTCAACTCACGCCGGATGTGAAGTCGTTGGACGGCCCTTCCGGTACCGAGAAGGATTTCACGGATTTGCATGCCTGGACCGAAGTTTATCTTCCTGGCGCTGGCTGGATCGGTCTCGATCCCACCTCCGGCCTGCTCGCCGGAGAAGGTCATATTCCACTGGCGTGCACCCCATTTCCCTCCGACGCCGCACCGATCAGTGGTGCGACCGACAAGTGCGAAAGCGTTTTCGTCCATGATATGCGGGTTGCGCGCATCCTAGAATCGCCTCGTGTCACCAAGCCGTACACAGAAGAACAGTGGGCCGAGATCGAGAAATTGGGCCACGATGTAGATGTCGATCTGAAACGGAACGACGTTCGCCTCACCATGGGAGGTGAACCGACTTTCATCTCCATCGACAACATGGACGGCCAGGAATGGAATTTCACTGCGGTCAGCCAGGAAAAGCGCGTTCTCTCGGGGAATCTTCTTCGCCGTCTTAAAAATCGTTGGGCTCCTGGCGGTCTTCTGCACTATGGGCCGGGCAAATGGTACCCGGGTGAATCGTTGCCGCGGTGGGCGCTCGGCTGTTACTGGCGTAAAGATGGCGTAGCCGTTTGGGACGATCCATCCCTTTTTGCCGACGAAGCGAAAGACTACGGCCACGGCAGTAACGAAGCGCAGAAGTTCATTTCCAAACTGGCACAGGTCCTCAGCGTGAAACAAAAGCATGTCATACCTGCATACGAGGATGCGTGGTATTACATGTGGCGCGAACGACGACTGCCTTCCAACGTCGATCCTCTCGCTTCCAATCTGCACGACAAGGAAGAGCGCGATCGTCTGGCGAAAGTTTTTCTGCAGGGCTTGAACAAAACGGTTGGTTACGTCCTTCCTCTTCAACCGAACAGCGCTTCGCCGCGCGGTTGGATGAGCGGGCCATGGTTTCTGCGCAACGAGCATCTTTTCCTCATTCCGGGCGACTCGGCGATCGGACTTCGTCTTCCCCTTGACTCGCTCCCGTGGACGAGCAAATCCGACTATCCGTATGTCCATCCGTACGATCCGATGGACCGCTCGGTCCCGCCGCTTCCGTCGCGGGAGGCTCTTTTTCAATCGCAACAACCACGTGCAAACGTTCCGCGTCGGGGCATGGAAGCGGGCGGCGGTGACGAACGGAACCCGGCAAAAGCTGAATCGGCAGATTGGATTGTGCGAACCGCAGTCTGCGTCGAACCTCGGGAAGGCCGTTTGCACATCTTCATGCCGCCTACGCGCGAAGTATCGGACTATCTGATGCTGGTGGCGGCCGTCGAGGAAACTGCCGCCAAACTCCAATTGCCGGTCGTCATCGAAGGCTCGCCGCCGCCGCACAGCCCCGGGTTACAGCATTTCAAAATCACGCCTGATCCCGGCGTGATTGAGGTAAACCTGCAACCGGCCAACTCGTGGGACGAGTTGGTGACCAACACCACGGTCCTCTACGACGAAGCGCGCCTCGCGCGCCTGGGCACCGAGAAGTTCATGATCGACGGACGCCACGTTGGAACCGGCGGCGGCAATCACGTTGTCATCGGAGGGTCCACGCCGTCCGACAGCCCATTGCTGCGGCGGCCCGATCTCCTCCGGAGCCTGTTGACGTTCTGGCAAAATCATCCGTCGCTTTCGTTCCTCTTCAGCGGACTCTTCATTGGCCCGACCAGCCAGCATCCGCGTGTTGACGAAGCGCGCAACGATTCGCTGTATGAACTCGAACTCGCCTTCCGCGAAGTGCCGGACCATGGCCAGATTCCGCCCTGGCTCACCGACCGCCTCTTCCGCAACCTTCTGATCGACGTCACCGGCAACACGCATCGTGCCGAGTTCTGCATCGATAAACTCTTTTCGCCCGAAAGCTCCTCCGGTCGGCACGGCCTGCTCGAATTGCGGGCGCTTGAAATGCCGCCCCATGCCCGCATGAGCCTCACTCAGCAACTCCTGCTTCGCTCTCTCATCGCTCGATTTTGGAAGACGCCTTACAGTCAGAAGCTCGTCCGTTGGGGCACGGAACTGCACGACCGCTTCATGCTTCCCCATTTTGTGCAGGAAGATTTTCGCGACGTGATAAGCGATCTGCAGGAGCACGGTTACCCTCTCAAGCACGAATGGTTTGCCCCTCACTTCGAATTCCGTTTCCCACGCTACGGGGGAGTGACTCAAACCGGCGTTGATCTCGAAATTCGACAGGCGCTCGAACCGTGGCATGTCCTCGGCGAACAAGGCGCCGCTGGCAGCACTGTCCGCTACGTCGATTCCTCCCTTGACCGGCTTCAGGTGAAAGTCCGCGGACTCACCGATTCCCGCCACGTCATCCTGTGCAACGGTAATCCCGTTCCGCTCCATCCCACCGGGACGAACAGTGAATTCGTCGCCGGCGTTCGTTTCCGCGCATGGCATCCTGCCGAATGTCTCCATCCAACAATCGGCATCCATTCGCCGCTCACCTTCGATATCGCGGACCGTTGGAACTCTCGTTCGCTCGGTGGCTGCACATTTCACACGGCGCACCCTGGCGGTCGCAACCACACCACTTTGCCGGTGAACGCCTACGAAGCTGAAAGCCGTCGCCTCGCCCGCTTTTTCCAAATCGGGCATACCGCCGGCCGCCTTCACATTCCTCCCACCAACAAAAGCGCAGAAGCTGCGTTTACCCTTGATCTGCGCGCCGTCTCGTAAATTCAGAAAAGCTGGACGCGAGTTAAAATTGATTCAAGTTTTGGGCCTTGAGTTCAACGGCTCCAAACTGGCGGAAACTCGCGAAGGGCGCGCCTGACCCGGAACGCGTCGAGCAATTCGGCCATCAATTCACGCGCACTCTCGCCGCGCGCCATCTGAATCTTGGTTTGGAGAAGCAACAAAGCATTCTCGCGGCGATTTTTTCAGGCTCGCGCGCTTTAAGCGAAACATTGCTCGCGCATCCGGAATGGCTCCCGATTCTTGATCCTGAAACTTTGAAATATCCCCGCAAACGGGAAGGAGTATTTCGCGACGGACGAGCGATCTTAACCAGCACGAGTTCCGAGGAGGCCTTTCGAGAACTTCGCAATTTGAAACAGCGCGAGATGCTTCGCATAGCCGCGCGTGATTTAGCGGGGTTGGGAGATGTCGCGACTTTAACCGGTGAGCTTTCCAATGTCGCCGACCTTTCTATTTCGGCCGTCGCAGACTTGTGTTTGCGTCAGCTTACGGAGAGGTTCGGCGCTCCTTACACTCAAGATCCTGCCTCTCTTCAATGGCAGCCTGCGACTTTTTGCGTTTTGGGAATGGGGAAACTCGGGGGGCAGGAACTCAATTACAGCTCTGATATCGACGTTCTCTTCGTTTACAGTGGTGAAGGATTTACCTTTCGGAAGCCGCCGACCAACGCGGGAACGGGTCGTGGAATCCCAAACAACCAATTTTATTCCCGTCTCACAGAGGCGATCATTGCCGAGTGTACCCGCATGACGGCTGAAGGGTTTTTGTTTCGGATTGATCTCCGTCTCCGGCCCGAGGGAAAAACTGCGCCTCTCGCACGCACGCTCTCGTCGTACGAGAACTACTATGCGCAATGGGGCCAGACCTGGGAACGCATGATGTTGATCAAAGCGCGCGGCGTGGCCGGTGACGAGGGGCTCGCCGCTGAATTCCTCGAAATGATTCAACCATTTCGTTATCCCCGCTCGATTTCCGAACAAATTCCGCGCGAGGTCGCGGAGATGAAGGCGCGCATCGAAAATGAAGTGGTTCGAGCCGGCGAAATTGAACGTAATGTAAAACTCGGCCGCGGCGGGATTCGTGAAATCGAGTTCCTCGTGCAGACGCTGCAGGTCCTCCATGGAGGACGAATGCCATTCCTGCAAACACCACGAACACTGACGGCGCTCGATAAGCTCGCTGATTATGACCTGCTGGAACGTCAGGAAACAGTCTGTTTGAAAGGTGCCTATTGCTTTCTACGCAACGTCGAGCACCGGCTACAAATGGAGAACAATCAGCAGACCCATACGATCCCGACCAGCATCGAGGCGCGAACCCGCCTGGCGTGTTTGATGGGATTCGCAAAGCTGAATGAGTTCGAGAAAGTTCTTCGCGAGCATAGCAACAATGTTCGCTCGGCTTACGAAAAGGTGATTAGCCCGGCAAAACCGGGAAAGGATTTGCCATTGCCCCCGCAAGTCGAAACGCGCGCGGAGGACTGGCGCGAAATCCTTGAACGGCATTCCTTCCGCGACCCCAGCCGTGGGGTCAAGCTGGTGCAGGAATTTGTGGAGGGGCCCGGCTTCGGTCATCGCTCGAGTCGCACTCTCGATCACGCGATGCAATTGCTTCGCCAATTCTTGAACCTTTGTCCGAGACGTTCGGGAACAGCCTCCGAACCGTTCCTGTCGGACCCCGACCGTGTTCTTGCGCGGCTCGATACCTTTGTCGCGCGCTACGGCGCTCGCGTAATGCTTTACGACGCGTGGGTCAGCAACCCTTCTCTCTTTCGCCTCCTCTTGCTGGCGTTCGATCGTTCTGAATTCCTGGCTGAACTCGCTTTGCGTGAGCCCGATCTGATTGACGAAATCGAGCAGAGTGGCCAGTTGCGTCGCCGAAAGACCGCGGAACAAATTCTCGATGATCTGCAACACGGGAGTGGAGACAAGGATCAGCATCGTTGGTTGCGTCGTTACTTTCAGGCGGACCAAATGCGCATCGCGTTGCGAGATATTCTCGACCTTGTTACGCCCGAACAAACGCAAACTGAAATCACCGCGTTGGCTGACGGGTTTCTGACTTACGCGCTCGAGGTCGTTTTACGAAAAAATCGGATCAGGAAAGCGCCGTTCGCCATCATCGGACTTGGTAAACTCGGCGGACGCGAACTGATTTACGCCTCGGACCTCGACATTATTTTCGTCGCGCCGGATAACGCGAAGAATCTGCCCGTGCTGCAAAAGCTTGCGGTTGAGTTTCTCGATCTGCTTTCCAAGCGTACGGAAGACGGAATGAGTTTCGATGTTGATGCACGCCTCCGACCCGACGGTGAGAAGGGTCGGCTCGTGAGCACTCTTGGCGGTTACGCCGAATACTATCGTAAGCGCGCGATGCTTTGGGAGATCCAGTCCCTCTCGCGTTTCCGCCCTGTGGCGGGGGACGCTGCGCTGCAAGAAAAGTTCGCGGAACTTGCCCGCAGCATGACGCATTTGGGCATCCGTAAGCCTCTTCCTGCAGCCTACAGTCCCGACTGGAAGGGGGAAATACACCGGATGCGGACACGTATCGAGAAAGAGCGGACCCCAGCAGGCAAAGATGCTCTCGCCATCAAGACCGGCTCGGGTGGACTGATGGATGTCGAATTCGTTGCCCAGGCACTTTGCCTTGAGCATGGCTGGCATGAGCCCAATACGCTGGCCGCCATCGCGCGTGCGATCAGTGAAAAGAAAGTCTCTCCGAAGATCGGCGGCTCGCTGGGCGACAATTATCGTAAGCTGATTCAAATCGAGCGCATCCTGCGTCGATGGAGTTTCGAGCCGGAAACAATCCTGCCCGACGACCCGGCTCCGTCTTACCGCGTCGCGGTGCGATGTGGTTTTAAAAGCAATGCAGATTTCGCGGAGGCGGTGAAGGGGTATCGAGTCGAAATCCGAAAAGCCTACCTTGCGTACTTCGGCAGCGCGTCGGCTAAGCGTAAGTGAGAGCGCCTTCTTCCGGTTCGTTCGCAACGAGAGTAATGAGGTCGGGCTTCTGGTTCAGGTGCACCCAATAGTAACCAACCTGCCGAATGAGTTCGTCAAAGTGATCGAAATCCACTGGCTTTTTCAGAAAGCTATTTGCCCCATCTACGTAGGCGCGCAACATCTCCTCCTGCATGTTCGAGGAAGTCAGTAGCACCGTCGGAATGTCGCGGGTTCTCTCGTCTTTCTTGATCTCGGCCAACACCTCTAACCCATCAAGTTTGGGAAGTTTTACATCCAGCAAAATCAATTTGAGGTCTCGCGGACAGTCCCGCCCCTCATACTGGCCGCGACAAAAGACGAAATCGAGCGCCTCCTCTCCGTCACGAACGACGTGAATCTTGTTGCTCACCTTATGCTTGCGCAAGGCACGAACGACCAGGAACTCGTCGTCCGGGTTATCCTCGACCAGCAGGATTTCCACTTCGCGCTGCATACCTCCATACTATGTCGGCAAAAAGCATCTGTGCCCTGAGTCTCTGCCGAATCTACGCTCGGGGAGGCTCTGAACCGTGTTCGCGGTTCCGCGCTGATGTCCGGTGTGCGAACGACGTAAAGTACTGCCCCTGAATGGCTCGGTGTTCCCGAGTTAGCGGGCCAATTCACGGAAACTTCGAATCGTCTGTTCCGCTGCCGCGGCGGGATTCGGATACGGAAAGGCTTCAGCGGAGATGTACCCATTGTAGCCGATCTGTCTCAACGCCGTGAAAATTGGTTTGAAGTCGGTGTGTCCAAGTCCGGCCGGGCGTCGATTGCTATCCGCGAGATGAACATGGCCGATGTGTGGACCTGCAGCGCGGATCGCCTCAGCGATATTCGCTTCCTCGATGCTCATGTGGAAGAGGTCGGCCAGGATCTTCACGTTCGGACCGAGCGGCGTGACGAATGGAAGAACGTCCTCAATTCGGTTCAGCAGGTTCGTTTCATAGCGATTCAGGTGTTCGTAAAGAATCGTCACTTTTTTCTGCGACGCGAGGTCAGCAAGTTTGGTAATCGATGATCCGAGATGATTTAAGGCGTCGGCGCGACTGACTTCGCCTTCGGAGCGGCCTTGCATTGAGCCTATGATCACCGCTGCTCCGAATTGCGATGCGAGATGAATCATTCCCGAAATGAACTCGACCGCACGAGCGCGCACCTCGGCTGAAGCTGAGGTGAGCGTCAGTTTGTGACGCACCCAACCGCCACCGGTTCCGAAGGCAGCAACGGAAAGTCGATGCGCGGAAAGAAGTTCGTGGAGCGCCGGCACGTCAACCGCCTCGGGACCGGCAGCGAAAATCTCGATTGCATCGAAGCCGAGTCGTCCCGCGGTTTCGCACGCCTTGGGCAGGTCGTCCCAAAGTACGAACGGACCACCACGCGCTTCAGCCAAGAGTGAAACGGTGACACACGATTTCATACTGAGACGAGAATGAGATTGCCGTAGGGGGTGGTATCGCCGGTACGGACCAATCCGATGGCATGCGGAACGCGCTTCTTGAATTCGATGTGTGGTTCGAAATGCATCGGCACCTCGCGGCAGGCCTTGCGAAAAAGTGCCTGCGTTTCAGCGGTGTTATGACTCTGGAATTCCTCGGCCATGTGAACCGCGCCGGCTTTGAAATTTGGCAGGATGGCGTCGAGCACCTGCTGAATGGTCGGAATACCACGCACCAGCGTGAGATCGACCGTTTCGATTTGCGGCCAGAACGGAAAAGCGGCATCGGCGATGACCAGTGCATTCGTATGACGAACCCGGCAAAGCAGATGGCTCAACTGAGGATTAAGAATTCCAGAAATGAGCATAGGGCGAGCGAGTTGTTATCATCGCGCGGGCCCGAGGACAAGCTGCTCGTTGACTTCCAAAGGCCTGCCGTGAAATTTCTGGTGTGAAATCCCGCTGCGTAATCGCTGCTCTGTTCGCCTGCGCGCTCATCGGTTGCGTGAGCGGACCTCAGCGTGCCTCAAGGGATTCATTCATGTCCCCGGTGCGAAATGTTCGGTTTATCGGCACGCCCGAAAATCCCGAATTGGCAGAAAAGGCGCGGCAACTGGGCAACGATTACTATCCCGAGATTTACGCCACTCTAAATGCGGGAGCGGGTGAGGTGCCTCCGTTCGACATCATTTTTCGCAAGGATTTGGCAAGCCAATACAAGTTGAGTGTTAAACGCAGCACGAAGAATATGCCGAAGATGATGAACTACTATCCGAGCGGAGTGGCCACCGGAGGGAATGTTCACCTGGATACAGAAACGTTCGTCCGAGAACCGGAAGCGTTGGATCGCATTCTCCTTCACGAAATGGCCCACCTTGCCCAGCGCTACAGTTGGTATCGCCGGGCGACCATGCCGTACTATTGGCAGGAGGGAATTGCCGAAGCGATGGTGTTCAAGCTGGAAAAGGTCAACGTGCCGAAGGACCGCCCATGCAAGTGCTCCGCAGTGTGGCCGCATTACATCTCGGGCTATTCCTGCACCGCCGCTTTTCTCCTCTACCTGGAAACAGCTTACGATCCGGAATTGGTTCCTCGGCTTAACAGCGCGATCCGCCACGGCTCGTACACGGACGATTTTTTCCGCAAGTCGACCGGCCAGACTCTTGATCAGCTGTGGGCCGAGTTTTTGCAGACGCGCAATGTCACACCCATGGCTGCGAAGATTAACAAAATCTACGACGAACTCGGCTACAGGAATGGGCGGCCGCCGCGCGATGTGAAAGCGCGATTAAAGGAGTATCTCGCCCGGCAGGAAAATGGCGACGAATTGATGCAGATGTTGGATCGCGCCGATTTCGAAAATCGCAGGATCACCGACGTTCAGGCGCTGATTACCACGAGTGTTTACTTTGCGGACGTTGGCGGCTCCGTCATCGCGGCCAAAAAACTGCAAAACCAAAATCGCTTGCCGGGGCTGACCAAAGGCGAGAACGGGAGGATTTGGGAGCCTTCATCCCTGATTGATATCGACCTGCTAGAACCGCAATCCTCCCACGAAATTCGCGCCAGCAAAAATGGGGATTCATCCGTTTATCACTATGAGTTTGTTCGTGGCTGCGATAACTGCCCATGGCTGCTTCACAAAGCATGGCGAACTGACGAAGCCGGGCTGGTGATCGAGAACTATCCAATCGAAGATAGCCAGGCGAGCAATAATAAGCCGACGAATTAGTTCACAAATCTGTCACCTGGTTGTTGGGCAAACGGCACAATCGTTTGTTTCATTGCGGCGGTGACTGGATTTCATTTTGACATTTGCCATTCGGATCTTATCCTCGCGAATACCGGGCGGAAGCCCCGTTCGTCCGGTTTGCCTATGGATCTAAAACCGATTTGCTTCTGCGCGGAATCCCCTGTCCGGCGCAATCGAAAGAGTGGATTCACTCTGATTGAGTTGCTCGTGGTCATCGCGATTATCGCGATTTTGGCCGGAATGCTTTTGCCTGCCTTGTCTAAAGCCAAGGAAAAGGGACGATCTGCCCGTTGCGTGAGCAACCTGCACCAGATCAGCATCGCCGTAAGCATGTACACGGAGGACAACAACGATTCTTTGTGGGTGAAGGATTCCTCAGGTGAAATGCCCAATGACGGACAATGGACCCCGAATCCCCGCAACGATACCTTGATCGATCCTTATAACTCGTTGGCTTATTGGGCGGTCGGATACATAAAATACGTAGGAGGCGCGGGTGGCAAAGCGGTGTTCGGATGCCCGTCGGCCAAAACGGTTGATGAATGGCACGACGACGGTCGTTTTTACCCTAAGGATTTCTGGAAAAACTCCACTTACGGAATCCATCGAAACCTGACCAAAACCTACTCCACGGACAAACCGCGCTACAAAGTTGCGGGATTCAGCAACCCGCAAACGACTATTTTTTGCCAGGATGCCGCCGAACAGAGAATGGACGGGGGAGATGACAGTTTGAGCACTTTTTCGAACGGCGGAACAATCCTGGCCCAGTGGATTGGCACTCCTCCCGGCAGCGGCGGTCTGAGCAAATCCCTATACAACGGTTATCCCTTCCAGTGGGAATGGTATCGGCACAATCGCAAGTGCCAGACGATGTGGTTGGCTGGCCATGCATCCCTTATCCCTTTCGGAAATTTTAAAGGAGTGGATTACCGTTGGTACACCGGCGATCCACCCGTGGAGACTCCTCGTTAAGCTCGCGATGACAAAATTCTTCATATCAGTATTCCTCTGCATTGTCGCTGTCGCATGCGGAAAAAGCGGTCCAGCCGCAGGCACTGCGACAAATGTGCAATCCGCCTTCAAGGCTACGCGGTCCGACATTCGGAGCTTTGCCGAGCAGGGCGTTGAGGCGGAAAGCAAGGGCGACTTCAACACCGCCTTCGTCCACTACCGGGCACTGTCGTTAAATCCGGAATTGAGCCAACAGCAGCGCGATGCCGCCAACGAAGCGATGCTGAAAATGGGAGCTCAATTGCGCGAATCCGCCAAGAACGGGGACAAAGAAGCAGAAAAGGTCCTCGACAACTATCGCGCGACGAAATAAGACCTTTCAATCTACCAGGTGAGATCGCATCGCCTGGCTTGTACGTAACCTCGAGAAAAAACAAAAACCCTATGAGAAGCAAACCACGATGGCTGGCAGTGGCTTTCGCCCTGGCAGCAGTTGCAATCAATCAGCGACATTCGCTGGCGGACCAGGATATAACTCTGCCCACTCCGATTTACCTGGAAAACTTCGATGAACTTCAGGAACTCCAACTGCCACCCGGTTGGACCGTGCAAAATCAAACGGACACCGTCACGGCAGGCCAGGATATCGAAGATCTAAAATCAGATACCTACAAGGATTGGGTCGTCATTACTGCGGATCGGATAAGCAACCTCAAGAGTCGAGTGATGCAATTCAATCCCACCACCGTCAACGGTGTCGCCCTGGATGCACTCGCCACGGGCAACCTGATCTACGCGGAATCAGACTCCCGCGGCGGAAACCAGTATCAAAATCTCTACACCAGTGATTACGATCTGACCGGCAAGACCAACATCTATCTCGTCTTCAACAGTCTTTACGAGCAGAACCAGGACAACATCAACGGTCTCGAATATTCCATCGACGGGGGCGCGACTTGGAATCCCGGCCTTTATTACCTGTACGGGGGCAAAGATACTGGCCAGGACGGACCGGATATGCTGACCAACAACGTCGGTAATTTGGACCTGACCAAGACCCTCACGGTGACCGGCGGCGGCCAGGCCTTCGGTAAGTCATACGGCGATTTTATCATGGCCCCGGTAACTCCGGAACTTGCCGTGCATATCCTCGGGCGCGTTAACGACGATCAGCTTGATGGCAAGCGGATCGAATTCGTTCGTCTGGAGAAGGCGGACAATCAAAAGACCGTCCGATTTCGTTTCTTCCAGGCCGGGACGGGAAGCTGGTACTGGGGCGTCGACAGCATGGGCCTCTATAGCTTGAACGAGGCGCGCATCGTCGTGGACCCGTACATTCTGCCCGACTGGGGCCATAACGCTCAGGTCAATCTCGGCGGCAGCGTCACCTACAACGTCGTCGCCAGCGGCCAGGGGCCTCTGACTTATCAATGGTCGCATGACGGCACCCCAATGAATGGTGCCACCAGCGCGACTTTGACGATCAGCAACGCAAAGCAAACCGATGCCGGCCTTTACACCGTGACGGTCAAGAACAGCCTCGGGGAAGCAACGAGCGAAGCCGGCCAACTGAGTATTGTGGCTACTCCGCAGATTGATACCCAACCGCAGCCGGCGCTGGTCAGTGTGGGAGCTCCGTTCTCCCTCACAGTTGCGGCGTCAGGTCCCGGCCCGATCACTTACAAATGGCAAAAGGGAACGCAGGATATCCCGAACGCCACGAACGCAACTTATACCGTCGCGGCTGCCGCCGCAGGCGATGCCGGTGCTTATCACGTTGTTGTGTCGAACCCAAATGGTTCAGTCACGAGCACCGATGCTCAGGTCGATGTGTTTAGCGGTGCGATTACTCAGGACCTCGTCATCCACCTTCCGCTCGATTCCAACGCAAATGACTCCTCCGGCAAAAACAACAACGGCACGCCGGAAAAGCAGACGTTGCTCGACGGTACGGATCCGGGTCTTCCAACCTTTGCCGGCAGCGGCCAACGCGTCGGTTCCGGCGCCATTGAGATCAAAGATGGTCAATCAATCAATCTCGGTGCGCCTTCGGACCTTTCTTTCGGCGCTGACACTGATTTCAGCTATTCGTTCTGGGTGAAAGCCGCGGACGCAAATGCCTGGACGGGCGACCCTTCCTTCTTCTCCAACAAGAACTGGACGAGCGGTGGTTCCGCCGGATATGTCGTGGCAGCTCAGGGAGCTGGCGCGTGGAAATGGAACTGGAAAGCCGCTGATGCGGGCCGCCGGGACATCGGTTTCCCGAACATCGCGGACAACGTGTGGCACAATATCATTATCACGCATGACCGACAGACTGTTGCCTCCTTTTATGTTGACGGTGTTTTGAAATCGACCGTGCCCATCGCGGGCGACGGCGATATCGACAGTTTCACGGGAGCCACGTATATCGGCCAGGATGGCACCGGCGGTTACGGCTTCAACAACGACACGGGCGCGCACTTCAAGGATATCTTCATCGACGACTTCGGTCTGTGGCGCCGCACCTTAACGGCACAGGAAGTCGCCAGCATCTACGCGCATGGCTTGCAAGGCGAGGATCTCACCAAGGCGAGCGGCGAAGTCGTTGTGCTCCCGCCGAACGTGACGACCGGGCCGGTCAGCCAGGTCGTGAATGCAGGTGGTTCCTTCACATTGACCGCGACGGTCGATGGCACCGCGCCCTTCACGTATCAATGGCAGAAGAACAGCAACGACATCGCCGGTGCGACCAGCGCTACTTACACAGCGAACAACGTGGATGCTTCCGCCGCCGGCAACTACCGCGTGGTGGTGACGAACTCGAAAGGTTCATCAACGAGCAGCAACGCAAAGATCGCGGTTGCAACCGGAACTCTTGGTTCCGAACTCGTCGCCTACGTGAAACTGAATGGCGATTACACTGACGCCTCGGGCCGTGGCAACAACGCGACTGCCAAAGGCGCTCCGACCTTCGAAGCCGGCAAGTTCGCGCAAGCGATGCGCTTCACCACGGTGAAGGATGGATCGAAAATCGATTACGCTTCGTTCGGCAAACCGGCCGATCTGAACTTCGGCGACGCAACCGATTTCTCAGTCTCGATGTGGGTCAATTGGACGACGAGTGAGGATGACCTTCCATTCATCTCGAACAAGGATTGGAACAGCAGTGACAACACCGGTTGGGGCGTTTTCAGCCAGGGCAGCGGTAAACTTCGTACGCAGATTACCGGCACCCCTCGCGGAAGCGCGAACAAGGTTAGCACAACCGCCACTCCTGTGATCAATGATGGCAAGTGGCATCACGTGCTCGTCTCTTTCTGGCGCGGTGTGGTCGCTTCGACCTATGTCGATGGCCAGGTCGCAAATAGTCTCCCCATGCCGAACGTGGCGGGTAGCGTGGATGCCGGCCTCGACACCAATATCGCGCAAGACGGTAACGGCACCTACACCGACGGCGGCAGCGTGCTGATGACTGGCTTGATCGACGATGTCGCCATCTGGCGTCGCGTCGTGACTGCGACCGAAGCGGGTTCGATCTTCAGCGCGGGTCAGAACGGCGGCGATCTCGCCTCACTGCTTGGGGGTTCCAACGCCGGACCGGAGATCATTAATGTCACCTATGCGAACGGGAATCTCACGTTCCACGTTTCCGCCAATGGCACCTATCAAGTGCAAAGCAAGGCTAGCTTGACCGATGCAACCTGGACGAATGTGGGCACCCCCGTGAGCAATGGCACGTTCACCGTTCCCGCTAGCGGAAAAGCCGGATTCTTCCGCCTGCAGCAACAATAATTCAGTCTCTCTTCACAGGCCGGGTTGGCGTCACGCCTACCCGGCCTTTTCTTTTTATCGGCTGAAAGATTCAGCGGAGATCGCGCGTAGTCTCCGCTGTGAATAAGCTCCAGTTTGCTAACGAAAGAGTCGACGCGGCGACCAGCACGCGGGACTCGAACGGTTCATCGCGTGGTGCGAGAACCAATTCCCATATTTCGATCGAGGTCACGGGGTTCCGGCGACCGGATCAGCGGAACGGGGCGGGGACCGGTTTGCCCCTGGCCACGGTTCCGCCAGCTACGCAACCGGTGGCTGGACGAGCGCGCCGCGTGGTTTTTCGAGGTGTTCGCCTCGTTTTAAGCGGCGCGCTGCTTTCTTCAGTCGCGTTCTACACTCGCGAAGCGGTTGATCAGACCACCAGCGAACAGGCGTATATCAACGGCGAAATCACCGCGTTACGCGCGCCCATCAGCGGGCAAGTCCAAATCGCGACCGCTCCCGGCCGGGTGGCCAGGTCGGGAGAAACCATTTTTACAGTTGAGAACACACGCTTCGGCAATCAGGAAGTGTCGTCCCAATTGAATTGGGCGACTGAAACAGCCGAGCGTCTGGCAGCCGAGGGCGAGGAGGCCGCTCTGCGCTTCAAACAACAACAAGAGGTGTATCGCATCCACCAGAGATTGTTTGAGGAACAGGTGCTCTCCCGCCTCGAGCTGCTGGAGGAACAAACGAAGCTTGAAGTCGCGCGCAGTGCGATGACGAACAAGCAATCACTTGCCGCTCAGGCCGAAACCCGCTGCCTTAAAATCAAAGGACAAGTCGAACTACAGAGAACGGGAATGGTCGACATGCCTTTTGATGGCGTGGCCTGGGCGGTGCCAGCCAAACATGGAGCGGAGGTGTCCACCCGTGAAACCGTTGTGGAAGTCCTCGATCCCAAACGGATCTGGGTGGACGCCTTTTTCGCCGAAAAAAACATCTCCCGGCTCGCCGTCGGATCTCGTGTTCGCGTGAAGACAGTTGACGGTGCGCTTCGTTGCGGCGGAACAATCGAATGGGTGCGTGCCGGCGTCGGACGCATCCCATACGAAGGCACCGCCGCGGTGAATCCCGGCGAGCACACAAAACGGCAGGTGTCGGTCCGGGTGAAACTCGATCCCGAGTGCGCCTTCAACAGCAGTGAATTTTACGGCGTCGGTCGAAACGTCATTGTCAAAGCGGGCCATGAATAAGCATGTTTCGACGGCCGTGCCCGCCGCGCAGAATGGCACACTTTTGACGCGCGGGTGGATCGTATTTCTTGCCACCTGTCTCGCCCCGGCAGCGATCATGCCCGCGCTCGATCATATCGATTGGGAGCCGTTCGCTTACGCCAGCACCGCGTGGATTCGCTCAACCCGCGACGCTTTGTTGGAAAACGCAAATTCCGATTCGACCTCATGGGTGCTTTATCCCGCGATGTTCATGTTGGCGCTCTCCGGCGCTTTGCGACTCGCGTTCAATCGTCCGCCTGATTTCCTCCGATTGCCGGTGGGCTTCGTGTTTCTCACACTCCAGGTGACTTATCTCGCCTTTCGGTTATTCGTGACTTTGAGCCTCGACACCATCCCGAATGCCATCGTCAGCGTGCTGTTCTTCTTATCCGAAGTGTTTATTCACGCCCGGATTGCGCTGGGAAATCTCTCGTTGCTCAAGCTCACGAACAGAAGCGCCGAAGCGAATGACTCCCAACGTGCCGTTCGCGCCGGAGAATTCCTTCCGACCATCGACATCTTCGTCCCGACCTACTCGGAACCGGTCGAAATGTTGCGGCGAACGATCATCGGCTGCCAGGCCGTCGAATATCCACTCAAGACCATCTACCTGCTCGACGATCAACGTCGTCCCGCGATGCGGCAACTCGCAGAGGAATTGGGCTGTCGATATTTTGACCGTCCCGACAATCGTCACGCCAAAGCGGGAAATTTGAATCATGCCATCCCCCTCACTGATGGCGACTTGATCGTCTGCTTCGACGCCGACTTCGTGCCTTGCCGGGATTTTCTCGAACGCACCGCCGGCTTCTTTCGCGATCCTGACGTGGCGATGGTCCAGACTCCGCAGAACTTCTTCAACGAAGATGCCGTGACGCGGAATCTCGGGCTCGACCGCGCCCTGGAAGATGAGCAGCGCCTCTTCTTCCGCACACTTCAGCCCGGACGCGATTCCATGAACGCGGTGGTGTGCCACGGCAGTTGCTTCATCATTCGTCGCACCGCGCTCGAGCAGATCGGCGGTGTTCCAACGGAAACGATCACTGAAGACTGGGCTACATCCATCAAGCTCCAAGCCGCTGGCTACAAGATTAAATATTTGAACGAGCCACTTTCGGCAGGCATGTCCGCGGACAAATGCGGCGAGTTCGTACAACAACGCGCCCGCTGGGCCCAGGGCACGCTCCAGGCTCTCCTTGCTTCCACCAATCCCCTCACCGTCGCGGGATTGAACTGGAAACAGCGGCTCATGCATTTCTCGGGAATCATTTACTACCTCGGGAGCCTGAGCACGCTCTTCAATCTCATTGCTCCCTTGCTCTTCCTTTTTTTCGGAACGCACCTGTTGCGCATGACCATTTCGGAGATGCTGTTTTATCGTCTGCCGTTCACCGTCGGTTTCCTCCTTCTCTATTCCTGGTTGACCTGCGGCACGCGCTCTGCGCTCTGGACCGAACTTTACGAAGCGTTCCTCGCGCCGTCGATGGGACTCACCGTGATCCGCAGTTTGATCAAACCATTCGGCGCCGGCTTTCGCGTGACCGATAAGGTCATCCGCCAGGGCCGACTCGCGATCAATCGACGCGTCGCGCTTCCCTTCGTCGTATTGCTCCTGTTGCACCTCGCCGGAATTGTCTTCGCCGTTCTCCTGGATCGCCATATCGAGGAGCCAGATGCCTTCGCGATAGTCTGCTATTTCACGGCCTGCAACATCGCGGTCCTTTGGGTTTGCATCCTCGTTTCGATCGACGTGGCGCAGCAGCATCCATTTGTTCGCTTCCCGCATCAACTGCCTTCCGTGCTCACCTGGGACGATACCGGCGTCGCGGCAGAAACAATTACGCTGTCAGAAGGCGACGTTGTGCTCAAAACCACTCGGACACTGGATACCTTTCCCGAGAAAGCTTTCGTGCACTTGCCCGCGCTGGACCTCTCCGAAATTCCCGTGTGTTTGCGTGAGGTGAGCACAACGGGCGAGTGCACTTACCAGTTTGAGAGTCTCGCGCTCGAAGAACGCCGTTCGCTCATTGAATTTCTCTTCTGCCAGGCTGGCCAATGGGATCGCGCTTCGCGGAGCGAAGCTCTCGCGGCCTGGGAGTATCTTCGCGCCGGTCTCCGCATGTATCCACTCGCCGAATCGTTATGAAAACACCGCTCGCTCTTTGGACCGGACACGCGTCTCGCGTGCACAGGTCTGCGTCCCGCCGACCGACCGAATGGCCGGAAGGTGCGCCACGAACGAAAATGATTGGTACGCTCGAGGTGCTCGGCGGGACGCCACGATTCCAGGCGGCCCGGAACAAGGTGCGAAGCCTGATCATTTACCTAGCATTGCTGGGCGCACTCGCCTGCACTTTGCAGGTTGCCGCACTCGAACGTCTCGAACCATCCCAAGGTTCCTACTTCGGCTTCACTCTCAATGAGCAGACCACGATAGAAGATTTGCGATCGCGTCTTGGCTTCACCCCGGCGGTCTATTCGCGGTTTTTCGCCTTCCCTCTCTCCGGCACTGCGACGGAGGCGCTCCGGGGATTTTTAACTGAAGTGAGCACCGTTCAAGGGATTGCGATGATCACGCTAGAAACATGGGCTGGCCTGGACAGTGTTACTCCAACCCATTGCAAAGATCTCGCCGATGTCTGTGCTGCCGCGGAAGGAGGCGGACTCTCTGGAATCTTCATCCGGTTCGCCCACGAGATGAACGGTACCTGGTACCGGTGGGGTCAAAAGCCGATCCTTTACAAGGCGATCTTCAAAATGGTCGCGGACAGTGTTCACGTTCGTACGACGCGCACTGCAATGATTTGGGCGCCGAACTACGGCGTCGGATATCCTTTCGGCAAACCGTTACCCGATCCCGGCACTCCTGACTTTATCGCGCTGGATACAGATCACGATGGCCAGGTCACGGATCGCGACGATCCTTACGCGCCATACTATCCTGGAGATGACGCCGTCGATTGGGTCGGCATGACCATCTATCATTGGGGCATTTCTTATCCCTGGTTCGAAAACGAAATGCCGCTGCCGGACAATTTCGCTGGGTCGCTCACCGGAAATTACCAGGGAAACGTTCCCAATTTTTACGACGAATACTGCGTCCGTCGCGGCAAACCTTTGGCAATTCCAGAAACCGCCGCCTTCTATAACACCGAACAGCCCGGGCCCGATCCCCTGCTCTTAAAGCAATCGTGGTGGCGCCAGGTGTTCGCCGCGACGAGGCAGTTTCCGAAATTGAAATGCATAAACTGGTTTGACGAACTCAAGCGGGAAGGCGTGGCTCAGAGTAACTGGATTGATTGGCGGGTCTCGGCGGACGCTGCTATTTGCACCGCGTTCCTGCGCGATTTCTTTTCCGTTTCTGCGAATGATCGTTCCTACTTTCTTACCGCGCAGGACGTTCATTGCCTTGGGGCAGCCAATTGCATCAGCCCGGAGTGGTTGCCCAAAATTTTACCGACAAATGGCGAAATCGCTGTCTCGCTCGCCGTTCACGCCGGGACTGATTGCGATCTCGTCATCGACCTGCTCGACTCCAAATTTAAATGGATGGGCGGGACACGAGTTCCGATTACCGCCCCCGGTCAAAACGTCATCACCAGTTTTCGTCTGGTGCAACCGCTCACCGACCAAACCAGTTACCGCTGGAGCATCTTCTTAACCCCGACAGGCGCTGGTTATCTCAAAGCCCTCGCCTGGTACAAGGGCCCGAACCCTTCGAGCGATCCCGACGGAGACGGCCTCACAAACGACGAGGAATTCGTCGCCGGCACATCACCGCGTGATCGGGCGGACGTTTTCTCGCTATCGATCACGCAGCAGTCTGGAGATTTGACTCTCAACTGGAACTCCAAAGCCGGCAAACTTTACCAGGTCCTTGCAACGTCAGATTTTAAGTCTTGGTTCCCAGCAAGCGGATTTATTACAGGCACCGGGCAAGCGATGCGCTACACAGTCAGGAATTCGATCCCTACGAAAGCGATGAACTTTCGCCTGCAAATCGTTCATTGAGATGAAAGATTTTCCGATATCCAAACGTATTCTCCCCATGCGCCACCAATATGAAAGCTTGTATCGTGAAGAATCGGGGAGTCCAAACGCCTTTCCGGAGAATGTCCGTGACTGGATGGGCGATCCGGCACTCGCCCGCACTGTCACACGAGCGGTCGCACGTAGCAGTGAATGCAGCGCTTTCCAATCAGTGCTCGGAGTGCTCGTCTACTCCTACGCGGCGGGAATTTACGCTTCGGCGGAAATAGCCCGACTGTTGAGCAAAGTCACGGGCGTTTGGGAAGACGAAGCAACCCTTCGCCGTTATCGAAGGCATCATCTAGCGAGGATCAAGCACTGTCTGGCCGAAGTCCTCACAACCGCCTCTGCGTGGCTCGCAGATAGCGATTGCCTGCGTGAAGCCGAGGACCGCGTCCTTCGCGCCATCCGAGAGGATGCCTGCGCCCTCGACTTGTAAAAGTGCTCTGCGCGCGGGGCCAAAAAAAAGAGGCTGGAGAAAAACCCCAGCCTCTCGTGCTTTAGATTAGAAACGCGCTATTTCTTGATACGCGCGAAGAGTGTCTTTTGATTGGCGTTCGGCGTGAACTTGTATGGGCTCGTTGCGCCGGTGACGGTCGTCCAGGTTGGATTCGTCAGGCTGGCCGTTGCTTCGAGCGTGCCTCCGCCAGTCCAGACCACCGAGATCGAGCCATCGGCGTTCCTGGTGATGCTGGTGAACTGCGGTTGCTCGCCGCCGCCACCGCCGCCGGTGCTATCAAACGGCCAGTAAGCCAAAGGCTTGGTGGTCGCTGCGAGCGCATCAGGCGCAGTTCCGTTGAACAACTTGGTTACGTCGGCTGCTGCGAGAGCAGTTCCGTAGATGGCGAAGTCATCCACCAGGCCGTGCATCGAGTGTGTCGTGCCGCTGTTTGGTCCGCCACCCTCCGCTCCGATCCAGATGCGGGCGAAGTCGGTCGGGAGGACGCCAGTGTTATCACCTTCGAGGAATACCTGGCCATCGATATAGATGACCTTGTGATCTCCCTCCTTGGTGAAGACGAAATGGTGCCAGCTATTCCACCAGCTCTGGTCGCCGGAATAACCCGGGAACTGTGCGATGTCCTGGCTGATACGGGTATCGCCACCGCAGCAACCGGCGGTGTCGAAATACACGTTGTTGTTGCTCCACGGCGTATGCGCCTGGAACCCGCGCTGTCCGCTCGCGCTCGATGGTGAGTCAGCCCAGAAGACTGAGCTGTCCGCGATGTCGTACTTCTTCACCCACGCCGCGAAGGTCATGGCATTGTCCTTCGTGGTGGCGTTGACGAAGCTGCCGTCAGTGACGATAACGGAGGCATCACCGATTGCGCCGAGATCGATCGCGCGATCTCCAGCCTTGCCGGTGTGTCCGCCCGCGTCGTCGGTATACTTGGCATTGCCGAGCAACACGCCTTCGTAGCTGTGTAGCTTATCGACAGCCAGCGGTGTCGCAGTGTTGAATGGACGAACGGTGAAACTCCATTCTCCAGTCTTCGTCGCTCCACCTGTAGTATAGGTGATCTTCGCGGTATGTGAGCCCGCGCTCATCACCGTGCTGCTGTTGGCTTTAATGGTTACCGTTTTCCCATTACGCGTCGCTGTCGCGGGAACGTCACTGCCATCCAACGACAGTTTAACCCCAGCAGTGTCAATCTGAGTTGCGCCCGGTTCCTGAATGGTAACGCTCAGGCGCTCATTCGGGATGGTCGGATTGCTGTTAATGCCAGGATTGACCGCGGAAACGTAAGGCCGGGTATCCGTGCCGCCGCCGACCAAGGCGCGGTAAGCTTTCGGCCCACCATTCGCGCTGTCATTGATCAGAGCGTGGGTCCCGTCCGCCTTCACGTATTTCCATTCAATGTTTGCACCACCGCCGCCTTCTTCCCAAACCGTCTTGATCGGGTAGATGCCCGCTTCCTGGACGAAGAAGGAATAAGCCGTATCGGCTGCACCGCGACCGCCATTGAATTCACCCAGGAACTTCGCGTCCAGGATGTCGGTGAAACTTCCCGCTGTAGAGCGGAAACCGTCATCGCTGTTCACGATCAGGGTGACTTTCCCCGCCGGGAGCTGAATGTATGTCGTGATCTCACCAGCAATACCATCGGTTTGACCAGCGTCGCCTGTCCCCGGAATACCAGGCATCTGGTCATCGGGTGTAAACTCGCCATTCGATCCTCCGGCCTGATCGAGGTTAATCACCGTATCGATGTCGAAGTCGATCGGAAGATTATTGTTCGCCTCCGGTGTACCGGCGGCGATCGCGATGCCTTGAGCGGCGGGATCAGCAAAGTTTTGGCCCATCAGGCCGGCGAGCTGTGCCAAAGGACGAGTGTTGTCGGTGGCATTAAACGCGTTGTTCTGGTGAACACGCCAGTGGAAGCCAGGCTTCGTGGTATCTGCATTCGCCTTCAAGTCCGGTGTAAGAATGGCGGTGTTCGCTGCGGTGAATTTCCATGTTTCCGTGCGGGTTTGGCCGCCAGCGGTGTAAGCGATCGTTGCCGTATGTTGAGACTTTGGAACGAGAAGCGTTGTCGGCTGGAATTTAATGCTGATGGTGCTTCCGGACTTTGTTGCCGTGGCGGCTAGAGGCGCACCATCCAGCGTCAGTTTGACCGAAGCCACGTCCACCGCAGCCGCACCTTCCTGGAGCGTGGCAGCAATCGCGGTGTCGATATCAGCCGAGGTAGAATCAATCGTGGGCGTTACGGAAGTAATGCTCGTAGGCGCTGCGGTAATTGCGCGGTAGGCTTTTGGACCGCCGTTTGCGGTGTCATTGATCAGAACGTGCGTGTTGTCAGACTTGACGTACTTCCATTCGATGTTGGCTCCGCCGCCACCTTCTTCCCAAACGGTGCGCAGTCCGTAAACACCCGCTTCCTGCACGTAGATCTGGTAAGAAGTGTCTGCGGCGCCACGGCCGCCGCTGAATTCACCGGCGAATTTAGCTTTGAACACGTCGTTGACAAAACCCGCTGTCGTGCGGAAACCGTCGTCGCTGTTCACGATGAATGTGTTCAAGCCCGCGGGCAATTCCACGTAGGTCGTGATTTCGCCAGCAATACCGTCTGTTTGACCGGCGTCGCCAGTTCCTGGAATGCCTGGCATCTGATCGTCCGGCGTGAACTCACCGTTAGAGCCTCCATTCTGGTCGAGGTTGATCACGGTCTCGATGTCGAAATCGATCGGGAGGTTTTCATTCGCTTCAGGTGTTCCGGCCGCGATAGCAACACCCTGCGCGGCAGGATCCGCAAAGTTTTTGCCCAAAAGACCGGCTAACTGCTGGAGCGGACGAACGTTATCGTTGACTCCGGAAAGAGAATTGTTTTGGTGCACGCGCCAATGGAAGCCGGGTTTGGTTGTATCTGCCGTGACCTTGTCCGCGGCGGTCAGCAACGCATACGCAGGCACGAGGTAAGTTCCCTCGGTGTTAACCACCACTCCTTTGGTGTCAGCCGCTGTGATCGAATATGTAACCGTCGAGCTTGGCGGGAACGCGGTCGGCGGTGTGTAGGTAAAGTCGGTGGCGTCTCCTGATTTTGGACTGGCCGTCGGTGTAAAGGCCTGTCCATTAACCGTAATCTTCACAGATGAGGGATTAAGAACGGCCGCCCCTTTGTCGTTCACCCGGAATGAAATGGCGGTAAAGGTCGGATTCACGGCCGAATAGAAGATTTTATCCGAAGACGGGAGATCTGCACTGAGTGTCACAAGCGCCGTTTCAGAAGGGTGTTTGCCATAGACGATAGCGTGCGCACCCAAACCGCCCCAACCTTTCTGGCCGTGCTGACTTTCGGGTTCGTCGCCGTCGTTGATCGCCATACCAAGGCCGAACTGGGTTCCGGCGGTAAGAGTGGTCAGGCCCAGTGCCGCCTTCGGCAACTGAATCTCGTAATAGGTCTTTTTCTTAACGCTGTCCCGTTTAACGATCGCGGTAGTGTCGCAACCACAATCAGAGCTCGCGGCAGGACCCGCCTCATGGTTCACAATCACGTCGCCGGGCGCATCATCTGTGCCGCCCAGGGCGTAATTATAGAGCGCGATTTGCGAGCTGCGCGAACCGTCCGCAATCATCAACTGGACCGAGTCGCCATTCCACGCGCTGTTCGCGGTGTTTTCGTGGAAGTCGTCTGTGACGGTGAAGGCAAAATAGACATTGTCTGCATCCCAAACGACCTCAACGGCTGAAGTTTGGTCATCCGGGCCAGACCACGTTCCGCCAAACCACAGAACAATTCGGGTTGGGTGAATCGACACACAGCCGCTGGAGTAGATTGCACTACTTGCCAGGGCCCAGACAACCTGGGGATGGCGAACTTTGGATCCAGCCAATGGGAACGCCCCGGTGATCGCCGTCAACGACGATCGGGGCGGTGCCGATATCGCCAGGTATTTCTTTGGTGGGTTCAATATCATTGGCCCGCACCGACCAACGACCCCAATGCGAGGAGGTTTAGTAGTCTTTTCTTTCTGGTCGGCGAATAAACTTTTTGGCATGCCAACTTTATTTGTCCTCCTTACAAATATCATTTGTATACTATCTACTGCTTCGCCGCTGCAAAAAAAAACCGGCATATCGGGGGAATTGGAATGCAGGATTTACTTGAGCAGTGCGAACGGCAATATTCGCCCCCCGTAAACCGGCCCGACTGCCTGGGCCGCTACGAGCAGCGCCGCGAATGGCTAAACATCCTGAAAAGAAAAAAATTATCATTCTGACCGGATCAGAATTGCGCCACGAGTTCTTCCGGAAGTATCTCGCGTCCGCAGATCAGATCGAGGTGCTCGCCACCTACTGCGAAGGGAAGGAGAAAAGCCTGGCGAACCTGATCGGCGACGAAGAGGATAACGAGAGTTTGCGTATGGCGCATCTCCGCAATCGCGAACAGTCAGAAGAAGATTTCTTCCGGGCGTTCGTCAATACGGTCTCCGACCACTCGAACCGGTTTCCATACCCAAAGGCAAGATCAACTCGTCGCCTCACAATTCAGATATTATCAAAGCAGCTCCGGATCTGGTCGTTTGTTACGGCTCTTCCATCATTCGGGAACCGCTCCTGGGCGCCTTTCCGCGCCGTTTCCTGAACATACATCTGGGCCTCTCACCGTACTTATCGCGGAGCACTAACTTTTGGCCCCCCCTGGTCAATGGCGAACCCGAATACGTCGGTGTCACCTTCATGCATATCGACGCGGGTGTGGACACCGGCGAAGTCATTCATCAGATGCGAGCGCGGGTCGCACTCGGCGACAGCCCAGCCCAAATTGGCAATCGCCTCATCGTGGACATGGCGGAACGTGTGTGCAGATGATCCTTCGCTGGGACAAATTGAAGAAGATGCGGCAGATTCCGTCGTCGCCCGACGATAAAGTTTACCGGAAAAAGGATTACGACGAAACCTCCGTCGCGACGCTCTATAAATATTTTAGCAATGGCCTGCTGCGCGATTATCTGTGGAACAAAGCCGAGCGTTGCGCCGCGGTGCCGATTGTGCGAAATCCCGTGCTGAGTCGGAAGAAATGAAGTCGATCATGTAACACTACGTCCGTCCGGATGACGCCTCCTTTCCGCATTTTCGGCACATGACGGTGGACGCCTTCGAGCAACAGCTCGACTATTTCAGCGAAACACATCGACTTCTCGCACGCGATGAGTTTCTCGAATCTTTTCACGCCCCGAACCCCGATTGAACGGCATCGTTCACGTTCGACGATGCAATGAGATCCACTTCGATTACGTTTTGCCGGCGCTCGCGCGACGCAACACTTTCGGCATCTTTTAATGCCCGGCTTATCCCTATTTCACGGGGCGCATTCTTGACGTGCACCGCGCGCATCTTTGCTGGGGCGGTATGGCGGCCGGGCCGTCTGGGAAGCGCTGTTGAAACGCCTCACCGACGAAATGCTCTCGCATGCCCATGTCGAAGAATTTCGGAAGATCACCTACCGCACCCAAACGAACGACGACTACACCAATCAGGTAAAACGCACGCTGAATTACTATATCGACTACCGCTTCCGACCGCAGATGCTCGATGCGCTCATGGCTGAATTTTTCCCGAACGAATCAGAAATTGCCGCCCGATTTTATATCACCGAAGAAGAAATGCGCCGCATGCACAACGCGGGAATGATTCTCGGCAGCCATACCGTGACCCATCCCTGCATGAGCAAGCTCGCGCCGGCGGAGCAGCAGAAGGAGATTGCCGATTCTTTTGCTTATCTCGAAAGAGTCCTCGGCCGG
>JBGAGW010000017.1:0-159620 GCA_044226545.1 Limisphaerales bacterium
ATGATGGGACGGTGCCCGGTCTTGAGTGTGGGCTTGAACACGTAGTATTCGTCCGGATTCACTGAACCCTGGACGATATTTTCGCCAAGACCATAGGCAGCGTTGATCAACACCGTGTCTCGAAAGCCAGTCTCCGTATCAATGGTAAACATGACTCCGGAAGCGGCGAGATCAGAACGAACCATGCGCTGCACGCCGATGCTGAGCGCGACTTTGAAATGATCGAAATGTTTATCGACGCGATAGCTAATCGCGCGATCTGTAAAGAGCGAGGCGAAACACCTTTTGCAACAATCGAGCAAGGCGGAATAGCCCTGGACGTTCAAATAAGTTTCCTGCTGGCCAGCAAAACTTGCGTCTGGCAAGTCCTCAGCCGTGGCGCTGCTGCGAACGGCGACGTCCGCGGGGAAGTTTCTTCCGCTCAGGGTGTCATAGGCCTCAATGATTTGCTCTTCGAGGACGGTTGGCAGAGTTGCGGCGAGGATGGCGTGGCGAATGGCATTGCCGGCGCGACGCAGGCTTTCAATATCGCGCGTGTCCACGTGGGCGAGTTGATTTCGAATTTCGTCCTCCAGACGAGCTTCGCGCAGAAAATAACGGAACGCTTCGGCGTTAATGGCAAAACCGTCCGGAATCTGAACGCCTTTGGGAGAGAGCTCGCGATACATTTCTCCCAGGGAAGCGGTTTTGCCGCCGACGATTGGAATATCGTCGATGCTGATTTGGGCAAACCACTTGATGAAGCCTGGCGCCCGGCTGCCGCGAGGGGCGGCGATAGTTTGTTTGACCGAGCAAACTTCTGGAGGCGAGGCGATCATAACTATCCTTTCTGTGCCGCGGCTTTCTGTCGCATCTATAGCAAAGCGCTTTTGTGCAGTCGGAACTCGCCACCCGTTGGCAAGGGAGAAGCATTTTTTGCTTTGAAAAGAATTTTAGGTGCGAACGGCTTCAAGGATGGGCCGTGGTAGCGGGCGAGAATTACAGCGCGGCGCTGGCGACTTCATGATTCAGACAGGCTGGGCAAATGCCGTGTGATACGGCCATGCTGCTGCTGGCAGACTTAAATACTTTCCAGCGGCCTTCAGTCGTTCTCGCCCTGCCGCACCATGCGCACACGACCTGGAGGGTGGAAAACGCGCCAGGAGGACGCTTCGGAGAAACGCGGGGCAATCTGTTCATGATCCCACTGTCACGTGGGAGATTGAGGCAGCGCAATAGGCAGGGTTGGCCACTTCGATTAAGAAATGTTCTTAACGGAGGGCAGACGATAGATCTAAACACCCATTGGAAACGTTTCCGGCGCTTCTGCCTCATCCCAGGCCGCGAATGGTTCGAGCGGTTCGACCGCGCGTGTGTAATCCAGGTGTATGATGGCATCGAATTGGTTAAGAAGATTGAACTTCGAGTAACAGTCCTGCTCTTCGGAACTGGGACGGTAAACCACTCCGACACTTCTCTGAAGACGAGGTTCGGCAAGGCGTTCAAGAGGATGCTTGCGAAGGTCCAGCAAAAATTCGGGTTGGCCGCAACGATGGAGCAGGTCTTCGTGACTACCAGGGATTGGCGGGGGAAGAGGCATTTGCTCAGCTGGAGAATTCCACCAATCAGGCGCCGCGGTGACCGTTCCGTGATAAGTAGTGAGGCCGATCAGCAGAGCATCCTGACCGTATCGTTCGCGAATAAGCTGCCCCATGTTGATGCGTCCTGCTTCATCGTGTTCTTTTGCTCGTTCGTCGCCAATGTGAGAGTTGTGTGCCCAAACGACGATTTTGGAGAGCGGGTGTTGCTTGCGGAAATGTTCGAGCAACAGTTGAACGACGCGGGCCATGTGCGCATCGCGCTGGTTCCAGGCACTCGTCCGGTCCTGAAACATGGTGCGATAAAAGCGTTCAGCGTCCTGCACCAATAGAGCGTTCTGCTCCGCGGAAAAGAGGTCTTGCTCGATGTGTGGTCCATCGTTCCTCATCAGTTCTGTATGGCGATGGCTCAACAGAATGGACTCGTGCATGGCGGCATCTTCGCACGATTTGCGCAGGCCCAAACCGGCCATAAATCCGTAACGACCGCGCTGGTGGGGCGAGTGGTTGAAGCAATCGTAGCACCGGCGCGCCTCTTCCGCCGCCGCAGGGTCAGCCTGTTCGAGAAAGGTGACAACGCCGCGAATTGACCTGCGCAGGCTGTAAAGATCGATTCCATAGAAGCCGACCTTGAGAGTGTCGTTGGCAATTTCATCGTTGAAGGTCTTAAGCCAGCCAACGAAGTCGAGGACGTCCGCATTGCGCCAGAGCCATGACGGAAAAGTTTCGAATCCGCTGAGGGCGGAAGTGGCGTCGGGATCGGAACCGATCCCGCGGATATAGCGATTCACCCGGTAAGCGTCCGGCCAATCCGCTTCAACCGCCACGAGATTGAAACCTCGCTCCTCGATCAGGCGCTGGGTAATCTCCGCGCGAACACGATAAAATTCATGTGTGCCGTGAGTTTGCGCGCCGAGGAGGACGATCGGCGCATCATTAATCAAGTCGAGGATGCTGTCGTAATTCCGTTGGACCTGCGCGATAGGATGCGCCGCTGATCGAATGGTTCTTCCCAGTGTTTTCATAACGTTCCGGATTCGAGCAGTAGTTTCACATTTACGCCCGCCGCAGAGCCGTCTAGTCCCGCATTGGAAGGGTTGACCACAGCTTAAAAGCTCCCTGTCTTACTCGCCGTTTTGGGAAAAAACGGTTCGATGACCTTCTGCAGATCGGCGCTGTTGCATTTTGGACATTTGAGTTGTTGCGAGTCGTGCTCCTTGATTGTCAGGACTTCGCTGAACTTCTTGTGGCATTTGTTGCAGATGTATTCGTAGAGCGGCATAAAAGTTCCTTTCTAAAGCGCGTCACGACACCCCAATCAATCACAAGGTGTCTGCGTTCAGTTAGACGGTGAGATAGCGGACGTGAACTAAAACTCGTTTTCATGTCCATCCTTTTCGTTAAGGAGTGAGAATCCTCTCCACTCCTCCATGGATGACCCGATCGTAGAGGTCCGCCAGGGACTCGCCCGATTGTAAGCGGTAAACTGCGCCGGCCAGGAGAGGCGCCAGAGAAACAACGCCAAGTTCAGACCAATGATGTTCGTTCGGGGGAATCGAATCGGAGATGACAAGTTGACGGATCGCGCCGCCGGTTAAGCGGTCGCGAGCGTTACCGACGAAGAGCCCGTGCGAAGCCGCTACTCGGATGCTCGGTTGCGCACCGGCTTCGAGCAGGGCCGCCGCGGCCTGGGCGATGGTGCTCCCTGTGGAGATCATATCGTCGATGATCAAACAAGGGCGATCGCGAACGTCGCCAACAACGTGAGTGACGCGAGTTTCCGAGCCACTGCGCCGTTCTTTGTGCAGGAGCGCAAGCGGGCAATGCAGGTGGCGGGCAAATTCGGTCGCCATCTTCACCCGTCCCTCGTCCGGAGAGACGACAACTGTTCCGTCAGGTATATCCTTTTGCAGTTTGTGACAGAGCGTGAGGACGGCAGTTACGCTATCGACCGGAATGTGAAAAAAACCTTCGATCTGCGGGGCATGCAGGTCGACTGTCAAGAGATGATCGACTCCCACGCTTTCGATCAGGCGCGCGACCATGCTGCCGGTCACCGGCGCGCGACGCCCGTTGCGTTTATCGGCCCGGCCGTACCCGAAATACGGAACGATGGCCGTAATGCGGGCCGCACCCGAACGGCGGCAGGCATCCGCTGTCGCTAAAAGTTCAACCAGGTTTTTGTCCACGGGCGGGCAGGTGGATTGAATGATATAAACTTCGCGTCCGCGCACCGGTTCCTCAAGATGCACATTCACTTCGCCATCAGGAAAACGCTCGATCACGCAATCAGCTACCGTTCGATCAAGTAACTGTGCGATGCGCGGCCCGAGCGACCGGCTGGCGCTTCCGCAAAATAGAAGAAAATCCTCACGCATCATACAGATCCTTTCGGTTAGCGGGTTCTAGCGGACACACGGTTCGCCGCCAGAACCCGCCTCCTGCTCACTTAAGCAGAAGATGGAGTCGTGGACTCCAGTTGCATTAGAGCACGCGACAAGCCCACGTGCGGTGCGCAACTTGTCCAGCATTTAGCGTAATTTGCTGATTAGCGTCTCACTACGATCGAGGGCGGCTCCGCTAAGTAATTGTCTTAGAAGCCGTAAGTACAAAGGCGAGCAAAGTTGAGCCACGAGTCTAGTAGCCGAGAGTTAGTTCGCCGCTAGGATCAGGAAAAAATATGGAAACATCGCGAATAAACAATGGAATTGAGTACAAACGAATGCTTCAACATTTGATGTATCTGCGTCAACGTTGCCTCCGGGCAACGCGGGAAGGAGATTTTAGGCGCGTGGCGCAATTGACAGTCGAAACAGCCGAAATCAACACGCAGCTTCAACAGTGCGAACCGGAACGACGCTTTCAATTCTCATGAAGGCAGTTCACGTAAACGACTGGACCGGCGAGTATTCTTTCGAATCGGATTTCACCATCGGGGTTGTCAGCCGGATGGGGTGGCTCCGGCTGCGAGAGATCACTTTGTATGGCGAAGCACGCACATTGGCACGTTCCGTTTTCACCGAAGGAGGATCTGGTTCCAGCCCGCGCCCGGTGAAGCAAGGCGGGGAACAAAGTGAGTTCCTCCGCCGAAGAAGTTCATAATGCAGGATTCCATCGGACGTGCGACTGTCAGTACTGCTACCTATTCGCGCCGCACCCAGGCCGAAATTACTTCGGCCGCACCTCGCGCCAGGCGGGTTGGCCGTGTTCTTTGAGCGGCGCCTGACCTGGCACCGGTTTTGGACGTGACTGTTCAGCGCGCTTGCGGCTCGCCCTTTCAGTGTTGGGATCAAGAGATTTCTCTTTTGCGTCGTTTTCCATATCGCAAATTACTGGGCATTCGGAAGCTTGCGAGAGAGGGTTTGAATTTTTCCTGCATCGGAAAATCGACTATACTCAAGGATGGCCGACATCGTTCTCTCAACTTTGAACGCGAAGTATATTCACGCTTCGTTCGGCCTGCGCTATCTATTTGCGAATCTCGGGGAACTGCGTGATCGGGCTTGCATTGTCGAATTCGACATCAATCAACGCGTCACGGATGTCGCCGAGATTCTCCTTGCGCGGAATCCAAGAATTATCGGGCTGGGCGTTTACATTTGGAATGCCCAGATTTCAGCGGAACTCGTCCAGGTCGTGAAAAAGATCGCACCAGAGGTAAAGATCATCCTGGGCGGACCAGAGGTGAGTTACGAAACAGAACAACAGGCGATCTGCCAGGCCGCGGACCACGTCATTACCGGCGAAGCCGATTTGAAGTTCGCCACCATTTGCCGTCAGATTCTCGACGGCACTGCGCTGGCCACGAAAGTCATTCCTGCCGAATTGCCCGCGCTGGAGTATCTCGAGCTTCCTTACGATCTATATGACGAGCGTGATATCAGCACGAGAATTATCTACGTCGAGGCCTCGCGCGGCTGCCCATTTACGTGCGAATTTTGTCTGTCCTCCCTCGATATTCCTGTGCGTGCCTTTCCGTTGGATCGTTTTCTCCCGGCATTGCAGCGCTTGCTCGAAAGAGGCGTGAAGCATTTTAAATTCGTGGATCGGACGTTCAACCTGAATCTCAATACGAGCAAAGCGATCCTTGAATTCTTTCTTGAGCGTTACACGCCCGGACTCTTTTTTCATTTCGAAATGATTCCGGATCGTCTCCCGGAGGCCCTCCGCGAACTGATTGCCAAATTTCCTGCGGGTGCGCTGCAATTTGAAGTGGGAATTCAAACGTTCGACCCAGAAGTGAGTGCCCGCATCAAGCGCCGTCAGAACTACGACAAGCTCGCAGACAATCTGCGCTTCTTGCGACGCGACACAGGCGTGCATGTGCATGCGGATCTGATTGCCGGTCTGCCAGGAGAGACACTGCAGAGCTTCGCACGCGGCTTTGACCAACTGGTTGCCCTCAACCCGCAGGAAATTCAGTTGGGCATTCTGAAACGTCTGCGCGGCACCCCCATTGTGCGCCACGACACAGAATGGGAAATGGTCTACAGTAGCACGCCGCCCTACGAATTGCTTCGCAACAAAACGCTGACCTTCGGCGAAATGCAGAAACTGCGCCGCTTCGCTCGCCATTGGGATTTGCTGGTGAACAGCGGAAATTTTCTGGAGTCCGCGCCGCTCCTCTGGCAGGACGCTCCCTCTCCTTTCAACTCATTTGGTCGCTGGAGCGATTGGCTCTACGCCCAAACTGGACGCAACCACAACATCGCGTTGAACTCCCTGGGGGATTTCCTCTTCACCTACCTCACCGGCGTGTTGAATTTTGCACCCGATATGGCAGCGAACTCGATTTATCGCGATTACCTCCGCGTCGGCCGTTCAGATAAACCCGCTCTGCTGCGACCATTCATTTCCGATACGACCACCCTTCAACCGAAACATCGAATCGGAACAGCCAAGCGCCAGGAACGTCACACCGCAGTCGTCGGTTGACGTTGCGAGGAAACAACATTGCTTTAGTCTTCTCCCATGTTTTCGCGAATCGTCATTCTTGCGCTTGTATTTTGCGCGCCGGTCTTCGCCGCTGAATCGCGCTACGAAAAGCGCGCCGACCACGACCCCAACGGGATTGGCAAGTTCTACATGGGCCGCGAAATCGCCCACGTTATGGGCCACCAGGGCGCGGACTGGCTCGAACGCCCCGAACGCGCGGAAGAGGAAAAGCCGGATAAGATGATCGACCTGCTTGGGCTGAAACCGGGCCAAATCGTCGCCGACATTGGAGCCGGGACCGGCTACATCAGTTGGCGAATGGCGAAAAAAATCATGCCGAATGGCAAGGTTTACGGCGTCGATATTCAACAAGAGATGCTCGACCTGCTCGCGAAAAACATGAAAGAGCGCGGCATCACCAATGTCGTTCCGATGCTCGGCACCGAGACTGACCCGAAGCTTCCAGCGAATTCCGTTGACCTCGTTATCATGGTCGACGTCTACCACGAATTTTCGGAGCCGTACGAAATGATGACCAACATTTTCAACGCCTTGAAGCCCGGTGGACGCGTCGCCTTCGTAGAATACCGCGCGGAAGATCCGAACGTGCCGATCAAGCAGGTGCACAAAATGTCGGAAGCGCAGGTCAAAAAGGAAGCGGCGGCGGTGGGACTCGATTGGGAAAAAACCATCCCGGATTTGCCCTGGCAGCATCTGATTCTGGTCCGTAAACCGTCCAGGTGATCGCGACATTGGTGGTCGCTTCCACGAGGCGTCGCTTTCAATCTTTCGCTTTGAGTAACTTCACCCGCAATCCATCGGGCAACCCGCTCGACTGAATTGCTGACCGCGCTTCGTCCCCGTTAAACTTCAAATAGGTCGGAGCAATCTTTTCCAACGTCTCGGCCTGCTTGACCGGATCGCCCATGCTCATTGCCCATTTCCACGCGAGCTGCGGCTCGGATGACGCCGCGTTCTCCGCGAACTGCTTCACTGCCGCATCGTGATTCGAACCTGCCGGCTGATTGGCCAACCAATTTGCCGCCGCCTGTGGATCCTGCCGTGCCCAGTTCTGTATCAATTTTTCTTCCGCCTGTTCCCGCACTGTTCCTTCCGGAAATTGCTGTACCCAACTGGCTGTATAAGTCGGGTCCGCGCCTGCCATATTCGAAATCACCGAGCCAATCCCGCGCTCCAGCTCATCGCCGCTCAACTTCGTCACGTAAGCCGCAGCCTCCTGTGGCGATTGTGCCGCCCAACTTCCCAGCACACTCGCCATCGCGCCGCTCCGCCCATCGCCGGCCGGCAACGTATTCACCCACTCGAGGGCACTCGCCGCATCGTTACGCGCCCAGTTGCCCGCCAGCCGTTTCATTACCTCATCCCGATTGGCATCAAACGGCAGGTTCGCCGCATATTTCGCCGCCTCCTCCGGATCGCGCGAAGCCCAATTCCCAATCACGCTCTCCGCGAATCGCTGCCGCGAACTATCCGCTGGTAAATCCTGCGCGAATTGCAGCGCCTCTTTCGGATCGCGCCAACTCCACGAACTGGCAAGCTGATCCATCATCCGGCTCCGCAGTTCCCCAGAACTCAGCGTCTTCGCATAATCTGCCGCTCCCTTTAAGTCGTTCTGCGGCCATTCCCATCCCAACCGGTCAAACGCCGCCTTCCGTTGCGGCCCGTCCGGCAGCCCCTTGGCCCAGGCCAGCGCCCCGTCAAAATCAGATTCGGCCCAGCGCTGCGCCAGATCTCGCGTGAGGTCCACTCGACTCAAACCTGCCGGCATGCTCTTGATGAAATCCGCCGCCATCTCCGGGGACTCCTGCGCAATCATCCATAACGTCTGTTGCATCGCATCCCGCTGAATCGCCGGATTCGGCACCTGCTTCAACCATTCAAAGGCCGCTTTCGGATCCTTATTCGACCACGCCGCCGCCAGTTGCGAAATCGCCTGGTTCTTCGCCGGCCCGCTCGGCAGCGTCAGTGAATATTCAGCCGCCGCTACGGGATCAACTACCGCCCAGCCGGCCATTGCCCCGGCCAAAGCCCTCGCCCGCGACGTCGTATCGGGCAGATCTTTCGCCATCGCCACCGCGCTTTGCGGATCGCGCTGAGCGAATTCGTTATAGACACTCTGAAATGCCCAGCTCTGCCGCTCATCCATCTTGATTCCACGCAGCGATTCCGCCGCAGCCCTCGGATCGGTCATCGCCAAGCCTTGCGCATAAGCGATCTGCCCCAGCCGTTTCTCCCGCGAATCCGTTCGCTCATCCAGCCAGGACTTCATCGCGTCCGGATCCTGCCGGGCCCAATTATTGAGCATATTGCTCAAGGTTTCCTCCTTCCGTTGCCCTTCCGGAATCGCATCCAGCAATTTCACACCGGTCGCCGGATCCTGATAGGAGAGATTCTGGAGCGAGTTGAGCACCGACTGCTTCCGCCGCACACTTTCCGGCTGCGCTTTGAACCACGCCAGCGCCGCATCCGGATCCTGCCGAATCCACGACGCCATCACATTGCCGAGCTGTCCCTCACCATAACCACCGTACCGCGACCCCCGATCCGTCTTCAGCGCCAACTCCGCCGCAGATTTAGGATCGCTCTCCGCCAGCGCATTGATCAACTCGCCTCGAATCCAGCGCCGTTCCCCCATTTGCGCCTCTTCCAGCTTCTTCAACGCCCGCTGCGGATCGCTCTGCGCCATCCCGCGCAAAGTCGCCGATACCAACATTTGCCGCTCCTGCCCGCGCGGCTGCTTCTCCACCCACGCCAGCGCCCCATCCGGGTCCTGCTTCGCGAACTCCACCAACGCCGCCTGCACCAATTGATTCCGCTCATCCCGATTCTTCACCCCTTGCGTGTACGCCAGCAGCCCCTTGTAATCCCGTTCCGCCCAGATCTCCGCCATGTTCCAACGAAAATTCTGCATCTCCTGCCGATCCAGAATCTTCTCTGCGATCGCCAGCGCCGACATCTCGTCTCCGGGCGTCACCGCCTTCGCCGCATCTCGAATCCTGTTCCACCGCTTTGCTCGCGGCATCGCCATAATCGATTTCAACTGCGCCTCCAGATTCTCTGGCATCTGCACCGACGCCATCGTCCGAACCCGCGTCGAAGTTCCTTTCTCATTCGTAGTCCCCCTCGGCGCACCGGCCTCCGGCCCAACCGCGCCGCTCTGCTGCGGGCCTCCCCTCCTCGTCGTAAACGCCCCAAGACCCCACCCCAGCAAAAATAATCCACCCGCCAAAATCACCGCTTTCGCATTCATTGCTTAAAAAGAAATGCTTCGCCGCACTGTTTGGAACCGCCCCCTTTAGACTCCCGGGCGCCGTCCTGCGTTCAAGCAAACCATCTGGGGAACTTACTTTCGCACGCGACTGCGCTCTTGAGAGCGTTGACGCGTGGAGAGCACTTCCCCCAACTTTGGCGTCGCTGGGGACAGAAGATTAGACTTGTAGATGGAGCTGTTTACCCAACTTGTAACCTCTCTTTACAAATTAAATGAGTTAAGGGTTGGAATGCCATGGATTCACTTGATGCAATTCTTTGCATAAAAGTGGCTTCCAGCATGAACAATCATCAATCAAGTGGGCGGGAATGCATTTTGCTTGGAGAGATTACCTGTCTTGAACGCGTAACCCTGATTCCGTGCACACACGGAAGATCGACAACACCTATGTATAAATCATTCGATAAAAAAGCACTGATCGCTTTCGCGGCTGTTCTGACCGCAGCGAGCACTACCCAAGCCGCAGAACTTCTGAGCAACGGCGACTTCGAAACCGGCGATCTCACTGGTTGGACCGTCGCCGATCAGGCAGGCGGCTCCGGTTCTACCTACAACAATACCGGCACCTCAACACCTATCAGTTTTCTTGTGACGGTCGGCGCTTCTGGCGGCAATTATTACGCTGTCACCGATCAAGGTGGCCCAGGGGCGCACGCTCTGCTCCAGAGCTTCACAGTCGCGGCAGGGGCTTCTACCCAACTATCCTTCGACATGTTTGCCAACGATCAAAGCGGCTTCGGCCCCATTATTAATCCAGCGGGGCTGGATTACACTGCCTCTCCAAACCAGCACGCCCGGGTGGATATTTTGGATGGAGCTGCTGGCCCTTTCGACACAGGTGCCGGCGTTCTGGCCAACTTTTATCTTGGGGTCGATGCCGGGCCGAATCCTCACGCCTACACTCCCTACAGCTTCGACATTTCTTCAGTTGTGGCCGCGGGAGGCACCTTCCAGATCCGATTCGCCGAGGTCGATAATCAGCTTTTCTTCAACCTCGGTGTGGACAATGTCAGCATCACCAGCGACTCCACCGTCCCGGACGGCGGCGCGACCGCAGCGAGCCTTGCTTTCGGCCTTGCTTGTCTCGTTCCATGCCGACGTTTCCTTCGTCGCTAAAACCCGGCCCTCGGTTTAGAACCACCACCGAACCCGGGTGGTGGTTCTTTTTTTTAGGGTCTGGGCAAGCAGAAAGCTACCGTCACAACCTTTTTGGCGTTGAGGCGATTGTAAACTCTACTTACGATTACTCACCATCGTTTCCGATGCCCTTCGCCTCTGCACCGCCAAAACTCGTCGGATTCCCCGGCTTTCGAACGCATCTCGAAAAAGGTTTGGTTCTTGCTGCCCTTTAGCCACCTATGAGACGCCTTGGATCTCTCCTGCTGCCTGCTATGGCGCTGCTCTTGGCTCCGGCGACCATTTCCGCCGCCGCCCTCGGCCCGAGCCCATATCTTAGCTTCGCGGACAGCCCGTTCAACGGCGGTTCCTTCTCCTACTTCCACCTGGAAACGTTCGAGGATGGCGCGCTTAACACCCCTGGCGTCGCCGCGAGCGGTGGAGTGCTCGCTATTCTTCCTCCCGCCCCACTCACCGATTCCGTGGACGGCGATGACGGTGGCATCGACGGCTTGGGCAACGGCGGCCACTCGCTCTTTTCCAACAATGACGCCACCAGTATCAGCTTCACCTTCGACGCCAACGTCCTTGGCGCACTCCCCACCCACATTGGGATCGTCTGGACAGATGTTGGAAGCAGTTCGCTGCGCATCGGCGTCGACAACGTCAGCCTCGAAGCATTCGACCCTTTCGGCAATTCCCTCGGAACACTCGGCCCATTCACCCTTGGCGACGGCCTAATCTCGGGCGAAACCGCGGAAGACCGTTTCCTTGGTTGGGCCGATCCGGGCGGCATCTCCAAATTCACCATCTCCAGCGCCAACTCGAATGATTGGGAACTCGATCACCTCCAATACGCTCGATCCGCTGTCCAGGAGGTCCCCGAAAGTGGCCCCGGACTGCTCGGTCTCACCGCTCTCCTCACGGTCGTAACAGTGACAAACCCGCTGCGGTGGCGAATTCAGGCGGACCGTCGGCGCAGGCGTTCGTTGTTCTAACCAACGCCTCTGTCGCGTGACTCCACATCGAGATCGTTTAACGGGAGCGATTGTTTTCCCTTTGTCCCTGCCTCTACCGTCAAGACTTAAACCAATCTTCCCGTTCGTTCTTTCCGAGGGGATCGGAGAAGAGAATTTCTCCTGTTGACACGCCTGGTTGGTTCCATCATTTTATCCGCATCCGTTGATAACAACGGACTCATTGAGAGTGGTGGAGGGACTGGCCCTTTGAAACCACGGCAACCGGCTCAAGGCGCGAACTTGAGTGACCAGGTGCCAAATCCAGCTCGGCAATCAGCCGGGACAAATGAGAAGACACGCAGGGTTTGTCGTAACCTCTTCTCAAGCTCAATGGGAAGGGGATTTTTTTATTTCCCCCAAAAAAGATCGCGCACTATTTAACAACTGGTCACATGGATAAGAACACTGGTTTCATGAAGGCGCTCAAGTGCCGTGAATGCGGTCGGGAATACCCGCTCGCCGCGACGCACGTGTGCGAATACGACTTCGGCCCGCTCGAGGTCGCTTACGATTACCCGCGCATCAAGCAGAGCCTCACCCGCGCAAAAATCGAAAGCCGCCCTCATACCATGTGGCGCTATCGCGAACTTCTTCCCGTCGCGCAGGACCCGACTGTCGGCACTCAGGTCGGCTTCACCCCCATCGTCAAAGCCGATCGTCTCGCGCGCCGTCTCGGTGTTCGCGAGCTTTGGATCAAGAACGACGCCGTCAATTACCCGACTCTTTCCTTCAAAGATCGCGTGGTCAGCGTCGCTTTGAGCCGCGCGCGTGAACTCGGCTTCACTACGGTCGCTTGCGCCTCAACCGGCAATCTTGCTAATTCCGTCGCGGCCAACGCCGCGAGCGCTGGCCTCAAGTCCTACGTCTTCATTCCGGCCGATCTCGAGCAGGGTAAAATCGTTAACTCGCTTGTCTACGGCGCGAACGTCATTGGCATCAAGGGCCACTATGACGAAGTGAATCGTCTTTGCGCAGAAATCGCCGGCAAATTCGGATGGGCTTTCGTGAACGTGAATATGCGCCCGTACTATGCCGAAGGTTCCAAAAGCATGGGCTTCGAAATTGTGGAACAACTCGGTTGGAAAGTGCCGCAACACACCGTTGCGCCGATGGCTTCCGGTTCGCTCCTCACCAAAATTCACAAGAGCTACCAGGAGTTGACCAAGCTCGGTCTCGTGGACGAAACGAACTACAAAGTTCACGGGGCACAAGCGACCGGTTGCTCACCCATTTCCACCGCACAAAAAGCCGGCATGGATTTCTTCAAACCGGTGAAGCCCGACACCATCGCGAAATCGCTCGCCATTGGAACTCCGGCCGACGGCTTCTACGCTTTGCGTGTGATGAAGGATACCGGCGCGGCCGCTGACGACGTGACCGATGACGAGATTCGCGAAGGCATGAAGCTGCTCGCGGAATGTGAAGGCATCTTTACCGAAACCGCGGGAGGAGTGACTGTCGGCGTTGCGAAGAAACTGATCGCGTCGGGCAGAATTCCGGCGAATGATTCCGTTGTGCTCTGTATCACCGGGAACGGGTTGAAGACGCTCGACGCGGTTGTCGGTCACGTTGGCCGCACCCGCGAAATTCGCCCAAGCCTGCGCGAATTTGAAGGTCTCCTTGATCAGGAAATGAAACTCGCAATCGCATGAGGAAAAAAGCTCAATATGGAAAACAGGAACTCATGCAAAGCAAAGTTGGGGCGACGCGATCAAATCGTTCCTTCCTGATTTCTGAGTTCCAAATTTAATTCTATCTATTTATGGCCAAAGTTCGAATTCCCACACCGCTTCGCAAATTGACCAACAACGAAGAACTCGTTGAGGTAAATGCCAATACTGTTGGCGCGGCGATTACTGAATTGCAGTCACGCTATCCCGGCATCAAGGAACGCCTGGTCGATGACACCGGCGCGGTCCGTCGCTTCGTCAATGTTTACGTGAACGAAGAAGACATCCGCTTCCTGCAAAACCAGGATACGCCACTCAAGAACGGGGACGAAATCAGCATCATTCCAGCCATCGCCGGGGGTTAAAAAATGCCGACAACGAACAAGAAAAAGCCGGCCGCCAAGGTCGCGAAAACCAGGCTTGATCAGCAGGAAAAGCAGCGCCTCTGGCTGATGTATCCGGCCAAGCTCATCACGCGCCCGGTGATCTGGGAACTGGGCCATGAATTTAAAATCGTGACCAACGTACGCCAGGCGAGCGTGACTGACGAAATCGGCATCGTCTGCCTCGAGATCGACGGCAAACGGTCTGAAATCAAGAGCGCGATCAAATGGCTGGAGTCGCTCGGCGTCAGTGTCGAGCCGATCGAAATCAACGTTATTGAATCGTAGCGGCTGCCTGAGCCGTGATCGGAAAAGTGAGAGGAGCGCTTCGGGCAAGCGCCCTGGATGCGCTCAAGAACCCGGGCTTTGCGGGTTCTTGATGATCTTTAACATCGTTTCTGCATCCGGAGCCTGCTCAAGGGCAGCGCGAAAATCTTTATTGTGAAGCAGCTTGGCGATGTTCGCGAGCGTATGGAGATGCTTCTGAAACTGTCCCTGCGGCACGAGGAATAGCATGACCAGGTGAACCGGTTGATTATCGAGGGCATCGAAGTTCACACCTTTGGTGGACCGACCGAAAGCGCCCACGACTTCGTAAATCAGATCGGTCGAAGCGTGCGGAATTCCGATGCCAAAGCCGATGCCGGTGCTCATCGAAGTCTCGCGCTTTTTCACGACGGCAGCGATTTGTTCCCGGTTTTCCGGTTTGATCTTGCCGCATTCGACCAGACGCCCAATCAACTCATCGATTGCCTCCCAGCGGTTCGTCGCCTTGAGTTCGATGATGATCTGGTCTTTCTGCAGGATGTCTCCAAGCGTCATACGCTTAAGTAAGGAGCCGCATTTGGCCTGAAGCAGCGCGCGATTTCAAGGCGTAAGTGAATCTTTCCGCCGCAACGCCCGGCAACCTGCACGAACTCTCGCACACTCTTGACTTCGGGTCACGCAAACGTAACTTTGCTGGCTCTGAAAAACGAGCGCGTCAGAGGCCAGGTTCAACCGATTTCGTGTCCCTCTGCCGTACTTCCGCCTCAAGCCCCGACGGAGTCCAAATCGATGGTCGAGCAATCTTACCCGAAGCATTATTGCGGCGTTTTCGGCATTTACAATCATCCGAAAGCCGCCGAATTGACCTACTTCGGACTTTACGCCCTCCAGCATCGAGGGCAGGAGAGCGCCGGCATCGTTTCGTTCGATAGTGAGAAATTTCGCTCTCATCTCGGGATGGGACTTGTGCCGCAGATTTTTAAGGGAGATGCCTTCGAAAAACTTCCGGGCCGAATGGCGGTTGGGCACACGCGCTATTCGACCACCGGTTCATCTGAACTGCGCAATGCTCAACCGCTCACGATGGATTGCAAACGCGGCCAGATCGCCATCGCGCATAACGGGAATCTGACCAACGCCGCGCAACTCCGCGACGAACTTGAATCCAAAGGCTCGATCTTCCAAACCACGGTCGACAGCGAGATCATTCTTCATCTGATGGCCCAACCGGCCAAAAATGGCGAAGCGAGCACACTCGTTACCGCCATTCGGCGGATCGAAGGCGCCTTCTCCCTGGTCATCATGACGGAACAGGAGTTGATCGGCGTGCGCGATCCGCATGGCTTCCGTCCGCTCTCCATCGGTAAAGTCGGCGATGCCTGGGTGCTGGCGAGCGAAACGTGCGCCTTCGATTTAATTCAGGCTAAATTCGTGCGGGATGTCGAACCGGGTGAAATCGTTATCATTAACGAGCAGGGGCTGACGAGTATCCGGGCGGTTCCCCACGAGCAGCGAAAGGCCTTTTGCATCTTCGAATACGTCTACTTCGCCCGGCCGGACAGCCGCATCGCTGATCGCAGCGTCTACAAGGTGCGCGTCGATATGGGGCGTGAACTTGCGCGCGAATTTCCGATCAAAGCGGACATCGTCGTGCCGGTGCCGGATAGCGGGAATTGCGCCGCCCTCGGTTACTCACTGGAATCGGGCATTCCGTTCGAGATGGCGTTCGTCCGCAATCACTATGTTGGACGAAGCTTTCTCCAGCCGTCTCAGCTCATTCGCGATTTCAACGTCCGCGTGAAGTTGAACTTGATCGAGGAATTGGTCCGCGGAAAACGGGTCATCATCGTGGATGATTCGATCGTTCGCGGGACGACCTGCAAGACCCGTGTTAACAATCTGAAGGAAGCTGGCGCGAAAGAAGTGCACGTTCTGGTCAGTTGTCCGCCCCACATGCATCCTTGTGTCTACGGGATCGATTTTCCTGATCGCACAAAACTGATGGCGGCCAACCACAGCGTGGATGATATCCGCAAGTATCTGAATGCGGACTCGCTCGGTTATCTTTCGCAGCAAGGCATGGTCAAAGCGACTGGCCACGACAAAAGCTTCTTCTGCATGGCCTGCTACGATGGTGATTACCCCGTGAACTACGATCCTCTGGTGGACAAGCACATTATGGAACACCGCCGCTCACGGGCCGAAACTCTGGGCGAAGCTCTGGCCAAAGACCAGCGGCAGGGCCGGTTGCTCTAACTCTTCTGGCGCGAGGGCAGGTAGAAATACATCGTAGCCCCTTGATTCGGCGCTGCTTCCGCCCAGATTCGTCCGCCGTGCCGTTGGATAATTCTTTGAACAATGGCCAGGCCGACTCCGGTGCCTTCAAACTCCTTGTCCGAGTGCAGTCTTTGAAAAACGCCGAACAGTTTGGCGGCATACTTCATGTCAAATCCAACCCCGTTGTCGCGGACGAAAAAAACGTTGCCGTCACCCTCGGACCGCACGCCGACTTCGATTCGCGCCACCTCTTTGCCGCGGGTGTATTTGATCGCGTTGCTGGCTAAATTTTCCACTACCTGGCGCAACATCGCCCTGTCGGCCTCGACGGTCGGCAACTTCGCGATGATCAATTCCACCTTCCGATCCGGATACGCAGTGAGTTGTTCCTGGAAAACGCTTCGAAAAAGCTCCTCCATGTTCACTGACTCGGTGGCCAGCGAGATACGAGTAACGCGGGAGAATTGCAGAAGGTCCTCGATCAACTGCGCCATTTTGCGAGCGTTCTTCTGAATTCCAGCGAGGAGTTTTTGCGTATCTTCGTCGGCGTTCGCCAGATTTTCCTCGGACAGAATTTTCGAAAAGCCGTCGATGGCCCGCAATGGCGCTCGCAAGTCATGCGAAACTGAATAACTAAAGGCTTCCAATTCCTGATTAGCTGCTTCCAGTTGCGCCGTTCTTTCGGTGACTCGTTCTTCCAGTTGTGTAGTTAACTCTTGAATCTCTGCTTCGGCGCGCTTCCGCTCCGTAACATCACGAGCGATGACCTGGAGTTCGGTTCCGCTGCGCGGTCGGGCGGTCAGATGGCAGCTCAATTCCAAGGAAAGAGTTCGTCCTTCGGGACCCGCCTTTTGCACTACGAATTCCTCGAGCTTGCTCGAATGTTCGGCGGCACTCTCCTTGAGGAAGCTGGCAAATCGCTCGCGCTGTTCAGGAACGATGTATTCGATAAAGCTTTTACCCAACGCCTCAAACCGCTGACAGCCCAAGGCCTCTTCGGTTGCCTTGTTCATGCTCACAAACCGTCCTTGCTCATCAAGCATGAAAACCAGCTCCTGGGCATTTTCGAAAAGATCGTGATACTGATCTTCCAACTGCGCTTCGCGCTCGAAACGGGCGCGCAACTCCCGCGTTTGTTGCCGCACTTGATGATTTAGCGCGGCGACCCAGAAAAGACCTCCGAGGATCAACACGCCCAGAATGATGACCATCCGCATCGTCCGTTCGAACGTCCACCACGGCGGCGAACGTATGATCTCCAGGTCTGATTCGTCGCGAAGCAAAATACGGAAGTTGCGGACAAAACCAGAGCGATCTCCCCCGATGGTGCAGACCCCCGTCAAACGCACCTGAGCCTGCGGTAAGACTCCTTTCCATGTATGTGGCTTTTCATCCCTGTCCAATTCCGCCGAGAAAGAAATATTCCGATCCAGCAAACGGAGCAGCACGGTGCGGTCGTTCCTCCTTCCCACATCCAACACGGTGGCCGGGAGTCGAACCAATTCCATATCGTACTTTCCACTCAAGATTTCGATCGCGCTGGTCGGGCGCGGTTCGGGCGCTGCCTGCGACCCGATTTTGCGCAAAGCACTCTGTCTTAGAATGGGTGAAAAGCCGTCAAACTGGCTTTTGCCTTGCACCTCCACGAGGTCACCCACTTGCAGCGGAACATTTGTGGCAGAAGAAACGAACAGCCCGCCGCTCGCATCCTGCAGGTAGAGAGAGCTCTGACGATAAGCGTAACTGACTACCCCGCGAATTTGCGCGGCCTCAACAGTAGACGTCCGGGCTTGACTGAGAAACGAACGGATCTCGGAAAAAACGATGGCGCGGGAGTGGGTGGAGATTGGTTGTGCCTGGAGCATGACCCCAAAAATAGACAACACCACCAATATAATGCATCGCGCTATCATCCAGCCGATCGGCCTCCTGTGCGCGAAATCCTAAGGAAGCCGCGACGGGCCTGCAAGACGGCGAATTGCGGGATGCGAACTGCTCGAGATCGAGAGATACTGTGCCCAATAAAGAAAACCAGGGCGAAGGCCTGAATGTGCACCTAAATTGCGCAGCGGTGGCGAGCTAACGCCAATCCCGCAACAGTCAGACCGAAGGCCAGGCCCAAAAACGCTCCCGAATCGGGGACTGCGCTCGTGGCGAAACCGTCAATGACGACCCAGATGTTCTCGTCATTGCCCTGCTTCGGCGGCAACTGGAATGTAAAAGTAAATGGCGCTGCTCGGCCCGAAATTGGATCGACCAGTCCCTCACCGAGGAACGGTTGGTTGAAGATGGGGTCGAACTGCGAGAAATCCGGGATGGTCGGGCCATCGTCCACACTGAAGATTGAAAATGAGTTTTGATCGGGCGCGGTGTTATAGACGCGCAACAGGAGCCCCGTTCCTCCGCTCGCTTCCCCATCGAAGGTCAGAACGCGATCGTCTCCAAGCGAGGTCGTGATCTCTAACTTTGTGACCGCTTGGGGAACCACATCCATGGTGTTTTCCACCGTTTCATTGTCGGTCCTGTCTCCGCCTGCAGCAGTTGTGACCGCTTTCCAGATGTAACCGGCGGAACCGGTGATCTGGGAAGTAGTTGTGGCGGTGGACCCTGACGGCAATCCGGAGACGGCTTTAAAGTTCGTTCCAAGAGGATTATTTACGGCAGCGCTTGGACCGGCTGTTGTAATGGTCGGAGCCGCAATGCCACCTGTTGCGGACGTAACATTGGCGGTGGCTCGGCCAAAACCAGTGCCGTTCATCTGCCCGGACCAGCCTGCAAAAGCCACTTGAGCAGGCGACAGGGACAAACCGGCCAAAACGGCGCAGCTCGTCATCAATTGATTCTTCGTCATAATTACAGCAGCAAAAAACTTCGGTCAGGCCCCGCTATTTCCCAAACCGTTGACAATGAGCAGTCAACATGCCAAAAGAGTATTTTCTACTTCCGGGCTTTCCGCTAAGGCCACATTAGCTTGTTTACCAACGAGGTACATGGATGGATGTTGAGTAACCTGAGGCACACGACTCGAAATGCGCCTCCATACGAACCAGAGATTCTGTAAAGGGCGTTTACAGCGTTGACGCACGAGAATTGCATTCGAAATTCTCTATTTGCTCTTCGAGAAGCTTTGCGACAGCTTATTTTCCGAAAGGGATAGCCAATATGAAAAAGCTATTTCATCTCTCTGGGACCTTGGTTCTCCTCACGCTAATTGCTTCACATCCCGTGACCGGAGCCAATACCTACTATAGCTACACCATCGGAAAAGCAGGGAATCGCGCTCGGATGGTGCAGATACAACGGAATGAGGCGCTCCGGCGGCAACAGCAACAATTGCAGGAACAGCAAAAGCGAAAGGCGCAAGAGGAACAAGCGGACCAGACGGCGAAGAATAATGCGAACAGCGCTCCGGTACCAAATCCTCCGGCGCAAAATCCGTTCAGCGCACCGAGACCGTACTATGCTTTTCGCGCGATCATGCCGACGAACGCTCCCGCGAAACCGAAATTGACCAGTGAAAGCGCCGAGTCATCACGATCACTCCCGGTTTCAGAGTTCAACGGTCCGGCCTATGACGAGGCCGCTCCGTCATTGAATTACCAACGTGAGCAGGCTCAGAAGGGAAATCCGGAGTCACAATACGCGATGGGTTTGAGATATCTCGATGGCAACGGGGTAATGCAAAGCGACGCGCTCGCTCGGGAATGGTTGGCGAAGTCCTCGTCCAATGGAAACCTCCGAGCGCGCGCAAAGCTCCGCGAGCTGAACAGCGAAAAATAGCCGCTCTGACAGAGAAACGTTCCTCGCGGCCGCCACTCCGTGTTTGCTTCGCCGCCGGGAATTGGCAAGCTCCTGCGGCATGACGGAGTCGAACAACCTGGATGAATTGATGGCCTGCCGGATTGATCAGGCCAGAAAAACGCCGGAGCCCTGCACCATCGTAATCTTCGGCGCGAGCGGGGATCTCACCGCGCGCAAGCTGATTCCCGCCCTTTACCACCTTTATCTCGGAAACCAGTTACCGAAGCCGACGCGCATTATTGGATTTGCGCGGCGGGAAAAAACCGACGATGACTGGCGCGAAGAACTGCATGGGGCGCTCGCTCAGTTTTCGCGAACAAAACCCGTCGACGAGAAGGTGTGGGTCGAATTTGCCAAAAGTATTTCGTATCACATTGGCGATTTTTCGGACGCAGCGGCCTATGGGAAGTTGAAAGAAAAACTCGCCACATTTGGCGACGAAAAGCTGGCGAACAATTTGCTGTTTTATCTCGCGACTCCACCCAGCCAGTTTGCGGATGTGGTCCAGCACCTGCATAACGCCGGCCTCTTGAAGCGGGACAATGGCGGCTTTTGGCAACGGCTCGTGGTGGAGAAACCGTTCGGTCACGACCTGCCTTCCGCGGTCCAACTGAATGAGGAACTGACGCGGTACGCGCACGAAAAGCAGGTCTACCGGATCGATCATTATTTGGGGAAAGAGACGGTGCAGAACATCCTCATGTTCCGCTTTTCGAATGCGATTTTCGAAGAACTGTGGAGCCGTCACACGATCGATCACGTCCAGATTACGGTGAGCGAGAAACTCGGTGTGGGCAGCCGGGGTGGATATTACGAAGAAGCGGGCGCGATTCGTGACATGGTGCAGAACCACCTTTTGCAGGTTCTTTCACTCGTCGCAATGGAGCCGCCGGTCACGTTGGAGGCCGAGCCGATCCGCGATGAAAAAGTGAAGTTGCTGAAATCGATCCGCCCCATCATGGCTGGACAAGTCGACCGGCAGGTCGTGCGCGGTCAATATTTTGCGGGAACGATCGACGGCAAACTGGTGCCCGGCTATCGACAGGAACCCAAGGTGAAGCCGGAGTCGAATGTTGATACGTATGTCGCGCTGAAATTGTTTATCGATAATTGGCGCTGGTCCGGCGTCCCGTTTTATCTCCGCACGGGAAAAGCGCTGCCGCTCAGCGCCAGTGAAGTCCGCATTCAGTTCCGCCCCGCCCCGCACATCCTTTTTGCGGCCCAATGCGGGAATTCGCTCGATGCAAACGCCCTCACTCTTCGGCTCCAACCAGAAGAAGGGATTTATCTGCGCTTCAACGGAAAGGTTCCTGGGACCAGCATTCAGGTGCGGCCGGTGCGCATGACCTTCGGTTACGACACCGAGTTCGGGGCCTACACTCCGGAAGCGTACGAACGGCTGTTGCTCGACGTCATGGCGGGCGACGCCACTCTGTTTATTCGCCGCGACGAAGTCGAATCGGCCTGGCAAATCGTCGATTCGATTCGCAAAGGCTGGGCGGACAAGCCGCTCACCAATCGCGAGTTTTATTCCGCCGGGACCTGGGGACCTGTTGCCTCGGACGATCTGCTCGCCCAGGCTGGGCACGCCTGGCGAAATCCTACGCCACCTAACCAATCTCCCGCCAATGCCAAACCTGCAACTGCGCCCGCTGGGCACGCCTGAGGAGATCGCCCGCGCGGCGGGGCGGGAACTCGTTGGAGTCCTCAAACGGAGAGGGGACCTTTCTGTTCCTTTCGGGATCGCCCTGTCGGGCGGCCGAATCGCCCAAACTTTTTACGAGGCAATTTGCGCGATGGCCAAAACGGACGACTTCGCCAATGTTCATTTCTTCTGGGCGGATGAACGGTGCGTTCCTCCTTCGGATCCGGAGAACAATTATCTGACGGCGCGACAATTCCTGTTCCAGCCACTCCGAATTTCGGAAGAAAACATTCACCGAATTCGCGGCGAAGTGGATCACAAGTATGCGGTCGAAGAAGCCGAGGCGGAACTGTGCCGTCTCATGCCGCTCACGGAACAGGGGCAGCCAGTTCTGGATGTTGTGATCCTCGGCATGGGCGAGGACGGTCACGTCGCTTCGCTCTTTCCCCAGGAACCGATTGAACTCGTGGCGGACCGACGAGTTTATCGCAAAGTGACCGCCACCAAACCGCCGCCGGATCGAATCACGCTGGGGTATCAACCCCTCATCGTAGCGAAGGAAGTTTGGGTGCTGGCCTCCGGACGTGGAAAGGCGGAAACATTAAAGGAAGTGCAGAAGGGAAACCAGGACCTTCCTCTTGCGCGACTCATCGCCCACCGGACGGTAACCACTCTCTATTCCGAAACCCTGTGATCCTCGAAAGGGGTGCGGGCGTCCTGGTTCGAAATTACTGTTTCACTATTCAGGTTCCTCGATCAGTGCCGACGGAGCAGTTGATCGAAACTGACGCTGGATCCCAACGCGCTGAACAACAAGAGAGTAGCATCAAGATTACGAGTAGGAGTATGAGCGCAAAAGGAGTCGCGCTTCCCGCTCGACTCCGCACCGGGGCGGAGCATCATGGGTTTTCGTGAAAATTGATTGCCATGTGCACATCGTCGGGAACGGGTCGAACGGGTCAGGGTGCTGGGTGCGGACGCGCGCATGGCAATGGCCGTTGCAAGCGCTGATGGTGCGGCATATCGGTTTGCCGGTGAGCGCGCTGAGAGGGGAGTTGGACCGGCTTTATGCTGAGAAGTTGGTGGAGTATGTGCGGGCTTCTTCGCTGGATGCGGTGGTCATTCTCGCGCAGGAACAGGTTTATGATGAGCAGGGCAATTTGCTGAGACATTTGGGAACGGCGCATGTGCCGAATCAGTATGTGCTGGATCTGGCGCGCAAGCATTCGGAGTTTCTGCCGGCGGTTTCGATTCATCCGGCGCGGCGCGATGCGATGGAGGAACTGGAGCGCTGCATTGAACTCGGGGCGGTGATGATGAAGTGCCTGCCGAATTGCCAGATGATCGATTGCCGGGATCGTCGATTCACGAAATTCTGGGAGCGGATGGCGGAGGCAGGGATTCTGCTGCTGGCCCACACAGGTGGCGAACACACATTGCAGGTTTTACGTGCAGACCTGGCGGACCCGCGCACTTTGCAACGTCCGCTCGAGTGCGGCGTGACCGTGATTGCAGCGCATTCGGCGGGCAAGAGCGGTTTCAGCGATCCTGAGTATTTCGAGCATTTCGCGGAGATGACGCGGAAGTACGAGAATTTCTTCGGCGATAACAGCGCCTTTGCCATTCCGATCCGAAGCCGGTTGGTTTCGAAGACGCGGAGTGGTCGCGTCGCGGAAAAGATGGTGCACGGAAGCGATTATCCGGTACCCGTATTCGGGCATTGGTCGTGGCTGAGGCGCGATTTACCTGGAGAGAGTTTCCGCAAATGGCAGTCGCATCCGAACGTGATCGAACGCGATTATCAGTTTAAGCGGGCGATGGGTTACCCGGAATCGATCTTCACGCGCCTGGCGACGCTGTTGCCCGAGCGGGCGCTCTCTCGATTGAAGCAGAAAGTCGTCGCCGCATAAAAAAGCGGCGACCTGTTGGTCGCCGCTCGCAAATAACTCGAGTCGAGTTTGGAATTACTGAACTTTGCCTCGGAAGTAAGTGTGCGGCCCGCCAGTCTTCGGATCGAAGGTGTAGGTGATGGTGCCGTTAGCCGAGGTGCTGGTGGTAGCCGTCGTCCAGGCCTTCAGGTCGGTGCTCTTTTCGATGACAACTGTCGTTCCTGTGGGAGCGGTCGCGGTGAAGGTGATGGTGCCGTTCGCGTTGAAGGTGGGCTGATTCCAATGGACTTCGGAACCGGTGCTTCCACCGGTGAAATCAAAGCTGGTGGTGACGGTTGAGCCCGCGCTCAGCATCGTATTCGGTATGGCGTTCGCGTTCACGGCGAAATGGCTGAAGCTGATGCTGCCAGTCAGCTTATCTCCGGCGTGAAACGTGTTCGCCGGGATGGTCACGGAGGTGGCCGTGTTCGGCAAAGGGCGCGGCACACAGAAATCAGGCGCGTAGAAGTGCCGGTCGCTTCCGCTGTCGTTAATCTGGATGGAAATGTTATCGAACTGTCCCGAAGCGCCGGTGAAGGGGGAGAACTTGAGGAGAAAATCCTTTGTTGGATCGAAGCTCTTTAATTCCGTGAGATTCACGATCATCGGGACTGGCATGGCTGTAATGGCGGGAACAGCAACCACTCCGCTGCCAGCGGGGCTCGCGGTGATGGTATAGTTCCCAGCAGGAAAGGCCGCATCGACCGCCGCTGCGGTCGGAAAATCCTGAAACACAGAGAATAAGGTTGTGGTTGGGATTTTATCAAGGGTGATATTGATGTTGTTTGGGCCGGTGACAGTGACGGTGTTCACTGTCTGGTTTGTGGGAATGTAAGTGGCGAAAGCCGCGGCGGGATTTTGCGGGTCTGGAATTGGAGCGCTATTGCTCGTCTGCACGAACTGGAGCGACTTGAACACAGAACCGCTGCTGCCGGGATTCTCATGGCTCGGGTCGGTGAGGCAGGGATCAACCCCGGTTCCGCCCCCGGTGCTGCCACCGCCGCTGCTGCCCGTGGTGAAGCTCCCTTGCGCAGGTGTGACGAGAGGATTTCCCTGGGTGTCCTTAAAGCCAGTGGGGCCTGCCTGAAGGTTGTAGGTAATGGTGGTGTTGGCCGGGAAACCGCCGGCATAAGTTGCGGTTAAGAGTTGACCGAAACTCCAGGCGTAAGTGAACTTCGACGCGTCCACCCCTGTCCAGGTAATCAATTGTTGGGGGGCCATCGCTTTGTCGAAGATGAACATCACCGGGGTGTTTCGGGCCACGTCCGTAGCGCCGTTCGTCGGATTGACGGAGACGAGTGTCGGGTTGCCCCCACCGCCGCCGCTGCTGCCGGTGGTTTCGATATTGAACTGCGTCTCGTTGTAATAGCCGGCAGTGCCGGTCACACCTGCGACTCCTGAGGTGTTGGAATCGACATTGTGCACAAAGCGTAAGGAGGCGTTGTACGTCTCGCCACCGGAGAGTGTATTCGCGGGGATTGTGACACTGGTGCCTGTCGCCGCGGACTTCGAGAAGACGGTGTCAGAGTTGGAATCGAGAACATCCAATTCCCACGCATCGGTGCCCGTCGCTCCTGTGAACGCGTTAAAGGTCAGAGTGAAGTCGTTCGCTGGATTCACCACTTGAGTGGCAGCATAGTTGGAGACTTGGGGAACGGCGGTGGGAAAGGCGCCAGCCTTTAAGTTCAGCGGGGCGATGGTGCTGTCCGGGAAGGTGAAAACGTAATTGCCCGCAGGGGCGAACAGCTCGATTTCGTCCGAGCTGCCCTGGAGACTGAATTCGTAACCGTTGGAAACCTGGTCCTGGAGGTCAACGACAGGGAAAATCTGTGAAGGAGTGGCCACCGAGGTGCCTTCGCTGGACGGGCCGGTTGCCCGCATAACGAAACTCTGAGGCGAAAAGTTGCTCGGTGTGGGTGCGGCTGCCGAATCCTGCGTGTAGATCGCGCCTTTCCGAACGAAATAGCCGGTAATGCCCGCGGCCGAGGCTGCGTCGACTCCAGCCAGAAGCACGCCTGCCAGAGCTGCAATTCGAAACTTCGTTGAATATGAATCCATCATAGAAAGGCCAGACTATAGCACGTTTTTTGCCAGTGAATACTGCTTTCGTGGCATTTTCTTCCTGGGCACTTAATGGCACATGTTCCAGCGGGCCAAATGGTTGTTTCAACTTGGAAAGCGCGATTCGGACGGTATCGTTGGGCGCATGGGAGATTTTTCAAGACGGATGGTTATTGGCTTGGCCGCGCTGTCGGCTTTGCTGGTTTGGCGTGCGAGGGCAGAAGACTGGCCTTGCTACCGGGGTCCGCAGCATAATGGCGTTTCGAAGGAGCAGGGGTGGACTGACCAATGGCCTGATCAGGGGCCGAAAACTCTTTGGAAAGCGACGATTGGGTTGGGCTTTACTTCAATGGTTGTGGCCGACGGGCGATTCTTCTCGGCCGGACATGCCAATGATTCGGATACAATCTTTTGCCTCGATGCCGACAGTGGGAAGGAAATCTGGAAGCACAGTTATCCAGCCGACATCGGCGCGAAGTATTATGAGGGAGGCACGACCGGGACTCCGACAGTCGAGGGAAATCGAGTTTACTGGCAGAGCAAGTGGGGAGATTTGTTCGCGTTCGAGGCGGCGACCGGCAAGATCATTTGGAACACCCAGGTCCAGAAGGAAACAGGCTTTCGCGTGCCGGATTGGGGTTTCACCGGCGCTCCCTATACCCACAAGAATGTGCTGGTGTTGAACGTTGGCGATGCAGGCGTGGGAGTAGACAAGAATACGGGCAAGATTCTGTGGAAATCGGCGGATAAGAATTGTGGTTATTCCACGCCGGTACCGCTCAGCACCGCGGGGGAACCTTTGGTAGTGTTTGGTTCATCGCAATCCTATGTAGCGGTGAATCCGGAGAACGGGAACGAAGCATGGCGAATCAAATGGTTGACTGAGTACGGTGTCAATGCGGCGGACCCAATCGTCGCCGGTTTAAAGCTCTTCCTCTCGACCGGCTACGGCAAGGGCGCGGGGTTGTTCGATCTCACGGAGAATCCTCCAAAGAAGATCTGGACGTCGAAAGTTCTCCGCACCCAACTCAATCCAGGCGTTTTGCACAATGGATTTGTCTATGGGATGGATGGTGACACTGGAGATAAAGGACCGTTGAAATGCATCGAACTCGCCACGGGAAATGAAAAATGGGCTTCGCCCGGTTTTGGCACGGGCGGGTTGATCCTCGCGGATGGCAAGCTGGTCATTTTAAGTGCCACTGGTGAATTGATCGTGGCGCCAGTTTCACCGGAAGCTTTCAAACCGACGGCGCGGTTTCAGGTGCTGGGTGGGAAATGTTGGACTGCGCCTGTTCTGGCGAACGGACGGATTTATTCCCGCAACTCGCGAGGTGAAATCGTCTGTGTGGATGTGCGGAAGCAGAACGTAGCCTTGAATTGAAATGAGACGACGCGAATTTTTGCGAGTGGCCGGGACGGCGGGGTTTGCCGCTTTGGGAGCGCCTTACATCCTCGGCCAATCGGATCGCAGTTTCCGGACAGCGCTGATTGGGAGCGGTTGGTGGGGGAAGAATATCTTGAAGGAAGCGATCGCATCCCAACGCTGCAAAATAGTGGCACTCGGGGATGTGGACGCTTCGGTGCTGGAGATCGCGGCTGATCAGGTCAATGACCTGACGGGTTCGACACCCAAAACTTACGGCGATTACCGTGAGTTGCTGGAGAAGGAGAGGCCGGAGATTGTCATTATTGCGACACCGGATCATTGGCATGCGCTTAATACGATCGATGCGTTGAAAGCGGGCGCGCATGTCTTCGTTGAGAAACCGACCGGACATTCCGTTAACGAAAGCCGCGCGATGGTGAAAGTGGCTCGCGAAAGTGGCAAGGTCGTGCAGGTGGGACTGCATCGTCGCATCGGTCCGCATCACGTCAGCGCAATGAAATTCCTGAAATCAGGAGCGGTGGGGCAGGTGGGCATGGTGCGTCTTTTCGCGCTCAGCGGTGGAGGAAAAGAAAATCCCAATCGCAACGAAGAGCCACCTGAGGGAATGAATTGGGACATGTGGTGTGGGCCGGCTGCGATGCGCCCTTTCAACAAAAAGCTTCACCCGGGCGGATGGAGAAACTTTCTCGATTACGGAAACGGGACTCTCGGCGATTGGGGCGTCCACTGGCTCGACCAGGTGCTCTGGTGGACCGAAGAGAAATATCCGAAACGTATCTTCTGCGCGGGCGGGCGCGAGATTAAAGGGGATCCGATCAATGATGGTCGCGGTCAGACGAGCGACGCTCCTGATCACCAGATCGCAACGTACGAGTTCGAAAAATTCACTTGTGTTTGGGAACACCGTCAGTTTGCTGATAACTCACCGGACGCTCATCGCATTGGTGCGTACTTTTACGGCACAAACGGCACGCTGCACATCGGCTGGCGCGATGGATGGACATTTTATCCTTCGAAGAAGAGCGAAAAGCAGCTCCATGAAGATTCGCAGTTGCAGGAACCCGATGGGCACAATCTAACTTTGCTCTGGGCCGATTTTCTGAATGCGATCGAAAGGGGAACTCAGCCGGTCAGCAATATTGAAGTGGGACATCGATCGTCTGTGCTCCCGTTGCTCGGCATGATTTCGTGGCGATTGGGACGGAGCATTGAGTGGGACGGTTCTCGCGAGGAAATCACCAACGATCCGGAAGCAAAGCGTCTGCTTGCGCCAGTGTTTCGAGGTCCGTGGGAACAGCCGCGGATTTAGCTCAATCAACAGATGGTTAGGGGAAGTGCGCTCTGTTGTCCCGGTTCCATTGCAAGGCGACGATCTGCCCCCGCGATACATCCTTGTTGAGTTGTCCAATGATATCGACACGCTTTTTCGCCTGAACGTGACCGTCACAGAAAAGGATTTCGGCGCGACCACCATGCAGTTCGAGGGGCCATTGACGTTCTTCGTACATGCCGATAAATCCACTCCAATCGCGGTCTCCTTTCTTCTTCAGGTCCCAATTGCTGTCGCCGAAAGCAATCATTTCCGAGGGCCGGACCACCGCGGATTCCCTGGTTTCACCCCAGATTTTGTCGCCCAGATACACGCCGAGCCCGGTGTTCGGATTATTCCCTGCGAAGGCGCCCCACACGTTGTATCCGTAACTCATGTAGGAAACACCGCCCGGTTTAAGGCGAACTTCGTCCTGAAGATAACCGAGCCTCGCCGAGAGACCGCTTCCGAACTTTGGTATCCATTGGGCGGTTTGAGGAGCGGCTGGACAACGGAAAACTTCGGTGCTCTGGCCGTTATACATCGAAGCGCGCAAGAGAGTCGGCCAGATCCAAATTGGTTCCGCACCCGTTGAATCAATCCCCACCGGGTAAACGCCCTGTTCGTTAATATAGCTGAGGGTGGCCAGCCCGAACTGGCGGAGGTTGCTCAGGCACTTGACCGCTTGCGCCTTGCCTTTAGCCTTGCTCAGCGCGGGAAGGAGCATCCCTGCGAGAATCGCAATGATTGCGATGACGACGAGCAACTCAATCAAGGTGAAACCGGTTTTGTAGGTCTTCTTCACGGCTGCAACGAGAGAATATCCTAAGGTGGCAAATTGAATAGACTTTTGTGAGCAGCGTTGACGGAAGGCCGAACCTCCTTCTAGATGACGCCATGTTCCAAGTTGGGATTGCCTTGTTCTGTTGTCTCAGTGCCGACTTCCTGCATGATTGGGATAGGCTGCGACAGGCCGAGCCCGAGGGGTACCTCTGCCGACGCGCGGAAAAAATCGTTATCGATGGAAAACTGGATGAGGCCAGTTGGGCCAAAGAACCGTGGACGCATGATTTCCAGGACATCGAGGGAAGCTCCAAACCGAAGCCGAGGTTCCGGACGCGGGCGAAAATGTTATGGGATGACGAATATTTTTACGTCGCGGCTGAACTGGAGGAGCCGCATGTCTGGGGCAGGATCACAAAGCACGACGCAGTGATTTTCCAGGATCCCGACTTCGAGGTCTTCATCGATCCGGATGGCGATCGACAGAACTATTACGAGTTCGAGATGAACGCGTTGAACACAGGTTGGGATTTGCTTCTGAAGAAGGCGTACATTGACGGCGGCCCTGCGCTCAACGAGTGGGAAATTCCGGGTTTAAAAACTGCTGTCTCGGTAAACGGCACATTTGATCAACCCAACGATACGGACCACGGCTGGAGCGTCGAAATTGCTTTCCCCTGGAAAGCCCTCAGCGAATTCTCAAAACAAAAGGCGCCGCCGAACGAAGGCGACATCTGGCGCGTCGATTTCTCGCGCGTCGAATGGCAGATCGACGTGCGCGATGGCAAATATACGAAAGTGCCGGGAACCAAAGAAGACAATTGGGTCTGGTCGCCGACGGGGATCATCGACATGCACCGGCCGGAGAATTGGGGCTACGTAAAATTCAGTAAGAAAAATTCCCCACGTAATTTCCAACCGGAGCGTGATCCTGACATCGACAAACTATTGACCGTTTATTACGGCCAAAAGGCCTTTCAGGAAAAGAACAAACGCTGGGCGCAATCAATCAACGAGCTGGGTCTTAGCGCGACAGGCGTGAAGCTTAAGGTAACCGAGAAGCGTTTCACCGCCTCTCTAGGTAAACGTACCATACGTGAAGACGGGCTCTTGTCAGGAACAGACTGATCGGCCTTTCAGGTCGCCATAAATTGCTTTCCGTTCGTGTTTCAAAATTTAATCGAAACGACCGGCGTGCCTGTCGCTGACCGAGCAGCGCTCCCGCAAGAGTTAATGGACTGGACCAGCGAGATCATGTAATCGCGTTAAATAGCCGTCATGTCGCGGAGATTGCCTTAGCCGCGAGGTACGATTCATCGGACTGATTCACGTCGCCTGAAAAATTTAAGCGCCCGGTTGTTACGCCGGGCGCTTTGGTTTTTTCAACTTGGTTTAATTTCTTGGTTTTTTAAACCCGGATGAAAAAGGTGTTCTAAATCTTCACCCACTGGCGCGACTTCGCCGATTCTTCGACTGCTTCGAGCACGCGTTGGTTGCGCATGCCGTCTTCGAACGTGGGCTGAACGGGTTTCCCGTCAACCACCGCGTTTACGAAATCGGCGACAGTATGCACGAACGTATGTTCGTAGCCAATAATATGTCCAGGTGGCCACCAATTGCCGACATAGGGATGTACGCCGCCGCCTTGCGTGACGAGAATGTCGCTGAAGCCCTGGCGATCGCCGGGACGGGTATTGTCATACCATTTCAAGCGGTTCAGGTCTTCGAGGTCGAAGTAGAGGGATCCCTTCGAACCATTGATCTCGATTGTGATGTGATTCTTCCGGCCGAGCGCGAAACGGGTCGCTTCGAGATTCGCGAGAGCGCCGTTGACGAAACGTCCGATACAGATTGCCGCGTCGTCGACAGTCACTTTGCCCATCTTTTTGCCGCCTTTCGCGCCAAGGCCGTCGCCTTTGCCGCTTTGGTCCTGAAGCGGGCGTTCCTTGATGAAGGTGTTCATCAGGCCGCAGACTTCCTTGAACTCACCAACGAGATAGCGAGCCAAATCAATAATGTGGGCGTTAATATCACCGTGGGCACCGCTGCCACTGACACCTTTTTGCAAACGCCAGACCAGAGGGAATTCGGGATCCACAATCCAATCCTGAGCGTAGCGCGCGTAATAGTGAAACACATCTCCTATCGCCCCCTCCTCAATCATCTTCTTCGCCTGAGCGATAGCGGGAATGCGGCGGTAATTGTGGCAAATCATGTGCACGACTTTCGCCTTCTTCGCGGCATCTAGCATCTGCTTGCATTCATCAAGGTTCATGGCGAGCGGCTTCTCGCAAAGAATGTGTTTGCCCGCTTTGGCGGCCGCGATGGAAATTTCGGCGTGCGAGTCGTTCGGCGTGTTGACGTCGATAATATCGATGTCGGGCGATTCGACCACCTCGCGCCAGTCGGTGGATGCCTTCTGCCAGCCCAGTTGCGCGCGCGCGGTTTCGACCGCAGCGGCGTCCCGCCCGCAAATCGTCGCCAGTTCAACGTTTGCTTTCAGCGGGAAGAAATGCGGGGCCTGCCGCCATGCGTTGGAATGGGCTTTGCCCATGAAACGGTAGCCAATCATTCCCACTCGCAATGTTTTCGCCATAAACTCCTTAAACTCTCTTCAATTTGCTTCCGCGGAGCTTATAGGCGGTTTCGATTTTGGAATGCAAGAATTTGTTGTCCGGAATTTTCCCCCGGCTTCCCGCGGAGACGGATGAGAGCTCGTGCGTGCTTGCCGAGGGTCGATGGAGGTGGATAGCTTTGACGAAGCGGTCAGGAGATTCAGGAATGAAAAAATTATACTCATCGCCGGATAGTGCGCAGGTGGAGCTGATCCGCAGCATGCTGGAGGCTTCAAGCATACCCTCAGAAGTGCGGAATGAAGTGGTTTCACAGGTGATGGTCGGGTTTCAGTTCGCGCCAGAACTCTGGGTGCGGGATGAAGATTACGCGGAGGCCGATCGGTTGATGCGGGAGGCACGAGAGGGCGGGCAAGCTGACGGGGCGGCTGGTTAACGATAGCGCCGCTGAACGCGGCGCGCTCGTCGCAGCGCGACGAGCACCACCATAGGCAATCTCAAGTCACGAGCAGTTTTCGGTAGGTGGCGAGGGCGAGAAGGGGCCAACTGTTCCGGTACATGTCGTACTTGAGGTAGAAAACTTTGGGGAAACCGGTGCCGGTGATTTCATGCTCGGTCCAACTGCCGTCGCGGTTTTGGGTGCGGGTGAGGTACTCGATGCCGCGGATGAGGCTGGGACGGTGTGGATCACCAAATGTGCAGAGGCCCATGACGGCCCAGGCGGTTTGGGAGGCGGTGCTGGGGCCCTGGCCTTTGAAGACGGGGTCGTCGTAGGTGTTGCAGCGTTCGCCCCAGCCGCCATCGGCGTGCTGGACGCTTTCGAGCCAGGCGCGCGCGCGCAGGAGCCAGGGTTCGTTCATGTCCCACTTCAGCGCGTGCAAGCCGCGCAGAGCCTGCCAGGTGCCGTAGATGTAGTTCACGCCCCAGCGGCCATACCATGAGCCGTCGTCTTCCTGTTCCTCCCTGAGATAGTCGATGGCTTTGGCCACTTGCGGGTGCTCGATGCTGAAGTTTTCGTAGCCGAGGAGCTCGAGGATGCGCGCGGTGATGTCAGCGCATTCGGGGTCGAGCATCGCGTTGTGATCGGCGAAGGGGACCTTTTCAAGGATGCCTTTGGTGCAGTCTTTATCGAAGGCCGCCCAACCACCGTCTTTGCATTGGAAGGTGAGCATCCACTTGAGGCCGCGCTGGAAGCATTCGTCGCGTTTGCGCGGGTTGTCGGTCGGAACTTTGCGGAGGGCGAGGAGGACCATCGCGGTGTCATCGACGTCCGGGTTCCATTTGTTTTCGTATTCGAAGACCCAGCCGCTGGGTTCGACATCGACGGCGTTCTTGAACTGCCAATCCCCGCGGAAACGAATTTCCTTGGTCATGAGCCAGTCGATGGATTTCTTGAGGGCAGGATGGTCTTCGGAAATGCCGGATTCGTGCAGGCAAATGGCGACGATAGCAGTGTCCCAAACCGGTGAGAAGCAAGGTTCGATGCGAACACTGTCTTTCTCCTCGTGCTCAAGGTTCTTAAGTTCTCGCGCCGCGCGCACCACCTGGGGATGGTCGTCGGGATAGCCGAGCGCTTTGAGCGCGATAAGTGCATTGAGCATCGCCGGGAAAATCGCGGCCAGGCCGTTGGAGCCTTCGAAGCGTTCGAGCATCCATTGTTCGGCTTTTTTGAGCGCGCGCTTGCGGAAGGGGCGAAGTTTGTTGTTCTCGACGAATTTGTGCAGGCCATCGAGCCAGAGGAAAAAGTTGCGCCAGGTGAAGAATTTCGGATCAGGCGCAACGGCGAGGTCGCGCGCGTGCATCCCCTCCGGATAGAGTTCGTTGAGGTTCACGTGGACGGGCCGCGTGGGCTTGAAGTGGTTGATGATCGCGAGAGGGACGAGCATCGAGCGGCTCCATGAACTCATTTCATGGAAGTTCACGTGAAACCATTTTCCGATCAGGATGATTTCGGAAGGGATTGTGGGGACGTAATCCCACGGGAAAAGGCCGATGAGCGCCAGGTACAGCTTGGAAAAGGTGTTCATGCGCGGAACACCGCCGAGGTTCAGAGCGACTTCGCGCGCCTTGAGCATGCGCGGGTCGGTCACAGGGACACCCGCCAGCTTCAGCGCGAGGTAGCACTTGATGGTGGCGTTAATTTCGGGAGGACCGCCGTAATAGATGTTCCAGCCGCCATCAGGCAACTGCATGGAGAACATGTGATTGATCGCTTTGCGTTCCCATTCCTTGTCGACCGAGCCGTCCCAGTGATGGAAGGCGACGGTGTCCGCTACGAGGGTGGCGTCCACCATGAGCTCGCCCACCCAATAGCCTTCCGGCTTTTGTTCGCGCAAAAGGAAAGCCTGCGACGTTTCAATCGCGCTCTCGACTCGACTCAATACACGGCTAATTCCACCCTCGGAAACCCTTCCGGACAGGCGGTCTGAAGAAACAGAACCTGACACGCGAATAACTCTTGGCACGGGTTACGGCGCTGTAAAGTGAAATTACCTGACCAAAATCGGTAAAAATTTTCGGTAGTTCGATTCTCAATTTGAACGTAAGTATTTGATCCATAACCACTTTTTGATTAAGGGACAAAATGAGTGCGGTAAAACTGGCGGGGTTCAAAGGGATCGATCACCACGCTGATCTGGGCAGTGGTTCCGGAAACGGTGTTTGTCATGGAGCATTCCCAATCTTTCAGATCGGAACTTCGGTCGGTGCAAACCCGTAGACCGGGGAACGCGGGGATCGAGAAACCAAGATGACCGTCACTCACCGAAAGTCCGCTGAGTGGCGCCGGTTTGGTGAAGGAAAGAGCCGGAGGCGCAGGATCGAGAAAGATGCCGGAAAGAACGGCATTGGGACCGCCCGTGCGAGTCAGGCGAATCGAATTCTGCCCCTGGAGGCCGACTGTCAGGTAACGACCCCCTTCGAATGAATCGAGGCTGAGTTGGTCGCGGAGTGTTCCATCCGGGCCAAAGAGTTCGATTTTCTGGGCGCGTGAACCGCTGTCATAATCGACGAAATAGAGGGAGAGAGCGTGCAGATTGGTGTCGTAGACATTCACGTGAAGCATCACGGAATCGCCAAACCACGCCCGCGCCTGCCGGAGATCTCCATCGGTGTTCACGAGGGGAGCGCGAGGGTCGTTCGTTTGGTCGCTCCAGGTCCAGGGGGGTGCGGCTTCCATCGCCACTTCGGCCCAAGCGGGAAGCGCGGGGTCCTGACCGGCGAGCCAACGTCCTTCGGTGCCGTATTTGTTCGGCCAGTTACCGGCGGTTTCGCTGTCCCATCCGATCACACCCGCAAGGTCAGGAAGGGTGTTTTGATATTCCGCCTGGACGATGCCAGAGGTTTGGTAACCGCTTCGGAAGCCACGCGCTTTGATGCGAGCCGATGAGCGGAGCAGAACGGGACCCGTATAGCGGGTGGATTGAGGAGTCGGTTCGGAGCCATCGAGTGTGTAAAAGATGTCAGCACCCGGAGTTGAGGAGGCGATGTTTACGGTGGTCCGTCCCAGAAAGGAGCGTGACGGCGGTTGGATTTGCAGGGGAGCGACGCGGGCGGGGTCGAGAAACACCCCGTAGATCTCGGCATTCGTGTTGAACGGGGGCGTAATTCGAACGTAGACCTGGCGACGGACGTTGTAGATGACATACGCGCCTTCGTTAAACCCGGCCAGCGAACGGCGGTCGAGCGATGCGCCGGAGACGGCGTCCAGCACCTCAAAATCGAGCGACGGATCGCGCCGGCTCCAAGCGCCCGTATACAGCGCAAGTTGATGGACCTGGTCGTCAGTGAAATTGAAATGAAGGGCTAAAGGGGTGATGTCAAACCAGCAGTTTGCGCTGCGCGACGCCGAATTGGTGAACTGGACGGCCCTGACGTCATCGACAAAAGGTGGCGTGTAGAGGAGGACATTACTGGTGATGAGACTGCAGGTTGCGGGCAGTTGTTGGACGATCCCGGGAATGATGACACCTTCGCTGCCGTAACTGCCCACGTAGTTGCCCTGCGTGAATTCATCGATGCCGACAAATTCGGCGCTCGCCGGGAGAGTCGTCGCGACAGCTTCGGCAGAATAGGCTGAACTCCCCGCGGGGTTGAATGCGCGGATGCGGTAGGTGTAAAGGCCGGGAGCGCCCAGTGCGGTGTCCAGGAAATTAAAATTGTCTCCGCCGGTGCTGGCAACTTCGCGGAACTGCGCGGCACCAGGATCTTTACGTTCGATGCGGAAGCCGGAAATGCGCGGTGAAGTCGCTACCCAGGTTAAGGTGATCGAAGCGGTGGAAACTTTAGCTACGCTCAGATTGTACGGGGCGGCAGGCGGTTGCGTATCCACAACGGCGAGAGGATCAGGATAGAACGCCCCCACGCCAGTGTTGTAAAAACTGCCGCTGGGCGTCCGCGTCAGCGCCACACTCTTGACCATCACCGAATCGGTGGGCGCCGCTCCTGGCAAGCGGTAAAACGAGCCCGCGATGGGATTCGGCGTGACAAGCGTATACGGCCCTTTCGGTGTCGGCGCAGTATAGACAAGACAACCGACAAACCCGTCAATCACTGGTATTTGCCAGCCGACTACCATGCCGGTTCCAGTGGCTTCGCCTTTGAGGTTCAGAACAGAGGCAATTGGATACACGCGCAAAGTTGGATCGCCGAGAAGACCCACATGAACCTCGCCCGCGCCGTTGTTATGCGGTGGATAAATCCCGTTCTCATCGTTCTCCTGCGTGATTTTCGCCGAGTACCCGATGATTTCGCCCAGGCCGGTATGGTGAAACAGCCACTGCGGCTGCCCGGAGTAGGCCGTGCAAAGGAGACCTCCACGTCCCCCCAGCGCTGCGCGAAGGAAAGAACTTTCGACATCCCAATCGCCAAAATAGCTCCCGAGAAAGGTCGTGAAGACGACGTTCGCATTGTAAAGCGCGAACGCATCCGACGTGCCTACCCGATCTGACGAAGTGAAGCTCCCCCCGGCAGTCACGCTCGACCACAGATAAGTCGAACTGGAGACTTTTGGGAAATATTCGGAATCGCCGATTTCCTGAACCTCGGAGCCGACCAGCGGTGCGAAGTTCCGCCACGCCATCGCAGCGACCGGTTCGGCAGTTTTGGATTCGATCCGGTCAAAAATGATTGCACGCCGCGCGACCGGAAATGCCCCGACACGGAACCGATGGTCTTTGTCCAGATATTGCCGTGCGAGGTCGACTTCGGAGAGAGACGGTGTTTTGTTTTGGAAGCAAGTGAGATTCGAAAGGTCGACGCGACCGGTGAGCAGCTCGATTGAGCTGGGCGGGTGATCCTGGTCGAATTTCCCGTCGCCGGGAATGTTCCGGCTGCGGGGGACTTCGGCCTCGGTGGAGTTTACGGTGGTATCAGTCCAGGTGCCATCCAGATCGGCGTAGTAGACGTCCGCTGGCCATGCACCCAGGTGGTTGGGGTGGCCGTCCGGCATAATATTTCCGGAATAGGCGACCGGGATATGGCCAAAAAGGAAGAGGGCGCGAGTTTTCATCGGGTCCTTCGCGTAGATTGATTGAATTTTGGCTTTTACCTCCGGGGGCGAATTAGTTGCAGCTACGGTGGCGCGTTCGACGTTCCAGCCGTCGCCGATCAGGTCAAATTCCAACCGCAACAGCTCCGGTTGAAGGACCGACGCGAGCTTTTCTTCAGCGAGCAGTATGATCGTTCCTCGTTCCTGCACGATGGGCAAATTGATCCCCGCGTAAATGTAGCCGTAGGCCTCAATGTCGAACGAACTCTCTTTGATCACCTGGTATTCGTATCCGACTCCCACCTGGATGTCTCGATCAGTGACTCCCGTGGAGGGGCCCTCCGCGGTGCCAACATCATGCCACGAAATCTCATCGCGGAGTTTGCGCCTGATGATATAGCCGCGCGCGTATTGGTCTCCCGGCCAGACGAGCCGTATTTCCGGTGGGTTATCCGCGATATTGGCGGTGAGTTGAACGGCGTAATCACGGCCGGTGAGATCAGCGTAGAGGTTCGAAGACACTCCTAAAAGCAAGAGGGCCAGGGCAAAGCCCCTAAAGAGTGTGGCCTGGTTCCATCCCACAATCCGCATAGTTCGTCGCGTTAACATTCAACTTCTCAAAGGCAGGGGCAGCGGTAATTCGGGGCACCTGCGCACCATGTTCTCACCCGTACGCCCAGCGGGCGACTGCGCCAGTTCGCCACCGCGCACTAGGAGCATCCAGAAAGAAATATTCAGGGAAAAACGAGAACCTATCAGGGATTCGTTGCGTCTTACTTGAAGGAAGAATAGCTTCCGAAGCCATTAATGAAGCCCGCGCTTTTGTCCCGATTTCTTTGTCTTTTCATGCTTTGCGCGGCCTTGCGTGTCGCAGCACAGCGTGAACCTGCAGTTGTGGATCAGTATCACGGCGTCAAGGTTCTGGATGAATTTCGATGGCTGGAAAACGGGACAAATCCAGCCGTGCGAGCGTGGAGCGCCGAGCAGAACAAGCGTGCGCGCGCTTATCTCGACGTGTTGCCGATGCGCGCGGAGGTTGAAAACCGTCTAACGCGGCTCCTGACCAATTCGGCTCCTGATTACTTCGGGCTGAGCTATCGGCCGGGGATGGTTTTCCTGATGCAGTTCCTGCCCTGGGAGCAGCAGCCAGCGCTGATCGTTGTTCCTTCGCTTACAAACTGGAGCGCGGGGCGAGCAATTCTCGATCCGAACCGGATCGATTCGAAGGGAGGGACCTCAATCGATTGGTACGTGCCGTCGCATGATGGACGATGGGTGGCCGTCTCCGTTTCGGAGAATGGAAGCGAGTCGGGAACTTTGTACGTTTACGAGACTGCAACCGGCAAACGGCTGAGTGATGCGATTCCGCGAGTGCAGGGTCCGACCGCCGGTGGTAGCGCCGCGTGGAATTTGGACAATTCAGGAGTCTTTTACACGCGCTATCCGCGGGCCGGGGAAAGGCCTGAGGCGGAACTGACTTTTTACCAACAGATTTACTTTCACAAACTCGGCACGTCTGGCGAACAGGACCGCTATGAGCTGGGAAAGGAATTTCCAAGAATCGCCGAGATTCAACTCCACGCCAACAGCGAGGGCTTTACTCTGGCGACGGTGGCGAATGGAGACGGCGGCGAATACGCGCATTATCTCCGATTACCCGACGGGGAATGGCGGCAGATCACAAAATTCGAGGATCAAGTCACCCGTGCGGAGTTTGGACATGATCCGCTCTATATCGAGGCGGGCAAGGACAACGCGGTTTACCTGCTTTCCCATAAAAACGCGCCGCGCGGAACGATTCTGCGGTTGCCTTTTTCCCGGCCCTCCGTGGCGAATGCCCAGGTGATCGTGGCTGAGAGGACAAACGTTATTGCCGACTTCAAGCCGGCCGCGAGCGGCGTTTACCTTAAATTGCTCAACGGCGGGCCTTCCGAGATTGCGTTCTTTGATTATGCGGACAAAACGATTAGTCGGCCGCGTGATGAAGATCGCGTTGGATCTTCGATTCAAGAGATGGTGGCAACGAAGGGAGATGAAGTCTTATACCGGATTGAATCGTATACAAAGCCTTTCACCTGGATGCGTTTCGACCGGACGGAAAGTAAGGATACGAGTTTTGCCACTGGTATTACGGGGCGGTCGCCCGTCGGATTTGAGGATATCGAGGTGGTTCGCGAGAACGCTACGTCGAAAGATGGAACGAAGATCCCGCTGCGGATCATTCAAAGGCGAGGAATTCGGAAAACGGGCGATATCCCGGTGATTTTAACTGGTTACGGCGGTTATGGAATCAGTATTTCGCCGAATTTTGAAGTTTCGCGGCGTCTTTGGCTGGACCAGGGCGGAGTAATAGCGGTCGCAAACCTTCGTGGGGGAGGGGAGTTTGGCGAAACGTGGCATACGTCTGGGAACCTCATGAAGAAGCAGAACGTGTTCGATGATTTTGCGGCGTGCGCACAGCGTCTCATCTCACTCAAATATACGAATCCTGCTAAACTCGCGATTGAGGGGTGGAGCAATGGCGGGCTGCTCATGGGCGCGACCTTGACCCAACATCCTGATTTAATGCGAGCGGTGGTCTCGCACGTCGGCCTTTACGATATGCTGCGGGTTGAACTCGACCCGAATGGCGCATTCAACATCACAGAGTACGGAACAGTGGCGAATGCCGATCATTTTCGCGCGCTTTACGGATATTCGCCCTATCATCATGTGACAAACCGGACGGATTATCCAGCGATCCTAATGATGACAGGCGAATATGATGGCCGGGTGAACCCGGCGCATTCCAGGAAGATGGTCGCGAGGCTGCAACAAGCCACAGCATCGAAAAATGCAATTCTCCTGCGTACCAGTTCGAACTCAGGTCACGGAATCGGAACGGCTTTGAACGAGCAGATTCAGCAATTGGCGGATGTTTATGCATTTTTGTGCGATCAACTTGGCATTGATTATTCGTTGATTGATCGCGGCCCATGGTCGGGTGCAGTTGCGCCGACGGCGGCAGTCGTAAAGGTGAAACTCATCCGCGAAGGATTGCGAGCGCGTTTAGCGGTGAGCAAGAACGCAGAACTGACGGATCCTGTTTATTTCGGTCCCGCGCTTTCGGATCCCGCGCAATTCAACGTGGTGGAGTTTCATGCCGAGGGATTGTATCCATCGACACAGTATTTCTACGGGGTCGAAGTGGAGGGGCGATTGCATCGTAAGCTTGCGGGAGAGTTCAAAACGTTTCCGAAACCAGGACCTGCGTCATTCACCATCGCGTTTGCTTCCTGCGGACGCACGGGTTCCACTCTCGATACATATGATCGGATTCGAGAGAATCATCCGCTGATATTCCTGCACATGGGTGACTTTCATTACCTGGATATTCATACAAACAATCCTGCCGTTTTTGCGGCGGCATATAATTCCGTGCTCGCCTCGCCGCAGCAGGCCGACTTGTACCGAACCGTGCCGATCACCTACGTTTGGGATGATCACGATTTCGCAGGAAACAATAGCGACGGCCGCGCGCCCGCACATCCGGCGGCAATGCGCGCGTACGCTGCGCATGTTCCGCATTATCCCCTGGTTTTTCCCGGACCGAACGGGGCGGTGAACCAAGCGTTTTCCATCGGCCGTGTGAAATTCATCATGACGGACTTGCGGTCCCAACGCGATGACTCGCGGAAACGCGATGGCCCAGACAAGTCGATGATGGGCCCGCAACAAAAGGCATGGTTCAAAAAAGAACTGCTCGACGCGAACGGCAAATATCCGTTGATTTGCTGGGTCAGTTCTGATCCGTGGCTGGGTGAACCGCGGACGAATTACTATCACTGGATTCGCACGAATCAGTACGGCTACTTCAATCATACAAACTATCTCGAACGCATTGAAACGCGGACGAACCGTAATGTGGTCGCCGACGATCATTGGAGCGTATTTGCCACGGAACGCAGGGAGATCGCCGATTTTATCAAAAACAATCACATTCAGGGTGTCTGCATTTTGCACGGCGATTCGCACATGCTGGCGGCGGATGACGGAAGCCACAGTGATTTTGCTACAGGCGGTGGCGCGCCTATTCCAGTTATGTGCGCTGCGCCGCTGGATCAAGCTTCATCGATCAAGGGCGGCTACTACAGCCAGGGTGTTTATCGGGTGCGACCTGGCGAGGGGGGATTTGGCTTATTGACCGTCAGCGATTTAAACGACCGCATCGACGTTGCTTTCAGCGGCCGAAACAATAAGAACGAAGAGAAGATTTCTTTAAAATTCAGTGTGCCGGCTCAACCCGATTCGCATCCATGAAAAATCAAATTCTCCTAGCGTTCGTCCTGGGTCGCGCTTTGGTGTGGGGCGCCGGGTCGCCGGTTGAAGGAACCTGGCGTTGGAAGTTCCAGATGCCGGACGGCAGTGTGGCCAATCCTACGCTGCGTTTGGAAGTAGAGAATGGAAAATTGACGGGCACATCCAGTTTTCGGGCCGGCAGCGAAACGCCAATCACCAATGCGATGCTAAACGAACGTGGAATTCGGTTCCAGGTCGTGCGTGAGCGGGACGGCCAGCCCGTTGTGACGACCTACGTCGGGCAGATTGTTGGCAATTCGATAGACGGCACGATGGAATCAAATTGGAAGGGCGAGCCGCAAACGTATCCCTGGCACGCGGAGAAAATTCATGGCCCGAACGGCTCCTGGGTATGGACCGTGACGGTGGGAGAGCGGAAGTTCGAAGCAATGGTGACGTTACGGCAAAAGGATCTGAAACTCGAAGGCACTTTCGCTGGACGTGGGCGCGGCGCTCGCCCGGTCAAAATCAAGAGCGGCACCATCGATGACGACGGGCAGCTTTCATTCGATGTAGAAACGGGCCGGGAGGATTCGCGTCGTGAGGCCCATTATAAAGGCAAACTCTCAGGCGATGTCATTACGGGAACAATCGAAACAACAGTCAACGGCGTGACACGCCAATCCGAATGGGTGGCGCGCCGCGCTTATTAAAGTTCTGACATCCTCCGCCGATTTGGTATGGTTTGTATTATGCGATTCGGCTTGAAACTGTGCCTGTTCGCTTTTCTCTTTCTCTTCGAGGCAGCCGCTGCCGAAAAGAAGGTCTACGTCATTCCGATTCGGGAGGATATTTCCACACCGCTGACTTACCTGGTTCGGCGCGGTGTGAAGCAGGCGATTGATGCGAAGGCCGACGTTCTGATCCTCGATATGGATACGAATGGCGGTCGGTTGGATTCGACCGAAGAGATTCTTCATTCGCTGGCTCAGTTCAAGGGCGAGACGATCACCTTTGTGAATCGAAAGGCCTTTTCCGCAGGTGCATTCATTTCGGTTGGGACACAGAAGATTTTCATGGCACCCCAAAGCGTGATCGGTGCGGCTGCGCCGTTGATGCTCGGTCCGGGGGGAGGCGTGGAGAAGTTGCCCGAAACGGTAGAAGCCAAGATGACTTCCGCGGTGAGAGCCCTTGTCCGCACGAGCGCGGAAAAAAATGGCTACAACGTGGCGGTGATCGAAGCAATGATTGACCGGACGAAGGAGGTCCAGATCGACGGTGAGACGATCAATGAAAAGGGACAAATTCTCACGCTCACCAATTTACAGGCGGAGCGTGAATACGGGAGCCCGCCGAAGCCGCTCCTTTCGAGCGGAACAGTTGATAGCATCGAAGAACTTCTCGCGAAGGTCGGGTTGACGAGTGCACGCGTGACTCGCGTTGCGCCGACTGGTGCAGAGCAAATCGCGACCTTCCTCACCACCATTGGTCCGTTGCTGCTACTCGCCGGCATCATTGGCGTGTACATCGAGATGAAGACGCCCGGTTTCGGGATTCCCGGAGTAATCGGCGCGGTTTCATTCGCACTCTATTTTTTAGGGGGGTATGTGGCTGGCCTGTCGGGTCTGGAATGGACGGTCGTCTTTGTTATAGGTCTGAGCTTGTTTATCGCGGAGCTCTTTGTCTTTCCAGGAACGCTGATCCTTGGCCTGATGGGCGGCGCAATGATGCTCGCGGCGCTGGTCATGGCGATGGTCGATTTTTATCCGGGAATGCCGGCCGTTCCCGCCTTTGGTCTGTTGCAACAATCACTTTTGAATGTGCTCCTGACCTGCGGTGTCGCCATGGTGTTGATGATTCTGCTCAGCCGTTTCCTATTGAAGACACCGCTTTTCCACAAGCTCGTCGCAACCGGAGCCAGCGGTTCGGCCTCGGTCGCGAAGATGGTGCAAACGCAAACCTCTCGGATTGGAGAGATTGGTGTCGCTCTCTCAAACTTGAGGCCCGGCGGAAAGGCCCAGTTCGGTTCGAGCATTCTTGACGTGATGACCCAGGGCGAACTGATCGAACGGGGCACTCGGGTAAAGATCCTTAGCTTCAGCGGGCACGAGGCGGTCGTCGAGCCAGTGAAACAAGCGACGTGACGAATTCCGATGGCGGTCGGATAGCTTGCAACCTGCGGCCAATCCGTAGTTTTTCCCGCATGACGAGCAACGTATTTTTTTTGCCGGTACAAATCGAACCATTGGAAGAGGGTGGCTTTCTCGCGACCAGCGTGGATTTGCCCGGATTGGTGGCGCAAGGACGAACGCGCGCGGAAACCATCGAGATCGCGCAAGATGTGGCGCGTAAACTTATCGAATCACATCTCGAACATGGAGATCCTCTTCCCGAGGCGATTCGTGCGGCGCTAAATCGGAGCGATGCGAAAGTGACCATTTCGATTCCGATCGGGATTTCTGACCAGCCTGCATGAGCCGCCTGCCCTCCTTTAATTACCAGGCGCTGGTCAGAGAGCGGCCAAAGGGAGTCACGAGATTTGGTACAATCCGACTACGAAACGTCGTACGACTGTTCCACGTCATCCCGGCGATATTCCACGCGGCACCCTCCGTGCCATCATTGCTCAGACCGACCTCTCCGTTGAGGAGTTTACGGACAATTGAAAGTCTACCGCTTTCTTGACACACCTTCTGATCTCACGCAGGAAAATGGGATGAAAATTGGATCGCGACGCAGGTTCTTAAAAGGTGCGGCCTACTCGGCGCTTTTGCTGGCCGGAGTTCGGCTCGCGAGCGCGCATGCGAAATTGGTACGATCGGAACCGAAGGATGCGGCGCAATTGACCGCGTCCCCAAAGAGAATCGAACTCTGGTTTAACGAATTGCTCGACGACGAGTTCAATACGGTGGAAGTCTACCGCGCCAAAGAGGTCACGCAGAAGGATCGCAAAAATCTTGTGCAGTCGAAGCCAAAGGTCGACGTCAAGGATCGGACTTATATTGTGCTTGATTTGCCCGTGCTCGAACCGGACAGCTACACCGTCGAGTACCGGGTTCTCTCACGCGACGGCCACACCGCGCCGGGCCGCTTCAATTTCACCGTGCTGCCAAAATCCTAGAGCATGGAACATTCGCTCCTGCACGGCCTGCAAATCTGTGGGTTGATCTTCGCGCTTGGCGGCGTGCTTTTCCAACTGCTTGTCCTTGGCCCGGCCTTGCGAAAGCATCCCGATCACCCGCGCGCCAGAGAATTGCAGGAGATGGCGAAGCTTTGGGTGTTTCGGGCAGCGCTCGCGGCGACACTCGGTGTTTTCATAGATCTGTTTGTTCAGGTCGCTGAGATCAACGGGAAAACGATTTATGGCGGCGTGAGCATCGGAACGGTTTTTCGTTACTTGCATGCCACCACTGTGGGAAACATCGCAGCCATCAAACTGCTTCTGCTGATGGCCGTAACCCTGCTCGCACGCCGCGTTCATAACACTGCCCTCTTCGTTCTTTTGATCGGTGCAACATTGGCCACGACGTTGATCAGTCACTCCGCCGCTCTGCCGGTTAATCGGGAGACAGCCATCGCCGCGCAATTTTTTCATATTGCGGGCGCCGCCTTTTGGTTGGGCATGCTGGCTTTCGTTTTTGTCGCTGCTCTCAAACTGGCGCGAGGCGAGCCAGGGGATCTCGATCTGCTTGCTTCGATCGTATTACGGTTCTCACCGTACGCGCTCGCCAGCGTCATTCTCATTAGCCTCTCCGGAATGTACAGCTCCGTGCGGTTCATCATTTCGCCCCGCGCCGTTTTTGTTTCGGCCTACGGTTTAACGCTGGCCATCAAGATGTTTCTGCTCGGCCTGGTCGCCTATGCGGGCTTTATCAACTGGCGACTGATTCGTCCGGAATTGGCCGATTCTCAAAATGCGAATCGCAGCGCCTGGGCAAAACATTTTTTATCTCTGCTCGAGTTTGAGCTTTCGGCGGGAATACTACTGATGCTGGTCGCCGGGATTTTGGGCGCAATTTCACCACCTGCGGAAGTGGGCAGCGCGCAGTTGAGCCCTGTCCAAACTGCCGCGCTTTTATCGCCGCGGCTTCCTCCGTCGAAATTGGTCGATCCGAAAGGTTTCGTTGGGGCAGCCACGCGAACGGATGACGACCTGCGGTATGCCGAGTTCACTCATCAATGGTCGGGAGTGTTTGTGCTCCTCATGGGCGTATGTTGGCTGGCTCAATCACTTTCTGCCCAGCGAGCAGGAGTGGCAGCACGTTTGTGGCCGCTCCTGTTGGTTCCATTCGGTGCGTTCATTTCCGCGATCGCTGATCCCGAGGTTTGGATTCTGCACATGTACTCCGTGCGCGAAGTGCTGAGTGATCCAGGTATTCTCGAACACCAAATCGGAGCAGCGCTTGTTTTTGTCCTCGCCTGGTTTGGGCTGCGCGATACGAAGCGGGAACCGAAGCTACGGCCGCTCGGTTATTTGTTTCCCATCGTCATCATCGCGGGGAGTTTGATGCTGCTGGGGCACGCCCATTCGAGCCTCGGTGTTTCCGAGGAGTTGAGCAGTCTTATTAATATGCAGCACGCGATCATTGGCGGGTTCGGATTGCTGGCAGGGGTCGCGCGCTGGTTTGAGATTCGCGGTTTGCCAGGGCAAAGCTCCTTCAGATTTGTCTGGCCTGCATTGATCGTGCTGCTGGGACTTTTTATGGCGTTCTTTTACCGGGAACTCACTCCCGCCGTTTCGAGTTCCCTGGCTCTTCAATGATCAGGCGCTTGCGTGCGTAGTCAAAAATCACTTTGCGCTTTCCGAGCACGCCCATACCGATGTGTCCGGCCATAGGGTCGTCGACGGGCGAGCCTTTCAGGAAGAAATCAGTCTGCACGTTTTTGATTTCAGCGTCGCCAATTCGCAGTGCCGGCATGTGTCCAATTTTTGTTTCGACGCTTCCACCCACGCCGAATTTCTCACTCGAACGGACTTCAGTTTCTTCCAGAAGGTTGTGATTCTTAATGAAATTCTCTCCGAGGCAGAGCCCACTGTCACACCCGGTATCGATCTCGAACTCAGCATCAATCGCATCTTTATCGCCGGTGACCAGTGCGCCTTTCACCACCGGAATTTCCTCGCGGAAACGGAACGGGACGATTGTGCCGTTGCCTGTGTAATCAAAATTGGTCGATGCGTAGAGGCGCAGGGATCCGCTGTCGGGGACGATTTCGATGACAAACCGCCTGAAGAAGCCCGCATCCAGCACCCCGTCGCGCCGCCTGCGTTCATTACGTTCCGATGGAACTGACGCGACTCGCCGAGGCGAATAGGTGGCCCCGCCCAGGTCAAAAACCACGCCCGTGTAAGTCGGAGCGCGTTCCTCGCCCGCGATTCCGTTGATGCGTACGCGGCCTGATGGATTCAGTTTCAAATCGTCGACTAATTCCGGATGCAACGTCGGGATGGTGCACGCGGAATCGAGCAGAAAGGTGAGCGGCTTCGAATCCGCGATCCGCGCCGTGAGGATGATCCGCCCGTGGTTCAGCTTCGCAGGAATGGTGATCGGCTCATTCGTCTGCGGAAAAACATTCAGCAGCGCACAAGCGAGAATGGCGGCTGCTTTCCTCATCCGCTCCGAATTATAAACGATTTTCGATCAAACCCAAAGCTCAGAAGAAGGGGTTGTTCTCTTTTTCCTGCTGCACCGTGGTGAGCGGACCGTGCCCAGGACAAATCAATGTCTCGCCCGGTAACGTAAAAATCTGCTCCCGGATTTTTTGCTTCAACAGATCGGTCGAAACAAAACCTCGTCCGATCGATCCTGCGAAAACGCAGTCGCCAACTATTGCAACATTCGGCGCGTCCTCAGGAAAATTGCCGACAATGTAGGTCACCCCGTCTTCCGCGTGGCCGGGTGTCTCGCGATTGGTGATGCGCAGGCTGCCGAGATGAATGAAATCATTCTGACGATTCCGCTGATCGGGTGGTGCGCCTTTAATGTTCGAATGAAGGCGAATTTTCGGAAACTTTTCCCGAATCGGACCGAGCGCGGCGATGTGATCCTCGTGACTGTGCGTCAGAAACAGGTGCTTGAGTTGAAGCTGATTTTCCTCCACCAGCGCCGCTATCGGCGCGACATCCCACCCTGTATCGAACAGCGCCGCTTCCCGTGTGACTTCATCCCAGACCAAATAGCAATTCACACTCATCCGCTGGGTAGTGGTGATTTGCCGCAACTCACGCCATTGCGAAACATCCACCGGGGCGGGCAGCCACCCCTTGGCGATTCCTTCGAGCTTGGTCGCATTGAGTCCGACGAGCGGCGCCAGCTTTCCGAACGCCATCGGCTTGTTGCTCTTTCCGTTTTCTTCCAATTGCTCCAGTTCGCCGGCGCTCAAGCCCGCCGCCGCGGCCGCGACTTCTTTCGAAACGCCCGCCGCTGTCCGTGCTTTGCGGATGATATCTCCTAAATGATCCTCCAAACTCATCAGGTTTGTTTTAGACCGGGTACCGGTCAACGGCACGTAAAAAACTGAAAGTTTATTCCGGTGGGACGGTTTGATAACCGCATCCCATGTGGGGCTTCGGCCAGCCGCAAAGGATTCGTTGGAGGTTTATCCAGCCGCATCAACTAACGATGCGGTGGGATGGAAGTTGAAATTTGCACGCCTGCCAGTGCTTGGCCAGACGAGTCCGTAATTCTCACCGAACCGCGCCAATCGACAATTTCATTTACGACCTTGAACACGAGAGTGTTCGCGCCTGATTTCAACTCCACTTCGGGAACGGTGTCTTCCTCGCCAGGGTGTGAACGTGATCTCTGCGACTCGTAAATAAGCTCGCCATTGAGGTAGACCCGAGATTGATCATCGCTACTGACCTTAAGAACGACGCGCCGCCCTGTGTCGCTGTGGATATAGGATACTGCGTAAGCAAGGCAGGACTCCGCTCGACGGGGCGCATCGGTGATCTCCTTGAAATCTATAATTTGATCTTCCGTTCTGATTTCACGCCAAATCATTTTTTTTGATCCGAAATCAACGAGCTCTCCAGAACGCGGATGAAGATCCTTCTCCGCGGGTAATTGCTCGGTTTTCAACGCGCGCACGCCGTCTTTTCCGTCAAAGTAGATTGGAAGGAGAACCAGCCATTGTGTAATGGCTCCGGGACGATTGGTGAGTGAGGACGCGGAATGCGCGAGGGCGACCGCGCGTTCATGTTCGAGTTCCCTCGCAGCGGTCTGCTCCTCGTCGTTCCAGCGAGCCACCAGTTCCTTCGTCGCGGCATCCCAGACCTTGGCAGTCTTGTCGGTGCTGGCAGTGACAATTCGCTCTCCGTCTGGCGAAAAAGTGGCAGAGATAATCCAGCCGGAATGTCCTTTTAGGGTAAGAAGTTCTTTGCCGATCGACGCGTCCCAAAGCCGGGCGGTGTTATCTTTGCTGCCCGTAAGAATCCTTTGACCATCGGGAGAAAAACAAACTGAAATGATCTGATCGCTATGCCCCTCGAGCGCAAAAAGGAAGCGGCCCGTCCCGGCATCCCAGACGCGCGCCGTGCCGTCCGAACTGCCGGTGACGATTCGTTTGCCGTCGCGCGACCATGCTGCTCCCATGACGTACGATCGATGCCCTTTTAGCGCGTGCAACTCCTCGCCGGTCGCTGCATTCCAAATCTTCGCGGTGGCATCGCGATCTTCGTTGGCCGTGACGATACGGCTCCCGTCCGGAGAGAAAGCAACGCACCAGACCCATCCTCGGACATCGATTGTGAGCAACTGCCGGCCGGTCGCCACATCCCACACTATGGCCAAACCATCCTGGCCTGCACTCGCAACGCAACGTCCGTCCGGGGAAAAGGCGACGGACATCAACATCCCGTCGTGCCCGCGCAACGATTGGATGAGCTCACCGGTGGTCGCATCCCAGATCTTCACCGTTTTATCCCAGGAAATTGAAGCGAGCCGCTTCCCGTCCGGGGAGAAAGCAATCGTTCGGACGAGGTTACTGTGTCCTTCGAAGACCTTTAACGGCCAGCCGGTTTTCGCCTGCCAGATCCGGATCGTTTGATCCAATCCACTCGTCGCAATTCGCCGGCCGTCCGGAGAAAAGATCGAGCAAAAGACGCCCGCGCCGTGCCCACGCAAGGTAAGCGATTCGGCGTCGCGTTCCAGCGGCCAAAAGCGGACTGTTTGATCGCCACTGTCCGAGTGAATCTGGTCTATTCCATCTGGAGAAAATATAATCCCGCCTCCGGCAGTCACCACTTCCTGACCGTTGGGAGAAATGGCCGCCGAGCTGATGCGAGAGCCGTGCCGCTTAACGAAGAGAAGATCCCCCTTCGTATTCCAAACCCCGGCGGTTTGATCATCGCCCGCTGTAACGATCCGCTCGCCGTCCCGCGAATAAACGACTGAAAAGACGGGCAGAGTGTGCCCTTTCAAAATGTTGATCGCGTTTCCGTTGCGTGCCGACCAGATTCGCGCCGTTCGATCAACACCGCCGCTGACGATATGTTCTCCATCGGGAGAAAAGGCGACAGACAAGACGGCTCCGTCATGCCCGTTGAACAATGTCAATTTCTTTCCCGTAAAGGCGTCCCACACAACCGCGGTTCCGTCCCAACTCGCGGTGACGACGCGGGTGCCGTCCGGAGAAAATGCAACGGCCCAAACCACACCGGCGTGTGGCAACGTGACTAGAGGTTCGCCCGTGGCGACGTCCCAGATTCTCGCCGTCTTATCGCGGCTGCCCGTAACCAACCGCCGTGCGTCCAATGAGAACGCAACGGCGAAAACGCCAGAATCGTGGCCAGTGAACGATCGCTGCATTTTTCCATTCAACGCGTTCCAGGTTTTGGCAGTTCCATCAAAACTGCCCGTCGCGACGGTTTTTCCATCCTCCGACCAGACAACGCTCCTCACATCATCGTTGTGCCCCTTGAGCGACAACAGATCTCTCCCCGTTGCAACGTCCCAGATTTTTCCTGTCCGATCCGCGCTCGCTGATACCAATTGCTTCCCATCGGGAGAAAAAGCGACTGAGAGCACTCCATCGAGATGTCCCCGCAATTGTTTCTCGCTAAGATGCAACCGGCGTTGCCAATAGTACCATTCGAAACCTTTTTTCGCGTCGGAGGCTGTTTCTTCCAGAATCTGGCGGGCGCGGCTGATGTGATTTTGTTCCCACGCGGATTGGGTGAGATTCATCTTCGCGACATACAGCAAGTGCTTGGTCGTGGATCGCTCTTGCTCTGCGCGCAGCCATTGCCAGGAGGCCATCGTGAGTCCTGTGGCCAGCGCCGCAAAAGCGAAACCGAGTGCGCTGGCCAAAGCCGGTTTGCGCTGGCACCAACGCCACGCTTTTTCCGCCGGACCGGCTGGCCTCGCATGAATCGGTTCTTGAGAGAGCACCCGGCCGAGTTCCCGAGCCAGCTCCGCCGCGGTCTGGTAGCGGCGCGCCGGTTCCTTCTCCAGACACTTTAGTGTGATTGTTTCCAAGTCGCGAGGGATCGCCGGGTTGAGCAGGCGCGGTGAGATCGGTTCAGCATGAATCACCTGCCAAATGATGTGTTCCAGCGAGTCGCCCTGAAACGGAGAACGCGCCGTCAGCAGGAAATAAAGAATTCCTCCCAGCGCGTAGACATCACTCGGTACTCCTACTCGCGAGCGGCCGCCGCCGGCCTGCTCGGGCGGCATGAAATTCGGCGAACCGAGCAACTGACCGCTCATCGTCAGGCTGGATTCTCCGTTCAGGCGCTTGGCCAGACCGAAGTCAGTGATTCGCGGTTGATCCGTCGCCGCCTCGATCAGGATGTTCGACGGTTTGAGGTCCCGATGAAGAATCCCGCGCTCGTGGGCGTAGTGAATCGCCTGGGCAATCACTTGAACGTAACGGGCAGCTTTGGCGGCGGGCAGCGGTTGCTGGCCGACCAGTTGAGCCAGGTTCTGCCCCTCGACAAAATCCATCGAGAAAAAATGCTGGCCATCTTGAACACCAACGTCGTGGATCGCCACGATGTTCGGATGTTGCAGGATCGCCGCCGCAGCCGCTTCGGCGCGGAACCGTTGAACGAACTCCCTGCCCGCATGCGCGCCGGCGAGGATGACCTTGACCGCTACGATCCGTCCGAGGCTGATCTGGCTGGCTTTGTAAACGACGCCCATTCCACCCCGGGCGACTTCCTCGATGAGGTCATAATCACCAAATGATCCAGGTTTTGCGCGGGAGTTTGTTTCGACCGATTGCCCGCCCTGAACCACGAGAGTCTGGTCTGCCAACACCTGGCTGGTGGCATGGGACATTTTGAGCGCGCCCTCAATCGCGCATTGAGCGCACAATCCCTTCGGCCAATATTCTGGCAAAGCAGTTCCACACTCCGCACAAGATTTTAACGGCATGGCTGTCAGGCGGGTTGCCGTTATGGAAGCACTCGCAACCGGTAAAAGCGATTCTGTTTATCAATCGGAAATGTCGCACTAAAGTGGTCCTCGACTACGAGCGGAATCGTTTTCGCGGTGGTCCACTCCGATTCGACTAAATCATCGCTCGCCTCCAAAACGCCGCTGGAGGAATTCAGAGGCCACGTGACCGCGATTCCGCTCTCCGACGGTATCGCTGAGAGAACAGGCGCTGCCTTATCACCATCGAACGCGCCGCTGAGGGTGCGATCCAGTCCCATTCGTTCGCCGGATGCAAGCGGCACGCCCATAACCGTTAGAGTGTCCCCCGCCAGAATTTTCGCCGTTAGCTCTTCGCGGGTAAATGGCCCGACACCCGTTTTGTCGGTGAGGTAATTCGTTGTCGCCGCACGAAACAGAAGACTGCGACGCTGGCCATCAATCGTTCCTTTCACCACCAGGCTGATATTCGTTACTGACCCTTCCAGAATGAAACTGTCCCGGAAACGGGTCGATGCCTGACGCTCAAGCAGCGACCAATCGTTGGAGACAACAATGCTGCTGGCATTCATTGCTGTAATCGTTCGGGCATACCCAACCGCGGGAGCGGTGCCGGTATCGAAACAGAGGAGCAGCGCAACCAGGTTCGATTTGATCGTGTTGACCCCCGCGTTGTCGTTCGTCAATCCGCGAAAGCGCGGCGCGATAAAATGTTCAAACAGCGTCGAATCACGTCCATCATGGCTGTACCCATAGCCTGAGATGCTGATTGCGCCCGGTGTATTCGTGAAGCCGATCTTCTGGTAGAGGTTGCGCAAGTGCGGCACTTTGACGTGCTGCGAGTCATCCAGTCGAAGATCTGCCATAATCTGTCGCACTGAACCATTGCCGGCTGGGAGGTCCTGCCCGGCTGTTTGTTTATGGCAGGTAATGCATCGCACCCCAAAACGGTCATCAAACACGTAGTTTTGATAGAGATCTTTGCCAGTCAGTGGCTTCGCGCCGCCGAATTCTGCGGGCAAAGTGCGATCCAGCTTCTGATTGGGATTCGGCTGAAAAACAATGCTGTTCACAAAATCGCGGTACGCCAGCATATCGGGAGTGCTCAGGTTTGTTCCGCCGAGCAGTGTGTTGAATGCGCCGTTGAATGCCAGAAAGCTGGATCGATCACCGCGCCAGTGTAGCGGTTCCAAGCCTTTCAACCCGCGCAACGTCTGTGTCATCATCGGTCCCTTCATAGGATGTCTATTCGTGGTGTAGGTGGCACCGCCGTACGTGTTGACTGTAACGGTTTCCATCTTTCCCAATGGATCACCCAGGTCCCAGGCGAGCATGTCCATTTCCCCATCCACATGACATGACGAACAGGACATCGTCCCATTTCCCGAAAGCTTCGCGTCGTAAAGAAATCCTCGGCCTTCGCGAATGAACACGGGTGTTGGATCGAAGGTGCCGACTGAAATTTCGCTCATCATTGTGTCGTTAGAGGTATCGATCACCGCGAGTGTGTTGGCGATTCGATTCAGAACGTAAAGACGTTCCGCCGCGGCGTTCAAGGCCAGGCCACGCGGCCCACGCTTTGTCCGCGGATTAACGCTTGTTCCGTTGAACGAACCGACATCAATCCGGGCAACGACGGTGCCGTTGGTATCCACTCGACCGATGCGGTCTGATCCGTACGCGGCCACATAGAGAAACCGGCCGCTCGGATGGAAGATCGTCGCTGTGGGCTGAGCTAACGCCGTATTCAGGGCGAGCAGATTCGGAAACGTCGTGTAATCGAATCCCGCATTCAGGTCCACCGGGTTCGCCTCCCCGTTCGAGATGTCGATGCGCGTAATACGGCTATCGACCACGTGGCCCCGCACGTTTGGTTCGAACCGCACCAGGTTGCGCGCATCGGTATTCGCTACAAACAGATCACCGTTTAATGGGCTCACTGCCAGACCAAGGTTGACCGTTCCCACACGCGAGAAGTAACGCGACACGGTAAGGGAGTGGGCGTCGATCTCGACCACGTCGTTATCCGGCATGGTAAATTTAATGATGTTCGACCACGCCGGATCCGTGGCATCGACAAGCAAGCCAACTTGTGGAGGTTTATTGGTGATATTCGCCGGCATCGGCTGACCCGGGGCTTGCGTCTTGGGGATGAGCGTGGTGCGATTCCCTGAAAGTGCGAAGGCCGCGTAAACTTTGCTCCCGTTCGGGCTGATTGCCAGTGCTCGAGGATTATGTCCAAGCAGTGGAATGGCCGCCAGTTCCTCGTGCGTTTTCACATCAAGCACCCGAATGAGATTGTTGCGTGAACAACTGACGAATGCCCGCCCCGCGGCGAAGACCACGTCCACCGGTTCATCCTTCGCCTGAATCGTGTCTGTCACGATGCCGCGCGAAACCGAAACCACGCTCACGCTGTCCGACACTTCATTCACCACCCACGCCTCGTCATTCGAAGTGGGATTCACTGAGACCGGCTCAACCCCCACCGGAATTTCAGCGATGAGCCTCGGTGCTGATGCATTCGAAACATCAAACACGGAAACTCGCGCGTCGGGCGTGTTGACGGCAAACAAACGCGTCCCATCCTGCGAAAGACGCAGAGGATTAGTCTGCTTTCCTTCAAAATTGACGTACGAGTTTTGCGCCCGCACGGGAAGCCCGGCATTCCAGCCGAGCAACGCCGCGAGTCCGAGCTGCTTAAGCGACTTTAACCAGATTTTCACGGGCGTTACTGCGGCAGAGGAATTCCCACTACTCGTCCGGCGTACTCGGTCGCGTATATCGTCCCGGACCGTTCATCGAGCGTCATTGAGGTTGGCCGGTTCAGACAGCCGGAGACCGTGCCCGGTCCGGAATCTGGACTTTCGAATCCGAGCAGGAGGCCGGGGCTCGCGAAGAAGAAGCCGGTCGATGCATGTTCCAACACGAGGTACTGCGTAACGTTCCGTTGCGGGACGGGGATAATATCTATCGCCGTTTTCAAGCCGGTGATCAGCGGCCATTGCGCGCCAGTTCGTGGATCGATCACTTGCACTTGCGAACTCCCCGCCGCAAAGGGCACGCCGCGAAAAAGCGTCACCAGCAGCTGGCCGTTGTGATAACGGATGCCAGTCGGAACAGCCTCTATGAACGGACCTCCGATGCTCGGGGGCGGTGGCGCGGGGTTGAAGAAAGGGTTCGGAATCGCAGGGAACGTCACCACTGTGGAGGATGTGCCAGTCGGCAGGTCAATCTCACGGACCATGTTTCCTCCGCCATCTGTGACAAAAGCTTGATCCCCGGCTACGACCAGGTCGAACGGGTTCGACAAGCGGATATTGGCGGGCACCGGCGGCAGCGGATTGGGAGTGTAATCCGGAAAATTGGCGATCAACTCGACGCGAGCCTTGTCCCCTTTGGCATTCGTCAGAGACACCTGTTCGTGATTAGCCAGCTTCTGCTGGTCAGTCGAAGTTAACGTGAAACCTTCCGTTCGCTCCTCGACGCTCTCGCTAAAATGAATCGCCAGGACAGAACTGAAAATCGGTGAGGACGGCCCGTTCGGATTAACCAACGTCGTTCCGGGTAATGGTCCGGCGATTCCAACGTCCCCGGTGCCAATGGCGAGATACAAAGTGCGGCCTATCATGAAAACTCCCATTGGCCCCGAAGGGTCACCGACATCTGCGATTCCGGAAGGCAAACCGGTCAACAAAGTTCGCCGATGGCCGGCCAAATCAACGATCGAAACACGTCCGGATCCGGCTGCGCCGGTCCCTCGTTCCCCAATGAGCAAGTTGCGTCGGTTAGATTGCGTGATTCCGGTAGGAAAGATCAGACCGGAAGCCAGTTCAAATCCAGGGCACTGTGCCTCCAGACTTAGAGTTGCGCCGAGCGCGAAAAGAGCGGCGAAGATTCTTTGAGTTCGCCCGAGAAAAGTAGCTTTTGATTTCATAGACATGTTCGTTGTTTGAGCTCGCGCCTGGATCGTACCTTGATCCGGGCACGGTGCTCTCGTCGGTCTACATGCCTATTTCTGAGAGAAAGTAGCGAATCTTCCGAAAAAAGTCTTGAAGGCGGAACATTGCGGTCACAAATACCGTGCAATCATTCACGGCTGCCGCCTAACAAAGACTTGAAATGTCGAAGTTCCTCTTCGATTTCTTCCGGCCGCGTGACCGTCTGCGCGATCTCCTCGCGCAGCAATTCGCGATGCCTCTGGCGCATCCGCTGCACCGCGGATTTTACCGCCGCTTCAGTTAGTCCAAATTCCTCGCCGATCTCAGCATAGGAAGGACCGCCTGGCTCGTGAGGCTGATAGTTCTGCAACCGCGAAAAAAGTGAAGTTTGGCCGCGCGCCTGAAATTCCACGCCCAAACGATTCAGCGCGTTTTGCATCACGGTCTGGGCCCAGCGCCGTTCAAATACCTGGTCCGGCGTAAGTTCGTCCACCGGTTCCAGAAGATATCCTCCCTCGCAAACCGTCTCATCCAGCGAAATCACACTTTTACCTCCCCCGCGCTTCTGCGCCGCCGCACGCCGCTTTTGGCCAAAAAGAAAATTTTTTAAGTAAGCCAGTAGAAAGGAGCGAAATTTGCCGAACTGCCGCTCCGCTCGCTGCAGATATTCGCGTCCGAGCAATTGTGCGAAGAAGTCCTGAGTCAAGTCCTGTGCCTCCACCGAATCGTACCCTTCGCGTCGGATGTACGAATACAGAGGCAGCCAATACGTCTGGCACAACCGTTCCAACGCTGCCCTTCCCGCTGAGGAACTCCCATCCTTCGCACTGGTCACCACGCTCCAGTGCGTGGTCGCGAACCAACCGGCTGCTCCTGATGCTTGATCCCTCGAGGAGGACATCCGGGAACATTACTCGATGACTCAATTGTCATCCGCAAGGACAAAAGCTCATTGCGTGAAAAGCTGAAACGCTCTTCCGCCCGGCGGCAATTCTGATAAGGTGGCTTGATCATGAGGAACATCATCCTTCTGGCGGCGTTTTGCTGCTTATTGAGATGCGGGGCGCAGGAGACACTTCGGGTGAACTTGATCCAGATGGCCACCAACCGCGACGTGACCATACGGATGACCAACGCGACGAGCCCTTATCTGACTTTGGAGCGAAGTACCAATGCTGGAACGTGGGAAGGGCTCATCACATCAAAGGCCGCCGCTACGGACTTCGTGGATACCGGCGCTTCCTATCGAGATGCGGCGTTTTATCGCGCGCTCGCGGTTGAAGGAACGAATGTGCTAACGGGCGATATTCTACCCACGGATAACGGCAATCTCACAATCCATCCTGTGAACCACGCCAGCTTTGTGATGAGTTGGAACGGTTTGATGATTTACAACGATCCGGTCGGTGGCGCGACGCTCTACAAAGATTTTCCGCGCGCCGATTTGATCCTCGTGAGTCACGATCATGGTGATCATTTCGATTCCGGCACAATTTCTGCCGTCCGAAAGACTAATGGCAGCACTGTCATTATTGCCCCACGTGCGGTTTACAACGCGCTCAGTACACAATTAAAGACCAACACGACTGTGCTGACGAATGGCGCAGGGACGAACACCCTGAATATTCAGATCGACGCGGTCCCCGCTTATAATTCCAACCACCCTAAGGGGAGCGGCAATGGTTACGTCCTGACGCTGGGTGGCAAGCGGCTTTACATGACGGGAGATACGGGCGCGGTTACCGAGATGAAAACCCTGGCGAACATCGACGTGGCTTTCGTCTGCATCAACGTTCCCTATACCATGACAGTCAGCCAGGCCGCGGGGATCGTTCGCGACTTTGCACCCCGAATCGTTTATCCGTATCACTTCCGGAATCAGGATAATTCTCTCAGCGATTTGAGCTCTTTTCGTCGGCAGGTCGGGACGGACCGCGGTGTTGAAGTGCGGAACCGGAAATGGTACTGAGCGTTCGTGCTTGTTTACGGCGATCCCTCCTTTACCGCGTCACCTGCGGAGATTCGTGCGGCATTCGCGAGATTGGCCGCCGCGCGCAGCCTCGATGCAGCCCGTGATCTTCTGATTCTGTGCGGCGAGGTCGAGCAGGCCATCGCCGACACCGGTCGAAACGACGAAGAAGCACGGTGCGCCACAGACAACGCGGCAGATGCCTTTCTCGCCCTGCACGCCGGTGAGGCAGTGTCTGCCTGGGAACCTTTCGTTCCAGAAACTTCGCTTCGAATCAAAGTTCCTGAAGGCTTTGCCTTTTACAGCCTACTTCCGGAGCAGTACTTGAAGGCGACTGAAGCCTGGCTTCGCCAAAATGCCGAGTCATGCCGCACCCTGGTCGTAGGCCTTCGAAGCATCGGGACAAGCCTTTCCGCCTTGGTTGCAGCACGTCTGCGCCGGGGCGGAAAAAATCCAAAGCGCATCACAGTGCGGCCAGGAGGTCATCCTTTCCGGCGTGAAGTATCGATTCAAATGCCGGAGCGCTTCGAACACGCCATCGTAGTTGATGAAGGGCCGGGCCTTTCCGGATCATCCATTGCGTCGGTCATAACCGCGTTACGCGCAGGTGGGGCAGGGGACGTCACGATTTTTCCCGGCCACGACCAACCCCCTGGCAGCGCCGCTTCCGAAGAGCTGCGAGATCTCTGGGCGAACACGCCAAAAACGGTCTTCCGCGGTTTCGGCGATTTGCAGGAGAAACTTCGGTGGCGCACTGAGGAATTGCTTAACTCTTCCGTGGTTACATCCCATGATTTGAGTGGCGGACAATGGCGCTTGCTATTGCCCGATTGCGCCCGGCTTCCGGCAATGCCGCAAATGGAACGCGCGAAATTTCTTTTTCGCGCGGCGAACGGTCGCGCCCTTCTTTGGAAATTTTCAGGGCTCGGTTTGGGCCCGGGCGGTTGGACTCTGTCTGAGCAAGCGCTCCATCGACAGCGCCGATTGGCGCGCATGGGGTGGTGCCAGTTACCCGTGGAGATTTCCTCCGGGTTCATTGCGACAGATTGGGTGGACGCCCGGCCGGCGACGAAAGCAGATCTCAATCTGCACCGCGCCCGCGCCGTCGCGCGTTACCTTCTCGACTCGTCCAAAGTATCCGGGATTCACCGCGAGAACTTTGAGCGCCTGCGGGAAATGACTCTCTACAATGTGGAAGAGGCGTTCGGGCCAGAGGCGAGGAATCGTGCCGCCAGCATTGCAAGCGCAGCAACTGCTCCAGAGGAGTTGCCCTCGTATGGCGATGGGCGAATCGCTCCGCACGAATGGCTTATCAGCGGCGAACGGTTGATCAAAACTGATGTTTGGGGGCACGATCTGGACCATACAACCGTGGGTGAACAATCCATTTTGTGGGACATCGCCGGTACTTTGATCGAATGGGAAATAAACGGATCTGCGGAATCAGCCTTTCGTGGCGAGTTGAATACCGCCGGTCTAAGTTGGTGCGAAGCGACTTTGCGCTTCTATAAACTCGCCTATTTTGCCTTTCACCTTGGTATTGCAACGATGTTCGGGCAACCGCGCGAGCGGTATGTTCAGGCGATACAGTTACCGATTTCTGAATAGGTCGAAAACCGTTGTAAATGTCTGGATTTCAATTTGTTGTATACTAAACTGTTCTTTCGCTGTTGACGGGCCTTTCAGGCGACCCGTAAGGTGTTTGGACTGCGCAGTCGCGTAAGCGTATTCTGAGGAGTCCATATGCCAGAAGGATATTGCGTTAAATGCAAAGCGAAAAAGGAGATCGCCGACGCCGTCGAGGAATTGATGAAGAACGGGCGGAAAGCGATCAAGGGGAAGTGCCCTACCTGTGGGGTGGTCATGTTCAAGATTCTGGGCGGAAAGGCTGCTACCACAGCTCCAGCGTCTGAAAAAGCCGCTCCGGCTGCGTAATTCAATATGTCTCAGGAACTTGCATACGTAATTATTACACCATACTCGTTGCACAAATCTCGCACGGGCGGAATTTTGGCACGTTTGATTACCCGGACCGGCCTTGATCTGGTCGGCGCTCGGATGTTTGGCCCCAGCCAGGAGTTGGTTAACGAGTATTCCAAGGCGATTGTTTCAGCGAACGACCCTCAGGACCGTCGCATTCAGGAACTCCTTCGCGATTACATTATCCAGAATCTTTCTCCCGATCCAAAGTCGCAGAAACGTCGTCGCGTGATGATGCTTCTATTCAAAGGAGAGGACGCAGTGCGGAAGACGCGCGCCGTCATCGGCAACATCAGCGCCCATCGCCGCGGGGGCGAAACCATCCGCGATACTTATGGTGACCTGATTCTGGACGACAACGACAACGTTCGTTATTTCGAGCCGGCAGTCCTCGCCGCCCCCAACGCTGAAGAAGCCCAGCTCAAAGCGAAGCTTTGGGCTCGATACTCCGATTCAGACGGGGGGATTGTGACTAATACCATTACGTACGATCCGAACGAAAAGCCGCAGCGCACCCTCGTCTTAATTAAGCCGGATAATTTCCGATTCCCCACCGGCCGCCCTGGTAACGTGATCGATTTCTTTTCCCGCACCGGCCTTTACATCGTGGGAATCAAGGTTCATCGCATGAGCGTCGCACAGGCAGTCGAGTTTTACGGACCGGTAAAGGAAATCCTCCGAACCAAGCTCGTGGACGTTGTTGCGTCAAAAGCCAAAGCAGCCCTTGAAAAAGAGTTCGGTTTTTCCGTTCCCGCTGCTGAGGCGAAGAACCTCGGCCAAATTCTTGGTCCGCTTTATGGCGATGACCAGTTCAACAATATCGTTCGGTTCATGGCCGGTCGCAGCCCGGCCGATTGCGACGAAACGATGATGCAGCAGCCGGGAACTGAAAAGTGTATCGCCATTGTTTACGAAGGTACCGAAGCGGTGCGGAAAATTCGGGACGTCCTTGGGCCCACCGATCCTTCCAAAGCGCCGCCTGGATCGATTCGCCGTGAGTTCGGGTCCTCGATCATGGTCAACGCCGCGCATGCCAGCGATTCCGAAGACAACGCGAAACGCGAAATTGGTATCGTCAACGTTGCGGAGAACACTTTCCGCAAGGTGGTCGAAGAGACGTACGGGAAGATCTAACACTCGCCATCGATCATGCGTGCGCGGTGCTCGGAGCAGATTCAGGCTTGAGCACCTCGGTTGCCGCGGTCTTTTCACTGCGTGGCGCCGCGAGGAATTCACCGAATGGCGCGAGAACAGGAATGTGATCGCAGATGATTTTGCACGTCATGGTCATCGGGACAGCGATGAGGACTCCGGGAATTCCCCAAATCCATCCCCAAAATACGATGGCCAGAAAGACAATCACTGGGTTAAGCACCAGCCGCCGACCCATGATGTAAGGCGCGATAAAGTTGTCGCTGAAATTAACGCCGTAGTAGATGGCGGGCGCGATGAGCGCTTTCCCGAGCGAATCGAACGATACGAGAGCAACCGTCGTGATGATTCCGCCGGCAAAGAGCGCCCCGAGATACGGAACGTAGTTTGCCGAGAAGGCCAAGACCCCCCAGAGCACTGGATTGGGCATTCCCAACAACGCCAGGCCGGTGCCGATGGCGATGCCTTCGTAAAGGTTGACGAGCGTCATCGAGAGGAGGTACTGCGAAATGCCTTTTTCGGTTTCGCGCACAATTTCCACCGCGCGCTTCTTGTCGCGGAGGCGCGGGAGAATCTGGATGAGTTTCAGCGTGAAGATGTCGCCGGCCGCGAGAAAGAAGAAGAGGAGAACAAAAACTTCCGCGGCCATGAAAAGAGCCACCTTTGTCCGGCTCAGTACGCTGCTTAAAGGACCCGGTTTTTTGAGTTCCACCTTCGGCGTTTCATCCGATGTTTGATCCGCGAGTTGCTCCACCCGATGGGCCGCTTCGGTGAGTTCATGAGCCGAACTGAGCATTCCTCGTATTTTTTGTTCAGCCTTTTCCATGCTTTCCGGCACCCGCTTGACCCAGTCCGATGCCGGTCCCGAAAGGAAGAGCATTGCGGCCATAAAGGAACAAACGAGGGTCAAAAGGAGAAGCGCGGCGCTGAGCGCTTCCGGAATGTGCAATTTCAAGCCGCCGCGGATAATTGGTTTGAACAAAAGGCTCAGCATCCACGCGAGTGTGACTGGCAGAAAAAATTCCCGGGCGAAATAGAGCGTGTAAAGAGCTGCCAGAACGAAGAGACCCAGCGCCGAAATCGCCGTGACATTAAGCGGCTGCCGAATTGGCTGAATCTTCGGCACTTCTTCCCTGGCGCCGCCGTTGGTAACTGCATCCATCTGAACCCGCTTTAAACAACCCTCGAATGGTTCAAAGTTCAACCCATGTTGATGCCTCAGAGACCACCATATCCTGGGAATTTGCCGACCCTGCCCCTCGTTTCAGGTTTTTCCCAATCAACTTGCCGACGCTTGGAGGTAAGATAAAAAGGCGTGTATGGGTTTTGCGTTGGTTTGCCCTCACGTCTTTGGGCGGCTCGCAAGGGTCGCCCTTTGCTGTTAGTCGGCCTTTTCGCTCCTCTCCAGTTTGTTTGCGCAGGCCCCGCTTCCCTCCCTGCCGGGTGCACGTGCCGGCAAATGGATTCGCATCGAAGGCGGCAACGTCATCAACGAGGACACAGTTCGCACCGCGCGCGAGACTCTCTCCCACAGTGCCGGTCTGCCCGAGTGGACCAATTCGCTACCCTTCACGCATGACGTGTTTACTTTCGCGCGAATAATTTTTCAAAATGACCCGTATGCTCGTTCGGGCCGCGGCTTCGGCCCTCGCCTCGGATGGTGGGTTGATTATCCCGACGCTGATCTGAATCTTTCGTGGCGATTACAGCAATTGACCTCCGTCCGCACCGACCCGGAGGGACGCGTGATCAAACTCACCGATCGCGAATTATTCAATTACCCGCTGCTCTACATGGAGCATGCAGGTTACATGCAGCTCACCGATGATGAGGCCAGTAATCTGAAACGTTATCTGAGTTCAGGGGGCGCGCTCTTTGTGAATGATTTCTGGGGCACTCTGGAGTGGGACGGCTTTGCCACGCAGATGCAACGGGTCTTACCGGGCGCTTCCTGGCACGCACTGGATACCACTCATCCCCTATTCAGTTGCATTTACGACTTGCGTGGCGCGATGTATCGGCTGCGCGTGCCCACGATGCAATTCTGGAACGAAGAGTTCGAACCAGGTGACCCAACTTCACCGCCGCATCGCGTCTTTCGCGGCGAGGGCTCAGAGGACATGACAGTCCGCGCGATATTCCACAGCGCCGGCCGCATTGTGATCCTTGCGGTCCATAACAGCGACGTCAGTGATGGATGGGAACGCGAGGCCGAGAACGATCAATATTTTCGCAAGTACTCCGAACCCATCGCGTACCCACTCGCGATCAACATCATCTTCTATCTCATGACGCACTGACCCTTAGTAGGTTGTCGGTCGAGTACTGTGGAATTGCAGCCAGAAAACGTCGGGATTATTTGGCGAAGCGACGTTCAAGCCCATATCATGCGCGTAATTCAACGGGGGAGTGGTCCGAGCATCACGCCATTTCTTCACTTCAGCCCGTCCGTCCGCGAAAGTAAAAGAGCCGGCGCCGTTGTGATAGCTGCCGGGAAAATCAGCCATGGTCGCCGCGGCCGGGTTGTCCGCATAACCGGCCATATCAACCAGGAAACAGCCATCGCCAATGCTGTCGGCGCGTTCATCGGTAAATACGAAAGTTTCGGAGGGCCCAGGGTTGTTCATCTCGGAAGCCTTGCGATAAACACGCCACGGATTGTCCTTGCTCAAGGGCCATTGCGGTCCTCCCACCCAATTGTTGATCGAGACACTGCGAATCCGGGAAACCGTTTGACCGGACGCGTTTCGCGCCATGCTGCGATCTCCCGGGCAGCGCCAAAGCGCGAAAGAATTGCCGGTGTACGACCAGAGAGGGCTTTGTTTGAGATACTTATCGGCATTCCAATTTCCGTCGAGCGATGGCATCTCGAGCGTCAGGTAGTTCCCCCAAACCCAATCATTTGTTTTTGTCTCACCGAGAGCTGGGAAGAGGCGGTCATTGTTGTCCTCCACATACAGACGCCACGCGAGACCCATCTGTTTGACGTTCCCCATGCAGGAAACGCCCTGAGTTCTCACCTTCGCCTTGGAAAGCGCGGGAAGCATCATGCTCGCCAGCATTCCGATAATTGCGATGACCACGAGAAGTTCAATCAAAGTGAAGCCGCCCCTCGCGAGGGAATGTCGTGTCAGATTAGCTTTATGGAGTTGCGCCGAGATCATCTTCGTGTCAGCAGACAAGTTACTTTTAGCAGCCGAGTTGCCAGCCTGCGAAGCCGTGACGGGCTGTCGTGCCCGGGCTTGGGCTCGTCGCTCTTCGGCAAACAACAGGCCTTTTTTTCCGCTTTTCGGGTCGGGGATGCCGAAGGGCACAGCGACGAAAGCGTAAACTTTCCTGACGATCAGGTTCGGCCGCTGTCTCCCTCCAAAAAGAGCGATCTTCGGCAATTTCGGAATAGAATGAATCGGCCTGAAACAGGAATGTTGCAGAGGCGCTGATTGCGGAGAGCAATGCGTGCCGCGACTGTATTTATGCGACATGGGGAACAGCATCGCACGGAGAGAATTGGGTGGCTTCGCGCGGCGGTTTTGGGGGCGAACGACGGGATTGTTTCGACCGCAAGCCTTGTTGCCGGTGTAGCGGCAGCAAATACGGGAAGGAAGGAGATTTTGCTTGCGGGTATCGCCGGCCTGGTCGCCGGAGCCCTCTCGATGGCGGCTGGGGAGTATGTTTCCGTCAGTTCGCAGGCCGACACCGAGCAAGCTGACCTCGCTCGGGAACGTCACGAACTTGAGACGCAACGCGGTGCCGAAGAGGACGAGCTTACCGGGATTTATGTGAAGCGCGGGCTCGATCCGGAGTTGGCGCGAACCGTAGCGCTCAAGCTGATGGAACACGGCGCCCTTGCCGCACACGCGAGAGAGGAACTTGGTTTGTCTGAGACCCTCACCGCACGGCCAATTCAAGCTGCCCTGGCCTCGGCTGCGACTTTTGCCGTCGGCGCAGCTTTGCCCATAGCGACTATCCTCCTCGCACCACGCGCAGGCGTCGGCCTGATCGTTTCTGCAGTTTCTCTGGTGTGTCTGGGCATCCTGGGTGCGTTCGCGGCGCGTGTAGGAGGCGCCTCACCCTGGATCGGAGCAGCGCGTGTTACATTCTGGGGCGCCCTGGCCATGGCGGCAACCGCAGCGATCGGTGCCTTTTTCGGAACAACTACCGGCTGATCCCCCTCGTCCCGCACGGAGCCAAACCGATCAATTGCTCTTCCACTCCAAGCGCGCCCGGCAGACTTCAGGGCCGTTCGGCTTGATTAGCGAGTGAAGGTATGCCCGTTTGGCTATTTCATGCGTGCGAACGGTTAATTGCTCCCCCTCGAGCGCTTCGTTCAGGTAGTTTATTTCGAGCATGGCGAGGGAGTGCTGGAGGTGATGGCCAGTCGGGTAACTGTCGAGTATCCAACCAATATATCGGGCGCTGTTGACATGGCGATTCACATCGATATCTGTGTAATGAACGATAACGGTCGACTCGCTGTCCCACGTGTGATTCTCCTCCAGTTTTTCGGGATCTCGCCCCAATGCCGCTTTGCCTCCCAATGCTGCGAACATTGGCATGATTCTGTGGAGACGCTGGGGACGTTTTGATACTGAGTCCACGACGAGCCAGGAACTGGATCCGGCGGCGGATCGACTTCCGGTTTCGTCGTTAAATTCAAAGTCGCGCAAAGCAAAGACCGAACTGATCCCGCGCGGCCACGTTTTGAGGATCGAACGGGCGCCCCATTCCGGATAATGCTGCGCCTCAAAGCAGAGCCGCGACAACACCCAAAACTTCCCCTGATCGCGCAAAAAGTTATACCCCACCCCCAACGTTTCTGCATGATTCCATGCTGCCTCCAGAAAATAGCGGAAAAGACTGAGGCTTGTCGCGCGGCGCGAAGCATCCACGTCATAAGAGCGGATGCGCACGTCTTCACTCCAAAGCGGCGCCTCCGTAGGCGTCAAATCCATGCGCGAAGCTCGCACGCACCGGGCGTGGAGTCGAGCGATGATGTGTCGAGACGAGATTCAAAACTCCACACTAACCGCCAGAGCCCAGATCGGTTCGCTTTCGTCCGAGTTGAAAACATAGCCGGTCACCGACAGCCTTTTATATGAGAAGCCAACGAGCAAGCCGCGTTGAATGTCTCGGTCGCTGTCATACGCGCGCGTGCGCTGAGTTACGGTGCCGAGGCGAACCCAGTGCCAGGGGGAAATTGTTAATTCAGACCAGTTGTAAAAGAAACTGCCGCTTGGATCGCCCGTGTCGATGAAGTATTCGCCCTCGCTATAAAGTTCGAGCTTCCACCAACTCAACGACGCTTTGTAGCCGGGTGCGAGGCCGGCCGTTCGGCCAAAAGCACCCCCAAGCATCGGGGTGAACTCCCAGGCCAGGCTGTCACCGCCACTGTAATTGTAGCCGAGCCAAACAGATCCTGTATCAAGGGCTTCGTAGTTGTAGCGAGTTTCCAAACGGAGGGCACCATGGTCTGCCGTAATCGTTGGTTGTGCGTAATCGCGGCCGTCCGGAACGATGTACGTGTATACTGAAGCAGATCCGGTCCAGTTTTGACGTTCGGGTTCCAGGCTCAGGGCAGGGCTGTTTGTTTGTCCGGCCATGAAAGGCTGAGACAGGAGAAAGAGAATACCGAGAATCCAACACATGGTTTATCCTCCCAATGCGATCGTGAGCCCGACCAGTACGATTCCCAATCCGACCATGGAAAGTCCCAAAAGCCAGGGTGAACGCCCAACGAATCGACCATACGCAAATCCAGTGACAAAAAGCATCAGGATTGCAATCAGATTTGAAAGACGCTCCGCCCGATGAACCTGATCCATGAACATGAAGGGCAGCGCCACGGGAAATGTCGTCAGGAACACCCACAGGAATACTGCTACTGCGCCAAGCCACTCGCGTTTTTCGAGGCGGGCGGATTTACCTGGTTCTGGTAATTCGTTAAGCCGTAAACGGAACTTCTCCAAATCGGCCGGATCAAGGATCGCGGCGATGGGCGCGGGAAGTGCCGCTGCAATGAGTCGGTGAGCAGTTGCGGCTTCGGGAGCTGCCCGCACGAAGTGAAGTGTTTTGAGATGCGCGCCCTTTTCCGCGAGGCAGCCCATCAAGTACAAAACGCCATCGATGATTCCCCATGCGATATTGCACCCCAGCGCGCCGATCAACATCGCGCGGACGTCGTCCCGTCCGGCTTCCGCCACGCTGAGAGAACCGGTGAAAGTCAGGACCATGATCAGGCCGAACAGGACTTCAGCGATCCGTTCGTGCGGTTCAAGGAGCCGTTTGGCGGGCTTCATCGTTCCCGCCAACCTAAAACGGGAGCGCGGTCGGTCGAGTCTGTTAAATCTGCCAGTTAACCCACGCCCGCATATTCCTCGTCAGTCTTCAGATCCAGGCCCATCAGAATATAATCGTGGTCCGCCGCTTCCATGTCCCGGACGTAATTGGACAGAGTAACCAGGGGGGCAAATCCCAGCATCTCAAATAGTCGAATGCCAGGCTTTTGCTCACCGATGAATTCAGCCTCTACCTTCGAGAGACCCGCTTGCGAAGCGAGTTCAATCAATTCAGTGATAAGGTTGCGCGCGAGACCTTGTCCACGAAATTTTGGATGGACCAGCACACTGACGCGGCCGATATGCCGCCGCCATCCGCCAAGCTGCTGATGCAAGGTGGCATCTCCAATGATCTGGCCGCTCGATGAAAAGGCGAGCAGCGCCAGGTTCCGGCCATGATCGATATTCTGACACCAATCACGAATTACAGCCCGATCTGCCACCCGGTGCTTGATGAAGAGCCGTTCCTGTTCCGGAATGGTCTGGAAAAATCGATAAAAACTCTCTTCGTCAGTGCTTTGCAGCGGCCGGACCACGCAGTTGGAACCATCCTTTAGTGCGATTTCCTTTGGAAACTGTTCCAGTAAATCATCCACAGCATTTTTTGTGTCCCAGTAACGAGTTGCTCATAAACTCGCTTGCTTCACAAGCTAAGAATTGCTGTGAAATCACCCTAAGTTGGCAGAAGCGCGGGGCAGGGGGCGGAGCGTTTCACCATTCGCGCACAGAAATCTGCATACTCAAATCTGCATACTCCTTCCATCCTCCTGAAGCAGGCCAATCGATTTACTCATGCGACCTCCCGCACCAAACCGTCGGTCTCATCGTTGAGCAGAGTAGCTTAACCTTCCTCCCTGTCTCAATCGGGGAGCCTTCCGCAAATCCAAGTGGAGAAATCTCCGTACAGTCACCAACTGTGTGAATGTTCAAGAACCTGAACCGAATCTCGGGAAAAAAATTCCCGGCGTTGCTTCAGCGACGCCGGGATTAACGAAAGATGAACTGGGTTATTTTTTTCCCGCGGGTGCCGGTTTCGCCGTGTCCACGGGATTCAAAAGAGCTCCGGCTGGTGCGCTGGCGTTGATCTCTTTCACGACTGCGTCCGTCAGATCATTCTCGCCATTGTTGAAAAGAATAAAGGGCGTTTGGTAAGCGGTGACGGCCGCAGTGTCGAAGACGAGTGTGTAACCGCCGGTACGCGCCATATTGTTCACCACGTCTCGAATTTCCCCGACAATCTTGTCGCGCATGCGCTTTTCCATTTCGCCGATGCTCGTCCGGGCCTGCGCCTCGAATTGTTTGACGCTTTTTTCGATTTCCTGCAATTCGATCAACTTGGTTTCGGCCGATTTCTTGCGCTTGTCTCGTTCTTCGCCCGCGAGAGCCTGGTCATTACTCTGCTCGACCAACTTTTTGTAGTCCTCGTTGGCCTTCTTGTAATCCTCGATCATGCCTTTGTAGACCTTGTCGGAATCTGCCGCCCGGTCTTTAATTTGTCCTTCCGCCTGCTTCGTTTTGTAATAGCTGTCGAAGGCCTTTTTCATGTCCACAATGGCGAACTTCGCGCCCTGCGCGTGAACCATGACCGTGGCGAGAGAACCGGCGAGGAGGCTTTTGCTAAAAAGTGAAATCAATTTCTTCATGTCTGTTGTTTTTAATAATCGCGAGTGAAACCAACGCTAAACTGGAACTTTCCGTTGCCGCTGACGTCGCTGCTGTGGGTAATCGGAATACCATAATCCAAGCGCAACGGACCAAGCCGGGGGATGTTCAGGCGGATACCGACACCCCAGTTATCAAAGTAGTCCGAGAGATGGTAATCATACGATCTGAGATACACATTACCAATGTCGTAGAAGATGGCAAATTTCAGCCGCTCGATAATCGGGATGGTGTAATCCACCGATCCGAACCAGAAGGTGTTGCCGCCAATCGGTTCGCCTTCGAGGTACGGCCCGACGGAACGATATTTGTAACCGCGCAGCGTGTTCACGCCACCCAAAAAGTAGCGGAAATAAAGAGGAACCGTGTTGCTGTCTCCGTAAGGTTCGGCCACACCCGTGCGCCCGACCAACTCCCAGGTATGACCTTCGAAAAAGCCGGGGAAAAACCAACTCGAGCGCACCTCCCATTTGTAAAAGTCGGCGTCCATTCCCAGGGGTCCGCCCGCCAGATCGACCAGGACTTCTGTCCGCTGCCCGCGGTTTGGTTCGATCGCGCTGTTTCGCGTGTCAATGGCCAGCGAAGCACTGGCCATCGAGATGAGTTGGTGCGGATCTTCGCGTTGGATAACGATAGGGGCCCGCTCTGAGACATTGTCCAGCGAGATATTTTCCAATGTATAGGCCACGCTGCCCACGAGGTTAAACGGGAGCTGTTTGGTCAGACTCAATCGACCGCCGAACACACCGTAGTCGTACAGATCGCTGTAGTAATTGATTTCGTTGTAAAAGAGGTCAACCCCGAACGCGAGTTTGCGATTCAGGAACCATGGTTCAACGAAAGAAATCTGATAATCTTTGCGTTGCAAACCAATGGTCGCACCCACGCGGAACTTCTGACCGCCACCGCGGAAATAAGGCGGATTGAAAAGATCGAAGTTGCCTTCACGATATCCGACAAACCCAAACAAACTATCAATCGAGCTGAAACCGGCGCCCAATTCAACGTGCCCGGTGGAACCTTCCTCGACATCGATCACGAGATTCTTCCGATTCGGCACATCCGTCGGTTGAACCTCCGTGTCGACTTTGTCGAAATATTGCATCTGTTCGAGCCGGCTCTTGCTGATCTTCACGCGCACGAGGTCAAACGCTTCGCCGGGCGATACGGCCAATTCGCGCCGGATCACTTTGTCCTTCGTCTTGGTGTTTCCCTTGATATCGATCCGTTCGATCAGTGACTTGCCCTTATCTTCATCGCGGATTTCATAAACGATATCCATCGTCCCGCGTTCTGTGTTCGGAATCTTCGTCGGACGCACCCAGGTATCGACGTATCCTTTTGATCCGTAAAAATCGCGGATGGCTTCGAGATCAGATTGCAGCCCCTTGGGAGTGAAGATTTCGCCCTTTGGATTCTGCTTCGTTTTCGACGCGCCCGGAAGCATGCGCGGTTGCACGCGTTTTCCTTCGGAAACGAAACCTTTCATGATTTCGTCGCTGGTGTAATTGGTATTACCCTTGATTTCCACCGAACCAACCTTGTAAGGCTGCCCTTCGGAGACAATAAAACGAACGATCATCTTTTTCGGATTGATCTGTTCGAATTGCACATCCTTCAACTCGAAGTCGATGTAACCTTCGTTCTGATAAAACGAAATCAGCTTGTCTTTATCCTCGGTGAATACCTCGTCCTTCAAGACGCCGCTGCCGGTGATCCATGAGAACATCCACCACTTGCGTGTCTTGACCACTTTGCGCAGCTTCTTTTGCTTGAACGCGTTCGCGCCGACGAAATCGACCTCCGCGATCTTCACTTTCGGCGCTTCCTGAATTTCAAACGTCACCGTGCCACGGCCTGCGGCCTCGTTCTCGATGCGCGCGACACCTTTGACGGTGGTTTTCTGATACCCGGATTTCTGGTAAAGCTTCTGCATCTCCTGCGCGTCGAGGAACACTTTGCGTTCGTCGAGCGGGTCGCCAACCTTCGAGGTGACCTTCTTCAGGAGCTTCTTCCGGCTCATCTCCTTGTTACCCTCGAAGCGGATCTCAGAGATGATGGGTTTCCCCTGCAGCACGTAAATGAGGTTGATCCCCTCTTTGTCGTTCGGCTCCGTTGCCACGCGGATGTTGTAGAAAAATCCCGTGGAATAAAGGCTCCGAACGTCGTCATCGACGCTCGTCCGCGTGTAGGTATCCCCTTCCTTTACACGGATATTCGCGCGAATGAGCGATTCGCTGGCGGCCGGAGGACCAACGTGGCGAATATCAATTTTCTGGATCTTTTGGCCGACCTGGGCATACGCACCGGTCACCAGCCAACACAGAATTAAAATGAAGCCGCTCCAGCGGCGTAAAACCAATTTCATCGACTTCGACAGACAATAGAGCAGCCAGCTCAGGGACTTGTTCAAAACACGTTCGAAGGAAGAAATCACCGAACATAATTTCTCCTCGCGCGAACTCGTTCCGGGCTTGTTCGGGCACACCCCATCGCTTGCACCCCGCAATTCCCGGTTTCAATCGGCGTGGAGATTGCATGCGCCCCGGAGGACTCGTCAATGACAATTCTGGCTGTGGAAAAATCATCTTGGCGACGGACGGCTGGAATCATTTTCTTCCAGGAATGGTCCATAACGCCTCTCTTTGCTTTGCCTCTCGCTCCCGACCTTATTACATTCGGCTCATGGATCGTTTTTCCGCCCAATTTCCCGTCACTCGGCCGCGTCGGCTCCGTTCTTCCCCCGCACTGCGTGATTTCGTTGCCGAGACGAGTCTAGCCACCACTCGTTGGGTGCTCCCGCTCTTCGCTCGCCCCGGCAGGAACCTGCGCAAGCCAGTCGGTTCCATGCCAGGGGTTTTTCAACTATCGCCCGACGAGATCATTCGCGAGGCTGAAACCGCTCTCAAAGCGGGCGTTAAAGCGGTCATCATCTTTGGAATCCCGGATGCAAAAGACGAGCAAGCCTCCGGTGCGTTCGCCGAAAACGGCATCGTTCAGGAAACCGTTCGTCTCCTCAAGCGCACCTTCCCAGAACTGCTTCTGATTACCGATGTTTGCCTTTGCGAGTACATGAGCCACGGCCACTGTGGCATTGTCGAGCGCCGGGCGGCCTCCGCTGAGATCCTCAACGATCCCAGCCTCAAGATTCTCGCCCAAACCGCGGTGAGCCATGCCGCCGCCGGCGCTGACCTCGTTGCCCCGAGCGATATGATGGACGGTCGCGTCGCCGCTATTCGTGCCGCACTGGACCAGTGTGGCTTCCATTCCGTGCCCATCATGTCCTACGCCGCCAAATTTGCTTCGGCCTTTTACGGCCCCTTTCGCGAAGCCGCGGAATCCACCCCGCAATTCGGCGACCGCCGGTCGTACCAGATGGACGCCCGCAATGGCGACGAGGCCCTGCGCGAAGCGGCGCTCGATATTACCGAAGGAGCGGACATCGTCATGGTTAAACCCGCGCTCGCGTATTTGGACGTTATTTACCGTGTGAAAACTGAGTTTGGTCTGCCCACGGCCGCCTACGCCGTCAGTGGCGAATTCTCAATGATCAAAGCCGCGGCTGAACGCGGCTGGATCGACGAACGCGCGGTTCTTACGGAAGCTCACCTCGCGATGCGGCGTGCGGGAGCCGAGATCATCATCACCTACGCCGCACGTGAATTAGCGCAATGGACTCGATAAAAACGTGATTTTTGGTTTTTCGCGCGACCAAAAAATCAAGAGAAGAGATTACCAGCGCCAGGCGTCGCGGTGCGGAAGGTGATCGACGTTCCAACGAGCGAGATACGAGTCACTATCCTGAAATGGTTTGTTGCAGTCCTCGAATTCGACGTGGCCATCGCAGAAGAACCGGTTGTAGCGGTTGCGGTGGTTCCGGTAATTGGTGAAGGGCCGCTCGTCGAGAGGGAGGAGGGCGGAGGATTTGGCAAGTTGAGGTTGCGGCCGAAATACAAGCGTAACTGGCTCGTAGGAACCGTCGCGACTTTGGTCCGGGGAGCGGGTGAGAGCGTCACCGAGTTCGATCATTTCCGACGGCGCCAGCACGCTGCTTTGTTTGGTGGGCAGGAAGAGCGAGCCCGCGAGTTCTCCGCCAAGACCTAAAGGAGATGAAAATGCCGGACCGATGCCCGAAGTGTTGTAACGATAGGCCGAATCCCACGCGGGGCGCAGAGGATTTACGAGGTTTGCGGGGCGTCCGACCAGCAGCGGGCAGAGGAAGGAACGATCGGGCGGTTCAGCCCCCTTGTCGCTCATGGGAATAATGTTGCGCGTGGGAAAAATCAACTTGGTCAGCAGCATGTTCCACGTATACCAAGTACTCTGCGGTTGACCTTGGAGCGGGACTACCGCCGGCAGGTAGGCATCTGTTGTCATCGCGTACATCTCGAGCGCGCCGCCCAACTGACGCAACGTTCGCACGCAAGCGACATTCCCGGCTCGATATTTGGCTTTGGTGAGGGCCGGTAAAAGCAAAGAGGCAAGCATGCTGATGATGGTGATGACCACCAACAGCTCGACTAACGTAAATGCCCGACTCGTTCGACGCACGGTAACTACCTGTTTATCGGCCCATTTGGCCTGAAGCTTAGGTCCGTTTGGCGTAATGGCGTTCGGACGCCAGTTCCGGTAGAGTCCTGCTTATGCGTAAAGTCTTTCTGCTCTTGCTTGCTCCGGCAATGCTCGCGGTGAGGAGCGACGTGGTGGAATGCCAAAACGGCGACCGTTATAACGGCAAGGTGCTGACCGTGGATGAGCATACGGTGAAGTTAACGAACGAGATCACCGGGATTCTCAACATCCCGCGCGCAAAAGTAGCGACCATCAGTTTCGGCAATGCCAAGCCACCTAAAGCGGCTGCCCTCGCTGTGCCGGCCAATACGAATCTCCACGTTTTTTCGTCCACCCAGCCATTGCAATTCGATGTGAACGCCGTCGAGCAGGTGCAGAATCAGTTGCTCGGTGACGCGAGCCCGGAAGCGACGCAGATGTTTCAGGAAATGGTGCGAGGTTTGGTGAGCGGAAAAATGGATCTGGGAGACGTCCGCAACAAAGCGCAGAGCACGCTCAACGAACTGAAGGATCTTCAAAAGGACCTGGGCGATGACGAGACCGTCGCGTTACTCAGCAGCTACGCGAGCATCCTGCAGAATTTCGTCAATCAGGCACCTGCAACCACGAAGCCGGTGGCACCGAAAACTCAGTCGCCATCCGAGGAATAGTGGTGTCTGTCAACCGGTGCGTCGCGTAAGCTCATGGCGATCCAGTTGGGATCACGTCGCAAATCCAGAAAGCAGATGATCTGCGTCTCTACGTTCGTATTAACGTAGTAGATTCCGAACGGAAACGACTTGCGAGCATCCTGTAACAGCCGAAAGCCAAAGGAGCTCCATGGCTTTAATCTGCTCTTCGCTGCTCATCTGCTCAAATGTTGCTTCGTCGAGCATTTAGCCAATGTATTATCGACATCCGCGTGAGCAAGCCAGAGAATCAAAGTGTTGTTCTCGCAGCCAGGCGATGCATTGGCGCGTGGCCGAACGGGAAACAAGAATGCTGATGTGCGATTGGGGAACTCGCAGCCAATTTTCAATGTGCCAGGCCCCAGCAAGCTCGGGATAACCGGAGCCCGGCACGAATTGGTCATACAACCCCTCAACTAAAAGAATCCTGCCGGACGAAATCTTAGGCTGTTGTGACGCCAGGTTGAGACGCTGTAGGTCGACAGGCACGACAGACAGGGCCCTCCGAATGGGATGGCAGAATTCCAGATTGCGGACGGCTTGGTCGAGATTCGATACCGGCGTGACGAGCACAGCCGCATCCTGAGCGGTGCTGGTGCAAAGGTGCAGGCCAGCCAGCCAGGCGCCGAGCGAAAAACCCCAGAGGGCCGTCGCAGGGCTCCCTTGAGACTTTAACCAGCGGAGAAGGGCATTCATATCTGCCACCGCCTGCGTCGTGGCTTGCAACATTCGCGGGATATCTTCGGAAATAAAGTCTGTGATCGGTTCGCCGCGCGTTGGCCGCCGATGAAGATGATAGGGCAACTCCATGAGCACACCGTTCATGCCGGCATTTACGAGTGAACCGGCAAGGCGGGGAAGTATCTGGAGGTAATGCTGTTCCGCGTTCCACCCGTGGACGAGCGCGACGCTGGGTTTCGCTCGCCAATCACCGGCTGCGGCAAAGATTCGACCGTGGACTGTGTTGTTCACCGGGAACGGCGTTTTAACGCTGGACGGAAATTGAAAAGAGAAGTCCGGGTTTAACTGAACCCGCGGTGTCGTTTCCGGTGGCACGAACAGTTCCGGACGGGCAAGAGCGGCTTCCACTTCCGTTCGGTGCGCCGGATCGGCCGGGAGTTTGGGAAGGGAGTTCGCCGCGGCGCGAATCGCCCAGCGATCGATCTTTTCCTTCAACCAGCGCATTTTGACCGTCATCAGCCTGCCATTGCCGGGCAGTTTGAGCCACGAAAGATGACTGAAATCAATTTGACGCTACGGAGGTCTTGCAGAAATATCCCGCTCCGCGCGATTCGCGCGTTTTGAATATGAATTTGGATTCCCTCTACTCGGAATTGACTCTGAAAACCGACAAGAAGCTGGTGCTTCTCGTTCTCGATGGCCTGGGCGACCTCGCGACGAGCGAAAATGGTTACGTCACCCCACTCGAAGCGGCCCGCACACCCAATATTGACGCACTCACAAAGGATGCAGTCCAGGGGCGGATGACGCCCGTTGCTCCGGGGATTACGCCAGGCAGCGGGCCCGGACATCTCGCCCTGTTCGGTTACGACCCCATCGAGTTTCAGGTGGGCCGCGGGGTGATCGAGGCGCTAGGGCTCGGAGTCGAATTGAAAGCGGGAGATGTCGCGGCGCGCGCGAACTTCTGCACCCTCGACGATAACGGGATCGTCTCTGACCGCCGCGCGGGTCGAATTGATACAGCAGTGTGCGAAGAGTTGTGTGCTCTTCTTTCGAGCAAGATCAAGAAGATCGGCACAACCGAAGTCATTATCAAGCCGGGCAAAGGTCATCGTTTCGTCGTGGTGTTCCGAGGCAAAGGGCTGGAAGGGCCGCTTACAGATGCCGATCCGCATCGCGAAGGACTGAAGATTCCTTCCGTGCAACCGGTCGACGCAAAATCGTTGAAGCAAAAGGCGTCCGCGAAGTTGGTCGTAGAATTTTACAAGAAAGCGTTGCCGTTGTTGAAGGGAAAAAATCCGGCCAACGGGTTTCTCATGCGCGGCATTGCGCATCAGCCGGAGATCGCGACCTTTGAAGAACGTTACAAATTGAAGCCCGCCTGCATCGCGGTTTATCCGATGTATAAAGGCCTCGCGCAATTGGTCGGGATGATAAAGCTCGAAGGCCCTCAGACCATTGCGGAACAGTTCCAGCGTTATCTGGACGAATACGACAACTACGACTTTTTCTTCATCCACTACAAATACACCGACATGTATGGAGAGGATGGAAATTTCGATGCCAAGCGCAAAGCCATCGAGGACCTGGACGCTGCCCTGCCAATCCTGTTGAAGAAAAAGCCGGATGTGCTCGCGATCACCGGCGATCACTCGACACCCGTCGCCTGCAAGGCGCACTCATGGCATCCGCAACCGGTATTGCTTACCGCGGAATGCTCCGGATCGGACAAGCTCGATCGCTTCACGGAGACCGGTGCGAATCTCGGTTCGCTCGGAGTTTTTGAGGCGAAGTATCTCCTGCGCCACATGCAGGCGAACGCGAAAATGTTCGATAAGTACGGCGCTTGATGAAAGCGGTCATTCTCGCAGCCGGGCGTGGCACTCGCATGAAGGATCTCACTCAAGAGATCCCGAAGCCGATGCTCAAAGTGCAGGGCAAACCGATCCTGCAGCACATTATCGAAGGCCTGATCAGTGTTGGCATTCGCGATTTCTGCATCGTCACCGGCTTCCGCGCGGACGTGATTGAAGGTTATTTCGGTGAAGGCGAGAAGTTCGGGGCGCGCATCGAATACGTGCGTCAGGTCGTGCAGGACGGCACGGGCAAAGCGCCCGAACTCGCGAAGAATTTCGTCGGCACCGACCCGTTTCTCCTGACCTACGGAGACATTCTTGTTCATGCCGAAACGTACGGTGCGATGGTGGAGCGGTTCGCCGAAGGAGACTTCGACGGTGTGATTACCGTAACGCCGGGAGAAGACGTTACCAAGGGCGGACTCAACTTTTTCAACGATCAATTCTGCCTGAACCAGGTAGTCGAAAAGCCAAGCGCAGCAGAAGTGGAGCGTTACACCCGCGAAGGCTTTATCAAAGCCGGCGAACCGGTTTGGTACAACGCGGGCATCTACATCTTCAAACCGGTCCTTTTCGAATTCACCGCCACATTGCAAAAATCCCTGCGAGGCGAATACGAGCTGACCGAAGCTATCAACCACATGTGTAAGGCTGGCTCCAAACTTGCTGGTCTCAAAATCGCTGGGCGATGGGTGGATGTACGTGACCCGGAAGTGCTCGCGAGTTTGGACGCCTGAAGCGTTCAAACCGGGCTGTATCATCCGCGGGCCTAAGCGGTTGCAACAGGATTTTCCGTGGCTGCCGCTTGACGCTGCCCTTGCCCGCACATTACTTGTTGGCGAACTTTTAGAACAGGTAGGTATGCCGACATACGAATATATTTGCGAAAAGTGCGATCATCATTTCGATCTCTTTCAGTCGATCAAAGACGAACCTCTCACGGTTTGCCCAAAGGAAAAGTGCGGGCTGAAAAAGTGGGGCAAGGGCAAGGTCCGGCGGGCGATTGGGGCCGGAGCGGGTTTGATCTTCAAGGGGAGTGGTTTTTATATCACCGATTACCGGAGCGAAGGGTACAAACAAGCGGCAAAAAAAGAGTCTGGAGCTGGTGAAACCAAGAGTGGCGGGGAGAGCAAAACGAGCGAAACAAAAACGCCAACGAAAACTGAATCTAAACCGCCGAAAGCCGATAAGAAGTAGTTAGCTGTGGCAGTAGCGACGAAAAACAAGATTTTGCTGAGCTTCGGGATGATCTTCCTGACGCTCGCCGGGGCTGCGTGCGTCCTCGTTTATTTGCTAACCAGCGATATAGACGTCAATATCGCCCACAATCCGAATTCTCTGGAAGCGCAGGAAGCGAGCCGAAAGCTGAAGTTGTTCAACGAAGCGCTCATGGCCAAAAAGCCAGGCTTCATTCGTTTGAACCAGGCGGAGATCAATGGCTTCCTGCAAAGCCGCTACGGCAAGCCCGACAAAAACAAGACGAACTCTCAGGTCCAGTTGGTCAAAGCCGGCTTGCTCCTGCGCCAATCGGACCTCACTTTCATCACCTGGCAAAAGGTTTCGCTTTTCGGAATGGAATTTCCTGTGGTTTGGCAACGTGTCGTCTCTCCGCAGCGAAACAAGGAGGGCTGGCGCCTTTCGCTTGATGAAATGCATCTGGGCAAAATCTCTGTGCCGGGCGATTACTGGGCCGATGTCAGCCGCTTTCTTGGCTCGGCGGATGCCGCCTTCGAAGAACGCAAAGTGTGGCTCGGCAGCGTCCCCACCGCGATGATCAGCCTGAACGAAATTTCACGCGCCCCGGAATTGCGCCTCTACACCTACATCCCCGTGGTTAAGTCCGAAGGCGATCCTCTCGCCGCGCCTGAGAATTTGAACACCTCTTCAACCTCTTCCACCAATACGCTTACCGCGAATCTCGCGCGGTAGTCACTGTTTTAGCACCTCGGCCATGAACGCAAAAAGTGCTTGCGTCGGCGCATCATCGGGTTGCCCCAGACTTTCGTTCAGCTTTGAGTGATCCGTTTGACGCGCACCGAAGCGTTTCACCGGGACATCCGCCGCCCTTAATGCATTTTCGAGACGTTGCGCCTGGGCGCTGGTATCGGGATGGTCGGCAACGTGGAGGATTAGGAAAGGCGGAATAGCTTTGTCCTTTCCGATGTGATTTACAGCAGAATAGTCGCGATGCTTCGCCGGGTCATTTCCGAATTTCAACCGGTGGCCCCATTTGGCCGGCGGCAGGTCGTGAACACGCCAGCGCGTCTCGGCGAGCTCAATAATCGCAGGGACGTCGAACGTGTCACCGTCCACCGGCACGCAGCCTTTGATCATCTTGAGTGATTGCCCTTCGGCTTTAAGGTAGCGGTCGTCAATCGAAATCAACGCGGCCAGTTGTGCGCCGGCGGAATGGCCCATAACGAAGATGCGATTGGGATCGCCTCCGTACTCGCCAACGTGGTCGTGCACCCAGTGAAGCGATTTGGCGATATCGCGAAAAATCTCCACCATCTCTACGTTGGGCAGGAGACGGTACCCGGCGGAAACAAAAACGTAGTCATGCTCCACGAAAGCGGTCGGCTTGAGTTGCACGCTTTTCCGGTCCCCCGTTTGCCAGCCCCCGCCATGAATCCAAAACACCACCGGCAGATTGCGAGCGCCTTCCGGAGCGTAGACATCAAGTTGTTGCCGTGAATCGGTTGAATCAGAGTAGGGAATATCCAGTTGCGCTTTCAGCTTCGCGCCGCGGGTGCCTTTGAGCTGTTGATCAAAGAAAGTGAACATCGCCCCTTCCGCCTTTTCGGCATCCGCGCCTTTAAAGCCATGGCCTGCGCCATCCAGCGTCAGCATTTCCACGTGCACACCGGCATCCTTCAACTTGTCGCGCATCCATACCCCTTGCTCGTAGGCCACGTATTTGTCATCTGTTCCATGAAGGATCAGCGTGGGAGCGGCGGCGGGAGTGACCCAATACAGCGGACTGGAAATGACATGCTTCTCGCGTGCCGTTTCCAGGTTGCCGCCCAGCCAAAGCGGCAAAACCTCCGCCGCATCGACACTCTTGCCATATGATTTCGTAAAATCACTTGGCCCATACCGGTTGACCACACACGCCACACGCGTCGACTGGGCGAAATTGCCCTCGTCCCCTTCGAATTGTTTTGCGTCCGCGGTCACGCCCAGGAATTGGGCGAGATGGCCGCCGGCGGAATCCCCCGTCACGCCAATGCGATCCGGGTCGATCTGATACGCCGGCGCGTTCGCTTTGAGCCAGCGCACCGCCGCTTTCACGTCATAGATTGCGGCGGGAAACTGATACTTCGGAGCCAGACGATAGCTCACTGAAACCGCCACATAGCCACGCGAGGCGAACTTGATCAGAAGCGGATTGTAACCATCGCGGTTTCCCGCGCGGAAGCCACCGCCGTGAATGCATACGACGCACGGGAGGATACCGTCCGCTTTTTTCGGGCGTGCGATATTGAGTTGGAGATGCTGATTGTCGGGATTGGCGTATTCAACTCCCTGCTCGAATTGAATGTCCTGCGGAACGTTGAGATCCGCTGCGTTGAGTGAAGCGGCTACCAGGAATGAAAAGAACGCCGTAGTCAGGGACTTTAGGGCTGGCATGGGGTGAGTATGCGGTGCGCGCTCCCCGCGTCAAGCCGCGGTCCGAAACGTTCGCCGACGGCTTCTCACATGCAGGTCGAACGCCTCGGCCACGTCGTTGCGATCATGTTTATCGTTTAGTCTTCCGTTATTTTGGGCCGAACCGGGCGAGGGAAAAAAGAACGCGATCAGGATGTGAGCAATTTCTTGCGACTGCCGCCTCGCCCCCGTTTCGGTTTTCCATAGGTTGCGCGGGAAGATGTCTGCGGGGCAAGCGCGACCTCCCCGGAACCGCGCTTTAGTTCACGGATCTGATCGCGGATGAGGGCGGCTTTTTCGAATTCCAAATTGTTCGCCGCGGTGAGCATTTCTTCTTCGAGTTCTCGGATGGTTTCGGTCACATCGAAGTCACGCCCGGCGTCGCGAATGACGGCAATCGCTTTTTCGTCGTCTTTGCCGTGCGAGAGGCTTTCTTCGATGGCGCGTGAAACGCTCCGCGGGGTGATGTTATGCTCGGTGTTGTAAGCAATTTGCTTGGCTCGGCGATATTCGCTCGTCGCGAGGAAATTCTTGATGCTTTGCGTCATGACGTCGGCGTAGAGAATCACTTCGCCATTCAGGTGCCGCGCGGCGCGTCCGGCAGTTTGGATCAGGCTGGTTGTCGAGCGTAAGTATCCTTCTTTGTCAGCATCGAGGATGGCGACCATGGAAACCTCGGGAAGGTCCAGTCCTTCCCGCAGGAGGTTGATCCCGACGAGGACGTCGAACTCGCCCTTGCGAAGCGCACGCAGGATTTCGACCCGTGCAATGGCGTCGATTTCGCTGTGGAGATAGCGGACGTTGATGCCGATGTCGCGCAGGTAGTCGGTGAGTTCTTCGGCGGTCCGTTTGGTGAGCGTGGTGACGAGGACGCGTTCTTTGGAATCGACACGTTTCCGCACTTCGTTGATCAGATCGTCAATCTGCCCTCTGAGGGGCTTCATTGTTATCCTGGGATCGACCAGGCCTGTGGGGCGGACGATTTGTTCGGCGATGCGCCCTGCGGACCATTGCATCTCTTGTGCGCCGGGCGTGGCGCTGACATAGATGCTTTGTTTTTGCCAGCCCTGGAACTCCGGGAAATTCAGAGGGCGATTGTCGAGCGCGCTGGGCAGGCGAAACCCATGGTCGACCAGCACGGTTTTGCGCGCGCGGTCGCCGGCATACATCCCGCCGATCTGCGGGATGGTGGCGTGGGATTCGTCGATGACCAGAAGGTAATCGGACGGGAAAAAATCGAACAATGTATAGGGTCTGGAACCCGTGGGACGCCCGCTAATATGGCGCGAATAGTTTTCAATGCCGGAGCAGAAGCCCATTTCGAGCATCATTTCCAGGTCGTACTCGGTCCGCATTTTGATGCGCTGAGCTTCCAGAAGTTTGCCCTGGCTTTCGAACCACGCGATACGTTCGGTTAATTCCGAGCGAATGCTGAGGATCGCTCGCTTCATTTTGTCTGCCGGCGTGGTGAACTGTTTGCTCGGATAAATCGTTGTCGATTCAAGAACCGAATTGGTTTCGCCGGTGAGCGGTTCGAATCGGGTGAGGCGGTCAATCTGGTCGCCGAAGAATTCGACGCGCAAAGCGTCTTCGGTTGAGGAGGTCCAAACTTCGACCGTGTCGCCACGTACACGAAAATGGCTGCGATTAAAGGCGATATCGTTCCGCTCATATTGCAGGTCGACGAGTTTGTGGAGGAACTGGTCTCGCGAAATCTCCTGGCCGACGCGGATCGGCACGATCATCGCCGCATAATCTTCCTTGCTCCCGATGCCGTAGATGCAGGAGACGCTCGCCACGACGATCACATCACGTCGCGAGAAGAGCGAACTCATGGTCGAGAGGCGCAGGCGTTCGATCTCCGAATTGATGCTCGAATCCTTTTCGATGAAGGTGTCTGTGCGCGGAATGTATGCCTCCGGTTGGTAGTAATCGAAGTAGCTGACAAAATACTCGACGGCGTTATTGGGAAAGAAGCTTTTGAATTCGGCGTAAAGTTGAGCGGCCAACGTTTTGTTGTGGGATATTACCAGCGTCGGCTTGCCGGTGTTCCGAATGACATTCGCGATCGAGAAGGTCTTGCCGGAGCCAGTCACCCCCAGAAGCACCTGGTGCGGCGCGCCGTTCTGCACCCCTTCGGTCAATTGCCTGATCGCATTCGGTTGATCGCCAGCGGGTGCGTAGGGTGAAACCAATTCGAACATGAAGTCGAAACGTACGTCAGCGTCGTGTCGTGTCAACCGAACGCGGAATGCCGAATTAATGCTCGCAACCCGTCTGCTGAGGACATTGCCGGGGACAATATGTCTGCCGCTCCCGGTTCGCTCCGTGAAAAGAAATCGTGATTGACAGTTGCTTAAACTGTCCTAGTGTCATAGGACAGAATCGAAAGCCGTCACAATGTTATTTGGTGTCGATTTTAAACTTGGAAAGCCAGTCTATCTGCAAATTGTGGACCAGGTGAAGGCTGCTGCGGCTTCGGGTGCCTTGCAAGGGGGCGAGGCGCTGCCTTCGATTCGGCCGGTCGCCGAGCAATTGCGCGTGAACCGAAACACCATCGCGAAGGCTTACGCCGAACTCGAGAAGCAAGGGGTCATCGAGACGATCGCGGGGAAAGGCTGCTTCTTGAAAAACCATCGAAGCTCGCCACTCAAGAAGGAGGCTCGGTTGGAGTTGCTCACGCGCGAGATGGATCAGGCAGTGATTCAGGCTCATCATTTGCAGATCAGCCCGGAAGATTTTGCGAAGCTGGCGCGCGAACGATTCGATTTGCTCGCTCAACAACGTGCAGAGGCTGAAATGGTATGAATACACCTGTCATTGAAGTGAACCACCTGGTTCGCCGTTATGGTCAAACGGATGCCGTCAACGGCCTAAACCTGCGCGTCCAGCGCGGTCGGTGCTATGGCTTTTTCGGCCGGAACGGCGCAGGCAAAACGACGACGATCAAATGCTTGCTCAATTTGCTGCGGCCGACGAGCGGCCAGGTGCGGGTCTTTGGAATCGATCCGTCGCGGGAAGAAGTGGCGGTGAAATCGCGACTGGCTTACGTGCCCGACGCGGTCGCGTTTTATCCCTGGATGACTGTGCGGGACGCACTCGATTACAGCGCGTCGTTTCGGCCGAGTTGGAATTTTGAGACGGAGCAGAATTTAATTAACTCACTGGATCTCGATGTGAGGCAGAAAACGACGAACCTTTCCAAAGGCCAGCGAACGCAACTTGCGCTGATCGCCGCGATCTGTGCCGAACCGGAATTGCTCGTCCTCGATGAACCCACCTCCGGTCTGGATCCCATCGTCCGCCGTGAATTCATTCAAACGGTGATAGGCGCATACCAGGAAAGCGCTCCGGATGAACGGACCATCTTCGTTTCAACTCATTTGATTAGCGAGTTTGAGGGTTTGATCGACGAATTTACCATCATCGAAGGGGGCCGCGAAGTCGTAACAATGGAGAGCGATGCGGCGCGCGAGAAATATCAGAAAGTTTCTGCGCGATTTCAAAGTGAGCCGAAGGATTTGAATCTGCGAAACGGCCGAATCCTGCGACGCGCTGGGCGTGAGTTGGAGGTGATTGTAAACGGAAACTCCGCAGAACTCATCGAACAGATCAAGCTCGCTTCTCCGGAACATTTGCGGGTGGAGGCGCTCACGCTGGAGGAGATTTTCGTCGCCTCGCTAAGAAAAGCGGAGGTATCTGTATGAATTCGGAAATCCGGATGCCTATTTCGCATCTTTTTCCCGGTTGGATGCGCATGCCGACCCTCCCTTTCCTGATCGGCAACGAGTTGCGCGCTGTTTTTCCGATTTTCGCCGGAGCGTTGGCGATGATTTGCATCGGCATGATGGTCGATGCGAATTTTCAAGAATCGGTGGCTTTTGTTGGGTACGGGCTCGGCTCGGTCGCGATTGGTGCTATTGCCTTCGGTCACGATTTCGCACATCGCACCTTGCTGACGACTTTGGCCCAACCGGTCTCGCGCCGGCAAATCTGGAAGACAAGGATGCTGGCCGGCCTCACCGTGATTCTACCTCTCACACTCGTCGCTGCGTGGCCGCTTGGACTTTATCGCATGGTTTCAGCGTTGCTTTTTGATATGACGAATTATCGTGGCTCAGTGTCGCCAGTGATGATGCTGGTGGCATTTCTCTCGAGCGTCTGCATCGCCCCATGTCTCACTTTGCTTTGCCGGAGCGCGCTCGCCGGAACGGTCTTTACCATCTGCGTACCATTTATTTTGATGTATGGCGGCGAATACGTCTGGAGCTTCATCATTGCCGAAGCGGTGGAGCGCCCCGGTTTCCTCTGGTATCTCGCCATTTCTTTCACCGGGACATGCTTCGCTGGATTTATCGGCACGCGGATACTCTGGGACCGGCTGCAGGTCGTCGAGGCGCGTCCGATTTCATTGAATTTAGGCAATTGGGAAGGAACCAGGTCACGATCGACTACTCCGGGACGGCGGCGCTCCCCGTGGCTTCAGTTGGCGTGGAAGGAAATCCGTCTGCAATGGCTGGCGATCGTACCGGTCGTCGGTATGTGCGCGACCGCCGCGTCGTTCAGCAAAGAGCCGCCGCGAAATTTTGGGATCGAGATGTTCATTTACACGATCGGGTTCTGGTCGGTGTTCCTCTGTTTGATTCTCGGCTCAGTGGGAAGCGCGGAGGAACGGCAACTCGGGCTTTCGGACAGCCAGGCTTTACTGCCAATCTCTAAAACGACTCAATGGCTCATCAAGGTGGGTTTAATTCTAAGCGCCGCTTATGGCCTGGCCGTTTGTCTGCCATTGATGCTTTTGAACGGAACGACTGGCCGTGCGGACTTGCCAATTCCGGGTCCCAAATTCTGGCAGATCAGCGCGATCTGTGTGGTATCGCTGGGGCTTTACGTCTCTTCGTGCTGTCGAACGACCATGAGAGCCGTTTTGATATCCTTACCCTTGACGGTGGCGGTATTGGGGTTAATCGATCTCGTCCGCATGAACGAAGAACGGCTGCTCGCCGGGCAGTGGCAGACTTTTCACGAAATAATTGTAGGTACCTCTCAAACGTATAGTTTCCGGGTGCTCGGTGACGACTCAATCGTGACTCTTAGCATCATCGCACCCTATATTTTTGGGGCGCTACTGATTGGATTGCTCCTGACGTTCTCGCGTAACAATCATTTTTCAGCCGAGCACGGTGGCCATCGCCTCGTGCGGCAACTACTGTGCTTGATCGGAACGTTCGCCCTTGCTCTGGCCGCATGCGTGTCTGCGTATATCCGAGTGACGAGCTAAATTATTTGGGCAGCCACTTCTCCCAATTCTTCGCAAACTCATCGACGTTTTCTTTGGTCACTCGGACCAGATCGCTTATGTCTCTAACCTCGGCCGGATTCTTCTTGAAATGGATTTTGTTGATCAGGTGCTCGACCGAACGGTAACCCCATTCGAACACTTGTTGCGCGAGCAGAACCTGCACGTGACCGCTCTTCAGATATTGCAATTCCGCCGGAAGTGCATCGACTGAAACGCATTTCACGGTGCCCGGGGACCACTTAAGGGCGTTGTCCGTAAAGAGCGGCCAACCGCCAATCATCGCCCAACCGGTGATTTCAGGATTCGATTGCATCACCTGCTCGACTTTGGCCGCGGCGTCCTGCGGTGTTTCCTTGTGGTAATAGGTATCGCGAATCTTGATGCCTGGGTATTTCGCGGCCGCGTTCTTCACACCTTGGACGCGTTTTTGCAAGTTCGGCGCATTTTGGTTTCCCGCGAGAATCGCGACGACACCTTTGCCGCCCATCGCCTTGGCCAATTCTTCCATCACCTGCTCGCCACACTTCACGTCATCGACGGCGTAGGTCACGAACCGTTTGCTGGCCGGAGCATCGGAATCGAAGGTGGCTACCGGCACGCCATTCTTTACTGCGGAGTTGATCGCATCGGTCAATTTGTTCGCGTCGGAGCAACTCACCGCAATGCCGTTCGCGCCGCTGAGCACCAATTGCTCGATTGCTTCGGCCTGCTTCTGCGCGTCCTCTTCGTTCGGGGTGCGCCAATCGATCTTGATATTGATATTGTGCTTCTCCCCGAGTTCCTTCGCGGCTTGTTCTGCGCCGACGCGCGCCGCCTGGAAAACCGGGTTTCCCTGCGATTTGGCGACGAGGCCAATGACGTAACTCTTTTTTGATTGCGCGAAAACGCTGCCGATGGCGAGCAGTGCCACGGCGGCAAGAACCCTAAAATTCTTCAAACTCATAGAAATGAGGAAACTGTAGGGAGAGCGACTCCTGCCTGCAAGTGCACAGAAACGAGGGTAAATTTTTGGTGCATCGCGAGGCGTGAGTTCGACCTCGTTATCAGGTACCCGGGAACGAACCCGGAGGGTTCGCTGCGATTAGCCGGTGGTTGAGACCGTAGGTCGATACCACCGGTAACTAAAATAATGTCAGCACCCCGAAGGTGGTGATAGAGAAGGTGCTTGGAACGAGCGATCCCTGCATTCGGCAAATCTGGCACCCCTCTAGGGTGCGGAACACATTTTTGATTCTGACCGGTGGTGTCGCTAGCGCGAAACCACCGGCTAATAGCTTTGAACCCTTCAGGTTCAATCGCCTGGGGCGCTGCGCGCGGTGCCCGTGAACGGCCGTGTGAGGATGCGCGCCGCCGACCCTAGCCCAGGAACGAGCAGATGTACTCGCAAATTTCCTGGTCCACTTCGATGGTGAAACCGGATTTGGCGGGAACGTCGAAGGCCGTGCCGGGCGAATAGGCGTGCGGATGACCATGACCGTCCAACTCGACTTTGCAATTACCGGCGACGATTTCCATACGTTCGGCTTTGTCGGTGTTGAAGTGATATTTGCCGGGATAGATCAGTCCGAGAGTCTTTTTGCTCCCATCGGGAAAAAGGATGGCGTGGCTGACGACGCTTCCGTTGAAATAGATATTCGCTTTGGCTACCGCGGTCACACCGACAAATTGTTCCGGCACATTCGACATAGGGGTGAGCAGTGTTTGGAAATGCACGCGGAAGTCAAGGATGGGAATCGGGCGGTGGGATTCCAACCGAGGGGCACGCCCGATGTTCGAGAGGAAGGCACCTAAACCCTGGGCAGGTAGGGCGCGCCGCTGCGCGCGCGCCGTCTTGTAGATATCCCGCGGCGCGCGCGGAGCGACGCGCCCCACCGTGTGCGGCTCCCGTCGCGGCCGCCAGGAATGTTGTGCCCTTCGCTTTTGATCACACCCAATGGCGCCTTGAAAGTCGGGAAAAGGCTCGTCAGTAACGAGGGCAACGGACACAATGTTTTGACCGCGTGAATATTCATCATCTTGAGCTTTTCTTCTACGTGGCTCGCCATGGCGGTATCAGCGAAGCTGTGCGGAGGATGCCGTATGGGATTCAGCAACCCGCGGTCAGCGCGCAGTTGCTTCAGTTGGAGGGGGCGCTCGGTGTGAGTTTGTTTCAGCGCCGGCCTTTTTGCCTCACGCGTGCCGGGGATAAACTGTATCGGTTCATTCAACCGTTTTTCGAGAATCTCGGGAATGTGGCTGACGAGATTCGCGGCGGCGCGGCGGATGTGGTGCGAATTGGGGCTTCGGATGTGATTTTGCGCGATCATCTGCCGGAAGTGATTCAGCGGGTGCAAGCGCAGTTTCCCTCGACGAAGTTGATGCTTCGATCCGGGTATCAACCGGATTTGATGGACTGGTTGCAGAAGCAGGAATTGGATGTGGCGCTCACCTTGATTGAGGAGAAAGGGTTGGCCGGGTTGCGCTCGGAAGTAATTTTCAGGCTGCCGCTGGTTTTGCTGGTAAGCCGGAAGCGCAAGATCAGTTCGGTGGACGAACTCTGGGCGCAGCGCCGCGTTCGCGAACCGTTGTTGTGTCTGCCGCCAAGCGAATTGATTTGTCGTTACTTTCAGGATGGGTTGCGGAGCCTGTCGGTTGAGTGGACGCCCACGCTTGAACTCAGTTCGTTGGAGTTGATCGCCACTTATGTGGAGAATGACTACGGATTTGGTCTCTCGCTGGCGCTGCCGGGGACGAAATTTTCTCGCCGCCTGAAGGCCTTGGAATTGCCCGGTTTTCCGCGGGTGGATTTTGGTTTGGTCTGGCGGGGTGAGCCTACGCCGTTTCTCAAGGCGTTACTTGCGGAATCGCAACGGCGGGCTCATATGTTTTCAACACCTGCGGGCGCGAGAACTTGATTTCTTGAAGCGCGATTGGTGCTCGCGCTGAGCGCCGGGCTCGAATATCCTCCGGCGATCACCCAACTATGATGAGCAAGTGGATATCGCGGGCTGTCAGTCCCCTAATTGTCGCCGCCATCTTCGTCGGCTGTTCGCGCGAGCAAGGCTCGAAGCCAGCGGCCAGACCAGCGGATAAATCGCTCGTCCTTGCGTTGGCGGTGCTGGAGGATAGTGACGGCGGTTCCAAAACGCTTCCCGGGCAACTTGAAATTCTTTCCCTGAATAACGGTCAGTGGGCTCATCGAACACTGGAAGACACCAACAACAACGTGTTTCACAAAGCCATGGCCTACGGCACGAATGGACTGCTGACCATCTCCGGAACCAAAGCTGCGGTGAAGTTGTGGCATCCGGATGGAAAACGCGAGGTGTTGTGGGAAGCAGATTTCGGCGGGCAGTTCAGCCGCATGCGCGACGTGGAGGTTGGAAATATTTACGGCGACGGCAAACCAGCCATCGCGTTGGCCACGCATGATCAAGGGGTAGTGGCGGTGCTTCGTCCCGATGCGGAAGGCAAGTTCAAGCTCGAAGAGCTGGATCGCCAGCCCGAGATGATCGTGCACGAGATCGAACTGGGCGACCTTGATGGCGATGGCGTGATGGAAATCTACGCCACACCCACTGCCCCCAACAAGGTTGATGGCACGCCGCAGCCGGGAAAGGTGGTTCGTTATGTTCCGGCGAAAGGGCAGGGGAGAACGGTCGTGGCGGACCTCGAAGATCGGCATGCGAAAGAGATTCTCACCGCGGACATGGACGGGGACGGAAAAGATGAGCTTTACGTTTCGGTGGAAGCGGTCTCTGGCGGCAAGGTGGAAATCCGCCGGTACTTCTCGAATACGGATGCGCGTCAGGGCGAACTTGTCGTGACGATTGATGACACGTTGTGCCGTTTTTTGACGGTGGGCGACGTGGACGGCGACGGCAAAAAGGAAATGGTGGCGGCTGCAAACAAGAGCGGCCTTTGGCTACTGCGTCCGCATAACAACGGGCCGTGGGACAAGGAACTGATTGACGCAGGCTCTGGCGGCTTTGAGCATGCCTCCATTCTGCTTGATCTGGATGGGGATCGCCGCGACGAGCTCTATGTCGCGAGCGACAATCAGAAAGAGGTGCGGCGGTACGACTGGGCAGCCACCGGTTGGAAGCACGAGGTCCTGCGGAAATACGAGGACAAACTAAGCCGCCTGACCTGGAACATCATGGCCGTTCCGAACGCGCTGCTTCCGGCCCAGGGAATCGCGATTGCCGAGAGCAGTCCGCCGATAAATATCACGACACCCAAAGCGGTCGCTGCTGCGGCGCCGAAAGTGGAGGAGAAGGTTGAGCCGCGCGGCTTGCGCTTGAATACACCGGAAGCGGAACCGGGTTACGTCCTGTATGGGCCGTTGCTGGGTGATACCACTTTCCTGATCGATGCAAATGGGACGGTAGTGCACACCTGGAAGAGCGACTACTCACCTGCGGGCACCGTTTATCTCAAAGACAACGGAAACTTGCTGCGGGGTGCGCGTGAGCCGCGCATCGAAGTGTTCAAAGGCGGAGGCCAAGGCGGCCGCATCCAGGAATTTTCGTGGGACGGAAAGGTTCTGTGGGACTGCAAATTTGCGACGACAAATTACCTGATCCACCATGACCTTGAGCCGCTCCCGAACGGTCATATTCTTGCGATTGCCTGGGAAGCAAAAAGTGCGAAGGAAGCAAATCGCGCCGGGCGCCGTCCTGACTTGACGCCACAAGCCGGGCTATGGCCCGACAAGATCATCGAGATCGAACCGGTCCCGCCGAATGGCGCACGCATCGTTTGGGAGTGGCACATGTGGGATCATCTCATTCAAAACTACGATGCGGAAAAGGAGAATTACGGAGTGCCTGCGGAACATCCGGAACTGGTCGACATCAATGGCGACGGTGAACCGACGAAGCTTGATCCGGCCGAGTTGGCCCGGCTCAAAGCGCTCGGCTATATGCCGGCCGGGGCGAAACAAAGCGACATCGGTTCGGATCTGCTGCATCTCAACGCGATCAAGTACAATGCTGACCTGGACCAAATCGTCGTGAGTTCGCCGAAGTTTAACGAGATTTGGGTGATCGACCACAGCACCACCACGAAAGAGGCGGCGAGCCATTCTGGCGGACGTTGGAAAAAAGGAGGCGACCTGCTTTATCGATGGGGCAACCCAAAGGCTTATTCGCGCGGCGGCAAAGAGCATCAAACACTTTTCGGTCAGCATGACATCCGCTGGATCGAGAAAGGGTTTCCCGGCGCGGGGCACCTGCTGGTCTTTAATAATAATGTTCCTGGAGAAGCCGGGCCGCCGCACTCGGCAATTTATGAGTTGGTCCCACCCTCAAACTCTGACGGCTCGTACGTTGTTCCCGAAAAGGGTTCGTTCGGTCCTCGTGAGCCAATCTGGAAGTACGAGGCGGGCAAATCATTTCACAGTGGTTTCATTTCCGGCGCACGCCGTCTCGCTGGAGGGAATACGCTCATCTGCTCCGGTGCCGACGGACGCATGTTTGAAGTAACCCGGAATGGCAAAATCGTCTGGGAATTTTGGGATCCCTATTCGGGCCAGGTAAAAGCCGCTGATGGTGGGCAACCACAACCCGTCGGCAAAAACACTTACGCCGTCTTTCGCGCGACCAAAATCCCGCCAACGCATCCCGCGCTTTCGGGTCGGGCACTTAAGCCAATCGAGCCGCAGCCCAAACCGGCGGCGGAGACGATTGTTGCCAAATAGGAATTATAGCTGCCGCAAACGATAAAAACGTTTCTTCGGATCGAGGAACGGATCGAAAAAGCCGGACGTACCAGTCGTGTTTGTGACCACGCCGATGGTGATCCAGTTCGTCAGGTCATTTGAAAGTTGGATAGCGATCTGGGCGCCAAGGGAGCTTTGAAAGGCGAAACCAAGCTGGTTGGTCTCCATCGTCAGCGAGGAAGCGATTATGCTGGGGGGCGGCGGGGTGGCATTCAAGCTTAGGGTGCGGATACAGGAAGCACCCGCGGCGTTCGAGGCCTTCAGTTGAAAGACGAATAGATCCGGCACGTCCGGAGTAAATTTAGGATTGCGCACATTTGTCGCTGAAAGTGTAGCGCTCGAATTGGCGGGACGCCGGATAATGCTCCATTCCCATGAAGTTGCAGTCTGTGGAGCGGTATCGAGTTGGCGCTGCTGGCCGGCTTGAGCCACCGCCCGATCTATCGTGGCCTCGTCGGGACAAATATTTGTGGTGCCGATGCGAATGGCGTTGTTGAAACTGTCTGCCACGTAGATCGTGCCATTCAGGTCTGCCGCGATTCCTTTTGGTTTGTAGAAACGCGCGTTGAGTCCGATGCCATCGGCGCTGCTGTCTAATGGGAAGCCCGAAGGATCAAACTGATAATAGCCACCAATCGTGGTGACCGTTCCGCTCGCATCCACTTTGCGAATCAAGTTGTTCCCATAATCCGCGACGTAAACATTCATCGCGCCATCAACCGCTACACCGAAGGGGGAATTGAAAAGTGCCAGCCCGCCTGGGCCATCTGCATTTCCCGCAAGGCCCGCCTGGCCGGCGATGGTGCTGACGGTTCCATCGGGCGTGATTTTGCGAATGGTGTTATTCAATGTATCCGCGAGATAAAGGACATCCATGGAATCAATGGCGATGCCGTAGGGCGTGTTGAACTGCGCTTCGGTGAGTGAGCCGTCGCTTGAGCCGGGGTTGCCGACTTGCCCGGCGAACGTGGTGACGACGCCAGCCGGAGTGATCTTTCGAATGACGTGGTTGTCCTTGTCGGCGACGAAAAGGTTGTCAGCCCGGTCGATGGCGATGTCGTAGAGCGCGTTGAAGCGCGCGGCGGCCCCTGTGCCGTCATCGCTGCCGGAAGTTCCTGCAGTTCCGGCAAAGGTCGTCACTCTCCAAGCATTCGCGCCCACGGTCGTGTCCAAAGTGATTTTGCGAACTGTGCCGTTTCCAGTGTCGGCCACGAACAGGTCACCCTTGCTGTTCACGCCAAGTTTGCGCGGCCCGGAGAAAAGAGCGGCGGAACCCAGGCCATCCGTACTCCCGTCCACGGTTGGAGATCCCGCGAGTGTTGTGACCAGCCCAGCGGCGGTCACCTCGCGAATGGTGTTGTTCATTCCGTCCACGACATAAATCGACCCGTTCTTCCCGACAGCGATTCCTGTCGGATGCATGAACTTCGCGGCCGCGCCGATCCCATCGTTGCTGCCCGGACGATTACTTCCCGCGAGCGTTGTGACGGTTCGGTCCGGCGCGATTTTCCGAATCGAATCATTTGCACTGTCCGCCACATAGATCGTTCCGTTGGCGCTCACTGCTAAACCATTCGGATATTTAAAACGCGCTGCGCCGGCGGAACCGTCGACGAAATTAACAAAGGGCTTTGCGGAGAGATCGGGTTGCGTGGTGTCACCGGCGTAGGTGGTGACGACCGCTTCAGGGGTGATCTTGCGAATGGCGGAGTTGTTATTGTCGGCGACGTAGAGATTGCCAGAAGCATCGACAGCGAGCCCGGTTGGAAAATTGAACTGCGCGGATGTTCCCGTCCCATCGACACCGCCACTTTGACCTGCCTTGCCGGCAAACGTCCTCACCATTCCATCCGCGGAGATTTTGCGGATTGTATGATTCCCCGAATCGGCCACAAAAATAATCCCGCCTTCCGCAACAGCAATTCCGCTCGGTGTGTTAAAGCGGGCTGCGTTTCCGAGCCCGTCCTCCGTTCCATTGGCGTCGGGGCTGCCCGCGATGGTTGTCACCTCGCCCGCGGGATTAATCTTCCGGATCGCATGGCTTAAAGAGTCTGCCACATAGAGATTCGTGGCGGTATCAATGGCAATTCCAGCAGGAAAGTTGAAATGCGCTGCGCTGCCGGTGCCATCGTCAGTCCCCGCAGTACCGGCGGTTCCGCCGATGGTCGTCACCACGCCCGCCGGTGTGACCTTTCGAATCGTGTGGTTATATTGGTCAGCAACATAAAGATTGCCGGCAGGGTCCAGTGCGAGTGACGAAGGCAAACTAAAGCGGGCCTGGCTGCCCGCCCCGTTCGCGCTGCCGAAATTTTCGCCGAGGCCCGCCACCGTGGTAACGTTTCCATCCGGGGAGATTTTGCGAATCGTCGCGTTCAGGCCATCTGCGACATAAAGGGTGCCGTCTCGATCAAGGGTAACCGCTTCTGGATAGTTAAAGCGTGCGACTGAAAGAGGTCCATCAATGGCTGCTGGACCACCGGCACCCGCGAGTGTGGTGAACAGGTAATCCTGGGCCGGCGAGGTCAGCAGGCTCGCCATCAACGCAGAGAGAGACAGAATATGCGGAGAACTTATTGTCACACCGCTACTCTGCTTCAGGCGCAGTCTTTTCGCATGTGGTTTATGCGCTGCGGAGAGCTTTCCAGTTTTCGAGGCACTTCTTCGCCGTTTCGAATTCAGAGAAGCGGCTGCCTTCCTGCTCGATCAAGTAAAAATCGATGCCGCCGACCGATTCCGCGGCGGCGAGCAGTTCTTTCCAGGGGGTGATTCCCTCGTTGAAGAGCACACGGTATCCTTTATCGACCTTGCCAGCACTTTCCGGCGCCCAATCCTTCGCGTGCATCATTTTAATGCGGCCGGGATTGCTCTTGATCCAGGCCACTGGGTCTACGCCCGCTTCTTCACAGGTGCCCACGTCGAGTTGGAGCGCGAAATCTTTCGGCGTATTCGCGGCGATCACTTCCATAATGCGCTGGCCGTTTTCCAGCTTCGCCCATTCGGATTGGTGATTGTGATAACCGGCGTAAAGCCCATGCGGCTTCAATTCTTCGACCGCGGTGCTGAGTTTTTCTGAAAGACTTTTCCAGCCGTCAACTCCTTTAGTCCCGCCGGGCGCGCTGGCGAGCACGATATAACGACTTCCGAGGATCTGATTCAACTCGATCGCATGTCCGATCTTTTCGCCCGGGGTGAATGATTCGAACGAATTGTGGGTCGAGTAACAGCGCAGGCCGAGATCATCCAGTTGGGCTCGGACATCCTTTGCGAAGGGCGGAGTCCATTTAAAATAGGGCGAGTAAAATTCGACCACTTCGTAGCCAATCTTCGCGACGGTTTTCAACGTGTTGGGCAAATCTTTGCCTAGTTCACCGCGCACGGAATAAAGTTCGAGCCCGACTGGAGGATGCTTCGCCGCTCTGGACTGGTCCGCGGCCCAGCTTCGACTTTGCAGAGCAAGCCCGGCGGCGGTTGTTGCGGATGCAGCGAGAAAGTTTCGGCGTGAAAGTGCTTGTTTCATAGATTCCCTGGTGATGGAGCTGATTGTAGCGGACGCGCCGCGTATCTGCCAAGGAACGAAAAGCTATTTTTGAAGCGTGAGTTGCCGTTCCAGCCAGGACGACACCTTTTCAAACCACAATTTTCCATGCGCTTCTAATCCCGCTCCGTTGAAATGCACGCCGCGCCCGTTGCTCGCTCGAAACTCGCTTTTCAACGCATCTGTGTCGGGTCCTTCCTGGGCGACGCCCGAACGCCAGAGCGCGGCCTGAGCGTTACGAATATCCGGCGAGCCGGGATCGGTCGGCGTGTGATAACTGGCCTGCGCTACAAACCAGGGGATATTCCAACCCACATCGTGGCGCGTGGCCTGAATAATTTGTTCTACATAGCGGCTGTAAAGACGGCCCGGCAATGTCCGGGTCGCGTCCTCCTGGTTGGCATCGCTCTCTCCCTGGTGCCACAGCACCGCGCGAAATGTGCGGCCCTTTCCCAAACTCTTCATTCGAGCAAGAAAGGAATTGTAAAGTATACCTTTGCTTTGCCATTCCCCGCCTGGCAGTTCTTCCACATTGGACGTAATGGTCGGTGGGTTCGGGAATTTCGCTCCTTGTGGCAGCCATTCCCTGACGCTTGTGCCTCCCGCCGCGCAGGCCACGATTCCCACGGGCACGCCGAACTTCTCCGCGATCAGGTCGCCAAACATGGGGGCAAAACTTCCGCCGTCTCCTGAAGCGCCCGGCTGCGGGTCGTTTGCGATTTGCCAGTTTTTCCCGTCAAAAGCCGAAACCAAAGCTGTCTTCGTTTTCTGTCTGTCTCGCCCATGATTGCCGGCATTGGATTGCCCCGCGATGACAAATACCTCGCCAATTCCAATATGTGGAACCACCGCTTCGGCGATGGTTTTGCCCGCCGACGTTGCGCGCACTTCTAACCGGTGCCACCCTCCCGCCGGCGCTTCCCAGGTCGCGTCGTTGTTGCCATGAAGCGGACGCCACGTTCCTGCCTGTTGTTTGGTCATCAAGCGGCCTTCCAACTCAATGCGATCGCTATCGAACTCCGATAATTCACAGCGAATCGAAATCAATCCGTTACTCGCCGAAGTCCGTTGAAAGACCTGGTAATCGAGCGGGGAAACCACCTTGAGAGTTGGCGCCGCTTGCGCGAAAACGACCGCCCCAGCAAGAACCAGACAAGCGAAAAAACTGTGACAGCACTTTTGCATCGATGTCATTCAGCCTATCCGACGCCGCGATCTCCTTGAACCGAATTTTTCGGGCAAAGGTCGAACTACTCGAACCTTTACTTTGGGGTGCCGTCGTGGGAGAAGGTCCGCACACCGTTTGTTTTATGTGGAGGAATTTTCTCGTTTTGTCTTCGGTAACGCTGAACTTATGCGCGGCGGATGATTATCAGCTTGGGCCCGATTCGATGTACAAGGAAGGGATTCCGCACGGCCGCGTGGAGAAGTTCGGTTTTTCGGAGTCCAAGGTTTTTCCTGGAACGTCGCGGGACTGCTGGATTTATATCCCCGCGCAGTATGAAGCGAGCAAGCCGGCGGCCTTGATGGTTTTCCAGGACGGCGGCGGATATGTGAATACAAACGGGCAGCAACGGATTCCAAACGTGTTCGACAATCTGATCAACGCGAAGGAGATGCCGGTGACGATTGGATTATTTATCCAACCGGGAACGCGTGGGACGGGGCCGGGCAGCAGCAATCGGAGTTTTGAGTATGATTCGCTCGGCGATGCATACGCGCGTTTCTTGATTGATGAGTTCATTCCGTTCGCACTGCAAAAGTACGATGTGAAAATCAGCGATGATCCGAACCTGCACGCGGTTGGCGGGATGAGTTCGGGCGCGATCTGCGCGTTCACGGCGGCCTGGGAGCGGCCCAATTATTTTCGCAAAGTTTTGTCCCAAATCGGCAGCTTTACGAACATCCGGGGGGGACATAATTATCCTGCACTGATCCGGAAGACCGAACGAAAACCGATCCGCGTTTTTCTCCAGGATGGTTCGAACGATTTGAATAACCTGCATGGTAATTGGCCGCTCGCGAACCAGGAGATGGCGTCAGCGCTGCAATTCATGGGATACGATTATAAGTTTGTATTGGGCGATGGGGCGCATAGCGGCAAACATGGCGGGGCGATTATGCCGGAGACCTTGAGATGGTTATGGCGCCCGGAGACGGAGCTGCCGCACCCCTTAACCAAGGATAATCTTGGCGGGGACGAAGCGCTCTCGAAAATCCTGCCGGAGCAAGGCGGCTGGGAATTGGTGGGGGAAGGGTACGGCTTTACAGACGCGGCCTGCAGCGACAGCGAAGGGAACTTCTACTTTAGCGATCTGAACAAAGGTGTTCTCTATAAAGTTGCTCCTGATGGAAAGCCCGCGGTCTGGTGCGATAAAGGGATTAAGATTAGCGGTCTGAAATTCGGTCCGGACGGGCGGCTTTACGCTGCAACGCAGGGAACCATGGGCGGAGCGAAAGATGAGAAAAAGAAGATCATCGCGATCGATCCGAAAACGCAGGAAGTGACCGATCTCGCGACCGGTGTGCAACCGAATGACCTGATCGTTTCGAAGGCGGGTTGGATATATTTCACGGATACCGGCAAAGGCGAAGTGGTCCGACTGCCAATATCGGCGAAAAACATGTCTCCGCCCACGGCCGCAGGCGGAATTAACAAGCCAAACGGGATTTCACTTTCTGCGGACCAACACTTCTTGATTGTCTCGGAATACGGAGGAACGAATGTTTGGACGTATGTCGTTGCGCCCGATGGAAACATCCATTCCGGCGAGCGTTACATGACACTGAACACTCCGGCCAATCGCGCGGAGAGTGGCGGCGACGGCATGACCACCGACGCGCAAAGCCGCTATTATGTTACGAGTCATGCGGGTATTCAGATGTTCGACTGGACCGGACGGTTGGGAGGAGTTATTTCGAAACCGAGCGATAAAGCATGCGTCAGCGTGGCGTTCGCCGGTCGCGACAACCAATACCTTTACGCGTGCGCAAGTGATAAAGTTTTTCGACGAAAAACTCTGGTGAAAGGAGCCGTTCTTTCAAGGTGATAACAGATCGGGCGATTCGGGGAAAAGCACTCGACTTTCCGCTTCGTCCGACCAAACGTGAATTCATCCATGAAATTCTACGCACTCTTCCTTCTCTTCATGTCCGCGCTGGAAGCGTTTTCCGCGCAGGTGCCAAACATTGTGTTCGTTTCGGGTGAGTTTGAATATCACTCGCGGGAAACATTTCCTGTCTTCGCCAAACAGTTAGAGTCTGAATACAACGTCAAAACGGTGTTCCTGGAACGACCCGCCGATGAGAAGGCGCAGACAATTCCGGGCTTGGAGAAACTGGAGCAGGCCGATCTCGTCGTGATCATGATTCGGCGCATGGTCTTGCCCGAGGATCAGCTGAATCGCTTTAAGAAATATCTAGACTCAGGCAAGCCGCTAATCGGGCTGCGAACCGCGAGCCACTCATTCGAGAATTGGAAGGAGTTCGACGCTCAGGTGCTTGGAGGTAATTATCAGAATCATCATGGGAACCAGTTCAAAACGAGGGTGAGTGTTATTCCCGAAGCGAGGGATAATTCAATTTTGCCAGGAGTCACCGGCTTTGTTTCGGATGGTTCTCTCTATAAGAATACGCCCTTGCGTGCCGGAGCCGTGCCCATCTTGCGCGGGACGATCGAGGGTCAGCCGCCTGAACCGGTGGCATGGACGCACGAATATCACGGCGGCCGGATTTTCTATAGTTCTTTGGGCCACCCGAATGACTTCAAAAACGAGTCTTTCATGAAACTGCTTCGCAACGCGATGAGCTGGGCGTTGGACAAGCCCCTTGAGAAGCGGGTGAAATGAAAACCGTCCTGTGTGCGCTCGCGATGTTTCTTTCTGTGTGCGCGAGCGATTTGGAAAAGGGGAATTTTGGAGCGGATATTTCCGGTTCACCAAAGGCGACCACCACCGCAAAGGGAAAACGAAGCAACTATCCCTTTTCGGGCGAGGTCGAAAGTCATGATGGCAAGAGCCTGACGCTCAAAGGCAAGAAGAAATCTCGTGTTCTTCTACTCACGTCTGAGACTCGCGTGCTCAAAGACGGGGCGGTCGCGAAACTGAAAGATGGAGAGTATGTGAGCGGTTCCGCGCGCAAGAATGCCGAAGGCAAGGAAGAGGCGCTGACTGTAAATCTGAAAGGTCAAAAACCGGTAAAATAGAGGTTAAGATCGATGCCCGTGCCGCCGATACTCGTTGGAGAACAGGTGTCTGCCGTCTTGATTTATCGTCGGGTTCAAACGCAAATGCGATCGTTCGCCAGGTGCGTCGCTGCTGCGTTTTTCTTCGTCCTCGTTGCTGGTTGCAGCACGAAATCTTTTACCGATCCGATCGTGGGCCCGGATCACGTTCTTCACAATATTTACCACAACGAAGCGGTGCTCCCGGGCTCGTTGAAACGGGTCGCGGTTTTGCCGCTGAGCTATAACGACCAACGGTCGGCCGGTCCGAGCGCAGTTGAGACCTTACAGCCCATCTTTCAGGCGGAGTTAACCAAGGTCGCGCGCTTTGAGTCGTATTTTGTTCAGCCCTCGCAACTGGCGCTCTGGAGCGGAAAGGAGCGCTGGGACGACTTCGACGAACTACCCGCTTCATTTCTGAAGGAAGTCGCCGAACGGACCGGGTGCGATGGTGTGATGTTCAGTCGAATATCGAATTTCAAGGCCTACCCACCGATGGTTATCGGTTGGCGGATGCGGTTGGTCAGCAATGAAGCTGGCCAGATCTGGGCGGCGGACGAAATCTTTGATGCCGCGGATCAAGCGGTCTCCAATTCGGCGCGTCGTTACAATCGCGGCCGGCCGAGAAACAACCCGGTGCTGGAGGATTCTCGGAGTATTCTGCTGTCGCCGGGCGAGTTTGGGCAGTATACGCTTGCCAGTGTTCTCGGGACGCTCCCGATACGGTGATCAGGAGTTAAGTTTTGGGACAGTAAACCGATAAATAAGACAAGCAGTTAGCTCGTCTGCCTGAGATAAGGAAGCTACAATGGAAATCAAATTACATACGAACGTTGATTCCGTTGCCCGGGTGTCGAACAACAACACCCAAGCCAAGGCTTCGCGACCAATCGACTCAGACTCTGATGTGTCCGTATTCGAATCATCGCGTGCTTTGGAGGCACGGCTCAAAGACTTGCCTGATGTGCGCGCCGATAAAGTGGACGAAGGCAAACGCCTCATAGGCGACCCTGAATACCCACCGCGCGAAACGATCAGGCGCATCGCGGCGCTTCTGGCGTTGGATCAAACTGGAGGCACTTCCCAGGTTCAGGAGACGGAGCAGTAGGACGAATTTGTGAGGTCAGCGTGGAATTCCTACCGACAGGTAGCAATGCAAACGGCAGCACCGGGTCAGCTTGTGCTGATGCTGCTGGAAGGAGCGATCAGATTCCTGGACAAGGCCGAACATGGCTTCGCGATCGAGGACCCCGCGGAAGCCAATCAAACGATCAATAACAACATCCAACGTACCCAGGACATTCTCCGGGAGTTGAGCATGGCGCTGGACCTCCAACAGGGCGGCGAACTGGCGAAGACTTTGCAGGCGCTCTATGAGTACATGGATCGCCGTTTGATGGAAAGCAACGTGCGAAAATCACCGGACGGAATCAAGGAAGCGCGCGCGCACCTGAACACTTTACGCGGAGCATGGTCTGAAATGCTCCAGGGGGGCGGTTCGAACCGTCCCACAACCGCCGCTCTGGCCGCTTAACGCTATGCAATCGGTCGAAGAACTCTGGAGGGCGTATCAGGACTGGAAACGCTTGACGGAGCAGGAAGGCACAGCGATCCAACGCTCGCAATGGTTCGAGGTGGAATCAGCCCAGGCCCAGAAACGCCTGCTTCAATCCGAGATCGTCCGCCTGAGCGATCAAATCAAAGCGAGCATCAATTCCAACATCGAGAAGGAGCAGTTTGATTCGCGCCTGCGCGGTACAGTCAACGAGCTCATCCTCCTCGAAACACAAAACAACGTGAAAATTCAGGCGATGATGTCTGCTGCCGAGGATCAACGTCGCAATCTCATGCTTACGGCCAATCGCCTGCGGCAGGTTCACAACCGCTACGTGCCCGCCCGCGACCCCGTTTGGGAAAATCTCTCTTAGGAGCGCGGACATTCTTGTCCGCTAGTCTGCTGCCGGGCAATCTGACCGCGAACTCGGCCGTGCTTTGTGAGCGGCGAGGCACCGCGATTCTTCAGAGCAGGCGGATGCCTCTTCCCCTGGGCCAACTGCAATGATGGAAATCCGCGGCCAATGCGCTACCATCCGGCCTCGAATGCCAATTTTTTTCGAATGTGATCGTTGCACCGCGTGTTGCCGGTGGCCGGGTCAGGTCCGGGTAAGCGAGGCAGAGATTACGCGGTTGGCGGTTTTCCTGGAACTTTCGGAATTCGATTTCGTGCAAAGCTATACCCGGTTGGCGGGCGATAGGCGAGGCCTTGCGTTGCAGGATAAATCGAATGGCGAATGTATTTTTTTGGAACGAGGCGAATGCCAGGTGAATGAAGTTAAACCGCAGCAATGTCGGGATTTTCCGAACTTGTGGAATTTCCCTGGATTTCAGGAGGTTTGCCGGGCGAAAGGCGTCGTGATGGATGAAGCGGCTTACGCCAGGGCGATCGAAAAGGCCACTGGACGTAAAGAGAATCTGTGAATCCGTGTCAGATTCTCAACGCATTTCTTTCCTTTCTTTCCTAATTTCGAAGCGCGTGTTCGAGGATCGTGCCGAGCTCCTGGATGCGGTACGGTTTGTCCGCGCGGGCCACGAAGCCGTGTTTGGCAAATTCGGTGGCGACGGGATCGCTCGACCCGCCGCTGGAGACGATGGCTCTCACATTCGGATCGATTTCTTTGAGGGCTTTGATTGCTTCTTTGCCCCCCATTCCGCCGGGAACGTTCAGGTCCATGATAACCGCGGAGAAAGGTTGGCGATCAGCAATGGCGCGTTTGTACTCGGTTAAGGCTTCGGCGCCATCGGCAACAGCCACGGCATCATAGCCGAAATGGCCCAGGGCGGCGAGGAGCAGGGCGCGGATTCCCGGTTCGTCATCCATCGCAAGAATGCGAGTGGAGTTGCACGGAGCGGTGCCTGGACTTGTTTCATGTTCTGTTTCGACTTCAACCGGTGGTAGCATAGGCGAGGAGTTTTCCTGTTTGGAGCCTATTTGCAGGCTGAGATTGCGAGCGTGAATCGCCGCTTTCTCGATGGCGGCAAGGCCAAAGGCGAGATCGTGGGGAAGGCCAGGCGTGTCGCGAAGCAGAGATGCCGTCCCAAGTAGTCCAGTGAGCACATTGCGCAGATCATGCGCGACTTGCGCGACTGGATCGTGCGAATGGGATGCGATCGTTCCCGTCCTGGGAAGCTCGGGCGCTGGAAAAGGGAAACTCATACTCTCCGCTCAAAAGCTCGAAAGAAATATCGTCCCAAACGAGGTTTAACTTTAGCTGGAAGGAATTGCTTTTTCGTGTCCCTCCGTCCGACGGAACCGGCCAAAGATGAGGGTCAAAAGCAAAGCCGCTCCGAGGACGCAAACGATGGCTGCGCCGGTGGGTAGATCGATTTTGTAGGAGAGGTAGAGCGCGAAAATACTGGAGCCGGTGGCGATGATCCAACCGATGGCCAGTCGATAACCGAGATTTTTTGCAAGGAAGGTGGCGCAAACCGCTGGAACGATCAGATAAGAGAAGGTCAGCAGCACACCGCCGATTTGGACAAAGCTGGTAACCACAACCCCGAAAAGGCAATAGAAGAGAAAGTCCCACAGTCGGAGGCTGAGGCCTCTGGCAGCGGCTTCTTCAGGATGGAACGAGAGCGCGATGAACTTTTGGCGCAGAAGGAAATGGATCGCGCCGATGCCGACGTAGATGGCGAAGGTCCGTAGAACGGAATTGCGATTCACCAGGAGGACATCTCCTACCAACGTGCGCTTGAGTTCTTCCGCGCCTTCCGCGCTCCGGTTGAGGAGGAGAATGCCGGCCGCCGCGGCCATGACGTAGACGATACCGATCAGTGCCTCCTGTGGAACTTCGGAGTGTTTCGTGCGAGTGAGAGTGAATAGGGCCGCGCCAACGAGTGTAAAGCCGAGCGACCAGGCATAGCCCTGCCAGCTGCCGTGTTGATCGAGCAAAATGGAGACGCAGGTGCCCAGCGCCGCCACCTGGGCCAACGCCAGATCCACAAAGATGATCTCGCGTCGGATTATGTGCAGCCCGAGGTAAACCAGAATGGGCGGCAGAAGCAAACAGGCCAGCAGAGGCCAGAGCATGAATTGGAGGATGTCGAACATTAGGCTTGGATGCAGTGAAGTGTCACGGTGTTCCGAGGGCCTTGGCAAGCGAAGTTACGATGTAATCGAGCAGTGAGATGTAGTCATCCTTCACCCCTTTGATGCCACCGGGAAATTGACTCACTTCAATTACCTGCGCGCCCGTCTCCTCGGCTACCCGTTCGGCGGTTTTGTGATTCAGGAACGGCTCGCAAAAGATCGCGCGAATTTTGTCTTTCTTCATGATGGCTATGACGTCCTGGAGGTGCGCAGGGGTCGGAGGAATTCCAGGTTTTGGTTCCAGGAACTGATCCACCGGCAGGTCGAACCGTTTGCTGAAATAGGGCCAGGAGTTGTGATAAGCGACGATGTGCTGGCCTTTGAAAGGAGCCAACGTCTTCTCCCATTCGGCCGACTTCGCGTCGATCCGAGCGCTGAAGGCGGCGGCATTTCGTTTGAATTTGTCGCAGGATTTCGGTTCAAGCGTGCAGAATTTTTCGGAGAGATTTTCTGCGACGATTTTTGCATTGGCCGGATCGGTGAGGTAATGCGGGTTGCCCGCAGCGTGGATGTCGCCCTGGGACCGATCGAGAGTCGAAGGCACCTCGAGAATTTTCACGCCCTGGTTCGCCGCAAAATGGCCGGCAGCGCCGCGCTGGAGCTTCGGATTGCGTGAGCCGTCGACCAGTGGCGCGAGCCAGGCTGCTTCGAGTTCGGCACCGCCTTCGATCAACAGGTCCGCACGGCTCATTTGGACGAGGAAACTCGGTTTTGCGTCGACAAAGTGCGGGTCTTCGGTCGGCCGAGCGAGGACCGTGACTTTGACATCGTCGCCGCCGACTTCGCGCGCGATTGCGCCGAGATCAGATGTCGTGGCGATAATGTTGAGCTTCGCCTGTGCGGCCAGAGCGGAGGTCAATACCAGGATAATTGAAAAAGTTCGGATCAACATAAAATCTAGAATTTGTGAGGTGAATGGGCGCCGAGTTGGAATTCGAATTGGAGCCAGACCGAGTGGTCATCGCCGAAATATTCGCCATGATCGTAGTTATATTGGAGGCGGAGTTTTGAGAACTCGGTTGGATACCAGGTGAGATTGGGTGAAATGCGGGTGCGCTGGCCGCGGAACGGATCGTTTGGATCGTCAGCGCCTGTGTTGCCGTCGACCCAATCTCCGCGAAGGCCAGCGACCCAGCGCGGTTTAAAGCCCCAAAGGGCCTGAGCGTAGAAGCCGTAATCATTAAGGGTCTCTGCGCTGTAACCCATGGCAGGATCGGCACCCGCGTCAAAACGGCTGTAAAGAGCCTCGGTCTGCAATGCGACAAACGGAAACCCTTTTTCTGCTGAAGCCGATTTCCATTTCCAATAGAGGTCCGCCCCGTAAATTTCAGTGCGGGTATCGTGGCCGGTGTTGTTCGGGCCGAAGGCCGCGCTCGTGCCGAACAGGAGTGTTTGTTGGTCGGTTAATTCAAAGGACATGGCCATTCGCGGCACGAAGAGGAGATCCTCGACGCCGCTCAGCGACCGGTCGACCGTAGTCCGTCCGCGGAATTGACTGACGCCATTCACTTCGTCGCCCGGGTTGCGGAAGAGAAATCCCTGTTCGCCGTTCCCGTTCAAAATGCCAAGCGTGAATTCGGTGAAGAATGGCGTTGGCGCGAGCCATGAAATATCGGTGCCGAGGCTGCGCAGGCCGTCGGGGCCGAAGACGCGGTTAAGAATGAGCGGCTGATCCACAAAAGCCCACTGATGAGGGTGCTGCGGATTTTGTCGGCCGAAATTCGCCAGGTATTGGCCAACCTTCAATTGCACGTTCCCGGGCAGGGCAGTGGTTTTGGCGTAAACCTCCTCGAGTTCGAAATGTGTTTCATTGTTTTTATCGAGCTGGAAAACGAAGTTCGCCATGGCGCTAAAGTACGGGTCGACTGCGCCATCCAGAACGATTTCGGTATTCGGTGCGGAGAAGCCACGCTGAAATGGATCGTGGCCGCCGAGTTGAAGGTAGTCACCGGGTTCCCGAGCGGTCGATCCACCGGCGTCGATCAGTGCATCGAAACCGATATTCATGTAAGCCCCGCCTGCGCGCATCAGGGTAATGGGCGCGGTCGGCGTCCATGTTTTGTTCATCGCCGGCGGTTCCGCGCCAGAAGATTGAGGCGGGGTAGGCGATTGGATGGTTGCGGTCAGGTTTGTCGACGCAGCGGTCGCTGTTTGAGCGGTTGCCGTCGTTTCAAACTGCTGGAGCTTGCGTTCGAGTTGCTCGGTGCGCAGGCGCAGTTCACGAATTTCCTTTCGTAGAGCTTCAACATCGATCTTTTCGTCCGCACCGAACACCAGGCTCGGCACAGTTAATATTCCAAACAAAACTAAATGGGATTTCATCGGTCCTTCTCTCTGGAATGCCGCAGACGCGACAATTCAGTTCCAACAAACGGTTAACAGCAAAGATCAGAAGATCTCTGTAACGGACGGGGCTTAGAGAAGGACGATGGGAGGACCGCGACTTGGATGATTTCGGAGGGAAAGCTCACGCAAGGCAGCGCCGGAGAACTCTTCGTGAACTGCGATGACTTCTGGCCGGACAATCAACGGAGCGACGCTTGGTTCGTCGACGGTGCCGTCATGATGCCAGGAGCAGGCAGCGCATTGCTGATCGTCGAGGGAGCTATCGTGATGATGAACCGCGGCAAAAACGGTGCTCACGCTGACGTAGAGCAGGCACAGAATTGCTGCAATGGTTCGCTTCATTCCGACGATGACCGCAACGTAAGTCGTAGGAACTGCTGTGCGCAAGCAGAATTAAACGAACGAAGGATGACCTGATCTGTTTCACAAGGGCATTGAAGTCTGAGTGCGAGCCAATCCAGAACCAATAAATCGTATCGTCTCGCAGCTTCCCGATCGCGCGATAATGCAGCCCTGCGCGCGCTGACCAGTAATCGTTTTGCAGGCGCTTGAAGTGCAACGACGCGTGCCCCGGATCGCGCTGCCAGAGCTTGTAGTTTTTTCGTTTGAGCTTTTGAACTTCCGCGGGCAGTGCTGCATACATTCAGCGGAACGTCTCAGTGGTCCAGGAGTCCATCCAACGGACGAGCCTTTCCAGCGGCGATTTCTATCTTAGCATTTTCCCAGAGATGATCCAGTGTGCCATCCGTTGCCGCCAACTCAAGTTGTTGATCCCACTCGACTGCGCGCTTTTTTTCGACCCAGTCCGCCAGCTTCCGGAAGTCCTCCGGCGGCAGCTTCGCGATTTCGCGTTGCATCTGTTCGACGGTGCTCATAGTTGCAATATCGCTCTGAAACCGGCGATCTTTCAAGCGCGACTTCACAAGAAGAGGGAAGTTTGTAGCTGAAATAGCAAGGTAGTCGCCGCATTTCTTCTCGCGCTGTCGGGGCCAATCTGAAAGATTTCCGGCGCACAAAGAACGATGTTCGACAGGTTCTATTCCGGAAAACGCGTCCTGGTGACCGGTCATACCGGTTTCAAGGGAAGCTGGCTTTCTCTGTGGTTGAAAAGGCTCGGTGCGACGGTGGCCGGATACGCGACGCCCGCTCCGACCAATCCGAACATCTATTCACTTTTTCGCGAACAGGTTTTTGCTGAGGAGTTCATTGCGGATGTTCGAGATGTGACGCAATTGCAGCACGCTCTGCAAACGTCCAAACCGGATATTATCTTTCATCTCGCCGCGCAGCCATTGGTACGGCTTTCGTATGAGCAACCGGTCGAGACGTTCACGACAAATGCTGTCGGGACGATGAATCTTTTGGAGGCGGTACGAACCTTGAAACTGCCGAGCGCGCTGGTGCTGATTACCACCGACAAATGCTACGAAAATCGTGAGTGGAGTTTTTCGTATCGCGAAAACGACAGTCTTGGTGGTCATGATCCTTACTCCGCGAGCAAGGCGGTTGCCGAAATCATCATCAACTCCTGGCGGGAATCGTACTTTAAAACCTCGCCGGGTCTCGGACCCGTGGCGAGCGCGCGGGCGGGCAACGTAATCGGCGGTGGTGATTATGCCCGGGACCGCATTGTTCCGGACGCGATTCGCGCTTTGCTGTCGGAAAATGATTTGGTGGTACGGAATCCTGGCGCGACCCGTCCGTGGCAGCATGTGCTCGATTCGGTGCATGGTTATCTTTTGCTCGGACAGAAGCTGGCGACCCACGGAGCGAAGAGCGAGTTTGCATCGGCCTTTAACTTCGGCCCGGGACCGGACGGAAACTTTCCGGTGCGCGACATTGTGGACCATATTTTTAAAATTATGCCCGGGAAATGGAGTTCGCCGCAACAGACGGACCAACCGCACGAAGCCTCGAAGTTGAACCTGGCGATCGACAAGGCGGCCGCTGTGCTGGGTTGGCGGCCAACCTGGGGATTTGGAGAAGCGCTCAATCAGACCGTCGCGTGGTATAACGAAAGACATTTTAGGAAGAACAAAGACATGTTGAGCTTTTCTTTTTCTCAGATAGAGGAATTTGAAACGGCCGTTAAAAGATGATGGGTGACCGTTTTCATTGCCGCTCCTGTGGAAGCTCTCAGGGCGAGTTGATCCTGGATTTAGGCATTCAGCCGCTCGCCAATAACCTTCTGCGGCCTGAAGACCTTGCAAAACCGGAGCCTAAATTTCCATTGCGTCTTGGGCTCTGCAATGCCTGCTGGCTGATGCAGATTCTCGATATCGTGCCGCCCGTAGTGCTTTTCTCCGAGTATCTTTATTTCTCCTCTTTTTCGAGCACGATGGTTCAGCATGCGAGGGAAGCAGCTACGCGATATACGAAGGAGTTTGGACTCGGAAGTGAGAGCCTGGTGGTTGAGATCGCGAGTAATGACGGTTATCTGCTGCAAAACTTCGTGGCGGCGGGTGTGCCTTCGTTAGGGATCGAGCCCGCGGCGAACATCGCGAAAGTCGCGCGTGAAAAAGGGATCGAGACGATTACTGAGTTCTTCGAGCCTGCACTGGCGGAAAGGCTTGGAGCGAATAACCGGCGTGCAGACTTGATTTTGGGTAACAACGTTTTTGCCCATGTCCCGGATCCCAATGCCTTCGTCAGAGGATTACAAAAGCTGCTTAAACCCGGCGGAACTGTCGTTTTAGAATTTCCTTACGGGGCGGATTTTATTGAGCACAACGAGTTCGATACGATTTACCACGAGCACGTGTTTTATTTCACGCTGACGCCTTTGATCTCGCTCTTTCAAAGGCACGCACTTGATATTTATCGCGTTGAGAGGCTTGTCATCCATGGCGGTTCACTTCGGCTTTTCGCCTGTCACAAAGGAGCGCGTCCGCTGGATGGTTCAGTGACGAATCTGCTGCTGGAAGAAAAGCGGAAGGGTATCCCTGCAAAGTCATACTATGAGAATTTCGCGCGGAATGTGCGGCGTATTCGTGATGATCTTTGCGCGCTGGTTCGGCACTTGAAATCTGAAGGTAAAAGTGTCGCCGCTTACGGGGCATCCGCCAAGGGAAGCACTCTGTTGAATTTTTATGGTCTGGGTTCGGAATCGCTGGCGTTTGTTGCGGACCGCAGCACCTACAAGCAAGGCCGATTCACACCCGGGACGCACATTCCAATCGTCGGGCCAGAAGCGCTCTTGGAACAAAAGCCCGAGTATACGGTTCTGCTGACGTGGAATTTCGCGGATGAAATTCTGAAACAGCAGCAGCGTTATCGAGATGGCGGCGGCAAGTTCATTATACCGATCCCCGAGGTGAAGGTTGTCTAGAACGTAAATGATCTTTCATGAAACGAATCTGAAAGGCGTTTGGGTGATCGCCCTGGAACCGCGTCTGGATGAGCGAGGCTTTTTCGTGCGCACTTATTGCGATCAGGAATTTGCAGCAAATCGTCTGAACACGCGCTGGCCCCAATCGAATCACACCCTCACCCGGGAAAAAGGCGCCATCCGTGGCCTTCACTTTCAGGCGGAACCTCACCCGGAGATTAAGACCGTTCGTTGCATTCGAGGAGCGATCTTTGACGTGGTGGTCGATGTTCGACCGAACTCTCTGACGTTTGGTCGTTGGGAGGCTTTTGAGCTTACGGCGAAAAACCAAACGGTGCTTTACATTGGTGCGGGGTTTGCTCACGGATTTCAAACTTTGGAACCGGACAGTGAGGTCTTGTATCAGATGTCAGAATCCTACCATTCCGATTTGTCGCGAGGCGTCCGATACGATGATCCGGCGATGGGGATTCGGTGGCCGCTGCCTGTTACTACATTATCAGAACGGGACAGCGCGTTGCCGCTGCTGGCCGAGCTTGCTGCAAAAAAATCTGGCCCTGAAACAATGGTCGATTAACGTCTTTGTTTTTACTTTGCGCGCACGCGAATGAATAAGACTGATACATTGCCGGTTTTTAAACCGCTGATTGAAAAGGAAGAGATCGACTCGGCCGTCGCCGCGCTCGAGTTAGGCTGGCTGGGCATGGGCGCGTATGTGGGTGAATTTGAGCAAGCGCTTAAAACTTACTGCCAGGCTAGTGATCGGCACGTTGCGGCAGTCAGCACGGGGCATGCGGCGCTGCATCTCGGATTAAGGCTGGCCGGCGTGGGAGCAGGGGATGAGGTGATCACTCCTGCGTTCAACAACATTGCGGATTTTCAGGCGATTCTCGCGAATGGTGCTTCCCCGGTTTTCTGTGATATCGATCCGAAATCACTCTGCATCGACCTGAACAAGGCCGCGAAGCTGGTTTCGCCGAAGACCAAAGCGATCATCGTGATGGATTACGACTGCGTGCTCTGCGATCACGATGCGGTCGCGCAATTTGCGAAGGAGCATAAGATTCGGGTGTTGCACGACGCTGCGCATTCGTTCGGCTCAAAATACAAAGGGAAGATGGTCGGCAGCTTCTCGGACATTTGCATGTTCAGTTTCGATCCGGTGAAGACCATCACCTGCATCGACGGCGGCGCGCTCTTCGTGAAGACGTCGGAGGAATTGCAGAACATTCACGAGATGCGGCTGATCGGAATGGGGCAACCTTCGTCCGTGATGTATCAAAACCGACGAGCCTGGACCTATGATGTAAAGCAACTCGGTTTCCGCTATCACATGGCGAACCTTCACGCTGCGATGGGATTGTCGCAGATCAAAAAGATGGATCGGATTTCCGAAGTGCGCCGAGCGGCTTGCAAGTTTTACAATCAAGAGCTCTCAAAAATCCGTGGAGTCACCGTTCCGGCGACTGACTTTCACGAGATTACGCCGTTCCTCTATTACATTCGCGTGCCGGAGGATCGGCGGGATGGCCTGCGAGCTTTTCTTACTGAGCGCGGGATTGATACGGGCATTCATTGGCAACCGGGTCACTGGTTCACGCTTTTTAAAGATGCCCGACGCGGTGATCTCTCGGTGACGGATCAAGTCGGCAAAGAGATTCTCTCGCTTCCGCTCAATTCCCGTATCACCGAAGACACGTTACGGCGTGTCACCAGTGGCATCACCGATTTTTTTAAGTGAGCGCGAACGGACAGAGCATCCTGCGCTATTTTAAGGAGTCTGCGGGAAAACCGGGCGCGAGGTTGTGTCTCTCCGTGGGGCAGCCTCCTCTCGCCTTGTTGCGCCCCGTCGCGACAGATCACCGTTTCATCAATAAGTCCGATGTGGAGGCTCTGACAAAGTGGCGGAATAAATACGTCGGTTCGTTTCTGACTGAATTCAATGCCACTGCTGAGCAGACCACACAGTGGCTGACGAAAAGTGTTGCTGTCGACGACTCGCGGATTCTGTTCATGATCGACGACCTCGCCGGTCGGACGTTCGGTTACATGGGTATCGCATTTATCGATTGGACGAAACACTACGTTGAAGCGGATGCGATCGTTCGCGGAGAAACCGCACCGCCTGGAACGATGGCCGCTTGCCTGAAAGCACTCCTCGCCTGGGCGAAAAATAGCCTCGGTCTGCACCACATTCAGGTGCGTGTTCGTTCTGATAATCCGGCATTGGATTTTTACCGGAAGCTTGGTTTTCGCGAAGAGAAGCGGGTTTCCCTACGAAAGACGACTCAAGCCGAAAAAATCATTTGGCTCGAGGACAGCGCTCCTTCGCCCGTCCAGCTCGTTCACATGACTCTCGATCCGAATTCATTACCATGAGGATTCTTAAAAATCTAAACGTCGATCTGGACCGCGGCACGGTCAGCGCGCAAACGTCTGAAGGTGCCGTGCAGGCAGTGCTTAATTCACCCGAAGCTTTCGACCTGATCTCGGATGCCTGGCTGCGCTGCGGTTGGGACACAAAATACGTCTATGGCTTCTCCTGGCTGGGGCGTCCGATTATTCAGTTGCCGGACGACATGTTCCGCATGCAGGAAGTCATCTTCGATGTGAAGCCGGACGTGATTATCGAGACCGGCGTGGCGCATGGCGGTTCGCTCATTTTCTATTCGACGTTGTGCAAGGCGATGGGTCGCGGGCGGGTGGTCGGAATCGATATTGAGATCCGCCCGCACAATCGTTCGGCGATTGAGGCGCATTTCCTGAACTCGTACATCACGTTAATCGAAGGCAGTTCGACTGCGCCCGAAACTGTCAGCAAAGTCCGCAGCCAACTCAAGCCGGGCGAAAAAACTTTGATCTGCCTCGACTCGTGCCACACCAAAGATCACGTGCTCGCAGAATTGGAAGCTTACTCTGGAATGGTGACTCCGGGCTCGTACATCGTCGCGATGGACGCGATCATGGGCAAAGTGGTCGGGGCGCCGCGAACAAGTGCGGATTGGACGTGGAACAATCCGCGGACCGCCGCGCTCGAGTTCCTCAAATCTCATCCGGAGTTTGAGCTGCTCGAACCACCGCGTTCGTTTAACGAGGGCAGCATCAAGAATCGCGTCACCTACTGGCCCGACGCATTTCTGCGCCGAAAAGGCTAGAGGAAGATGGAATTGGGAACTCCGGAAATCAGGATCTTGATTGTTCGTTCCAACTGCTCTTTTCCTGATTTCCTGAGTTCCAGATTACCTCATTGCACTTGAATGCTGACCTGCGTCATTCCAGTTTACAACGGAGAGCCGTTCATCAAGCCTGCGCTCCGGTGCCTTGTCGACCAGGAGCGTCGTCCGGATCGCGTCGTGGTGATCGACAACCGTTCGACCGACCGTACGCCTGCGATCGTTGAGGAATTCAAAAAGCACCTGCCGATCGAGTTCCGTCAGAACGAAACCAATATCGGTTCTGCTGGCAATCTGAATCGCTGCCTCGAACTCGCGCCCGAGACAGAATACTTCCACATGCTGCTCGCGGATGACCTGGTGAAGCCGCGATTCTATAGCACGCTTCTGCCTCAACTTGAATCGATCAAAGGGCGCGGCCTGGCTTTCTGCAACTACGAACTGATCGACCGCAAGGGCGATCTGATTGATTCGACTCTCGTCCAAGCCGCTGCCTCTCCAACTCGCCGCCTTTCCTTGAATGAATTTCTTGAGCGCCAATCTGAGCTGCGTAGCGTCTGTTGCCCCGCTGTATTGCATAAAACCAACTACCAGCCCAGTCCGTCCTTCTTTCGCACGGATATGCCGCAAGTTGCGGATACGATTATGTATTCTGAATGGGCGAGTGCTTGCGAAGGATTGGTCGAAGTCGGTGAAGTGCTTTGCCAGAATCGGCACCATCCTTTCAGCGCGACCAGCACAAACATTCGCAGCGTAAAAGCAACGGCACTCGATGAGTGGAAAGCAATCTGGACGATCTTCGGGATGATTGAGGAGCCGGCATTACCGCATTGGATACGCCGGCAAAAGCTCAAATGCCTCTACGCGGCCCGCAGCGAAGTGAAAATGCAATTCATGGGCCGCCTCGATCCCGCGATGCCGCCGCAAATTTCCAGCGCAGTCCGTGAGTTGCTCTCGCCCGGCTACCGTATTCTGGGGCGAACCGCAGTGTGGATCCGTGATGCTTTACTGCGCATGAAAGGTCTCCCGAGCAAGGCGGACGACTTGTATCGAATATACTCTCACGCACGCGCAAAGTAGCCGGCACGACCCACGGGCGAGAACTGGGTCACACGGATCTTTGCGTGGCTGAATCGCGAAAGCGGGCTGTCAGGTTGCCGGAAGCATTCAAGAAAAGAACGGCATCAGTGAGAAGGCTGATGACGAAGTAGATGCCAATCACGAAGTTCAGTGAATTCAGCGACGTTAACCGTGAAAAAGCCATATAGGCGATCAGAGCGAAGAAAATGATCCACGGGAGGATCAAAACGAGGAAGAGATTACGTGCCATTGCCCGGCTAAAACGTTTCGCCGTCAGTCCGAGCCACATCCCGAGCACGGCGAGTGTTGCGGCGTCCAACAAGAAAACCACGATCGATGCGACCCAGGTGAGAAGCCATTCGCTGTCCGCACCGAAACCACGACGTGCGGCGACAATCATCCCGAGCACATCGAAAACCAGAACAATCGCGACAGCCGGACCGAATTGGCGGAAGAGCGCGAGAAATTCGCCTTCAAGAATTTCGCGAACGGGGAGTGGAGTCGAGAGCGTGAGTTCCAGGGCGTTATTCTTTCGGTCATCGAAAAATTGCCGCCCCGCTTCGCTGGCCATCCAGACCTTGAGAGCGGTTTGAACCAGGAGAGCCGTCGCGAGAAACGCTTCCTGCTCCAGCATGTCACGGCGGTTGTAGTGCCAGAGAACGAGCCAGAATACCGCGCAGCCTCCCAGAAACCAGAGCACGTAATACGGCTTCAAGCGATCTCGCGCAGAGAGCCAATAGTAGGGATTTGATCGGAGGAGAGCTTCGCGATGGCGTCCGCGCACTTCGGCCGAGCCACGCTTCCAACGCCGAATGGCTTCACGAAACCCGCCGCGAGCGGCCTTCGGGCGGTCCTGCCAGACTCGTCGTATGAGGAAAGCGGAAACGAGAAACGCAATGAATGAGAGGCACAGCACAGACGCCAATGAGATCCAGAAGACCTGCGGATTTTTCGACCAACCGGAGTCGAACGCATAGGCGATCGTGTAACCCGGGCTTACTGAGCAAAGGTACTCCGGGAGGCGGAGGTAATATTGCTGTTTTAAGAAGAGGTAAAGCAGGGGCAGTCCCCCCGTGATGCCGATCAGGATGGAGAATGTGCCTGCCTGCGCTTTGCGGTCGTGCTTGCTCCAGGTTGAAACAAGGAGTCCGACCGTTAATGAAAAGAGCAACGTTGCGAGCAGCGTCAGGCTCATGCGAAAGATCTCTTGTCCCGTCAAACCCCCCAGCAGGAGAGGAATAGTCATGACCGGGAAAATTGCCATGAGATTGTAAACCGCTTGCAACGAGTTTGAAGCCAGCTTGCCGAAGGCGACATCAATTCCGCTTAGATCGGTGAGGAAAAGTAGACCCAGCGTGCCGTCCCGCTTCTCCTCGCTAATCGAATCGGCCGTGAGAAAAATGCCAACGATCAGGCAGTAGCCGAAAGTCACGATCGAAAGAGCGGCGAAGATTTGCTGCCCGGCGTTCGCCGTCGAGCCACCCACAAAGGTGAACCAGAACCACGCCACCAGGCCGGAGGCGATCTGCGCGGCAAAAAAGCGGCTCCAGTAAACCCGGGCGGAGCGCGCGAGCACACGCAATTCGCGTTCGACGACTGGGAAAAACCTCATGCCACCTAACTCCGCGCCCGCTCAACCCTTTCAGTTGTCGATCCGATGATTGCCAGCCCTGTTGCTGCTCCGTGCCGCATGGGCAGCACCTTAGTCAAAACGGCCGGGAGTTTGCCACATTATGTTTTTGCTAATTTGGGAGTGCGGTGAAGCTGAAGATTACGGTGTTCCCCTCGCGCTCCACAGAAAGCTGATGCGCTGACGCGAAGCGCTCGACGAACGCGTCGTGCTCGGCAGTGGTGACGTTGCGGAGTTCAAACGGCAAACCCGTTCGCCAAAACTGCACGCAATCCGTCTCCCACATTGGCACCTCAGTCGAGGACCAATTGATGGCGGCCTTCTTCATTCCTCCCGTGTGGATAATCCGCTGCTACGTCGGGTTCGCAAGAGCGCTGCCCTCAGAAAAGACGGGGATTTATTATGAGGCGGCAGCTTAAAGTGCGCCTCGGATTTTCACCGAGCCATAGCCAAAATTCCTTTGTAAAACGCCCCCTCGGCCCTTAGAGTCCCCGCTTTCGCCGGACAGAGCCGGCCAGATTTTTTAATGAAAAATTACAACATCGCAGTGATTGGTGGAGATGGAACCGGGCCGGAGGTGGTCCGCGAAGCAGTGAAAGTTTTGGATGTCGCTTCTAACAAATTTGGCATCAAGCTGAACTACACCAATTACGATTTAGGTGGGGAGCGATACCTCCGCACGAACGAAGCACTTCCTGAATCCGCCGTCGAGGAACTGCGAAAGTTTCCTGCCATTCTGCTTGGCGCCATTGGGCATCCGGATGTGAAGCCGGGCATTCTGGAGAAAGGGATTTTGTTGCGCCTGCGATTCGAGCTGGAGCAATACATCAACCTGCGTCCGGTGAAGCTCTACGACGAACGCTTCTGCCCGCTGAAAGATAAAACCCCGAAGGACATCGATTTCGTCGTCGTCCGTGAAAATAACGAAGGCCTCTACACCGGGTCCGGCGGTTTTGTCTTCAAGGGCACTCCACATGAAATTGCTGTCCAGGAGAGCATCAACACCCGGCGCGGAGTAGAGCGCTGCTTGCGCTACGCTTTCGAGTATACCCGCAAGCGCAACAAGGATAAAAAGCTTACTCTGTGCGGAAAGACCAACGTGCTAACCTTCGCGTTTGATTTGTGGGAACGCGCTTTTCATGAAATCGGGAAAAAGGATTTCCCGGAAATCCAACGCGATTACGCTCACGTCGACGCTACCACGATGTGGTTCGTGAAGAATCCGGAATGGTTCGATGTAATCGTGACCGACAATATGTTCGGCGACATCATCACGGACCTTGGCGCCATGGTTCAGGGGGGCATGGGAATCGCCGCGGGTGGCAACATTAATCCGCAAGGCGCGAGCATGTTTGAGCCGATTGGCGGCAGCGCTCCGAAATACACCGGCCAGAACGTGATTAACCCTCTCGCCGCAATTTGCGCCGGGCAAATGATGCTCGATTTCCTTGGCGAAAGCGCCGCCGCTCGGGCGATCGAAGACGCCGTGATCAAAGTGACCCGCGAGAAAGTGAAATCACTTGCCGCCGGCAAAATGGGTTACAGCACAACGCAAATCGGCGACATGGTCGCGCAGCAGGTCGCCGGGTAAGCCCACCTCAAATTTCAGCAAGAACGAAAACGCAACGGACCTCCGTTGCGTTTTGTTTGTGCACTTTCTTGAACCAGGGAGGCCTTTCCAGTAATTAACTCAGATGCACCGTTTGTTTGTTCTCGCATGGGTAGTCGTTTTTTCTGCCGTTCTGGCAGCAGAGAAGAAAGCAGCGACACCACCCGAGCGCGTCCAGAGCATCAAGCCCGCAAAAGAACCGCTACCAGCCGAGAAAGACAGCACGAGCATCACAAATTTCTCCTTCATCATTTATGGGGACACGCGGGGGCGGCGGGATGGCAAAGAGGTTCAGTACGAGCATTCGCTGGTGATCGATTCGATGGTGAGCAAGATCAAGCAACTCAAAACGAACGGCGTCCCGGTCCGTTTTGTTTTGCAGAGCGGCGATGCAGTGGTGGATGGACGGGATCCGAAGCAGTGGAACGCGAGTTTTGTTTCGCTGATCAATCGGCTCACGACCGAAGGTGGTGTTCCCTACTTTCTGGCGCCGGGAAATCACGACGTAACCGCTGCGGGCGAAATCACTTCAACCAATCGCGCGAAAGGGTTGACGAATTATTTGAGCGCGATGGCCCAACTGATTCCCCCCGATGTTTCTGTTCGACGCCTGGATGGCTACCCTACCTACGCGTTTGGTTACGGCAACAGTTTCTTCCTTGCACTCGACTCAAACATCGCAGGCGATCCCCAACAGTACCTCTGGGTGGTGCGGCAACTCGATGGGCTGGACCGGACTCGCTACCAAAACATTTTCGCATTTTTCCATCACCCACCCTTTTCCTCGGGCGGACATGGCGGTGTGAATGTCGAAGCTCCGAGCCGCGACTTGCGAAAGCTCTATATGCCCTTGTTCCGCGAACATCGCGTCCGGGCTGTTCTGACGGGGCACGAACACTTCTTCGAACATTGGGTTGAGACCTGGATTGACAAGGATAAGAAGAAACACCGCATGGACCAGATCGTGACAGGGGGCGGCGGTGCGCCGCTCGCCTACTACCATGGGGAACCGAGCACGGGCGATTACATCAATGCGGACAAGGACGCCAAAATCGAGTTGCAGCACCTGGTGAAGCCGGGCCCCAAACCTGGCGACAATCCGTATCATTATGTCATTGTCACAGTAAACGGCACCGATTTGAAAACAGATGTTATCGGCATCGATTGGGGGGCCGACTTCAAGCCATATCGCAGCAGTTCGACTGCGTTGCAGTGATATTACATTCTGACCAGTTTTCGCGCCGCATTGGCGATCGCCTGCGCGGTCGGACGATGCACTCCCCACAGATTCGGGTGATACGGAATCGGAGTATCCTTTGCGTTCAAGCGCATGGGGGGGGCGTCGAGCAGGGCGAAGCCTTCTGAAGCAACGCGCGCGACGACTTCCGCTGTCACTCCGCCCCAGGGAAACGCTTCTCCCACGCAAAGGATACGGCCGGTGCGGGCGACGGAGGCCATGATCGTGTCGGTGTCGAGCGGTTTAACCGTTCGCAAATCAAGCACTTCAACCTCTGTTCCTTCGCTATTGAGTTCCTCGGCGGCGGCGAGGGCCTCGTGAACCATGGCGCTGTAAGCCACAATCGTGATATCACGTCCTTCACGTGCTATGCGCGCCTTGTTCGCGGGCATCGCCTCCTTCGGGAGTGAATCCGCCTTTAGGTGGTAGTAAAGATATTTGTGTTCGCAAAAGATCACCGGATCATCGATCGCGACCGCTTCCAATAACATGCTGTAGGCATCTTCCACCGTCGCGGGAGTCATCACGACCAAACCGGGATAATGCGCGTAAAGTGCTTCCAGACTTTGGCTGTGGAAGGGACCGCTGCCCGATGTCCCGCCGCTCGGAAGTCGAATTGTGATGGGGCAGGGGACCTGTGTTCGCCAGTAAAGCGTTGCCGCCTGGTTGATGATCTGGTTGAACCCCGGCAGGGAGAAGTCGGCAAACTGCATTTCGATAATCGGGCGCATGCCTTCGATGGCTGCCCCAACCGCCGAACCAACGATCGCGTCTTCGCTAATGGGAGCATCAATCACTCGTCCCGGAAATTCCTGCGCGAGTCCTTTCGTCGCCTTGAACGCTCCGCCGAATGCCCCAACGTCCTGACCATAAATGTAGACGCGAGGATCGTCGGCCAACGCGCGCGCCTGCGCCTCGCGAATTGCTTCAAGGTACGTAATGCTCATCAATCGAACCGCAAACGTAATAGCAAAACGGAGGTGCTGCCAGCCAGCGCCAAGTGCAACAGGTCTTAAACTATTTCAAATCCTGGCCACTTAAACCGCCGATGGTCCAGTCGAGATTGTAGATTGGCGTCGCTCCGTCCTTGAACGGGGCGTTCAGTCGATCGTAAGGGGCCAGTTCCGCGTGGCTATCCACGAAAAGGAGCATCATCCCGCGAGGTCCGTGAGCCGCGCTCGTCGTTCCCTTTCGAATATCGTTCCATTTGCCTTTGGTGCTGGCGAAACAAGGCGAGATAGCCTTTTGCCCTGGATATTTCACCTCAGTGGTGCGTCGCAATCGGAGGGCGCCGCCGTCGTCGGTGTGGTAAAACTGATTGTAATAGTAATACGAGCAGGGGAATAGCAGTTGGTTGGTCGGGATGCTCTTCGTCGAAATAGCCCACTCGATGTTGAAGCCCCGGCCCTGTTCCGCCGGACAAACGAAAAACGCTCTGCCGTTTGTGCTGATGTAGGGATCGAGCTGTTTCAGCAGATCGACGAAGCCCATTTGCGGCCAGTCACGACCGGAAAAAGGAAAACCCTCCCGGTTATCCCCGGTGTACATGGAAAAGGTGATGCCGACCTGCCGGAGATTTGAGAGGCAACGTGCCTGATGCGCTTTCATTTTCGCTTTCGCCAGCGCCGGCAGAAGCATGCTCGCCAGAATCGCGATAATCGCGATCACCACGAGCAATTCGATGAGAGTGAAGGCGCGTTTCATTTAAAGGGTTCGAATTCATTGCCCGGCCCTGACGCAAACAGCAAGCGGCAAAATTCTCGCTGGCGGCTGATCTAAGATGTGGCTAAAAGAAATTGAACCCGAAAATTGCCGAAACACTTGTGGCATTCCGGCTGTTCGCACGTGACTCATTATGAATAGCATACCCGCAGGAAACCAAACACAAGATCGAAGAACATTTATCAAACAGACCGCCTTCGCCGCGGCTGCGGCCACTACCGGATCGCTCTTGAAGACACCCGTTTACGGCCAGAACCAGGCGCCTGCACCCGGTCGGGTGATCGGTGCGAATGACCGCATCTCCGTCGCTTATGTTGGGGTGGGCGGGCAGGGCATGGCGCATGTCCGATCGCAAAAGACGCATGCGCAGGAGAACAACATTGTACAGGCCGCCGTTTGTGATGTGTATCAAAAGCGCCTCGAGGCGTCGCGCGCTTTTGTGGGCCTGGATGGAGCCAACGCTTATCACGACCATCGAAAATTGCTCGAACGAAAAGACATCGACGCGATTGTCGTCGCGACTGTGGACAACTGGCATGCGGATGTCGCCATCGATGCGATGAATGCCGGAAAACATGTCTATGGCGAAAAACCGCTCGCCCGCTATCTCGAAGAAGGCTTCCAGATGTACGACACCGTCAAACGGACCGGAAAGGTTTTTCAGGTGGGCTCACAGTTCTGCGCCGACCCGATGTATCACAAAACGGCCGCGTGGATTAAAGAAGGCCGGATCGGACCGTTGGTTTGGGCGCAAGGCTCATACTGCCGGAACAATCCCCGCAACAGCGAGTGGACCTATCCCATCGACTCGGACGCCAATGAATCCAATCTCGATTGGAAACGGTGGCTTGGGAAGGCGCCGCAAATCCCTTTTGCGCCGGAACATTATTTTAGCTGGCACAAATTCTATGCTTACAATTCTGGGATCATTGGAAATCTTCTGCCGCACAAGTTCATTCCGCTAATGCTGGCCACTGGCAATCCCGAATTCCCCCGACGCGTTGCCTGCACGGGAACCCGCAAAGTTTCAACGGATCGCGACATTACGGATACCACGCACCTCCTCGCGGAATTTCCGAGCGGCCTGACCATCATGGTCGCCGGCAGCACTGTGAACGAACAGGGCCTTGCCGACACGATCCGCGGACGAAAAGGAACGATCTACCTCAATTCGAGCAAGAACGACGCGGAATTGAAACCCGAACGCATTTTCGCGGACGAACTCGATGCCGAACACTTCACCGATCCAGCGCCGGTCGCTGATTTGGCGCGGTTGGAAAAAAACTGGTTCGACTGCATCCGCAATGGCCAAACGCCATTCGCCCATATTGATCTCGCCATTCGCGCGCACACCGTCTTGTGCCTGGCTGAAATGGCGGAACGCATGAGTCTGACCCTTCTTTTCGATCCAGATTCACGAACCATTAAGACGGGCGAGGGAAGGATTGTTAAGCCATTGAGCTACAACCATCAGCCTCACTCGTTGAGCTGAGCGCAGGGGGAATTCTGAAGCAAAAAGGCGGCTCCCGAAGGAGCCGCCTGACTTCTTTTTGGGGCCTGCGTTGCACATGCCCCGGATCAATTCGCTAAAGGCAATAAGAAGGAATGATCGTTGTTCAACCGTCACGTCGAACAACAACTTCTTTTTAGCAGAGATTTTCAATTTTCGGCAAGAACTTTTTTATTCGTGCTCGGCACCGTTTTACGCCCCCTCCGGAGGCGGCAAAATCCCGAAAACTCCCTGTTAAATACGGCTCGAAATTCGTCCGATAAAAATCGTATTGATTATAACTTGTCACCTCATGGCGACATTGGAACAGTGAGCGCGATGTTCCGGCGGTTGGTTCGTGTATCCTCCATTTCAGTCCTCGCACTTGGAGTGTTGTTCGTTTTTTCGGGTTGTCCTGCTCCACCTAAGGAAACGCCGCACATTACTGCTCTCGAACCAGTTGTTCCGGTTCCACCGGTTCCACCGGTTGCGCCGGTCGAGACTGTCACCATATCTCCTGACGGCGCGTTCAATGTTCCCACCAAGGACCTCACCCACGCCGTGCTCCCCGAGGAGAAAATACCTTTCGGAAGTGGCAAACTCCCACTCTCGACCTGGGCGCAACTCTGCGGCTTTACCGAAATTCGCTCGGTGCCGACCGCTAACCCGCCCTTGATTGAAATGGCTTCCTCTGCCGGAAACCTCACTTTGGTCCTCGGCCAGCGCTTCGCAAAGTGGAATGGAATGAATTTGGGGCTTGGCTTCGCGCCGATATCCGAACGCGGCCAGATAGTGGTCCACTCGATCGATGTGACGAAGACCTTTTATCCGCTCGCTCTTGGCGCACTGTCGGTCCCAAAACAAACCCGGGTAGTTGTGATCGACCCGGGCCATGGCGGCGCGGATCCCGGCACCAGCGCCACAGCGCGGCGGGCTTTTGAGAAGGATCTCACCTTGGATTGGGCCCTTCGCGTCGAACGTCTTCTGACAAATACCTCCTGGCGCGTCATCCTGACTCGTCGCGATGACCGCGATATCCCGCTGCTGGATCGTGTCGCTATCGCTGAGGCAAACCAGGCTGATCTATTTGTTAGCCTGCATTTCAACTCCGTCGAAACCAACGGCTCTGGAAAAGGAGCGGATGAAAGCGGAATCGAAACCTATTGCCTCACTCCCGCCGGCGCGCCTTCCAACGTCACTCGTAATTTCGAAGACGATCTGCGGAGGGTCTACCCAAACAATGAATTCGATGCGCAAAACCTGCTTTTCGCCAGCCGTGTCCAATCGAGTTTGATCGCTGCGACGGGGCGCAAAGATCGCGGTGTTCGTCGCGCCCGGTTTATGAGTGTGGTGCGCGAACAAAAGCGCCCAGCAGTGCTGGTGGAAGGCGGTTTCCTCTCCAGCCCTGCCGAATTCGCCCTCCTTTCGAAACCCGACTTCCGTGAACAGATGGCGCGAGCCATCTGCAACGCCTTGCCGAACTAGAGGTTGGTCAAGAAAATCTGGAAATCAGGAACTCAGGAAAGCAATCACGGATCTGTTCTTCCCCCTGAGTTCCTGATTTCCAGATTTAATACCAGAGTCAAGGTAGGATTTACTGCGTTGAACTCGGTTCCCCTTGTTCTGGCTTCGCAAACATCTGCCGCGCCATCTTTGCTCCGGCGCGTTGCATATCGAGCTGCGACTTGAGAACCGGCTCCAATTTCCGCACCTGTTCGGCCGTCAAAATATTTCCCGCGCGTTCGAGCACGCGGTCATTTACCTGCTCCTGTTGGGCAATCATTCGCTCCATCGCTTCGGGTGACGCAATCACGTTTTGAATATCCATGTTCTCTTTTGCCAATTGTGCACCCGTATTGATTTGGGCGTTCTTTTTCTCTTCCAGGACAATCGCGAGCAATTGTTCCTTTTGGTCCGGCGAGATCTCCACATCCTTCCCGAACTGTTCGAGCATCATCCGTTCTCCCATCGTCTGGCTGTATTGTTCGAACTGCGCGTACTTCTCCTCCCCGAGCAAATCCTTGATTTCTCCCTGTCGCTGTTTCTGGTCTGCCGCGATTTTCTTCATCGCCTCCGCACGATCTCCACCGGCCCCCATCAAATCGCTCGCGTGCGACATGTTCTCCATCTGCTGATCCAGCAACGTCTCCTTTAACTTTTGCTCCTGTTCCGGGGTGAGTTGAAGCTGCTTGAACAAAGACCCATACATCATATTCAAGCCCATTCGTTGTTGTTCGCGCATCGCTTTGCGCGTTTCCGGGTCCTTCATGAGATTCGCCAGGAAATTACCGGGATTGCCGCTTGCTGGCCCTCGGCTCTGCGGCGGGGTGCCGGCTTTGGGCACATCAGCCGGTGAGGGTTGGATCGGGGTCGCCGAAACCGACGCGCTGGCTCGCGTGGCTTGATCCTGGGCCGCCGCCAATTCGCGTTGTGTATTTGCACGCTCCTTGCGCAACTCCTCCGCTTGCGCCGTGGAGCTTCGGCTCTCCTGGGCGAATTTTTCGACCTCCAGTTGCAACTCCTCCATTTTTACTTGGCGCCGCTTGCCCTGCGTCCACTGGAAGGCCAGAAGACCGCCGAGTACAAGTGAGATCGAAAACCAAAAAAGAGCCGTTTTTGATTTCATAGCTCAAGTATGTTCTCGTCTGGACCGCTCAGAATCAACCAACATTGCTTCTAACTAGTTTTCTTAATACGTAGCCGGAGATTCGTCGGGCCAAGGACGTGCAATGCTTTCCGGGGCTGCCACGGTTCGGCATTCGCCAGCCCAAAATCAGCGACACATTCAAAGAACTCCCGGAGCGCGATCTTCGCCTCCATTCGGGCCAGAGCCGCGCCGAGACAGGAATGAATTCCGTGGCCGAACGACAGGTGCGGATTCGGTTCACGCCGCACGCGGAATCGGTTTGGTTCCGCGAAGACTTTTGGATCGCGATTCGCCGACCCAATCATTGCCAGCGTAAGTTTGCCGGCCGGAATCGTTTGCCCATTCACCTCCACGTTCTGCCGCGGTGTGCGCATGACCCATTGCAACGGCGCTCGATACCGCAACACCTCCTCGATTGCCGAAGGCAGCAACTCCGGCGCTTTCCGCACCCGGGCCAACTCGTCGGGATGTTCCGAAAAACAAAGCAGCGCATTATTGAGAAGGTTGGTCGTTGTTTCCTGCCCAGCCACAATCAGTAACTGGAAGAAACCAAGAATCTCCTCCTGCGACAATCTTTCCCCATCGACCTCTGCTTCGATGAGGCGTGTGAGCAAATCATCCTGTGCCCCCGCGCGACGCTCCTCAATCATCTCACCGAGATACTCATTCATTTCCAGTGTGACCGCTCGAAAATCCCGCAATGATTGTTCCGCTTCCGCCCCGCCGCTTCTGGAGTAACTCAACCTCATGATGGTATCGCTCCAACTCTTAAACCTTTGCCAGTCGCCCGTTGGTATTCCGATCATTCCTGCGATCACCTTCATCGGCAGCGGCACGGCGAACTCGTTTGCGAAATCCACTTCTCCATCCATGTTCACGAGCAATTCTCGAGAGAGCTTAAGAATCGCAGGTTCCAGGCTGGCGATCATTCGGGGTGTGAATGCCTTCGAAACAAGGGCGCGCAGCTTCGAGTGAACCGGTGGGTCCAGGAAAATGAACCAATGTTTCGGTGCCGGCACCTGCGAACTAAACATTTCGTGATCGTTTAACGCCCGCTTTACCGACTCGTAATCGAACAACAACCAGCCATCGAACGGCGGCGGCACGTACAATATCGGACAAGCCGCCCGCATTTGGTCGTAAACCGGATACGGATTGCGCCGCACCTCATCCGAAAAAATGTTCATCCCTCGTTCGGCCAGAGTTAGCCGCCTGAAAAATATCCGCAATGCACTTTTGTCGTGATTTTCAAAAAGCGCGCTTTAAATTGCGGGCATGTCACTTTGGATTCTGGCGATTGGATTGCTCGTTGTGTTCGCGGGAATTGGCTTCGCGAAGGGTGCCATTCGCATGGCTATTTCGTTCCTCGGTTTGATCATCGGTCTGATCGTTGCCGTGCCATTGGGCCGGGTGCTCAAGCCGCTCATGGGCACCATCGGCGTCGTGAACCCGGCGTGGGTGGCGGTGGTTCCGCCGATCATCGCTTTTGCCATTGTCTACCTCGCCGTCATGGGCCTTTCATTTTTTGCGCATCACAAGATTTATCTCCTCTACAAATACAAGCACGACGATGTCGATCGCATTCGGTGGGAAATGATGAACCGCCATGTCGGCACCGCCATTGGCCTGCTCACCGGCGCGGTTCTCTTCTTCGCGATCTCAGGTCTGATTTACGCGGCGGGTTATTTGACCGTTCAGGTCTCCGCTGAGGACAACAACCCCGGCTGGATCAAGTTCATCACCAGCGCGCGTCAGGATATGGCCGATAGCGGCTTCGACAAAATGGCCGCGAAATTTCAACCGGCACCAAAGATTTTTTACGATACCGCGGACGTGCTTGGGCTGCTTTACCACAATCGCCTGTTGCAAAGCCGGCTCGCGAACTATCCGTACTTTCTGAGCCTGGGTGAGAAACAGGAATTCCAGGAAATGGGGAATGACAAGGAATTTAACGATCTCATCTATGGCAAGGCGCCCGTGACCACGATTATCGACAACGCAAAGATTCAATGGATGCTCGGCAACGCCGAATTGATCGACTACCTGAAGGGCACGGACATCAATGACCTCAAAACGTATCTGAAGACGGGCAAATCCCCGAAGTACGAAGCCCAGGATATCATCGGCGTTTGGAGTCTTGATAAGGACGCCGTCGTCACTTTCGTGCGAAAAGCGAATCCTGATATCAAAGCGAAAGATCTCCGCATGTTAAAAGCGGCGTTCGCGAATATTCCGAACGTCTCGCTGCTCGCGTTTCCGGACAAGAAGATCGTGGTCAAAGGCGGCCAGCCTGCCGCTCCGGCTCCGGCCGCGGAGGCGGCGCCCGTTGATCCCGTGGCCGCGCGGTACGGTCCGCAATACGCTCGCAACAATCGGCAGCCTCAACAACCAGCAGCACCTGCGCCAGCACCTGCCGCGGTCGAACCGGAAGTTCTTCCGAAGTTCGGCGCAGAGGGAGCGTGGGACGAAGAAGCCGGGCGCTATGTGGTGACGTTGCACGATCCGGCGGGTAAGGAACTGAAGGGAACTGCCCAGGTAAAAGGCGACGAAATGCTGGTCAACGTTGGCGGTGCCAATTTGATTTTCGCCAAGCAGTAAAGTTTGTGCCGACCAAAGTCATTGCCGTAGCCAACCAGAAGGGTGGAGTTGGCAAAACCACGACCAGCGTAAACGTCGCCGCATGCCTCGCCGCCAGCGGGCAACGCGTTCTGTTGCTCGATCTCGACCCTCAGGCCAATGCCACCAGCGGTCTCGGGCTGGAAAAACGCGAAGGCGGAAGCGCCTATGCCGCCCTGCTCGGCGAGACCCCGCTTGCCGAAAAGGTTCAATCCACCGCTTACGAACGTCTTTCGCTCGTCCCAAGTGAAGTCGACATGTGCGGTGCAGAAGTCGAGCTCTCGCGTCTCGAGAACCATTTGCTTCGCCTCAAAAACGCCCTCCAGCCGCTGCTTAATTCAGGGCAATTCGACATCGTGATGATCGATTGCCCGCCTGCGCTCGGCATCCTCACCCTGAACGTCTTCACCGCTGCGGATTGGTTGCTGATTCCATTGCAGTGTGAGTATTACGCGCTTGAAGGGATTTCGATGATCAATCGTGTGATCAGCCAGCTCCGCGACTCGGGCGTGAATCCGAATTTGGAGATTCTCGGCGTGGTGATGACGATGTTCGATGGACGCACCCGCCTCGCGCCGCAAGTTGTTCACGAGGTTCGCCAGCATTTCGGTGATCTCGTCTGCGAGACTCTCATTCCCCGCACGACCCGTCTCGCCGAAGCACCCAGCTTTGGCAAGCCGATCATCTACTACGATAAGTACAGCGCCGGTGCCTCTGCCTACGAAGTCCTGACCGAGGAGCTCTCCAAAAGAATTCGACAGAAAACCGACGCGGCGGCCGCTGCGTAAGATTTTCCGATCCCTCTGCTCTCAAAAACGAATGCGCCCGCGGCTGCATGATTCACGAGCCGCGGCGCGCATCGCTTTTCATGGTAAACGCTGATTCCCCTTAAAAAGTGGCGGCTTCACTTTAATGAAGCCACCACCAACCCAAACAACTACTAGCGTTAACCTCCTCACATCTATAGACGCCGAAAGGGCAAAAAAGTCGCAGATTTTTTTGCGAAAAAATTTTTGCTCCTCTTGAATTTTTCTTTTGCGGGATGCATCTAACACTTTCCGGTTCGTTGACTTTCAATTTCCCGTCCCTACAGTGATTCCATGCCGGTCACTGAAAAACCGTGCGCCAAGCAGAAGTTTATGGACTTCCTGGCCGAGAAAAACCTGCGAATCACCTCGCAGAGGCAGGTCATCGTCGATACGGTTTTCAGCACGGAAGAGCATTTCACCGCGGAGCAACTCCTCGAATGGTCGCGGGCGAAGGATTCAACCATTTCCCGCGCCACAGTCTACCGGACTTTGCCTCTTTTGACCGAAAGCGGACTGGTGAGGGAGATGGATTTTGGCAAGGACTACAAGTTCTACGACCCTAATTACGCGCAGCACCCAAACCATAATCACATCATTTGCCAGGATTGCGCGAAAATCGTCGAGTTCGAGAGCGACAAACTGGAACGCATCGAACAGCAAATCACCCGGAAGCTCGGGTTTTCGATCAAGGCACAACGCCTTCAAATCACCGCCGAATGCGACACTCTGAAACGAGTTGGTGCCTGCAAGAATAAATGCGAACCCGCGTGAGTGCCGGCTGTTCCGTTTCTGACTTTTTCTGAGGTCTTTTCTCTGTGCTTCACGCGCAGAACGCCTGATGTCCGGCGCGTGACAACGGCGCGACAAACGAAGCAATGAAAACACTGAAGCACTTTGCTTGCTTTGCCAGCCTCCTTCTCCTCGCTGCGTGTACTTCTACAAACGTTGGGTCTTCCGGGAGTTCGACGAGCGGATCGGATGAAGGAAGCGACCAGTCCTCTTCTATCTTTCCGCAGAGCACCGAGCGTCAAAACGACCAGCACCCGGATCAATCCGCCCCTTAAAACAAAAGCGGACCGGAAAAACCGGTCCGCTTCTGATTGATAGACTGCTCGAGCGAAATTTAGTTCTTAGCTCGATAAAACTTATTTCCTGTAGCGGTAGCCACCTCGTATGGGCTCGTGGCCCCTTGAACCGGACTCCAGCCACCGCCCAGCGCATCGGTGCTTTCCAGAGTGCCTGTGTAGGTAATGCGAACTTTACCCCCAGCGATGCTTGAAATCGTCAAAGAAGGTTTTTCGCCGCCGCTGGAACTCTTGGCATCATTGAAGTCCCAATAAGCCAGAAGTTTGGCACTCGCGGGGAGCGCGGAGGGTAGTGTGCCGTTGGCGAGTTGTCCGATCGTCGCCTCGTCCAGCGATGTTCCAAAGATTGCAACGTCGTCCAGCACACCCTGTAACCGGGCGTTGTCCGGCACATCCACGCCGATATCCCCCTCGGTGAAGTCCGTCGGGAGAGGCGCTGAGCTATCGCCCTGGAGGAAGAGTTTTCCGTCAATCCACACTTCTTTCGTAGAACCTTTCTTTTGGTAGACGAAGTGGTGCCAATTGGTCCACCAACCTGGATCGCCCGTGTAATCAGGGAATGTGTCAATCCCTGCATTGATCCGTTGGGTTGCGCCATCGCAGCAGCCCGCTGTGTCGAAATAGATATTTCCGTTGCTCCAGGGGAACGCCCCGAACCCGCGTGCACCTCCGTTTGCGCTCGGAGCTACACCGAAGAAGAACGCCGAGTTCACCAGCGATTGGAGTTTCTGCCACCCAACAATAGAAATTTCATCGTTCGCCGCTGCCTGGTTCAGCGGAGTAGGGTCGATGATTCGAACGCCCTGGCCCGCCTGTTTCGCGCCAAGATCAACCGCGTAGTCACCTGCTTTGCCCGAGTGGCCGCCCGCATCCGCAGTGTAAACTGTTGGTCCGAGTAACATCCCGGGATACTGATGCACTTTATCCTGAGTGTATGGGCCGACCGTGAACTGCCACGACTTGGTTCCGGTGGTCCCATCAGGGTTGGGATAGGACAACACCACCGAATGGGTGGAACCAATGGCGTAAGATTGCGCAGGTGCGTAGCTGACCGTCAGTTGGTTTCCAGTCTTCGATGTGGTGGGCGTGACCGCGGTCGAGTCAACCGTTAATGACACTTTGCTCAGGTCCCAGGGCGTTCCTTGCAGGTGCACGATCTGGATCTTGTTCGGGACGGCATTCGTGCTGTCGGGCGTCGGCAGGAACGAAAGGAAAATACCCTGCGCAGGGACATCGTTGAAATCAAAGAAGGCAAGCAATCCGGCGGACGTGTCTACGTCGGTCGCTTTTGCACCACCAGCCAGCGATTGGATTTGTGCTTCGGTGAGTTGTTTGGAGAATACGGCAAAGTCGTCGATCACCCCGTGGATCAAATTCCCGTTGACGTCATCTGCGCCAATGACCAGGCGCGTGAAATCTGTCGGCAAAGGTGCGGTGTTACTTCCTTCCAGGAACAACTTCCCATCTATCCAGATCTGCTTGTCATCCGCCTTTTTGGAGAAGACCAGATAGTGCCAGTTCGTCCACCAACTCACATCTCCCGAATAATCCGGGAAGGTAGCTATATCCCCGTTGATCCGTTGTGTGCCGCCGTCGCAGCAGCCCGCCGTATCAAAGTAAATGTTGTTGTTGTCCCACGGTACGTGCGCCTGAAACCCACGTTCATTCGACGAACTGGAAGGCGATACGGCCCAGAATGCTGAACTCGCGACGATGTCATACTTTTTGATCCAAAGACCAAAACTCAGTTCGTCCTGCGCCGTCGCCGCGTTGAGAAAAGCTCCGTCAATCTGGACAGGACCCGAACCGGTGCGGCCGAAATCCACTGCGTAGTCGCCTGGTTTCCCGCTGCGGCCATTCGCATCGGCGGTGTAGGTTGATCCCCCGGTAAACGCCCCGACGCGCGAAGCCACGGAATCTTTCGTGTAAGGCGCGACGGTGAATTGCCATTCGAGCGTTTGCGCCGCGCCGTTCGCCCCAGGATAGGTCAGGGTGATCGTGTGCGTCGATTGGATCGCCAGCAGTGTGGGTGAGACGTATCCCACCGTTGCACGGTTGCCGTTCTTTGAAAACGTCGCAGTCACCGGCTGCCCATCGAGTTTCAGACTGACGTTCGCCTGGGTCCAGGGAGTTGCGCCATCCACATGCACCACGCTGATGGTGTTGGGACTGCCGGTGGTGGTGTTCGGCGTTGGACTCACGCTAATAAATTCACCTTCGGCGGGAAAATCGTTGAAATCCCAAAACGCGACCAACCCGTCGCTGGCCGGCAAAGCGCTGGGCGAAGTGCCGCTTGCAAGCTTTTGCACTTCTGCTTCTGAAAGCTGGGTCGAAAAGACGCTAAAGTCGTCGACCAGCGCATGGAACAAACCGTTCCCCGCACCGTCCGAGCCGATGTACAGATCCGTGAAGTCCGTCGGCAGCGGCGCTGATCCTTCGGTGGCTTCAAGAAACAATTTTCCGTCGATCCAAATCTGCTTGTCGCCTCCCTTTTTCGAGAAAACGAAATGGTGCCAGTTATTTGTCCAGAAACTGATATCCCCAGTGTAATCAGGGAACGTGTCGATATTAGCGCTAATGCGTGTGTCCGCACCGCAACAACCCGCCGTATCGAAAAACACAGTATTGTCACTCCAGGGTACATGCGCCTGATAACCGCGCTGGCCATTGTTACTCGAAGGCGAGTTCGCCCAGAAAGCCGAACCGGCTGCTGTGTCGTACTTCTTCGTCCAAAACGCCACGCTGACCTCGTCTTTGGCCGCCGGGCCGTTGAAAAAACTTGCGTCTGCTACGTAAACCGGGCCGGTGCCGCCTGCGGTAAAATCAACAGAATAATCTCCCGCAGCTCCAGTACGGCCGGCTCCGTTCGCGCTGAATGCCGAGCCTCCTCGGAATGTGCCGACGTGCGCGGCAACTTTATCTTTAGTGATGAGTGGCGGCACCGGATTTACAGCCGCCGCGTGCAGCCGCGCGATCGGCACGACTGCAATGAACGAAAACGCCACACCGAGGGACAGGCCCAGGCGCAGTCGAGGGAAACGTGGAATGGTTCTCATAATGGTTGGTCTTCTTCCTCCTTCCCGAGCGTATTTGTCTGCGCGTGATACTTAGCGAACTAACTACAGACAGGTGTTACACATCGGGACAACCGCGCTCGTGTAGCAAGACCCGGTTGACGCAGTCAACAACAACTTAAATAATTCTTGTCCACCGAATCAGAAGGGTAACTTAGGCGCCATATAGCGTTTCTAATTCGACCGCTCGAATCTCGCTCTGGCGTTGGACCCGGTTGCAAATATTCAGAGTCGATCCAGAATATTTGCAGCAAGTGGGAGGAATTTTCGCACATGTCGGTCAGCGCTGAACGCCCGGCTTCTCGTTCGCGCGTGGGAGGGACCCTCTCGGTTCTGCGCCACCGACCGTATCTGCTCTTCTGGCTTGGCGCCTTCATTTCGAACACAGGTAATTGGACGGAGAATGCAGCCCAAAGCTGGGCCGTCACCACGCAAACCCAGGGCGATCCGCATCAGGGGCTGATGGTCGAGATTCTGCAATTTGCGGATTTCTGTCCGGTATTGCTTCTGGCCCTTTTCGCTGGGGTGATCTCCGACCGTGTTAACCGCAAAGTGTGGCTGATCATCCTGCAAAGCTCGGCCTGCATCCTCGGTGCCGGCCTTGCCGTTGCCGCTTTTTTTGGCCGCGCGTCTCCATGGACCGTAATTCTCTTCACGTTTCTTGAAGGAATCGTTTGGGCGCTCAACGGCCCCACGATCATGGCCACCGTTTCAACGTTAGTCCCGCGAACCGAACTGGATAAGGCACTCGCTCTCAATTCCGTGCAGTTCAATATGGCGCGCCTCTGCGGGCCCATGGTTGCGGCCGCCCTTATCGGCGCCATCGGCATCGTCGGGGCCTTCACCTTTAATGCCCTGACCTTTGTCCCGTTGCTGCTCGTTTTGGTCTTTGCGATTCACTCAATGCCCGCTCCCGTGCGTCATGAGAAAACTTCGATCATGTTCGAACTCCGTGAGGGCTTGGAATATGTCTGGACCCATCCGGGAACCCGCCGCCTCACCTTCATGAGCGTTATTTTCATGTTTTTGAGCGCCCCCTTGCAGGGTTTGCTGCCGATCTTTGCGCAGCAGGTTCTTCACGGTGGCCCGACATTGTTCGGTTCGATGCTGTCGGCAATTGGGCTGGGCTCGATTGTCGGAGCTTTTTTGCTCTCTTTTATTCCGACTTATTATCCGCGACACCATCTCATCCCGCTGGCCATGGTCATATTTTCGTCGATTGCCCTCGCCTTCAGTTTTTCGCGATCCATTCCTGTGAGCCTCGCACTCCTGGTCGGGTGCGGAACCTTCTGGCTTCTGAGCCTGAATCCGACAAATACTGCGAACCAGCTTCTCGCCACAGATAAAAACCGGGGACGCGTACTGTCAGTGATGCTTCTCGCCCAACAAGGCGGAATGCCTCTGGGACATCTATTGGCCGGGTTCCTGACGCGATACATGTCGCCGCAATGGGTGCTGCGCGGAATGCTCGGCACACTCCTCCTCGTGATGACGATTTTCCTCTGGATGCGCGAGCCAGCGATTGACAATCTCCCCCGCCGCCGCCTGCCAAAACTTCCGTTCTTCGCAAATCTTTGGGAGGCCATCACCGCTCATTCCCACCATCCGGATTACCCTGCTGAGATCGCGGTCGACTCGGAAGCCAAGGCCATCCGGAGCGCTTGAGAGCAGGAAGCACCGCAGGAGTCAGAAAATCTGGAACAAGAACTCAGGAACAACAAAAGAACTTTCTCCTGATTTCCTGAGTTCCAAATTCGATATCAAGAGCCTTTGCGACTCAGAGCACCATTATTCGCTCGCCATGCTTGGACGGCTCATTTACACCATCCCCTCAATTTTTGGGATTGTGATGCAACCGACTGCTTGCTCGTTTCGTGTCAACGATAAGGAATACCGCTGCCCTGGCCGCCCGCTTGTGGCGATTTGCCTGGATGGCTCATCCGACGAATACCTCAATGCAGCGATGTTGCGCGGCTTGATGCCGAATTTGCAACGGATGTGCCTGGACGGCATTCGCGCGGTCGCCCGTGCCGCCATGCCCACCTTCACCAATGTGAACAATTCGTCCATCGTTACCGGTGTCCCGCCCTCCGTTCACGGTATTTGCGGCAATTTCTTCTATGACGAAGCCGCCGGTCGCGAGGTAATGATGAATTCCGCCGCTTTTCTGACGGCCGAAACGATCTTTCCCGCGGCAGCCAAAGCCGGCCGCAAAGTGGGTGTGGTGACGGCGAAGGAAAAATTACGCGATATTTTCGCCAACAAGCTCATTGAGCGGGGAGGTATCGCGTTTTCTTCCGAGAAGGCGGCGCAGGCGCAGACTGCCACTCACGGGATTTCGGATGTCGAGAAAGTAGTCGGCGCAAAGACGCCGCAGATCTACAGCGGCGACGCGAGTATTTACGTTCTCCAATCGGGCGTGAGCCTGCTTAAAGCGGGCAAAGCGGATTTTCTCTATCTTTCCACGACGGATTTTATTCAGCACGCCTACGCACCAGACCAAAACGAGGCCCTGCAATTCTACGCCGCCATCGACCAACAAATCGGTGAACTCCTCGCGCTCGGCGCGCTGGTCGGCGTGACGGCGGATCATGGAATGAATCCGAAACAAAGGCCGGATGGCACACCGAATGTGATTTATTTAGAATCCGTTCTGAACGAAGCGTTTCGTGCCCAGTTTCGAGTCATCTTGCCGATCACCGATCCCTACGTCGTGCATCACGGTGCACTCGGCTCTTTTGCTGTAATTCATGCCCCCAAGGGAACATCCCCCGAACGCATTCGCGAATATTTGCTCGGAATGCCAGGCATCACCGAGGTTCACACGCGCGGCGAAGCCGCTTGCTTGCTCGAACTTCCAGAAGATCGACTCGGTGATCTGGTCGCATGCGGCGCTCGTGACATGACGCTCGGTCGCACCCCCGCCCACCACGACCTGAGCGTCCTGACGAATCGTCTTCGTTCGCATGGCGGCCGTTACGAAGAGATGGTGCCCTTCATCTTCTCGCAGCGGCTAAATTCGGAGTATCGCGAGAAGGTTCTTTGCGATCCACGCAACTTTCACCTGTTCGATTATTTGCTGAACGGACTCGCCTCCTGAGACTATGAACGATCTCTTTCATTGTTACGTTGCAGGGAAACCGGTTGCTGGCGCCGGAAAACTCACCGTTCGCAATCCCTATCACAAAAACATCGTCGGTGAAGTGAACCTCGCGACGCGTTCGGATGTCGAAGCGGCGATTCAAGCCGCATTAGCGGCGCCGCGCGATTCAACCCGCTTCAGTCGCTACGAAGTTCTCGAAAAAACCCGGGTCGCGCTGGAACAACGCCGCGAAGAATTCGCCCGATTGATTACCGGCGAGAGCGGTCTTTGCCTCCGGGAGTCGCGTTACGAGGTGGGGCGGGCGAGCGATGTCTTGCGTTTCTCCGCAATGGAAGCATTGCGGGACGATGGTCAAATCTTTGCCTGTGACGTTTCTCCGCAAGGCAAAGCGCGTAAGATTTTCAGCACCCGCGAGCCACTCACTCTCGCGGTGGCAATCACTCCGTTCAACCATCCGCTCAACCAGGTAGCGCACAAAATATGTCCTGGCATTGCTGCGGGAACGCCGCTCATTCTGAAGCCTTCGGAGAAAACCCCGCTCACCGCGATTCGATTCGTCGAATTGCTTTACGCGAGTGGACTTCCCCCGGCGATGTTGAGCGTGCTGCTCGGTCCCACCGAGGAAGTCGCGAGCCCGTTGGTAACAGATGATCGTGTGGAGTGCGTTCTCTTCACCGGCAGCGTGGCCGTCGGAAAAAAAATCGCCGCCACCGCTGGTTACAAGAAAGTCGTGCTGGAGCTCGGTGGCAACGACCCGCTCATTGTGTTGCCAGACGCCGATCTTGAGCTCGCGGTCCACCTCGCCGCCGAAGGCAGTTTCCGCAACTCAGGCCAGCGTTGCACTGCCGTGAAACGGATCCTCGTACACAGATCAATCGCCGAGACATTCGCGCAGCGTCTCACCGAGAAAACGCGCGAATACATCAGCGGCGATCCATTCGACGAAAACACAAAGGTCGGCACTGTCATCGACGAACCCTCTGCGATCTACCTCGAAACGGTCGTAAAGGAAGCGGTAGAGCAGGGGGCCAGAATCACCATCGGCGGCAAGCGGGATGGCGCCCTGCTTGAACCGACCGTGCTGACGAACGTTCCGCGTCAGGCCCGCATGATCACCTGTGAATCATTTGGTCCGCTCGCGCCCGTTGTCGCTTTCGATTCTCTCGATGACGCCATCGCCCTCGCCAACGGCACCAGCTACGGCCTCAGTTCGGGCGTGGTCACCAACAATCTGGATAGTGCGCGGCGTCTCATTAAAGAACTCCGTTGCGGAACGGTGAACGTCAACGAAGTGCCGGGGTTCCGCGTCGAGAACAGTCCCTTCGGCGGAATCAAAGACAGTGGCCTCGGCGTTAAGGAAGGCGTTATCGAAGCGATCAAGTGTGTGACCTACGTTAAGACCTTTTCTCTCCCGTGGTAAAAGATTTTGCAGTGCGGTGGCAGAGCGAAGCGGCGACACCGCTTTCGCGCGCTCTATCGTTCCAGCACTCAAAGCGGCGTCGCGCTCCGCTTCCCGCCGCACTCCGTATGACCTCGCTTCAATCGTCCAGCGGTCGGTCCCGCTTTGCTTCCCTCTTAGCGATTTGGTAAGAGAAGCGCCGGTGGCACAACCGAAGCAAATCGAGCTGGGAGACGGCACTTCGATTCAAATCCTCTACGAGGATCGCTCCGTGCTGGCCATCGACAAACCAGCCGGATGGATGCTCGTCCCTTACAATTGGGACAAGACCGGTCGCAACTTGCAGCTCGCCATTTCTTCCGCCGTGCTCGGCGGTGCTTTTTGGGCGCGTTCTCGCGGGCTGAAGTTTCTGCGATGCGTTCATCGGTTGGATGCTGAGACCACAGGCATTCTCCTGTTCGCCAAAAGTCCGGGTGGCGTGCGCAGCTACAGCGAATTGTTCGAATCCCGGCGTATGCACAAGCGGTATCTCGCTGTCGTTCGCGGAAATCCGAAGCAACACGAGTGGGTTTGCAAGGCGAAGCTCGGACCCGACCCCAAAGAACACGGCAGACACCGCATAGATCCGGGCGGTAAAGAGGCCGAAACAAAATTCCAGGTGCTCCAGCACCAGGGCAACCTGGCGTTAATCGAAGCCCGTCCGGTCACCGGACGGACTCACCAGATCCGTTTGCACCTCGAGCACGCCGGTCTGCCGATTGTGGGAGATTCGATGTACGGGACCGCAGAAGATCGGGAGCGCCGGAACGTGGCGATGGCGCTGCGCGCAGTAGAACTCGAGTACGATGATCCCTTTCTGCGCAAGCACGTCCGCATTCGCGCACCCCGTGAGCAATTCGTCGAGCGATTCTTTCCTCTCAAAACCAATGATGCCTCCTCGGTACAGCCGTTGTCAGCTCCGCCTGAACTTAAGAGAGAAGTGAATACCAAACGATTTCCCGGTGACTGAGTATTGTGGAAGTGGCGGAGAGAGAGGGATTCGAACCCTCGGTACCAGTTTACCCGGTACAACGGTTTAGCAAACCGTCGCTTTAGACCACTCAGCCATCTCTCCTCCGTGGCAGAACCGCTTTTGCAGCGGAAAAAGAATGGTGCGCGATAGAGGTTTCGAACCTCTGACCCCTACCGTGTCAAGGTAGTGCTCTACCACTGAGCTAACCGCGCACACTGGCGGGGGTTAAAGTGCGTAACGGCACTCCGTTTGGCAAGTGGCTTTTCGTTTTTTGCGAATGTTTTCCGCTGGCCAGCAAAACGATGAAAATCCCGCTACTTTTTCGATGCGTTGTTCGGTTCTTTTGGAACGTCGATCCCGAGAGCAGTCGCCAGGTCGATTTCATGTTCCTGCTCCTGCACGATGATTTCTCGCAACGTCTCGCTGAGCGCGAATTCCCCGAGCGCTTCGGCCTGGCGGATTCGCGTGCGGTAGTTCGCGACAGTCTCGACCTCGTTCTCCAGGTCGAACCGGAGAAGATCCTCGGCCTTGTCTGAAACTTTGACCGCTTTGGGCGTCACCGTGGGACAGCCGCCGAGGTAATCGATCTGTTTTGAAATCTTCAGCGCATGATCGAGCTCTTCCTTCGCATGGGCTTCAAGCTCGCGCGCGATGTCAGTGTAGGCGGCGCCTTTGATCACCTGACTGTAAACGACGTAAGCGATGATCGCCTGGTATTCGCGTGAGAGGTCCTCGTTCAGAAGTTCGATCAATTTTTCCCGTGTAACATTTGCTTCCATATCAATCCTATTTATCCCTGTTCAGAAATAACGCCAAAACAGGGTGGGGGTGTCAATCGGGTGAACTGCCGGATCGAATCGCATTTCTCATTTCAGGCTGGACGCAAGCTTTTGCTGCGCCACGATGACGCGCTTCGAACTGATGAAAGCCGCGATTCAAATGCTCGCTACCGCCGGGGCGGCGCTGTTGCTGGCGGCGCGCGCGGTCGTGGGCGGCCAGGCTCAACATGTGGTGGTGGTCGTTTGGGACGGAATGCGCCCGGACTTTATCAGTGAGGAGTATACTCCCACTCTGCACGCTCTGGCTGCGCGGGGAGTTTTTTTCAAAAATCATCACAGCACTTACGTCACTTCCACCGAAGTGAACGGGGCCGCGATTGCGACCGGGATGTATCCAGCCCACAGCGGAATTCTGGCCAACACGCAATATCGACCAGAACTGAGCTGGCTGAGTTCCTACGCAACGGAAAACCTCGATGCGATTCGGCGGGGTGATCTCATTTTCGATGGCGGCTATCTGCCGGTCCCTACGTTGGCGGAGATTTTGCAAGGGGCGGGAATTCGAACCATAACCGCGGGCGCGAAACCCGTGGTCTTATTGCACGATCGTGCGGCGGAGAAGCCTCAGAAGGAGTCGATCACGCTGTTTCGCGGAAAAACTCTGCCCCGATCCCTTTTGGCGGAATTGGAAGCCAATCCGCAAATCGGTCCGGCTCCCAAAGATCCGAAAAGCGACACGCGAGCCCAGCGCGTGCTGAATTCGTTTCGGAAGGGCCGCGACAAGGCGCTCATCTGGTTGAACGGGAAGCCGCTCGTCACTCCTCTGGCGCGGCAGATCGACTCCTGGACCACACGTGCGGTCATTCATGGATTGTGGCGGGACGCGGTGCCGAAATACACATTGCTTTGGTTGAGCGAACCTGACGCGGCCCAGCACCAAACCGCTCCCGGTTCAGCGAACGCGCTCGAAGGGTTAAGATCGTCGGACCGCAATCTGGCGCTGATACTCGATGCGCTTAAAGAAAAAGGCATGCTCGATCAAACCGACGTTTTCGTGGTATCGGACCATGGATTTTCCACAGTGGAACGCGGGCCCGATGTGATCAAGGCGTTGAAGAAGGCGAATTTTGTTGCCGGGAAGGATTTCGACAATCCGGGCGCCGGGGATGTGATGGTGACGAGCCTGGGAGGAACCGCTTTCTTTTACGTTTTCGAGCATCACGAGCCGACCGTTCGGCGGTTGGTCGAGTTCCTGCAAGGTACAGACTATGCCGGCGTAATCTTCGCAAACCTCCCGGTGGAAGGAGCGTTTCCGCTCTCCCACGTCCGATTGGACGCGGGAACGAACGCTCCGGACGTAGTGGTCTCCATGCGTTGGAACACCAATCGCAACGATTGGGGCGCTCCGGGCCTGGTCGTCGCACACAGCGGAAAGCGTGGTGCGGGCACACACGCCTCGCTCAGTCCTTTCGATACACACAATACGTTGATCGCCGCCGGACCGGACTTCAAAAGAGGTTTCGTTAGCGAGACTCCAAGCGGAAATGTAGATATCGCACCAACGGTGTTAAGCATCTTAAGCGTGAGTGCGCAGCAAGGGATGGATGGCCGAGTGCTGCATGAAGCGATGACGGGTGGCGAAGTTCCGCCCACGACTCAACGCACGACCTTGGATGCTTCCAGAGATCTGGGAGTAAGACATTGGCAACAATATCTGACCGTCAGCCGAGTCGGGACCGTGGTTTACTTCGAAGAAGCAAATGGAGAAGGAAAATGAAGTTTGGCCTGCGCAGGTTTTGGAAAAATCTTGTTGGCGTGGGGGCTCTGATCGTTTTGGCCTTGATTTACTTTGGCTTTCGGTATCGGGGACATGTCTCCTCTGCGTTCGGCTGGATCAGCGAAGAAACCGGTGGCAAGATGATGGCGGTTCTGACAATAGCTCTGGCCTCAATCGGACTGGCCTACGGCGCCTTCTGCTTAATCTTTCCCATCATCGTTTTCTCCCGGTTGAACGATTTACGCCGTCGAATAGCTGAAGTCGCACAAAATGTGGATGCAATGAGCCGTAAGAGCCCGCCCGAAGAGACGCGACAAGATCAGGATCTCCGACCGAAATAGGGTTGCGATTGACGGCCTTCACTGTGCGTTCGAGCGCACGCTTGCGAAAGCACATGACAAAGGGCGATGCGTTTGATACCACTCCGGTAAGCTAAGTATGAAAAGGACGTTTCGCCGTCGGTTTGTCCCTGGTTTTACGCTGATCGAGTTGCTCGTAGTTATTGCGATCATCGCCATCCTGGCGAGCATGCTCCTTCCTGCTCTGGCCAAGGCTAAAGCCAAAGGTCAGCGCACCCACTGCTTGAACAGCCTCAAGCAAATCTCTCTCTTCATGCAGCTCTATACCGACGACAATAACGACCGTTTCCCAGCCCATCGCAACTCCAACGACTCCGATAGTCCGCAGCGTGCGCTGACGAATTGGTGGGGAACCACGATCATCGGTTACGCTAATAACCAGAGTAACTTGTTCCATTGTGCATCTTTGACAGGAAAACGAAACGACAATGGTGTTAAGTGGGAGTGGAAGTTTGACTGTCATTTCGTGGGTTATGGATATAACGGTTACTTTTTGGGGGCTCATCCATATCCTTCGACCACCCTGTCAGTTGGTGGAATTACTTTTCAAAGTTCAGAGTTTTTTAAACGCAGCGCAGTCAGGAGCCCTGCTGAAAATCTTCTGATTGGTGATAAGCAGCCTTACGGCAGCCCGCCTGTATGGGCCAGCAGCCTTTGGTGGCCAAATTCCTGCATGACTAAAGGAAAGGGAACGGCGTGGGAAGGTATCGACGCGCAGCGTCACTTGGGTGCCAGCGCGATTGTGCTGAACGATGGTCACTCGGAAGTGCGGAAGAACGATCAAATCAATCCCCCCGAGAATCCCGGCGGGGGAAGTGCCAAGGCCCTGAAGAACTCACGTTATTGGGACCCGCTGCAGCATTCGCAGGAATAATCTACCAGTCGACCGCGAAGATAAACGGACCCAGCAGACACAGCGGGTTTGTTTAACCGCATTCGCAACGCTGTGGGTGTCGTGCAACTTAGTTTCCCGGCATATCCTCGCTAAATTCCCACTGTTCAGCGAGCGTTGCCGGAAATATCAGTGCCTTTCGTTGTTAGCGATTCCTTCTCTTCTTCGACAATATCTGAAAAGGCGCGGTTGAACGCGGAGCGTTGCTCGTCTTTGATGCGACGCCGCACAATCGACATGTCATAGAGGGCTATACCGAACGAAAGCATTGTTAGAGCGAAGCAGATGAACCAGTAGATGACGAATGCAAGCGGATTCCGGAGAAGGGACGGCGCGAGAAAGGTTAGACCCCAGACGAGCATGCCACCGGCCAGGATCAGGAAGAAGGTCCCGAACCACCGCCGCCGCGCGTCTACGGAAGTGAGCATGCGCTCAATTTAGCACTCTTCCCTCGAAGCAAAAGGACGATCTTCGCGCGACGTCAGTTGCAGTTGCGCTCGCGGAAAAGGACAACGGCGCCGACGACCTCACCCTCTTCGGTACGAATCGGGGAAGCAGAAAATTCGATCGGAATACGTTCACCCGCGACACCGACGAGGTCGCAATCACTGCCGCGGAGCGTTTGCTCTTCGATGTAAGCTTCTCGGAGGGGACTGTCCAGACGCGTGCCGCAAGTCGGCTTGACCACCTGGAAGACGCGCGAGGAACTCTGACGCAAGGCTTCTTCCACGCGCCACCCGGTCAGTTGCTCAGCACGGGAATTCATGAAAAGAACTTCGCCGCAGCAATTGGTCGCGAGCAGACCGTCCGCTACGCAATTGAGCGTGTTGGCGAGCCACAGGGCGATTTTGGATAGGGTACTATCGCAGGGAGCTTGATCTGTCGCTTCGGTTCGAACGAATCCTCTATTGTCCAGCATTCTGTTAGTCGCAGTTGGAACCTGCATCTTGTTCAATGTGTTTGGTCGGTCCGCGTAAGGGAACGCCAATGAAGGTCGGGGGCGGGTCGGTGATCGCCTTTCGCCTTTTGGCACGCGCGGGCGGAACATACAGCGGCTTTCCTGATTTGCAAGTGAAGCATCCCTGAAATCAACGTGGGGAAATTTCTTATCGTACCGTTGCGGCGGCGGTCTCAGTTTTAGCCGGACCAAGTGCTTCGAGAATGACCCGGGCATTCACTTCGATTTCGTCCATGCTGGTTTCCCGCGCACGAATCACAGCGAGGTCGTAAATCTCTTTCACTGGAGGTCTCCCATCAAGGCCGAACGCCTTGTGCACGATCCACCAGGCGTGCTTCCAATAGTTGAAACGACTGCGTAGTTGAATTTGTACGTCCCAAAACTTCGGGTCGTCGCTTTTCATTTCGTTGAATTTCCGGACGCCTTCGGCAATTTCGCGTCCTTCGGCGAGAACGGCATCCTTCACTTCCGGGTTGATCTTGCTCAGTTTCGGAACTGCGCTTAGCGCCATTTCACGCACGGCTGAATTGGTGGAACCGATCAACCCGGCCAGTTCCGTTTGTCGTTCCTCCACGTGGGAAATAATTGTTTTGGTACGCTCCTCGGGAGCATCGGAAGTCATGAATGGAAGCCACATTTCGAGCGGCGCTTCCGGCTTAAGTGCGGCGAAACGCTCCGCTTCGACAACCTCAGGAGCGGGAGGCGGCGGGGGCGGTGTAATCGGTTGAACGCGGAAGCGATAAGAAGGATTTGTTTCGGGCCAGGTTCCTTCCTTCGGGCGAGGCAACCAATCACTCCACTGCTCAAATTCTTTTCCCGGTCGGGCAGGGAGTGGAACGATGAATCCCGTGACATACTTGTCCGCAAAATAAAGCGAAATCGAACGTTTACCCCGCATCGTGAAAATGTGGACGGATCCTGGAATGATCCAACGTCCATTCTCCTGGCGGGCTTCCTTCAGATCGACCTCGCTTTTCCTGGATGCGCGTTGCACATGGTTCACCGTTGATCCGAGGGACAGCGTTGCATTGGTCGTAACGCCGGCGACGAAGTTGGTGTCCGCTGCGGGCAATTTTATTTCGACTTCGAGATCGAGATACTTGCCGTCGATCTTCGGCGAGATGTCCGCGAGGAGAAAAGAGATGCCTGTGCTGATTGCGCCGATCACGAGCACGGCGCTCCATGCGAAGCCGAGTCCTTTGAAAAAGCCGAGGGCGGAAGGGCCGCCTGCGAATCTGCTGATGATGAACCCAAGCAGAACACCCGCCATGCCGCCCAGAATGGCGATGGCCAGCGCGTGATAACCCGCGCCCCCTTCGAAAGATGAAATGTGAAACCAGCGCGCGGTGAGCGAGCCGATAAAGCCGGCGACAAACAACGCAAGCGTTCCCGTGAGGAACGCGATGAAAACTGAGGCAATCCAACTCACGCGACCTTCCTACCCGGGGGGAGAATGCGAGCCAATGCGACTTTGGTCCCCGCCTGGAAAGGGGCGACTCTCTTCCAGCAACCATTGATCGCGGCCGTTCATTTCGGATTGACAGCGGGCAGCGAAGAAACCGCCGCGATGTTGCCAAACCAAAGGCCAGATGTGTTCGCGGTCGGTGCGCGGGATGTTGAGTTGATCAATCGCTTGGCGCTTAAAGAAGGCGAAACGCCCCTCGCGGTGCGGGGCGGGAAGCTCGGTCAGGCGTCTCTTCACTTCAAAAAGGAACATCAGCCAATGCGCCTCCCCCTCGTAACCCATTTCGCTGATGATCCCGAGCAAATGCAAATCCTTCGGCGTAATAGTCACGGCAAGCTCCTCCGCCGCTTCGCGGCAGGCGCAGGCGTAGGGCGATTCTCCCAGGTCCGTGATGAGCTTTCCGCCGGGGGGACTCCACAGGCCGAGGTTCGGTTCCCGAGCCCGTTCGAGCAGCAAGACCTCGTCGTCCGCATTGAAGCAGTAGAGCAAGGTGGCGATTTTATGGGGCAATCGCATGGTGGATCTACGGTTTCTCGCGCAGCAGGAAAAAGCCCATACGGTTTGTGCGCGGTTGGAACCACTGGCTTTCGTTGAATGTGCCGGTGACTTGCCCGAAAGTTGCGAGTGGGTCGGTAAGGGTGCGGCGACCGAGGACTTCGTAGGACACGCCTGGACGAGATGGCCAAGTCAGGCGGAGAGTGTTTTCGTTCCAGAGCGAAAGGCTGGCCTGGAAATTTCTGGCAGGTTGTGTTGGTGACGTTCCGAGAACCTGCTCAATTGAGTTCGAGTAGCCGTCCAGATCGGGATCGTCTTTGGGGCCGAACGCGAGTGAATTGAAGTTGGCCATTTCCCAATCGTCGTCGAGGCCGTCGTGATCCTCGTCCTTGATCGGAACGCCGAGGATCTCAAGAGTTGAACTGTGAACGGTTCCGGTTCCGCCGGGCGCTTCATCGCCAATCTGCAATTGCCATGTGCCCTGGCTGCTTTCGTAAAAGTGGTGCGTAGTCATGTAGGTCCACTCGCCAGGATACGCTGTCAGGTCTCGACCGAGACGCTGGAGGACGCTGCGAGTTCCGTTGGGCGAAACCAGGGTGATGCGGAGATCGCCGCGCTGCTGGTGGGTCGCGTTCAACGTGACTTTCACATGTTCGCAGAGCAACGAGTCGGTGACGTTGAAATTCATTTGTGTGGTTTGGAACGTAATCTGAGCGTTCGCTGCGGATTGCGTCACGATGTTGGTCAACAATTCGCCGTCCGCCTGGGAAATGGACATGGCGGGGATGGGAACGTAATCGGTCGTCCCCATGACCTGAACAAAGTTGGTTCCTTCGTTATTGAAGATCACGGCGAAGAGTGCACCGGCATTGGCCGCGTTCACGATTTTTTCGGAAAAGGTGACCGTGCCGCGCTGGATGAGCGCGGCCTTGCCGTGAAGATCCTGCTGAATGGGCGTCGAGGCATCGCCGACATAAACAAGCGGAAGATTGGCTGTGCTTTGGTCGACGTGAATTCCGAGACTCGGTAATCCGTTGATGAGGAGATTGGTTGATCCGCCCTGAGGAAAGACCGCGAGGAGCAGTCCGCCGTCGAAGATTTCCTCTTCACGTTGCACGGTTGTTTTGCTTGAGACAGCGGGGGGGCGGTTCTTCCAGAGAGCGGCGAGGTCGACAGCCGTCGAGGCGTTGAGCAAGCCGTAACCGGCATTGTGGCCGACGAGGAAACCGGCGCTGTTGGTCTGGACATCGGGATCGGTTGGATTCGGTTGCGTCGAGGAAAGCGCGAGGATCTGCTGAACGTCGCGGACGGTCAGAGCGGGGTTGCGTGAAAGAACCAGTGCGATTGTGCCGGAGACGAGCGGGGCGGCGGCGGAAGTGCCGGTGAAGCCGAGGCTGTCGAAAACGTAATCGGAGAGTGGCGGGTCGGTCGGAAAATTGACGCGATTGTATCCTTCCCCCGAACCGACGCGATCTGTGGTGAAAAGGCTGCCGTATCCTTGTTCGCCGCCGGGAGCGGATACGAGAATAGGTGCACCCGGGTTGCTGTAGCCGGCGACTGTTCCGTCGGGACGCAACGCCGCCACGGTGACCACTCGAGAATCGTTCAGATACTGGTCGTCATTGGCATTTCGTCCCGAGGTCCGATCATTGCCGACGGCGCGCACCATCACCACGCCGCGTCCCTGCCGACCGTTGGTGGTCGCGTCGGCGATCGCCTCGTCCTCGACGGTGCTCATTCGGACCAGAGCTGTGCTGACAGGTTTCACCCAGCTATGGTTTTGGACCTGCACCTTGTCATTATGAAAGCGAAACATTCGGGCGAGTTTGTTGGTGTCGACGAACGGGCCTCCGCTGCTGTTGGTGTTGTAGACGATCCAGCTTGCGAAGCGAGCGTCCGGGGCCATCCCAACAATCCCGATGTTGTTGTTGGCCTGCGCAAGCGCGAGGCCGGCGACCGGCGTGCCATGAAGCGAGAAGTGGTCGGGATGATTCCCGTCCGCGGTTTCGAGGGCGAAATTCCAGTGGAGATCGGTCCGCTGCTGGTGTGCCAGGTCGGGATGGGCGAGGTCAACGCCGTCATCGACAATCGCAATGGTCACGCCCTCGCCAGTACTGCGGGACCAGGCGGCGCGGGCGTTCATATCTACTCCGATCCGCACGGCGTTGGGGTCGATGCCGTCCAGATACCACTGCTTGGGCCAGTACGGGTCGTTGGGTTCGGAACTGAAGGGGAGCGCCCAAACATGGCAACCCAAGGTTGCCGCCGTTAACCACAAAGAAAACCTCAAGCGATTCATGAAAAAGAAAAACTTAGGACCGAATATAGCGTCGAGGGGTCGAGTGCCCAAATCCGTTTTTGTGGTGCTGGGAAGAGCCTGGAAGCTGGTTTGCAAGGAGGATGTTTTTTCATATTGGGTTGAGATCAACGTTGGACGCTGACTGGGAACCGGTAACGGTCGAGGGTTCCGGGGCGAGCGGTGCCGGGGTGCGGGGCTCATTTTTGAAAGTGGAATTGGTGGGAAATGTGGAATTACGGGCCTTTTTGGTGGAATTCGGGCGGAAGCGCGTGTGGGATTTTTCGGTGGCGGCGGTTTCCGTCGGGAGTTTCGGAGATGGGACAGAGGAGATCGATGGGACAGATGGCGAATCCGCGGCTTCCGTGGTGAGGCGGGCGTCATTATCATCTTCGGTGGGGTCGATGTACTTTTCCGGGACGGGGTCGAGTTCGTGACGCGACTTCGAGCGGAGTTGGAGGAGTTTGTAATAATCGCGGCGGAGGGCGAGGAGGAGGCGATAGGTGGGCGAGAGTTTGTCGACCGATTGTCCTTCGCAAAGGGACGCAAAGAGGCGCTGTTGGGTCATGGAGATGATGCCGCGGAAATAGGCATCGCCTGATTCGAAGAAAGTTTCGTCCATGGCTTCGGCGAGTTGGGAATCGATAATGATGCGCTGGGCGAGTGGATGGTGGCGGACGTAAAAACGACAAAGCGCGCTGACGCTGCTATGGATGTTCATGCCGCCATCGGATTTGGGTTTGGCAATCATTTCAAGGACCTGCTGGTAGGTGTGGTTTTCGCAGAGGGCGATGATTTGGTTGCGGTCGTCGGGGGAGAGAGTTTGGAAGATGGATTTTTGCATAAAGGCGTTTTGGTTGATTGGGTGGAGTCGGCCTGCTGAATTCGGGATTTAGCTCTCATTGAACATTGAACATTGAACATCGGGCATTTTGCATTTTTCATTCGAGGCGGCAGAAGCAGGATGAGGAGCTGCGGGTTCCGGTGAACCACAGCGGGTCGGAGTCTCCGTCGGGAGAATTCGATGCGGACTGAAATCCCGAACCGCGGGACTTTAGTTCGAAACGAACCCCGATCTACCTCTAACTGCTTCCGTTCGGGGTAAGACTACCTGGAATACATAAGTTGTCAACACACCACTATTTTTGTGCTTATTGTGCTTTGAATCGGACCCAAAGTTCGTCGTAGAGTCGAGCGCTTTCGTTGAGCGGCGGGGACCACTGGAGGCGGGACATGACTTCCGCGGTTGGATAGAGGGCGGCGTTGTTCTTTTCGGACGGCGGAATGAGGTCCAGAGCAGCTTTGTTCGGGGTGCTGGTCCTAGTAAAGAGGGAGTTGCGAGCGGCGTTTTTAGCATCCAGCAGATGGTTAATGAATTTCTCGGCGAGATCGCGGTGTCGCGATTTCGCTGGTATGGAGAGGTTATTAAACCAGGCATCGCCACCCTCGCGCGGAAGAAAAAAATAGGTTTCAGGATCTTCATTCATGCCGATGGCGCCATCCTGATTTCCGACGAGCGCTATGACTGCTTCTCGAGAGAGGACGCGGTTTCGACAAGCAATAAAGTCTGCGAAGCCTTGCGCACGGTGTTTGACTTGAATCAGAAGATCTCGAGCCCGGGCGAGTTCCTGGAGGTTGGTGCTGCCGAGCTTACAGCCGTTGAAGAGGAGCGCAGCATTGATGCAAGGGTATTGGTAATCGACCAAGATGAATGGGCCGGGTTGTTTCGCTGGATCGAAAAGTAAAGAGAGACTCTCGTCCAAAGGCTTGTTTTTGCTTTTGCGAGCGTATAAGCCGATAAACCCCCAAGTGTAAGGTGCGCCGTAGCGATTCTCTGGATCGGTTGGCGAATTTGCAAACTGCGGGTCGATGTTTGTAAGGTTCGGAATGTTGTCCCTGCGGAGCGGGGTAAGAAGACCTCGCTTAACCATAGTGAGCATCGAATTATTATCGGGTACTACAATATCGTAGAGGGTGGTTCCCCCCACGGCCAGTTTCGCAATCATGCTTTCGGGGGAATCGACAGTGTCTTGAACGACCCGGCACTGAAACTGACGTTCGAAATCCGCGATAATTCCTGGATCAACAAACTCGGGGTTGACGAGGATGTTTAGCGTTTGCTTTGACGATCCGCACCCAGCGGCGACCCCGATCAGAAGCATCAAAAGGTTTCTATGGAATCCATTCATAGAGGGTCACTTCGCTTTAATTTGCGTCCAGATTTCATCGTAGAGCTGGTTGAACTCGCCGAGATCGCGGGCGAATTCCAGGCGCTGCATTACCTCCGATGGCGGATAAATGGCGGGGTTGTTCCTGTCCTCCGAATTAATGAAGGGCAACGCAGCCTGATTCGCGGTCGGACAGCCAAGCGAATTGGAGACATGAGCTCCCACCTTTGCGTCAAGGATGTAGTTAATAAATTTCTCGGCGAGGTCTGGATGCGGCGCGTGAGCCGGTATAGAAAGAAGATCGACAGACATGCCGCCGCCCTCGCGAGGGACGAAGTAATATGTTTCATTGTCGTCCTTTACGCCGCGCGCATCAAGGTATGTCATGGCCATGACCGCGTTCCTGGCCAACACCCGGTTTTTGCTCGCTGTGTGTCCTTCAAAACCGAGTGATCGCTTTTTCGTTGCGATAATCAGATCGCGTGCTTCAATCAATTCGGTCAGGTTAGTCGAATTCAAACTATATCCTTTGTAGCGAAGCGCAGCGCCGATGCAGGGCCGAAGATCATCGCTCAGGAGAAAGGGACCCGGCTGTTTCGTTGGATCGAAGACAAGTCCCCAGGTTTCGTCGATCACTTGTTCCTTTGACTTGCGCAGGTAGATCCCTGCTGTGTCCCAGGAAAACGGCGCTCCATATTTATTTCCTGGATCGAAGAAGGCATTGGTGAATTGCGGTGCGATATTTTGTAAATTTGGAATGTTTTTGTGCCGCAGGGGCCTAAGAAGACCTCGCTGGACCAGGACTGGAAGAGTGCGGCTGCTGGGAACCACGAGATCATAAATCGCCGAGCCTCCAGCCGCCATTTTAGCGATCATGCTTTCGGATGTCTCGTACAGGTCGATCACGACCTTACAATCGAACTGTTTTTCAAAACCAGAGACCGTTTCTGCATCAAGATATTCGCTCCAAACGAAAACATTGAGCTGCTGTTTGGGCTTTCCGCAGCTTGCAAAGAGCAAGAAAACGAATATTGCGAAATACTTCTGCATCTTTCAATTACCTGGATTTGATCTGGGTCCAGATTTCGTCGTAGAGCTTGTTGAAATCGCCTAGATCGCGGTTGTATTCGAGAACTCGCCTGATATCGGGTGGCGGATAGATAGCGGGATTGTTTCGGTCCGCCGGATTGATAAATTCCAGTGCTGCCTGATTCGCGGTGGCATTCCTGATAGAATTGGCATTTTTAGCCGCGACCCTTGCATCCAAGAGGTAGTTGATGAACTGCTCGGCCAAGTCACGATGTGGAGCACCTGCGGGTATGCTTATCTCGTCCAGAGAAATCTCAGTTCCCTCGCGAGGCACAAAATAGTGGGTTTCAGGGTCTTCCTCTGTTCCCTGGACCTCGGTATAGGTCATTGCTGCTACCGCCCCTTTCGCCAGAACGCGGTTCTTACCTCCCAGGCTGCTCTCAAAACCAAGAGAGCGGTTCCTGGCATCAATGATTAAGTCGCGTGCTTCAGCCAATTCCGTCAGGTTCGTGCTATTGGAACTATGGCCTTTGTATCGCAGTGCCGCGCCAATACACGCACGTACGTCTGAAATCAGCAGGAAAGGTCCCGGTTGTTTAGCGGGATCGAAAATCAGACTCCAGCTTTCTGTAACCGGGTTCTCTTTCGATCTGCGCACGAAAAGGCCGGTAGTGCTCCAATGGTACGGAACGCCGTACCTATGGCCAGGATCAAAGAAGGGATTAGCAAATTCCGGAGCGATATTCTTTAGATTGGGAATGTTCTCATGCCTCAGAGGCGCGAGAAGGCCACGCTTCACCATAATGGGCAGGCTCGTGTTACTGGGCACAACAATATCGTAAATTGATGCACCCCCTCCCGCCATTTTCGCCAGCATGTATTCAGGATTGTCGTAACGGTCAATGCTCACTTGGCAGTTAAACTCTTTTTCGAAATCGGCCACGACCTTGAGATCAATATAATCGGTCCAGAAAAAGACGTTGAGCTGTTGCCTGGGTCGACCACAACCGGTGAGCAGAGCGGTAAGGAGGCAAAGTAAGATGAAGGAAGTAAAACCGCGCTTGGTCATGAAGTTTATTTGGATTTGATCTGGGTCCAGATTTCGTCGTAGAGCTTTTGCTTTTCTCCCAAATCCTTTGCGTAAATAAGCTTCTGGCGAACTTCCGGCGGTGGATAGATAGCGGTATTCGTGCGATCGGCTGGTTTCAGGAATTCCATGGCGGCTTTATTGGGAGTTGCGCCGCAGGAGAACTCGGCGATTTTTGCTCCGACTTTCGCATCGAGAAGGTAGTTTATAAACTTTTCCGCGAGGTCGCGATGGGGCGCGTGGGTTGGAATGGCGAGGTTGTCCATCCATTTTCCAGCTCCTTCTCGAGGGTGGAAGAAAATGGTATCAGGATCCTCTTTGGTGCCGCGCAGGGCGTCGTTACTATAGGCGATCACCATGGTGGCTTCCCTGGCGAGCACACGATCCCGACCGGCTATGCCGGTGGCAAATCCACGGGATCGTTTCTTCACGTCGATCAGCAGGTCGCTCGCCTCGGCGAGCAGTTTTGGATCGGTGCAGTTGCCCCCGTGGCCTTTGGAAAGCATAACCATGTCGATACATGAGCGGGAATCTTCGAGAAGGAGGAAAGGCCCGGGTTGTTTCGCCGGATCAAGAAAGAGAGACCAGGACCGGTCGAACGGAGTTGCGGGCTTGCGCATGTAAATGCCGTCCGTGCCCCAAAGGAACGGAACAGTATGTTTGTTTTCAGGATCAAACTCCGTGTGGATGAACTCGGGATCGAGATTTGCAAAGTTCGGGATGTTTTCCAGCCGCAAAGGAGCAAGCAGACCGCGCTGAACCATCGCCGGAATATAAAAGGTAGAAGGCGCGACAATATCGTAGGGAGCGGCTCCATGCGCCAACTTGGCAATCATTAGATCATTATCGTCGTAAAGGTCGATCCTGACGCGGCAATTAAAAGTTCGTTCGAAATCAGCAACGATCTCCCGGTTGAGATAGTCGTTCCAGATGAAGACGTTGAGCTCGGGCTTCGTCTTGCTGCACGCGATGAGTCCTCCCAGCAGGAGAAGAGTGGTCGCTAGAAAGATCGCTATTTTGTCGCGATTGGATGTCCGTCCGGAACGCGAGTGATTTGCGCAGTAACTAAAAGCCGGAACAAGCCTACTTGGCTCTAATCTGGGTCCAGATTTCATCGTAAAGTTTGGCATTATGACCGGCGTCGCGCACTGGTTCGAGCTGGTCTATTAGTTTAGACGGAAGATAGATGGAGGGATTGGCGGCATCGGCCGGGTTAATGAAAGCGAGCGCGGCTTTATTTGGGGTCGCGGCGCCGAGAAATGTGGCGGTGCGAGCCGCTATCTTCGCATCGAGGAGAAAATTGATAAAGGAGAGCGCGAGGGCGCGGTGCGGTGCTTTGGAAAGAACTGCGACTCCGTCGAGAATCATCGCCGCACCTTCGCGAGGGACCAAGTAGTGAGTCTCGGAATCCTCCTTTTCACCAGCCCGGGAGTCGCTCCAAGCCATGGTGGTGTCGGCGGTTTTGGTGAGGATCGTGTTCCGAGCAGCCGTGCCCTCGATAAAACCTGCCGAACGCTTTTTTGTGGCAATGAGGAGGTCGCGCGCCTCGGCAAGCTCTGCCTGGTTCGTGCTGTTAACGCTATGGCCTTTGTAGCGCAAGGCTGCCCCGAGACAGGTCCGGTTTTCATTCAGAAGAAAGAATACACCAGGATTTTGAGCAGGATCGAAGATGAGGCTCCATGATTCTTCGATCGGTCCGCTGGTTCGCCGACGCACGTATAAGCCGGTGCTTCCCCACAAGTAGGGAAAGGTATAGCGAACCCCTTCTACAGAGGATAGGAGGTCAAACCGCGGATCAATATTGGCAAGGTTGGGAACGGACTGTTGGTCTAGCGGGAGGAGTAGTTGCTCCTTGACGAATCCAGTAGGGTCGCCAATGCCCATGAGAATGTCATAGGACGCCCCACCGCCATTAGAAATTTTGGCAAAAGCGTCCCCGCTATTCAGGTAGTCGAAGCGCACTTTGCAGTGAAATGCTGCTTCGAATTCCTTGACCAGGGTAGGATCGACATAGTCAGGAAACGCAAGGATGTTCAAAGTTGGGATGCGCGTGCCGCAGCCGGAGATCAGGACCAGGAGGACCATGGAGAGAAGCGCGAATAGTGATGGGTTCGCCCCCCTCGCTCGAATGTGCGGTGAAGGGAGCGTGCGGAAAGTCACCTCTGCGGGCGGCCGGGATTTTGGCTTTAGATTCATTTTTTGGAGTGCGTCATCGCTTGACTGCGTCTCTGTAAAGTGGTTACGGCAATCGTTCCGAGGATGGAAGCGAGCACGATCAATGTGGAAAGCGCATTGATATCGGGAGTAATGCCGCGTTTGACGGAAGAGTAGATGAGGATGGGCAACGTGGTCGCGCCGGGGCCGCTGGTGAAGAAGCTGATGACGAAGTCATCGATGCTCATGGTGAAGGCGAGGGCTGCACCGGCGAAGATGCCGGGAATGATCATCGGCAAAGTGATGTAGCGGAATTTTTGCCACGGATCGGCCCCGAGATCGTGGGCGGCTTCCTCGATGGCGGGGTCCATGCCAGCAAGGCGAGAGCGGACGACGATGGCGATGAATGGGGTTTGAAAGGTAATGTGCGCGACGATCATGGTCGGCAGGCCCAATTCGAAAATACCCAACGAATCGCGGAGCAGCGAGAAGAACATGAGCATGGCCACCGCTGCAACAATGTCGGGAATCATGACGGGGACGTACATGAGCCATGAAAAAAGTTTTTTGCCAGGGAAGGAGTAGCGGCTCAAACCATAGCCGAGAAGCGTGCCGAGGATGGTCGAAAGAGCAGTGCTGATGGTGGCCAGGATTAGAGTGTTGGTGACCGCCGAGAGTTTGTCCGGACTGTGCAGAAGGGTTCGGTACCATTCGGTAGTGAAGCCGCGCCACGGTCCGCCTCGTTTGGCGGAATTGAAGGAATAGAGAATGACGATGGCTATGGGGGCGTAGAGCAGGACGTAAAGAAAGCTGGCGTAAATCCAGAGCGGAATGGAGGGGCGTTTCAAAGAATGGCCTCCTTTTCTTCTTCTCCGGCATTGCGAGCAAAGAGCCAAAGGCCGAGCAGGACGATGAGCATGGCGAGACAGGAAATGGCGGAGCCGAAAGGCCAGTCACGACTGAAGCCGAACTGTTGTTGAATGGCGTTGCCGAGCAAGACTGTCTTGGCGCCGCCCATCAAGTCAGGAATCACGAATTGGCCGGTGGCGGCAATAAAGACCAAAATGCCTCCGGCCATCAGCCCCGGTTTGACTTGAGGGAGAAGGGCATGCCAGAAGACGCGCCAGCGATTCGCTCCCAAATCACTCGCGGCTTCGGCAATGCTCCAGTCGATTTTTTCCACGGAGGCGTAGAGCGGCAAGGCCAGGACCGGTAGAAAATCACACGTAAGTACCACGAAAACGGCCATAGTGCCGGGATAGAGGGAATCGCCTGGGGCGATTAATCCGAGGCTTGCGGCTGCGCGCGCGAGCCATCCGCTGGAGGAAAAGATAATCTGCCATGCGTAGGTGCGAATTAGCATGTTGGTCCAGAATGGAATGACGATGAGTATCAGGCCGATCTGTTTGAAGCGCGCGGGCAAGCCAGCAACAAAGAAGGTCAAGGGTAAAGCCGCAAGAATGCAGAGAGCGGTGGTGGAAGAGGCCATGACGAGACTGCGCAGAACGATTCGGGGATAGAGCGGGTCGAATCCGAATAGGCCAAAACCGACAAAGCGCTTGAAGTTTTCCAAGGTGAAGCGCCAGACCAACTCGCCGTAGGTGCCGCGGCTCATGAAGCTGATCACCACAATCGCGAGCAAAGGAATCAGCAAATATCCGATGACCCAGAGCAGTCCCGGGCCCGCGGTGGCGGCCGCCCGTGTGAGTTCCTGGCGGCGGGTGAGTGTTTCGCCAAATAGGACTTTTTTAGTCATCAAGAATAATCAGGGATGCGGCCGGGAGACGGGCCCACACAGTTTGTCCTGGTGAAAAACGGCCCGAGCCGCTTTCGCTATTCATGAGCTCGGCCCGTAAGGGCTGAGAACCTGAACGAAGCTCGTAGTGACTTTCGGAACCTACGTAGATGAGTTGTTCGATCGCGACGGAAACGACGTTCTCTCCATCTGCAGGCTTGTCCGCCAGCAACTGCACTTTCTCGGGCCGAATGGCGAGGGTGAACTTTTCGCCCGTCGCAGAAGCAGAAAGATGGAGATCGCCAAGCGGCGTCTCGACAACCGAGCCATTCTCCCCACGTTGCCGCAGTCTGGCGTCGATCAAGCTGCATGAGCCCAGGAACTGGCTGGTAAAACGGGTGCGGGGATGTTCGTAAAGATCTTTCGCGGGGCCGAGTTGCTCGATCTGGCCGTTCCGCATGACGGCGATCCTGTCACTCAGGACGAGAGCTTCCTCCTGATCGTGAGTGACATAGATGAAGGTAATTGCCAGGGTATGCTGTAATTTCAGAAGCTCGAGCTGAAGCTGCTTTCTTAATTTTAAGTCGAGCGCGGCGAGCGGTTCATCCAACAACAGCACTTTGGGCTCATTCACAAGCGCCCGGGCCAGGGCGACTCGCTGTTTTTGTCCTCCAGAAAGCTGGTTAGGCCTTCGTTTGCCGAGATCTTCGATCTGAACCAATTCCATCACTTCTCGAACGCGCTTTGCGATGGTGGGTTGATCCACCTTCTTCATCCGTAGTCCGAAGGCGATGTTGCTCGACACATCCATATGGGGAAACAGCGCGTATGACTGGAAGACTGTGTTTACGGGGCGTCGATAGGCGGGGAGCGACGTGGCATCAGTCCCGGAAATATGCACCGATCCAGCGTCCGGGATGTCGAGCCCGGCGATGATGCGCAAGAGCGTGGTTTTGCCGCAGCCGGAAGGACCGAGCAGGGAAAAAAATTCGCCCTGCCGAATGGAAAGAGAGACGTCATTGAGGGCCACCACCTCTTCAAACCGTCGTGTGACACGGAAGATTTGAACGGCGTTGGACGAATCAGCGGTCATGGGCGGGTGGACACATAAAGAAAAGTGATGCGTCGCGCAACGCAAAGTTTGACCGTGTAACGCAGGATTTTTTCGTTTGAGCGCCAAGAAAGGCTTCGATCACTTAAGGAACAGGCACGAGGCCGGAATCCTTGCGATTTTTGCGAGCTTCGTGTGATCAATCCAGGCTTAGGGTCGTCATCCAACAAAAATCTCCAAAATGGGAGCGGAATTTTTCGGCGAGTGTTTCAGCTTTGGTTGAACTCTCGACAATGGCGAAAGTGGTTGAACCGCTGCCGGACATCATCGCGATCAATGCGCCGTTTGCGCGGAGGAATTCCTGGAAAATCGCGAGAAGGGGATATTTATCCAGGACTGGTGCTTCGAGGGAATTGTGGAAATCAGGCGCTGCGGCGGCGAGCGATACGGAGAGATTCTGCGCCAGGCGGGCGGCTCGTCCGGGAGTGCCGTTCAGAGCTGTGGGAAACCTCGCCAGATTCTTGTAGGCCCAGGCGGTGGAAACGCCGAAGCCGGGATGGATCAGGATGAGTGATTTGCTCTGGAGGGCAGGGAAGGACTGCAGTGATTGCACTTGTTCCCCGCGCCCAATTGCGAGGGCAGGTTTGTCCTGAAGGAAGAAGGGGACGTCTGAGCCGAGAGAGCGCGCGAGTGAATCGAGTTCGGCAGGTGGCAGGGGCGAACCGAAGAGCTTATTCAGACCGACCAGGGTGATTGCGGCGTTGCCGCTTCCGCCACCCAAGCCTGCGGCGAGTGGAATTCGTTTCTCGAGGTGAATGCGGACGCCCTCGGTGATTTTGAGTGCGGTGCGGAAAAGCTCTGCCGCCCGCACGACGAGGTTGCCGGAATCGGTGGGAAGTTCCGGGTTGCTGCAGGTGAGGGCGATGTCGGAGCCGGTGTTCTCAAAAGTCAGCCGATCGTAAATGGGCACAGGCTGCATGATGGTTTCCAGTTGGTGGAAGCCGTCTGCGCGCTTGCCGAGGATGTTGAGGATGAGGTTGACCTTGCAGGGGGAGTTCAGTTCGACCTGCATAAATGAAAAACGCGCCAACCTGCGTTGGCGCGCGGTGAAATCTTGCGGTTTTTAGTAATCGTAAATGTGGAAGCGGCTCCCCGGAATCATCGGGGCTACGTCGCCACCGGCGAAGCCCACGGCTGCGTCGGGTCCGAATGTTGGGTCGGCCAGGATGCCGGGGGTGTAGCTATCCGGATAAACAGGGCTTGCGGGGAGAAAGATTGGTTCGTAGGTAGGAGTCGGGATGGGGAAGGTCAGGATTTCGAAGAGACCGACGCCGGTCCGGACGACACTGCGGTCAAATCCGCGGATGAAACCGGTAGTGTAAGCTTCGCTATTGCCATCCCAGAGAGCGGTTTGTTCCATCGAGCGGCGGATTTCCCCCATGCGGGCAAATTCGGTCACGTTGTTAATTCCGCGGCCCAATTTCTGTTCTGGCCCGGCGCAGCCCGTTGCGAGGAAAGCCACAGCCACAGCGGCGCTGGCGGAAACGATCAACTTACGCATATCAAACTTGGTTTTTCTTAAGCCTACCGGCAGAGGAAATCTTGTAAAGAGCAATCCCGATTTTCATCCGTCGCGGGTTGTGGACGGTTCGATGTCCGTGAGTGTGATCAAAAGGCCACCTCGATCGCGAAAATCATCGGCACGCTGGTGCAAAGGGCGGGATCGCGGCTAAATTGCGGCATGCTTCAGAGGGAGTTGGTGAAGGCGGCGCGGGCCGAGTCGAGGGATTTGTTGATCGCGCTGCATGGGTTGGGGGACAGTATGGAGGGATACCGCTTCCTGCCGGATGTGCTGCGGATTCCTTCGCTCAACGTGCTTCTGGTGAATGCGCCGGACGCTTATTACGGCGGGTTTTCGTGGTACGACTTTGCGGCGGATCCTGGTCCGGGAGTGGAGCGAAGCTATCGTGCGCTGGAAATGTTGCTGGAGGATTGCGAGCGCGAGGGATTTTCTCCGGATCGAACGATGCTATTCGGATTTTCGCAGGGGTGCTTGATGAGTGTCGAGACGGGCCTGCGTTATAAAAAGAGACTCGCTGGGATTATCGGAGTGAGCGGTTATGTGTACGAACCGGAGCGGTTGCTGAAGATCGCGTCGCCCGTGGCGAAGGAGCAGCGATTCCTGATGACGCACGGAACGCGCGATACGTTGATTCCGATCAAGCCGGTGCGCGAGCAGGTCGAGCAGCTTAAACGTGGGGGGATTCAGATTGATTTCCACGAATATCCGAAAGATCACACCGTGATCGAACCGGAGATTGAATTGTTCCGGAAATTCATCTGCGAACGACTGGGGCTGATTTGAATTATGCCTGCGGAGAAACGGGAAGTTTGGAGCGCGGCGCCTTTTGTTCCGGAAAGGCCGACGATCAAGAAGCTGCAAATCGCCGCGGCCGGATGCACCGGTTGTCCGTTGTGGAAGACAGGAACGCAAACCGTCTTTGGCGATGGTTCGCCGAAGGCGAAGGTGGTGTTCGTCGGCGAACAGCCGGGCAATGATGAAGACCTGGCGGGGGAACCGTTCGTGGGGCCGGCGGGTAAGTTGCTGGATAAGTGCCTGGTGGAAGCGGGCATTGACCGGGAGGAGGTTTACGTGACGAATGCGGTGAAGCATTTCAAGTGGGAGCCCAGTGGCAAGCGGCGGTTGCATAAGAAACCAAACTCGCGCGAGATCGCGGCATGCCGACCGTGGCTCGAGGCGGAACTCGGGGTGCTCAAACCGGAAGTCGTCGTGGCGCTTGGCGCGACGGCGGCACAAACGCTACTCGGGAAGGAGTTTCGCGTGACGCAAAACCGTGGAGAATTCATTTCATCGCCTCTCGCCCGGATTGTCATGGCAACTGTTCACCCGTCCTCGATTCTGCGCGCTCCGGACCAAGCGAAGCGACACGAGGATCGGGCGCTTTTTGTCGACGATTTGAAGAAAGTCGCGAAGGTCATTCACCAACTTTAACGGCGCGTGGATAACCGAGCCTTCACTGCACCGGGCGAGTTGGTTTCCGCGAAGGGAAGTTATTTTCACGTGCGGCGCTTCGGCGAGCAAGGGCCGTTAATCCTGTTGGAATGCGGGCTAACAATGATGAGTGCGTGCTGGGGATGGCTCGCTCCCGAACTGGCCGGCTTCTCACGCGTGATCACGTACGATCGGGCGGGCCTCGGCTGGAGCGATGAACGTGAAGGAGCGCGTGACGCGCGAGTCATGGCCGACGAACTTTCGGGTTTGCTTGCGGGGCTTGGGATTCAAGAGCCGCTAATATTGCTCGGGCATTCGATGGGTGCGATCTGCAACCGGGCGTTTGCTCGGTTAAATCCTGGGAAAGTGAAAGCACTCGTTTGGCTGGACCCGGCACATCCGGACCAAATGAAACAGCCGGGAATTCGGCGTCGGATGCGCAATCTGGTTTTCTATGTTGAAGCCGCTCAATTGCTGGCGACCAGGGGAGTTCCGGCAATCGAAGTGCCGTTGATGAAACATTTGGATGCATTGCCGGCGGAGGATTTTCGCGCGCTGAAACACTTTTTGAGAAACCCTCGACATCTGCGCACGAGTGCACGCGAAGCGCGGGGCTGGGGAGCTTCTAATGACATCTTGCGTGACCAGACTCTGGGCGAGATTCCATTGCTGATGGTTTCCGCGAGAAGCAACTCTCTTCCCGGTTGGGAAACATTGCAGCAGGAGTTGGCGAGATTATCGCAGCACGCAACGCGCGTAAGCTTCGCGGACATGTCGCACATCTCGATGCTGGCCAATCGTGAACACGCCCTGAGGGTAGCGGCTGAAATCCGTGGTTTTGTCACGGCGCTCTCGTTATAAGGGGATAGCGATATGAGCGACAAAGCAGAGTTAATTCGAGAAGCCATCGAGAAGGCCAACCGCAAGGTCGAAGCGACCTTCATGACCGGCGACGCGCGAGCGGTTGCGGCTCTCTATACGGAAGATGCGATTCTAATGCCGACAGGTTCGGAACCACTGCAAGGCACCGCGAGCATTGCGGACTTGTGGGGAGCGGTGCTCACGATGGGGATCAAAGAAGTGAAGCTTGAAACACGGGAGGTCGATGCGCAAGGCGCGACTGCCATCGAGATGGGCCAATACACTTTGCGGGGTGGCGCAGGCGAATTGATCGATCGTGGCAAATACATCGTGATCTGGAAATTGATCCAGGGCGAGTGGAAGCTGCACCGTGACATCTGGACCACCAGCCTGTCACAACAGTAATGTTGCGGCAGATCGGCTTGAACTCTCCGCTCCGCGCGTCTAGGTTCCGGCGCTTTTTGGAGATCATGAACGACATCAGACCAGTTACCGTTGGAACGGAAGTTCCCAATTTTGAACTCGAGATTTATCATCCGGCGCAACGCGAATTCAGCAAAGTTTCTCTGCAGGAACTGCGCAAGGCGGACAAGT
>JBGAGW010000018.1:0-139129 GCA_044226545.1 Limisphaerales bacterium
GCAAATTACCCACGTGTTACGCACCCTTGCGCTACTCCAACTTCAATATATTGCTACACTGAAATTAGCGTTCAACTTGCATGTCTTATCCACGCCGCCAGCGTTCGTTCTGAGCCAGAATCAAACTCTCCGTATATTTTTAAAAACGTTAAGCTTGACTCAACTCTTAACCATCGAGTCCGCACTCCACTTCCGAGCAAGCTCGGTCAGTAGGAAATGCAACCCGAAGGCCGGTTGTTCAATTCAATCTTTGATTAATAACTCGAAGTGCTTCGATCCACGTTTTAAAGGGATCTCAGCTTTCGAGGGCTCTAATCATTTATCGCACAATTCAATTTTCAAAGAGCAGCTTGGAAACGTGTGAAAACCTATCTTATTACAACAGGCAAAACTCGCTTCCAGAAATGCATCTATCAGAGAACAAATGGTTTGCGCATATATCTAAGCGCTAAACCGAAACGTGTGAACGAATGTGTCAGATCGTGTGAAAACATTTAGTTTCCAATTTCGTTACACGGTCATCTCAGTATTTCGAGACGACAAGATCGCCTGCCGTCGCCAACTACGCGCGGCTTGCGATTAAAGAACAATCAATTGTGACCGTTACCTTAGTCACTTTCCCGACCCCGTCAACAGCTTTTTCATTTTTTCTTTCGATCTTTTTCAGATCGATCTTCGCTGCTGATCCCCCTTGCTTCTCAACCACCCTCGGTTTCCGAAGCGCGCGTAAATTATACATCTCCAAAGAACGCGCAAGGGGATTGTGAAACTTTTTTCAAAGTTTTTCAAAAACGTCCAAATTCCGGGATACTTCGACCATTTTCATGGCCGTGCGCGCGGCTTCAATCCCGCGGTTGTGTTCAATTCCGAAGCAACGGATGCGGGCTTGTTTCTCGTTTTCGAAGTGCAGAACACCATGAATGATCGGTCTTTTTGACTGAATCTGGAGGATCGCAAGCGCATTACTCACAGCTTCGGAAATATTTTGAGCATGGGACGTTTTGCCCTGAAAAATAACCCCGAAACAGATGATCGCGTCGAATTTCGGGCTTTTCATCGACGCTAGGCGGGAGGCGATTGCGGGAATTTCGAATGAGCCAGGAACGCGGATGATTTCGAGGTGTTTTGCGCCTTTCAATTCGTTTTGTGCGGATTGAACGAGCGCATCGGTATACTCGCGGTTGTAGGTCGCAGCTACGATTGCGTACGTTCCCTGCCCCGTTCCGCTCGAATCAGTTTTGGCGATTTTCTTCAGCATTTCAGATGAGGTGGCCGAGTTTTTCTTTTTTGGTTTTCAGATATTTCGCGTTGTGCGGGTTCGGCCGAATACGAATGGGAACCTGCTCCGTGATTTCCAAGCCGTAACCTTCGAGGCCGACAATCTTCTTGGGATTGTTGGTGAGAAGACGAATCGTTTTAAGGCCGAGATCAACGAGGATTTGCGCCCCCAGACCGTATTCGCGCAGGTCCATTCCGTAACCCAATTTGAGGTTCGCCTGGACGGTGTCGAACCCATTCTCCTGAAGTTTGTAAGCCTTGATTTTCGCGGGCAAACCGATGCCGCGCCCTTCCTGCCGCATGTAGAGGATCACCCCGCGTCCGGCTTCCGAAACTTGCTTCATCGCCTGATGCAATTGGGGGCCGCAATCGCAGCGACGCGAGCCAAAAACATCGCCGGTCAGGCATTCGCTGTGCACGCGAACAAGAACATTTTGTTTTCCCGCGACATCTCCTTTGACGAGAGCGAGATGATGCTGGTCATCGAGTTTCGAACGATAGAGGTACAGATCGAAATCGCCGTAGTCGGTCGGCATTTTCACGACTTCCTCGCGTTCGACCAGTTTCTCGCGGGTGCGTCGGTGCTCAATCAACGCTTCGATGCTCGCGAGTTTTAGCTTATAGCGTTTGGCGAACTTAAGCAGTTCCGGCAGGCGGGCCATGGTACCATCGTCGCTCATGATTTCGCAGATGACCGCGATGGGACGGCACCCCGCGAGCGTGACAAGATCAACCGCGGCTTCGGTGTGGCCGGCGCGCTGCAGCACGCCGCCGGGACGGGCGCGCAGTGGAAACATGTGGCCGGGTTGAACGAGATCCTCGGGAACAGCGCTGGGATTGGCCATCACGCGAATCGTTTCCGCGCGATCCGCGGCACTAATGCCAGTGGTGATCCCATGCGCCGCATCCACGCTGACCTGAAAATCGGTTTTGAACGTCTCGCGATTGGTCCGGACCATGCGCTCGACCCCGAGTTGTTTGAGACGCTCGGATGTCGTGGGAACGCAGATGAGCCCGCGACCGAATTTCGTCATGAAATTGACGGCCTCAGGTGTGATGTGCTCAGCCGCCATGATCAAGTCGCCTTCATTTTCGCGCTCAGCGTCGTCGACAATCACGACCATGCGACCTTTTTTAAGGTCAGCAATGACTGATTCGATGGAGTCAATCGGCTTCTTCATCCCGCGGGCTGAACGTATCTGTGGAATGGGCAAATTCCAGAAAATTGAGTTAGGAGAGTCAGCGCCGACGACGTGTTGCGCGGGCTTTGGATGCTGACGGAACCGACTCAAGCTTCGCCACGTCGAGCAAGTCCTGAGGCCGTCCGGCAGCGCGTTTATTTGCAAGAAGATCTTTCAGCGCGAGAAAGGGGAGTTCCAAGCCATCCGAACGAACGAGCTCGCGCTGAGGATATGCACTTTCGAATTCCGCTGCATCGATGGAGGTAAGAATGTCTATCCGGTAGGGAGGGCGTCCGAGCTGGATCGCGTAGCCCGCTTTGGCAAAATCCCCTTTCGAAAATATTGAACCAAAGCCAAAATCCTTTAGAACTTTTTCGACGCGCAACGCGTTGGCCGGATCAATGGCGACCCAAATGTCCAGATCGCCGGTGAATCGAGGATATCCATGAAAAGTGACGGCATGGCCGCCCACAATGAGGAACTTAACTTCGTGGGAATTTAACAATTCGATAAACTCGCGAAAGTCTTTGTTCTCCAGGAGCAACATGGCTTTTGATGTAAAGGGCGCGCAGCTCGTCCAACGCTCGCAACCGTTCCACCGCGGAACGTGACCGCCAGTAGGCCACATCATCGGCACCTTCCTCAGCGAGTGGTATTTTGCGCGCGATCTTGACCATGGTTCAGTGTCGCAAAGGACAAACGGTTTCGCAACTGTTGAACACGGCTGCAAAACATTCCAATTCCAGAAAATATCTTGCGAACCAAGGCATTGTGCGCATCGTCCAACCGGGAAGAAACGTTATGAATTCCAAAATATTGACTCTCACCTGTTCGCTCATTTCGGCGGCTACTCTCGGCCTCGCGCAGGATCCCGCTCCGCAACCCGCACCGCCCGCCGATCCGGCGGATGCGGGGCCGGTCGTTGCCGAGAGCAAGGAATTAACGAAGGATGAGATTACTCCGGATAAAGCGCCGCGTCCCCGTCGGAAAGAAGTCCGAATCGAACGGCGTGGTCCGGGAAATCGAGTTCATTTCGAGGAACGGAACGAGAGTGGCGACGTGGTGCATGAATTCGACAGTCAAGGCGCGCCCGGCGTTTTCGAGAAACACATTGAACCATTCGACAACGAAAACGGCGAGGTGCACATCGAACGCAGAATCATTCGCGGCCCGAATCAGAATGAGGACGTGATTATTCGCCGCGGACCTGATGGCGCGCGTGCGGAAATGCGTGGACCACGCTTTCCCGAGGGACCGATCGCCTTGCCGATGAGGCCGCTGGACAAAGGACAAGCCGAGCATCTCGAACAAGCGATCCGCCATTTGCACGACGCCGGGATGGACGAGTTGGCGAACCGGTTGCAGGCGCGATTGGATAGTCAACGCGGGCGGGGGGAAGAAGCACGGCTGCGCGAGGAGATTGACCATTTGAAAGAGGAGCAGCAGAAACTCCAGAAAGAATTGCGCAAATTGCAAAAGCAAATGAACAAGCCGGAGAAAGGCGAGAAGCCTGAGAAGGCCGAGAAGAAGGAGCAAGAGTAAATTACGTTGGTCCCCTGAAAAACTGATCAGCCGTAGCGCAAGTCGCGCGAGAAAGTTCTTCCAGAGTGCAGGCCTTCTCCCGCGCGACGAATTGCGCGATCAGTTCCACGTAGGCCGGCTCGCAACGTTTTCCGCGATACGGGACCGGCGCGAGAAATGGGCAATCCGTTTCGAGCATGAAACCTTCAAGCGGAGTTCCAGCGAGAGTTTCGCGAACGGTAGCGGCGTTCTTGAAAGTTACAATTCCAGTAAAACTCACGAGGAATCCGAGCGCCGCGACTTCCTTCCGCTCTGCAGGCGTGCCGACGAAGCAATGGAAAACCGCCCTTAGCTTCGAGGCAAAGGGCGCGATCTCTTCGATGGTGTCGCGGAAGGAATCGCGCTGATGGATGATCACGTTCAGGCCGAGTTCCGCAGCGAGATTGAGTTGGTCGCGAAAGATCCTCTTTTGGCGTTGTTTGTAGTGTTCGTCGTCCGTAACTGAACCGCCATTCGCACTTGGCAAGCGCGAATAATCAAGACCCGCTTCGCCGAGAGCGACGACTTTCGGATGTTGCGCGAGGGCGCGCAAATCGGCGGTGACTTCTTCGGGCGCTTCGGTGACGTGAGAAGGATGCCAACCGACGGCGGCGTAGACATTGGGGAACTGGTCCGCAAGTTCGATGGCGCGGCGACTCTTCTCCAGGGTCGTGCCGATGGAAATGATTTTGCGGATGCCGGCGGCTTCGGCGCGCGCAACGATGTCGGAGACTTCGCTGCCGAACTCGGGAAAATCAAGATGGGCGTGGGTATCGTAGAAGGTTGGCTTCATCTTACAAAATCAACATCGCATCACCATAACTGAAAAAGCGATATCGTTCCTGCACCGCTTCCGCATAGGTTTGCAGGATCAGATCGCGTCCCTCGACAGAGCCCGGAGATGCAAAAGCGCTGATGAGCATGAGCAAGGTCGATTCGGGCAAATGAAAATTGGTGAGCAGCGCATCCACCATTTTAAACCGATACGGCGGGTAGATGAAAATGGTTGTCCGCCCGCTTCCGGATTGAAGGTGCCCGTTGTCTTTCGTCGCGGTCTCCAGAACGCGTGCGGAGGTTGTGCCAACGGCGATGACTCGATTTCCCGCAGCTTTTGTCGCATTCACCCGAGCCGCGGTTTCCGGGGAGATTTCATAACGTTCGGCGTGCATCCGGTGATCTGCGACGCTATCGACCTTCACGGGCGCAAAAGTCCCTAGGCCGACATGAAGGGTGAGTTCGGCTGTTTGCACGCCAAGCGAACGAATCTCCGCCAGGAGTTCCGGGGTAAAATGCAGGCCGGCGGTCGGAGCGGCAACCGAACCGGCAGGGCCTGCGTAGACGGTTTGATATCGTGTGAGATCCTCGGCGGTAGTTCCGCTCGGCCGCTGGATATATGGGGGAAGCGGGATTTCGCCGAGAGACTCCACAGTTTGTAGAATGTCGGTCGTTCCGGGGAAGATGAGGCGACAATGACCTTCCTCGTTTTTCTCCTGCGCTTCTGCAATCACGCCGCTTTCCTGACCGGCGCTATCCAGCAAATGGAGCCTGGTTCCGACGCGAACGCGTTTGCCAGGCTTAAGCATCACCCACCAATTGTTCTTCTCAATTTCCTCAACAAGGAGGATTTCGACGTTCCCACCGGAGCCAGGCTTGACCGCACGCAGTCGCGCCGGGATCACCTTCGAATTATTCATCACCAGCAGATCACCGGGACGGAGATAATCGGGAAGTGCAGGAAAGTGGGCGTGCGTGCGAATCTTCGTGCGGCGATCGAGGACGAGCAAGCGGCTGGCGTCCCGAGCGGTCGCAGGTTGCTGCGCGATGAGCTCGGGCGGCAAGTGGTAATTAAAATCTTGCGTCCGCACTTTCTTGCGGAGCGCAGGCATTCTGGTCCGCAAGGGCACCTAAGTTGCGGACAGGAATGTCCGCGCTCCGCCGGTGAGGGTGCATCAAGATGTAAGGGAGTGCAAAGGTTGCCGAAGTTTCGCGAGGCGCTAAGCTGTCCTTTAAGGATGGCCACAACCAAACAACTAAAGGAAGCCCAACGCGTCGCCTTTCAACAGAAAGGGATTATCGGCGAATTGCAAACGCTGGTGAAGGACATCGAGCGTTGTGAGAACACGATTCTCGCCTTGAACGCCGAAATGGCGACGGTGAATGCGAAGCACGCCGATCGGAAGACGACACAGGACGACGTTCACTTTCTGGAAGACCTGCTTGCGTGCGCCAAAAAGAAACTGGTCTGGGAAAAACAGCTCGCAAGTTTGCAGAAAAGGACGCCGGACCTCATGAAGCGGGTCGAAGCCGTTGTGAATCATCCGGAAAGCAATCCGGACGAACAAACGCGCGAGGCGCTGATGGGATCGTTGAATGCTGTGAAAGCAGGAATTCAACGGCTGAGCGAGGCAAAGGCGTAGCTCGAAGGGTCGATCCAAAGCGAGGTGCAAAAGGAGCCGCGACCGTAAGGGAGCGTTCAGACCGATCAATCTTTAGTTGTTCGCCTACGTCTCAAGGCGCTCCCTCACCGTCGCGGCTCCGTTCACGGAAACCAAGCAGCGCACGCATCCTTGTAAAAGAAGCCAAAGCTTTGGTAGGATTCCTGTATCCTCTATGAAATCTGTTGTCCTCTTTCTGCTGATTTGCTGCATTTCCACAACTTCCTCCCGCGCTGAGCGAAAGCGTTATCTTTACATGAGCACGCCTGACGCTTCGCAAGCGGGCGGGTCCGGAAACGGAATTTTGGTCTACGACATCGATCAGGGACACAAGCTCGTACGGCGGATTGATATTCCCTTTAAGGAGGGGCTGCGCGGGTTCTGCGGCAGCGTCAAGAACCATGCGGTTTACTATTCAAGCACCGCGCGGCGTTTGGGCGCATTCGATTTGGAAACTGAGAAAATACTATGGGAAAAGCAATACGATGAGATGGGTTGTGACCGCGCATGCGCCACCATGGATGGAAGTAAATTGTACGTGCCGACGGGTTGGTGGTACAAGGGAACCAATAGCGGCTTCCTGGTGGTGGATGCGAAGAACGGCGAGATCACACAGCGGATCGTCGCCGGGCCGCAGGCACATAACAGCATTGCCAGCCTGGACGGAGAATTCGTTTACCTCGGGACGCTGACGAATTTCTGGGTCTATCGCGCGAAGAACGGCGAGTTGTTGCGGAACATTTCGGGGGTCGGCGAAGACCAGGTGTTTCCGTTCACTGTGGATAGCCAGAATCGATATGCCTTCATTTGCCTGTACAAACATGTGGGGTTCGATATTGTGGATTTGAAATCGGGCGAGGCGGTTCACAGAGTCTTTGCGCATGATGCTGCGCAACCGGACGTGACAATCCCGCATCGGGCGCATGGCGCGGGGTTGACGCCCGATGAGAAGGAACTGTGGATCAGTGATCAGGATGGCCAGAAGCTTTTTACGTTCGATGCGACGGCGATGCCGCCGCGGCAGACCGGACAAATTGCCCTCTCCCGAAAAGGGCACGGCTGGGTAACATTCAGTTTGGACGGGAAATATGCCTGGTGTCACACACCGGACGTGATCGATCCGAAGACAAGGCAGGTCATCGCGACATTGAAGGATGAAAAGGGCGAGCCCTTCTGCAGCTCAAAATTCATCGAGATCCAGTTCGAAAATGGCAAGGTGGTGGCGATGGGAGACCAGTTCGGGCTTGGCCGCGCGCACCTGCCCGCCAACGTGCGCTAAAAAAGTTTGAACATTGGCGAGACGGCGTGCGTCTCATGGATGTTGGTGATTGAGGGTTCTGGCGAGTGGCGTCTCGCCGGTTCGTGTTCTCCGCCACTTGGCTTGTGGCGAAGTTAGTTTGGTTGTTTGGGTTGAGCGGGTGCCTCCAAAAGGTGCCCGCTTTTCGTTTAATCAGGCATCGACGACGCCGTTACCTTGCGCGGTTGTGGATGAGATCGGCGCATCGCCATCAACATCTCAGAGTTGAATCATTCACGCTAGCCGATTGTAAATGTAATCCCGCTTGCTTGGTCTTGTTCGTGACAAGACCCTCCCACCAGACCAGGAGAGCTTTAGAGCAAGGCGAAATGGTGCCGATGGAGGGGCTCGAACCCCCACGCTCTCACGAGCACCAGATTTTGAGTCTAGCGCGTCTGCCAATTCCGCCACATCGGCGACCAAAAGAAAACGGTCGTTGAAAAAGGCGCGCCCAAACTAGTGCATGGCGAAATGAGGGTCAAGAGTGGTGGTGGCACCGGGTGTGATCTTAAGTGAGGGGCACGCTGGGTATTGCGCACGGAGCCGCGACCGTGAGGGAGCGCCTTGCACTTACGAAAAAAGGAGAGGTCGATTCGGCTCTGACACGCTCCTCACGGTCGCGACTCTGCTTCTGCCCCTCACTCTAAATCGCACCCGGTGGCACGCACGAATTCTATTGGCTCTGCCGGGGAGGTCGGGAGTAGGTTGCGGGTGTGAATGAGACTGGGCGGGGAGTGCTGATTTTTGTTTCGGCGTTGATCACAATTTGGTTGTGGGCACCCCTGTCGAATCAGCCTTCCCGGACCGCTTCGGGCACCATCATCAATGAGACGTACTTCGGGCCGCTACATTACCTGGTGCTGCACACGGAATTGAAAGAGCCCAATTACACGATGGAGCGGAGGCTGAATCCGACGCGACTTGCCGTTACCTCGTTGCTCAGTGCCGGGTTGTGGGTGGCGGTCATCTTGAAGGTAAAGGGAAAGCCGCTGACGCCGCCGAATTCAATGGCCAATGGGACCGACACGCAGTAGTTGGAAATGGGGTTTGGCGAGCTGGCGGGATTGCGCGAGGTCGATCTGGAGGTCAATGGACCAGTCGTTGTGCGCTTCGGGGTCGACGATCGTTTGGTGCACCAGCCAGGTTCTGTTGTCCTCGGAAGGCTTGATGTAGGTGTGGCGGAGATTGCGGGCTTCATTGTCGAGCAGGATGCGCTCGTGGTCTTTCAGGTAGTCCAGGTAGAGACGCTCGAGTTTCGGACCGGTCCAGGTTTCGCCCTTGGCGTCGGTGATATTGTCGAGGTTCTCAAGGGCCGCTTCAAAATCGCGGCCGGCGAGGCCGCGGAGAATCGAAAAAAGCTCGGTCCGGATCAGCTGCGTAAAGTTCTTCTTGTTGGTCGTGATATCCTCGGGCGAGAGGCGGACCGGTTTGGCTTCCTGCACTTCGGCCGCAACCCAGTTCGGGTCGCGCATCCGTTCCCATTCGTCGAGCAGACTCGAATCGACCTGCCGAATCGTGGTCCGAAGGAAAAGTTCGATTTCGTGGATGGCGTCGTTTTTCGCCGCGGCGGGAACCGTATGGTCCAGCACTTTGTAGACGCTCATGAGGTAGCGGAGCAGGACGCCTTCGGTTTTTTGAAGTTCGTACTCGCGGATGTAATCAGCGAAGGTGAAATAGCTCTCCACCATTTCGCGGACGATGCTTTTGGGGCGGATATTTTCCTGGCCGACCCAGGGATGGCGCGCAGCGAATTCGTTGAAGGTGCTATAAATAAATTCGCGGTTCGGTTTCGGATATTCGAGCTCCTCGAGTTTTAGAATGCGTTCGTCGAAGGGTATTCCCTCCATTTTCATTTCGTTCATTTTTTCCCGTTTCACGCGGTCAAGCTGGCGGCGAAGGATGATGTCGGGATTTTCAACGATGGATTCGACGAGCGTTAGGAGGTCGAGATGATACGTGACATTTGATTGCGAATTCGGGATTCCGGATTCGGCATTCGGGATTTCATCGCGCAGAGCCGCGACCGTGAGGGAGCGTTCCGTGGATTCGCTACCCGCCGACGCTCCCTCACCGTCGCGGTTCTGTAACGCGGCGGGAGCAGGAGCTTGCAGTAACTTGATCGTGTCGACTAGGTAGAGGGAGAGGGTTTCGTCGAGCGAGAAATCTTCCTGCAGGTCGACATTCACGCGCAATCCGTCCCGGGTGATCTCAATGATCTTGCGGTCGAGCAGCGCCCGGAAGAGTTCCCAGCCCCGGCGGCGGAGCGCCGGCTTTACGTGTTGAGGTTCGTGGCAGTCGCGGATCAACTTTTGCATCGCGCGACACCCGTCTTCTTCCTCTCGGCTGAGAACATTCAGCAGCATCCCGTGCGTCACCTGGAACCGAGACACGAGCGGTTCGGGCGCGGAATTCACCAGGCGGAAGAAAGTTTCCTTGTTCCAACCCACGAAACCTTCAGGCGCTTTCTTTTTAACAATCTTCTTCGCCTTTTTTGGGTCATCGCCAGCTTTGCGTTCGAGTCGCGCGTTTTCGATGACGTGTTCGGGTGCTTGCGCCACCACCCACCCGTAATCGTCGAAACCTTTGCGGCCAGCCCGTCCGGTGATCTGATGGAAATCGCGAGCGGTGAGAATTCCAACCTTTTCACCGTTGAACTTGGTCAGGCGGGTGAGCAGCACAGTTCGAATCGGAACATTCACGCCCACGCCGAGGGTATCCGTGCCGCAAATCACCTTGAGCAGACCCTTTTGCGCCAGGCCCTCCACGAGGACGCGGTACTTCGGCAGCAACCCGGCGTGATGCAGCCCGATGCCGTGACGCAGGAATTTCTTCAGATCTGGCCCGTACGGGCTGTTGAACTTGAAATTCTCCAGCGCGGAACCAATCGCAGCTTTTTCTTCACGGCTGCAGAGGTTCTGGCTGGTGAGATCCTGCGCGGTATCGGCGCATTCCAATTGCGTGAAATGGACGATGTAGATCGGAGCGCGCTTTTCCGCGATCAGTTTCTCAACCGTATGTTCGAGCGGCATTTCGTCATATTCAAATTCGAGCGGGACGGGACGCTTATGCGCCTTGATCACACTGGTCTCGAGTTTGTTCAGCCGCGTGAGTTCCTTCTCGAAAAAGGCGGTGTCCCCGAGCGTGGCGGACATCAAAAGAAACCGCGTGCGCGACATGGTCAGAAGCGGAACCTGCCAAGCCACCCCGCGCTCCTTGTCCGAGTAGTAATGAAATTCATCCATGATCACATCACCCGCATCCGCGTGCCGGCCCTCGCGCAGGGCCATGTTGGCCAGGATTTCAGCGGTGCAACAAAGGATCGGCGCGTCGTGATTAACAGTGGCGTCCCCGGTCGCCATCCCAACCCGCTCAGGACCGAAATCCTTGCACAGCGCCAGGAACTTTTCGTTCACCAACGCCTTGATCGGGCAGGTGTAAACGGAGCGTCGCCCGCGAGCGAGCGAATCAAAATGAAGAAACGTCGCCACCAGCGATTTACCCGAACCCGTGGGCGTGTTGAGAATGACGTTTTTGTCGTCGATCAGTTCAAGGATGGCTTCCTCCTGCGTGCTGTACGGAACCAGGTTCTTCTCTTCCACGTACGCCAGGAACGCGTTCAGGATTTCATCTGACGAAGGCTTTTCGAATCTTGGAAGACGGCGGTAAAGAGGAAAATCCACGGGTGTTCTGCGTTTAGCTTAAAGGTAATCGCTGTCTGGACGGGAGGGCAAGGGATTGTCGGAATCTTCCGAATCAAATCTCATTCGCACCGCGCGTTCAGCCCGCCGTCCTCGGCTCAAAGAATGATTCTCGTGTTTCTCCAGGTCCATCCCCGATTCTCCGGCACATACACCGTCGCCGCACCGCTCGAGATCGGCGCCTGGGTCGCCGCGCGCAGAGCCAGTGCGAGCGCCGTCGTTCGATCACTATGCCCGTCGGCCGATTGCGCCGCGCGATAACTGATCTGCCCGCTCACGCTTACACTCTTCTGCACCCCATGCAAATCCTCCCGAATCTCGCGGCTCGCCGGGATGCGCACTACCCGTTGCTCCAGCGCACTCCGCAACCTTGGAAACAACTCCCCCTTGAGCGCACTCGTGAACTGGCACAACTCCACCCGCCCGCCCTTTGCCGGACGCGACGTCCCCCCGCGCACATACTCCCCAAACCTCTGCACCAGATAATCGCCCAGCCCCACACCCGCCCCGGTCGCATCCACGCAAATTCGCCAGCAATGCCGCAACCGTGGCAGAAGAATGTCCAACTGCTCCGGCGTCGAAACATCCTTCAACGTCAGCACCTCCCGCGTGAGATAAATGTGTCCATCGCGACTCCCCGAATTCCCGCTGATGAAATTCGGATTTCGGAACTCGGATTTCAGATTTCCCTTTGGCACCTTCTCCAGTATCCAGCACACCGTCAGATGATTCCTCCTCCCAAAATCAATCCCCGCGAAAAGATGCCCGCGCCGCGCCGCCTCCAACTGGGACAGATTCACCCCGCTCTCCGTCGCCTCCGCCGATTCACACGCCGAAATCAAATCGTACGGAAACAGCACCGACGAACTATCCATGAACTCGCACAGATACTCCTGCGCCCACGCATCCGGATCATTCAACCCCGCCTGCAACTCCTCCGCATCCAACGGCAGCCCCGCCCGGATCGCATCGTGAATCGTCACCTTCGATTTAAAATAACCAACTCCCGGGTAGGACAGGCGCCTCGCGCGCCTCGCCTGTCCAGCCTGGCGGCCCGCCAGGCTGTCGTTGCTCCCGCCCGTAGGAGCCGAGCTAACGAGGCTCTGACTATCCACTTTACCGAAAACTTCGTCGGAAACTTTGTCGAACTCTGCTCCGAACGTCGCTACTCCTTCCATTTTAGATTCCGAACGCGCGTATTCAGTGGTTAATCCTCTCTCCGTTCCCTCAGTTTCCTCCTGTTGAACTTCCTTTTTTATTCGTGTCCATTCGTGTCCATTCGTGGTTAAAAAACTCGGGTTCACCGTCGGCCCATTCAACCACAAATCCGCGAACTTATTCGTCAACCCATTTGGCGTGGAGATAATCCGCAGCTTCTTCAACCCACCCCGCAGCGGATTCGATATACTCGGATAAATCGCCTTCCAGATAGCCCCTGGATCCTCATGAAACGCGAACTCCGTCAAAATCAAATTCGCGCTGTACCCGCGGATTGTCTGCGGATTCGCCGGTAACGCCAGCAACCTCGACCCATTCGCCCACCGAATCTCCGCGCTTTGCATCCGCGCCGCCGGGCTTACCCGCTCCTCGTTATAATCAGCGATCTGGAACCGCAACACCTCCGCCCATTCCTTCGCCTTCGCCAGCGACTCCCTCGCCTGCCTTTCCCCGGCCGCCACGATGATCCACAACGTCCCCGGATTCCGGATCGAATCCACCACCGCCTCAAAAGTGCACGTGTGATCCTTCCCCGTTTGCCTCGCCCACAACCCGATTTTGAAGCGCGCTCGATTCGCTGCAAAATCGGACTGATAGGGTAACAGCCCGTACCTTTCAGGTGCTCTTATCCTCATATTGCTTCCTTTCCATGACACGACACCAAAACACATATAAAGCACTGTGTCAACAGAAAAAGACTTATTGTATCACCGACCTCCCCTTTATCGGCAACCCTCGTCGCAAACTTTGTCGAATCCAATATCAACTAACAAATGCGTAGAATGACTCCGATCTCCGCAAAATTTTCGTCGATTCTCCCCGCAGCCCGATTACATTTCTCCACATGATTTTCAAAGCCATCATCCACCCGGAATCTTCCGGCGGTTTTTGGGGCGAGGTCCCTTCCCTTCCAGGCTGTTATTCTCAAGCCGAATCGGTCGATGAATTGATCGACAATCTCCGCGAAGCCGCCACCGGATACCTGCAAATTCTCGCCGATGAAGGCCGGTCGCCGGATCCGGAAGTCGAAATCGCCGAACTGGCCGTATGCGGCCGATCTCCGGGAAGGAACTCTGCGCCAAATTAAAGGAAGCCGGCTGGGCACTGAAACGAATAAACGGCAGTCATCACATCTTCGGGAAACCGGGCGAACGCAAAATAATTGTCGTTCCAGTCCACGGCAACCAAACCATCAAGCCCGGCCTGACCCTCCGCATCGCGAAAGATGCTTCCATTTCCTGGTGAACCCAACCCGGTCGCGGAGCGACGGTCCGCTGTTCCTCATCTCTCAACCCTCAACTCTCAACTTCCCTTTCACGGTATCGCCAAATAATTCCGTTCCAGACCCTGATCTCTGACCCCTTGCTTCAACCGCGTCGAACTGAACTGCTGTACGCTCCCGTCGCCCATCGCGATATTTCCTTGCTCATTATGAATCTCCTTCGACCACGAAAGCTCCATCCCGTTAGTCACCGCGAGAATCCCGCTCGGCACCGTCACCCCGTTCGTCTCTAAATTCCGATCCCCCGCCAAAAATGCCTGCGGCATCGCTTCCGCAGCCGACAAACTCGCGAAATAACTGATATTCTTTGGCCCCACGTTCCCGATGGAACTCGCCACCTCCCGCCCTTTGTCGGACGGACACCACAACCGGTCCGGCGTGGAAATATAGTTCGTCAGCATCAAATACACGCGCAATGCATCAATACTCTTCAGCGGAATCCCATTCGTCAGCATCATCTCAGCCGGAAAACGATCTGCGTTGTCCGTCGCAAAAATCCGAAACGCCAACCCCACATTCTTCAGGTTGTTTACGCATCGGATTGGCTTCGGCTTCACATACCCGGTCGGCCTCAAAACGAAAAACCCGACCAGCGCCACCACCACCAGCATCGCAAGCACCTCAACCAGCGAAAACCCACCCCGATCCCTCCGCTCTTGCATGCCTCATCTACAGCATCACCAATGCCGTTTCTCGGACCACAAGCCGGAGGCTTGTCAGCCATTAGCCGGTGGTCAAGGCCGAAAGGCCGACACCACCGGGCCATATGTGAAAACTTCTGCACCCCGGAGGTGGTGCCAGGAACTCACCTTTTCCTGCGAACCTATGGCGGCAGCTCTCGGGCACCGTCAAACGACGCTTCGCGTCAATCAAGGGTTCCTGTACCATTGTGTGGGACTATCCCACAACAACGAACTCCCCTGCAGTAAAACTTCGCCCCACAATCAAACGGAGTTGACACAAGAAACATTTTAGGAAACACTGCGTGCATGATCACGAATCATTCATTCGTGGTCACGACGTTTATCTCGTCTCTGCAAAGCGCACAGGCGAGTCCGACTTCGAACGAAAGCCTCGCTCACCCCGAGCTTTTCATTCCGAGTCAACGAAGTGACCAAACCAGGCAGCGCTTCCGCGACTGCCCCTCCCCATTTTCCTGTCCTGCATCTTTTTGTCTTTGCCGCTCCGTGCCTCCGTATCTCCGTGATTCAAAAACGTCGTTTCATTTCGAAGCCTCGGATTTCGCCCTTCGGATTTTTGTCCGTAAGTACCTGATTCCGCATTTTCCCCCTCAACTTTTATGAGAAAACAACGCGCCTTCGCCACCCTCACACAACAGGAAATCGACCAGATCGTCGACTGGCTGCGCCGCGACACCTACGATGTCGTCCGTGACCGTATCGCGATGCCGCGCCCTGAAGGATTCGCACTCCAACTCAAATCCACCCATCCTCTCGAAACCCTGTGGCAGAGGAAAAACACCGTCGACAAAATCAACGCCAAACTCGAAACCGGTCAAAAACTCACCCTCTCCGAATTCGAATCCATCTTGGGTAGCGCAGACGTCCCGTCTGCCGTTGAGGGCGTCCCGCCCGAAACTTCTTCCCCCTCCTCGTTCCCTTCGTGTCCTTCTGTTCAAAATTCCAAACTGATCGCGGTTCACAATGCGATCCTCGAAACTGCCTGCGATCTCGCCACCTCCGGCGACAACACCCCCTTCCAACTCCTCGCCCTCCAAAAACTCGCCGACTTCCCCGCCCGCGACGCGCTCCGCGCCCGGAAAGAAGAGCGCGACTTGGAAATGCGCCAGCACAAAATCCAGATGGACCTTCACCGCAAAGAAATGGCCGAGCAGCGCAAGCAGATGGCCACAGAGCGCTTGGTCCTGAGCCGCCAAAGCTACCAATTGCGAAAACAAACAATCGACCTGCGCGCAAAGCAATTTGCCGCGACGCAAAACAACGCTGCCCAGCCAAATCATAAATCCGAGATCAGAAATCCTAAATTCAATCTCTGGTCTTCCGAAGACATCATCCACAACCAACCCAAAGTAGAAGCCGCCATCCAGTCCGATCCTTTCCTCTCCCAAATCGGCCTCCCGCCCAACAACCCTCCTACTCCTCCCGGTAGGGACGACTGCCACGTCGTCCCAAATTCCGCCGCCCCTTCGTCGGAACCGCAGTTGCGCGAAGCACCCGACCCAAAACGTCAGATGAAAAATGCAAAATATTCAATGTCCAATGAAAAGCCCCCTTCCGACCCTGTGGAAACGTCACCCAAAACACCGTGCTCTCCCGCCACCTTGCAACACCGCGTCAACCAATACACCCTCGCCCGCCATCACGAAGCCCAGATCGGCAAAGATCCCACCCAAGTCGGCCGCTCCGCCGCTTTCAACTTCCACTCAGCGCTCAACCACTGCCCTTGCGGCAACCACCTGCCCTGCCCTGACCACGGCGACTTCCCTCGTCGCTTCTTCGAAGTAATGCCCGACCACGCCGATTACTTTCAACAACTCGAAAAGAAAAAGCTCCCCTACACTCCCATTCACGAGCTCCTTCGCTCGGAACAATCACAATCTAAAGGCCCCATCAAAGCTGGTTTCTCGCCCACGTGTGCTGCGCTCGAGGACTCGCTCGCCGAACGGCAACTTTCCGCCAACGCTTCAGTCCCTTCCGTCCCTTCGCCCCCTTCGATCCATCGGGGATCGCTGCTTGCCAGTGGTGCGGCTCTGCGATTAGACTCTGAAGCTATCGGAACCTGAAAGAGAACCCATGAAAAATGCCATTCTGATTCCCGTTTTCGCGCTGGCCGTTTTCGCACCGAGTCGAGCGGATGATAAAGTCGATTTCGCCAAGAGCATTCGGCCAGTGCTGGAAAAGCGCTGTATCGAATGTCACGGGCCGAAGAAGCAGAAGGGGGATTTGCGGCTCGATTCGAAGGAGGCTGCGCTCAAGGGAGGCAAGGACGCCAAGGCCGTTGTTCCGGGGAAGCCGGATGACAGCGATATGCTGCGACGCGTGTCGCTTCCGGCCGGACATGACGACATCATGCCGCCCAAGGGCGATCCGCTTTCGAAGGACCAGATCGAGCTGATCAAGAAGTGGATTACTGAAGGCGCGGCCTGGCCGGATGGTTTGGTGCTTGGCGGCGAAAGCGAGAAGAAGGACGAAAAAGGGGTTGCATCCGGCAAAGGAAAACGGAAATCGGCGGAATTCGCGAATTTGACGCCAACCAAAGATACCGCGGCCGAAGAAGCGGCGGTCAAGAAGCTCGGGGCGCTCGGAATTTCTGTGCGGCCCATCGCGCAAAACTTGCAGTGGAAGGAAGCGACCGTTCGCCCGCAGGACACGAACAAGACGAGTGAAGCCATCGCGCTCTTGAAGGACATTCCGAGCCTGGTCGATCTGAATATTTCAAAGCTCGGGCTGAAGGACGAAGATTTGAAGAGCATTTCCGATCTGAAAAACCTGCAGCGTTTGCACCTGGAAAATAATCCGATCACAGATGCCGGGCTCGCTCAGATCAAAGGGTTGGTGAATCTCGAATATCTCAATCTCTACAACACGCAAGTCAGCGATAGTGGTATCGACAATCTGAAGGGATTGACCAATCTGATGGCGCTCTATTTGTGGCAGACCAAGGTCACAGATGACGGCGCGGCCGCTCTGAAAAAGGCTTTGCCTGAAACGATGATCAATCGCGGCGAAGAGTTAAAGTTGCTCGCGAAGGTCACCGAGGAAGAGAAAAAGAAGGCAGAGGAAAAGAAAAAGGCCGACGAAGAGAAGAAGAAAGAAGAAGAGAAAAAGAAGGAAGAGTCGAAGAAAGAGGAGAAAAAAGCCGATAAGGAAGAAAAGAAAAACTAGCCTTTCCTTCGGCTGGATAGAGAAAAATTTGTTGGCCCGTGTTGCGCATGCGCGCGACACGGCCATTTTGTTGCAGTGAAAATCAGAAGTTTAGTTTTTGCCGCGATCGGCCTGGCCGGAATTTGTGCCGGGGCGAGGGGTGGAGAAATCAACACGGTTTCCACCAATGCCATTGTTTTGCCTGAACTCATTCCCGATCCGCTCGAGCGGTTGAATCGCGGATTGTGGGTGGTGAATGAAGGGGCCATGAAAGGGGTGATCAAACCGAGCGCGAAGGTTTACCGCACATTCGTTCCACCTCCTTTCCGGCAAGGTTTTTCGAATGTGAGTGTGAACGTCGCGTTCCCAAAGCGCATCGTAAACAATCTGCTGCAACAGCGCTGGGCAGGCGCAGGGGAAGAATCGTTGCGGTTTCTTTGCAACAGCGTGCTCGGTTTCGGCGGCTTCCTGAATGTCGCGAGTGAATTCAAGATCGGGCATTCCGAGGCGGACTTCGGGCAGACTTTCGGGCGCTGGGGTTGGAACCAGAATTTCTATTTAATGGTGCCGGTCCTCGGACCGAGCAGTGACCGCGATGCGGTGGGAAGCGCGGCGGATGCGGCCGTGAACCCAATCGCTTATTACTCGCCCTGGTCGTACATCCCCACTGCGCTGCAGTACAACAATCTCACCGATTCAGTCGATAATTATGTGCGATTGGCCGATTCAGAGGCCGATCCTTACTCTTATTTGCGCTACATCTACGCAGTGGATCGCAAAGAGCGTTCGATCGATTGGAAGGTCGAAGGGGGGCAGGACGCGGCGAGTCTGGAAACGTTGCAGATGGTGATGTTCACGGTACGCGACCGTCATTTTCCGAATCGGGGCCACACAGCGTCGGTGAAGCTGCCCTGGACCGGGCGTGAACTTCCTTACACGCTGTGGCTGCAGAAAAAGCCGGCACCGATCATTTATCTTCTGCCGGGCATTGGTGCGTATCGGCTGAATGCCGGCGCGATGGCACTGGCGGAGATTCTCTATAACAACGGCTTTTCCGTCGCGACGATCAGCAGCGCGTTCAATTACGAGTTTATTGGCAACGCGCTCAGTGCGGACCTTCCCGGCTATGCGGTTTCGGACGTTAAAGATATTCATTCTGCGCTGACCTTGATCGATCGCGCGATCCAAAAGGGGCATCCGGGGAAATTGGGCAAACGGGCGCTCGCGGGCTATTCCATGGGTGGGTTTCATACCTTGCTGCTGGCAGCGAATGCATCCAAAAACGCATCGCTGCTTCAATTTGATCGGTATGTGGCGATTGATTCTCCGGTGCGATTGATGCACGGGATCGAGAAGCTCGATTCGCTTTACAACGCCGCTCTCGAATGGCCAGCGTCGGAACGGACCGACCGGATCGAACAGCTCTTTGCGAAAATCGCTGAGATCTTGCGTTCCGGCGGAGCGGGCAGACCTACTGGCGAGTTCGGAGCCGGTCCGCGCGTCGAACGGCGTCAAAACGAAATCATTCCACTCAGTTCCATCGAATCCCGTTTCATTATCGGGTTGGTTTTCCGCCTCAACTTGCGGGACGTGATTTTCTACACCCAAATGCGCCACAACCAGGGCGTTCTCAAACAACCGCTCGACAAATGGAAACGCGAACCGGTTTATCGCGAGATCATGAACTATTCGTTCGCCGATTACCTCAATAACTTCATCGGGCCGTACTACAAGACGCGCGGGATCGATCTGCAAAAGGACGAGGTGGTTGGTCCTGCTGTCGATCTGCGCTCTGCGGAATCATTTTTCAAAGCGAGCCCCTCGGTGCGACTGGTTGAAAATGAAGATGATATCCTGCTTGAACCGGAAGACGTGCGCTGGATGGAACAAACTTTCGGCAATCGCCTGGTGCTCTTCCCGCATGGTGGACACCTGGGGAACCTCGGGGAAACCGCGGTGCAGTCGGCTATTCTCAATGCGTTGGGTGATTTGGAGGGAGCGACAGTCCGGCGCGATGTGATTTCGGTCGCAGCAAGGCGCCCGAACCGCAATTGAGCATGCCCTCGCACTCTGCAGAACTTGCCGCAACCACGCGTTACGTCGCAGTGTATGGACATCCGGTAAAACACTCGGCGTCGCCCGCGATGCACAATGCTGCGATCGCGCAACTCGGATTGGATTGGCGATACCTGGCGTTCGATGTGCATCCGGATGATCTGGCGGAAGCGATTCGCGGCGCACAGCGGATGAAGTTCATCGGATTGAATCTCACGGTGCCGCACAAATTGCTGGCGGTGAATCTGGTCGACGAACTCGACTCCTCCGCGAAAGAATGGGGTGCCGTAAATACGATTCTTCTCGAGGCGCAGTGCCCATCGGAAGATTGGAAACCGATGCGTCTTTGTGATGCAGCGAAGATCACATGTACTCGGACCCGTGGTTTTAATACGGATGCTTACGGGATTGCGCGCGCGGTGGAGGAAGATCTGCACTTTCGTATCCGGGGTTCGACCATTCTAGTTTTGGGGGCTGGTGGCGCCGGACGCACGGCTTCGCTCAAGCTTGCGACGGAAGGAGCGAAGAAACTTTACCTGGTGAATCGCACGCGGGAGAAGGCAGAACAGCTCGCACGCGAAATAAAGAAACGGTGTCCGGAGGTTGACGTGGAGGTTGGATATCCGCAATCGCGCATCGACCTGGTGCTTAACGCCACCTCACTCGGGCTCAATCCATCCGATCCGCTGCCTTTCTCGGCGGCGGACTTCTCACTTAATCAAGCTGCTTCGGCTTACGATATGATTTATCGTCCGGCGGAGACGACATTTTTGAAGGAAGCCGCGCGCGCGGGAGCTAGAACAGCGAACGGGCTCGGCATGCTGCTTTACCAGGGAGCGAAAGCCCTGGAAATTTGGTCGGGCGAGAAAGCGCCAGTCGAGACGATGCGCAGTGCGTTGAGGGAAAATATCTACGGGAAAATTAGTTGAGCGACACGTTTAATAACGTCTTCGATCCTGCGCTTTGGGCTCGGGTGCCTTTCCACTTCTGGTCGGTGGTGTTTTTTGTCATCGGTTCGATGGTCGGAAGCTTTTTGAACGTTTGCATTTATCGCATGCCGCTGGAGCAAAGCGTCATTTCGCCGCGATCACATTGCCCGAATTGCAAGTATTCCATTCCATGGCTGTTGAATCTGCCACTCGTCACGTGGCTGTACCTCCGCGGTAAATGCGCGAATTGCGGACAAAAAATTTCGATCCGTTACTTCCTGGTGGAGTTGTTGACCGGCGTCACGTTCATGACGGCATGGATGGTTTTCGGGCATCGTTCGGTGGGAGTGGCCGTAGTCTATTGTTTAGTGCTGGCCGGCTTCATTGTCGCGACGTTCATTGATATCGAGCACTTCATCATTCCGGATGAAATCACGATCGGGGGGACGGCTGTCGGTTTTGTTCTCTCGGCTGTTGTCCCGGCGCTGCACGATACCGCGGAGCGCCCGCAAGCGCTGAAGGCGAGCTTCTTTGGGATCTTGATCGGTGGCGGACTTGTTTATCTAATTTTGCGTGGAGGCAAACTGGCGTTCGGAAAAGAAAAGGTGGAACTGGCTCCTGAGAGCCGGGTCATTTTCAAGGAGACCTCCCTTCAACTGCCGGACAAGGAACTGCGTTACGAAGAGATCTTTTATCGTAAGAGCGATTACATCGAACTCCACGCCAAAACAGTGGAACTGCAGGATCGCTGCTATTGGAACACCGCGATCACACTCACGCCGGCCGAACTGATGATTGGGGAGGAGAAGTTCAATCCGGAAGAGGTGCCGCACATGGAGGTGGTCACGAGTGAGTTGATTCTGCCGCGCGAGGCGATGGGTTTTGGTGATGTAAAATTCATGGCGGCGATCGGCGCATTCCTTGGATGGCAGGCGACGATTTTTTCACTGATGGTGAGTGCGGTTCTGGGAACACTCGTGAGCCTGGGCGCAATTGCGATCCGAAAGGTGGAATGGTCCAGCCGGATTCCCTATGGCCCGTATATCGCTGTGGCCGCAATCATCTACATGTTCCTGCCACTCAGCATCCAATCGATGTGGCGGGATTACCTGAGCATCTTCAGCCAGATTTTTAGCAGCAAACCTATTTAGGAATGTTGATCTTCTGACCGGAACGCACCCCTCCGGCTGCTCCTGGATTCGCCGCTTTCAAGGCTTGAAGGCTTACTCCGTACCTGCTCGCCAGGCTCGCAAGGGTTTCCCCAGGACGGACCGTGTGCGTCGTACGGGTCGCCGTCGACTGCGCGACGACCGACTCTGGCGCCCGACGTTCCGGGGTCGTGGAAGGACGCCTGGTTGAGGAGGGTTTGGTTGGTGACGGCTTCGCGGCGACTGGCGGAGTTTCCGTTCGCGGGCTCGGTTCCGGGACGCTGCGTTCAGAAGTGGCGGGGGGTGAGACGAGTTGCGTGGCTTGGGTCAACCGCGAAGAGCTACGCTGCTGTTCGACCGGGACGCCCACGAAATTAGTAACGTAGTTGGTAATGTATTGGGGCCGCCGGGAAAGTTCGGCATTCAGAAATTCCACCCGCGCTTTCAAGAGTGAGTTGGTTTCGGCGAAGCGTTCCAGATCGCGCTGCAAGTCGCGTGGCCCAATGGCGAACTGCGCTGTTTTTACCAGGTCACGCGTGCAGTCCATGATCCTTTGTTTGGCCATGGTTGCGGCGGATGAATTGGTGCGCAGCGTCAGATGTTTGTGATAATGATAGAGGGCGGAGATGGGGTCGTTCTTCTTTTCCTCGTAAAGGAGACCCAACTCGAAATGAGCGGAGGCGTTATTGGGATTGGCCTGAAGAGCACGCTCGAAAGACTGGATCGCGCCGTCATAGTCCAGGCGCTTGGCCCGCTTTTGGCCTTCCATGTATTGCGGTTCCTTTTCCTCATCCACACCGCTGCGCCGCATCTGGCTGCAAGCCGCGAGAAAAAGGGTCAGGAACAAAAATAGAAATAGCCGCCCTGTGGGCGCGCATCCCGTCATGACGCGCAAAGTAAACAAACCTTTCGGGCTCGGCAATCATCTTGGGGACCGGCAAGCCAAATTTCGATGGCGAACGGCGCCCCCAGCCCGTAGGTTCGGCGCGATGATCCTGGTGATCGATAACTACGATTCGTTCACTTATAACCTGGTGCAATATCTCGGGGAACTCAACGCGCCCATGGAAATCCGGCGCAACGACGAGATCACGCTGGAACAGGCGCGCGCACTGAAGCCGGATCGGATACTGGTATCGCCCGGCCCGTGTTCGCCGAAAGAATCAGGTCTTTCGAATGAGATCATCCGCACCTTCAGCCAGGAGATTCCGGTGTTTGGAGTTTGTTTGGGGCATCAATGCATCGGCCACACGTTTGGCGCGGATGTGGTGGTGAATTACCGAATGATGCACGGGAAGACTTCGATGATTAAGCACAACGGGAAAGATCTTTTCGAAGGGATGCCCAATCCCTTCCCAGCGACACGCTATCACTCGCTGGTGATCAAACGCGATACTCTGCCGGACGTGCTGGAAATTACAGCCGAAACGGAGGAAGGGGAGATCATGGGGGTGCGCCACAAAACGCTGCCGATTTGGGGGGTGCAGTTTCATCCGGAGAGCATTCTCACGGAGAATGGCAGACAGATTTTGAAGAATTTTTTGAAGCTGAAGGCGTGAGCTTTGGAAAGGCTAGGAAAGCCGGTGAAATTCGAGGAACTCCGGCAAGATTTTAGCCACCGGTTTGCATCATGTTTTTTTCAACGGGCGAGGCGCCCGCTGGGACAGGCGGGGCGCAGCGGGGCGCCTGTCCTACCCTGACGCTAGCGCGTCATCAGGGTTGAGCGAGGTTTTGCTTTACGGTTGCTTTCCCACTCGGCGTCGGCATCTCTGGCAATTTGTTCCAGGGTGCGCTTCGTGAGGACGGAACGATCTGCGTCGGGCGGGGTATCCATCGACTCCCCGCCTTTAATCAGGAACCAGGGCTGTTTCTCCTCTTGGCCCGTTCTGCGTGCGCGAACGAGAATCCATTCGCCTTCGAGTTTTTTGCCGTGAAGGACGAGGTGCAGTTTTCCCTGGCCGAAGCTTCCGTCGATTACTTCGTACGTGCCGATGTCCCACACCATCACCGTACCGGCACCGTAGTTTCCCTGTGCGATGATGCCTTCGAAACGTGCGTAGTCGAGCGGGTGATCTTCGACCCACATGGCGAGTCGTTTTTCGGCGCGGACGTAAGGCGGGCCCTTGGGCACAGCCCAGGATTTGAGAACGCCATCCATTTCCAAGCGGAAATCGTAGTGAAGATGGCTCGCGCGATGTTTCTGAATAACAAAAAGGGGGTCTTTGCCCTTCTTGGGCGCCGGCCTTTTGGGCGCTGGCTCTTTGGTTTGGTTGAAATCGCGCTTGGCTTCGTAGGCGTCAATCGAATGGTCTCCGAGCCCTTTCAGGCGAGACTTCGGCACCACACTCGGCGCGGTTTTGATGACTTTCTCAAATTGTTTTGGGAGTTTCTGTTTCAGTTTGAGGATGGGTTCAAATAGATCGCCCATTTCCTCCAGGCGGGCGAGGGCCTCCTCAGGTTCGAGGAGAAAAAATGCTGCGTCGTTGCGTTTGCACGCGGAATGGACCTCGTCCCACGTGAATGGCATTGAGACGAACGGGCGTTCACGCTTCGCCCGGAGCGAATAGACGCAAACGGTCGTTTTGAAGTCGGAATTCTGGCTCCAATCAATGAAGACTTTGCCCTCGCGCAAGTTCTTCGCCATGTCGGACTCGACGCGATCCGGGTGTTCTTTCTCCAGCAGTTCGGCAATGGCGCGGGCGAAGGGTTGGGTCTTCTCATAAGTAGTTGAGGTGTTGAGAGGGATATAGAGCTGCAGGCCCTTTGAGCCGGAGGACTTCACGAAACTTTGCAAGCCGAGTTTATCGAGCAGATCGCGAATCCAGAGGCTGACCTGAGCGCAGTCCAAAACGTTGGCTGGTTCGCCGGGATCGAGGTCGAAGACGATGGAAGTGGGTTGATGGACCTTTGGGTAGCGCGAGAGAAACACATGCATTTCGAGGCTGGCAAGGTTCGCAGCCCAAACGAGCGAGGCAACATCGTTGATCATGACGTAATGGATGTCGCCTGCGCGACCTTTCCGAGGAACGGTGGCGAGCTTGACCCAGTCGGGCGTGTGCGAAGGAGCATCCTTTTCGTAAAAATGTTCTGCCGTCACGCCATCCGGATAGCGCTTCAGAGTAAGCGGACGATTTTTAAGGTGCGGAAGAATGTGCGGCGCAGCCTTGATGTAGTAATCAATGACCTGCGCTTTGGTGAACCGGTTGCCGGGGTAAAGGACCTTGTCGAGATTTGAAACCTGCAGCGTTCGTCCACCGATCTCCAATGCGGTCTTTTTCCCCATGCTTAATTTTTGCACGAACTCCGCGCTTGCGCCAGATGGCGGGTTGCGCAGGGCCGCTCCTTTGCGCAGAATCAGGTGAACCCGTGCATTTAGTCAGCCGTCATCTGATCACCGCTTTTCTGGTCATGCTTGCGGACGCGGGAACGCGCGCGGAGTTCAAAATCACCGAGACGCAGCGGAATCACTGGGCTTTTCAGCCGATCAGGCGGATCGAACCACCGCCGGTTTCGACTGAATCACCGGTGGATAAGTTTGTCGTCGCGCGATTGGAAGCCAGCGGACTTGGATTTGCAGCACCCGCGGGCCATGAGCAGTTGATTCGGCGGGTAACGCTCGATTTGACCGGATTGCCGCCAACGCCAAGAGAGGTTGAGATGTTCGTAGAGGATGCTTCTCCTTCTGCGTATGAACGTCTCATCGATCGACTGCTCGATTCGCCCCAATATGGCGAACGGTGGGGGCGCCATTGGCTCGATCTGGTTCGGTATGCCGAAACGGACGGGTTCGAGCATGACGCGGTGCGGCCGAATTCGTGGCGTTATCGGGACTATGTGATCAATTCATTCAATGCCGACAAGCCGTTTGATCGATTCATTCGGGAGCAACTCGCTGGAGATGAGCTTTGGGGGAACGATCCTTCAGCACTAATTGCAACTGGTTTTAACCTGCTTGGGCCTGACATGGTGGACAGTTCGGACCAGGTGCAACGTCGGCACAACACTTTGAATGACATGACCGACACGGTTGCCCTGACGTTTCTTGGGCTGACGATGGGATGCGCGCGTTGTCACGATCACAAGTTTGAGCCGATTTCGCAGCGGGATTACTACAGCCTGCAGGCGGTGTTCACTTCAGCTAGGTTCGAACGCGAGCATCCGATTCCGACGGCGGAGGAGCGAACGAGTTACGAAAAAGCAATGCGGGAATACAAAGCGCAACCCGCATTGCGCGAGTTGGCGGAGTTCGAAGAGCCGGTGCGGAAAACGATTTTCGAGAAGAAGCTCGCGATGCTTTCGCCCGAGGCGCAGATGGCGCATCGAACGCCCGTGGTAGAGCGCAATGCGGAGCAGTCGAACCTGGTTCTGGAGACGCAGGAGAAGGTGACCGTTAGTGAACAGGAACTGACGGCGGCGTTGAGCCGGGAACAGAAGGACAGGCGCGATGCTTTGGTGCAGGAGATGAAACGCGTCGCGAAACCGGCGCCTTTGCCGAAGGCAATGGTGCTACTCGATGGGAAGGTGAGTCCGACGTTTGTTTTACGTCGGGGCGATTACAATCAGCCCCTGGATGAAGTCTCGGCAGCAGCGCCGGAGATACTCGGGCGAGAGAAACTAAGTCGACGAGTGGAACTCGCGGAATGGATCGCTTCGCCCGAAAATCCTCTGACGGCACGGGTGATGGTGAATCGGATCTGGCAGCATCATTTTGGGCGGGGACTTGTCGGGACGCCGAGCGATTTTGGCGTGAAAGGGGAGAAGCCGTCGCATCCGGAGTTGCTCGATTGGCTGGCGAGCGAATTCATTCGACGCGGATGGAGTATCAAAGAGATGCATCGCTTGATAATGACCTCGAAGACATATCGGCAGAGCACCGAGGCATCCCGGGAAGCCATGCAGGTTGACCCCGACAACCGCTTGTATTCGCGGATGAATCGTATTCGATTGGAAGGTGAGGTGATTCGCGACAGTTTGCTGGCGATCAGCGGACATTTGAATCTGCAAATGGGCGGGCGGGGTGTGATGCCGCCGATTCCCAAAGAGCTGTTCGCCGGCGTCTCCGGCTGGAGCGCGACCACGAGCGATGCGGAAATGAATCGGCGGAGTGTTTATATCTTTGCGCGACGCAACCTGCGTTTTCCGTTTTTGGAGGTTTTTGATGCTCCTGACAGCAATATGAGTTGTCCAGCGCGCGAGCGGAGCACGACGGCGCCGCAGTCCCTTACATTGCTCAACTCGGATGAGGTGATGGCGGCAGCACAGGCGAGCGCAAATCTCATCGCAAAGGAAACGCAGGATACGGAGACACAGGTGCGAGAGGCGTATGTCAGGATTCTAGGGCGAGGGCCTTCAGAGAAGGAATTGGTCATCTCGCGGAGCTTTCTGCGAAGCTCACCCTTGTCGGAGCTTTGTCGCGGGCTATTTAATTTGAACGATTTCGTTTACGCGCAATGATCCGTCGGAGGATGAAACGCACTTTGTGGGCTTCGATCAGAGTCTCGTTTAACTCGACTGCTACGTGGAAACAATTTTGTAGCGTTTTAAGCGACCGAAATCGGGACACTTGCCATCTTTCTTTTTCTCCTGAGAGGTTGCGCCGGCAAGGAGAAGTTCGGTGCCGTCGCTTGTGAAGGCGGAGTCGGTAACACGCATTTTGTTATCGATGGAATGGACAAGAGAGCCGGATGTGGAGTCGAAGAGAGCGGTGTTCCATTTTCCCTGAGCCATGCGGCCCGCCATTAAGAACCATTTTCCCGAGGGGTGGAATTCAATGGTTTCCATGAGGCCGTTGCCATTTTCGCCATCTTTGATTTGCGAAGTCTTGCGGGCGTCACGCCAGACGAAGCGTTGCCACGTTTGTTTGCCGTTGCCGGCCATGGGGTCGTTCATCGGTCCCATCCCTGCGGCGAGCAAGTCGTTGGCGTCCGGTGAAAATGAGAGCGCGTAGACGCCGCCGATGTAGTGATGGCTCTTGATGATGCCCCAGCTTGTGAAATCGGGTGTGGTGATGGTGGCGGTCTGTTTGCCGGATTCGAGGTTCCAAATGCGGATTTCGCCCATGATATTAGCGGCGGCGAGGAATTTGTTGTCGGGGCTGAACGCGACAGAAAGGACTGGCGGAATATGGGAGAAGGACCAGCGAAGCTCGCCGGTATCGACTTCGTAAACCTTGACGCTCGGTTCGCGTTCCGCGGCGGGTTCGTATTTGTAACCACCAGGCAGGTATTGGCCGGTGACGCTGGCGACGAGCTTCTCGTTGGACGAGACATCGAGTTGCCAGGACCAAAACTGGTGCGCTTTGATGCGCATGTAGGTCTTGCGCTCAGGGAAGTTGTGCCATTGAAGTGTGCCATCGTACCCGCCAGAAATTGCGGTGTCGGAGTTGCGGAGATAGCGGACGCCTGAGGCGTAGCTACTGTGGCGACCCACCTCAGCGAAATCACCGGATTCGAGATTTACTTCGTAGATGCCGCCATCGAAACAGGCGGCGAGGGCACGGTCCTCTTTCGCAAGATCAGCAGCGAGAACGGCGGTGGGAATCTTGATCTCTTTTACGAGATCGAGTTTCAGGTCCGGAGATTTTGGAGTTTCGTCGGGCATAAGGTACTCCGTCAGGCGAGAACCTCCCGAATCGGCTCTGCATGTTCCTCGACTCTATAGAAGGTAGGCAGATCGGGCAGATCATATTCGGCGTAAGGATCGATACCGAGCGCACTGAAGATTGTCGCAAAAAGGTTTTTCTCGTTATAGGGCTTTTCGATCACAGAGACTCCATCATCATCGGTCGCGCCGGTGACGACGCCGCGTTTAATGCCGCAACCGGCGAGCGCGAGGCTCCAGGCATCCGGATAGTGATCGCGTCCGCGGCTGGTGTTCAGCCAGGGAGTTCGACCGAACTCGCCCATCATCACGACAAGAGTTTTCTCGAGCAGACCGCGCTCTTCGAGATCGGTTATGAGGTTGTAGATGATCCGATCCAGTTCAGGGACGAGCATCTGGTAAATCTCGTGTTGGAAAACGTGGCAGTCCCAGGTCATGCCGTTTGCGACCATGACAAAGGGCGCGCCTTTCTCGACGAGTTGGCGGGCCAGCAATGTGTGCATGCCGAAGTTGCCGGGGCCATACCGTTCGCGATCTCTGGCGGGAAGCTGGTTCAGGTCGAAGAGGTCGGCGCAACTCATCAGGCCTTTGACACGAGAGAAGATGGCGTTTTGCGAAGCGGCGGCGGCGCTGGAGCGTTCATTTTCGTATTTGCGCGTGAGGAAACGGCGAAGGGCCTCGCGCTGTTCGAAATCTTCGGTGGTGACATCGGCCAGGCGATCTACGTTCTGGATCTTCATGTCACCACCAGCGCGGACCGGTCCGTATTGCGCCCCAAGCCAGCCAGCCCAATTGCCGGCTTTGAACTCCTTGAACTCATTTCCTTCGGGACACGGATCGAGCAGAATGAAATTGGGAATTGGGCTATCGAGTTGGCCGAGTTGCTGGCCAAGAACCGAACCGAGTGTGGGGCGAATGAAAGGATCGCGTGGTTCAGCGCCGCGATTGAGGAGATCGATTCCCTGGAAATGCTCGCTCGGCTTCGTCCGCATGGAGCGGACTATGGAGAGCTTATCCGCGATGGTGGCGCACTGCGGCATCAACTCGCTGAAATGAACGCCGGGAAGTTTTGTCGGAATGCTTTTAAAGGGGCCGCTGTAAATGCTGTTCGGTTTCGGGTCCCACGTTTCAAACTGACTCGGCGCGCCACAGAGCCAAAGGAGAATGCAATGCTTTTGCTGGCGCTTCGCTTCCTCGGCAAAAACCTGCGGAGAGAAGAGTCCGTTCCAACTGAAAAAGGACGTCGCACCCGCCGCGCCGAGCCCCTGGAGAAAGAGGCGACGGTGGAACGTGTGCTCCGGCGGAGTGCAGGAGCCATCAGCCTTGGGAAGACCGTTACGGCGCATCGGTTAATTGACGAGTTGCGATAGCACTTTATTGAAAAAATGGCAGAGGACCAAGCTTCTAATCTTCAACCAGGCCCAAGCGGGCTCTGCGCGCAAAACAGCCTTTAACCTCCGCAGTGCTCTGCTAGAGTGAGCTCGATGCGCATTTCCGAACTGGCCCTGACGCTCAGGGAGAAGATCGAGCCGAAGTTGATCTACTCGCCGTTCCTACGGCTGATTGTGTTCAACGTCTGGTTCCAACTCGGGTTTGTGGCGGTCATGCTCACGCTTGTTTCGGCGGCGCTGTATCTGCCGAAAATGTGGCGGGTCACCCCTGAGGGTTTTGAACCGATCGTGCGGATCAGCGGCCTGGATATGACTCAGGATTGGGCTTTGAAACGGAGCGCCCGGAAGCTGGAAGCGGCGAATGATTACGAGAAAGCAGTGACGGCGTGGGAAGGCGCCGTCGCGCAGAATCCAGCGGATGTATCGGCGATGCACGGCTTCATCAGCAGTTGTCTTCATCTCAAAGGTCGAGATGCTCAATTTAACGGACGAGTCCTGGGGCAGATGCAATGGCTGCTTCGAGTGAACGGCACCAACTCGACAGACGTCGATCTCATCGCACGGGTATGCGATCATTTCGAGTGGTACGATGCGGCTGAATATTTCCTGGGGCACGTTCCACCCGAGAGACTTTCGGATGGGGCGGAAGCGGTCTTGATCAAGAGCTTGTTCCAGCAGAACCGGTTGCCGGACTTTGCGCAACGGCTGGAAAAGAGCGGAGAAAGACTTAAAGACCCGGAGCTAAATCTCTATCGACTCGCATATCGCGCAGGGTGGAGTGAGGGCGGTTCGACAGAGGCACTGGCTGAACTCGAACGAGCGGCTCAGAGCGGCGAGAACGGCGATCGAGCCGGGCGTTTGCTTTTGCGAGCGGCCGCCCAGAAAAATAAGGGCGACCTCTATGCGCGCGAACTGGAGCGATTGGTCCGGCGCAACGCAGCGAGCGCCGCGGACCACGCCGCATATTGGTTTCTGCTGGCGGGAAATGGCCGGACGAATGAGGCGGTGAAACTCGCGCAGTCTGCGAGTGTCACTCCTGCTTCTTCCTACGAACTGGTGCGGGTCGCGCAATGTTACGCTTCCCTTGGCCTGGTCGACAGCGCCTCGGACCTGATGAAACGGCTGGCACCGCAGTTTGGGCGTGCACCAGAGGTTTGGACGACCTACGCCAGCATCCTGGAAGCACGCCAGGATTGGGACGAAATGCGCCGCATCGGCCGGCTGATTCGGCAGGATGCTCAATCGCGAGAGAGCATCTGGGGGCTTGGTTACTATATTGAGGGTCGCGCGGATCTTGCGCAAAAGCGGGCGGCGGGAGCCGAGTCGATGTTCGAGCGCGCAGCGGAGAGCGACTACGAATACGAGATGGTCGGAGTGATGGTTGCACGGGAATTGAATCGTAAAAACTATCCGAAGCTCGCGCTCAAACTTCTCGCGAAACTTGAAGCGAGGATGGAGAAGAATGTGGATTACTGGAATGAAGTGTTCCTCGCCTCCTACGGTGTGCAAGACAGCGCAATGCTGATGAAAGCAGCGGAGCGCGCTTATCGCATTCTCCCGAATGATCCGCTGGCGCTGAATCGCTACGCGGCGACATTGCTGTTGAATCGTGTCCAACCGGACGAAGCGATACAACTCACGCTCCAGCTTTACAGCCGATTTCCGCAGAACACCGCGGCCGCGATTAATCATAGTTGCGCACTTTTATTGAATCACCGCGCGCCAGAGGCAAAAACGATTCTCGAGGGAATCAACGTGGCCGCTCTGAGCAGCGTCGAAATTGCGCCGTACTACCTGGCGCTTTTTGAGACTTATCATGCGCTTGGGTTATGGGATCGCGCCTGGAAAGCGCGCGAGAACATCGCCGATGGAACACTTTTCCCGATACAACGCGACTGGCTTCGCCTGAAGGAAAAGGAGATGCCCAAACGCATGGCCGAGAAGTTGTGATGTCCGAAGGCACCAGTTCATTCCTGCGGCGGTGGTTCGTGACAACGCTGGGGGTCCTGCTTGCCGCGAGTGTGATTGACGGGATGCGCGCGGACACGCTGGTGTCGCTATTGGCGGCGTCACTGTTGCTGGGAGTTCTCAATGCATTTTTGCGTCCGATCCTGATGATTCTCGCGCTGCCGCTGCTGCTCGTGACACTCGGCCTCTTCACTTTCGTGATCAACGCGCTACTGCTTTATCTGGTCGGCAACGTGGTGAAAGGGTTTCACGTTTACAGCTTCTGGGCTGCGCTCAAAGGCTCCGTTTTAATCAGTATTGTCTCCCTCGTTGCGAGCTCTGCTTTTGGGAAACGAGAGTTGCCGCCACGAACTCCGCCACCGACACGCCCCGGTCCACCTCCGGACACGGGAAGCGGTCCCGTAATCGACGTGTGACGTCGCTTAGGTGTTGCGCCGATAACTGGCGTGCTGAGTTGGAACGCCGCGAGCGTGAAAGCCGCGTTCGAAGTCGGTCACGAAGGCCAGTAACTCGTGAGGTGTTTCGATTTTTTCGAACCCGTCGTCTGTCGCGAAGGATTCGACCATCTGTGCGAAGTAAGGTTTATCATCGGTCCGGAGATAAACCACACCGGATGAAATTAAGATCCTCTGTAAAACCCGGGTGAATTCGGGGTTGATCAAACGATTCTTCCAGTGCCGACGTTTGGGCCATGGATCAGGAAAGTAGATGTGAATGGCGGCCACCGAGTTCGCAGGGAGCAAATATCGCGTGAAATATTCCGCTTCGATTCGGAGGAGGCGCACGTTATCCAGTCCCGCTCGTTTCGATTTCTTTTCAATTTTTCGCAAACGTCCCAGCAACCGCTCAACACCGATGAAATTCAGCTCGCGATGGGCCTGGGCATACGCGGCAAGAAAAGATCCGTCCCCTGCGCCCAATTCCACATGGAGCGGCTGTTCGCGGGGGAACATGGCGCGAAGGGGAAGCGGATCGAGAATGGACCGCAAGGAGACGATCAAACTGTCGCTCATCGTGCTTTGGCCTTTTTGACAAAGAGGGCGAGAGAGGCTGTATACCCATGCAGAAAGTTTTTTTCACCGACCGGTCCGATCTCTCCGTTGCAGAAGAAACCGGTTAACGGCACGTGACCCAGCCGCCGCTGAACCATACCCGCATCGTGGCTGGGATAGCCAAAAAGATTGGACCCGCGACCGTTGCAACTGCAGAGGCAGCCGCCATAGATCGTTCGCTCCTGGAGGCGTTGATGAGTTTGGCCAAGTAACGCGAGCATATCCTCGTTCGCGGCTGCGGCGTCCCGTCGTTGAAATTGCATCGTCTGGCCGGTCCGCGGAAAGGCACCGACTGCGAGCACGCCGGTGTTCGGATCCGCTCCTATCAAATTGCGCACCAAAAAGTCTCCCCGGCCAAAGTCTTCCAGATATTCGTTAATCACGAGGCCGATGAAGAGATTTCCTCGCGTTCTTTTCTGCTCTTCCTCCGGCAGTGCCGCGAACGTTTCGGCGAGGACGGCGTAGGCGGGGCGATTACCAATTTCGTAAATCAAATTCTGGTCGGCTTTTGTGATGGTCCAGGTTTGCCCTATCGGTGTGCAGCCCTGGGAAATCATGCTCTCCAGCGCGACATCGCCGCCGATAGAGATGGCAATCACCCCTTCTTCCCGAACTTCACCATTGAGATAAACCTGCGTCGAACGTCCGCTGAAGTCGCCGCTCGCGAGTCCGCCCAGAACAGGGAGCGGCGCGTAGGCTTCATTCCAGAGACGCAACCATGTGTCGCAGTCCAGGTTGAAAGGATCAGCAAACGCGAGCCAGCCATTGGTTTGGGACGGTTCAATTCCGGTCTCGTGATGCCAATACGCTGGACCGTTGGCCTCGTCGATATGCTCCTGTTTGAAATGGAAGGCGTGGATCTTTGCTCCTGGAAGATGATAAATGCCCAGCGAAAGGCCGGCGTTTTCCTCGACCTCTTCAGCACCAGCAATCAGCGACTGGCTCGAGCACCCCGCAAGCAACGGCAGTTGGGCGTGAACCTGAAGAATCTCGAGAATTTGCGCTGCGTGCGCGAAAAAACGCGGTGCCATGAAAACCAACCCGAGCGATGGCTTGTGGTCGAGAGAATGCCGAAGCTTTTCCGCCCAACACTTCAGGGCAGGTTCGTCGAATGACTCATTCCAATGCGCGGCTGCCGCGTAGGGTCCAGACATACCGCGCTCTGATTAGCACTCCCGGGCGTTTGGCGTCGATTTCAATTCACGCGCACTGTTACTTAAACCATGACAGCCAACATGATTTACGTTTCTGCTGCGATGCCTTGGCCTGAATTGTAATCGGTTGGATCTCCACGGATGGAGAATCTTCAAATGTAACGTGAATTTCGGTAAGATTTCTTTTCATGCGGTCGTTCCTCCCCTGTTGTCGATAGCTTCGATCCGATGATGGACCCTCTCAAGCAGCGCGAGTTGCGCCGAAACGAGAAAGCGCGCTTTGGTCGGCAGACTTCGCTCCAACAGAGCTTTGCGGTATACAGCCAACGCACCTCGCTCCCGCGCCAGACAGGTGCCGACAGGGTCGGTTTCAGGGTCGAACTCTGTTTCAGTAGCGTCGAAAGCGTCGCTGGCTGCGCTGTAGGCGTTATCGGTGAGGCTGCTCAACTCGCTGGCGAACCGACTGCGCTGTTGGGCATACAGTCCAAAGAGTTGTTTCAGTGCATTGCTGGCGACTGCTTGCGCTGCGGAGCGGAAGCCTTCCTGAGTCATCTGGCATGACTCAATCAGTTCGTGGATTGTCTTGCTGCTCGGATCGGTTGTTCTCACGGCACTCACTGCACGCTTAGTTTCCGGGTGGCGTGGGAGACTCTCAATCAGAGAGGTTGTGGAATGCTACGTAGCCGAAGCCGAGGAACTGTCGTCAGGGAAGACACCAGCTCAATCAGTTAAACGCTCCCGCCGCGACAGGAGCCGGCTCTTGTCTGAACTCTACTGACAGGGTGGGTTCTGGCGCCAATTGCAACAACTGAAGAATGTAGTTCCGAGCACTTTTGAGAGTCGTGCAAACGGCTTGCGCATCCGTTGAACGCGCGAGTTCGAGCTCCCTCTTCTGGCTTTGCAATCCCCACCGGGCGACCACCACGGGCATCCCGGCAAAGGTGGTTTGCACCCGCTTGAGCAAGTGACGCGTTTCCTTCCAACCGCCTGGAACAATTGCGCCGACGCAGGTGACCCGCGGTTTATGCTCGCCCATTTTTTTCATTATTTCACCAGAGAGTGCTTCGGCTGAAACGGTCCTTAGATGGACAAAGGCGGGCAATACGTGGCCGAGCATGGCCATAACCAATTCGTCAATTGTGTCTTCGACCGGAATGCCGAAGACTTCCTCTATTTCGCGGGCTTCGTTCACCTCCGTAGAAGTTGCGCGTTCCTGGTGACCGAGCTTTGTAATAAGTTGGCCGGTCGTGTTGATGATGAAATCGAGGTGATCGGCCGAGAATTTTTCGTCGAGGTAATCGCGGCGGGCGCTGACGAGGGCCGGGAGGAAAAGTTGATCGTAAACGTCGATCAGGTCATGCTCTTTGCGATAACTCGTAGCAATTTCCGCAGCCTCTGTTTCATCCATGGCCAGGAGACGCTGATAGAATTCCAGGGGCGGTTCCATGACCTTTTCGTCACCCAGTAAGAGGGAAAGAAAGGAAAGACCTGGAACATATTTGGCGAGGACAACGAGGCACACTGTGAGAGGGGTGGCGAGGGCCAGGCCGATGGGCCCCCATACCCAGGTCCAAAAAGCGACGGCCACGAGGAGCGCTACTTCGGAAACGCCTGCACTCTGTCCATAGAGCAGGGGCTCCATCACCATATTGTTGATGAATTCAAACAGAGCGATGACGCCCAGGACCAGAATCGCGTGAAGCCATCCCGGGAACACAGCGAGACTCAGCAGGAATGGAAGGGCAGCGCCGAGCCATGCGCCGACGTAAGGAATGAATCGCAGAACGGCGGCGAGCAATCCCCAGAGCAAGGCGTAGGGCAGCGCCAGCAGGTAGAGGGACACCCCGACCGCGAGGCCAAAGGTGCTGTTCACGATTGTTTGCATCAGCAGATAGCGGCTGATTCGTTCCCCAGCTTCATCCAGAGCGCGCGTTGTAGTGGGAATTTGGCTGTAGCCGAAAAGCAGAATCAGGCGGTTGCGCAATTCTCGTTTGCGCAGCAGCATGAAAACCACGAGGACGAACACGAAGGAAGCTGTGGCTAGAAGTTCCATTAACGGACCCACAGCGGTGGGAACGGACCAGACGTTCGTGTTTTCCGAGCCCTGCACTACGACCGGAACGGGTTCCTGTTGGGCCGGAGCATTCGTACTCGCGCCGACGGCATGCGCGACCGGTCCGTTCGTGAGGTTCAGCGCTGGCTTATGCAGTTCGCCACGCAATTCCTTCCATGTCTGGCGGATGCGATCCAATGCTGGTCCTTTGCCGGCTGCGCGCAGATCGGCGATTTTTTCTGTGAGGTTTTGTTTGTAGTCCGGCAGTTCATACGCGAGGGCGCGCAGTTGGGTTCCAAATCCCCACAGCACCGCTGCGAATATCAGGAACAAAAAGACGACGACGGTGGCAACAGCTAAAGGCAAGCGCAATTTTTGGCGGGTGAGAGCGTTGACGACAGGAGTGAGCAGAAAGGTCAGAAGCATCGCGACCGCGAGCGGCATCACGACGGGCTTGCCGAAGTGCAACGCTGCGACGCAAAACGTCAATATCGCGATTTTGATCAGCGTGCCGTTGGTCTTATTTTGAACCTGCATGTGGTTTACGCGGCTTTGAGCCGCGGGCGCATTGCAGAATCTCTGTCGGCCGATGCGTGGAGCAAAAAGATATTGCGTCCGTAGATAATGGGCAGCGCGACAACGCCAAAAAAGATGGGGGCATTATCAATATGCAGAGCGTAAATGAGATTAATGACGCTTCCCCAGAAACTGAGGTACCAAAAATGCGCGGGAACCACGACGCACTTGCGTTTCTCTGACGCAAGCCATGGGAAGAAAAAGCGAGAACTGAAAAGTAGATTTCCCGCAAAGCCGAACAAGGTCCAAAGATAGCTGCTCGTATAAAGAAAAGGCAGCCACCCTTCGAGCAAGGGTCTTAAGAATGTTCCACCAGTTATGTTCATGTTACGGCAACAGCCGCTATTAGAAGAGTATGTGGGTTGGGTCAGCTACTCAATGTGGCCCGGGCCCGTTTGCAGTACCCGCCTCCACCTACCACCTTACTCAGCCGAAGCCTGATCATTCGTATGCGCAACCTGATAAAAAAAGAGGCGGCCCTTTCGCCGCCTTTGGTCCTCGCTCCCAGGAAGGAAGTTTTATTTACGCCCCTTCGCGGGTTGAGCTTTCTCTTTCCCCTCTTCACCCTCTTCTTCCCCTTCCTCATCTTCCTCTTCTTCTCCCTCTTCGGCTTCAAGGTTCACTACGCTGACCGCTAACTCGGTAAGGTTTTCGTCAGTATCCTTTTCTTCATCGAGCGTCTCTTGGAGGAGGTCGGCCTGATCGTCGAAACCGAGCATCTCCGCGTAGGTGCGCAGTGTGCCGTAGGTAGCGATCTCATAGTGCTCCACTTTCTGGGCCGCGCCGATCAAGCCGGCGTCCATCACTTCTTCGGAAGCGTCCTCTTCCATCAACTCCTTGCCTTCCTCAATGAGGCCCTGCATCGCCTTGCATTTCTTTCCTTTCGGTTTTTCGCCGAGTTCCTCGAACACGCGTTCGAGACGCGAGACGTGTTCTTCGGTTTGTTCGAGATGTTGTTCGAAGGCGGCTTTCAGCTCTTCATTCGTGGCCGTTTTGGCCATCTTGGGGAGAGCCTTGGTGAGTTGTTTCTCCGCGTCATAGATGTCCTGAAGTTGTTCCAGATAAAGCTCCTGCAGTGTGTCCATCGTCATAGTATTTTCCTTTGATAATCGTGTCCTTTTGTGGTCAAGACTGTGAAAGAGTCTGCCACCAATTCTTTGAATTCAATCGGGTTGCGAGCCCGTGCACCGGTACGGGTCGGGAGCATCCGCCCTCAGGGATGACCCGAGATCAACCTTGAGGCGAAATTGGCAAGCCAAAGCTAAAAACCGCGCCACCGCCCGGTTGATTCCGCGCGCGAATCCAGCCGCCATGGTCTTCAACGATTTTTCGGCAAATGGAGAGACCCAGTCCGCTGCCCTTTGCTTTCCCAAAGGTCGCGAAGGCTTCAAAAAGTCTCGAGGCGATCTCAGGCGGGATTCCCTTTCCGCTATCCTCGATTTCCGTCACGACTTCCTTGGGGGTGGTTTCAAAGCTGAGGCGGACTTCACCTTTACCTTCGGTAGCATCGACGGCGTTGTGAAGAAGGTTGCTGAAGACGTGATGCATCCGTTTGGGATCGAGGGGAACCGGCAGGTCGGGCGGTTCATTTCGCAAAATGATCTTTACGCCTTTATCTTCAATTTCCTGCCGAAGATCTTCGATCAGCGCCTTCGCGATTTTCGCGTAACTGTGGGCTGCGAGCACTGTGTCGCGCTGCGGCGCACGCGTGAATTCCAGCAACTCACTCACCATATTGCTCAAGCGCTCGACCTGCTTGCGAATGCGCCCGACTGCGGTCTTACGCATCTCAGGCGAGACCTTTTCCATCTCCACCAGTTCCGCTGCGAGACCGATAATGTGAAGCGGGTTTTTGAAGTCGTGCACCATCGAACGGGCGAAACGCCCCACTACATTCAACCGCTCTGCCTGGACTACCTCCTGGATATAATGCCGATTGAAATCGCGCATTCTCTGACTGAATTCGCGCACCAGACTTGTCGCCAGCTTCGGCGACCGCTCGATCGAGGCGAGCATCTTTTCGCGGGCAATGAAGAAGGTTTTCGTGGCCACCTCCGCGGTCGCTGTCGCCGAACGCGGTTCACCATCAAGCACAGCCATCTCGCCAAAAAAGTCCCCGGGTTTGATGCGGTTTAACACGCGACGTTCATTGGCTGTGACCAGGGCCGAAATTTGTACGAGCCCTTCGGTGACGATGTAGAGACCGTCACCTAAATCCCCTTCGCGAAAAACCTGCGCTCCTGCCTGGAACACGCGCTCTTCGCAGCTCTCCTGCAACAACCGCAACTCCGAGGAGTCGAGTGTGCCAAACAACCTGTTCTGTTCCAGGCATCCCATTTCCGGCACTCTCCAGAAAACCGCCCCAGCCGTAAAGCGCAGAAAGGGAGAAAGACTCTAAAGACCCAAGTCCGTCGGAGTAATCGTTACCTTGCCAGACGGGGGCACCGGTATGTTTTCGTTTCCGAGATGCCGCGTCAGAGCTATCGGCGACTTCCACGATGAGATACACGTCGCTCCGGCTATTTTCGAAGCTTGTCTCGGACGAATGCCTTATCGCGCCTCAGAATCCAATTGCTGTTGATGATTTCAGCGAACCGGAACCGGACGTTGCGCTGCTGAGACTGCAATCTGACCTGTACAGAGAGTGTTTACCGTCGAAGAGTGGGAGGGATTGACCGACATTTTTTTAACGATCTCGCCATCAATTAATTCGACCTGATCGCTTGCATCCAAAATGCCAGCCGCTGTCATCGCATCATAATCTTCGCGACTGAATCGAAATGGCTCTGGCAACTCGTGCGCCAGAATTTCCTGAGCGGCACTGGGCATAATCGTATGTCTTGGCCAATTTAGCAGTCGGGTGCTGACCTGGCGAGCCGAGAGATCATCTTTTATCCTCTTAAGGATTGGCGATATTAAGGTTGAAGCGCTGAAGGGTCGTTCCTTCGTTTTGCGCAAGGCCGACCAGCGCGCGGTTGTAGTCCGCAAGAGCCCCCACTTCTTCAAAGCGGCGGGAGGTGAGATCGCGCTGTTTCAGCAGGACGTCATAGCTGGTGCTTTTTCCGTTCTCGTACTTCTTCTGTTCGGCGGACAAAGCGTCCTGGGCGAAGAGGCGCGCCTGGCGGGCTGCTTCGACCTGCTGAAATTGGCTGGCGAGCAGTTTAATAGCGTTGTCGATGCTCACCATGACATTCTGTTCGAGCTGCTGATACTCGGTGAGGAGTTGCTCGGCAGATTTGCGGGAGGCTTTCAAACCCGCACGCGCGCTCCGGTTTCCGCCGAGCGGAATGCTCAATACCGCCCCGGCCGAGTAGTGCGGATTATTGTCTGGGAACATATTGTCGATTGCCGGTCCGTACTGCCGGTCGATGCCACTGTGGCCGTAGCTCCCGCGAAAATCCAACTGAGGCCAGACCTGATTTTTGAGGTATTTGATATTGATATTCTGGGCCTCGATATTCAGTTTGAGCTGCTGTAATTCGGGCCGCATGCTCAAGCCCCGTTTCCAACTTTCCGCCAATTCCGGCGAGGCGGGAACAACGACAAGCGTTTCGGTCGGGTCGAGCACCACCTGGCTCCATTTCGAGAAATCACGAGTGATGAGGTTTTTAAAATTATTTAGCGCCAGAGCGTAGAGCTGTTCGGTTTGCAGGAGCGTGGCGACGGCGTGCGCCACTTCAGCTTCGGACTGTTTCTCGTCCAAGGGCGCCAGGGCGCCCACCTCTACCCGCTTCTTATTCTCGCGCAGCAACTGGTTGTTTGAATCGAGCGCGGCGCGCTGCACCTTGATGTTCTCTCGCGCGCGGATCAGCTCGTAATAGGCGACTTCCACCTGCGCCAGGGTGTTGATGATCTGTTCGCGGAGCTGCCATTCGGAGATTTTAACTCGCTTTTTGTTAATGAGGATGTCGCGGCGAGTCCCGTCAATCCAGGCATTGCGCAGTATGGGTTGGCGCAGATTTAAGGACCAGGTCGCACCCGTATCGAGCGGCCCGGTAATTGCGGAATGAGAGACCCTCGAATCCAATCCGTACTGGAGGCCGGTTGGGGCGAGCCCATCAATGCCCGCGGTATATGTATCCGAATCCTGAGGACGGCTCACGGCCGGCAGGAGCGTTCCGTTGACATTCTGAATCCGGCCCGGAGGCTGGTCGAAGTTGTAGTCGCCACTCGCATTGAACGCGGGTTCCCACGCGCCGTACGTCCCTTCCAGATTAAAACGTGCGATATCTACGTTGTAGCGGATGATCTGAACGTCGTAATTATTCTCAAGCGCCATTTGCACCGCCTCTGCGAGCGTGATCGGGCGAATGACAATATTCGTGCCGAGAATCGAAGTCGGCGGCACATTATTCATCGACGCAACCAGCACCCCGTTGCTGACCGACATGGCATCTGCAACGAAATTGGTTGCAGTGAGAGCCTGCGCGTTTGTGCGAATGCCGATAGTGGCGGGGATGGTGGCACTGCCCAATTCGTTTTGCGCGAAAAGGCTGGCGGTTCCGAGAAAAGCAGTAGCAGATCCCGTAGCCGCGACTCTGGCGAAGGTTGCAGACAGATACATCGCGCGGCGAGATTGCAGAATTTCAAAAATCACGTCAAACACTCCTGAAGTTTCCAAACGACATCTTTTGGATTGCGATCCTATCGTATTTATTCGCGAAATCTGCGCGAAATTCCCGCCAATCCCCGCTAATCCCTTGTGTCAGACACGCCAAGCCGCAAAAGAGTTTCGTTGAAATTGAAGATGCGCTTGCCGCAGCGCGCGTAGCCCGTAGGCTTCCGTTATGGTGAAACAAGCCATGATTTTTGCCAGCGTTCTCTCCGTTCTGCTGGTTCTCGGGATTCTTGGTTACTCCGTTTACCAGCAGCGACTCCAGTTTACGAAAGTCAAAACCGAACTCAGCGGCCTTCACGTCTCTGCCGATGAAGCCGCTTCTCAGGCGGCCCGCCTTCGCGAAGAACTCACGAACAGTCAGGCGCGCATTGAAGCACTGATCAAGGAAAAAGAGCAGGTCACGAAGACCCAGAAACAAATGGAGGACCAAATGCGCACCGCCCTCCAAAGTAAAGATGTCACCATTTCCGAGCTCCAGGGGCGGCTGACAGTCAACATTCTCGACCGAGTCTTGTTCGACTCCGGAGAAGCCGAACTTAAACCGGAAGGCGAAAAGGTGCTCGGTCAGGTGGCTGGCGTCCTGAATCAAAACACCAATCGGCAAATTTACGTTATTGGCCATACCGATAACGTGCCGATCCGTTTCTCCCAATTCAGTCGATACAATTCCAATTGGGAGCTCTCCACCGCGCGCGCCACCTCGGCCGTGAGGTATCTTGTGGAAAAAGCCAATGTCGATCCATCGCGAATGGCCGCCGTCGGCTATGGGGAGTACCATCCGATTGCGGACAACACGAACTCCGAAGGCCGCGCCAAAAACCGGCGGATCGCCATCGTCGTCATGCCTGAAAAGTTTAACCCGTTGGAATCACCGCCGCAGCCGCACATTGATACGACCGCGGCTGACACGGTCCCGCAATAATAAAGAGGGATCGGTGATGGGACCGCAGAAATCGTAGTGGCGCCAGCCTTGTCTTGCGCGAACGGTGCGGGTATGCTCCGGCTTTGTCGTGCCTAATAATCGCCGAACGCAAAGCGCCGCCAGTTCCGAGGCAACGTTGCGTACCGCTTCTGAAAGAAGCCAGGTAGGTTCGCCGCCTAACGCAACTGCGCGCCACGAACTCGAAGGTGAGATCGCACTCTACCGGCATGCGTTGGAACAGGCACGCGAGGAGTTCAAGGCTTTCGCTTATGCGGTCTCGCACGATCTACGGGCTCCGCTTCGAGCGATCGAAGGTTTTTCCAAAATCCTTCTTGAGGACTTTGGAAAAGAGCTCTCAACCGAACCGCAGCGGTTCCTGAACCACATTGTTTCAAACACGCAGCAACTCAGCAGCCAGCTTGACGATTTGCTAAAGTTTTACCGCGCTTCCAAACACGAGCCGACCAAGATTCAGGTTAACCCGAACGAGATCTGCCAGGAGGTTCTCTCGGAGTTCGACGGAAAATTGTCGAGCATCTCGATCGTGAGGGGCGACCTTCCCGCGGTGCTGGCTGATCCCGTGCAATTGCGGGAGATTTTCCTGCAGTTGATTTCGAACGCGGTGAAGTACAGCGCAGGCAGTGCAAGACCGACGATTGAGATTGGAGCCAAGCAAGAACCGGGAGTGACGACGTTTTTTGTGCGGGACAATGGGGTTGGATTCGATAGGCGTAAAGCAGAGAAGTTGTTCCAGGTTTTTCAGAAGATGCACAGCGCGAACGATTTTCCGGGCAACGGGATTGGCCTGGCGATTGCGAAGCGACTGGTCGAAGCCCATGGCGGGTGCATTTCGGCTGAGGCAGAACCGGGGAAGGGCGCGGTATTTTGTTTTTCGCTTCCGGCGGGCAAGGAACGGCTGACTTCAGCTCCCAATTGCGCGGTGCTGGTGAAATAGAAGTCCAGCGCTCAAATTTCATCTTTGTTTGGCACGGTTCCTCCTCTAATTTCTCGGGCGATGCACCGAGGTCTTTTGCTCGCCCTTTTTCTTTGTCCCGGCGTGTTTGCCGCCGACCCTCCGCCTGCGCCCAAAACTGCCGAACTCGACCTTGCTGTAAAAAAATTGCGTGTCACTCCCGGCTTTAAAGCGGAGATTTACGCAGCGGAGCCGCTGATCCAGAACCCCGTCAGCTTTACCTTCGATGAGCAAGGCCGCGCGTTTGTTGTGGAAACGCATCGCCGGCGTACCTCGGTTTACGATATTCGCAATCACCCGGACTGGGTGAACGATGATTTCTCATTTCGCACGGTGCTGGATCGCTCGAATTTCTTTCGAAAGGTTCTTGTCCCTGGAAATACCAATCTGCCCGCGAAAATCCTCGTGGATCGGAATAATGACGGAAAGTTTGATTTTCACGATCTGGAGGTGGAATCGGAACGGCTACGCCTGTTGACGGATGAGAATAGAGACGGTTCGGCAGACAAGGCCACGACTTTCGCGGATAACTTCAATACGCTGGTCTCTGGAGTGGGGGCTGGTGTGCTCGCGCATAAAGGAGATGTTTATTTCACCTGCATTCCTGACCTCTGGCTCCTGCGTGACACGAACAACGATGGTGTTTCCGATTATCGCAAATCTTTGGCCACCGGTTTTGGAGTGCACATTTCCGCCGGTGGGCATGATCTGCATGGATTGAAAATTGGTCCGGACGGAAAGCTTTACTTCACGAGTGGGGATCGAGGGTTCAACGTCACTGAAGGTGAGCGCAAACTGGTCAGCCCTGACGCAGGAGCAGTGCTGCGTTGCAACCCTGACGGCACAGACCTGGAAATTTTTGCCACGGGGTTACGCAATCCGCAGGAACTGGCCTTCGACCAATTTGGGAATCTTTGGACCGGTGACAACAACGGTGACGGCGGCGACAAGGCGCGTTGGCTATACCTGGTCGATGGCGGCGAGTACGGCTGGCACATGGGCTGGCAGCAGATGCCGAAATTGGGCGCCTGGAATCTGGAGGGCATCTGGGAGATGTCGACGAACAGCACTGCAGCGTATGTGATTCCGCCTGTGGCGCATATTGGCCACGGACCCGCCGGGATAGCGTTCTATCCCGGGACAGGGATGCCGACACAATATCGAAATCATTTTTTCATGAGCGATTTTCCGGGTGGTGTGCACAGCTTCGCGGTGCAACCGCGGGGCGCCGGCTTCGATGTGTTCGATCTGCGGCAATTCGTCTGGGAACTTTACCCGGTGGATGTCGATTTCGGTCCGGATGGAGGGGCGTACGTGCTCGATTGGGTTGAAGGTTGGGAGAAGACTGGGAAGGGCCGGCTCTTCCGCGTATTCGAGGAAAAAAGCGCAAAGGATCCGCTGGTGGCGCAAACCCGTCAGATTCTTGCGGAAGGAATGGAAAAGCGTGGTCCGGATGAACTGGCGCATCTTCTAGGCTTTGCAGACATGCGCGTGCGGCAGGCCGCACAATTCGAACTCGCGGCACGGGGCGCCGCCATGACGAACGTCCTGCTCAGCACGATTAATAATTCCGCGAATGATCTGGCGCGGTTTCACGCGATCTGGGCGATCGGGCAGATTGGGCGTGAGCAACCACTCGCCTATGCCCTTCTCTTCCCTCTGGTCGAAGATGCGAGTAACGCGGAGATTCGCGCGCAGGCGGCCAAAGTTCTCGGCGACTCACATTTCGGCCTGGCAGAACCTTATTTGGGTCGCGCCGCAGCGGACCAGAACCTGCGCGTCCGGTACTTCGGTTTGCTCGGGTTGGGAAAAATTGGCGCGACGGATGCAGCCGATACGATCATTCAGGCGCTGCGCGACAATAACGATTCCGACGCGTTCATACGGCACGCGTGCGTGATGGCGTTGACGATGTTTGACGATGTTTCCATCCTCGCCGCTGCGTCTAAGGATTCCTCCGCTGCCGTTAAACTCGGCGCGCTGCTCGCGATGCGACGGTTACAACGGCCGGAAGTCGCGCTGTTCCTCTACGAATCGAAACCGCAATTAGTGCTTGAAGCGGCGCGCGCAATCTACGATCTGCCCATTGAGTCCGCGATGACGCAACTGGCTGCGTTAATCGCCAAACCAACAATTCCGAAAGGGGCGATGCGGCGGGCGCTGCACGCGAATTTCAGACTGGGCAAGTTGGAGAACGCGATGGCACTGTCGGAATTTGCTTCCAACACGAACTTCCTTTCGGAACTTCGCGTGGATGCGATTGACCTTCTGGGTCGATGGGCCGAAGCACCGAAGCGCGATCTCTTTCTCGGCCTTTGGAGGCCCATGGCGGAACGGCAGGCGCGTGCGGCGTCGATCACCTTCCGTTCAGAGGTGCCTAATCTGCTCAAGCCCGGACCGACAGAAGTGCGTCTCGTCGGGATGCAAGCGGCGGTGCGTCTGGGAGTCGATGCGATCGCTCCGGAACTTCTTCACGTTTTTAGAACGAAAGACGAGCCCGCGAGTCTTCGCCTCGAAGCGCTTCGAACGCTGTCCGCACTGAAAGCGCTTCAACTGCGCGAGGCTCTGCAGACTGCGGCAACCGACGAGAACGCCGAAATCCGGAAGGAAGCAAGTGCGCTTCAGATGAAGATGCGGCCTGCGGATACGTTGAGTGTTGCCCTGCGCATGCTCGATACCGGTATTATCCCGGAAAAACAAACTGCCCTGGAGCTTCTGGGGAACAGTCCCAGCACCGCAGTTGATCCCGTCCTCTTGATGTGGCTGGATCGCGTCAGGAGCGACAAAGCGCCAAAGGAACTTTGCCTCGAAATTCTCGAAGCTGCGTCCAAACGCAAAGATCCGCTCATCAAATCACAGCTTCAGCGCTTCAACGAAGCACGATCCAGCGACCCTCTAGCCAACCACTCCGAATGCCTGGCTGGTGGCGACGCGACCGCGGGTAAGAAGCTTTTCTTCGAACGCGCAGAAGTTGCGTGCCTCCGCTGTCACAAACTCAGCGGCACGGGCGGCGAAGTGGGCCCGGACCTAACCGGCGTTGGCTCGCGTCTTTCTCGGGAAGACATCCTCGAATCAATTTTGCTGCCGAACAATAAGATCAGCCGGGGCTACGAAAACCTGGTGATCAAGATGAAGAATGGCGAAACGCATGTCGGGCTGCTGCGGGGTGAAGAGCCCGAAAATGTCATCATAGATTCGGCCGAAGATGGCCGGATCAAACTGCCGAAAGCCAAAATCGCAGATTTGAACCTCGGTCTTTCCGCTATGCCTGCCGAAATCGCTTCGATGCTTTCCAAGCGCGAGCTCCGGAATCTAGTCGAATTTCTCGCCAGCCAACGATAGGCAAGCCTTTCTTTTCTCGCGGTGACGTTGCATAACATGTCATTCCGATGGCAATATTAGATGCATTTATCCATTTGACTTGGCTGGCGTTGCTTAGAAAAATGCGTCGTGGCCGCTCTTGCCGAGCGGCACGACACGCAAGCGCGTGGCGAAAACCAAAACAAGGAAAATCCTATGAAGTTATTAGCGACAAGCTCAATTCTGTCTATTCTAACAAGCATCTCGACTGCTGTGGCAGGTAATACAACGAGCGGTAACAAGCTGCAGTGTTTCAGCGGGACAGAGGACGGCGGTTTCAACGGCACATGCGAATTGCTCGCAGACGGTTGCGCGTATCTCGACACCTTCGACGAGGACGCTGATCCCAATAATAGCTACGCGGGTGTGTATATCACCCCCGGCTTGCCGGCCAAGCCAATCGGGAGCGTGAACAAGCTGTCGTTTACCTATGTCATCGATGAAGATGGCTCGGCGGGGGGTACGGCAGGAGTAGCGGGCGGCTCTCCCAGGTTCAGTATTCCAATCGATGAAAATGGCGACGGTACCACTGAGGCATACGCCTTTATAGATGCGGCAAACTGCGGGCAAATCGGCGCAACGTCAGGTACGGTGGACCTCTCGTGTCCTGTAGCCTATGGCAGTACTCTGTATGCCGACTGGGCGGATTTCGCCGCAAACAATCCTACCTTCAGAATAAGCCGGGATGCCTTGCCTTTTGTCATTGTAGATCAACCCTTCCAAGGCACGATTTGCAATGTCCAGCTCGGAAAGGCGGACGCCAAGACAAAGTAAGAGAGCAGTTTTCGAATCACGCCGTCCACAATGGACGGCTTTTCTGTTTTATAGCCACGGTAGGCTGGAGGAATTGACAGCAAATCCCGGCTGACCTACCGTTCGGTATATTGGAAGCCCTTTCATCGAGTGCGGGGCAGCAAATTCTGGAGGCTGCAGTGTCCCTTTTTTCTAAAAAGGGTTATGCGGGAACTGGTGTGCAGGAGATTTTGGATGAGGTCGGCCTTTCCAAGCCGACGTTGTATTATCATTTTGAGAGCAAAGCGGGGCTGTTTCGCGCCATCGTCAATCATGCGTACGACGAGACGTATCGTCTGATGCGGTCGGCAGTCGATGCCGCGGAGGAGATGGAGGAGAAACTGGTGGCGGCGGCGGATGCGCTGTTCCAATTCACGCTCGCCAACCAGGATTTGACCCGGCTGATGTTTGCGACGGTGTTTGCAGGGGCGGAAGAGATTCCGCCGGAAGTTCTGAATCAATCGAAGCGCCGTCGAAACCTGGAAGTGGTGGAGGAGGTGCTAAGGAAGGGGCAGCAGCGCGGTCAAATTTCCCCGGCGTATGAATTGCGCGATCTCACCCATGCTGTCTTCGGCGCGGTCAGCCACAGGATCCGGACCTTTCTTTTGACCGGGGAAGGAGCGTTGACGCGCGCAACGGCGGAGAAGGTGGTTCGTTTGTTTTTGAATGGAGCGGAGAGAAGAAGGAACTGATGAGAATTCTATTTTTATTAGGCGCTTCGCTCATGGTGCTGGCGGAGGGTTGCGGCAAAAAACCGGCGGCCCCTGCGCAATCGCTGGCCGCGCCTAAACAGATGGTTGTCGGGGTAACTACGGTAACCAATGCGGCGTGGGACAAGACCGTTTCGATTACCGGGACGCTCTTTGCGAAGGACACGGCGACCATCGCCGCGCAGGTGGAAGGGCAGGTGGATCGCACCCTGGTCGATTTTGGTGACCGAGTGAAGACGGGGCAGGATCTCGCCTTCATCGATACGGCATCATACGAGGCATTGTTGCAACAGGCAGCAGGTAATACCGCTCGAGCCGATGCGACGTTCCGAAACGCGCAGCAGAATTTTGATCGCGTGCAGCGCCTGCGCAAAGAAGGCGTTGCGTCCGAAGCGGATTTCGATTCGGCCAAAGCGGCGCTGGATCAGGCGGACGCCGATCTTAAAGCGCTCAAGGGAACCGAAGCGGTGGCACGCTTGAATTTACAGCGATCGCGCGTGCAAGCGCCATTTGACGGGGGAATTGCGCTACGTTCCGTGTCGCGAGGAGATTTTGTGAAGATCGGTTCACCACTTTACGAGATGGTGAATGACGCGGTACTAAAGTTCATTTTCCCCGTGCCAGAGCGCTACGCCTCTTACGTGGAGAAGGGATTGCCTATCAGTTTCTCCGTCGATAACTATCCGGGCGAAGTCTTCACCGGGCGAGTTTATCTGATCAGTCCTGCAGTGAACCAGGCTTCGCGCGCGTTTGGTGTCGGTGCACTGGTGACGAATACAAATTTCCGTTTGAAGGCGAACACCTTTGGCCGCGGGCAGTTGGTGGTCGCAAAAGCGGTTCCCACGCCCGTTGTTCCAGTCGAATCCGTCGTCAGTTTTGCCGGTGTCACCAAGGTTTTCGTGATCGAAAAAGACCTGGCGCGGAGCCGGTCGGTCAAAGTGGGACGAATTCAGAACGGCGTGCAGGAAATTGTAGACGGCGTCAAAGAAGGCGAAACGGTAGTGGTGAGCGGACAAACGCGATTGAGCGATGGTATGAAGGTGGTCGTTCGGGAAACCAGCCCGCCAAACGAGTCGCTTGTGCTGAATAGAACGGGGAGTGAAAATGCAAAATAAGCCGGAGTCCCTGGAGCCGCAGAAGCGAACGAGTCTGGCGGACCTTTGCATCCGGCGGCCGGTGTTCGCCACGATGATCAATCTGTTCCTTGTGGTGCTGGGATGGTTTTCGTTTAAGGACATTGGCATCGACCAATTCCCGAATGTCGAGCTGCCGATCATTACGGTGACGACGACCTTGCGCGGTGCCTCTCCGGAAGAAATGGAGACGAGCGTCACGAAGCCGCTGGAAGAAATTATCAATACAATTCAAGGGATCGACGAGCTTTCGAGTGTCACAACAGAAGGCGTTTCCCAAATCACCGTAACGTTTCTGCTGGAGCGCAACCGTGACATTGCCGCGCAAGATGTGCGCGACAAGGTGAACACCATTTTGGCCCGGCTCCCGCCGGGAACGGATCCCCCGATTATCGACAAATTCGATCTCGACGCGGTGCCGGTCTTGTCGTTGAGCGTGAGCGCCCCGCGCGATTTGAAAGAAATCACCTACATCACGGACAAATACATTAAACAGAATCTTGAAACGGTTCAGGATGTCGGTTCGGTGAGCATGGCCGGGGCGCGGACGCGTGCCGTTCAGGTGTCACTCGATATCGAGAAATTGCGCGCTTATCAGCTCACGACACGCGATGTGGAGAACGCGTTGCAGCGGCAAAATGTCGAAGTGCCAGGCGGGCGGCTCAATCAGCCTCCGCGTGAATTGGTGGTACGCACGCTGGGGCGGATGTCGCAGGTTCCCGACTTCAACAATCTGATCATCACCAATGCAGCGGGAAAATCGATTTATCTGCGCGATGTAGGAAACGTCGAGGACTCAATTGAGGAACCGCGGACGCTGTCGACTGCGGATGGGGTAAACTGCGTGACGCTCGTCGTGCGCAAGCAGTCCGGCAGTAACACAGTGAAGGTGATTGACGCGGTCAAGCATCGCATCGAGGAGCTGAAAGCGATTGTTCCAGGGGATTTCCAGATGAAAATCGTGCGCGATCAATCGCGATTTATCGAACGCTCATTGGAAGAAATCAATTTCCACCTTTTGCTCGGCGCGGTGCTCGTTGCCCTCACGACTTTCCTCTTTCTGCATGACTGGCGCGGCACGGTGATCGCTTCAGTCGCGATTCCGGCGTCGCTTGTCTCGACCTTCGTCCTCATGCGAGCCATGGGCTACACACTGAACAATTTTACCATGCTCGGACTGGTCTTCGCGGTGGGTATCGTGATCGATGATGCCATCGTGGTGCTTGAGAATATCCACCGAACGATGGAGGAAAAAGGTTGGAGCGGAATTGAAGCGGCTGGATATGCCACCCGAGAAATTGCGCTGGCAGTGACGGCAACCACTCTGTCGCTCGTGGTCATATTCCTGCCACTGGCCTTCATGAAGGGGCGTGTCGGAATGTTTTTCTCCAGCTACGGCGTGACGGTTGCCTTCGCCATTATGATTTCGTTGTTTGTTTCATTCACGCTCACGCCAATGCTTTCTTCGCGATTCCTGAAGCACACAGACGATGAACGTTTACGGGAGAAGAAAGCGCACGGCGGACCGTTAATGCAATGGCTTTCGACGCATTACATCTGGGTGCTGCGTTGGAGCTTGAATCATCGGTGGGTGATCATGCTCAGTTCGGGCCTCTGTTTCGCCTCAATTTTCGTGCTCGGGAAATGGACGAAATTCACGTTCATTCCGCAGGACGATTCGAGCGAGTTCGAAATTACGTTGCAAACTCCGGAAGGATCGGACCTTCCGCGGACTGCGGAAGTGTGCGCCGAAATTGAGCGAAAGGTGAAAGCGCTGCGGATCAATAATGAACCCGTTGTGATCCAAACGCTGATCACGATTGGCAACACCTCCGGGCGTCTTGGGAAAGGCGAAGGAGACGTGACCATCGCCACGATTTATTGCCGCCTGCCGGATTTGGGCGGACTTGTCTCGAAAATCACGGGGAGGACCCGCCGCTGGTCGCAGTTTCAGGCGATGGGGATGGCCCGCAAGATCCTCGAACAGTTTCCAGATTTGCGCAGCAGCGTGCAGTTCATTTCGAACATTGGCGGGAGCGGCGGGCGCAACGCCGATTTGCAATTCAATCTTCTTGGACCCGATCTGGAGCAACTCACCCAATACGCGGATCAGATCATGGGTCGGATGCGAGCGAAGCAAGGTTTGGTCGACGTCGATTCGACCCTCGCCAATCGGAAACCGGAGCTCCGCGTGAATATCGATCGCGAAAAAGCGAGCTGGTTCGGTCTGAAGGTGCAGGATATTGCGGACACGCTCAGGACATTGGTCGGCGGCATTATTGTTGGAACGTATCGTGAAAACGATGATCTCTTCGACGTTTGGCTGCGGGCCGATCCCAGCGGCCGCAGCACGCAGGAAGCATTGGAAGACGTGACGTTGCGATTGCCGACCGAAGGACTGGTGCAGTTGGTGAATCTCGTAAATTTCCAGGAAGCTCGCGGCCCGAATCAGATCGACCGTTTTCAGCGTCAGCGTAAGGTGACGATTGTGGCCAACCTTGGGCCGGACAAGCCGTTGGGTGAAGCGATGCAGGAGGTGCAGCAGATCGTGCGTGAGGTGTCTCTGCCGCCGGGCTACAACGTGATCTTCACGGGGCGCGCGAAGACATTGCAGGAAACCGGGCAGAATTTTCTGATCGCATTCGGGCTGGCGATGGTTTTCATGTACATGATCCTCGCGGCGCAATTCGAGAATTTCGTTCACCCCGTTTCCATCCTTCTGGCCGTGCCTCTTTCTCTGCCATTCGCGTTGATCACCATGATTCTTTTGAATGAACCCTTGAATATTTACGCGATTTTCGGGCTGTTCATGCTGTTCGGCATTGTGAAGAAGAACGGAATTCTGCAGGTGGACTACACGAACACACTGCGCGCGCGCGGAGTGGAACGCGAGGAAGCGATTATACAGGCGAATCGCGCCCGGTTGCGCCCCATTCTTATGACCACGATGATGCTGGTAGCTTCGATGATTCCCATTGCGTTGGGACAGGGTCCCGGTGCCGCCGGACGCGCATCGATGGCAAAGGTTATTATCGGCGGGCAGATGCTTTGCCTGCTCTTGTCGCTTCTGGTCACTCCGATCAGCTATTCAATCTTCGATGATTGGAGCCAGGGACGATTTTGGCGCCGACGCACCGTGCCCCTTCGCGAACCTCAAGTCGATCAAACGTTGTTGCGGCCGGCCACTTCTTAGGTTGGGGCAGAGCGATGGAATAGTGGTTCAGCGTTGGTATGAATCTCGACTGCGCGCTAAGCACAGGAAGTGCATTGCGATCTCGGTCCATTGCGGCCTCCCCCACATTCGGATTTCTGACCGGCTGTATTTTTTAGCAGACGGAGTCACATGCCGCATTTTCCCGCGGAAAGATTTTTTGCCGAATGGCTCGATCAAACGTATCGTCAAATCTTTCAATGAAGCTCTCAGCTCCAAGCGTCTTTGTGTTGATCGCGTCGATTGGAAGTCTCTCTGTTTCAGGGGCCTCGAAGTCAGGGGATCTCAGCTACAACCGCGATATACGTCCTATTCTTTCGGAAAACTGCTTCACCTGTCACGGGCCTGATTCAGCCGCGCGAAAAGCAAATCTGCGGCTCGACAGTTTCGAAGCTGCGACGGCCACGCGTAAGGACAGCAAGCCTGCCATCGTGCCCGGCAAGCCGGACGAGAGTGAAGCAATTCGGCGTATTCTTACTTCGGATGACGACGATCGGATGCCGCCGCCAAAATCAAAAAAGATACTCAAATCCGAACAAAAGGAGATGTTGAAGCGATGGGTGGAAAGCGGGGCAAAGTACGAAGCTCATTGGTCATTTCTCGCGCCGACTCGACCTTCGGTCCCAAACGTCAAAAATGAAGGATGGGTAAAGAACCCTATCGATGCTTTTCTTTTGGCGCGATTGGAACAGGAAGGCCTCGAACCCGCTGAAGAAGCGGACCGTCGTACCCTGGCGCGGCGGGTAAGCCTCGACCTGACGGGTCTGCCTCCGGAGCCTTCGCTGGTCGATTCGTTTTTGAAAGATACGACTTCGAATGCCTACGAGCACCTGGTGGACGAATTGCTGAATTCAGAGCAGTACGGCGAGCATCGTGCGCGTTATTGGCTGGATGCCGCGCGTTACGCGGATTCCAACGGAATCCATTTCGATAATTATCGCGAGATGTGGTCCTACCGCGAATGGGTCATCAACGCCTTCAACAAGAACATGCCGTTCGACGAGTTTACCATCGAACAGCTCGCGGGCGATCTTTTGCCACACCCGACCATGGAGCAGCGCATCGCGACCGGGTTCAACCGTTGCAACATGACTACGAGCGAAGGGGGTGCCATCGACGAAGAATATCTGGTCCTCTATGCGCGCGATCGAACGGAAACGACTTGCGCCGTCTGGATGGGGTTAACCGCGAACTGCGCGGTTTGCCACGACCACAAGTATGATCCTCTCAAGCAGCGTGAGTTTTACGAAATGTCGGCATTTTTTAACAACACCACGCAGCCGGCGATGGATGGAAACAAGAAGGACACGCCGCCGGTGATCGTTGTTCCCACTAAACAGGACCGTTCACGCTGGGAAGAGTTGCCTGAAGCAAAGAAAGTTGCCAAAGGCAAAGTGGATCGTCGGCGCCAGGGCGCTTTGGACGATTTCAACGCCTGGCTGGCGAAAGCAGAACCGGGCAAGATTGTCGAAGGCGTGCCCGTTGAAGGCATGGTTCTGTCGGCACCGTTGAAGGAGAATGTCTCTCCGACCATTTCCGTCTTCGTGAACGGGTATCCGAAAACTTTGGCGCTGGGCGGAACTTATGAAGGTGTGCTTTCGCCGTCGGCTTTCGTCACAAGCAAGGCTAACGTGCCGAGCATTCCCGAAGCGGGTGATTTTGAGCGCGACCAGGCGTTTTCGTTTGGCGCGTGGGTGAAGTTGAACCCGGACAACAAGAACGGATCGCTCTTTTCGCGCATGGACGAGGATGACGCATACCAAGGTTGGGATCTGTGGTTCGACAATGGCCGGCCCGCAACGCACATCGTGAGCAAATGGCCCGAAAATGCGTTGAAGGTTTCGGCGAAGAAAGCGATCGAGCCGAACAAGTGGACTCACATTTTCGTGACCTATGACGGTTCGAGCAAGGGTGAAGGGGTGAACATTTACGTGGACGGGAGAATTCAGGAGGTCGAATACCCGAACAACAAACTCGAAGGGACGATCAAAACGAAGGTCCCGTTCAAGATCGGCCAACGAAGCAAAGGCAGCGCTCTCGAAAAAGCTGGTCTGCAGGATTTGCGCATCTATACGCGCGTTGTGAAAGCCGATGAGATCTCCACACTCAAAGAGAAGCCGCGGCTCGCGTATCTGGTGTCCAAGTCAGCGCGCACGGACGAGGAGCAGAAGACGGTGTTTGACGGTTATCTGAATAATTACGACAACGAGTACATCGGGATGGCCAAAACATTGGCCGGGCTCGAACAGGAAGAACGCGATATCAAAAAACGCGGTACTGTTGCCCACGTGATGAACGAGAAAGATACTGAGCCCGCGGCTTACGTGCTCTATCGCGGTGAGTACGATAAACGCCGCGACAAGGTTTCGCCCGCCACACCGAAGCTGTTGCCTGCATTTGGGGAGGATCTTCCGCGCAACCGTCTTGGTTTTGCCAAATGGCTGATGGAACCGGACCAACCGTTGACCGCGCGCGTGACGGTTAATCGCATGTGGCAGGAAATCTTCGGCACCGGCATCGTCCGGACTTCGGGTGATTTTGGTGTGAGTGGTGAATTACCTTCAAACCAGGCGCTGCTCGATTGGCTCGCCGTCGAGTTTCGCGAGAGCGGCTGGAATATCAAACATATGTATAAGCTGATGGTGATGTCGTCCGCCTATCGTCAGGCCGCCACGATGACGCCGGAAAAAATCGCCAAAGATCCCGACAATCGCTTCGTCTCCCGCGGTCCTCGCTTCCGCATGGACGCAGAAATGGTGCGCGACTACGCCCTTTGTGTGAGCGGCCTCCTGAGCAAGCGCATCGGTGGTGCGAGTGTGAAGCCTTACCAGCCAGATAACGTTTGGGAAACGGTTGGCATGGCTGAGAGTGACACGCGAAATTATAAACGCGATTCCGGCGAGAAGCTCTATCGTCGCAGCCTCTATACGTTCTGGAAGCGCATGGCCCCGCCTCCTTCGCTGGAAGTGATGAACGCGCCACCACGTGAGGTTTGCACTGTGCGCCGCGAACGCACGAACACTCCGCTCCAGGCGCTCGCGACGTTGAATGACGTTCAGTATATTGAGGCCGCCCGCCAGTTGGCTGAGCATACCCTCCAGAATTGCAACTCGGAGAGTGAACGTCTGGACTATATCGCACAACGCGTTCTCGCGCGTCCTTTGCGCGATAAGGAGCGTCCCATCGTGGAAAACGTTCTGTCTGATTTGCAGGCCCACTACAAGGATGCCGAAAAAGACGCGGAAACCTTGATTAGAACCGGCGAATCCAAGCCCGATCCGAAACTCGAACCGGTTCAACTCGCGGCCTACACCATGGTCGTGAATCAAATGCTGAACCTGGATGAAACCCTCAACAAGTAAGCCCATGAACCTTCCCAACCCATTTCGCGATTACGTTCGTTACGAAACGCGCCGCCAGTTTCTAAGCAAAGGGGCGAGCTTCATTGGATCTGCCGCGCTCGCCAGCCTCGCGCCGCGCCTGGTCATGGGCAACACGCCGAAAAATGTAACGGTCGGCCCGCACTTTGCCCCGAAAGCAAAGAACGTGATCTACCTGCACATGGTCGGCGGCCCGCCGCAGATGGATTTGTACGATTACAAGCCGGTGATGGGCGAATGGTATGACAAAGATCTTCCCGAATCCGTTCGCATGGGGCAGCGCCTCACCACGATGACCTCCGGCCAGGCACGCTTCCCCATCGCGCCTTCCAGATACAAATTCGCCCGTTACGGCAAATCCGGCATGTGGGTGACAGAGCTCCTGCCCTGGACCGCGAAAATGGTCGACGACATGTGCTTCATCCGCTCGATGCACACCGAAGCGATCAACCATGAGCCCGCGATTTGCTATATGCAAACCGGTAACCAGATCACCGGCCGCCCCTGCCTGGGATCCTGGGTGAGCTACGGTCTGGGAAGCTTGAATGCGAACCTCCCCACGTTTGTGGTGCTTGTGGCGAAGCCCACCAACACCGAGCAGATGCAGGCGATCTCCGCGCGTCTCTGGTCCTCCGGTTATCTGCCCGGAATTCACTCCGGCGTTTCATTCCGCACGGGCAACGATCCCATTCTTTACATTAACAACCCTCCCGGCGTTGATGCGAAAGTCCGCCGAAAAACTCTCGACGGCCTTCGCGAGATGAACGAGTTAAACTATCAACTCGTCGGCGATCCCGAAACGCATACGCGTATCGAACAGTTCGAGATGGCTTTCAAGATGCAGTCGAGTGTCCCTGAACTGACTGACACAACCAACGAACCAGAGAGCACCTATCAACTCTACGGCGACGAAGCCCGGAAACCCGGCACATTCGCTCAAACCGTTCTGCTTGCCCGCCGGATGGTCGAGCGCGGCGTTCGTTTCATCCAGGTGTACCACAACAATTGGGACACCCATTCCAACGTCGCTGGCCGTCTGCCGAGCCAATGCAAAGACATCGACCAGGCCTGCTACGGCCTCGTCCAGGATCTCAAATCGCGTGGCATGCTCGACGACACGCTGGTCATCTGGGGCGGCGAATTCGGCCGCACGATCTACTCCCAGGGCGGCCTCTCCAAAGAAAACTACGGTCGCGATCATCATCCGCGCTGCTTCACCATGTGGATGGCCGGAGGGGGTTCCCGTCCCGGAACGATCTACGGCGAAACCGACGAATTCTCCTACAACATCATCGAGAACCCGGTCCACATTCACGACTTTCACGCCACCGTCCTGAACCTGCTCGGCATGGACCACGAACGCTTCACCTTCAAATACCAGGGCCTCGACCAGCGTCTCACCGGCGTCGAGCAAGCAAACGTGATCAAGGAACTGATCGTATAGCTAGAAGATCGTGTGACGAAGACAAAGAAGCTGGTGCCATCAAAAGAAGCCCGGGTGGCTTCGCGTTTGGAGAGCTGCCCGGTATTAATGGACAATGTTCCGCGGCGAACACGCCAACTGCCCGCGAGGAAAGGTCCCTGATCCGACTGGGACGATTACTTCATAGATGGACAGTATCCAAATTGCCCCAGTGCTTTTGGAGATACTCTGCGACGAGCCGACGATGACAATGGTGCGGCTTGTCTTCGCTGCACAGAAGACAGCCTTCTCGTAATAATTCTGGGGAAATCTCCCGTTCGATCCGTCTTTCCTCGAGAAGTTGGTTGAATCTCGCCGCGTATGCATCCCAACCGATCTTGGTTTTACGATACTCATCAAGCATCTCGCTCGTCGGCGCGAGCATCGGAACGTGGACGTAGTCGATCCCACCGATCTCTTTGAGAAAGAATTTCAGATCGTCGCGTTTACTGAATCCAGCCAGTTGCGAAACGTTATTCAACCGCACATCGACCACCCGTTTGACGCCAGCTTTGCGCAAGCGGCCGAAGAAGTCCTCGGCTGTTTTGCCGGTGAATCCGATCGTGAAGAGCGCGTTTAGCCTATCGCGCATCTTCGAAAGACAGTTCGAGAATTCGCCCCGGCAAAGCAAACGAGCCCTGGTTATTGGTCGGCCGCGAGTATTCGCAGATGTAGAGTTTGCCGTGGCCGCTGTGGTGCACGTCGATGGGACGGCCGAGTGGTTTTAAGACGGTGTAGATGTGAGCCTGGTAAATGCCTTTCTCATTCTTTTCCAGTTTCACCTGGAGAAGATCGAAACCGACGTTGTCCTTGGGAGTGCGGATGAAATTGCCAAAACGGTTCAGGATAAGACTTCCACGCCATTCGGCCGGGAAATCTTCTCCGAGGAACACAATGCCGCCTGGTCCCGAATGGGGATCGAAGGTATACATAGGCTTCCCATCGTACCCGCCGTCGGGTCCGAGGTTCGCGATGGGGAGGGTGAACTCCAATCCGGCGGGGGCGTCCGGCGTATGCTCATAGGCTTTCTTTTTCCAATCTGCGAAGCGATAAGGGAAGCCGTAATGCTTGCCCTTCTCAATTAAATTCAGTTCTTCCGGCGCGTCGGCGTCGGGCCCGTTTTCGGTGGCAAACATCTCGCCTTTGTCGTTCCAGCAAAACCCGTACGCGTTTCGCACGCCGCGCGCGAAGACTTCGATCTCCGGATTTTCCGATTTCGGATCGAGCCGCCAGATCGATGAGGTAAGCTCCATTTCGCCGCCCTGGTAATAATTCGGATCGGGATTGATCTGGTTGGCGTCTGTGCGAGCGCCGTTGCCCGCGTAGAGCATCCCATCGGGAGCGAAGGCGATGTGTTCCATTCCGTGAACGTAAGCACTGTTTCCGGGATAGGATTTCTCAAACCAAACCTTCGGTTCTGCGGGATCGCCGTCCTGAGTGCTGGTCGTCCGATAAATCGTCACGCGGTTTTGGAACGGTGGTTTGAGATTGTTCGGTTGATTCGAGGCGATGTAGAGACGGCCATCTTTGCTGAGTGCCATGCCCAGTACGAAGAGAGGTGCGGCCGTATCGCCAGGTTTACGATCCAAGTAGTTCTTCGCCCAGATGATCTGTCGAAATGCGCCGGACTGCGGTTCCAAACGCCAGACATCGCCATTTTCGATCAACACGTAAATCACGCGCCCGGTGCCGTCGCTCGCCATGCGCACGCCATGAGTGGTCATGCGAACAACTTCGCGCAACGTACATCCTTTCGGCGCAGGCGGAAGGGGTTGATAAGTGCCGGCCTCGAGAAGTTTTGCGTAGGTGGGAATCTGCGTTTTAGCTCGGGCTTTTTTCACTTCGTCGGCGGTCAGAGGCTCGTCCGTGTTTCCCCAGGAATTTCGAACGTAGGTGAGAACGTCCGCAACTTCCCCGTCGTCCAGAACAACCGGAGGCATCGCGCCACCGAATTTCTTTCCGTTCACGACGATGTCGCCGTTGAGCCCTTCGCAGAGAATGCGCACGCTCCTCTCGCGGTCCGCCATGAGATAATCCGATTTCGCGAGCGGAGGGTAAGTGCCGGGAACGCCCTGACCGTTGAGTTGGTGGCAAATGAGGCAATTTCGGAAATACAAATCCCGGCCGTGATCCATCTGCGCATTGCCATCTGCCGCGTGCAGAAGCGAACCGATCCCGAGGAGCACCCACGTCGCAAAAAGAAATTTTGTCCGCATCACGGCGGAAACTTATACAACGTTGGGCTGAGGACGCGAATCGAAATGGCAATTAGGGACTGATCATCCCGTTCCGCACCGCGTAGAGAACAAGGTCAGTTTGGGTCTTGAGCCCGAGCTTCTTCATGAGGTTCGCGCGATGCGCTTCAGCCGTTCGGCGACTGATGAAAAGGGACGAGGCGATCTCAGCGCTGGTTTTTCCTTCAGCGGCCAGTTCGAGGACGAGCAATTCGCGTTTGGTGAGCTGCGGCCCGCGCACTCCCGGCACGAGACGTTTGAGGGTCGCGGAAATAGCTTTTTGCCGCAGCGATTCTGCCAGGTATTGACCGCCAGTCGCTGCGGTGCGGATGGCCTGAACGAGTTCTGTGGAGGGGCAATCCTTCAGCACGTAACCGTTCACCCCGTTCTTCAATGCTTCGATTACGTAGGGTTCATCCGAATGCATGGAGACGACGACGACCTTGGTGTGATGTTGGTCGCGTAGTTGGCGGAGCACCTCGATGCCGTGCAGGCGAGGGATGCGCAGATCAAGGAGTAAAACGTCGGGCTTTTGCTTCTCGACGATTTCCACCGCCTGGAGACCGTCGCTCGCTTCTGCGATCAGCTCGAAGCAAGGTTCGGATTTGAGAAGCGCCTTGAGACCTTCGCGAACCAGTTTGTGGTCCTCGGCTACAGCGATTCGGATTGTGCAGGCAGCGGCAGTCATGTGAGTAGGCTCATATTGTAAGCGTCGGTTCACATTTGGGAAGAGATAGTATCCTAATGATTTAAAGGTAGGTGTACGTATTTCCGTATTCGGGTGTCTCGACAGCCGAATCTGAGTTGTTTAAACTTTGAAACCGCGTGAACGAACTCAAAGCCTCAAGCCATTGCTGGCCGATTCTTTTGCTCTTGTTCTGTCTGAGCAGCCAGGGCGAGCAGGCAGTTTCCTTCCGCAATGACATAATGGCAGTCCTGTCGAAGGCTGGCTGCAACGCAGGCCCGTGTCATGGGAATGCGAACGGCAAAGCCGGTTTTAAATTATCACTCCGTGGTGAGAGCGCTGATCTGGATTATCTCGCGCTGACTCGCGATCAGTTTGGCCGACGGGTAAATCTCTCGGAGCCGGAGCAGAGTTTAATTCTCCTGAAGCCGACAACTCAGCTTGCGCACGAGGGCGGACAACGGTTCAAAACGAATTCATGGGAATTTGATGCGTTGATCAAATGGATCGGGCAGGGAGCTTCGAATGATCTGGCGACGGCCTCCACCCTCCAGCGTCTGGAAGTTGCGCCAGGGGAGGCAACGCTTCTGGCTCCGTCGAATGAAGTTCAGGTTTCCGCTCGCGCGGTCTTTTCGGATGGAAGCAGGCGCGACGTCACCTCGGTCGCAGTTTACGAGTCAGCAAACCCAGCGGTGAAAATCGCGCCTGGTGGACTGGTGCGCAGCGAAGGACCGGGCGAAACAACTGTCCTGGTGCGCTATTTGAATCAGCAACTTCCGGTGCGTCTTGCGTTCGTGCCGGAACGTCCAAATTACGTTTGGGCCAATCCGCGGCCGAACAACTACATAGATTATGCGATCTTCGCGAAGCTGGAACGGTTGCGGGTGAACCCCTCGGATCTGTGCACCGACGAGGCTTTCGTCCGGCGAGCGTACCTCGATCTGCTCGGAATGATCCCGTCGGCCCAAAAGGCATGCTCCTTCGTTCTGGATCAGTCTCCGACCAAGCGATCCCGCTTGATCAATGAGCTTCTGGAACGTCCCGAGTTCGCGGAATTTTGGGCACTGAAATGGTGCGACCTGTTGCGCGCTGAGGAGCGACTTCTTGACCGGAAAGGAATCGAACTGTTTCACCAGTGGGTAAGACAAAGCATTGCCGAGCACAAGCCGCTCGACCAATTCGCGCGCGAAATCATTGCCGCGCGCGGGAGCACTTACAAAAATCCCGCCGGTAACTTCTATCGCGCGACCCGCACCGCTCAAGAACGGGGCGAAGCGGTCGCACAGCTTTTTCTCGGAACGCGCGTGCAATGCGCGCAGTGCCACAACCATCCGTTCGACCGCTGGACACAGGATGATTACTACGATTGGCAACGGGTGTTTGCGCGCATCGGTTACAAGGTTCTGGAAAACCGCCGGCGCGACACAGTGGATGGCCACGAGTTCAAGGGTGAACAGATCGTGTACGTCACCGCCTCGGGCGAAGTGAAAAATCCCCGGACCGGTTCCTCAGCGAAGCCGCGCTTCCTCGGCGAATTGAAAAACTGCGATGCAGGTAACCAGGACGAACTCACTGCGCTGGCAAATTGGATAACGTCACCGACCAATCCGTTTTTCGCGAAAGCTCAGGCCAACCGAATCTGGTATCACCTGTTTGGCCGCGGCATCGTTGAGCCGCTCGACGATTTTCGTGCATCGAACCCGCCATCCCATCCTGAATTGCTCGAGGCTTTGGCGTCGGATCTGGTAAATCACGGATTCGATATGCGGCAGTTGATTCGGGTGATCATGAATTCCCGCACTTATCAACTTTCCTCAATTCCGAATGAGACGAACGGCTCCGATGAGGCGAATTTTTCACACTCGTTAGTGCGCCGGCTAAGCGCGGAGCAACTTCTCGATTCACAAAGCGAAGCACTGAGAGTTCCGGCGCATTTTGTCGGCAACCCGCTCGGGACGCGAGCGGTGCAACTGGCCGGAGCTCTTGCGGAACGAAAACGTGACGAACACAAATCCGAAGTCGATCAATTTTTGGCCTCCTTCGGCAAGCCGCCGCGCCTTCTCCCGACCGAATGCGAACGGGCATGCGAGCCAACCATGGGACAGGCCTTCCAGATGATGAATGGACCGGTCTTGAACGAGATGTTGGCGGCAAAAGAAAATGCTCTCGGCAAATTGCTCGCCAGTGAAAAATCGAACGAGCAGATTGTTACTGACCTCTATTGGTCTGTTCTGACCCGTGCGCCATCCGGTGGGGAGTTGTCGAAGTTGGTCTCGTACTTGGGGGACGCACAAGATCGTCGTGCCGCCCTTGAAGACATTGCGTGGAGCCTGCTTAATTCCAAAGAATTCCTCTTTCGGTGAACTTCTCGAATATCGACAAACAACTCGACACCTTCCTGCGCAAGCAACCGATCCTCGGCGCGGGCGTGTATATCGCGAAAACCGCTGTGGTTCTCGGCGACGTGACTTTGAGCGCCCATTCCAGCGTCTGGTACAACGCTGTTTTGCGTGGCGATATCAACCGCATCGTTGTCGGCGAGTATTCGAACATCCAGGACAACGCCGTCGTGCATCTGGCGGATGATTACCCGTGCCTGATCGGTCGCCACGTGACAGTCGGCCACTCTGCGATTGTGCACGCCTGTGTGGTGGAAGACGAGTGCCTGATTGGAATGGGCGCAACGATCCTGGACGGCGCAGTGATCGGGGCGCAAAGCATCGTCGGCGCGAATGCTTTGGTGACGCAGGGCACTATTATCCCTCCAGGCTCGATGGCCCTCGGCAGTCCAGCCAAAGTGGTTCGGACTCTCAGTTCCGATGATCGCGCGCTTCTTCGCACCTGGGCGGACAAATACGTAGCGAACGCCGCGTATTGCCTCAAGAATTGTATCAATGTCGGGAATCCCCTTCCCACCTGACCTTTTTTTGGCCTTCGAAAGGCGCCAGAGCAAAAAATGGTTGGGGGTTCGCCAAAATTGCGTTGCTCGCCAGCTCGCGTATTCGTATCGATATAGCAGTTGGAAAGGCAGTGTTGTTTGTGGAGCAATCGGAAGCTGTTAAATCAAAAATTTCATTTCGTCCGCGTCTTTTCGACGTGGTGAAAACGTATCGCCGCGAAGATCTCGCGGCCGATTTGATCGCGGGATTGACTGTCGGAGTGGTCGCATTACCGCTGGCGATGGCGTTTGCCATCGCATCAGGGATGCCGCCGCAGTCTGGCATTTTCACGGCGGTCATCGCGGGTTTCATCATTTCCGCGCTCGGTGGAACGCGTGTGTGTATTGGGGGGCCGACCGGCGCCTTTATCGTGATCCTTTACGGGATCGCTGCCAAATATGGCGCGGCCAACCTCGCGATTTGCACCATGATGGCCGGAGTGATGCTGATGGTTCTCGGCTTCGCTCGGCTCGGCACAATGATCAAGTTCATTCCTTATCCCGTAACGATGGGTTTCACCAGCGGGATCGCGGTGCTCATCTTTAGTACGCAAATCAAAGATTTCTTTGGGCTAAAAACGCCAGCGCTTCCCTCGGAGTTCATCGAGAAGATGCGTCTCTTGGCGGAACACTTCGGAACATTGCAGTGGCCGACAGTGGCTCTAGCCGTCTCATCGCTCGCGATCATTCTTTTCTGGCCAAAAAAACTGCAGCGCCGCATTCCGGGGTCCATCATTGCACTCGTTCTGGGGACTCTCGCGGTGGCGCTGTTTCAATTGCCGGTCGAAACGATTGGCAGCAAGTTTGGAGGAATTCCCCAGGGGCTACCGGCGCTTCAGTTCCCCAAAGTTTCGCTGGAAAGTCTCTCCACGCTCGTGCAGCCCGCCTTTACCATCGCTTTGCTCGCCGCCATCGAATCTCTTCTCTGCGCCGTCGTGGCAGACGGGATGACGGATGACCGTCACGACTCCAACCAGGAACTGATCGCCCAGGGAATTGCGAACATCGTGAGTCCGCTATTCGGAGGCATTGCCGCCACCAGTGCGATTGCCCGCACGGCCACGAGTATTAAATCAGGCGCGCGTTCGCCTATTGCCGGGATGACACACGCGCTGACACTTCTCGTGATTATTCTGGTGGCGGCGCCCTTGGCTAAATTCATTCCGCTCGCGACGCTGAGTGCGGTATTGGTGAACGTCGCGTTGCACATGGGCGAATGGCACAACTTTGCGCGTCTCCCGAAGTGGCCACGGAGCGATGCTGTCGTTTTCATGGCGGCGTTCCTCCTGACAGTGGTGATCGATCTGACGGTGGCGGTCGAAATCGGACTGGTGCTCGCGGCAATCCTCTTCATCAAACGCGTCTCGGAAACGACGCAAATCACGGCGGTCGACGAGCAAACGGACACCGAAGGCTCGCATCACTCGCTCATCGGAAAGCAAATCCCACCGGGCGTCATGGTTTACCGAATCTTTGGCGCGTTCTTCTTCGGCGCCGCGGACAAGCTCGAGGGCGCGCTCGCGCGGTTAAAGAACGAGCCGGATGTATTGATCCTGCGGATGCGCAAGGTGCTCGCGATGGATGCAACCGGCCTGAACGCTCTGGAGGATCTGCACGACCGTCTGAGCCGCCGCGGAAAGCATCTCATCTTAAGCGGGCCCCATACTCAACCTTTATTCATGATGGACAAGGCAGGTTTTCTCGACCGATTGGGCAGGGAAAATGTTTGTGCGGATATAGACGCCTCGCTCGCACGTGCCAGGGAAATTCTTCATCTGCCGCCGCAGCCACCGACGCCGCTGCTGCCCGCGGACAAAGCGATTGTCCCCGCCTGAAGGGCGGCATAGGCTCGCCTGATGCGAATCCTGGAACTGAATCATGTCGCGATCCATGTCGAGAACGTGGAGAAGAGCTGCGAGTTCTATTCGAAAGTTCTAAAACTCGAAGCGATGGCGCGGCCGGCCTTCGATTTTCCTGGCGCGTGGTTTCGCCTAGGCACCCAACAGGAACTGCACATTATTGGTCGTCGGGATGTGCCGGTGCATTCGCATAATCGAGGAAACCATTTCGCGTTGCAGGCTGACGATCTTGGACCGTGGGTTGAGCACTTTCAGTCGTTGGGTATAGAACTGCGCGGGCCGGTGCGCCGTCCGGATGGCGCAACGCAGGTTTTCCTCCGGGATGTGGATGGGCATGTGATCGAGTTGTTCACGCCACCTCCAGCGTAACCCGAGCATCGCTCTTGGTTTGTCCAGAGCTGCCCCGAGGAGAATCGACGGACGGCATGCTTCGATCAGAATGTGATCTGGCCGGGCTCGACGTCGACAGACGTGCGAATCAATATTGGTCCTTCATTGAACCGGGCGGGCGCGGGGGTGACCAGTATGATTCGCGCGAAGAAGATTCGAGGAAGGAGCGGCCGCGGAGACGGAGCCAAAGCGCGATAGGAACGATCGTGAGAAGAAAAACGAGGGCGAACAGCAGTTTCAAGAAGCGGCGCCCCACCCAGCTTTGCCCCGCTGAAAATATCCGATGCCACGTTGCGAACAAAGGGGCAAAGAGGATACCGACAATGAGTGCAACCGGCATTGCGGCAAGCCAGATTTTGCTCGGCGTGGGGATCCATCCGGCTTTGCTGGCCAGGTAAAGGAGCGCCAAGGGTGGGATGAGAGACGCTCCGATTTCGAAACGGGACTTCAAAGAGCGCCGCGGCTGCGGGACTTGGTTGTTGGCGGACATTTAATCTGGCAAGGATTCAAAAGTGCCCGGAAGTGAGTCGTAAGGTTGTTGCGAGCGTTCGAGAAAAAAACTGCCAACCGCCAGTCCATCCAAGCGGGAGTTGATGAAACAGCGATAGGCGTCGTCCGGTGAACAAACGACCGGTTCGCCACGAACGTTGAAGGATGTGTTAATGAGCAACGGGCAACCGGTCAGGCTCTGAAACTTGCGAAGCAGCGCGAAGAATCTTGGGTTCTCTCCCTCACTCACCGTTTGAATGCGAGCCGATCCATCGACGTGGGTTACAGCGGGTATGAGGGACCGGACGAGCTTCAGACGATCGAGCCCGCGAACCGATTCGTCGACGGGCAGACGTTGCGAAGCCCGCACCGGCGCCACAAGGAGCATGTACGGTGAGGGCTTGTCCAATTCAAAATACTCCGCGGCATGGTCCGCGAGAATCGCAGGAGCGAAAGGACGGAAAGACTCGCGGAATTTCACTTTCTGGTTGATGAGGGACTGCATTTTGGGAGAGCGCGGATCGCCAAGGATCGAACGGTGTCCCAAAGCGCGTGGACCGAATTCCATCCGGCCCTGCACCCAACCGACGACCTCGCCGGACGCGAGCGCGCGCGCGGTGCGGTCCAGCAGTACGTGTTCGTTCAACCATTGAAAATTCGCCTTGTGTTGCCGGAGAGTCGCCTCGATTTCGGTGTCAGAGAATTCGGGCCCGAGAAAGCCGCCCTGCATAGCGTCTGGCGTTTGAGGAGTCCTTGGTTCGTTCGAGCCAGCGCATTCTGTGGGCCCATGCCACAACGCCAGAGCGGCGCCCAACGCCCCACCCGCGTCGCCAGCCGCCGGTTGAATCCAAATGTCTTGAAAGGGTCCTTCGCGCAATATTCGGCCGTTGGCCACGCAATTGAGCGCGACCCCGCCAGCCATGCACAAACGCGGTGAACCGGTCGCGGCGTGCGCATGCCTGGCCAGAGTTAACATCGCTTCTTCCGTCACCTGCTGGATTGATCGAGCGATATCGAGGTGCTTTTGTTCCAGTGGCGCCTCGGGTTCTCGCGGTGGTCCGCCAAATAGTTTGTTGAAGCGTTCGTTGCTCAGGTAGTCGTCAGCCAGCAAGTCGAAGAATTGCAGGTTCAGCCGAAACGACCCGTCAGGTTTCTGCTCAAAAAGATTGTCGCGAATCGCTCCCTCCCAGGTGGGCTCACCGTAAGGCGCGAGGCCCATCAGCTTGTACTCGCCCGAATTCACGCGGAAGCCGCAATACGCGGTGAACGCCGAGTAAAGCAGCCCGAGAGAATGAGGAAAGCGCAACTCGCTCCGAGCCTCAATTTGCTGGCCGGTTCCATGGCCAATCATGGTCGTTTCCCATTCTCCCACGCCGTCGACTGTCAGGATGGCAGCTTCCGAGAATGGCGAAGGGAAAAAGGCGCTCGCGGCGTGTGCCTGGTGGTGGCGGGTGAAGAATACCTTTGCGTCAGAGACGCCTTTGAGGTTTTCGCGAACGATCTTTCGGACAAATAACCGGTCGCCCAACCATGCAGGCATTGTCCTTGTGAACGCACCGACTCCGCGCGGAGCAAGAGAAAGAAAAGTTTCCAGTGTTCGGCTGAACTTCAGGATTGGCTTTTCGTAAAAGGCCACCGCTTCCAGATCAGCCGCGGTAACCCCTGCATGTTTCAGACAGAACTCGACGGCCTTGAGGGGAAACCGCGCATCATTCTTCCGCCGGGAAAATCGTTCCTCCTGGGCAGCCGCTAAAATTTTACCATCGCCCAGCAGCGCTGCGGCGGAATCATGGTAAAACGCTGAGATACCCAGGACGTAGCGCATCGATCGGGAAAAACGACTAGAGAAAAGGGTAAAGGAACGGAGCCAGCGCTGAACTCGATGTAAACACCACGACGGCGCCAACCAAAATAATTGCGATGATCAGTGGCAAGAGCCACCACTTCTTTTCCTTCCGCAGGAAGCGGGCGAATTCTTTAATGAGGTCCCACATCTGTTATCATTTTTCGTGGAGCTTCGTTTCTACTTGTTGGAGGTACGCCTGCATCTGCGCGTTGGTCGGCTGAAGCTTCAAACCTTCTTCGAACTGTAGCTTGGCTTGAGCGAACCGTTCCTGTCGCGCCAGAGCCACACCATAGTCCATCCGAACGATAGGCGAGTTCGGGACCTGCTCGACCAGCCTGCTGAATTCGAGATCTGCTTCGTTCGTTCGCCCGGCCCGGCTTAATTCTGTCGCGAGCCGATGTCTCAAGGCTGGAGTATTTGGCTCACGGCGCGCGGCTTCAGCATAAGCGTCCGCCGCAGCTCCATATTCCTTGTGGTTGGCATGCCATTCGCCCAAGCGCAAGAGGGGAATTGCAGCGCTTGGGTGTTGGGCTGCGGCCCGCTTCAACTCGGCCACCGCTTCCTGGTCTCGTTGCAGCGCAATCAACACCACTCCACGATTGACCTGCGCCTGCAGGTTATCCGGTGCATATGCAAGCGCACGATCAAGCGTCCGCAAAGCGTCTGGGAACTTCTTCGTCTCGGCCAGGACAGAGCCGAGACCCAGGTAGGCATCAACAAAATCCGGCCGAATGACTAATGCTTTTTCATAGGCCTTTTCTGCTCCGGCCTTGTCTCCACTGGCGGCAAGCGCTTCTCCTAATTGATACCATCCGACTACGTGGCCGGGTGCCATCTGGACGACCCTCCACCATTGATCACTGGCCTCGGCCCACCGCCGTCCGGTCTGGAAAAGGCGGGCGAACTGTTCCCGCAAATGCCAATCTTCCGGGTGCTGATCGACCGTGGAACGAAGCAAGCCGATGTACTTGTTGAGATTCGTGGCGCTGGCGAGTCGATTCGCCTCTGCAATGCGGTCATCGAAAAAACGGTTCCGCAGTTCCCCGTTGCTCTGAAGAGTGAAGGGAGGCCGTTCGACGATCGTTCGTGCCTGACGCCACAAACGCACTTCGGCGAAAGGATTCCATCCCAGACGTTGCAAGCAAGACTGCATATCGAGCCAGTTTATCGGACCAGCCGGCTTCGCAATCCAATCGGCAATCGTTTCCGCAAACATCCTCGCCAGGCGATAGTTCCCTTCCGGTCGGAGATGAACGTGCTCAAGGAACGTATCCATTCCAGGCGGACGCTCCGGGTCGGTGCCGCGAAGAGAGCGATCGGCGTCAACCAGTCTCACACCTTGCGCGGCGCGTGACTGCGCTAAATCGCGGGTCACTTGATTGAGTCCGCTATCCGCTCGCAGTCGTACCATGTCGAGGTCGCGTGCCATTGCCAAATCCGCTCGCCCTGTAGTGGAATCTCCCGCATTCAAGCGCGCCATTCCCAACCGGTATCGCGTTTCCGCGTCCTCTGGCCACAATGCGGCAGCCTTCTGCCATGCCGCGACGGCTTCGGCCACCGCGCCTCGTTCGTCCTCCGCTCGTGCCGCCGCCGCCGCCGGAGCCCACTGCGCGAACTTCACATCGTTTGTCGTCAGGCGGCTCGGAGAAGCAAACGGTGCGCAGTCAACCAGATTGACCGCCATTGTCCCAAGCAAGACTTTTGCTCCCGACCCGAGCCCAAACCTGACAGCATCGCCCAGGTTCGACCTGAAGTTGTCGCGCATCGTCTGAAGACGCGGGTCCTCGGCTGGGATTCGCCGGTCCACGAACAGTTCCAATCCTGTCCACCTCTGAGTCAGAGAGAGGCCGTCACTGGTGCGGCCCTGCCAGTGGGTGAGCCACTGTCCCAGTGCGGTCGCTCGCAACTTCAACCCCAACCGCGCGGTCAATAACGAAGGAGGCGATCCAGAGGAAACCGCCGCCGGACCGAAAGGCCCCACCACTTCATTGTTCCCCGCATAGAACACCCAAAAATCGGCGTTCAACCGCCGGGAACTGCGCGCCGCTTCTCGAATGGCATAGGAGTTAAGGGCAGTGACAGCGGTGTTGATGACCTCGACCTTTTTGTCGGGGAACCGGTTTTCGAGCAAGGCCTCCAAACAGCGGGACATGCCAAATGCGGGTTCGGGATCCCCTAAAGCGGCAGATTCGCCAAACACAACCACGCGTAATGTGTTTTCCGGCGGCCGTTCAATCACTCGGGTCGAGCGGGGCATGCGCGCCTGGACCGGCCCGACGAATCGATCCGCGAACCGCGTGTTTGGAACTAATTCGCCGGGCTTTTCCCCCTTTATCCAGAAATCCGTTGGCCAGTAATGCCCCGATTGTCGCAGGCCAATTTCAATTACAGCGAAAAGAAGAAGGGGGAGGAGCAGAGCGGCAAGGCGAAATACCCACTTTCGCGCGGGAGAGGAAACGGTAGGCGTTCCTGCGGAAGTGGGAACCGTAACATTTCCGGCCTGTTTGGGTGTACGGGGCACTGCTCATTTTCTATCCGTCAACCTGCCTGCTCAGCAAGCTTGATCGGAATTCCCGAATTGGAATGGCTCAAGTGCACAACTCGCTGTTTATGCAGGAAGTTGTCTGCAGTTGAAGTCCGAGAGAGCCGTTCAACCTTTAAGTCTTCGTCACGCGTCTGACCTGCGGACTGGAGGCGCTTTCCGGGAGCGCATTTCGCGCAACGGATGAGTCAGCCTCTCGGGTTTACACGACCTCGCTTGATCGCCGGGGTTGAGGCAGCGGGTCTGCTGAGAATTCCAGCGTCCGAATCATTCGGGCAAGTGCCGCCAAATCGTCGCGCTTCAGGTAATAGGCATTCGCTCCGCGATCGAACGCGTCCTGCACAAACTTTTCCTGGGACGGGTGCACGAGAATAATTACGGGCACTTCGTTAAACTCCGTCTGGCGACGAATCCAACCCAGGACAGCCATGCCGCTGCCGTCGGGTATGGTGAGGTCGATGATGATGAGGCTGGGCAGTGGGTAGTGACTCCGGTCGCCGTAAATGCCTACACCCTTTAAATAAAGAATCGCTTCATTGCCGTAACGAGCGACCCGCAACGGGTTGAGCACCTGAGCAGTTCGGAAGGCCTGGTCCAGACAGAACAAATAGTCTGTGCTGTTTTCCAGAAGAAATATGACGCCATCCTTTTTCATCCGCTCCCGGCAGCCGGTGCCGAAGTTACGGATTAAGCTATTTCATCCCTCCTGCTGAACAAGAGCAGCAGCTCCTGAAATTGCCCCGAATCCTACGTAGGGAACCTTAATCTGGTACTAGCCTGTTTTCCCGATGCGGCAGTCAATCTTTCCCTAGACGCTCATAATAGCGGCTCACCAGATCTGTATATTTCTGCGGAACCGGATCGCGATCAACAGGAACCACAGTGTCGCGCGGTCCGAGACGAGCGAGTTCTTCTGTCACGCGAGTCTGAAGGATCCGCATCGGCTTCAAAAGGTTCGTGTTCACCAAATCCCAACGAGGTTCAACACCTCTCTTGGTATAGTCCATCCTGATACCACGCGCACGGTCGAGGATTTCGGCGGCCTGGTTTCGAAGCTGGGGATTTTGGAGAACCTCTTCCAGGTTGCGGAGTCGGTCTGACCATGCGGTGTAGTCAGCGCCGGTAAGCGGGCCGCCGTTCCAACCATCGGTGACAGCGCCACCTCCGGCACGACCTCCATTGGCCCATTGTTGGAAAAAACGAGTGCCAGGTTGCTGCTGCTGTTGGCCACCCTGTTGGGGTTGTCCACCTTGAGGCTGGCCACCTTGTTGGCCTTGCTGTGCGGCCTGTCCTCCGCGTCCACTCTGGCCGCGTTGACCTCTTTGTCCGCGCTGCCCCTGTTGTCCCTGTTGACCTTCTTGACCTTGCTGTCCTTGTTGTTGGTCTTGAGCGGATGCTTGTTGAGCACCTTGTTGGCCGCCCGGTTGCCTGCCATTCTCTTCGCCGCTCTGCTCTCCCTGGCCCTGTTGTTGCTCGTTGCTCGCTTGTTGTTGCTGGCCACCGCTCTGCTGACCATTGCTCTGCTGGCCACGTTGGCCACGCTGACCTCTCTGGCCGCGTTGGCCTTGTTGTCCTTGCTGGCCCGATTGACCTTCCTGTTCCTGTGCGCCCTGCTGCTGGCCCTGGGCGTCGTTGAGTGCGAGTCGGCCGTCGCCGCCGGGCCCCTGTTCCTGTCCGTTTTCGCCACCTGACTGGCGAGCGCCTGCGCGATTGGTGGAACCAGACTGGGCAAAGGAGGCTGGGGAATTCGTGCCGCCCTGACCACGAGCGGCAGCCATCATGTTGGTTCCACCGTTGGTCGAGGCCATTCCACGGGCACGATCCAACTCTTTCTGGACGCGATCGGCCAGTTCCTGAAGTTCCTTTTCCGCAAAGCGGAGAGATTCGGCTTCGTCCCCCAGCACGCCGCGGGCGGCTTGTTCCACGCCTTCGCGCAAATCTTTGACGGGGGGATCGGTTCGTTTCAACGCTTCGCGCGCGATCGGCGTGATATTTCGGTCAAGCGCTTGGGAAGCGATCTGCATGTTTTTGTCGAGATCAGTTTGGTTGGCCTTGCGCCATGTCTCGTAAAGCTGGCGAGCCAGGAGCGGTTCGGCAGCCTCGGCCTGTTCAGTGACTTGCCGGATATTCTCGAGAATGTTCGTGAAGGCGGAACGCTGCTGCGCGAGGCCTTCCTTGATTTCCTTTTGCGGGCCCTGGTCGCTCAGGGTGCGCTGGCGCGTTTCGGGCACCTCCTGGAGTTTCTGCTGGAGCTGTTCCTGCTTCTCGGTTAACTCGCGCGCTTCCTGGCGAAGGTTGCGCATCTGTTCGGAAAACTGGCTCGAGGTAGATTTGCGGAAATCGTTGCTCAGGTCCTGAAGTTGTTTTTGAGCGCGCGCGGAGGAACTGAGAGCCTGTCCAACATTGCCTTCCTGCAACTGTTGCGCGGCATCGCGACTCTGCTCGCGGGATTTATCAAGCTGCTTCTGCGCGTCAGCCATCCGCGACTGATTTTCCGGCTGCGCCATGCGCTGCTTCAGTTCATCCGTATCTTGAACGATCTGTTGCTGCTCCTCCTGCAAACGCTTGAGCATGCGTTCCAGTTTTTCCTTTTCTTCCTGGGTTTTCGCTTCGTTCAGAGCGCTTTGAAGTTCTTTCAGCCGCTCGCTCATGTCCTGCTGACGCCGCGCGAGTTCCTTTAAGCGGTTCAGAACCTGCAGCGACTCGCGTTGTTCAGGACTCTGCAGTGGCGTGGCCTGCGATTCCGTTTCGTAGCGGTTCTGCTCCTCCTTTAATTCCAACTGATCCAACTGACGTTGAGCGCGCTCCCCGCGGCTGGATTGCTGTTGCCCGCCCTGCGATTTGCTGCGCGAAACCTGGTACTCACGCGCCTGCAAACGAAGCAATCCCTGGTACGCGCTCTGTTCGAATTCCAGCGCCGGGGGCAAAGACTTGGGAGCGTTCTGGGAAGTGGCCGTCTTGAGATTCTTGACCGCGTTATCCATCGCCGTGATCACGTTTTCGACGATCGCATGCGATTTTTCGTCGTTGAGTTTTTCCTTTAACTCCTCGGCTTGCTGCCAGGCCTGCTGTTGCGAATCGCGAACGACTTCGGAATCCTTCTTGAATGCGGGTGTCGGTTTCGCGCCGATCTCGCGACGTTGCAAATTCCAGGTGGCGGTAATGATCTGTTTTTGAAGTTCGAGCAGTTTCGTGGCGGGATTTTGTTGCTGCTGTTGCTGCTGCTGCTGGCCACCGCCTGACTCTCCCTCGCGGAAGATTTCCTCGAACGGACGGACTTCGGCGAAATACATATCGCTTTCGGTCCGGCGCGGTTTGCCATCCGGGCCAAGATCGTCCGCCCACAAGTAGTAGCTCACGAGCTGACCCGGTTCCGCTTTGATTTTTTCCAGGGCGAGCATCCAGCCGAAGTCGCGTGATTCATGAGGCTTGGAAATCAGGCCCTTTGTGGTGGGCGTCTCCTGGGAAAGACTCAGCAACTTCGTTTCCTGACCAGCCATTCGATAAGCAAGCCCATAACCTGACAGACCGAAGTCATCTTCCGCCTGCGCATTGAAAGCGACCTCTTCAAGAGCCGAAACGCGGCCATCGCCGCGCGGCGCTTTCAACTTCATCTTCGGTCGCTGGTTCTCGAGCGCGGCGAAAACGAAATCGTGCGGAATCTTGTTCGTGCGCCCAGCCTCATCGACGAGTTCAAGTTTGAAGTGACCCGACTCGAGCAAGCGAAAATCCGCTGCGTACTGGACCGCGTTGGCGCCGTTGTTCGTCAAAACGATTCGAGTGTCATTCGTCCCAAGCAGGCGCGCACTTTTCACCGCCTTGTTCAGGAAGAAGGTATAGCGGACATCGGTGCCTTCAACGGCGGTGATTCGGCGCGTATCCTCAATCTTCGAAGCTGCAAACCCGGTGTATTCAGGAAACTTCAGTTCTGCGTCAGCGCGTTTGAGATCGGGATATTCAAACACATCCGCGGTGAATTGTTCGGATTGCCTGCCTTCGTATTCGACGCGGTAAAAGGTTTTTTCCTGCAATTCAGGAAGCGTTACGCCGAAGAGTGGATCACTGAGGCTGCGGGCCATCGCGAGCTTCTTTTCTTCGCCGTTCGCCGCTTGATAAACCAGATTTACAGCACTGGGCGCGTTGCCGTGGAATTTCGCGAGTATAGCGACGGTGCTGCCCTTCTCCACGGTGGTATTGCCCGGAGTGATCTCGACGCCAAAACCAAGTTTCGCCAATGTTTGAGCTGCAGAGCCGCGCGGAGTTATCATGGCGCACGCCAGAACCACTGCGGCCAATCCGCAGAGCAGAAGCAAGTGAGCGGTCTGCACCCAAGCGAGGCGTTTGGAAAACTGAATGTTCCAGGGTGCGCGCCTGTTCGCTTCGATCGCCTCCTGAATGACACGCGTCTGCAGGAAATTCAGCTCACCGGTTTTCGGATCGGGTTGTTGTTCCGCAGCGGCCAGGAGCAATGTATTTAGCTTCGGATCGTCCTTTTCAATCAGGCGGGCGATTTCGCGGAGAGCGACATCAGTGCGTTCATTGCGCCAGAAAACATACGCGGCCGCAACAAAGGCGACACCGAGCAGAATCGCTGCGGAATAAGGAATGAACAGCCCGCCCGCCCAATAGATGAGAAGACAAAACAACCCCAACCCCGCGACGACAGCCCAGCTCGCGGCTAGTCCTCGCAGAATTTGGTAACGACGATAATCAGCCGCGATCTTGCGAAGCTCCTTTTGAACCGGTGTTAAGGCCATAGGCTGCTGTGTGGTCTTGTACACCCGCCAGGAGCAAAGCGCAAACGGTACATGGAGCGGTTCCGCCTTGGTTTACGTTTAAATTCGATGCCGACAAGGATCAGGGGTTCTGCACTTGAAACGGTATCAATTCCGAAAAGCGATAGGTCTTTGTTGGCGCTGCAGCAATAACTTTAATTTCTCCGGCTGCAGGCTCGTTCTCTTCGAACCAGGCACCTTGCCGCTGATCAGGGTCTTCGGGAGACGGCAGGTACAAACCGCCGGTCCTCCCGCGAGTCTCTCCGTTCTGCGTCACCGCCAGCTTGTCTGGCGCTCTGTAATAAGACCCGGTCCTGGTTTTGAAGTCTGGCACGTAGCTCCCGTGCGGAAATCTGACGTAGACGCCGTCTATGGTGGTTCTTTCGTTTGAAACAGACAGGAAGATTGGACGAGCGGTTGAATCAAGAATTTGGAAATTTGTGCATGCCGTCAGGAGCAAAATAATTGAGGCGAGCGCCATCGCCCAGCGTGAACTGATCGAACAAACCCTCCCAAAACTCACAACACAAATATTTCAGATGTTGTGCCGGAACGAAAGGGAGATTCAAAAGGAGTAGATGAGGAGGCATTTCGCGGATCTCAGAAGATAACCGATATCTTCACGCTTTTATGGCGCGACGATTCGATCGCGGATGTCTGTGGCCGCCAAAGCCTGAAAATGCTTCAGGTTGAATGTATAGATTCGATCAGCGGCGCATTTTCGTGCGCACTCGAGGTGCAAGCAATCGTACGATGCACCACCAGAAGTTCCGTAGCGACCGAGCGCCAGAACCAAAGCTCCGTATTCTTTGGACGTGAGGGCGACAACGTTCATGTGCGCCACGATGTTTTCCTGGATCAATGTAGCGACCTGCCCCGCAAGCAGGCGAGGGGAACGAGGCAATCGCGTTAATGTTGAATAGATTTCCAGAAGGGTATGTGCACTGGTGAACCCTTCCGCGTTCTGGCGATGGATATCGTTCAGCAGAGGGAGCGCGCGGTCATGATGTTCGTGTTCCTGGAGAAAGGCGGCAATCAGCACGTTTGTGTCGAGAAAGAATCTCATCGCTTGCGGAGAGGGAGCTTCTCTGCGAACTGTTCCCTCTCTTCGTCGATGATGCGCTGCACAAGCTCAGACGTGACGCGTTCTCCAAATTGCCCGGTGAAGACGAGGACGCTGCCTTTCCGGACAATTTCTCCCGCTGCCGCTTGAGGCTTCAAATGGATGCCATTTTCGTCTACGGAAAGTTTAAGAGTATCTCCCGGGTTCAGACTGAATCGCTTTCGGATCGGCTTGGGCAGAACCAAGCGCCCCGCTCGATCGATCTGAATGACATCTTTTGGCACTAAATTAAATTACCATTTTCGTATGGTAAATGGCAAATGTAATTCCAAACGTTAATGGAAATCGTAGGAGCTGCTGCCGACAAGGTTTTCCGCATCCAGTCGTTCAATTTTTTGAGCTTGGATGACGAAAACGTTTTCGCGGGTCTGAAGGCGACCGGTGATTTGGAGGAAGGATTCTTGCGTGATAACAAGGCGGAGTTTTTCGAAGAGTTCGGCGCTGACGATCGCGTTGCTGATGCCGGTTTCGTCCTCAAGGCTGATGAAGACCACACCTTTTGCAGTGCCGGGGCGCTGACGGCAAATGACGTTACCAGCGATGCAGACGATCTGGCCGTCTCGGCCGCGAGGAATATCTATGGCGCGCCAGGCGTTTGGAAGGCGCGCGCGCATGAGAGCCATGGGATGCGGGCCTGTCGTCAGGCGCATACCTTCGTAATCAGCGCGGAGGCGTTCAATGGCGTTCATCGGGAGCAGGGGTGAGGAACCTTCGGCGATGGTGAAGGTGAAGAGGTCGTTCTCGGGAACCTCGCGTTCGGCATTCCAGAGCGCTTCGCGCCGGTGTTCGGCGAAGCAGTTGAGTGCACCAATTTCGGCGAGTCGTCGCAGTTCAGATTTGTTAAGGCCGAGACGGCGTTTAAAATCATCGAGAGAAGCGAACGGGCGGCGCCGACGTTCCGTGACGATTTGCTGACCGAGTTCTGAACGAAGGCCCTGGACGACGCAGAAGCCGAGGCGGATGAAATCCTGCGGTTCAATGGTGCAACGCCAGTCGGAGAGGGCGGCACTCACTGGCCGGAAACGAACGTTGCGGCGACGACCGTCTTTGATGATCGTGGCAGGCGAATAGAATCCCATTGGCTGGTTGTTCAGAAGGCTGGCGTAGAATTCAGGAGCGCGATGGACTTTTAACCATGCGCTCGCGTAGGCGAGCAGCGCAAAGCTGATCGCGTGCGACTCGGGAAAGCCGTAAAGCGCAAACGAGCTAATTGCTTTGACTATGTCTTCGGTTGTTTTCGCGTCGACTCCTTTTCGTTCCAGGGCGGCACGAAGTTTGACCTCCACCTTCTGCATGCGCTCCTGCGAACGGTGAAAACTGAGCGCACGGCGAAGTTCTTCTGCTTCGGAGCCGGTGAAATCAGCCATCACCATGGCGATTTTGAGCATTTGTTCCTGAAAGAGCGGCACGCCTAGTGTTCGTTCAAGAACTGGTTTGAGGTCGTTGTGATAGTAGGAGACTTTCTCCTTTCCTGAGCGCCGGGCGAGATAGGGATGCATGAGATGTCCCTGGATCGGCCCTGGGCGGATGATCGCCACCTCGATCACCACATCGTAAAAGCAATTCGGCTTCATTCGCGGCAAGGTGGCCATCTGTGCGCGGCTTTCGATCTGGAAAACGCCAATGGTATCGGCAGTCTGCATCAACTTGTAAGTCTCCGGATCGTCCTGTGGGAGATGCGCGAGATCGACGGGATGACCCCGTTCGCGAGTGAGCTCAATGCAATCTTGCAAGACGGACATCATCCCGAGACCGAGGAGATCCACTTTGATGATGCCCATCTCTTCGCAATCGTCCTTGTCCCATTGCGCGACGACGCGGCCGGGCATCGAAGCGTTTTCGAGCGGGACAATGGAGCTGAGCGTGCCCTGGCTGATGATCATGCCTCCGGAATGTTGGCCAAGGTGCCGCGGCAAGCCATACATCGCGGAGTAAAGCGAAACAAACGCTGGCAGCCTTGGATGTTCGCGCGGAAGGCCCGCCTGTTCGATTTGCGCGGGCAAATCCATCGTGTGCGGGAAATCGCCGTTGGCAAAAAGACTCGAGAAACGATCGAGAATGTCGTTCTGAAGATTGAGCGCTTTGCCAATTTCGCGTGCGGCGCTGCGTCCGCGATAGCTGATGACGTTGGCGGTCATCGCTGCGCCGTGTTTGCCATAGCGGCGATAGACCTCCTGAATCACGGCTTCGCGCCGGTCGCCGCTGGGAAGATCAATGTCGATATCAGGCCAGCTTTTGCGGCCCTCGCTGAGGAATCGTTCAAAAAGAAGTTTTCCGCCGACCGGATCGACCGCCGTTATGCCGAGGCTGTAACAAACTGCACTATTCGCCGCACTGCCGCGGCCTTGCGCCATGATATTGTTCTCGCGACAGAATTTGACTATGTCCGCGACGATCAGGAAGTAGCCGCAAAAGCCGAGTTTGTTGATGAGTGCGAGTTCGGTCTCCAATTGCTTTTTGACTGGCTCGCTCAGCACGGCGCCGTAGCGCCCGCGTGCTCCCGCGAAGGTTTGAGCACGAAGGACCGATTCGGGAGTTTCCCCCGCCTCAAGTGGATATTTTGGAAATTCGTAGCCGAGCTTCTCGAGCGTGAACTCAAGACGATCCGCCAGGCGGAGAGTGTTTTCGATCGCGTGCGGAAGATCCGCAAAAAGTTCCCGCATTTCCGTGGGAGTTTTGAGAAACCGCTCGTTGTTTTGCGACAGCAGTGTTCCGGCCGCATCGAGATGAGTGTGATTCCGGAGGCAGGTAAAAACGTCGAGCACACCGCGGCCAGGTCGCCTTGCGTAGAGGACTCCGCCGGTCGCTACTACGGGCAGGCTGTGCTTCTCCGCGATGTTAACTAGAGATTTTAGAATGCGTTCCTCACCACGGATGTGATGCCGTTGCAGTTCGACGTAGAGCCGATCTTTTCCGAAGATCCGCAATAATCGGGAGGCCGTTTGATCAGCGTTTCCCGAGATGAGAGAACGACTCAGAGGACCTTCTTCATCTCCGGTTAACGCGATCAGCCCATCGCAAAACTCCGGCAATTCATCCCATCGCACCGAACTTTCCCCTTTGGGAGAACGGAGATGGGCGTTCGTCAGCAACCGGCAAACATTGGCGTAACCCGCACGGGTTTTCACCAGCACTGGGAGAATCGAGCCGTCATCCATCGTCAATTCCGCGCCAACGATGGGTCGAAGGCCGGTCTCCTTCGCCTTCACGTAGAAACGTGGAGCGCCATACATTCCATTGCGATCGCTGAGCGCCATCGCGGGAATACCCAATTCGGCCGCTCGCTCGGCCAGTTCCTCCGGAAACGATGCGCCGCGCAGAAAGCTAAAGGCACTGCGCGCATGGAATTCGATGTAAGCGGGGTCGGGCACCGAAATGCACGGTATCCCCAAGGAACGTGTGGTTCAAATCCAGAGAAGGCCGCCGTCCGCGGCGGCAGAAGCTCATGACCTGGCTAAGGACTTCGATTTAGGATATCCATGGTGTTCACGGTGTTGCTGCGGCCGGGGCGGCCGCACTCCTTCCAACAAAAGGGCTCGCGTTGGGAACTTGGGCAGCTTACTATCTGAGGATTCCCTTATGAGGACCGACGCGCAGCGAGCCGGCTTCACGCTCATCGAGCTTTTGGTGGTTATTGCCATCATTGCGATTCTCGCCGGGCTGCTCCTGCCGGCGCTCGCGCGGGCCAAAACGAAGGCGCACCAGATCAACTGCATGAACAATCATCGCCAGTTGGGCTATGTCTGGACACTTTATCAGGACGACAACAATGGCAGTCTCCCGCACAACCTCCGCCAGAACACGACTTCCAATCCTTCGTGGGTTGACTCCACGGTCCACGGGGATACTCCGGGCATGAGTGATCCAAACTACCTGATCGATCCCAAACGCGCTGCCTTTGCCAAGTATCTTCGCGACGTCAAGGTTTACAAATGCCCCGCCGAAACCACCGTGTTCAAACGCTCCGGGGGAAAAACCGTGCCGAAGATCCGAAGTTACTCGATGAACGATTACATCACTCCGCCGGGCGGCGGTTCCTGGGGAAACCAGTATCACTTCCGCCGCGGTTCAGACATGGTCCAACCGTCGAGCACCTTCGTATTCATCGATGTTGAGCCCGGCAGCATGTGTTATACGCCGTTCCGAATTCCCGATTCAGATACGCAACCGTTCTTTAGCGCCCCGGGCGCGATGCACGCGCGAGGCACCGCCCTGACTTTTGCGGATGCTCACGCCGAATCCAAACGCTGGAAGCGCCCAAGCTTCCGCGCGCCCAACAACAACTCTCCTCATCCATCTCCGTCGGACAAAACGGATGTGATGTGGTTACGAAGGCGGGCGCATCATTTGATTCAATAAGAGTTGCCGGGTGACGGCGCGCTGAATCCCCTCTCCACTTTGACGTTGCATTTTTCGCATTGGTCTTTCACACCTTGTGCGTCAGAATGCGTGGCTGTGGGAGCGTTATTGCGTGTTGGCGGATAATATGATGCGTGCGCGTTGGTCCATTCTTCTCGGGTTTATTTTCTTCGCGTCGTGCAGCCCTTCTTTCGCAGCGGCTGACCTGCATTATCGCGAGCCGTTCCGTCCACAGTTTCATTTTACTCCGGCCAAAAACTGGATGAACGATCCGAACGGATTGGTTTATTTCGATGGGGAGTATCACCTGTTTTACCAATACAATCCGTACGGCGATAAATGGGGCCACATGAGTTGGGGTCACGCTGTTTCGCGCGATCTGATTCGCTGGGAACACTTGCCGGTGGCCCTCGCCGAAGAGAATGACATCATGATTTTCTCCGGCAGCGCGGTGGTCGATGTGAAAAACACAAGCGGTTTTGCAGAAGGCGGAAAGCCGCCGCTCGTCGCCATCTATACCGGCCATTACACAAAGAAGCCGCTGCAGAATCAGAACATTGCATACAGCAACGATCGCGGGCGCACCTGGACAAAATATAAAGGCAATCCGGTGCTCGATATTAATGACCGAGATTTCCGCGATCCGAAGGTATTCTGGCACGAAAAGACCAGGCGTTGGATCATGACTGTTGCCTGGCCGGTGCAGCGGAAAGTGCGCCTCTATTCCTCGGCCAATTTGAAGGCGTGGACCCACCTAAGTGATTTTGGTCCGGCAGGCTCGACCACCGGAATTTGGGAGTGCCCAGACCTCTTTCCGCTTCCGGTTGAGAGTCCACGCGGAGGGGAGAAGTGGGTGCTGATAGTAAACGTTGGTTCCGGGGCCCCGGCCGGGGGCTCAGGCACTCAATATTTCGTGGGACAATTCGATGGAACGCAATTCACTCTCGACTGGTCGTACCCTCGCTCTCAGCCGGAAGTCGTCCCGGATGGCGATTTGGTCGTCGATTTCGAGGGCACGGATTATCGCGGTTGGCAGGCGACGGGTGATGCGTTCGGGCCCGGCCCGGCACAGGGGAGCGTTGGAGCCCAGCAACCTGTCACCGGCTTCCGGGGCAAAAGCCTGGTGAATACCTTCTTTGATGGCGACAAATCCACCGGCACCCTCACCTCGGCTGAGTTTGAACTGAGCAGCGAATTCGCCAGTTTCCTGATTGGGGGTGGCAATCGACCTGGCAAGACCTGTCTGAACTTGATCGTCAACAGCAACGTGGTACGCACCGCCACTGGCGATGACTCGGAACGCCTCGCTTGGAAATCGTGGGATCTGCACGAGTTGCACGGCCAGCGCGCTCGTTTGCAGATCGTCGATCTCGAGACCAACGGTTGGGGGCACATTCTCGTCGATCACATCGTCTTCGCCGACACCGCCGCCAAACCGCCGGTCGAGCAAGCGCTCTGGGCCGATCTCGGTCCTGATTTTTACGCGGCGATTTCCTGGAACGATGTCCCGCGGCGCGATGACCGTCGCATTTGGCTTGGTTGGATGAGCAACTGGCAATATGCCAACGACGTCCCCACCTATCCGTGGCGCAGCGCGATGACCATCCCACGCGAACTCGCCCTGCGTCAGACCACCAACGGTGTCCGCCTCGTTCAATACCCCGTCCGCGAATTCCGAAAACTGCACGACCAAAAGCATCAACTCAGCAATGCGAACGTCCTTCGCGCCAATGAATGGCTGAGGCGCGAAATGATCGGCGGGACCGTCTGGCAGATCGATGTCGAGATCGAGCCGCCCAAAGCCGGCGCGCAATTCACTTTCCAGCTCATGCGCGGCACAAACCAGGTCACCATTCTCGGCGGTGACACAAAACGCCGGGTGCTCTGGCTTGACCGCACCCGGTCCGGCCGCACGGACTTTCACTCTGCTTTTCCGGGCGTCTACGAGGCGCCTCTCAATTCCGGAAATATCGAGTTGCGTATCTTCATCGACACCTCCTCGCTTGAAGTGTTTGCAAATGACGGGGAGACCGTCCTTTCTTCTCTTGTTTTTCCAGGGGCGTCCGATCAGGTGATGAAACTCGCGACTTCGAACGACGCATTGAAGATCAAGGATCTCACCATCTGGAAACTAAGCCCCGTCGTGCCAATCCCAACCCTGACCCTTTCGGTACCGAAGAAACCAGCGCCTGACCTGCTGACTCCGCAGCCGAAGGAAATAAGAAAATAATGCGCTTCTTTAGCATGAACGCACCTCTGCCGATCTTGTCAAAGCAGAAGCAGTATTAATGGACGCGTGGCGTTGGTTATTCTCCTCGACAGTCCGGCAGGTTCAGGAAAGTTGCCGGCAGATCAAACGGCTTGAGAACGAGCAGCGCGACCTGCTCGCTTCGGAAGCGGTGACTAATCTTGAGGCCGCGCGACAACAAGCCCGCGCGAAAATAGCCAGGGGTGCAAGTACTTCGGAACTGAAGCGCGAGATCGAGAACCTCAGCGAGGCTGCCGCCGCGTGGCTAAAGCCTTATCCGTATGGCCCAATCCGGGAGAACATCAAGGAATTCCAGGTTGCTATCATAACGATTCTCGCCTTCACCACATTTTTCCTGCAGCTCACGAAAATTCCGACTGGCTCGATGCAACCGAGCCTTTGGGGCATTACCTACGAGAATCTCGCGAAGGAGGGCGGCACGGTTCCTGACGGTTTCACGCGCTTCATTCAATACTGGATTTCCGGGATAGGCTACGAGGAACTCAATGCGCCTTTTGACGGATACGTTCTAAAAATTGGCGAAGAGCAATCCATTCTGCCGTTTCTCAAGCGCCAGCGCATTCTCTTCGGTGACCCACGCGATTCCACCAGGCGGCAGTGGCTCTCGGTCTGGCGTCCGCCGGACGATCGCTGGCCGCAGGCTGCCGGCATTTCGGGTGAGCGGCTTTATCACGCCCGTGAGCCGATTGTGAAACTTCGCAGCAAGACCGGAGACCATCTTCTCGTGGATCGGTTCACCTACAACTTTCGCCGGCCGGAGCGTGGAGAAGTCGTCGTTTTCAAGACCAAAGGCATTCAAGACCTGCCGCAGGGCGTTCTTTATATCAAGCGGCTGGTCGGGCTGCCAGGGGAAGAGGTGCGCATCGGCAACGACCAGCATCTCGTCATTAACGGGCGCCGTCTCGACGAACGGGATCGTGGTTTCGAAAACGTTTACCACATTACGAACCCCGGCGAGAGCCGTTACTCCGGCCACGTGAACGAGGAAGTCTACCGCGAAAAATTCCACATCAATTACAGCATCGCACCCAACTTTCCGGACGAAAAAACGATGTACAAAGTCCCCTCCAATAGTTACCTGATGATGGGTGACAATACCTTGAACAGTCTTGACTCCCGATCGTGGGGCAGTGTGCCTGAAGCAAACATCATTGGCCGCTGCTGGTTCGTTTATTGGCCTTTCACGCGCCGGTTCGGCTGGAATACATGGTAACAGCGAAGAATCTTTGTCGGCCGCCGTTGTCGCAAACGTTGTCGCACTCCAACGTCCCTCACACTTTCTTCGGCCACGCCACTCCCGTGAGTTCCTTCGGCAATTGCGTCGGATCCACCGGATAAAAAAGCGACTTATCGAATTGCGGTCCCGGCACGGCTTCAGCCTCCTCCGGAGCACCCAGTATCAGCCAAAGCACCTCTTCCTCTGTATCGTTGAAAACCTGTCTCAATTGGCTCGGCCCGACCAGCACTCCACCATATTTCGGCACGGTCAGCGTTTCCTCGCCGACCCGCATTCGCCCCGTTCCTTCGAGTACGAAATAGAATTCTTCAGCGCGCGGATGCTTGTGCAAGGTGTTGGCACTTTTCGGCGGAAGCTTCCAAAGACGAGCGCCTAATATCTCGCTTTTGGTTCGTTCGAGATAATCGGCATTCGGGATCTGCATCAAGTTTGAGGGACGCCAATGCAGATCGGCTGGCGTGATCAGATGATAAGTGTCAATCGGGGTCATACAGTTCTCCCAATCAAAGAGGCACGAGGGTAGTATCTGTTTGGTCGGTCCGCACCATCTCCAATTGGAGGCAACGTGCCTTTAAACCCTTTGCCTCCATCGCCAGGTAACTTTCATTCAACGCACGAGTGCTGCGAGCGAGCCATCGGCCGAAGAACCCTTGGTAGCTGATCGAAAGTGTAACGCGGCTACCCGTGATTGACGGTTCAATGCAATGCTGAGCGATAACGCGCAGGCCCGGCGCCACGCTCTCCCACGTAAAGCCGTAACCGGGTTCCAGATGCGTGACGCGCCACCAGGCCGGCGGCAATTTCGGCTGGTGAATCCGGACTCGATTGCCCACCGCCAGCGGCACCGGAGAAAGCTTCTTTACGCGCGAAATACTGCGTGTCCATTCCGGCCACCGTTCTACGTCCATCATCACGCTCCAGACAGTCTCCGGAGGTGCGGGAATATCGATTTCGATGCTGAAAACCGTGGCGTCCATAAACTCGCGTCAGCTCCAGATTAGCCGATGCCCCGCAATAAAAAATGGACCGAAAGGGGTAAAGGAGATGCCGAAGAAAGCTCAGCGCGTTCGAGCGTTGCTTCTGACAGTGCGTACCAGTGGCGCATTGTAACGGCTCGAAGCGGGCGTTCTCAGGCCGTTACTGACCCGCGTAACTCCTGGGACCGCACGCGCTAACTCTTCTGCGCGGGTGCTTTCTTCCTCGGAGGAGACCGTTCCCGACAGGAAGACGATGCGGTCGTAAACGGTGACAGCGATGCTTCCGGAATGGGTGGTCACGTCTCGGGAAAAAGTGTCGCGCACGCGTGTGACGATTTCCGAATCGCGATTGTTGCGAACGGCCAGCCGATTGCGAACTTCGCGCACCCCAGAGATGTGCGCGTATTGTTGGAGCAACTTCTGCGCGAGTTCTTCGGTCGCGACGCTTCCCTTGATGGTGACGATGCCGTTACGGATCGAGAGTTGAACCTGGTCACGCGGATCCGGAGAAACCTGGAAAGGAGGGGAAACTTCGTCGTTTGTTTGAACGGCGCGAGCCGTGAAGGTCGCGGGCGTCAGTTTGGGGCTGGGCGGACCCGCGATGCCCCGGAGCTGAATAATCGCGAGACACAGCACGGAAAGAGAAAGCGCATATGGAACCGAAATAGTCGTTTTCATCTCCTTGAATCGAAAGGGATTCACCCAATTCGACGCAAACGACCGGCCGCTTCATTCAATCCGATTTCCTTTATTACGCCGCCGGACGGGCCTCCAAAAACGCTTTCAGGTCAGCCGCCGCTTTGCCGCCAAACCCCGGCACTTCCGCGATCTGTTCCAGCGTGGCTGTGCGCAACCGCTGAATTGATCCGAACTTTTTGAGCAATGCGGCTTTGCGCCGTTCACCGATTCCGGGAAATTCGTCGAGAATGCTTTCGGAGATTTTCTTCAACCGGAGTTTCGCGTTGTAGGTATTGGCAAAACGGTGCGATTCGTCTCGCACGCGTTGCAGCAATTTCAGTGCGCCGGTATTATGATCCAAGCGCAGTGGGTCTCCTTCACCCGGCCGGTAAATCTCCTCGAACTCCTTCGCCAATCCAATAATCGGAAGCTCCGTGATACCGAGCTTAGTTAGCTCTGCTACGGCGGCGTTCAGTTGGCCTTTTCCGCCGTCGATCAGAATGAGGTTTGGTAGATTAGATCGCTTGTCCTGTTGTGCCTCGGTGCTTTCCTTCAGTAATCGCGAATATCGGCGATGAATCGTTTCCGCCATGCAGGCGAAATCGTCCTGACCCGTCACCGTTTTCATGCGAAAGCGCCGATAATTCGACCGGTCCGGGCGTCCGTTTCGAAAACTGACCATCGAAGCGACGGCAAAAGTCCCGCTGATATTCGAGATGTCGAATCCCTCAATGCGCTCTGGCGATGCAGGCAATCCAAGAACCGTCGCCAACTCCTGCACGTCCTTGTCGGGATTGATTGCGACCGGCAGCGTGTAAGGGAGCCGCTCGAACTTCTCCGTCTTCTTCATGGTCCGCCGCAGGTCCTCGAGCGCATCTCGCAAACTGGCCGCCTTCTCAAAGTCCAGCGCCGCTGCGGCCTTCTTCATTTCCTCTTCGAGCTGCTTCTCAAATTCTTCGCTCTGGCCGGATAAAAAGTCGCAAGCGGCCTGGACCTGCAGCAGATATTGCTCGCGTGCCACATTCCTGATGCAAGGTGCGGTGCAGTATTTTAAATTTCCGTACAGGCAATGTTTGTAATCCGCTTCGCCGGGCGTGAGAGGACGGCATCCACGCAAATTAAATTTGCGTCGAATCATCGTCAGCGTGCTGCGCAAGGCTCCGGAGTGCGCGAACGGTCCATAATACCGAGCGCCGTCATCCTGCTTCAGGCGAGTCAGCGTGAACCGGGGAATCGGATCGTTCATGTTCACTTTCAGCAGGAGGAAGCGCTTGTCGTCGCGGAAGCTGATATTGTAACGCGGCCGAAACTGTTTAATCAGCTTCCCTTCGAGCAGCAACGACTCCGGCTCGCTTTTGACCACGTGCGTATCGAAATCGTGAATCGCATCCACGAGCGCGTTAAACTTCAGGTCCCAGCCCTGCCGGCGTGATGGATGGAAATATTGCGACACCCGACGCCGCAAATCCCGCGCCTTCCCGACATAAATGACCGTGCCGAAGCGGTCCTTCATCAAGTACACACCGGGCTTGTGCGGCACAGCGCTCAATTTATTTCGGATGTGATCGGTGACAGGCACGGAACAGAAGGAATAATTTACACTCGAGGCGCGAAGCGACAAACATAACAGGCCATTTTTCCAAAAACTCCAGGAACTCCGCATTCGACATCGGGCCAGGACAAATCTAGAATATCGCAATTCAGGGGAGGAGAAATGAACTTTTCACCGCGTGCAGTTTTAATCGGGCTGGGACTGTTTGTGTCTGCATCTATGATCGACGCTGACGAAGGGATGTGGCTTTTCAACGATCCGCCACGAAAAATCCTAAAAGAAAAGTATGGCTTCGAGCCGACCGACCAGTGGCTCGAGCACGTCCAGAAATCCTCCGTTCGTTTCAATAGCGGCGGGTCGGGTTCCTTCGTCTCGCCGGAAGGGCTGGTTCTTTCAAATCATCACGTCGGTGCTGATTGCCTGCAAAAGCTTGGCACAGCCGATAAGAACTACCTTCGCGATGGCTTTCACGCCCGCACGCGCGCGGAGGAAATGCGTTGTCATGACCTCGAATTGAACGTCCTCATTAGCATGGAAGACGTGACCGATCGCGTGAAAGGCGCGCTCAAGTCCGATATGTCCGCCGATCAGGCCTTCGCCGCCCGCCGCGCGGTTATGGCGGAAATCGAGAAAGAGTCACTCGATAAGACCGGCTTGCGCAGTGACGTCGTCACTCTCTTCCAGGGTGGCAAGTACCATCTTTACCGTTACAAAAAATACACCGATGTCCGCCTCGTGTTCGCGCCCGAACAGCAAGCGGCGTTCTATGGTGGCGACCCTGATAATTTCGAATATCCCCGCTACGACCTGGATATTTGTTTCTTCCGCGCGTATGAAAACGGCCAACCCGCCAAGGTCGAGCATTATCTCACCTGGAGCGACAAAGGCCCGTCCGAGAACGAGCTTGTTTTCGTTTCCGGCCATCCGGGTGGCACCAGTCGCTCTCTGACGATGGATGAGCTTGAATACATGCGCGACATTTCCTTCCCCTCCTTGATGGAAGTGCTCCATCGCCGGGAAGTCATGCTCAGCGTTTACAGTGCCCGGAGCGAGGAAAATGCCCGCCGCGCCAAGGACGAACTGTTTGGGATCCAAAACAGCCGCAAAGCCCGCGAAGGCGGCCTGGCCGGTCTGCTCGACCCGCAGCTCATGAATAAAAAACGCGCCGCGGAACAAAAATTGAGGGATGCCCTCCGTGCGTCCGGCAAATACGAAAATGCTTTCGCCGCTTACGACAAAATCGCCGCTGCGCAGAAAGTAATTCGCGAGAATCGCATCCCCTACAACCTTCTCGAAGCTGGTCGCGGTTTCGGCAGCGAATATTTCCGCATCGCGCGCACGCTTCTTCGGGCGGCAGAAGAACGCTCGAAACCCAACGGCGAACGTCTCCGCGAATTCCGCGAATCCGCCCGCGAATCTCTCGAATTCCAGCTTTTTTCGGAAGAACCGCTCTATGACGATTTTGAACAAGTCAAACTCGCTGATTCTCTTACGTATCTCACGGAGAAGCTCGGCTTTGCCGATCCACTCACGCAAAAGATACTCGCCGGTAAATCACCGCGTGATCGGGCGTCCGAACTGGTGCTTGGCACCAAACTAAAATCGGTCGACGTCCGTAAACAGCTTTACAAGGAAGAGCCTGATTTCTTTCGCAAGTCCGACGATTCGATGATCCAACTCGCGCTTCTCATTGATTCATCGTCACGGGCCGTTCGCAAAATCATCGAAGCTCAGGACGAAATTAAGCGCCAGGCGTATGGCGAAATCGCCGCGGCCAAATTCGCGCTCCAGGGAAGCAGCACCTATCCGGATGCCACTTTCACCCTCCGTCTCGCCTTTGGTCAGGCCAAAGGATACGAGGAAGACGGCAAACAAATTCCGTTTCAGACCACCTTTGCGGGCCTTTATGAGCGCGCCGCTGAGCACAAGAACCAGCCGCCCTTCGACCTGCCCCCACGCTGGGTGCATCGCAAGAACTCGCTCGACCTGAGCACCCCGTACAACTTCGTTTCCACCGCAGATATTATCGGCGGCAACTCCGGCAGTCCTACTTTGAATAAGAACGGCGAATTCGTCGGCATCATTTTCGACGGAAACATCTATTCGCTCGTGTTGGACTTCGCCTACACGGAGACAAAAGCACGCGCGCTCTCTGTCCACTCTAAATCAATTACGGAAGCGCTTCTCCGCGTTTACGAAGCGCCCGAATTAGTCAGCGAACTGCTGGGACCTCGCGCGCGTATTCCTCTTGACCGCTAGGAAGAACGCCCGGGGCTTTGAATACCAGCTCGCCAAGCGGCCTCCCGCTCTTTTGCCTGACAGAAGCGCGGATTATCTTTTTCGAGAATTGAATTGATACTCCGCCGACGTTTCACTTAAGGTCGTCCGTAGGACTACTTAAGCGGAGACCGGGTAATTCGAAGAGGGAAATATGATGTTCGACGAGCACCAAATTATTTGTCTCCGATCTCCCTCGGGCTCGTCGGCTACATGGAAAGGTTCACTATGAAAATTCGTCAAATCGTCAAAGCCTTAACCGTCACTCTTCCATTCTTTCTCGTTGCTTGCAGCAAACACGAGGAGAGCTCGGCGCCCGCGGCTCAAACGGCCGCCCCTGCCCCGCCTCCTCCCGCGCCAGCCGCCGAGGCGTCTAAAGCTGCAAGCGCGGCCGTTACGGAAGCAAAACCGGCCGCTGCGGAAGCGGCCAATGAAGCCGCTAAGACCGCCGACAACTTGAAGGCCACCGCATCTGACGCCGCTTCCGGCACTACCGCTCAGATCCAATCCTGGTTCGATAAGATCAAGGGTTTGATCAACGAAAAGAAGTACGCGGACGCACTTACCGCTTTATCTCAACCGCCCGTCGCCAACCTGACCGCCGACCAGCAAAAGCTGGTGGATCAACTCAAAGCTCAGGTTCAGTCGCTCATGGCCAAGCAATCCACGGACGAGGGCCTCAAAGCTGTCGGCGGGCTCCTAAACAAGAAGTAAAATCCCTAAACCATCGGAAAACCTATGAGCATGCTTAAAGAATTCAAAGAGTTTGCCATGCGCGGCAACGTCGTTGATCTCGCCGTCGGCGTTATCATCGGTGCTGCCTTCGGCAAGATCGTGACCTCCATGGTCAACGATATTCTGATGCCTCCGATTGGCAAGGCCATGGGCGGTGTCAACTTCAGCGATCTCTTCATCAACCTCGACCCGGCGAAGGGGACTTTCACCTCGCTCAAAGCCGCCCGTGATGCTGGCGCCGCAGTCATCGCGTATGGCTCGTTCATTAACAACATCCTCGACTTCATCATCGTCGCGTTCTGCATCTTTATCGTGGTGAAAGGGATGAATTCGCTCAAACGCAAACCTGCTCCCACACCGCCTCCGCCTCCGCCTGAGCCGACGAAAGAGGAAAAACTCCTCGCCGAAATTCGCGACATTCTTAAAGCGCGTTAACTCCATGGCCAGCGCGCCGCTGAACGTTTCATTCTCGGCGCGCAGCCTCAGGGAATTTGTGATAAAACGCTTCGCTCCATCGGCTGCTCTGCTCGGGCTCGTCTTGTTTTTCGTTCCTGCAACTCGCGCCGAACAGCATCGTGCCACTCGTCTGGGCAACCCGGCGACGCGCTTCGCCGATCCCATTGTCACGGTCGACGATTTACGCTCCCGCTTCCGGGACGAACGCCTGAAAGCGGACATGACCGAAGTCCTTCGCCAATGGGGTTGGAAAGGCCGCGTTGATGACCTCCAACACGCCGCGCTTACCGGCGAGGTCCGCGCCGTGAGCATCGCGGTGGGTGCGGTCATGCCATTTATGTCCTCACGGGAAAATGGAAAACCAATCTGCCTGCGCAACGTGACCTGGGCGGGTCAGGAGCCTGCGCCCGCGTTCTTGTTCAACTTTAACTCCAACGGGCGCAATTATCGCTGCGTCACTCCCAAAGCCTGCAGCAACTTTTACGTCGAGGACCTCGGGGCTACACCGGTGCCGGCACTTGCTCTTGAATGTACCGTTCAAGGCCAGGTCTTTCCGGGCCATCCATTTGATTTCTGTCTCATCGTTCGCAACCCTGGTACCGGCCCAGCGCCCAGGACGACCGTCCGCTTGCAATTGCCGCCGAATGTGATAGTCGCCCAGGCTCGCGAAGGGAACGCCTCAACGGACGAAGTGAATTGGGAACTGCCCGGACTTGATCCTAAAGAAACGAAGAAACTTTGTGTTCGGCTGACGGCCGACCGTGTCGGCCCGCTCCAATTCGCCGCAACTGCGACAGCTTCCGGAATATCGGGCGCTGGCACCGCCTGCTCAACCAAAGTCATTGGAGTGCCCGCCGTCCTTATCGACATGGTCGATCTGGAAGATCCCGTCGAAATCGGCAGCGAAGAAACCTACGAAGTCAAAATCACCAACCAGGGCTCGGCCGACCTGAACAACGTTAAACTCGCCTTCACACTTCCGCCGAACGAAGAATTCATTTCTGGCGGCGGCCCGAGCGAAGTTAGTAAAACCGGCTCCTCCATTGTCACAGCGCCTCTCGCCGTTCTTCACCCCAAGGATCGCGTTGTCTGGCACATCGTGGTCAAAGCCCTTCAACCGGGCGACGTCCGCGTCCAGGTCGACCTCAGCAGCGACGAATTCCAGAAGCCAATCCGCGAAGAAGAATCGACCCGCCTTTACTAATCTCCTGGACGTTCTCCGCAGCGGGCCACCGCAGCGCAGCTCTGGCCTGAGGCCGCACGGCCGAAGGTTTGATTTCACCGCTGAACCGAGACGCAGAAGGGAAACATCATCAATCGGCTTTCGCCCCCAGCCATTTCAAAAGTGTCCATTCCGGCATCATTCGCGCGGATAATTCGCTAATCTGCGCAATGCGGGCAGCCGACACCGGCATGAGTTCCGCGGGTCCTCGGCTTCCTTCGAAGAACTTCGTTCGGCTGTTAACCGAGTGAATGCCAGCTCCGCTGTGACATTCCAGGCAGTTCAGACGCGTGCGCTTTGAGACCACTCCAAACCCGCCGTACTCTTCGAATGGATCAAAGCCCTTGCCCATAAAATGCGGAAACGCACCCTCCCCCGGCTGGCTTTCGTGAAATCCCCCTGCGGCGAAAACGTTTTTCCGGCGTAACTCCCATTCGAAAACGCTTTGTCCCTGCATCTCCTCCGGATTGATCGCTCGATAAACCCGCAACTGCACGCTCTCCACCAACGGTGAAACGATCAGGTCCCCCTCCGCAGTAAACAATACTGCTCGCCTGACCAAGGCCCACGCCGTATTGGGCGGAAACTGCGGGGTCGCCGGATTCAGCCAGCCGCTCGCCGTCTCACGGGTCCTGCCTCTTAGCTCCTCAGCGGGCTTCGTCGGCAAAACGGCTTCGGGCATCTTCGCTAATTCACTCAGATACGCTTCACCCGCCGCCCGCCCACCTGGATGACGCATCCGCACCTCAAATGCGGACCGTCCCTGGAAAACTTTGAAATGCACCGTAGCCGCCAGCCAGTCGTCCCCTTTTTCTTCCACTGCGATCCACGGTCCGTTGTCGTCCAGCAGGTCCGCAGGCAGGAAAGCTTGCATTGGCTTCTCCGCATTGAACTCCGTCGGTGCTTCTCCAGTTCGAACGGCCGCAGCGTAATTGTCCGGCAGTTTTCGAAGGACATTTTCCGGCAGCGCGATAAACCGGATTGCGTCAACCAGCGCGATACCCAGCTCCCGTTCGGCCGAAGAAAGCGCTTTTCGTTCTCCTGCTCCTGGCGCGCTCAGCCAAAAAAATACCGCGATCAGATCTCGTTGCATCATCGCCTGCTTCAACGCAGGTATTTCATCCCGCAACCTCTTCTTTTTGGAAAACTCTTTCAGTAACGCCAGCGCCCGGTCGTGTGATTCCCCTCCCAGCAAATACTTTGTCCGCGCCCAAAATGGAGGATCGAGTAAATCGTCGTACACCTGGCCATCACTCGCCACCCGAACAAACAAGGCTGTATAAAGCCGGTTCCACAGGTGGTCAACGTTCGGCGAGTAAAATGTCACTCCCACCGCCGGGAACGCGCGTATCACTGGGATGAGAACAAAGCAAAAGAATAGGATCGCGGACCGTTTCATCATGTAGCGCGTTGATTAGACCACTCCAAATGATTTCTGTTTCGTTCGAACCCACGCTTGCGCTTGCACCAGCCCCACGCGAGGCGCGGATTCATTAGGAACGAATAAAAACAGGTCATTTTTACCGTGGTCCGTCAAATCAACGATCGAGGATATGAACCTATGAGAACAACCTGAGAACGCGTAGAAATTGACACACGGTAATCAAGTTCGTAGCCTGATCCTAAAGAAAACCCATGGGTTTTTCCGACGTAAATTCGATTTCGGAAATGTTTGGCCGGCAACGACACTGTGATTCGGGCGAGGCGAGTCCTGTGGAAATTTTGCTCCCATAGCTCAAATGGATAGAGCAGCGGTTTCCTAAACCGTTGATCCAGGTTCAATTCCTGGTGGGAGCACCATTTGAAATCTTCGGTTTTACTCGGGATTCTTCATATTCTGAGCAAACGCTCATTAAAATCGCAGGCTCAAACTGGTGATTCTTTTCTTCCTCAGTCCGAAGAGATTGCTATCTTTGGCCCAGCATGAAATTCAAACATCTCTTCGGATTGTTCTTTGTCGGAGCCGCCCTTATTTTTGTTCGGCCCATCTTGGGAGAAAGCACTGATCGACTTGCAGAGGAACTGAAACCCCTCGAGAAATTGATCGGTAAATGGGAAGCAGTGCTGAAAAACCCCAAAGGCGAGGAGGTCAAAATTCGCACAACATTTAGGTCCGCAGCAAACGGTGGTGTTGTGCTGGTAAGCGGAGGAGCGAACGATGAAGGTCAAGGGATGTGGTATTACGATCCTGAGCTTAAAAAGGTTGTATCGATCGTTGTGGAGGACGGCTTTGTCGTGAAACGCGTTTTCAGCCCAAATGACCTTTCAAAGGAGAAAATTTCAGTCGCTACTGACTATACAACCCGCGAAGGGAAGAGAGGCGTGATGATTGAGACCTTCCAATGGATCGATAATGACTCGTATGTCTTGTCTCAACTCTCCAACTTCTTGGAAGGCGAAAAACAGCCCACCGGACCCGCCACCACCTTCAAACGGATAAAAAACTGAAATTCCCGTTCAGGACCTTGTAAAGATGGTTTACGGCGATGAACGCCAACGGTGGATGCAAATCGCCTGATCAACTTGGATGAAGCATGCGGTTAAGCTCGTCCGATCCTTCAGAAGCTGATGCAGCAGAAATCATCAGTTGGGCTTACGAAAGAGAGTACCGCGTTTTCGTCGAGCTGAAGGATTGCGATCCTTCCAGTTTTCTCGTAGGCACGTTGCTGCTCGTCGGACAAAGGAATTGTATTCACTCGATCGAAGACCTCCCGAACTTAACAGGAGCAAAGTTCGAGGATGGTGTAAAACTATAGGCTGGTCATCTGATAGATCGGCAATTTGCGTCTCACCACTCATTTTGACGTTGTGGTCTGGTTCTCATTACGAGACATCCATAACGCCTGGAACCTTTGCCGAATCTGCTCGACTGACCCGATTGTCAGATATGCGTCATACTCGAAAACAAATCCGGGCTTGATCGCAAAGCTCGTCAATGGTGCGAAGTAAGAACATGAGCCGTGCTCCCTTTTTCCATCACCAAACCGGTAGCACGTCAATCGATCTGCCACAGGGACCATTACTCCAATGCCCACGTCGTTCGTATTCACGTAAGCAGCCCAGTGCTCTGTGGTTTTGCGCCCTTCATTGGGCCAGCCCGGTTTTGATCGATTTAATTGGCCATTGGTCCACGGGTTCACTCCGTCGTAAAGAACGAGATTTTCAAATTCTGGTTCGATAAAGATCGCCGGGATTTCCTGATCGTGTGGGACGTGCGTGACCTCTCCGGTGTAGCTGAACTTGAAGTGAACGCGGGCGACAGCGCCGGTCAGGACAATCCACTGTTCCATGACCGTGTTGGTCAGATTCTCTCCACTCGCCCAATGTTTTGGCAGCGTTTTGCTGTAGAGGGAAATTGTGGTGGATCGAATCTCCAGCACTTTGGCTGAAGACCCTTTCCAATCACCACCCTGCACAGGATTCCAACGCCACGGAGTTTTGTTCCAAAGGCTGTTGTCTTCGTTGCCGTAGTAGGACTGTTGAACCAATCGGCCATGATCCCAGTGATTGATGAAGTTCCTGTTGGAGTTGCTTTGCGAAACCCACGCAATCCCTGCACCAGAAGTAAGCTTCACACCCAGACGGATTGTTCCGTCGTCGATGAACCCCCACTCGTTGGTGGTCTGAGCATTCGACACCGCTTGAAGCAGGTGCAAAAGACAGAACAGAGTCGCGCTTGGCTGGATCACGATGGAAGAAATAGCAGAAGCACCAATTTGTAAATTGGGAGCCAATCCATCCTTTCGATTTGCCTTCAGGCAGGTCAAGACCGGAGATTGGATTTCGCGCCGTGAAGACAAACGAACAACTGATCGAGATCAAGAGCAGGGGAGTTGCCCAAGTTCTCAGGTCAGAACAAACTTTTGGTGTCTTTCAACAATTCCTTTCGAACCAACGGAATGGGGGGACCGCCGAAACTCAGGAAACGATCATGAAATTCGCGCCAGGATGCTTTGCCACCTTCGCCGCACCAGTCGTCGCGGAGCTTCCGAATCATGAGCTTGCCCATCGTGTAATTCAGGTAAGCGGGATCGAAAGTGCCGCGCGCGGCTTGTTGCCGCGCGTTGGCGGCATCCTGGAAAGCGAGCTCGCGGAACATCTTTTCCGAATCCGCGACAGTCATACGGCCCGTGTGCAGGCCGATCGCCGAAAGGAATCGCACATTTCGCAGGAGCGCGTTTAATAACTGACCGATGTGCGTTTCGGGATCGCCTTCACCCAGGCCTGCGTCCCACATCATTTCTTCGGTGTAGTGCGCCCAGCCTTCGGCAAAAGCGTAGCCCACAAACACCTGTCCGAACCTCGATTTCGAACGGTTCGCATGCAGGAATTGGAGGAAGTGCCCAGGCCAAACTTCATGCACGGAAACGAAAAGCAAATCGCTGTAACCGGGGATGTACTCCATCTGCTCCTTCGGGGACCAGGCGGGGTCCGGTGGCGCAATGTAGTAGACCGACGGGAGACCCTTCTCGTACGGCCCCGGCGGGTTCATGTAGGCCGCATTCCAGCGCATAAATGGGAGAGATTCCTCAACGAGAATTGGTTCTTTCGAAGGAATCGTCACCAACTCCTTCGCCACCAGGAAATCCTTCAGGGTGATCAACTGATCCCGCGCGGCCTGAACCGGCCCTTCTTTCGGCTTGTTCCCCTGCACCATCGCAATGCAATCGGAGATCGACCGGCCGGGCGCGAGTTTCTGGCAGGCCGCTTTCAGCGCCGCGAGGTTCCGGTCCAAATCCTTTCGCCCCACACGCTCCAACTGATCGAGCGGAACGTTTACTCGTTCGGTCGCCCAGAGCATTTTGCGAAATTTTTCTGCGCCGAGCGCATACTTATCGGTGGCCTTTGGCAGTTCGGACTCAAGCCATTTATCGAGCGACTTAAGAGCTGCGGCCGCGTCGTCCGTGGCCAGTTTGAAATCCCTTTGCAAATTCGTATCGGTGACCGAAGAGAAAACGCTGGGCACATCTTTTTCGAAAAAGCTGGCCAGTCCGCCGAATCCGGTTCGCCCCACCTCCACAAACGTGCGCGGCATGGGCGTGCGAAGGTTATTGCGAATCTGCTCGACCGCGCGCGGCACATTTTGCGCGTATTGCGTGAACGCTTTCATCCGCTCCTCCAATGACGCGTAAGGACGGGTCACATACACGCTCGGATCCAGGCCGCGCTCTCCACTATAATACGTGGGATTCGTGAAAGGTTGTTCGGCATCCTCGATCCAGAACAAATCGCCATCAATCTGCGCCACCAGATATTGACGCTCGAATTCCTGGGCCCGGTTCAGATTGCCGAACTTCTCTGCTGCCGCGCGTTCTTCCTTCAGGAAATGGACCATCATCGCTATTCCCTCCGGACTCCAATCTGGCAGGCGCCCGTCGAACTCATGACGCCCGACAGTCACTGCGACGTCCGGCCGAAAACGGAAATACCCATCCAGGTAATCCTGCACGAAACTGTTCCACGGAACGGCAGGGGGCGGATCCTTCGCCCACGCGCCCGCAACCAATAATCCCGTAGCGATCGCACCCGTTAACGCTCGAAAAGAGCCAAATAAAGCTCGCATTATCTTTTGGTTAACAACTTAAAGCCAAAAAAACAATCGAAGACTCTTATGTTAAATTGCCTTCTCAGCTGCCGATATTGATAAAATGCGGCTTTTGCGTTCGGCCTGTCAGTGGACTCCAAACCAAAATCAGTTACTTTCGCCAACACAAAGCCCGCGACTTTTCACATGAAGCGTATTGCCCTTTTGACCGCCTCCCTGGCGGGAATTACTTCGGTTTCAGCCGGTGAACTGACAGTTGAGTCTCGCAGCTCTCCACCGCCCACGCCGGCCGCTCCGTTCTTCACGACGGAAGGCGGGAAAACATCTCTCCACAGTGCCGCAACCACCTACACCATCGGCGACCCAACTCCCGACGAACAGCTCTACCTCGAATTGATCAACCGCGCTCGCCTCAACCCGTCGGCTGAAGGAGCTATTCTGGCAAACTTGAAAGACTCCGAAGTACTCGGCGCTTACCAGGGATTCAAAATCGACCTCAGTCTGATGCAATCGCAATTCGCTGCTCTCGGTCCGGTCCAACCACTCGCCTTCAACGCCAAACTTGCTACCGCAGCGAAACGTCACTCCGTTGACATGTTCAACAATGTCTTCCAGGACCACACCGGTTCTGACGGAAGCACTCCTGCCACACGAATTACTGACGCCGGCTATTTCGGTTCAGCCGCTGAGAACGTCTATGCCAACTCCGAATCGACCATTTACGGTCATGCCGGTTTCGAGGTCGATTGGGGGGGGCCAGCCTCGAACGGAGGGATGCAATCGCCTTCCGGGCATCGAGCGAATATTCACAACGGACTTTTCCGGGAAGTGGGGATTGCGATCGTTTCCGGGCGCAACGCCGAGCCTGGGAAAGTCCCTCTGGACGAAGTCGGACCACAAGTCGTCACGCAAGATTTTGGCACCGTCCAAAACTCCACGCCAATCATTACCGGTGTTGCCTACTACGATCTGAACGGAAATGGCTTTTATGATCCCGGGGAGGGAATAGGAAATGTCCAGGTCACTGTAGCAGGCTCTAGCTTTCAAGGGGTTTCTGCTCGGTCCGGCGGTTTTGCCGTACCTGTTCCAACAAATAATACTTACTCGGTGACCTTTTCGGGAGCGGGTTTTGCCCCCGTGACAAAAAGCGCTGCCATCATTGGTTCGAAGAATGCCAAACTTGATTTCACTCCGGCCTATTCTCCGCCTGTCGTCAGTGGCTCTCCGGTCGCAAGCGTCGGCCGCGATAATCTCTACTCCATCTCGATCGTGCCAGGAGCCTCCGCTTACGAGTGGCGCTCCTTCCAGAAAGTAGCCGCCACGGGCGAGGGTGCAGAAAACGGCTCGACTCGCTTGACCGTAACCCAATCGGGCACCTACGACGTCTTCCAAAGCATCGTCGTAAAAAGCGGCTCTTTCGCCTTTCACCTGGTCACGCCGGTCGACGGCGCCCGTTCGCAATACATCACCCTCACTCCAACCTATCTCGTGAACGACAATGCCTCGCTTACTTTCCAAAGCAGGCTTGGGTTCACCACGCCAGACCAGAAGGCCCAGGTGCAAGTCTCGACCGATAACGGGGCTAACTGGGAGGTGCTTTACAATCAAATCGGAAACTCGGACGATCCGGAAACCACATGGCGCCAACGCACCGTGAGCCTCACCAACTACGTTGGCAAAGCCGTTCGTGTCCGGTTCGTCTTTGAATTCGTCCGGGGCGTTTACGTCAGTTCAACCGACCTCAACGTTGGCTGGCTCTTTGATGACATTCAATTCGCCAACACTCAGGAAATCGTTAATTCCCAGACTTTCCCGGTTACCGGCAACACCTTTCAATTCCATCCAGAAGTGGTGGGCGATTTTTCCCTTCAGGCTCGCGCAAAAACCGGGCACAACTTCCTCGACTGGGGTCCAGCCATCTCCGTTCGTTCATCCACGGCGACCGGCGCGCCAGAACTCAATTTAAGCCTGTTTAGTCCGACCCCCGGTCAACTGCAAATCACTGTAAATCTGACCGCCGGTGCCACACCGGGTAAACTTACAATCGAGTCGCGCGATACTCTAGACATCGGGTGGCAAAGCGAGGCCAGCGCGTTCCAATCTATTTCGCCAACCCAGTTCCGCGCCACTCTCACGCCCCCAACAACTGGACGAACAAAGTTCTACCGTGTTCGTGCCGAGTAGATCGGACGGTTTTGCAGCGTCCTTTCAGCAGACTCCTGATCCCTAAAAACACTCCTCCTGATACCGTCAATGACAGCATGTCAGGGCGAGTGGGGGACATGAACAGCGGCTGCTTAAACCGGCCGCTTTCTTTTTATTTTCCCGACTCGCCGTTCGAGGGCCCAAGCGCTTGATTCGCAACTACCAGTTCAACACAATCTTGACACCTGAGGCGCCGTTTTCTTCTAATATGCCGATGCTTTTACGTGATCGCCGTGGAATCATCGGATTCGCCGCCGTTCTCTTAGCTCTCGCTTCAATAGAAACGAATCGAGCTGAAGATTCGGAAAAATTCCGTCCGTACCTCCAACTCCGTAGCGCCGCTTTTAACGAAGCCTGGGACGTCAAAGACGGCTGGGGTCTCGGGGTCGGCGCGAACATCAACAAATACTTCGGCTTCCAACTCGATTTCGACGCCTACGAACGCGAGGTCGACTGGTCAGGCCTCGGGACCATCTTCGAAAACTCAGTCATGAGCATTACGCCGGAACTGCGCGTTCGCTACCCTATCGGCAACGGCCGCTGGGTTCCGTACGCCTTTGTGGGCCCCGGCGTGACCTTCTTCCAGTTTAACGACCGCAAAGACCCGGCCTTTCACAGAGAGGTCGACGGCAACTCTACCCAGTTCTCGGTCATGGCAGGTGCCGGCCTTGAATACTACGTTGCGGACAACATCTCCTTCAGCATCGAAGGGAAATACAACTGGATTCAGTCCTACGACGTCTCGGTCGACGGGGAGCGGCGCAATATGGATTTCTCGTCTCCCATCGTCATGTTCGGCGTGCGCGCCTACTTCCGCGAAAACCATCACCGCCCGCTCCTGATCGAAACTGAGAACGATTTCCCCAGCCGTTTCTGGGGCGGCTTCCGTTACGGCGCGTCCATTCTGCTCGACAACAAACTCAACAAAGATCTCCACCTCGAGCCTGTTGCTGCGGCCCTTGGCGAAACCGGCAACCAGGCCGGGAGCTTTCTGCTCGGTTATAATTTCGGCAAACATTGGGGTGTGGGTTTCGCCGCCAATTTTGCGGAATACGACATCGCCAGCGACAGATACGGCACGTTTGGCGAATACTCCACATACACCCTCCTTCCGGAAGGCCGCTACCACTGGACCTTGATGGACGGCAAACTCTCACCTTTCGTCAGCGCTGGCATTGGGATGACCTACTCCGAATTCAATGACCGCAAACCTCCCGGCGAAAACCTCCACATCGACGGGAAGGGCTTCTACCCCGCGGCGGACGTCGGCGTCGGCGCTGAATATTTTTTCGCGCGCAATATTTCCGTCTCCGCCGAAAGCCACTACATGACCTCCTGGGACCACAAAGTGACCATTGAAGGTCAGGACGACGGCCGCGGCAGTTTCAGCGCCCTGAACCTTTACCTCGCCATGCGCTTCTACCTCACCGAACATTAGTCGATTCATTTGTCTTCACGCCCGCGGTTCAGCCGCGCTTGTCAGCCGGGGCGGTTTGACTAAAGTTGAGCCCCTGGTGAATGAGAAATGGAGACTGTGGCTGCCGCTGGGCCTGATGATGGTCGTTTTCGCGATCACGCGCTGGCCTGGCCTGATGCCGCAAAATTTCAGCGCCGCTTACGCGATGGCGTTTTGCGCCGGCATTTATTTTCCACGCCGGTTGCGGTGGTGGGTGCCGCTCGGAACGTTATTCCTCCTTGATATCCTTCTGAATGGGTTCTACTATCATGTCTCGCTTGTTGATGGGTATACCCTCTTCAAGCTGGGCGCGTTTGCCTTGATCATCTGGCTCGGCACCTTGTTCAGTCCGAAAAAGTCGTGGCTCAGTATAGTTTCCGGAGGCTTGCTCGGTGCGCTCATCTTCTATGTCGTCACCAATATCGCCTCGTGGATTTTTGACCCCGGCTATCCGAAAACGCTTTCCGGCTTGATTCAAGCACTGACCACTGGCTTGCCTGGATACCCGCCCACCTGGACGTTTCTGAAAAACACTTTGTTGAGCGGCGGCCTTTTTACCGGCTTATTTTGTGGTGCCATGAAACTGGCCGAAGCCGCTGAAGAGGAAGAAGAGGAAGAGCCGAGCGAAGAGGCTGTGCCGGAGGAAGCATAGCAATTATGACTCAACCTGCCGTTACCCGGATCGGGGTCATTTCAGACACGCACGATTATCTTGATCCCAAGATCAAAAGATTTTTCAAGGGAGTCGACCATATCCTGCACGGCGGCGACATCGGCCTGCCCTGGCTCATCCTGCAATTGGAAGAAATTGCTCCCGTCACGGCAGTCATCGGCAATGCCGACGAAACCGGCATCAATTACAAGGAAACTGAAATAGTAACCCTTGGCGTTCGCAAATTCTTGATCCACCACGTTGTCGAACCCGCCAATCCTGACGACAAGATCAAGAAGCGGATCATCCGCGAAAATCCCGACGTCGTCGTTTTCGGGCATACGCACAAACAATTCTGCGAAACGATCGGGAGCACGCTCTATCTGAACCCCGGTTACGCGGGCAAACAGCGCTTCAACCTCCCGCGCAGCGTTGCGGTCCTGACCTGTGACGCCGAGGGGATCACCGCTGATTTCATTCAGCTTTAAGGCCGCGCTGCACGGGGAGCTTTCGAAAAGTTGCCAGAAAATCTAGTTCAAGAGCTCAGCAAAACGGATCTCACTGGAGATGCCAATGCATCGTAGAAGGTATCGCGTTGCACCGGATTGCGCCCGGCTTCGCGGATCGCTTTGATCAGCTCGGCTTCGGATTGAAGTTGGGGTTGGCCCCCTCCAGCCATGCGGAAGATGTGTTCTTCAATAATGGTGCCGTGGATATCGTCAGCGCCGGAGCTGAGGGCGACCTGGGCCAGTTTCAGGCCAAGCCCCACCCAATACGCAGTGATGTGCGGAAAGTTGTCGAGGTATATGCGGGAGACGGCGATCGTGCGGAGTGAATCGTAACCGCTGGGCTTGTGTTTGACCGGGATATTGTTGTTCTCGGGTTGGAACGGCAGCGGAATGAAGGCCACGAAGCCGCAGGTTTCGTCCTGAAGGGCGCGGAGTTGGCGGAGATGATCGACCCGATCGGCCACCGATTCGATGTGACCGTAAAGCATCGTGCAGGTGCTGCGCTCGCCCATCTGATGCCAGGTGCGATGCACATCGAGGTATTCGGCGGCGGATTCTTTTCCTTTCGCGATTTGGGAGCGGATAATGGGATTGAAAATCTCAGCGCCACCGCCGGTCAATGAATTCAGGCCGGCCGTGCGAAGTTCCTCGAGAGTTTGGCGAACAGGTTTTTTGGCCAGCCACGCGAGGTGCAGGATTTCGATGGCGGTGAAGCATTTCAGCTTAAGCGAGGGGCTCAGCGCGCGAAGGCTTTGCAGCATCTCCGTATAGTAGGAGAAAGGAAGGTTCGGGTGCAGGCCGCCGACGATGTGCAGTTCGGTTATACCGATCTTCAGCGCTTCGCGAGCTTTCTCGACCATCTCTTCCACCGAAAACTGGAAACCATCGGCATCGCGTTTCTTGCGGGCGAAAGCGCAAAACTGACAGCTCAGGATGCAGTAGTTCGAGTAGTTGATGTAGCGATTGAGGATGTAGCTCGCGCGGTCCCCACATTTCCGTTGGCGCACGAAGTCGGCAATCGCGCTGACAGCATTGATATCTTTGCTTTCGAAAAGGCGGAGCGCGTCCTGGTCGGAAATGCGCTCCTCCGCGACGACTTTATCGTAGATATCACGCAGGTCACTGTGGCGAATGGCCAAACTCATTACATCCAATACGGTATACTAACGCCCACTGGCGCACGAAACCAGGGAAACGCCACCGAGATCGCCGTCGCACAAACAAAAACGATGCTGACCAGCGCGTTCAGCCGGAAGAACGCGACGTTGATCCATTTCAAACTGCGACGTCGCGCGAGGAGGTGTTCGAGCAGCAGGCTGACCAGAATGATTCCGAGCCCCACGTAGTATGGCACCCAAAAACGCGAGAAAATTCCGAATAGGGTGAGCAATCCCCACATGAGCATGTGGACGAGGAAAGAGAATTGGAGCGCGTTTTTGGGTCCCCAGCGCACGACAAGCGAATGCAGTCCGTGCGTGCGATCAAAATCGTAATCCTGCAGCGCATAAATCACATCGAAGCCGATCAGCCAGCAGACGACCGCGAGCGCCAGCACAAACGGTGCGATATGGAAACTGCCGCGCACCGCGAGCCACGCTCCCAGTGGAGCAAGGGACAAAGCGATGCCCAGGTAGATGTGGGTGAAATCGGTGAATCGTTTTGTGAGCGAATAAAAGCAGACCACGGCGAGCGCCACAGGCGAAAGAACGAAACAGAGGAAATTAATGTGATAACTAATCGCCAGAAACACCGCGGCACTGAGCGCGCAAAGTATCCACGCGCTTATTAAACTGATCCGGCCGGCCGGGAGGTGGCGTTCTGCAGTGCGCGGGTTTTCCTTGTCGAAATGTCGGTCGACGATGCGATTAAACGACATCGCGCAGGTGCGCGCGGTGAGGACCGCTCCGACAATGAGAAGAAACAACCGCCAGCCAGGCCATCCACGAGTCTCGCGGGCCGCGACAGTCATCGACGCCAGTGCGAATGGAAGCGCGAAAACTGTATGGGAAAGTTTCACGAACTCTCCCCATTTGACCACTTCCGAAATCATTCAGGCTCCTGCCAACGCGGCGAAAGTTTATTCTCGATTCCAAGATGATCAAGAACGCGGGCGACCACTGTATCGGCCACTTCCTGGATCGTGGCGGGGTGGGAATAGAACGCGGGGTTTGCAGGGAGAATCGTCGCGCCCGCGAGAAGAAGCAGTTCCATGTTGCGAATCTGGACGAGATTCAACGGTGTTTCGCGCGGGACCAGGACGAGCTTTTTCTTTTCCTTGAGCATGACGTCGGCAGTGCGCAGGAGAACATCTTCGCTGTAGCCGTGCGCGATCCGCCCCATCGTTCCCATGCTGCACGGTATCACCGCCATGCTGTCGGCGGCGTTGGAACCGCTCGCAAAGGGCGCGTTCATGCTTTTAATACTGTGGCTTTGCACGCCTTCCGGGATTGCAAGTCCTTGTGGAAATTCCTGCGCGATCACCGCGTGCGCATAGTTGCTGATCAGCAGATGCACTTCGTGCCGGCGTGCGTCGATATTATCCAGCAGCCGCTGCGCATAAATGATACCGCTCGCCCCGGTAATGCCGACAACGATCTTCACGCCTTTTGCCGCCCTTCCAGAATGTTCACGTAATCGGCGATGCCTTTGGCAGGGGGGAAATCGGGCACGTATTTCAAATCATTTCTTGGCGCAGTCAGATCGGCCTCAGTGTGCGGTTGGTAAAAGCTGTATGGATTCTCGAAATAGTCCGGTTCGAGTTTTGTGCCGAGCGCTTTGTTCAATTCAGCGATCACTTCGTTGAAGGAGAAGGGGGTGCCGGAACCGCAGTTATAAACACCACTTTTCGGCGCGTTCAATGCGGCGATGGTCAACTTCACCACGTCTTTGACGTAAACGAAATCTCGCTTTTGCTCGCCAAACTTGAAGATGCGCGGCCGTTTGCCTGCCTTCATTTGCATGTAGAGTTGGTAGATCATGCTCGCGGCCGCTTTCTTGTGAGGTTCGCGTGGGCCGTAGACATTGAAGTAACGCAGACCAACTATTTTCCAGGCAGGATTTTTGCGCGCGTAAAAACGAGCCAGATTGTCGAGCTGGACTTTCGAAAACGCGTAAACATTCGCAGGTGCGGGTGGTTGATCCTCGCGCATCAATCCGCCGCCCATGCCGTAGGTCGCGGCGGACGAGGCGTAAATGATGGGTGAATGGTGCGCGGCCGCGAACTCCAGGAGTTTCCGAAATCCTTCAACATTGTCGTGCACCTGCAGGAATTGGTCGTGAACGGTCGTATCGGTAATCGAAGCTTCGTGGAAGATCGCATCGAAAACCCGTTCGCCAAACTGCTTGTGCCAATCGAGTCGCGACACATCCGCCCCCACGATATCGCCACGAAAACCCTGCAGGTTTTTGAAATCCCCAGAGCGGAAATCATCCACCACCACGATGCGGGCATCTGAATATAGTTCCTGCAACTTGAGCGTGAGGTTCGAGCCGATGAACCCCGCGCCACCTGTTACGAGTATGTTGTTCACCGCGAGTAGTTAATTCGAAGAGAGAAGCTGAGCAAAGAAAAACAGAGAGGCTTCAAGGCGTGTTGGGGCGCATCTCCGATAGCCTTATTAGGACAGCTCGGTTCCATTCTCCTGAACCCGAAGGGTTCGCAGCCAATTAGCCGGTGGTTGAGACCGCAGGTCGATACCACCGGGAAATCACGCGGATGACGTCAGCACCCCGAAGGTGGTGCAAGAAAATGTTTCGAATAACGCGGCGCGGTCTCTGCGTTTTTGGAAGTCTGGCACCCCATCCGGGCTGCAAGGGACTTCGAACATCTACCGGTGGTGTCGCTGACGCGAAACCACCGGCTAATCGCTTTGAACCCTTCGGGTTCAACTCTTTGCCATATCAAAATCGCATTTTGCAGGAGGTGCAGGTCGTTCTGGCATGTTCTGACAAGGGCAACGTTCCGAGGAGGTTGCGCTTTTCACCTGCTTACGTTTCTATCCGCTCCATGAAATCTGCTTTGCTTTTCTCGCTCCTGCTTGTTTCGCGAGCCTGGGCCGATGTTCGTGTGGGCAACGACCAGACCCCTCAGGATTGGCGCGCGGAGAAACGCCTGATCGATCTCCATCAGCATCTGGATTACACGCCCGAGCACCTCACGCGCGCGGTGAAGATCATGGACCAGGCGGGAATCGGGGTGGGAATCAACTTAAGCGGGGGGACGGTCACCAGCACGAACGGCGAACCTTCCGAATTCGAGCGGAACAAGAAAATGGCCGACGACATGTTTCCGGGGCGGTTCGTGCACTACATGAACCTCGATTATGCTGGTTGGGACGAACCGGATTTTCCGCAACGCGCCGCGAAACAAGTGGAGGAAGGGCATCGCCTCGGTGCGGCCGGTCTGAAGGAATTCAAACGGCTCGGCCTCTACCTGCGGGACAAGAACAAACAACTGATCAAGGTGGACGATCCCAAGCTGAATCTCGTGTGGGAAAAGTGCGGCGAGCTGAACATGCCGATTTCTATTCACGTCGCAGACCCGAAAGCGTTTTGGGAACCGTACAGTCCGGAGAACGAACGCTGGACCGAGCTGAAGGACCACAAAAGCTGGTGGTTTGGAGATCCAAAAGTTTTTCCGCCGCGCATGGAAATTGTCGAAGCACTCACTCGCGTCATCGAGCGTCATCCCAAAACGATTTTCGTGTGCGTCCATTTCGCGAATAACGCAGAGGACCTCGATTGGGTGGAGCATGCGCTCGACACGCATCCGAATATGATGGCTGACATCGCGGCGCGCGTGCCGGAAATCGGACGGCATCCACCTGAGAAAGTGCGCCGACTTTTCCTCAAGCACCAGGACCGGATTCTTTTTGCGACTGATTTCCAGGTTTACGAGCGCCTCACGCTCGGTTCCGGCGGCAGCGGCGCAGGCCCGAGCGACGATGATGCGCACGTATTCTACGAAAAGCATTGGCGCTGGTTCGAGACGAACGACCGGAATTTCGAGCATATGACGCCAATCCAGGGCGAATGGAAAATCAGCGGCATCGGTTTGCCCAATTCAGCGCTGCGCAAAATCTATTTTGATAACGCGCACAAATTATTGGCTCGTTCGCTTCCGGCGCCGGTCGCGAAGGCCGCACGGATCCAAAGAGAGATTCCGGTTTCGGATCTCGCCGAAGGCACCTGGGAAAAAGCGCCACATCTGCGCCTGGAATACAGCACCGGCGACGGATCAGCGCGCACCGCGAGTGGCACGTTAATCCGAGCCGTCTATTCAAGCGACTCGCTCTATCTCCGTTACGATGCGCCCTATTCCGAGTTGACCCAATTCGAGCCAGCACGGTTGGACTCCGAGCGGATTGGTCTTTGGGACCGCGATGTGGTCGAAGCGTTCATTGGAACTGACCCCGCCCGCGCGAACGTTTATTATGAATTTGAAGTTGCTCCCACGAACGAGAAGCTCGATCTGATCATCTCGCCAGATATTCCGAAGGTCGAGAAGAGGCTGGAATGGAACAGCGGCTGGGAATCGTTTGTGAAGGTCGATACGGACCGCAAGATTTGGACGACGGTGATGCGAATTCCGTTGCGCACGCTGAGCAGCACACCGGCCGGCGCTGGAACGAAGTGGCATTTTAACGTCTATCGCATCGACCGCGCAGAACGCGTGTTTCTCGCCATGAACCCAACGCTCGCCGGAAGTTTCCATACTCCATCGCGTTTTGGTTGGTTGGAATTCCTGCCCTGACGCGCGCGTTATTGCGCAAGCAACCGGAAATAGCGTCGGGTCACCACGGTCTGTTCGATATACATGTGCACTTCGCCGGTCGACGTGAAAACCTCGGCGTTTTCCCAGCCGTGCAGGTCGTTCGATCGCTGCACGGCGACTTGCGTCCCCGCACAGGAGCTCACTTGAAGCTGCAATCCGTTGGCAGAAACCGAGGGTTGGCCCACAAACTCCGGCTGACCACCTATATTTGCCCGACGAAAGAAGTAGAGGGGTTGCTTCGCTCCCTCGCTGATGGTCAGGTAGCCAGAACCGTCTAACAAAAATGTAAGCCCCTCTCCGTTTGGCTCAGTATCAGGCCCAACCACTGGTAGATTTCCGGCCGGGCGACCAAGAGCTTCGACCACAGATTCGCCGGGTTGGCGCTGCCAGAAGTGCGCTTCATCTTCGCGCCGAAACGCGATGAGCTGTCCGTTGCGCGAAACAGCACCACCCGATATACGTGCGAACTGAAGTTGCGCAATCAACTCCAACGTGCCCTTCTTGTCAGTGCTTAGCGTATCGATTTTTGCCCGGAAAAGGTGGGAGCCGTTCGACTCCTTCGTCGCAATAAACAATTCCCGCGCTACCGGATCTACCAAGACCGCCTCTGCATCGAACTTTCCGCTCGGGTATTTCAACTGGAACTTCTCGACGTTTTCAAAATCGGAAGTGCCGGCGTCCGTACCAGGTTCAACCTGCGGCTCTGCCACACGCAGAATCTGCACTTCGTCGCGATCCGCGTTGTTGCTCCCGATGTCCGCGACGTACAGATAACTCGTTGTCGCGTCCGGCCCCGGCCCCACGCCGACGTCCTCAACATCATCAACGGATTTCGTCAGCTTGAACGTCGCCAGCAACGTGCCATTGGTATCCAACGCGAAAATCTTCTGTCGCGATCCATCATTATGCGTCCAAAAGATCCCCGGGTTGCGCCAACTCGCAGCCAGACCAGACGCCTCACTAATGTCCGTCGTTTGAATCTTTCCAAGCGTTTCAGGCCCTGTGAAAGAGATGCCAGCGCACTCGGCGACGGCGTGCAGGACGCTGGCAAAAGCTGCGATGGAACAGAAAAGCCTCACGTTCTTACTACTAACGCATTGTTCCGATACCGCAACATTCCGCAGGCGTAGCGCGGACATTGTTGTCCGCAACCTTCGTGCATTCTTCGGTTGGTTTGCGACGGGAATACGAGCGACTTGCGGACAGGAATGTCCGCGCTCCATTTTGCCAAACTGTTTCGCCTTGCAGATTTCTGTGGGCGTATTCTCATTACGCTATGCATCACTACGTCGAAGATGTGATCGACTTGATCGATCCGGAGCTGAACCGCATTCACAATATGTCCGTGGATCAGGCGCGCGTGCGTGTCCTGAGCAGCTCACCTGAGGACGTTCGGGGGATCGATGGATCATTCGCGCTGGTGGCGCGGCATGGAAAAATGGTGCGGCTCGCGCGTTCGATGGATCGTCCAATGCGTTACTTCCTGGCCAAGCGCCATGAAGGTCCGGCCCTCGTGGTGAGCGATCGGATTGATCGAATTCATGCATGGCTAAAAACAAAAGGATTCGAGGGACAATTTCACCCAAGCTACACGCGAATGGTGCCAGCCCATTACCTTCTGGAGTTGCAGCTCATCGGCTGCCCAGATCCCGACCCGACCTATACCCGGTTTTTCACCCCGGAGCGCGAGCGACTCTCTGAAGATCTGAATGAGATTGGTGCGGCTTATATCGGTGCCGCGGCAGAGGAGATTCGCAAATGGCTGACCTCAACTCCCGCCAACGCGCCTGTGGGGGTGTGCTTTTCGGGGGGGATCGATAGCGGCGCTGTTTTTCTGCTCACCCATCATATAATGCGCCAAGCCGGTATGAATCTCGGCCGGTTGAAAGCATTCACTTTAGACCTGGGAAACGGTCCTGATGTGGCCCAGGCGCGTAGTTTCCTTCAGACTTTTGGGTTGGAAATGTTCCTTGAGCCGATCCACGCCGAGCTTGATCAACTCGACTACGCCGAAGCCGTTCGGATCGTTGAAGATTACAAGCCACTGGACATTGAGTGCGCCGCGATGGGCCTCGCTCTCTTCCGCGGAATTCGCGCGCTCTATCCCGAGTGGCGTTACATGCTCGATGGCGATGGAGGTGACGAAAATTTGAAGGACTATCCCATCGAAGAGAATCCCGAACTGACGATTCGAAGCGTGGTTCACAATCTCATGCTTTACCAGGAAGGGTGGGGGGTAGGACGGATCAAACATTCTCTCACCTACAGCGGCGGACTGAGCCGATCCTACGCGCGCACTTACGCTCCGGCGCGCCATTGCGGTTTCGAAGGGTTCAGCCCATTCACCCGGCCTTCCGTGGTGGAAGTCGCCGAAGGAATTCCTTTCATCGCCCTCACAAAATACGACGTCGCTCGGCTCTATTCATTGAAAGGCGAAATCGTCTCGCGCGGTATTCGCGCATTAACCGGAATGAACATGCCGGTTTTTGAGAAGAGGCGGTTTCAACATGGCGCGGTGGAGAAAGCGCGTTTGCGCGAAAAACTCCCGGCCAATGAAAGCGTTTATCGGCGCGCGTTCCTCTCGCTTTACCAATCGTGATTGCCTCGTATCCCAGCTCCCCCGCGGAGCGGACACGCTGGATTCTCCAACGTCGCGGGGCGCGTAACATCGTCCCTAAAGACCGTCCGTACGCATATTTCCTCGAGCAGGAACGGCTCAGTTCCGGTGCCGTGGCCGATGTCGCGACGATTTTTCTCACCAACCGCGAGTGCCCCTGGAAGTGCGTGATGTGCGACTTGTGGAAGAACACGACGACAACGAGCCTTGCGCCCGGGGAAATTCCTGCGCAGATCAGATTTGCTCTCGCTCAAGTCGGCCCGGCTTCAGTTTTAAAGCTTTATAACAGCGGGAGTTTTTTCGATCCGGGTGCAATTCCGCGCGAGGATTGGGAAGAAATCGCTGCGCTGTGTGAGGGATTTGATCACCTGATCGTCGAATGCCATCCGCGGCTGATCGGCGAGAGTATAGTACAGTTCAAAAAGACGCTTGCTTGTTCATTCGAAGTGGCGATGGGGCTCGAGACAGCTCATCCTTCTTCACTCGAAGCACTGAATAAGCGGATTACCCCTGACGATTTCAACAGAGCGGCCCTATTTTTGAGGCAAAATACCATTCAACTGCGCACATTCCTTCTTGTCCATCCACCGTTCATTCCCCGACTCGAGCAGCTCGACTGGCTTCATTACTCCATCCAATTCGCCTTCGAAGCGGGCTCAGGTGTGGTGAGTCTTATTCCTCTGCGTGCCGGAAATGGCGCGATCGAAGAACTGATTCTTCAGGATCGGGCGCAAGAACCCTTTCTCACAGATCTGGAAGCCGCCCAGGTTTTCGGAATTGAACTCGACTGTGGCCGCGTGTTTGCCGATACTTGGGATCTCGAACGCTTTTCTCCGTGCAATCGTTGCTTCGCCGAGCGCCGGGATCGTATTCATCGCACCAACCTGACGCAAACCGTTGAACCTTCGATTCGCTGTTCTTCCTGTGGTAACGGCTGAGCGATACGATTTCGTGGTATTCGGCTCCGGCTTTGGCGGATCGATCATGTCGATGGTGCTGCGCAGGCTCGGACATACCGTTCTGTTGCTCGAAAGAGGTGCGCATCCGCGTTTTGCCATCGGCGAATCTTCGACTCCCTTCGCCAATTTATTGCTGGAGAGACTGGCCGCCGAATATGATCTGCCCTTTCTCCGGGCACTCGCCGAATGGGGAACCTGGCAAAGGCAATTTCCGAAGATTGCCTGCGGACTCAAGCGAGGCTTCACCTTTTTCCATCACAAAGCCGGACGCGAAGTCAACTTCGCGGATCGCGATTCCCAGCTTTTGGTGGCGGCCAGCCCGAACGATCAAGTGGCCGATACACACTGGTACCGCCCGGAATTCGATCACTTCCTCGTACAGGAGTCGCAGAGACTCGGAGTCGAATATCTCGACCACGTCGAAGTGGAACAGTGCAAACATGGCAACGGCTGGTCTTTAAAATTGCGGCGCGAAAATGAATCCTGGGATGTTCGCGCAGCCTTCGCCATCGACGCTTCCGGAGCGAGCGGTTTCCTGGCCAACTTTTTGCGCATCCCTACCGGCAATTTCAAAGGCTTTCCGAGAACGCACGCGGTCTACGCACATTTCCGTAATGTTCCGCGATTAGATCAGCTTACGGGCTTTGGCCCATCTGAACCGCCTTATCCGCCTGACGACGCAGCGGTTCATCACGTATTCGAAGACGGCTGGGTGTGGGTGCTGCGTTTTAACAATGGGCTAACAAGTGCGGGCGCTGCGTTAAAATCGACCGGGACCGCGAGTCCCGAAGAGATATGGCATCGAACCGTGAGCCGCTTCCCGACACTCCGGTGCGAGTTGGAAACCGCCGAACCGGTCACGCCGTTCTATTCCCTTCCTCAAATCGCTTTTCGACGCATGCACGCTGCCGGACCGGATTGGGCGCTTCTCCCTTCCGCGGCAGGCTTTGTTGATCCTTTGCTCTCGACCGGCTTTGCCCTGAACCTTTTGGGTATATCGAGACTGGCTCGCGGGTTACGCGACTTGGAAGCTTACGAACGGACCACTCTGGTAGAACTTGATACCACTGCCGAATTGATCGGCGCGCTCTACGCGAAGATGCGTTCTTTCGAAGAATTTGCTGCCGTAACCCTCCTTTACTTCGCAGCTATGAGTTACACCGAAACAGCCTGGCGTCTGGGCAAGGAGCATCTCGCCAACATGTTCCTCCTGCGTAATGACGAACGCTTTACCCGCGTCCGGCAAGGCATTTGCCGCCGGGCCAGAAACGGGCAATCTATCCGATTGCAGGAAGTCATCGAATCGATCGAACCTTGGGACATCGCTGGCTTGGCCAATCTCTCTCGGCGCAACTGGTATCCAGTTTCCTGCGAAGATCTCCTCGGAGCACGCGAGAAATTGAGTGCGTCGTCAGGCGAGATCGAGGCGTTGGTCCAAAAGCTTCGAATGGTGTAGATCTTGATTCGGGGATTCCCTTATTCGTTGCTTTGTATGCTTGCGTTCAGAATGAGGAAGACGCAAGATGCGCTCACAACGAAGGGATTACGGAATGAAGAAATTGTTATTTTTACTGGCTGCGGTTTCGGCACTGTTGACCGCTTGTTCGAAACAGGAGGATATGTCTACTCCACCGGCAAGCACCAATAGCACCAGCACCAATAAGTAGAATACTGTTTGTTTTTTCTCCCTGGTGTCATTGGGGCGCCAGGGTTTTCTTTTTTAGGTCCAGCGCGCTGAATTTCGTCTCGCGCTCTAACTGGTGGATAGCGACTTTAGTCGCCTTGTTCGTCAGCAGCCTCCGGTCCACGCTCCGTGCGAGTTTTATGTGCGTAAGCCGCCCAGCGATTGATTTGCCATCCTTCCGCTATCATCCCGATCCGATCCGCAGCGGAAGTGTAATCGAATCGAAGTCTGAGTGCCGTTGTTGCCGAAAGGCACGCGGCTTCATTTACACAGGCCCGGTTTATTGCGAAGAGGAGCTGGAGGACGCGCTCTGTCCCTGGTGCATCGCTGATGGCTCCGCTCACGCAAAATTCGATGCCACCTTCGTCGATTCCGAAGCGTTGGCGGACCCGACGTCAGAACCTGCGATGTCTGAAATCACCGAACGGACGCCAGGGTTCAATCCATGGCAAACAGAACGTTGGCCGTCGTGCTGCGGCGAGCCGGCCGCATTTATCGGGCCAGTCGGAACCAAGGAGATCCGTGAACAATATCCGCGCCTGGAAGGAGATTTGATGATGTTTATTGTCCACGAAATGGGCATCTCAGGCGGTGCCGCGCGGAAAACGTTGGAATCGCTTCAGCGCGATGGGAGCCCGACCGCCTTCGTCTTCAAATGCCTGCATTGCGACGGCTTTCCAGTTTACGTCGACTCTCTGTAAATTTCTCCGGCTCTCAAATGGCTCGAATCTCTGTTTCGAAATTTGGTCTGGTTCTCGCAACCATCTACATTCTGGTGGCAATTTTGATCGTGAGGGAAGACCGCCGGACTACCTCGGGTGGCTGGATCACGCTACGCGGAATAGGCGCGTTTTTAATTACCTTCCCGGTTTCAGCTCTCGGAGAAAAAGCGGGTATGCAACCTGACTACCGGCGGAATCTTGATATGGCCCTGGCGATCGGAATTTGCGCGCTTTTGGTCTACATGATCGGCGCCGGTTTGGAAAAGCTCGGTCTCCTGATGTTTACTCCCGCTGCCCACCACGCGGACCACGGCTTAGATCGCTAGATCAACCCAGAGCAGGATCAACCAAGCCCCAGTAGCGCTCGGGTCTTTGCGGTGCCAGAGACTCTCCGAGGGTCATGCGCGCGAGAGTGCGTTGAGAGGTAAAGCCGAGATCGCGCGCAAGCCGGCTGTGATTCCGCAAATCGGGTACATCCCAAATCAACGGCGAAACTCCATCCGAAATGGTGTTCACAAGGTTGCGCGTAATCATTTCGTTCGGGCTGGTGAACGGTCCAAGATAGCTGGCATTTACGCCATTCCGGAGCATCGCAAAGGCGCAGACATTTTCGTCGGCTCTTGCGACAAAACTCCGATATGCCCGTCTTTGAATTTCTTCCAATAGTCCGCCACGATTCACGCCGAACGATTCCTGGTCGAGCTCAGCTATTTTGGGAAGATCTCCGGGCTTTGCCGGACGAACCTCGCGATATTTGTGATTCGAGGGAGAGACCTCTGCGCGATACCAGCGCGTGATCTCGAATTCTTTTCGAAAACCCATTTTCGCATAGAGAGGTTCACCTTGCGGCGTCGCATCCAGTTTGATGCTTGCAATCTTTTCCGCTCGCAGGAACTCGATAGCGCGCGTGAGAAGCTGGGACCCGATGCCCCGCCCGCGGTTTTCCGGGTGAACGATCAACATCCCGATCCACGCAATCTTCTTTTCATACTGGATTGTTGTCACGCTCCCGACGACACGCCCGTTGCTTTCAGCGACAAAGCAACCCGCCGGTGAAAAACGGAGAAGAAGAGACCAGTCCTCCGGCAGTTGATTCCAGGAGACGAACTGGCGCAACTCGTTGCAACTACTGAGGTCGGAAGAGTGCATTTGACGAATTTGCATTTTCTCTTTTTCGTCCTGCGAGCGAACGAAGTTCAAATTAAAAGCATGACGCAGTTACCGCTACACGATTGTCTGGCCGGGCTGGCAATCGGCAAGGGTTTTTGAAGGTTTCCACCATACAGTCGAGCTTCCACCTTTTGGCTGCCGGATATTCAGGAAGTGCGTGGGAAGCTGACTCATTCTTCTATTTCAGGTGCGCTTTTCGTTCTGCTCGCCATAATGCCCGCATGACGCATGTGGGAATAGGATATGATGTGCACCAGTTGGTGGAAGGCCGGACGTTGATTCTGGGCGGAGTGGAAATTCCGCATACGAAGGGTTTGGATGGACATTCGGATGCCGATGTCTTGATGCACGCTATTTGTGATGCGATTTTGGGCGCGCTGGGGTTGCGGGATATCGGAACGTTTTTTCCGAATACCGACCCGCGCTGGAAAGGGGCCCCGAGCAAGCGGTTTTTGCACGAAGCGGCGCAGCAGGTTAATTTCAAGGGAGGGAGGATTATCAACGTCGACGCAACAGTGATTGCGCAGCAGCCAAAGATCGGACCTCACGTGGAGAAAATGAAGGAGCATATTGCCGAGGCGCTCGGAGTAAATGTCGGGAAGGTCGGGGTGAAAGCGACCACGAACGAGCATTTGGGCTTTATCGGACGCGAGGAAGGGATCGCAGCGATGGCAGTGGCCAGTGTTGATATGCCGGAGAATCATGGGGAAGGCTGAGATCAGTTGGAAATCCAAGGATGAAGAGGGCGTGAAACGAGAGGTTTACGTCCGATGCATCGGTGCGGATTGGAAATTCTTCGTCCGCGAAAAGCGCTACGACAATTGGGAACCGCTGGAACGGCCGCCGTTGGATGATTACCTGGAATTGCTCGATGGGGTGCAGCGCCGGATCGCGCGCCGGTTGTTGCGGCCTGAGGAGGAACAGCGCGTGAGACGGATGATTCGTGAGGCTTATCCCGACGCGGACGTTTGAAATTTATGCAGAGTGCCCCGTTAATTTTAGTTTCGCCAAGCACCGATGAAAAGGGCGCGGAGTTTTACGATTACTCCATTTCTCTGTCCCAAACCTATTTGGACTCGCTCACTCAGGCAGGCGGGTTGCCGCTCGTGCTTCCGTGTGCACCTTCACCGAAAGTGATCGCAGAGTATGTCCGCCGCGTGGATGGGATCATGATTACTGGAGGCGACGATATTCAGCCAGAGTTGTATTGCGATCCGGTTCCACCGGAGTTGCGTAAGACAGTCGGTCGCAATGACGCGGTGCGAGACCTGCTCGAGACGCTTCTCGTGAAAGAGGCTTTCGCACAACAAAAGCCGCTGCTCGCCATCTGTCGCGGTCACCAGATTCTGAACATTACGCTGGGAGGAACTTTGTTTGTGGATATTCCGTCGCAGGTCGAGACCAAAATCAATCACGCGAGGCTGAAACACAAAGATCGTGTCGTTCACGATGTGCAGCTCGAAAGCGATTCTTTAATGGCTCGTATCTTCGGGAGGACAACAATCCAGGTGAACAGTTCCCACCACCAGGCTGTCCAAAAACTCGCTAAACCTTTGCGTGTGACGGGCAGAGCTCCGGACGGAATCATTGAGGCGCTTGAATTGCGACCTGAAGACGCGACGCTCATGCCTTATCTTCTCGGTGTGCAATTCCATCCAGAGCGTTTGGTGCAGGCGCATCCGCAGTTTGTGGAACTTTTCCGCAGCTTTACAGGAGCGTGTGCTGTTCATCGTGGCCGTGCCTCATGAAGTCGAGAGTTCTTATTGTTGATGACGAGAGCGCCATTCGGCTGCTCGTTAAGACGCTGCTCGAAAAAGCGGAATACGAAACGCTTGAAGCCGCTGACGCGGCCGGGCTGCGCGACTTGTTCTCTGGCCCCCAGCCAGACGTCATTTTGCTCGACTTGAAGTTGCCGGATGCCGAGGGCCTCGATCTCGTTCCGCAAATCAAAAAGAACTGGCCGAATTCCGAAGTGGTCATCCTGACCGGGCACGCGACAATTGATGCGGCTGTCGCCGCGACCAAAGCCGGCGCTTACGATTTTCAGAAAAAACCATTCGATCCGAAGGAGCTTCTTCTTTGTGTTGAACGCGCGATCGAGCACAAGGTCCTGACGGAGGAAACCAGTTCCCTGCGCCAAGCCATTGCTACAATGAGCGGTGGAGCGTCGCCGATCTTTCAAAGCCCAAAGATGAAAGAGATCGTGCGACAGGTCGAACGAATCGCGCCAAGCGATGTCTCCATTTTGATTACGGGCGAAAGCGGTACGGGTAAAGAAGTGATTGCCGATCTGATCCATACCCTCAGTCCGCGCGCTAAAGGTCCCTTTGTTAAGATCAATTGCGCTGCTCTGCCGCGCGAGTTAATCGAAAGCGAATTGTTTGGTTCGGTGAAGGGCGCGTTCACCGGCGCGCAAGCCGATCGGGAAGGTCTCTTCCGTCAGGCTGAGGGCGGAACGCTTCTCTTGGACGAACTCGCTGAAATGCCGGTCGACACGCAAACCAAACTCCTGCGCGTGCTGCAGGAACGTGAATTTCGGCCAGTCGGCGGACGCCAAAGTTTCAAAACCAATGTCCGACTGATCGCGTCCACGAATCTGGAAGTGGAAGTCGCAATTCGGCAAGGTAAGCTTCGCGAAGACCTTTACTATCGGATCAACACGATACGGTTGAATCTGCCGCCCCTGGCAGAGCGCGTCGATGATATCGTCCCGCTCGCGACGAGTTTCCTGAAACGGTACGTTGCGCAGGCCGGACGAAACATCGCCGGCTTCACTCCCGCCGCCCAGGAAAAGCTGAAGAGTTTCGATTGGCCAGGGAACGTCCGCCAACTGCAAAACGAAATTCAGCGCGCAGTCCTCATGACGGACGGCACGATGGTCGACGTCGGTGATCTTTCAATTGCTGATCAGACCGACGCGAATGGCGAAAGCACCTCACTGACCCTGCTGGAAGGCATCGAACGCCAGACCATCGTCTCGATGTTGAAAGAAACGAACGGCAACAAGCTCGAAACCGCAAAACGTCTCGGCATTGGCCGTCAGACGCTATACAACAAGATCAAAGCTTACAATATTGAAGCGTAACCATTTCGCTCCAGTTGAATCTGGGATCAACGAAAGCGCCAGCGGCGGCGTAAAGTGGTTGATCAGAAGGAAAGTTGCCCCTTCCGAGAGGCAACGATTCCAAAATTGCCTTCGAGTTTTGCTCTGGCGACATCAAACACATGTCTTTCGCAAACATTTTTTCATGCCTGAGCAGAGACTCAAGTCCTGACCGTCTCCGGCATTCGCAGTGTCGCCGCGATGAGATCGCCGACGCCCGCGAGAATGTCCGGCTTATGCGTCTTCACTTGCCGAATCACTCTCCACTCGTGATCGCTGAACAATTCGGCACGTTGGAATCACTGTTTCCGGGCCGCATTGATTTAGGTCTTCGCCGGGCGCCGGGAACGGATCAACGGACGGTTCTTGCGTTGCGCAGGGATGGGCGACAGGCAGACCGTTTTCCTGGAGAAATAGACCATCGGAATGATGAGATGCTATCGACTCGTTACCCCTTCTTTGCGGCAGATGATCTTCTTACTTCTTAGTTCGGCCCGGGAAATATTTTTTCCTGCGTTTCAGCCCTTCACAGCAGAAATGTGACCGCAACCTGTGCTCGGCTTCGCAGACGATCAGGCAACGACGATCGTCACCGTCGCCAAGGATGACAATACCGTCCCGTCCGACGCTTTGTAGGTAAACGTGAGAGTGCCGGTGAAGTTGTTCTTGGGGGTGAAGGTCAGAGTCTTGTTGGCGTTCAACGTCAGCGTGCCCGAAGAGGGTTGGGTAAGTGACGTGATGCTGAGCAGGTCGCCATCTGCATCGGAGTCATTGGCAAGAACCGAGAAAGTGACCGCCTTGTTCCTGCCAGTGGACACAGAGTCATTTACTGCGACCGGCACGCTATTGTTTACCGTGACACTCACGGTTCCCACATTCGAGGTAAGAGATGCATCCTTCGCCCGGTAGGTGAAAACGTCGGTTCCGGTAAAACCGGCGGATGGCGTGTAGGTGACTGCCCCGTTCGCGTTAAGAGTTACTGTGCCGTTCGCGGGTTGAGTGAGCGAGGTGGTGCTGAGAGTGTCCGCTTCCGCGTCGGTGTCATTTGCCAAAACCGGAATCGTCACACCCACTCCCTTCGGGGTCGACGCAGTATCGTTTGCGGCGACCGGGGCGGTATTTACCACAGCAGCTGCGGATTGAACGGCGGGATCGTTCGTCTTTACGGCGACATTATCGTAAGAAGTCGGATTGGAACCGCGAGTCAATAGGCCAAACCGGCCATCCACGGTGACACCGTTGAAAGCGTAACTGAGCGTCGTGAATGTGTTCACGGTAACATTCACTGTAGTGCCAACGAGCGCGATACCGAGAGTGTAGTCGGTGCCGGCATCGGTAACCTTCGAGACGCTCGCGTCCACGACTACGCCGGAGCGGGCGGTGGAGTGGCCGATAATTATTTTATCAGCAGCCACATCCATGATCGCAAACTTGTAATCCTGCGCGGAGTATTGATCGAAGATGAAGCCGGCTTGCGATTGAGTGTTTACCACGGACGAGACTTCGAGATACGCAGAACTCTTCAGATTCGAAACCTGCGGCAATGCCATGATGTTGTACCCTGTGGTGCCCGACAAGGGCGTGCCGTTGAAGCGCGCACTTTGAATGGACCAGGTGCCGCTTTGGCCGCCCGTAAACAGGTTGGCGACTCCGTCACTAAAGTCCTCGACGTTCGAATAGGTGATCTGTGGCGGGAGGACCTGGACCGATACGTTATCCATCGCACCGCGCGAGTTATCGGACCCAAAGCCGACGTAACCCCAATTCAAGCCGTAGCTGTAGCCATCAACGATGCGCGCGGAATAGGTTTGAGTGAAAACGGTGGCGTTGTCGACCACGAGCGATGCGGTGAGGCCATTCACGACGAGTCGCAGGTTGTAAAAGGTATCTGGTTTCGCCTGAAAGGGCTTCTGCTTATCGAGCACCCAGCCGGATTGATCGCGATGGCCCATTACGAGTTTGTTGGTCGAAACGTCGATCCCAGTGAACTTAAAGGCTGTGGGACTCTCGTAATCAAAAATGATGTAAGAGTTGGCCTTCCAACCTGCGGTGGGCTTGATAACGCTGATGGAGGCGATGACCTCGAAATAAGATGGGAGTCCATCGCTATCGCCAATGTCGTAAACGGCCGCGGCATCACTGTGCAGCGATGACGCCGCAACTTGAAGCGCACCGTTCTGGACCGTCCACGAGCCGGTATCCGCCAGGAAAGCCTGTTGCGCGCCGTTGTTGAAATCGGATGAGCGGAGCACATCCCGCTTACCGCCGGAGATGTTGCCCGGCTGTGGATCGATGGGCTTCCCAGTTTGGTCGCCCCAGGCATCATCTTTTTGCGTAACCAGACCGAGTTCGGCGAATGGTTCGCCGTTGCGCGTATCGGATGCGTTGGCACGCAAGGTCGAATCGGCGCCATCGCTGGCCGAAAGAGCGTAAAGGAACTCAGCCACGCCGGGTGCTGGTGAACGGCTGACCGTGCTGAGCCCGAACGGAGCGAATGGTACCAGGTAACTGTTGAACTCGCCGGCCCAATCGATGAGACGATCGCCGCCTGTATTTGCAATCAGGACGTCACGTCCGGCGCCGCCATAAGCACGATCTTCGTAGATCGGATGGGTTTCCGGCGAATCGTTCACGCCGTTGTTCGCTCCGATGAGATCATCATCCTCGTTGATGAGATCCGCACCCCAGCCACCATACATGTTATCGCGCCCGGTGCCGCCGACGAGCCAGTCATTGCCCAGATCACCGAAGATCGCATCGACTCCGTCGTCATACTTGGTTCCATAAGTAGGATCGGTCACTGGGCGGCCATGATTTGCGACAGTCGCGTCAAAATTCAGGAAGTACTCGTAAGCGCTCGCTGATCCGGTCTTATCGAGCTGACCGGCTGAATTAAGCATGATCTTACGGAGCGGATCGTATTCATCGTAGAGAGCAAATTCATCAGCGCGCCGAGTCGAATCCACACCACCGGCGTTAAAGCGAAGGGCATTCCCCGGGTTGTATGGGCGATTGTAGTCGCTGCGCTCGATGCCGTTGCCGTTGGCATTCTGGATATACGCCAGCGGTAGCGATTCCGCGCCCGAAATTGCGTCGTCTCCCGCGCCGCCATGGAGACTGTCATTTCCCAAACCGCCGAAAATGATGTCATCTGCATAGCGTGGCCGGAAGAGCGGGTCCTGCGTGGTTTGTGCATTCAGGGGCTCCACGTTAAGCGGAGTCAAGTCAGCGGTATACTTGAGTGCGCCACTCACGTTGATGGTCGCGAGCTGAGCTTTGCCCGACGTAGAGATGACCAGGTCAATGTCGCTACTGGCAAGCGCTGCAATAGCAAAAAGCGGCTCCGCCAACCCAACTTTCACGCCCGGCGCCGAGCTGTTGCGGCTGATCAGGATTCGACCGTCGTCCCCAATTATGCCATCGTCGCCGGTACCGCCCGAGATCCAGTCGTTACCGTAACCACCAACAATGGAGTCGTTCTGGCCTTCACCGTAGAGAACGTCGCCACCGATCATTCCATAAATGGTATCGTCCGCCCCTTCTCCGTGCACTTCGTCCGCAGCGCCGATATTACCTGGAACAATTTCGCCCTGGTTAACAGTGCCAGCGGAGTCCGGACCCCCAGCCGTGTAATCCAGAAGTTGCACCGCACGAACGATGATGCGCAGCGGGTTCACAGCGGAGATCGCTTCGTTGTCGTAGTTGAACTGGGCGTAAGTACTGCCGTTCAGAATACGGTAGATGTTGCCGTTGTCGCCCACGATCGTATCCGCGTCCAGGCTATGAGCGTTCGGACTGAGAGTCACAACTCCGTTCACAGATGTCGCTAAACCAAAGTCATCGCGTGCGATACGTGTTCCGGCGCCGCCAAAGATCAGATCAGCGCCCGTGGAATCGGTGCGTTTATCCGCGTCGGTCAGACTGAACAAGCTTGAGCTGCCACCAATAATGTCGTCCTGACCCAGGTTCCCGAAGATGACGTCATTACCGCCGTTTCCTTCGATGTAGTCGTCGCCATCCGTTGCGGCGTTCTCAACGGACGGTTGGACAAATAGCGTGCCGTCCGCCAGGCGACGGGCGCTGACATCAATCGCCAGGTCAATGGAACCGTCACCCTGGATCGTGTCATTTCCAAGTTGACCGAAGATCTGGTCGCTGCCTGAGCCGCCCGCGATGTAGTCATTACCGAAATTCGTGCCACTGGCCAATTCAGTCGCCTTATTGTGATCGAGGAAAGTGATTTGGAGTGCTTCCCATACTGGAGCGCCACCCGGAATATTCCTCGAGGTCGGAGTCACCAAAACATCCCCGGCTGTGGTCGGATCGGTGCTGTATATTTGAGCGCCGATCAACGTGCGATAACGGGCGTTCGCCAGCCCGTCACCCACGCTGCCGTCCAGCGTGACGTTGTCACCAAAAATCAGATCCCGCTCACTGCCGCCGTCAATCCGGTCGCTCTTGGCACCGCCGACGAGGATGTCCTCACCTTCGTTGCCACGAATCGTGTCAGTCCCGCCTTTGTCGAGTTCCGTACTCTGGACCAAACCAAGGACGCCGGATATCAAACGGATGCGTCCGTTATCGGCGAGCACTGTATCGTAGCCCGCACCTGCGTTGACTGTATCACTGCCGAGTCCGGCCACGATCAGGTCATTGTCCTCGTTGCCTTCTATCATGTCGTCGGCGGCAGTAGCGAGGGACAAATCAGTCGAGGATACCTCGTCGGGTGTGGTGAGATTAGCTGTTATTCCGTCGGTACTCCGGAAGTCGACGAAACCGTTGTCGCCGACGATTCGATCACGATCAGCACCAAGGAGCGCGACGTTCTGGAGGACGCCGAATTTTCCACTGAGAATGGTTTTATCGGAGGCAGATACCGCGATCAATTGTTGCGCGAACGCCGCGGCGAGCGTTCCGACGCTGTTACCACCATAGAGGAAATCTCCGCCGAATCCGCCGAGCATCACATCGTTGCCCGCGTTCCCGTAAATCACATCGGACGCTCCGATCGTTGATTGGACGGTTTCGGCACGTTCAACATTGGCTGTCGAGAATATGCGGCGCGTACCGATTTGTTGCGTGATCAGGCCGTGGTCCCCGAAGATGATATCGTCTCCCTCGTCACCGCGGATTATGTCGGAACCGGCCGCTGCCCCGACGACTACCTCGAGAGCCTCTCGGTCATCCGCGTTTTGGTTGCGAATCAAGTAAATCAAAGCGTCCAGGTCGACGTTGAATTCGGAGTCACCGTAAATGTGATCATCCCCGGCCTGGCCGAAAATCCAATCGTTGCCGGTGCCGCCCGCAATTTGATCGCCCGCGTTGCCGCCGACCAGGAGGTCATTCCCCGGTCCACCGAAGATCGTCAGGACAGCGGAGGCGCTCTGACCGTTAATGATGTCATTTCCAGGATTGTTGAAACTGATGGCGTTCGCGCCGATCACGCCTGAGACACCGCTGTAACGGCCACCTGATCGCAATGCATTCTCCGAGGAGTCGCCGTAAAGCACCAGCGGTCCGCGGATTACATGATCACCGCCAGTTTCAACCACGTTGAAGGTATCATCGCCACCACCCCCGTGGAGCAGTGCGATGGTGTTCGCTGGCGTCGCGTCGATGGTCAAAGTCTCGTTATTTTTACCGAGCAGGAGTTCGACAATTTCAAAGTCGGCGTAGGTCACGCCGCCGCCGAAGGTCACCGATCCGGTATCGGTCGGCAGCGTTAGATTGGGCGCCATACCCAGGCCGGTCACTGCGTAACCGTTGTTTGCCAAACCAGTGCGATAGGTCAACTGACCCGCTGCAGGTGCCTGGCTCGCATCGTTGAAAATATTCAGCTTATCGACGCTGTTCCCTTCATTGAAGGGTCCGCCGGAAGAACCAGATGATGATCCAGTAGAATCTGGAACTATATCGGTTTCCGAAGGTAGACCAATGGAAGGAGTAAGCGCTCGGTTGGATGTCGGCTCAGTTCCGCCTTTAATAATGAGCGGTCCTTTAATCCGGTCGAGACGATGCGGTCTGTACTCAAACGGAGTGGGATCATTCGGCTGAATGGTGGCGCTCAGATTGGCTTCAACCTGAATGAGGAGCGGTGTCTGCCACGTGGCAGTCGCAAAGGTCACGTTTAAGACTGATACGAAATTGCCACTGGATCCCAGGCGAACCAGGCTTCGCCCGTCAGTCTGGATTCCGACGGCGACATCGCTTGCAGGCTGTTTCGTGAGGATGAGGTAGTATGAATCGACGCTGCCGGCCTCTCGAATCACTTTCGTCCCGCCCGCGGTTTCGCGGACGATAACTCCGGGCGTATCGTTGTCGTAGACTTGGACATCGAGGGAGGCATCCGGCGTCTCCGCAAAGACCGCTGTTCCCGCGCCGCTCATGGCGCTGGAGAAGCGATGAATGATACGGGATGTGAGAACATTTTCCTCAAGAGCATCATCGGCCGCTGTGATTTTGACTGTTTGGAAGGTGTTCCAGTTGTTGGAATCAAAGGTCAACTGGGTCTTATCCAAAGTGACCTGGCCGTCCGCAATTAGAGTGAGAGTGACAGTTTCGTTCGCGGCCGGTGCCTGATTCAGGCGAACCTGGTAACCATCTTTAATTCCACCCTCCAAGACGACGCTCTCAAAATCCTGAGTGGGCTGAACAGTGTTCGTTAAAGGATCGGTCTCAAGCTGCGTAATGATGAGGCCTGGCAAATCATCGTCATCCACCGTAACCGCGACGTCGCGAAGGTTAAGGTTGTTATAGGCGCCCGAATTGCTATGGACGCTGTGGCTGATCATTACCTGGCGCGGGCCTTCGACACCGAGATCCTGAACGCCACGAACACGTATCTCTTTGCCAACACCGACATCAGCAGCCGTCAGTGACAAAACAGCCGCTTTGCTCCACGTTGCGCCATCGACAGATATCTCGACGCTATCGCCGTTGAGAGATTGATCTTTGGTACTGGAGACACCAGCCGAAATGGTCAGGTAGACCGTTTGATTTGCTGCCAGAGGCGCGAGCAGCTTGATGAAATAGCTGTCCAGGAAGAAGTGATCCTCGGAAACCCGGGTCTGACCATCCGGTTCGATAATATCGATCACGTTCGCCAGCGGGTCCGAGAGGCGGACCTTGATCCCATCGATGCCGATCACGTTGTACTTGGAGTCGTTGCTGGTTGCGGAATGACCTATAATGCTGGTGGCACCCTGGAGGTCGTTGCTAAAGACAGGCAAGGTCACGTCGCCCATGACGTCGATGGTGTCGTTCCCTAGACCTCCAATAACGGTCGTAACAATGTTCTCACCCGTTCCCCGAATGAAGATGTGATCGTCTCCTTCCAGGGCGTCCAACTCGGCTTTCTCCACTCCGACAAATCGCACGCTCAAGCCAGCACCGAAAATCCCCTCCTCACTGACGACAAATGTATCGGGGAAGACCGTTCCGACGACAACCACTGAATCCAGGCCGGCTCCGCCATCAATATTAACAGGTGCGTTGATCGTGTATTGAATCAAGTCGTTGCCATCGCCGCCATTCACTTCCGTCTGCGATTGAGCTTCCGCAGTTTGACTTGGCAACTGAACAAACGCACGCACGACGAACTCGTCGTTTCCTGCCTCGCCTTCGAGACGAAGCGCCGCGCGATTATGATAGGTGCTGAAAATGTCTCCACCATCACCGCCGAAAACGGTGATCGCGTGGGTGGCGCCGTTGCTCAGATAACCAACTCCTGAAAGTCCCTTACCTTGTTGCAATGCTGCCAAACGAGCTGTCTCGATCTGTGCACTGATTTGGGAGTTCAGCACCTGAGTGCTTGGGTCGAAGATCACCGAACCGTCCGCTCGCTTGACCACTCCGATAAAGACAGCCGTCGTCTCGAACTGATCGTCTACAGCAATGCCAGCAGAGTTCGCGTTAAATCCGTCCCGACTATCACGCGGTGTATTGAACACCTGGCCGACCTGGAAATAGTCGCTTCCAGCACCGCCATCCAACGTGGTGATCGAGCTGTTATCATCGACGATGAACTTGTCGTCCCCTCCGAGGCCGCGCACGGTCAAGCGTCCGTTGATCTCTTCGTCGTAGTTTACGCGCTCAACCAGATCTCCTGCGCTCGCGCCCGGGGTGGCATCGGCATCGTTGATCAGCGCGACAAACAACTTCCGCAGCAGGAACAAATCCTTCGGGCGCTTGGCGTTCTCCATGCCGGTAACGACGTCGGCACCTTCGATAATCAACGTATTGACCCCGTCACCCCACGCTCCATCGTCGTGAACATTGATCAAGGCGCTGCCCTGGTTTGCCAGATGGATTGTGTAAAGGTCCGATCCGCCCAAACCGTGCAAGTTCAATGCAGCCCCAATTCCATTGAGATGCGTCCGGACAAAGTTCCAGGAACCGGCTGGCGAAGGCGCGACGTTCACTTCGATGAAGTCATTACCCTCTTCCCCATAGATGGTGGTTACACCTGCAATCGTGTTGACGTAAATGCGATCGTCCGTTTCGTTCACCGTCTCGGTCCCATTGCCGGCGAATAACTGGGTTGTTGCGGCATGCGTACTGGCGACATAGAAGCGATCCGCCCCAGTGCCGAGCCAGATATTCAGGTCTTCCAAAGTGCCATAAACGATGCCCGCTGGAGCCATGTCCAGGCCGCTCAAGGTGGTTGCGGTAAGCACACCGTCATTGCTCGAGAGTTCACCAGAATCATCAACGTTCAATCGATCGATTCCGCCCACTGTATTCGAACCGCCATTGATCGTCAGAAGAGCCTGGATTTGATCCACCACCCCGTTGATGTTCGCGGGAGCGGTGCTCGGCAATGCATTGTGTCCGACGTTAATCGTGTCGTTATTGTTCCCACCGTTGACTACGGTGGCACCATTGATGGTGCGAACCGCGACCTTATCATCACCACTGTTGCCGTTGAGAGTCGTGTTGGTCGTGTGGGTGCTTTCGATCGTGAACTGGTCAGCAGCCGAACCGAGATGGATGTTCAGCGCCTCCAACGTGCCGTAGGTAATGCCGAGGGTGGAGTTAATTACCGACTGGTCTGCGTTCCCCATTCCCAAGCCGGTCACGCGGGTGGAGGTCAAGTTTCCAGTATTGCTCACGATATCGCCACTGTCATCGACATTGAGGACGTCGCCCGAGCCTCCGTTATTGGTGTTGCCATTCACGGTGAGCAACGCGCTGATGCTGTTGACCGTCCCATTCGTGGCGGGAGCCAGGCTGCCAACGTTGACGGTGTCGTTGTCAGCGTTGCCGTTGACGGTGACCGCACCATTCATGGCGCGGATGTTAAAGATGTCGTCACCGGCATCGCCGTTGAGGGTAGAGGCGCTGTCGAGACCTGTCCCATATACGTTTATCGTGTCGGCATCTGCCTGACCGTTCACAAATACCAGATCCGTGACGTCGTAAATGTGAACGGTGTCGGTACCGGCGCCGGTATTAACAATTGTCTCCTCCTGAGACGGGCTAGTCGCGGCTCCGTGCGTGCTATTAATCGTGAATGTATCCCCTCCGCTGCCGAGGGAAATAATGATATGCTCGACTGTCCCGTAGGTGATGCTGCCGGCCATTCCCAGTCCGGTGATTGTCGTAGAGGTCAAAGTCCCGATGTTGCCCACCGTGTCCCCGGTATCATCGACGTACACCCAATCGCTGCCGGTGGTCGGATCATTACCGTTAATTGTCAGCACATCACCGACGTCGTCGCCGATGCTGTTAACATTTCCGCCTGCATTATTAACCGGGGTTGCAAACGTTCCGGCAGCCTGGCTTCCAATATTGAATGTATCATCGCCGTTCCCTGCATTAACGGTGGTTGGTCCACTAATGGCCTTGATGTTGAAGATCTCGGCGCCGTTATTGCCGCTTAGATTGGTCGCAGCGGCATGGGTGTTCGCAATTGTGAAGGTGTCGCCAGCCGTACCGAGGCCGATATTCAAGGTTTCAACCGTTCCATAGACAATGCTGCCGCCCATGTCCAGGCCCGTGATGGTCGTCCCGGTCAGCGTGCCTATGTTGGCATTGGTATCGCCAGTATCATCGACGTTCAAAACGTCCGCCAAACCGTTATCACCGTTGATGGTCAGCAAAGCGCCAATGTTGTCGACCGTACCATTCGTGTTTGGAGCCAATGTGCCCACGTTGATGATGTCGGCGTCATCGCCGCCATTCACCGTGGTGGCTCCGCTCATGGCGTGGACATTTATAATGTCGTTGCCTGCGTTGCCGTTCACCGTTGATTGGCTACTGACACCGGTGCCGTTCACGTTAACCGTGTCAGCATCCGCTTCACCGTTGACGGTGAGGAGGTCGCTTACGTTGTTGATGTGGACCGAATCAGCTCCAGCACCCGTATTGAGCGTCGTCTGTTCCAGGAAAGCAGTGGTTGCGGCACCGTGGGTATTCTGGACCGTGATCGTGTCGCCGCCAGAACCTAGCGAGATGTTGAGTCTCTGAACGGTCCCGTAGGCAATACTGCCGGTCATCCCCAGACCAGTAATCGCCGTCGCGGTAAGTTCACCGGTGTTCGTTGTCGTATCCCCGGAGTCATCGACGTTGAGGATGTCGTCGCCACTAGACGAGCCGTTGCCATTGACCGTAAGCAAGGCAGCGATGCTGTTGACATTTCCAGACACTGACGGCGCAGCACTACCGACGTTAATGGTGTCGTTGTCATCTTCACCATTAGCGGTCGTAACGCCGCTGATCCCCCGAATATTGAAAACATCATTCGCGAGGCCCCCGTTCAATGTGGTAACGCTACCGACGCCAGTCGCCGAGATATTGAAAGTGTCGGCGCCAGCAAAACCATTCAGGACGGCGGTGCCCGCGCCGGTGGCGAATACATTGAAGATATCGTCCCCGCCGTCGCCATTCAGGGTTGAATCGCTGCTGGTTCCAGTTCCATTAACATTGATCGTGTCAGAATCAGCCTGCCCGTTGACGAACAACCGGTCGGTCACGCTATTAATGTGGACTGTGTCAGCCCCGGCACCTGCATTAAGAGTCGTCTCTTCGATCGTGGCGCTTGTAGCTGCTCCATGGGTGCTATTGATAGTGAAGGTGTCGGCGCCGCTACCCAGCGAGATGATTAAATGCTCCACCGTGCCATAGTTAATACTGCCCGTCATGCCAAGCCCTGCGATCGTAGTCGACGTGAGGGTTCCCGTATTCCCAACGGTATCGCCGGTATCATCAATGTAAACCCAATCGCTGCCGGTCGTCGGATCGTTGCCGTTGAGCGTCAGTATATCGCCGCTGTCGTTACCGATGCTGTTGACATTGCCGAGAGTGTTCGACGCCGTACTCGCGTTGCTTCCCACATTGAAAGTTTCATCACCACTTCCGCCGTTGATGGTGGTCGGGCCGCTGATGGCGCGCACATTAAAGATATCATTGCCGTTGTTTCCGCTCACGTTGGTAACACCGGAATGCGTACCCCCAATGGTGAACGTGTCCGCGGCCGAGCCCAGACCGATGTTAAGCGTTGCGACGGTGCCGTAAGTGACCGTGCCTGTCATCCCGAGACCGCTGACGGTCGTGGACGTGAGCGTCCCGACATTGGGGTTGCTGTCGCCGGTATCGTCCAAATTCAGGATGTTCGCGCCTCCGTCACCGTTAACAGTGAGACCGGCGCGTATTCCGTTCAGGGTTCCACCGGTTGCCGAGGCCAGAGTGCCGACATTGATGGTATCGTTATCCGCCCCCGCATTAACGATCGTGGCTGCGTCAATACTCCGGATATTAATTACATCGGCACCTGCATAAGTCTCAACGGTTGTCTCGGAGCCGGATGTAACATTGCCCACTGTGACCACGTCGTTATCGTCGTTTCCGTAAACTGCAACCTGATTGGCGTTAATAGTGCCGAGCAGATCAATTCTCGCACCGCTGGAATCGACGTCGTCGTAATCGCCTCGAACGATAACATTACCACCGGTGGTCACCACTGCACCGGCCTGCAAGGTGAAATCTTGTCTGCCGCGAAGCTCGATTTGACCATTTGTCGCGGAAGAAACAGTGACGCCGGACTTGATCAAAAGGGTGCTTAACCCACTGGTCGGCGCGGTGGTCACAAGGGTGGACGCTGCATGATCGGTGAGGCCTAGCTCCTCAACGCCAGTGTTAAACGTGAGGTTGAGGTTATTCAGCAACACCGCCTGCGGATGCAGGTAGATGGAATAACCAGTCGAATCCACGTCCAGTTGGATTTCGTCCGCGGAGCCGCCATTATCCACGATATCAAGTCTCGCGATACTCTGGGCGACATCAGCCTGGCTAAAGTCGAGATCGTAGGTGTCGCTGCCGCCAGCATCGATAAGATCCATTCGATAAAGCGGCAGAGCGGTAACGGCTACAGTGTCATTACCGGTTCCAGTCTTCATTTGCGCGATCTGGAAGTCATCGAAGGATGGGTTCTGACCGATCGCAATAAACGCGTCAATTTTCAGTGTGTGGTTGCTGTCGGATCCCGCTACAGCGGTGAAACCTGTGTCGGAAATCGTAACACCCAAATTGCTCGTGACGGCACCGAAATCGAGATAGGCTTTGCCGTAGTAGTCAGCAAAGGTGTCCTTTCCGTAACTGTTCCCGAAGATGTAGATATCGTCGTTGTTAAGCCCGGTAATAATATCATCGCCGATACCCGGTCTGATCGTGTCTATGCCTGGCGAACCAAGAATCTTATCAATGCCAGAACCACCGTCCAAAGTGTTGATTTCTGAAAGCGTAACATTCGGGTCACTACCACGGTCCTGACTTTCGTTCAGGAGGTCATTTCCTGCCTCACCGTAAAGCTCGTCATTCCCGATTCCGCCAACCAGCGTGTCGTTATCGTTCCCGCCATGGATAATATCATTTCCTCCATAGGTGAAGATAACGTCGTCACCCGCTCCACCTTCCACATAGTCATTTCCTCCGCCCGTGACGATAGTGTCATTACCCGCGTTACCGTAAACTTCGGCAGGAATGTTGATGCTGGCCGTATCCATGACGATGGTGTCATCACCGCTGGTGCCCTGGACGATAATCTTCGTCACGCCCGTGAAGGCCTTCATATTGGAGTATTCAATGCTTTGGTAGACGGCACCATAAGGTGAGCCGACGTTATACCAGTCACCCCACTCTGCACCCCACCAGTCCCAATCTCTCTCTTGTCTCTGCCTCTCGGCGACCTTGACCGTTTCCGACCTATTCGGGCCATCGACAATCAACTGGCCGTTAACAACCGCGAAGGAAAGCGGCGAGTCACCGCCGGAGAGAGCTCCTCCGTTCATATTAATGGTCAGGACGCCGCCGTTCTGGCTCCAGGAGTAGGAATACTTGGGCGTTGGATAATACTTAATAACAATCGTTCTGCTGTCGCTGAAGAATTCGGCTATGGCGCCTGCAATGTCGTTAATGAAGTCGACCACGTCATTAGCAAAGCCAACAATTGCGTCACCTATCTGCTGGCCAAGGTTGAGAATGGCTTCACCCAAATCCTCAAAGGCGTCAGCGACAGCGTTAGCGGCAGCGACAACCGCATCCCCAACCGCATTTACGACATCAGCGATTGCGCCAATGACCTCATCAAGGAACCCGAGCCCGCCTGAGAAATGGACGCCACCGGAGTCGATGGTTACCTCGATATAGATGCCAAGCGGAGCCTCCGCCCTGATTTTGACATACCAATTCGCGCCTGTAGTAACGGTCAAATCAGCGGAGGCAATATTGAAACTTTGTCCGAAGACGATAATACCCACCGAACCGTGACCCGAAAACCCGGAATTGCTGACCGACAGGCTGATACCACCGGTGATGCCCCATTGCCCATCACTGCTCTGCAACGAAGAAGGAATGGAAAGGCTCCCAGTGAGACTGAATTGTCCGTTGCTTCGAATATATCCCGAAATCTTTATGTTCAGAATAAACAGGTCGAGCGAAAGCTCGTTGACCGCGATTTCAAAGATGCCGTTCTGCAACCCGATCGAAACGTTTCCAGTCGCTGAAACGATACTGAATAAGGTTACGGTGGCAGCGACAGAGACTTTAAAAGTGTTGGGATCAACGTCGTGTCCGTTCACCGTGACGGGACTTCCGCTCGTGGCGGTGTTGATCATGAGCTCTGCAGAGCCAGTGACGACGACAAGGCTGGCGAGATTAATGTTGATCTGAAGTGTGCCGTAAGCAGCAAAGCCATTGTCATCGATGACCGCACCACCGATCACGGTGAAGCTCCCAAAGTCCCCGAGCTTCAGCGATCCATTGAAGCCAAGGTCAAACTTGTTATCCGTTATGAGGAGACGGAATCCGGCTTGGATTTCGAATGCCCGGAGGATTGTCAACTTAGCGTTGAAGGTGACCAGCAAATAGAATCCGGCGGCTCCACCACCCGGTGGAGTACCACTAATGGTGTAAGTGGCCGAGCCGTCGCTATTGAGCGTGAATCTCTCACCGAACTCGGTGTCGCTGAGGGTCAACCCACTGACCAAACTTGAGTCGAACTGTTGGGAGGAAGGCAGCGTGCTTTGGCCGCGGAGGAACTGAACGTATTTCTCCGGGATGGTGATCGGCTGATTCTTACCGGTCGTATTAAAGACCAGGCGCGCACGCGCATCCAATTGCAGGAAATCGCTGAGCGCTCCGCCGATAGAGACCGAAATATTGATATCGGCTGCGACACCGTCCCCGTTGATCACCAACGCCCCAAGGGCGTTCATGCTGAAAATCTTGCTGCTGCTGCCGATATCCGGGCCAATCTCGAGGCCTGCTGCAACGAAGAGCTTCAAACTGCTTGAATCCACTTCGAGCAGGAACACGCCATACATCCGGAAGACATTTTCCAATTCAATTTCACCGCCGAGACGAATACTGATCAGGAACTGGTCAAAACCAAGTACGATTGGAGAATCAGGATTACCCGTGTTGACTTCAAAGCCGACGTCCAGTTTGTCGTCGCCATCCATGTCTGCAGCATGAATCGCGTCCAGGTGGGCGGGAGTCTTGAAGCCAGTCGATAGTTTATTGAGTAGATCTCCAACCGAAATCCCGCTCGCAGCCGCGTCGACCCCGAGAACGGATACGAGCTGTTGCCAGGAGCTTACGTTGCCACCCGTATAACCTGCAGCGAGCGCGCTGTTCAGCTCAGACGTCTCAAGCACCCCATTATTACTGGAGTCGATCAGGTCAAAGAGCGCGCGAACCTCGTTGAAACTCGTGTCGAAATCGACGACCGCGAGATTTGGTTCGAAGCCGGACAACCCGACACCCACGTTTAGTTCGATATCAAAGGCGCCTTGGGCGGTCAGCCCATCAATGCCGACCAATCCAAAGCTATGGACGTTGAGTTTGCCTGCTACGTAGACACCCAAATCGAGAGGGTTGATCGAAGCCATCACCATGACGCCCAGATCAAGGTCCGTAATGTGGAAACCGACGGAGTCATCATTGAGCTCATTTGCGTCGACCTGATGGTCGCCGTCGGTGTCTGTCCAGTACGGCCCGTTCACACCGATGAAGGCTGTGACGTTCGCCGCGCCGAGTGTCATGGTCGTGACGCGCTTTGTCTCGCCGTTTGACAGGGTTACCTCCTGGGTCCCTCCCATCTCGAAGGCGACACTGCCGGTGATTATGACTGTATTGAATAGATTGAGCTCAACGAAACCCTGGGCGCGGATTAGGGGCGAATCCATGGCGAGATAGACAGGATCTCCACCTGTGTCGACCTCAAACCCGACCGGGTCAAATTTTCCGTCCTGGTCAGCGTCAGCCGCGAGCAGGCGGTCGATATTCTTTAATGTCTGCCCCGAGGCGATGGCGTTCTTGAAAGCGTCTGTGAGTCTTGGGAGGACTTCATCCAGCGACAGTATTGCCGCGGAACCCGCTCCAAACGGCGGGGGAGGTCCGGAAAGGTTCAGTGCGGCGATAAGTTGGTCGATCGTGGTAAGCGCTTGTGTCACTCCGTGACCCGCACCCAGCGCGGCTGTCATTTCCGTTACTGAAATTGCGTGGTCGTGATTACTGTCGAACACGTCGAACAGCACCTGGCGTTCATTCACATTGAAGGTGCTTCCGAAATCGACGACCGGGAATATCGGTATACCGTAAATGCTCGGGCTGGAGAGGTTAACTTCGACTTCAAGGTCATGCGCACTAACGGTAACGCCTTCAATTCCTTCCAGACTAATGGACTTGGCGCTGGCCTTTAACGCGAAATATTTGGCGAGATCGAGCGGATTCGTGGATCGCATAATCGCGAGCCCGAAATCGAAGTCGTTTATAACAAGCCCCTTCGCGTCAGAATTGATTTCGTTCGAGTCGATCGTGTTGTTGTGATTGAGATCATCGGTCCAATACGGACCATCCATGCCGATAAACGCGTGCACATTTGAGGCGCCGATAGTCATGAACGAGACGGTCGCTGAACCACTGGCGACCGGGAAGGAATCAATCAGTTCAGCGGGGAAACCGAGACCTTCGAGGAAATCTCCGGCATCCTCGTTCAGCCCGAGTTCACTCAGCAGCCCGCCGGTAACGGCTACGGTCTGTTCGCGACCCTTCTCAAAGGCGATGCTGCCGCGAATGTGAACAAATTCGGAAATCTGAATGTTCGCCAGCTCGACGCTCGCCAGGATGTGTTCTCCCTGAAAATCGAGGTAAATGGGATCCGTGTTTGTGCCGGTCTGGACCGCATATCCCGCGGGAATATTGTCTGTTTGGTTCTCAGGGAAGCTCGTGACGAAATCGATTGTGGCGTTCCCGACTCCAGGAACCAGTGGGCCGCCCAAGTTTAGTTCCACAGTGATTCCGTCCGCCGTGAGCGAAAGGACATCCGAATCACCGTCGATGAATCCGGCGGACGCGGCTGTGATCTTTAATGCGGTGAAAGTAGGCAATGGCTTTCCAGCGACGGGCTCGAAAATGCCCAAAGCCATATTGAAGTCTTCAATAAACAAGCCAATGGCGTTTTGATCCTCAATCGGGATGTTGAAATCGAACCCTCCAGCCGGCGGCATACCAACGAACGCGGTGGCGTCACTGATACCGATGGCCGTGACATTCACGAGCACGTTCTCGATGGTCGTGAAATTGTTGCCGATATGGATGCTGATGAGACTTTGAATGCGATTGAAGAGCGGCGTGATCCGGGCTTCCACTTTCAGGACCATCTCGTTCAGCTTGGCTGTGACGCGGGCAATCTGGGGATCAAGAATACTGTGTATCTGCGCTTTGATCTGTGCTTCCGTTCCTTCGAGCCCGGCGCGGATAGACGTGGACACGGAGGTGGCGATACGATCCAGGCTTCCACTGAGCGCATCTTTTAAGCTGTCCTTAATTGCGGTGCGAACCTGATCCTTGATTGGCTTTAGCAGGAGTTTGAGCAAGCCGTCCAAGGGTGCCGGGACGCCAGCGACCACTGGGTCCAACATGGTATCAAGATTCGCATCCAAGCTCGTAGCCAGGTTCGCCGTGACAGACGTAATCTGATCTTTCACCGCGCCGGTAACAGAGGAAATCGCGTTATCGATTGTAGACTGGAGTTGGTCGAAAATTTGGCTGACAATCGAATCAATCTGGGCCGTGATCGTATTCTTGACGGTATTGATGGCATTGGTGATGGCGTTTTGAACCGTAACCCGGAGCGAGGTCAACTGCGTCGCCACCGTAGCGAGCGCGCTATTTACCGCTGAAACTGCCCCGCCCACCAATGCTCCGATGTTCGCGGGAACGCCCGTGCGAACGGTTACCGTTTCGCGGCTCCCAATATCCAGGGCGAAATTGCCAGTCGCGTAGACAAACCCGGAAATGTTCAATAACACATCGTCAGCCGAGGCGTGGATTTGCCGACGGGTCGTGTCCAGATAGACGGTGCTCGCGCCAGTTTTAACCTTGTATCCGGTGGTCGGATCAAAGATTTCATCACCATCGACGTCAGCGGCGTGGATACGCTGGAGTATCGTGGCAGTCTTAAAGGATGTCTTGAGCTGGCTGAGCACATCATCCATCGAGAGCTTCCCGTCGCCCGGCGTTGCGCTTCCCAGGTTCAGCAGAGTGGCCAGCGCGGCTTCTGTCGTTATTACTTGTGTTTGCGTCGCGATGAGTGCGGCGTTCAGTTCCGCGACCGAAAGTGTCTTGTTACCATCGGTGTCGAGGATAGCGAAGAGTCTCTTAATCTCGCTTGGGAACGAAACAGCGAGGTTGACCACGGGCGACGCGTCCGTCGTCCCGGAACCGCTCGCAAGGTTGAGTTCCACAACAACCGAGGATGCTTCCAGTTGGAAGGCATCTGTTCCTACAAACCCGACCGATTCCGACGAGGCTTTAAGCGCGATGTAACGGGTATCACCTGCATCGCTAAATACTGCAAGCGCCAGATCCGCGTCGTTAATCGCAAAGCCAATCGCATTTTCGTTCAACTCTCCCGTTTCATTCGCATCGACCTTGCCGTCGTGATCGATATCACCATAACTCACCTGAGTTCCGGCAGTTGAGCTGCCGAATGTCAGGACCGGGTCCATCGCCAACAGCGTTCCGACGACATTTGCCGGAAGCGTGTCCCCCACGTGGTAGCTTACGGAGTCTATGGTGACCGATCCTGCAGTGATCGTTCGGCTCGCGTTATCTCCATCACCGGTATTGAACGCCCAGGTGATATCGTTATCACCATCCAGATCCATCCAGTACGGCCCATTAGCACCGAAGAACATCGTTACATCTTCAGCGCCGATATTGGTCGCAGACATTAAACGAGGCAGCGAATTGTCGGTGAGCGTTACCATCATGCTCGCGGCTCTCTCGAAGGCAAAGCTGCCATGGATGAAAACGTACTGGTCAATCTGCAGGTCGGCTTCACCAATGCTCACCAGGACGCGCTTGCTATTGAAATTCAGGTCTAACTCGCCATTTCCCGTGTCGATCTGGTAACCGCCGCTCGCATTGAAATCGATTACTCTGCTCTCCTGAGGATTCGCGGAGTTACTGACGGAATTGTATTCTACCGTGATGTCCGAAGCGGACAGTTTCAGAACATCGATTCCAACTAACCCCGCAAAACTGGCGGTCGCCTTTAGAGCGATATACTTTGTGGATCGGAACGCCGCATCAACGCCAGAAGGACGCATGATCGCCAGTCCGAAATTGACATTCTCGAGGACCAAGCCGACCGCGCCTTCAGCACGATCATCTGCCTCGTCGATATGACCGTTATGGTCGGTGTCGGCAAAATATTGGCCGTTCGGACTATTACCTGCAAAGAGATCCACACTGCCAGCACCAAAGACGAGCGCATCGACGACCCGCGTCCCTTGGCCTGTGCCAGCCGTCAACGTCATCGAGAGGCCTTGTTGCCGCGTGAACGCGAAACCACCGGCTACATATACATAATTGCCGATGCTTAGAGTTGCGTTTTCGACCGCCACCCGTTGCAGAGCGGAACGGTAATCGAATTCGAAGGTGCTACCTGGTCCGGTTTGAACCGTGAATTTGTGGTTCGGCAGCGTAGTAAAATTGATCGCTGCTGGCGCGGTCCCGTTGCTCCCGCCGTTCAGCTCTATCCGATATCCGGTCGCAGACAGAGAAAATGAGTCTGAACTCCCAAAGTCAAAGCCGACCAGTTGAATGGAATGGGCTTCGGCGCTGATAGCGTAGTAATTACCTAGGCCTGTCGTCGGTTTGAAAAGACCAAACGCCAGAGAGACATCGTCCAGAACCAATCCTGCCGCGTCTGGATTTACATCATCATCGGTATCGAAATCCCCGTCGTGATCGGTGTCACGGAAATAAGGTCCGTCGCCAACAAAGACGTTGGCGTGGTCGATGCCAATCGTTAGGACATCAACCACACGGGGTGTCGACACGCCGGTGTTCGTGACAGAAGTGACCGAAAGGCCCGTGGTCTTCGTAATCGAAAACCCGCCGTAGATTTGAATAAAATCGGACAACCAGAACCGTATCGAGCCACTGACCGCCAAGGCGGTATTCCCGCTGACGTCGTGCAGAGGATTATTTGCGTCCGTAATCAGCGTGTTCCAATTGAGCGGTGTCGCTTGATTGTTGTTGTTTGGATTCGTGTCAATGTCACCGCTGGCGGTGTTGAACTTGACCAGCAGATCGCTGATCGTGATTTCGAAGTCGCTCGGCAATCCCACCACGGTCAGTTGATCCGCACTGGCCGCGATACCGGTCCATTTGCGCGTGTCCGCGGGCACGGTCGCCGGCACGGTTGGGGTCACACTCAACAAAGCCAGGTGCAACTCCGCGTTGTTCACGAAGAACCCGGTCGCGCCGTTCGTGCTGATGGTGTTGTCCGTGTTGAAACTGCCACCCACTCCCACGAACAGGTTCACGCTGGTCAGGTCGATCGAGAGCAGATCCACATCCGCTGTCCCGTTCGTTCCGCCCAGCGCTTTATCTTCAAAATGCGTCTTGGCGATCGCAAAGCTGCCGCCCACCATCACATACCCGCCCAGGTTCAGCCGGATCGCTCCGCTCACATCCAGCGAAGTGTCACCGCTCAGGTCGTGCAGCGGATTGGCTGTAGTCGTGACGATGTTGCTCCAGTCCAGCGCCGCCGCTTCGTTCCCGTTATTCGCGGTCGCGTCCTTGTCTCCGGCCTTGGTGTTGAACTTGACCAGCAGATCGCTGATCGTGATCTCGAAGTCGCTCGGCAATCCCACCACGGTCAGTTGATCCGCACTCGCCGCGATGCCGGTCCATTTGCGCGTGTCCGCAGGCACTGTGGCCGGGATGGTTGGGGTCACACTCAACAACCCCAGGTGCAACTCCGCGTTGTTCACGAAGAACCCTGTCGCGCCGTTCGT
>JBGAGW010000019.1:0-134358 GCA_044226545.1 Limisphaerales bacterium
CCGCCGCGAACGCCGCGAGTCCCGCTTTCGCTCAGCGCTTGCAACGTTTCCCTGGGACCAAGCGATACAATCGTCATTTTTGTCGAGAATTCCGCGACCTTCCGGGCCGCCTCAGCCGGAAGCATTCGCCAACCGAGCTTTCCGCCGGTCAGATGAGAAAATGTCTCAGCCAGTGTGTGACACCGGGTGAGCTTTTCCTGCGAGTTGTTGAAGGTCTGCCAAGCGTTATCGATTTCCAGGATTGCATCGAGTAAGGCCGAGGTGTCCCAGTACGTCTTCATCTGCTATCCCTGTCGTCGCGCACCGCTCGCGAGATTTGTTCCGCCGAAGGTTTTTTTATGGATTTAGGCCATATCAGTTTTCCATCCTGTCCGACGCGGACCGTCGCCACGCTTTCCAGTTCAGCGGGATCAGGCCGAAGTTTGCGCAGAATAATTCGTCCTTGGGCATCTTTGGAAACGTCGAACCGTTCCCCAGGTTGTGCCACTTTCACCCGGCCCCGATCGTCGGCAATGACTGTATTCATGCCGGGGATATACCCCGGAAACAGCATGCGGCAATGAGATTGAGTTGGAGGATCGAAAACGGCGGCGAGTCTCATCGTCCATCGTTGCTTTTGCGTTCATCCATCCTCATGATCCCGAAGCGTTACCACATGAAAAGTTTGTTCGTGTCTATTTCTCTTTTGAGCGCTCTCGTCGCGATCCAAACCGTCGCCGCGCCGAAGAATCTTTTTGATGGCCAATCGCTCGCCGGTTGGGAAGGCGAAACCAACAAGGTCTGGCGTGTTCAGGATGGTCTGATTATCGGCGGATCGATGCAGGGAAATCCGCGGAACGAGTTTCTCGCAATCACGCAGAATTTTCGGAATTTCCGTCTCACCCTCGAATACAAGTTGGTTGGAACGGAAGGGTTCGTGAATAGCGGGGTGCAGTTCCGCAGCAAGCGGATTGCGAATCCAGCCAACGAGATGTCGGGTTACCAGGCGGATATTGGCGCGGCGTTTTCCGGCTGTCTTTACGATGAGTCGCGCCGGAACAGAGTCCTCGCGCAGGCAGATACAAACCTGGTGCAGCGTCTCGAAAAAAAGGGCGATTGGAACCGCTACGAGGTGATCGCAAATGGACCGGAGATTCAGCTTTGGTTGAACGGACAGAAGACCGTCGACTGGGTGGAGCGCGAAGCGAACATGGATCGTGACGGACTGATCGCTCTGCAAATTCATGGGAACAACAAAGCCGAAGTTTCGTTTCGCAACATTTCGATCGAAGAGTTGCCGAATCCGACAATCCCGACTCAAGGGGAAATTCTGGGCCGCTTCGGCAAAACTGAATTGAAGGTGCCGATCCCTCCGTTCGAAAACGGCGCGTTCGGAGTGCAAACGAACGAAGTGATTGTTTTGGTCGGGCAGGAGAATTTTGTTCGCGAGCAGAAGGCCGGTGAACTGGAGTCGCGGCTTGCCTCAGCATTCGCCGGAAAACGCCCGCGGTTTCGTTCGATGGCGTGGCAGGCCGATACAGTTTACGAACAGTGGCGTGATCTCAACTTCGGTTCGTGGGTCGCACAGTTGGAAACGGCTGGAGCGACGATGGTTATTGCGCAGTTTGGCCAGATCGAAGCGCTCGACGGGACGAAGCGGTTGCCGGAATTCACCGCGGCCTACCATCGCTTGCTTGATCAGTTCGCCGGACGCACTCGGCGGATTGTTCTGGTTTCCCCCACGCCTTTTGAAAAACCAACCGCGCCGCACGGGCCCGACCTGCCTCAACGAAACAGTGATGTGGCCGCTTATGTGGAAGCCATTCGGGACCTCGCCCGCCAGCGTAGTGCCATCTTCATTGATCTTTTCCATCCATGGTCTTTGCGTCCGCCCGGCACACGCTTCACCGAGGACGGAATCCACCTAACCGATTCCGGCTTGCGCGAAGTCGCGCGTGCAGTCGCCCGGCAACTTGCGGTAGAAGAGAATCCATCCGCGAGCACGGCGCAATTGCGCGAAGAGATCGTGGAAAAAAATCGGCTTTGGTTTGATTGCTGGCGTCCGGCGAATTGGTCTTTTGTTTATGGCGACCGGGTCTCTCAAGCTTTTGCCAAAGGAGTCGGTTCGGAAATCTCGTTGAAGGAGAACTTTGAACACCTGAACTCGCTCGTTCTTTCGGCAGATAATCGCATTCATGCTCTGGCGCGCGGTGAATCCGTTCCGCCAGCGGTCACTCCGGTGAAAAGAGTAAGTTCCGAGGAAGCCAAAGCACTTACTCCGGAACAAGAATTGGTGACCTTCACCCTGACCAATGGTCTCGCGATCAACCTCTTTGCTTCCGAACGGGACGGAGTTGTGAAGCCGACGCAAATTGCATGGGACGAACGCGGTCGTCTTTACGTGGCTTGTTCCCCAACTTATCCACATCTTGAGGCCGGTGCTAAACCGGCTGATTACATTTTGGTCCTTGAAGACACGAACGGCGACGGCGTGGCGGACAAGTCGACGCGTTTCGCCGAGGGCCTGACCATGGTCCAGGGGGTCGAACCGGGCGCAGGCGGCGTATTCGTGTGCGACTTCGACCAGATTCTGCACCTTCGTGATACCGACGGCGACGGTCGGGCGGATGAACGGCGCGTTTATCTGAGCGGATTCGGCATTGGCGATACGCACCAACTGGTGAACTCGATCACCCACGGGCCGGACGGGACTTTGTGGTTCACACAAGGCCTGCACGCATTCTCCCGGGTCGAAACGCCATGGGGCGTTGCACGATTGGATCGCGCGGGTGTCTGGCGGCTCAATCCGGGCACGTTGCGTCTGGAGGGTTTTTTCGGCGGCGGCATGGCGGGTGCGAATTGCTGGGGCGTAACCTTTGATGATTATGGCCAGGTGTTCCACAAGTCCGGTGATCGTCCTCAGGGTTATTGGACCGTGCCCGGGATGGTCCGCGGCGCAAATCCTTTAGGGAGCGGTTCCACCTTGTCCGCGGATGTCTCGTACGCGAACTCGCCCGAGCAATATCACTCCGTTGGACCGCTTTTCGACACGTCGCCGAAAACCACGTCGATAGACATCATTGGTACTCGTGCGCTACCGGACGAAATCCAAGGCTGTGCTGTGATAGGCGGCTACTTCGGCGCTGTAATCGAATTCCATCGTTTCGAAGATTCCGGTTCGGGCTTCAAAACGGTCCAACTGCCTCGTCCGGTCCGCTCTTCTGATCCATCGTTTCGTCCGGTCGATGTGAGTGTTGGTCCCGACGGTGCGATCTACGCCGCCGATTGGTTCAATCCGGTAATTGGCCATTACCAGGCCAGCTACATCGATCCGAAGCGCGACAAAACTCATGGTCGCATCTGGCGAATCAGTTCGACAACGCACAAGCCGGTCAAGCAACCGAATCTCGCAGCGATGAAACTGGGCGAACTTTTCGATCAGCTCAAATCGCCCGAACGGTGGACGCGTTACCAGACGAAGAGGCTGCTGTTCGATGCGCCAACAGATCAAGTCCTGCCCGCGGGTGACGCGTGGGTGGCCAGCCTCGCTGAGTCGACGCCCGAGTACGAACGTATCATTCTCGAAGCGATCGGTGTTTTCGAAGGTCACCATGCAGCGCGGCCTGAGTTGCTCAAGAAATTACTGAACGCGAAAGATCCACGTGTCCGCGCCTATGGCGCACGAGTTATCGGTGCGTGGGCTGACCAACTTCCCAACGCGATGGAACTCCTACGCGAACGGGTGGGTGATGAAAACCCTCGTGTTCGACTCGAAGCGGTGGTGGCCGCAAGCTACATCGAAAAGCCGGAAGCGGTGAAGATTGTGACGGGTGCGCTCGAATCACCACGAGATAAATTCCTCGATTACGCCCTGCGCCAAAGCGCCCGCGCATTGCAACCGCTCTGGAACCGTCCCTTTGTCGAAAACAAACTCGCGCTCGGGACCGAAATGGAGCGTGCGTACCTCACCGATCTCAGCAAAAACTCCGCGCGGATTCCAAGTGCCGGGGAAACTGTTTACGAGATGGCATGCCTTCCTTGTCACCAACCGGAGGGCAAGGGGCTTCCGGGCGTTTACCCACCACTGGCCGGCAGTGAATGGGTTCGCGGCGATGCCTCGCACCTGATCAGGTTTGTGCTGCACGGCCTCACCGGTCCTATCACGGTCGCGAACCAGAACTTCGGCGCACCAGGCTCCGTTGCGATGCCCTCCATGGCGGGCCTCTCAGACGAGCAGATCGCCGATGTGCTCACTTACGTGCGGGGAGAATTTGGTGCGAACTCTTCCGCAGTCACGCCAGACCAGGTAAAGCAAACCCGTGCGGCGACCGCTCGTCGTGAATTGCCCTGGACGATCGATGAGCTGCGCCGCTGATTTTAGGAGCGCGCCGCGCGGCAAGCCTAGTTTTTAGGGATGTAGTTGAGGGTGTAGTACGCGTCTGGATGGAGGAGCAGAGTGCCCTCCGCGGACTTTAAATCGGTCATGTGGAGTTCGTGGACGTGCCCCTGTTGCAGCCCGTCGAGTGTGAGCCGCACAGAACGTTTATCCGCGCTCGAGACAGCCTTCTTAAGGATCGGATGGGTCCGGTCGACTTCGGGGCTGCCATAACTTGCCTGGTAAATGTAGGTAAAGGTCTCGAGTCTATAGGTGTCCAGATTCTCGGCAGTCGCCGGATCGAGAGGTTGCGTGAAGGTGAGTTCAAAGCCATCGGGTTTGACATGCATTTCATGGATTTCGAAAGGCACTTTGCCAGTCCAGACAAGACGCTGGAGGGCGAACGGTTTGCCGCCGCGCGAACCCCAGCCGCGATCAGTCCCATAAACAAAGAGAGAGCCATCGGGCGCATATTCTTCGCTCAGGCTGCCGGAAGCGAAACCCTGCCGAAATGGATAACAGGCTCCCTGGTAGCGGCCGCGCACTTGTTCAAGCGTTACGCGCATGACGGTGCTGTGGGTTTGGTCAGGAACGAACATTTGATTGGCGAACGGGCCGAACTTCCCTCCGGTGCGGTCATTAATAATCCCGGCGGCCGATTGACCCATTTTATTGTAGGGAAAAAGGACGGCGGGCGGGATCAGTTGAGGGATACGGTCGGCTTCGACGTTCATGCGGCTACCACTTGCAGGATCACCCGGACGAGGGCCAAGCGCATCCGTATTCTTATACCAAATGTTTCCGCTCGGGTTGCCCATGAACCCGCCGGGCTTGAGATGCTTTAAGGCGCAGGCGCCATTCCACGGCCCCTGGTTATCGGTGTAGAACATGTCGCCGAGAGAGTTCGTGCCCACACCGCCGGGCGAACGGAGGCCGCTGCACGTCGGAACCGTGGTGCCATCAAGCGCATTCACACGCAGACACCAACCCCGGAACGGATCTTCACTGGTAAAGGAACCGGTGAGGCAAAGTGTGACCCAGATATTTCCCTGTGGATCGACCTTCGAGCCGAAAGCGTACTCGTGGTAATCGCCGATAATCGACCAGAAATCGCTTACCGTTTCGAACACGTCCGCTTTGCCATCGTGATTCGTATCCTTGATCCGCGTAACTTCACCGCGTTGCGTGGCGTAGAGATCGCCGTTGAAGTAGGTGAGGCCGAGGACTTCGTGAAGCCCGCTGGCGAAAAGATTGAATTTTACGTTTTGGGGCGGGTCCTCGAGGACATTATCGAGGAGATAAATGTCGCCGCGCCGGGTGGAGATGGCGAGTTGGCCGTTCGGCATCCATTGGAGAGCGCCGGCTTCGAGCACCAGTCCGTCGGGTATAGGGATGGTGATAATTTTGTAGTACTCGTTCTCTCGAGTGGAGAGGTCAGCGGCGATGACGACGGGCGAGCCAAGGAAGATCGCGAGAAAAAGGTAAACCGCCAATGACCAATGGCTGACGACCAGCGACCAAAAAGAAAGAGCCTCCTCACTTCCGCTGCTACGAACGAATGAAGTCATAGTTACCAGATAATTTCTTCGACGATGCGAGCGTCGTTACCGACGAATTGGACAGGAATCAGGAGTTCGTTGCCGCGCACAAGCGGTTTCGAGTTGGGGAATTTCAAGACGATCTTTTCGTTGAGGAGAAAAGCGTCACCTTTCCTTTTGATATCGCCTTGCACGGCGCGGAAATAAAGGTGGTCGAGGGACGCGCCGCTGAGGCTGATGGTGCGTTTGAAGTAGGCGTCCACTTCGCCCATGACCGGTTCAAAGGATTCTTCGATGTGCGCGCCCTTGTAATTGTAGAAGAAGGTTGGACGGCGCTTTTCGTCTAGGCGGTAGCCGCCCATTCTGAACCCGGCTTCTTTTCCTCCTGTTGACGGCCACGCAGATTGGTCGGTTTCGAGCATGGCAAACGGCGGACCATCGGGAAGCTTCACAACGTTATTGCCGAGCGGCGGTTCGAAACCTTCGCCGCGTCCGTTCCAATGGCGGGCGGCGTCGATAAAGGCACCCTGCCAAATCAGAGCAAGACGCATATTGTTGGCGTCAAAAGCGAGGTTCACTTTTTCCGGATATCCAACAGCGATGGCACGCGGGCCAGCACCTTGAATAAAATTTCGATAAATCATCGGTTCTTTTTCGGCGATGAGTTCCTGACGTCCTTGGACTAGGCCGTCCGGGAGGTCGGTTTCCGGTTTCGATTCGAGGTACGCCCAGAGTGAATTGATCTGCGCCTGGGTGTTGCCGGCGAGAATGTCTTTATTCACCGCTTCGCCTTTTGGCCAGAAGCTTGGCATCCGCGTGCCGGGTCGGAGCGAAGGAGGGTCGACCAAATAACGAACAAACCAATCGTACTTCAGTCGTTTGCTCATGACCGCAAAGTTGATTGCGGGAATTCCCAGCGATTTGTGGGTTCCAACAGTGTGACACGCGATACAGGAAAGGCCGCCCGTCCCCGCAAGCCGACGGCCGAATTTGGCGTCGCGTTGCGTGATCTCAGGTGGTTGATGGATATCGGGGCGAGCATCGGCTCGTTCGAACGCGTCCGAGAGAAAGCTAACGTTTTCCGATCCGAATTGCGGCATGCGCGTGGCCATGTAGGGGCGGACGCGTCCATGATTGACCAGCACTTCGCGGGTCCATTCCGGACGGAGCTTTGCGCCGACTGCGGTGAGGTGAGGCGGGATGCGCCCTTCGTCGCCCATATCGAGTTCGCCAGCAACGCGGAAGTATGCAAGGCGAGCATCGGTCGCACCCCCTTTCGCGTTACGAGTGTGGCAGGCGTAGCAATTCAGGCGGGCCATGGTGGAGGTAATTTGCTGTGCCGGCGAGAGTTCGGACGGAGTTGGCCTTTCCAGAGCGGAGGCGATTGCCTCCCGCTGAGCGAAGGAGCAATCGAACTTCGGCACGCCTTTACCCGGATTCTCCGCGAGGCATCCACCTTTTCTGCTTTTAAGATCCCTCAATGGTTTCATGGGAGCACTCGTGAGCGCATGGCCACTGACCTGGTGGCAGGCAGCGCAGCCCAGGGAGGCAAACAGTCGGCGACCTTTAGCTGCTTTGGCGGGATTCACAGTCAATTCTTCGTTATCCAGCGGCAGCATCGGCTGCCCGTAGTGTGAAAGAACTGAGCCCGGAATAGGCTGTTTGTTGAAGCCAGGCCCGCGCCACGAAACAGCGAGTTCAAATCCGGCTCCGTTGTTGTAGAAAGTGACTGCGATTTCGTGGTCTCCGGCAGTGAGTTCAATATTGCCGCGCTTTTCCTCGGGTGCGTGATCCCCGTTATTGTTCACAATCGCTTTTCCATCGATATAGAGCATGGAACCGTCATCGCTTCGCGTGAAGAAGGTGTAGTTGCCATCCTGTGGAATGCGAATATTCCCGGTGAAACGGAAACCGAAACTCTGGTCGCGCTTGCGTGCGGAAATATCGAATGTGTCGACGGTGCCGGTCGCCTTCGCTGTGAGTGAATCGAAATCGGTGTTACCGCCAAAATCCTGTTCGAAGTATTGATATTTCAGGCCGGTGATAAGGCTTCGTTTGCTCGGATCGGCCAGTCCGGGCGCCTGAGCGCGCAGTAGATACACCGCGATAGCTGTCGCTTCACCCGCGTTCAAATTCAATGAAGGCATCCGGCCGGAAGGACGAACCTTGAGCGGATCCATCAAAAACTTCGCGAGCTGGTCGACCGTTGTTTTGCGGGCGAGATCGCCCAGGGGGACGGATGCTGGAGCGCGCAGGCTCGGATCAAACCGTTCCAGCTTTGGATCTTCGGGCATGATTCCGGGAATGGACTCCGGCCCGCTTTGAGGCTCGTGGCACGCCACACAGCCGATAGTGTGGTAAAGAGTGCGTCCCTGCTTGATCAGAAAATCTTCCGCCGCGGTGCCGGGTGCGACCGTGCCGTCCTGTTCGGAAATGAGGAAGTGAACAAGCGAGTCGACAGCCTCGGCTTTCTCGGATCCGCTCAGGTGGTGGAGAAGATCGGGCATGGTCGTACCCGGTTTGGATGCCGTCGGCTCCGACAAATATTTTCGGAGATATTGCGGGGTAAGGCGCAGCCCGGCTTTGCCGAGAATTGGACTCTTGCGAGCGGCCGCAGTGTCGCCTGGGTGGCAGGCAGCGCAGTTGAGTTCGGAAATCAGCAAGTCCCCCGGGTGAACGTCCGGAGCGGTCGCTACTGTTGGGCCGACAACGACTTGAGAGTAAAGGAGAGCTGTTGAGGCGATCCCGAACAGCAACCAACTGGTGAACCGAGCAAAACTACACATCCCGTGAGCGGTGCAGGATAGACGGCGCGAATCGGAGCGCAATTCAAGATTTGATCCTGACACAGGCAGTTTGTTCACGCCGTGCCCGGACCCTACGTAGAGCGCGTAAGGAAGTTCCCCAATTGCTGCATATACAGGTAAGTGTTAGATGGAAAAAAAGGGATGTTAGAGATTCTGATTATTGATGACTCGCGGGATGACTTGCTGCTGGTCGAGCGGACAATCAGACAGGCGGGCTTCCAAAATCCAGTTCATCTGTTTCAAGATGCGGCCCAATTAATCTCACACTTTCACGCGCTGCCGGAGGCGGATCCCGCGCTCATGTTTGTCGATCAGGTGATGTTTCCGCGGAACGGGATCGAAATATTGAAAGCCCTAAAGAATTTTCCACGTGCCGCTCAGTCCATCTCCGTCATGCTGAGCGGAATGAGCGATGTGCGGAATATCCGACTTGCTTACGAGGCCGGCGCGACGACCTTTTTGATTAAACCGATAACCGTCGGCGACATAAACAACTTCTTTAGGGCATTTACAAAGTATTTCGATATTCGGGAAAGTGCGGAGGGCAGATTCGCAGAATGGGCAGCATCTTTCCGGAAACCGCTGAAAAGCGATCCGTCCACAGCTTAAGATGCACCAGGCCGTGAAGGAGCATCGCTCTCAAACTTAACAACGGCTCCCTTCTGTTCGGTTCTCAGATGGTTTCGCAAAGCGAAGTCGCTCACGAACTGAAAATGTTCCGCCGTTGAAACGTCGCGCAGTTCGAACGGCGGGCCCGCTTTGTGGAAGTTCTCGCAGTCAGATTGCCACAGCGGCACTTTGGTCGAGGTCCAGTTCATCCCATAGAAGTTAGATCGGCAGATCGGGGTAAAAGGAAAGGCACGACCGGGTAAGGGCTTCCCTGATTTTGCCTCCATTTATCCTTTGCGGGCGGGCGGTTTGCCGATAACAAATCGGGCATGGAGCAAGTAACGGTGGGATTTCTCGGAGCGGGCAAGATGGCCTCGGCGCTGGCGAGCGGTTTTATACGGGCAGGAATCACGACGAAAGAGAAGCTGATCGCCAGCGACGTCAGCGCGCTCGCGCGATCGGCGTTTAACGAGAGCGTCGGCGGCCGCAGCACCGGCTTCAATCCGGACGTTGCGAAGTCCGCCTCGGTCCTGATTGTGGCGGTCAAGCCAGATCAGGTGGCGGATGTCTTGCGTGAGCTTGCACCCGAATTGAACGAGAAGCATCTGATCATCTCCATTGCCGCGGGGGTAACACTCGCCAAAATGGAATCGGCGCTCCCACCTGGCACACGAGTCGTACGTGTCATGCCCAATACGCCCGCCTTGGTTGGAGCCTCAGCGAGTGCGTTTGCCCTGGGGCGCTCTGCGACGCCAGAGGATGGGCACCTGGTCGCTCGTTTGTTTTCGGCCGTCGGCGTCGCGCTCCAGGTTAAGGAATCGCTGCTGGACGCGGTGACAGGCTTGAGCGGAAGCGGCCCGGCTTATGTTTACATGATGATCGAGGCGCTGAGCGACGGGGGCGTGGCAGCCGGACTGCCGCGCGAAGTCGCTACAAAGTTAGCTGCGCAAACTTTGTTGGGTGCGGCCAAGATGGCGTTGGAGACGAGCATTCATCCTGGCGCGTTGAAAGACATGGTGACTAGCCCAGGCGGAACCACCATCGAAGGGGTGCACGAACTCGAGAAGGCCGGTCTTCGCGCAGGGTTGATGAATGCAGTCCGAGCAGCGACGGAGAAATCAAAAAAACTTGGCCAGAGCTGAGCGGATTACAAAGAGCGTTTGGGGTTATAATTTCCTGGTGCTGGTCCGAAATGCACACTCGGGGCAATGCCACCTGAACATCAAAATGCTATGGATTGGGCCTGTGCGTTCGAAGCGTGTTCGAGTTCGGGCTGGACCTGCTGAGCCTGTTTATTGATCTTTTGTCCTGAAATGGAGAGCCCCTCATTTCCACGGCCAACGCCGCAGCAAGCCCGATTGATCTGGCTGGCTGTGTCGGCGCTATCGCTCGCGTTGTTCCTGGCGGTGCTCGGTGCCTTGTTCTGGGGCCTGGGCTGGATGTTGCAACGTCTTACTCCGGTGCTTCTTCCTTTGGCAATAGCAGGAATTCTGGCGTACCTGCTTGATCCAGTCGTTGATCGACTTGAGGAGTGGGGAATGAAGCGCCCTACCGCCATCTTCCTGGTCTTTCTTCTCGGCATCGGAATCGTTGTCGGCGTTTCGATGCTGGTCATTCCGCGGTTGCTCGCGGAAATGAAGGACTTTGCGGACCAGGTTCCCGCTTACGCAAAAAGACTGAGTTTCGAGATCAATGAATGGTTCAAAAGCCCTTGGACGCAGAAATGGACCGGAAAGCTGAAGCAGGCCTGGGGGGCGGATTTGCAAAAGAACGTTCAGGACTGGGCGCAACAAGCCGTTCCCACCATATCTGCGTGGTTTTCCACCTGGTTTGTCACCCAGGCCAGTCGCATGGCCTCCTGGTTCGGCTTGCTTGTCGGATGCGCTATGGTGCCGGTCTATCTATTTTATCTCCTGCTGGAGAAGCAAGGCATCAAGCAAAGTTGGACTGATTATCTACCCATCGGCGAGTCGCGTTGGAAAGACGAAGCCGTTTTCATCCTCACGCAGATTAACGATTATCTTATTCTCTTTTTTCGCGGCCAAATCCTGGTCGCGCTCTGTGACGGTGTTCTGCTCACAGCCGGGTTTGTTTTGATCGGCCTGAATTACTCCTTGTTGATCGGAATGGCGGCCGGCTTGCTCAGCATCGTTCCGTTCCTCGGCGTCGTTATCAGTATTATCCCGGCCCTTTTGCTCGCGCTCGTTCAGTTCGGTGACTGGCTGCATCCCGCGCTGGTCCTGGCGGTATTCGCTACGGTGCAATTTTTGGAAGGATTTTTCATTTCCCCGAAAATCATGGGCGACCGCGTCGGATTGCATCCGCTCACGATCATTCTGGCGGTCATGGTGGGCACAACTCTCATGGGCGGGATCATCGGCGGTATTCTGGCCATTCCACTGACCGCTGCGTTGCGCGTGCTGATGTTCCGTTATGTCTGGAAGCGCCGGCAGCAACAAGCGCTCGCCGCGGAGGCCAACATCCTCCGGGTTTAGGAAAACCTTTTCCGCAACAGATCGACTCGCCATAAATAACCCATGCGCAGACCGCTTCGCACGAGCAGGGATTCCATCGGAACACGTCCTCCGCTCCAACGGATGATGTACATCCATTCCGAGATTCTCCGGGGCAAATATCCCAACGCGAACACCCTCGCGCGCGACCTCGAGATGAGTTCTCGTTCCATCGCGCGTGATTTCGACTTCATGCGCGATCGGATGCAATTGCCGCTTCGCTACGATGAGTTGAAGCATGGCTACTATTATGACGGCAAGGTTTCTGCGTTTCCCACCGTTACCATTTCTGAGGGCGAACTGTTTGCTCTGGCGGTCGCGGAGAAAGCGTTGCAGCAGTATCGCGGAACCAGTTTCGAGAAGCCGCTTCTAAGCGCCTTTCAAAAAGTGAGTGACAGTCTGCCGGAGACAATCTCGCTCAATCTCAGCGAGTGGAGTGAAGCCATTTCCTTCCGCACGAGCGCCGAGCCGATTCTCAATCTCCGCAATTTCGATGGGCTTGCGCAAGCCACGGCGCGAGCCGAGCAGCTCCGGATTACTTACCGCAAGCCCGGACAGAAAAAAGCCGAGGATAGAGTGATCGACCCCTATCATCTGGCAAACGTTAACGGTGAGTGGTACCTTTTCGCTTATGACCATCTCCGCAACGCCGTGCGGACCTTCTCGCCATCGCGCATTCTGAACATCGAGAAAACCGGCAAAACTTTCTCCCGCGACGACAGTTTTTCGGTTCAGGAAGAATTACGGAATAGTTTCGGCATTCACGCCGGCACGAAAAAAATCCGCGTGGTGATTCGCTTCGACGAGACGGCCGCTGATTATATCCGTGAGAAGAAGTGGCATGCATCGCAGAAGTTGCGCGATCTGCCGAAAGGCGGCGTTGAATTGGAGATGGTCTTATCCAGCCTGGTGGAAGTAGAACGCTGGGTGCTCTCGTGGGGTGGCCATGCTCAAGCTCTTCGACCGAAGGAACTGGTTGAGGGTGTCCGAGCCTTTGGCAAAGCCATTGCCGCGGCCCACTCGAGGTAAGAAAGTGGATGGCACCGTTATCCGCGAAGCAATGCTCGGAAAAAGTTGCCAGACAATAATACCTATACGTACAATTCTTCGGCTTAGTGGAACATAATACCCAAACTGACGTTCCGTTGGATGCGCCGGAGCGCCGGCGCTTGCCGATGCTCCTGCGGAGGGCTTGGTACGGATTGAACCAGGCGTTTCGTCGCAAGATGCTTCATCTGCGACTCACCCCGGATCAATTCACCGTGCTCCGCACACTGATCGAAGCCGAGCCGAAGGGACTGACCCAGCGTGAGCTGGCTGAAACCATTTCCAGCGATCCGAACACTATCGCTTCCCTTCTCGAAAGAATGGAAGCGAACGGATTGATCGAGCGTTCCAAAGATCGAGTTGACCGCCGCGCGCGACGGATTCAATTGCTCGGTCAAGGGCGTAAGGCGTACAAAGCTGCGCGGGCTATCGCGCTCGACCTGCAAACGGATGTCCTCGCCTCGCTTCCCAAAGACGAACAAGAGCGCTTTCTCGCGAATCTCACGCTCATTGCGGAGGCGTGCCATCACGCCGCGAACAAGTCGGCCAGTGAGCGTCAAAGCGCCGCGGAATAGATTTCTTCGCCCTTTATATACGTAGAATAGAGTTTCACCTGATCATCGATCAGAATTAGATCGGCATCGTTGCCCACGCGCAAAACACCTTTCTTTTGTTCACCGATAATGCGAGCGGGAACCGCTGTACTCATCTTCAACGGCGTAGCCAGGCCGAATCCCCAATTCACATAATTCCTGATCATGGCCAATTGCGTCGTGGCGCTTCCACCAAGCGGAGGCACACTCGCGCCGTCCATTCCGCCTGTCCCTGACAGGACCAGTCCGCCTTCGCGGAGAATAATTTTCAAACCACCTTGAACATACTCCCCGGGGGCGCAGCCGGCCGCCGGGCACGAATCGCTGACGATGGCGACGTTGTCAGTGCCTTTTGCCGTGATGATCAACCGGATCATTTCCACTGGCAGATGGTAACCGTCGGAAATGATTTCTCCCGAGAGCGCGCTGTGGCTGAGCAGTGCGCCCATACCCATCATCTCGGTTCCGAGCCAGCCGTCCGGACGTGCTTTTCGCAGTGGCCAATCAATGGCGTTGTTCGCGTGAACAAAATGCCGGGCGCCATAGGCCGCGGCGCGACGCACTTCCAGCATGGTCGCGCGAGTGTGTCCAATCGTGGGAACGCAACCACGCTCGTGGAAGAACGCGCAGAATTCCTCAGAGCCTCTCCTTTCCGGTGCGTGCGTGAAAATACGAATGAGTCCACGCGAAATCCGCCAGAATTCTTCGTACTCGCTTCGAACCGGGTCGCGCAGACATTCAAGTTTATGCGCACCGCGTTTGTCCGGATGGAAGTAGGGACCTTCTATGTGAATGCCGAGAAAGTTCGGATGCAATTCGCCGGCCGCGTGTTGTTCGGCGAGGACGCGCAAGGCCGCTGACATTTGCTCGTGCGTTTCCGTCATGACCGTCGCGAGCAGCGAAGTGACCCCGTTCTCAGCGTGAAATGCGAGGGCGAGGTTATTTCCTTTCGCATCGGCCGCGACGAAATCATGTGTCTTGCCGCCGTGATTGTGAATGTCAACCAGGCCGGGGGCCAGGATTCGACCGCGGCAATCGACCACCCTTGCGTTGGTGTGGGCCTCGCTCGGTTGGTCGGAAATCCAGAGCCGGGCGATTGTGCCGTTCTCCACGAGCAAAGCCCCCTCAATCATGAAATCCGGAAACGCGAGGCGCGCGTTCCGAAACAAGAGCGCGTTAGACATGAAAGGAGTTCAACAAAACCGCCGCGCGGAATCCAGAGCGATATTTAGTTGATGCGCGCGTCGCGAAAGAATGCAGCGTGACAATCGAGGTAGAGTGCGTTGCGGCCTTTGCGATGGGCGGCCCGGCCACGCAGGGCCTCCGCAACGCTCGGAACAGTCGACGGAAAATAAGGATCAACCGCGAGTTCGACATCACTCGGGCTCGCCGGATAAGGAGAGACGGTGGTCTTGCCCGTCTTCGCGAGGTCATCATCCACTTTGGCCCGTAAATCGGCGACGCATTGACTGACAGGTTTTCCCCAGAAATTATCGACCGGAACCGGATCGTCAGGACGATCAAAACGCCACAGCCAGTACCGCGTTTGTAATCCGTTCGTCAGCATCGTGACCGACTGCACCACCTCGACCGCTTTTCCCAATGATGAATTCAAGACCGCGGGACAGGACCAGACTTCCTTCGCAGAGATTTCATTGCTCAAAACGATGGCAGCCCATCCCGCTCTCGGATCGGACGGGGGCCAATTACCCCACGGCATGTAACCGCCCGGCAACGCCGACTTTAAATCACGGCGGTCGGGAAACCGGTCGCTTGAATCAGGCAGGTAAAGCGAAAACGCGAGGCCGATCTGCCGCAGGTTGGAGAGACAATTCGATTGCCGCGCTTTGCTCTTCGCGCGGGCTAAGGCCGGCAGCAACAAACCCGCGAGAATCGCAATGATTGCGATCACAACCAGCAACTCAATCAGCGTGAACCCGCTGGAACTGCATCTGGCTCGCTGATCGAGCGACCGGCTCATGCGCCGAGCCTATAGAAAGCTATCCCGAAAGACAAACCCTCGCACGAGCGAGCAGACTACGATTACCTAAGCCGCCACAAGCTCGCCCGATACTTCCGAATCGCCCCGATGGAAGAGTTGGATGACCTCTTCGCGAGTGAACGTTTCCTCAATGAGCAGGCGTTCGGCGAGCGTTTCGGTTTCCTGTCGGTACTTTAGAACGATCTCCTCCGCTTGTTGATAGGCGTTCGCCAGAAGGAGATTGATCTCACGCTCGGCGTCATCCTTGCTCGGCTCGTAGTACATTTTGCGGGCGATGTTCTTGGCTGAGTCGAGATCACCGTTGGCCCCGTTGGTCATGTCGCCCATGAAGACGTTTTCTGCCGCGCGACCGCCCATTAGAACCGCGAGTTGCTCGATAAGGAATCTCTTGCTGTGAATATTCTGATCTTCGCGCGGCAGTGTGGTGGTGGTGCCGAGGGCGTTACCACGAGGGATGACGCTCACCTTGTGCAGTGGGGGAAGTTGGCTCATCTGAAGATGCACCACCGCGTGCCCGGCTTCGTGATAGGCAACGATGCGCCGTTCTTCAGCGCGCAAAACCATCGAGCGCCGCTCCTTGCCGAAGCGTACTTTGTCACGGGCTTCTTCCAGCTCGGTCAGGCTGATGTGCGGAACTTTCTTTTGGGCGCTCAGGATCGCCGCCTCGTTAATAACGTTCGCCAGTTCCGCGCCGGACATTCCGGGCGTGGTCTGCGCGAGGACGTCCAAAGCGTATTCGGGCGCATGAATCGGCGACTTACGGCTGTGCGTCTGCAGAATCGCACGGCGGCCTTTCGTGTCCGGAAGTGGCACAAAAACCTTACGATCAAAACGGCCCGGACGGAGTAACGCCTCGTCCAAATCTTCAGGACGATTGGTGGCTGCGACCACAATCACACCCTCGCCGCTATCGAAGCCGTCCATTGCGGTCAGCAGGGCGTTGTTGGTCTGCTGCAATTCGCCGTTGTGATCTGCTTTGCGGTTCTTTCCGAGGCAATCGATTTCATCGATGAAAATGATGGCGGGCTTGTGCTGACGGGCTTGCTTGAAAAGTTCGCGCACGCGCTTGGCTCCCACTCCGACGAACACTTCGTTGAAATCGCTGCCGCTCGCGCTGAAGAAATTTGCGTTGGCTTCTCCGGCGATCGCCTTTGCCAACATGGTTTTTCCGGTGCCCGGAGGACCAATCAAAAGTACGCCCTTGGGCAGGTTGCCGCCGAGCTTGTTGTATTTTGCCGGGTCACGGAGGAAATCAATCACCTCTTGAACTTCAGATTTGGCCTCCTCAATTCCAGCAACATCAGAGAAACGAACGGTAGGCCGCTGACGAATACGATGGCCGCTCTTCCCGCGGCCGAAATTCGTTTGGTAAAAGAGCAGCACAATCACGAGGCTGGCGATGATGAGCGTCGGCGCGAGATCAAGGATGCGGTTGCGCGCGGTCGTCTGGGGAATAGTCAGGCTCGCCAAGGGACGATCGAGCAACGCCTGCACCTGCGCTTCGGTGAGATGGGTGGTAATCGTGAAATCGGTTTTCGGGCTGGTCAGGGAGCGCTGGTACACGCCGTTCACCTGATAAATATCCTTGTAGGCTTTCGGGGTGAGGGTCGACGAGACAATCGCCTTCTCATCCATTAGCCGTTCAAGCTTGGCGCGCGTGATTTCTTCGGCAGGGATTTTTGGACTGGGCTGCCAAAGCAGGACGACAGTCACGACCAGGGCCACGAGGATAACCGGCAGGCTACGTTTAAATTTTTCCGACATTTCGTTCTAAGTTGTGCTCCCGGCCGGGCTTGAAGCAGAAAGCGTGCTACCTTTTACAGATAAACAGGTTCGAATTGCCCAAACGCCTCTGAGAAGAATGGGCAGAGGCATAAAGTGCCGCAGAAGTTCGGAAGGTCAACGGTTCCCCCTGAAAATTTTCAGGTTTTTCCCTGATTGCATGCCCGAAAGTTCTTTCGAATGTCCCCCCGAGGAAGAAGCTGCCAATATCGGCTTGCCGCGTGCGACAGCTTTCCCTAAGTACACCCGCAATGCCGAGCGCCCGCGCAAAAAAAATTAGCAAAACTGAGAAAAATTTTGATCTCTCCGCCTATCTGGAACGGACAACCAAGGCTGTCAATGCGGGCCTCGAACGCCTCCTGCCCAAAGCAGCGACCAAGCCGTCCACGATTCATACAGCGATGCGCTACTCCCTCTTTGCCGGAGGGAAGCGCCTCCGCCCTGCTCTGTGTATCGCCGCTGCCGAAGCTTGTGGAGGTGATGCGGAAGCTGCCCTTCCTTACGCCTGCGCGGTCGAATGTATCCACACTTATTCCCTGATTCATGACGACCTTCCCGCCATGGATAACGACGACTTCCGTCGGGGGAAACCAACAAACCACAAGGTCTATGGTGAAGGCATTGCCATCCTTGCTGGTGACGGTTTGCTCACCCAGGCCTTCGAGATCCTGGCCAACGCCGAGACTGGCAAGCGTTACCCGCACAGCATCACCGTTCTCGAACTCGCCAAAGCATCCGGTTCCCTTCAACTGATCGCCGGTCAGGTCGCCGACCTCGAAGGAGAAGGAAAAAAGCTCGATGAGAAGGAGCTCCGGTACATCCACGAGCGCAAAACTTCAGCGCTTTTGACCTGTTCCGCCCGTCTGGGCGGGATGAGCGCCAATTGCAACGAGACGCAACTCCAAGCCCTGAGCGATTTCGGCTATCACGTCGGGCTGGCCTTCCAGGTGATCGACGACATCCTCGACGTAACGCAAACCACCGAACAACTCGGCAAGACCGCTGGCAAGGATGTAACCGCACAAAAGGCCACTTACCCTTCCGTCGTAGGTTTGGAAAGATCCCGCCAGATCGCCAAAAAGCTCACTGACAAAGCGTTCGCGGCGTTGGACCCCTTCCGTGGAAAGGCGGTAGCGCTTGAAGGACTCGCGAAGTATCTACTTGCGCGCGATCGATAAGCATAGAGCAACATCAATTGCGGAGAGGAATCTCGGCTCTCCGAATTGAATCGGCTTGCGTAGAGGGCGGGTCCGTTTTATTGCAAGCGGCAGGAGATTAAAATGGAGGATTCCGCCGTAGCGACTGTTTCGGGCAAAGTGTTTCGTCCGCTTCGGGCATGGCCGGCGCTGGTGCTGGCGCTGCTGATGGTGGCGGCGCGGTTTGGGCCGGAAATGCTTGAGGACGGCTCGGCGAAATATTGGATGGTGTCGGTTTTCGGGCCGATGTTGTGCTGTCTGCTCCTGCTGATCTGGTGGCTGGCGGCGAGCCGGGCAACCTGGCGGGAACGGGTTTTCGGTTTCCTCGGACTTGTGGCCGCAGGGGCTCTGTCGGTCGTGCTGGCACATCCAACGATGCGCGGGGCGGCGACGAGTTACTTCACCCTGCCGATCGGCTTTTTTCTATTCGCACTCGCGTCGGTAATCTTGCGAAGAGCGCGTCCCTTAGTTCGTTCGGGAATGGCGGTGCTGCTCGCCTTTGCCGGATTCGCGGTATCGATATTTCTTCGGAACGATGGAATGACAGGTGATTACAAGTTCGCCTTCCATTCACGATGGAGACGAACCGCTGAAGAAACAATGTTGGCCGCGCAGAAGCCCGAAGCGCCTAAGATCAAAGAGCAGGTCGAGGTAAACTCCCTCACGAATGGCCTGGCTCATCCGGAATGGGCTGAATTCCGGGGGCCCGATCGAGCAGGGCGCTCGCTCGCTGCGAAAATTTCCACAAACTGGAGCGCCCAGCCGCCAAAGGAAATTTGGAAAATTTTAGTTGGCCCTGGATGGTCCTCTTTCACGGTCGCGGGTCGGATGATCTTCACTCAGGAACAGCGAGGGCCGAATGAAGCAGTTGTCTCCTACGACGCGGATTCGGGGAAGGAAATCTGGAAAACCGAGATCGAAGCGCGCCTGGATGATCCGATGGGCGGTCCGGGCCCCCGCGCGACACCGACGGTGGCCGACAGTGCTCTTTATGCAGCCGGAAGTACAGGCGCGCTGCTCCGGCTTAATGCGGTGACGGGTGAGATTGTTTGGCAAAAAGAGCTGACCAGGGTTGCGGACAGCAGAGTGCCGATGTGGGGGTTTGCAGATTCCCCGCTGGTGCTTGGAACGAATGTCATCGTTTACGGAGGCGGCGGAGAGAAAGGGTTGCTCGCATTCGACACAACTTCAGGTGATCTCCGCTGGTCTGCGCCCTGCCCGATCGATTCGTACGGTTCACCTCAGCTTAATAAGATTCTGGATGAGGACTCCATTCTTGTGCTCTCGAAATCCGGTTTGCTTCTGCTTGATCCGGCGAACGGGAAGGTGCGGCTCGATTACGAATGGAAAATTCCGCAGTACCGGGCGTTGCAACCGCACGTCGTCGGCAACGACACAATTTTATTGCCGACTGGAATGAACATGGGAACGCGGGCCATACGAATCAAAAAGAGCGGCGGGCAGTATAGTGCAGAAGAACTTTGGACTTCACGTCACCTCAAGCCTGACTTCGTCGACTTGGTGAGTTACGAAGGACACGCTTACGGAAACGATGGAGGGATCTTGACCTGCATCGACTTAAAAACGGGCGAACGCAAATGGAAGGGCGGACGTTACGGAAAGGGCCAGATTCTTTTACTGGAGAAGTCTGGACTGCTGCTTGTTTTATCTGAGCAAGGACAGGTCGTACTGGTCGCGGCTGATCCCAGTGAACACCGGGAGGTCGCTTCGTTTCAGGCGCTCGAAGGCAAAACGTGGAACCATCCCGTATTAGTCCGGGACCGGCTGTATGTTCGCAATTCGGAACAAGCAGCAGCGTTTAAGTTGGCAACGAACTAGTTCGTGAAGGGGCTGCATCCTGCAGCTAGACCTTGCCCTTTTTCTCGTCGCGATGGTCGCGGATAAAAATCGAAAGGACAAGGTAGAAACCTCCGGCAGCCGCCGCGAGAAAGCAGAGCATGGCGAAACCGGGATAGCCTAGTATGGTGAACGTGGTCTTCACCTGCATCAGAAGGGCCGCGCCTATAATAAGTGCAGCCAGGATCAGGCCTGAGGTAATGCGATTGGCTATTTTGTGAAAAGCGGTCAGGAGCAGAGCTGCGTCCACCGCCTTTATTTTCACTTCCAATTCCGCGTTGGCCACGGAATCAAGAATGCGGGTGAGGCGATTCGGCAGGTTGGCGATAAAATCTTTGATGTCCAGAACCGAGGCAGCGAGATTCGCGGGTGAAATCTCGCGCCACATCCGTTGATTCAGAATGGTGCTGACATTCTTTTTAACCGACTCGTTGGGGTTGAAGTCGGGGTCGAGGGTTTTTCCGATTTCGTCCAACTGCAAAAGTGTTTTGCCGAGCATCGTGAGTTCGGTCGGCACGTAGAGGCCGTTGAGACCGGCGCTCCGTGTCAGGGCGAGCACGGCCTTGCCGACATCGATTTCCTTAAGGCGATTGTTTTGTTGTTCGGCAATGAAGGTGGATATGCTCCGGCAAAAATCCGTTTCATTAAACTCTTCGGTCGGCTGACTGATATCGATGGCGATCTGGGCTGCGGTTTCGCCCTTCCCTTCGCTGATGGCGATTAGAATTTTGACCAGACTCTCCTGAAGTTCCGGAGTAGTTCGTCCTACCATGCCGAGATCGAGCAGAGCGATCTTCTGGTCCTCCGTGAGGAAGACATTGCCCGGATGGGGATCGGCGTGGAAGACACCATCAACCAACACCTGCTTTAGATAAGCGCGAAAAAGTTCATCGGCGAGGGCGCAACCATTTACATCGAGGCGAGCCAGAGGAGTGATATCCGTGATTTTTCGTCCCGGGATGAAATCCATCGTGAGAACGCTGCGCGTGGTGTAGCTCTGGACCGGGAGGGGAACACGCAGGAGCGGAAATTCCTTCAGGTTCTCAGCGATCTGCGACATGTTCGCCGCTTCTTTCTGGTAATCGAGTTCGTTAACCAGCGTGCGCCGAAACTCGTCGAAGATCTTTTGCACCTGATACCTTTTGCCGGACTTCGTGTGCTCGAGAATCGTCGCGATTTCATCGAGCACCTGGAGTTCGTCGAGAATTTGCGGGCGAATGCCAGGGCGCTGCACTTTTACGACTACGGCCCGGCCATCGCGCAAAGTAGCTTTGTGCACCTGACCGAGGGAAGCGGCAGCCAGCGGCTCTCGATCGAAATGGGTGAAGGCCTTGGAAAGGCGCACGCCCAATTCAGAAACGATAATTTGCTCAACCTCCTCGTAAGGAAATGGCTTCACCTTGTCCTGAAGCCGACTCAAGGCCTTGATGTACGCTTCAGGCAGAAGGTCGGGCCGGCTGCTCAGAATCTGCCCCAGCTTCACGAAGGTCGGCCCCATGCATTCGAGGTCGTCAGCCAATTGAGTGGGGGAAACGGTTCCGCGTTCTTCGCGAATCTCCTTTTCGTCCAGCAATTCGGACGTGGCGAAGTCCTGGACGATATCGGTGCGCCCATATTTTAGAAGCAAGCCGGCAATCTGCTGATAGAGCTTTAAATGATGCGGCTTGAGCGAAATCTTCATCATATCCCTGGCAATCCCACAGTGGCCCAAAAATAACGTGGTTCACTTTTGAACACAAGCTGACCACCCAATCGCAGAGATTTCCCGAGGCAGCAGTCAGGAGAGGGATTTGCGGTCTGAACCGACCTGCTCGACGAACGGAACCGCTACGGGGGACCGACCGCGGTCCGTTACTGCAAGCCGTTCCCAAGATTCATCCCGCCGGGACCGGAAGTGTTGTCGGTCGGGAACCAGAAGATCTTCGTCTTTTCCATGAGGTCAGCCTCTTTCTGGGTCGGCTTTTCCAAGTGAAGATCAGCCATGACCAGGTTGCCGCGTTTGCCATGTCGGAGCGCGAGAGAATGTGTCGCGAAACTTGGACCAACTTCACCGCTGTAGTCGGTAAAGGAAAGGTACGGCTCCATAAACAGGAGGGTTTTGGCCGGGGATTTGAACGACGCGGTGTCCATGGTGTGACACATCCCGCAACTCATGGCGTAACTATAGTCGCGTTTACCGGTCCCGCCGCCGGTCGGGGCCGGCGCCGAGGTTTTCGCCCACGCCGGCTTCTTTTTTGCCATGATTTCACGAGCATCGGTCGGGCAAAGATAAGTTTGCTTCGCCCCGACATACGGATAAAGAGTGCCAGTCGTTAAATCGCCGCGTTTGGTATCGAGCCACATTCGAAAATTGGGAAAGCGCCCATTCTGATCGAGGGAGTAAGTCATGCAGGCAACGGCGAGTTGACGGAGGTTGTTGATGCAACTGGCGCTGCGAGCGGACTCGAGGCCGCGGGCGACCGCAGGTAGAAGCATTCCGGCAAGAATGGCGATGATCGCGATGACGACGAGCAGTTCGATCAAGGTAAAGGCAGATGTCGGTCGCGGCGCATCAGTGGAATTGCGCATAAGTTGGTTTGGTTCCTTCTATTTAGAGCCACGATCCTCGCATTTGTCCAGCTTCGCTGAAGCGGAGCGTCTGTGCGTCTGGCCGCACAAGAAGTTACTTCGAGTCCAAATCGATCTCGCCCATCCAACCCGACTTGGGCGGTGCTGCGGAATACTCCTCAATCTTCTGCAGGTAAAACTTGCTGGGCCCGTCGCCCGGTTTCGCTTTCAGAACCGCGTTGAATTTCTCGCGTGCTTCGGCGAATGCCGCCCGCTGGAAACAATGCAGCCCTTCCGCGAAATCTTTTTGCCAACTGCTTTCGGACGGGGCTTCTGAAGCGAAGAATTCGTAAATGCCGGCCACTTGATCGAAGCCTTTAAATTTGAAATGACCAACGAAACGATTGGACAGTTGCTGCTCGACCGGTTTCTGGATCTGGCGCGTCGCCAGAATCGTCGTTTCCAAATACTTGTTCAACCCTTCCAGGCGCGACGCCAGGTTCACGTTCTCGCCGATGACCGCGTAATCGAAATGCGAGCTGCTTCCGATATTTCCAACCGAAACGATCCCGGTGTGCAAACCAATGCGTGTTCGCAATTGCAGGTTCTGCTGGTTAGCGTCGAATTCCACCAACTTGCGCGCGAGCGCGGTTGCGGCCCGGCAGGCGCGCTCGCGATGGTCCGGCTGCGCTTGCGGGGCATTCCAGATGGCGAGGATGGCATCGCCTATGAGGTTCATCACCGTGCCGCCGGTTTCATGAACGCACGCGATGGTCGCTTCGTAGTAGGCGTTGAGCAATTGCGCGATATCCTCGGGGAGCATCCGTTCGCAGATCTTTGAGAAGTTCGCGATATCGCTGAAAAGAATGCTGACTTCGCGCTGCTCGACGCCAGGCTTGAGCAGTTCGGGCCGGCGCAGGATATCTTGAACTTGCGCGGGTGAAAGATAGAGAGCGAGCGAGCGATTCAGGAATTCCGCTTCGAAATAGGAGCGGACCGAGTGGAAGAGAATCGCCCAGCCCAGCACGAGCGGAATTTGCACGAGCACCGGGACCAGCCAGTCGAACCAGAGATTCGCCTGCAGTTGTAGAATGCAGCCGGTCAGGACGACGAGCGCAACAACGCCGGCGGCAATTACGGTCGCAGCGAGCGGCCGGAGCTTCGGCAGGAAATAGCCTAGCCCACCTCCGATGGCGGCCAGCAACGCGAGCTCCAACCAATAAGGAAAGCGGCGAAGCCAGTCGTTGCCGGCAAGGTTCGCGAACGCCAGCGCATGGATCTCCACACCGAAGGGCATGTGCCGGTTCAACGCCGTCCAGGGGTAGCGAAATTGATCCTTCTCCTCGCCGGAGTAACCCGCGTCTTCCTCCCGTCCGACAAACACCGTTCGGCCTTTTAACGACACCGGAAATTTGAAGGCCGGATTCACCGCATCGCTATAGGAAAAATCGGGGAAAGGTTCGCGTCCGTAAAAATTCAACCAGCGCAGTCGCTTCTCCGCGCCTGGGATCCTGGTCACGGGAAGCCCTACCACTTGGGCGGCTTTCCACGGCAACGGGAGAAACAGCCCCTCGTCTCGGTAATGAGCACGCGCAAAAGAACCAGGCTCCGCGGCGATTTTCGCAAGCCCAATCGCGGCGGCCGCGTCTTCCAAATCACCTCGAAGCGGCACTGGTTGCTTCTTCGGTGCGCCGGCCTCCCTCTGCGCGACCAGATTCCCCGCCAGCACTACCTTGCCGCTTTCCTTCATCGCGGCGGCAAATTCCGCATCCCCTGGTGGGTTCGGATTTTGATCGACGAAGAGGATATCGAAAACGATGGCTGCCACTCCCTCGGTGGTGAGGCGGCGAATGAGGTTCGCGTGGTTTGTCCCGTTAAAGGAATAAGGATTCTGGTTGAGCGCGGTGTAACTGGCGTCGTCGAGCTTGATAATGACCGGGTTGTCGCGTTTTCCATCTTCCCGCAGCAGCATGAACGGGAGATTGAAACTACGCTCTTCGAGCGGTCGCTCCAGGTCCGGAAAAATAAACGGGATCAACCCGCTCAAGATGCCGAACACAATTCCGATCACGCTACCGAACTTCGGGTTGTGCAGTTTGTTTTCGATTGTTCGCACCGATCAAAAATTAAAGCGAAGGCTCGCGAAGAACGTTCTCTCCCTCGGCAACCGGCTGTAAAGGCTAACGGGATTCAAACGATAGTCCTGGTCGGTGATGTTGAGCAAGCCGGTGGTTACCTCGGCTCGACGGCGGGGCCAACGATACCCGCCAAAACAATTCAACTGCCAGAAATCTTCATTCGGAAGAACGCTATCGTCTGCCCGATTGTCCTGCATCGTCCAAAGGCCCTGCAGGCCCGCGAACCAGCCCGAACGGTGATTATACAGGGCATCAAGGCTGACTTGCTGAAGAATCGCGCTGCGATCAGAGGCACTCTCAGGCCAGGCGGCGGTGCTGATGCTAGGCGTGCTCAGTTCAAAGTCTGAGTCGGATATCCGGTAGCGCGCGCCGAAACTCCAGCCATCGCCAATCAATTGGTTTGCGTAAAACAACAAACTGCGTTCGCGATACTCCACTTGCTGGTCCACCTGCCTCGGGACCAACGCGGCGACATCGAGCGGTCCTTCGAAAACCCCGAGCGTTCGATCCCCGTCGCTGCGCAGCAATTCCGCCTGCCAGCCAAAGTATGTGTTAAACCAAACCCGATGATCTGACCCTATATCGTAAGTCTCAAACCGCGTTCCCGGCACAGGTCCGAGGGCATCCGGTGCAAGATTGCGATAAATCTGGTTAAATCCGGCGATCTGGACCGGCTCGAGGCGAACGCTGTTATCGTAAAATAGCCCGCCGAGCGACTGCGAGTAGGCTCCCCGGACGATGCTCGAAGGGTGAGGCGTCCAGGTGAAACCCGCTTTGGGGGATATCTGCGTTTTGTTCTGCTCCTCATCAGTCACAAGCGACGAGACGACGTCTCGGGGATATGAAATGTGATCGACACTCACTCCCGCCACTAATGAAAGCGGATCGGCAACGCGCCATTGCCAATAGGCGTAACCGACCAATCGATCCAGGTCCGCTGTCACCACCTGATGTATTTCCTGCCGATCGGTCAATCCCTCAGCCGGATCGTAGGAATAAGCGAGCCCCGGGAAAAGGTCGCCCGCGTAAACCAAATGGGTGCGGGTGTCCACCTGTCCATGTTGGACCCGTCCGCCCGCGACAAAAGTGTGCTGCGGCGAGCGCCAAATCTGTTGCACTTCCGCGCCGAACGCAGTGAAGTCACTCCCGTACTCCAGGTCAAAAACATCTGCCGGGACATCGCCGAAGAATCCGGCCATGGTGTTGGTGACCGTTCCTTTCCCGTCGGTCACCAGACCCGGGACACGCCCTTGCGCCTGTTGCGAGGTCAATTCGTCCCGTAACCCGGAAAAAAGAAGTAGTGTGTGACTGCCCGGAGACCATTGGTGATGCCAGCCTGCGAAAAGATTTGGATCCTGGACCTCATGCACGCGGAGAGTAGGACTCGCGTTCGCCGGGTCGTAATATTGCAGGAGGTCGCCGTATTTCCGATGATCGTAAACCGCCTGAAAATAAGCGCTGTCATCGGGCGTGATCTGCTGTTTGAGCTGAAGGGAGAGCGCCCGCTGATCCAGGTCTGCATTGGGCGCATCGCCGGGGAGAAAGCGGTAGGCGCCTTCAAGCGCGTAAGCAAGATTTCCCCAGACGCCGTACTGCGCGGCGGCTTGCTCCCATTGCCCGCTGCTTAGGTAAGTCGTCTCACTCGAAAAGCCGAGATGATTGCGTTCGAACAAACGCGAGTATTCCTGCTGTGAAACTTGCTGCGAAAGTGGCGTGCCTCCGACGGGCGAAAGGAGGTTGGCCAGGAGATACTCGCTGAAGGTCGCGGTTTCATAGCGCACGTTCGAGAGGGTTGAGTCGCGCTGCTCGTTGTAACTGTTCGCCAGGAAAAGGTGGGCCGAAAAATTCGCGTAGTCACTGGAAACTGCTTGCGCGGCTTCGTGAACGCTCACTTCCTGCAGGCCGGCATCTCGATAAACCGCCGCGAGGTTCGCGCCGCGCACCGCCCGATCTTCTTCGAGAAGGAGACGTGAGCGGAAAATGCCGCGTTTATCTCCGGTACTCTGGGCATATTCGAGTTCCCGGACTGCGGGGTTGATTCGGTTGCCTTGCTGGTTCAACAGCGCCGAGTAGAGAAAGCCAGTTGGATCATTCGGATCGAGTCGCTTTGCGACATCCAGTTCCCGGCGCGCGTGCAAATCATCTCCCACCTCTTGGAATGCTTTGCCAAGATAACTCCTGTAAATTGCGCGCTGCGGTTCGAGCGTAGCCGCGACAAACAAATCGCGCTGACCGGCTTCATCCGACCCTTGATGAATCAAACACAATCCGCGGCCGAGCCAGCCGTTCGCGTAGGAACTATCGAGCTCGATCGCGCGATCAAACTCCCTTTTGGCTGAATCAATCTTACCGGCAGCACTCAACAGGAAGCCACTCAATGCCACCGCGTGCGCGTTGCTCCGGGAAAGTGCGAACGCACTCTCGAGCGCTCGCTCGGCCGCTTTGCGTTCCGCGAAGCTGAACTCGAGTTCCGCCAGTCTCGCCCAGGCAAACCCGAAATTCGGCGAAAGCTCCGTCGCACGACGCGCGGCAGATCGGGCCGATTCCAGGTCTGAACGCGCTTGAAAGTAATAGGAATTCGCCAGCCATTCTGAAGCGCTGTTTGGAGGTTTTGCGTTCAGTAGCTCCTCGCCTCGAACTGCGGCAATCAGGGTGACGAGCGCCCGTTTCGCCGGGAAATCTTCGGCGACAGCCCGGATAGTATCCAGCGCCTGCTCAATTTGGCCAACGGACAGCAGCAGTTCAGCGCGATAACAGCGTTCTGCCTCGGAGCCAGCCATGTGATTCCATGCGTACGTTTGAAATGCGTTAGGCAAATTCCCCTCCAAATAGGCGTTAATCGAATCGCCGAGAGCAGTCCGTTCTTCTGCGCTTAACGGCAAATCATCGAGGCTCAGAACAGCCGGGTAATAAAAACTCCATTGGATCAACTTGGGATCGTTCAGGTCGAGACGCGCTCGCACCGGCGCCTGCCCTGGCACGATGATCCCCTGCTCTCCTGTCTTCAAATCCTGACTGCCTAAATCATTCGACAGAGTCACTTCACCATCGAGCACCCCGACCGCCAGGCGCTCCGGCGAAATTTCCAGAACGAAATCCGTTCCGCGAATCGCCGCCGTTGCTCCGGGCAGGCGCACCTCAGATCCCGGAACCTTCGCCCGGTTGAAAATCTCGAAAATTCCGCGCTGCGCTGTGACAGCGACCGTCGGCGGAACCTCGTACTCGCTAAATGAAGCAAGCTTCACCACGCTGCCCGAAGCGAGCGCCAGAGCAGCCCGACTTCTTTCACCGGTTCGGATCTGATCTCCAGCCAAAAGAACATCTTTGAGCTTCGCCGGATTCCAAGTGCCACGCTCGCCACGCCGCACTTCGACGGTGCCTTGCACCAGCATCAGAACGTTATCGGTGGCAGTTCGAGCTGTTTCTTGCGCGCCGACCCGAAGGAGAGTCCCGAAAGCACAGGAAAGCAAAAGGACTCCCGGCCACAAAATAAAGCACCTGAAAAGCTTGGGCATTGGAAAACGATCTATTGAAGTAAAATAGTTTGGCCGTTCGGCGGCAAGGAAAACTGCTCGAATCGAGCTTGCTCACCGCTGCGCTTTGAGATACTCCTGCTCGTCACTCCAACCGACTACAGGGAACATGATTACGCTAAAATCCAATCTCGGCAGTGCTCTTCTATCTCTCGGGTTATTTGCCTTCGCAGGCTCGCTTTCTATATCCTCGACTCAAGCCGATATTTCCTGGAATGGCAGTGCAGGGAATATTGGACCTATACCCTTTGGCGGCTTTCCCTATTGCAACTACCAGGTGACGCTGCAAAACGTTCAAATGGCTCTTACCTCAACCGCAAACGGCTACTCAAGCTCCGTTCAATTCATCGCGGTGGAACAAAGCTTAAACGGTTGCCAATTTCCGCCGACTCCGCCCAATGGACATCACTATTCTGCGAACGGCGCGAATATCACCAAAAACGGAAATAACTTCCACATCGTCTATTCACCGGATGTCCTGAATGCGCCTCAATGTTCTCTGGTCTTCGACGGCACGCTGAGTGATAATTCCATCTCCGGCGATCTAACCTTGCACCGGATCGATCAACCCTCCCCACTTGACTGGACCGCTACCCCTTTCATTCAGATTTTTACCGCGCCACCACAGATCACCTGCCCCGCAGATATTACAGTCTGCCCGTCAGAAGGAACTGACCCGAACATTACTGGATCTCCTACGATCATTTCCTCGTGCTCCCCTGTAAACCAGGTGCAATTCTTCAAGAACGACGGACCTTCCTTCAATGGGACGTTTGCCAGAACCTGGACCGCTGTGGACCCGATCTGTGGCACATCGCAGGCCTGCACCCAGTTCATTACGGTCCTGGAGCAGGACAACCCGACAGTAGATGTGACCCCCAGTAATGATGCACTGCTCCTTACATTACACGCGCGAGGTACACGTGGAGCCATTATACAGGCCAACTGGCAGCTCAATGGCAATCCCCTCAATGAAGGACCCGGAGTGCATTTCCTGGACGTTGCGACAGTAGAAGTTGATCTAACTGTCTACCCTCTCGATCCCGGTCCCTTCTTTGTAAACGTTTCCGTCCAGACCTCCTGCACAGCGTTCGGCGGCGGCAGCAATGGTGGATCTGCTCCCACTCCCTATTCGTTAAGCCGCACCCTCTTTAGCGCTCCATCGGCGAATCCGGGCTCCGGCAACCGCCCGGTAACGGTGACGTGCACCACCCAAAGCACGTTTGGACCTGCCAGTCGCTCGTTCCGTTTTCAGGCAAGCGACAGCGGCGCCGCTCTTATCCAGGCGAGCAGTCCGACAGCGCGCCTGGTCGTGCTCGCTCCAAATACCAGCCTGACGCAACCGATCGCCCTGGCTTGCGGCACAAAATCGCTTCGCTTTCTTGCAAGTTCAGGCACTACCTATGCCGTCATCGTCGACCCCACTGAGGCTTTCACGATGACCTCTCAGATTTTCGATCCGACCAAAATCATCGCCCTCAACGGCCCCTTGGCATTTGGCACCGTCGGAACAGGCACCCAGACAACTCGGACTCTCACGATTGCCAATAACGGCACTCTCCCTTTGAACGTCACTGGCATCTCTTATCCTGCTGGATATAGCGGCGATTGGTCAGGAGGTTTGGTCCAACCCGGAACGCCGCAGAATGTCACCGTCACCTTCAACCCGTCCTCCGCTGGAACTTATAACGGTAATATCGTCGTAACTTCAGATGCCACGGGGGTTAACACTATCGCGGTAAGCGGAAGCGCGATTTTCATCAGCACGAAAGCTCTTGGTTTGAGTGGCAATCTCGCCTTCGGATCACTGGAGATTGGGTCATCGAAGAATCTGGACTTCACTATAAAGAACACCGGCAACACTGCTTTCACTGTCTCCAGCATTCAATGTCCGCCCGGCTTCACTGGAAACTGGTCTGGATCTATCGCGCCCGGCGCGTCTCAACCGGTCACTATTACCTTCACACCCGGGGCTATCACAACTTATACAGGAAATATCGTGGTGAATTCAGACGCCACCGGAAATAACACCCTTGCGGTCAGTGGAACGGGCGCACCGCAGTCGCTCATTCGTGCCGTTACCCTCAAAGGAAATCTCAATTTCGGTCCTGTGCTCGTCAATACAACCGCGACGCTTAGCTTTACAATCTCAAATACTGGGAATAACGCCATTAGCGTTTCCAGTATCCAGTATCCCGACCAGTTTAGCGGCGACTGGAATGGCGGCCCGATTTTTACGGGCGATTCTAAAACTGTGAACGTCCAATTCACCCCCAAAGCGGAGACGGCTTACTCTGGCAATATTGTCGTCGTCTCGGATGCGACGGGCAACAATGCCATTGCCGTCTCGGGCCTAGGGACACTCCCCCCCTCTAGGACCATTTCTCTCAGCGGCAATCTCGCTTTCGGTAACGTTGTGGTCGGCTCCTCAAAAACGGGGACGCTCACCATTGAAAACACCGGCAACTCCGTTCTGACTGTTTCCAACATCATCTTCCCGGAAGCCGTAACCGGAGATTGGTCCAGCGGGCAAATTCCCCCACACAGTTCCAGAGTGGTAACCGTAACTTTCAGACCAACACGTTCTGGCGCCTTCACCGGAAACGTCCAGGTCGTTTCCGACGCCAGCAGCGGCGGTAACACCTTCGCCATTCAGGGCGCAGGTCTGATCGTTGCCTTTCTAAGCTCTGAACTCAAACCTCCAGCCGACGGGCTGTTCCAGGTCTCAGTCGGCGCACCAGCCGGAAAGACGCTAATCCTGGAAGGGTCAGCCGACTTCAAAGTATGGACGCAGGTCGCGAGGCTCCCAACGTTTGGATTTCAAATTGATTTGAACGACCTCGTTCCCAAAAATGCTCGCGCCCGCTTCTACCGTTTCCGACTCGAATAATTTTAGTACCAGGACAATCTGGACCGTTGCCCAGGCTTAAACTGGTCGCCCTTGCTTATCCAATAGGTTTACCCTATTTATGGACGAACCGTGGAAAGTGACATGACGTGACGCGCTCTCTCCAATATTTCTTTCCGTATCTGCTCAGAGCATTGTTAATTTCCGGCGCGGGAGGTGCGTTATACACAAGTCGAGCCGACGGCTCCTGGAACGGGACCGTGCCCCAGGTCGGTCCAGCAGATTTCGGCGGATTTATATTTTGCGAGGCCCAGATTACGCTTCAAAATGTTCAAATGGGACTCACCGTAAGCAAAAGTGGTTATTCCAGTACCGTGCAGTGCGTGTCTATTGAACAGAATCTTTTCGGTTGCTTCTTTCCACCCATAGAGCCAAACGTGCATCATTACGAAGCTTCGGGCGCGAGCGTAACACGCACAGGGAATAACTTTCACATTGTTTATGCGCCGGACCCTCTCAACGCACCGCAGGCATCTCTCGTATTCGATGGGACACTGCAGGGCAATTCGATCAACGGATTTCTCTCCTGGCATCGCATCGATCAACCGCCTCCTTTGGATTGGTCACTCAGCACCTCCATCCAAATCACGACGACACCGATGAAGATCACCTGCCCCGCGGACATTACCATTTGCTCTGGCGAAGGAACCGCTCCGACGGTGACCGGTGTCCCTACCGTCGAGTTTTCCTGCTCTCCTCCGGACGACCTGCTGGTCAGTTTCGTCGACGAACCGCCCAATCTGATAGGGACATTTGCGAGAATCTGGACCGCTTTCGATCCTCTTTGCGGGACAACGGTCCAGTGCGTGCAAATCATCAGTATCCTGCAGAATGATATCCCCAGTTACAATATCAACACCGGCAACGACGGCCTTACCTGGACATTCCACGCCTTCGGTACGCGCGGCACGATTCTCCAGAGCCAGTGGGTCGTGAACGACGAAGTGTTGACGGAGGGTACCGGCGTGCATTTCGTTGACACGGCTACCGTGGTGATTGACCTGCGCCTTCACCCTTTCCTGCCCGGGTCCCTTGGTTTCCGGTTGGAAGTCCAAACAACCTGCGGTCCTGGAATGATTGGAACGGTTGGCACCGGCCCGCCGGTGTTTTCCTTGAGTCGATCCCTTTTTACAGCGGATAACCTCGCACCCGGCGGCGGCACTGTTTCCCTGACGGTCCAATGCGGTGATCCGTTGCTCTTCGACCCGGCAAGCAGGTCCTTTCGCTTTAATTCGGTAGATGCCGGCGCGGCACTTATCAGCGCAAGCAGTCCGAGTGCGCGTCTCGTGGTTCTCAACCCTGGAACCAGCCTGATCCAGGCGACTGCGCTGGCTTGTGGCACGCAGTCGATTCGCTTCGCGGCTCAACCCTCCACTACCTATGTGGTAATTGTTGAGTCAACTGAAACTTTCTCGATGAGCTCGCAGATAGTTGACCCCCAGCGGACCATCGTTCTCAGCGGCAACCTTGCTTTCGGCACTATCCAAAGCGGCGCGCAAGCCACACGCACTTTTACTATCAACAACAATGGCAACCTGCCGCTCAACGTTACGAGCATCTCTTATCCGCCTGGCTATAACGGAAACTGGTTGGGCGGCCTGATCCAGCTCGGAATGCCGCAGAACGTCATTGTCACGTTCAGGCCATCCATCGGCGGAACTTACAACGGAAACATCGTGGTGAATTCTGACGCGACCAGCGGCAATAATATACTGGGCGTCTCAGGAAGCGCGACTGTTGCCAGCACGAAAACGATCAATGTTACTGGTAATCTCGCCTTCGGGTCCATCCCAGCCGGTTCAACCAAAACTCTTACCTTTACCATTACGAGTTCGGGCAACACCGCCGTCAACGTCGCCAGTATTCAATATCCCGCTGGATATAGCGGCAATTGGGCTGGAGGTTTGGTTCAGCCAGGAGCTCCGCGCAATGTCACGGTCACCTTTAACCCGCTCAGCGCCGGCACCTACAATGGAAACGTCGTCGTCAATTCCGACGCGACCAGCGGCAACAATATTCTGGCCATTACTGGGAATGCCACTGTCGTCAGCACGAAAACCATCAATGTCACTGGCAATCTTGCCTTCGGATCCATCCCCGCCGGTTCAACCAAAACTCTCGACTTCACTATAGCGAGTTCGGGCAACACTGCCGTCAACGTTGCCAGTATCCAGTACCCCGCTGGATTTAGCGGTAACTGGGCTGGTGGTTTGGTTCAGCCCGGAACTCCGCGCAATGTCGCGGTCACCTTCAACCCGCTCAGCGCCGGCACTTATAACGGAAACATCGTCGTGAATTCCGACGCGACCAGCGGTAACAATACTCTAGCAGTCACTGGCAGTGGGACTGTCGTCAGCACGAAAACCATCAATGTCACTGGCAATCTTGCCTTCGGATCCATCCCCTCCGGATCAACCAAAACTCTCGACTTTACCATCACGAGTACGGGCAACACCGCCCTGAACGTCGCCAGTATCCGATATCCCGCTGGATATAACGGCAATTGGGCCGGCAGTTTGGTTGAGCCAGGAACTCCGCGCAACGTCACCGTCAGCTTCAATCCGTCCACCGCCGGCACTTATAACGGAAACATCCTTGTAAATTCCGATGCGACGAGTGGCAACAACAGCATCGCGGTCTCAGGCCAGGCGACGCCCCAACCGGCGTCCTCGCGCATCATTTCGCTCAGTGGAAATCTCGCCTTTGGTAATGTCGGAGTCGGCTCGTCTAAAACCGGTACACTGACGATTCAGAATAACGGCAGTTCCGTCCTGACCGTTTCGAACATCACTTTCCCGGAAGCGGTAACCGGTGATTGGTCCGCGGGGCAAATTGCGCCTCAAACCTCCAAAGCCGTCACCATCACCTTCAAGCCAGCACGCCCCGGAGTCTTCTTCGGCAACATCCAGGTTATGTCGGACGCCACCAGCGGCGGAAGTGCTTTCGCGATCCAGGGGACTGGTTCGGTTCTCGCGTTCGCCAGCGCCGAACTAAAACCTCCTGCCAACGGCCTTTTCCAGGTTTCCATCAACGCTCCAGCCGGTAAAACGCTGATCCTGGAAGCGTCAGCAGACTTCAGACTTTGGACGCAGGTTGCGCGGCTGCCGACGTCCGGGTTTCAATTGGACTTGAACGATCTCATTCCAAAAAACGCCCGCGTCAGGTTCTACCGTTTCCGCCTCGAATAATTGCCGGCACATCTAACTCGCATGCCTCCTCTCGTGACATTTGCGCCGAAGGACTGTCGGATTTAAGCAGTCGTTGCATGAAAATTTCCGTTATCGTTCCCGCTTTTAACGAGGAAAAGATCCTCTCTGGCTCGCTTGAAGCAACTCGGAAGGCGGCTCAGGCATTCGAAGGCTCAGCCTCATGGGAACTCATAGTGTGCGATAACAATTCCACCGATCGAACGGCCGACATCGCGCGCGCTGCCGGCGCGAAGGTCGTCTTCGAACCGATTAATCAGATATCGCGCGCGCGAAATCGTGGCGCTTCGGTCGCGACAGGGGATTGGTTAATTTTCGTGGATGCCGATTCGTCCCCGACGCCAGAACTTTTTGCGCGCACGCTCACCGCGATGCGCAATCCCCGCTGCGCGGGTGGCGGATGCGTTTTGCGCCTCGATCAAACTCAGGCCATGTCGGCCGTTTTGCTCGGCCTGTGGAATTTTGTCAGTCGAATGATGCGTTGGGCAGCCGGTTCCTTCGTATTCTGCGACGCGAAACTCTTTCGCGAGTTGGGCGGATTCAGCGAGCAACTTTTCGCAAGCGAGGAAATCGATTTTTGTCGCCGGCTCAAACGGCTCGCTGGAAGGGAACGTTGCCGTCTTCACATCATTACTCAGGCGCATCTTGTCACGTCCGCGCGAAAAATGCACCTGTACACCAAAACAGAACATTTGTGGTTTCTGCTGAAAGCCACTTTGCGTCCCAATCGTATTCTGACTAACCGGGAACAATGCGCGCTTTGGTATAATGGCCGTCGTTAGCGCCTTGATCGGCCTTCTGGCATGCTTGACTCGCTTGCCGCACGGGCCGTACTTTGTCTTCCGTGACGACCTTGACGATAGAATTGCCGGCGCAGGAAAAGCAGACTGAGCAGAACCTTCGTCGATGGAGCGAGCTGCTGGACGATCCTTTGCTCGAGAATCTTGAAGGTCGCATCGAAACAGATCGTCATGGACAAATCGTTGTGAGTCCTCCCCCCTCAGCGCAGCACGGCCGATTCGAAACACGCATCGCCCGATTGTTGGGGGAACTTTTGCCGAACGGTGAGGCGATCGTGGAATGTCCGATTTCCACGGCGGACGGCGTAAAGGCTCCGGATGTATTGTGGGCCTCCGAGGCAAAAATCCGCGCCCTTGGAAATCGATCCTGCTTTACGACAGCGCCGGAAATCTGCGTGGAAGTACTCTCTCCTCGCAACAGCAGGGCCCAAATTTCCGAAAAAGCGGCACTCTATTTTGATGCAGGCGCGCAGGAGGTCTGGATTTGTGACGGTTCAGGGCAGATGAGATTCTTACTAAAGCCCAATCGAGCGCCGGCAAAAAGTTCCAAACTTTGTCCGGATTTTCCGCGCCAGATCAGGCTCGCCTGAGCCCAGGCTGACTCAGCCCGGATCGCGCAGTCGGAATTGCGTCACAAGCAGTCCCGCAGTATAAGCGAACACACGCAATGCGAGTCTTCATTTCCATCTCGTTGTATTTGTTGCTGGCTCTGAGCCTCCGCGCCCAGCAGGCGCCAGCAGCCGCACGCCGATTCGAATTCAAGAATGGCGACCGGATCGTTTTTCTGGGCGACACGTGGATCGAGCGCGAGCAGAAGGAGGGCTACATCGAGACGATGCTGACCTCCCGTCTCGAAGGGAAAAAGGTCATCTTCCGCAATCTCGCCTGGAGCGCGGATACGGTGTTGGGACGTTCGCGCGCGAGCTTCGACCCGCCGGAAAAAGGATTCGATCGGCTGAAGGAGCAACTCGAAGCGATCAAACCAACAGCCGCTTTCCTTGGTTACGGGATGGCCGAATCGTTTACCGGAGATGTCGAAAAATTCAAACGCGACATGAACACGCTGATGGATACGATCACCAATATCAGCCGCAGCGACGTTCGTTTTGTCCTGATCACGCCGATGTTCCATGAAAACCTCGGCGATCCGCTGCCTGATCCCGCCTCTCACAATTTGCAACTCGAGACTTACGCTAACGCGATTAAAGAAATTGCCGGTGTCCGCGGTGCAAAGTTGTTGGATCTATATGGCTGGTCACGTGACTATCATAAGCAAAAGGGAGCACGCGCACTGACCGATAACGGTATTCATCCAACGCCGTTCGGCTACTGGCGGATCGCACAATTCCTCGAACGCGATCTCGGTCTTTTCCCCGCCCTGGCCCGCGTGGGCATCACGGCAGACGGCCAGGTGCGCGACGGCAGTACGGGGATTGCGCCGGGTCCCATCACTCGTTCGGACACCAATGTCGCGTTCTCGGCTCGGGACGCTTTTCTGCTCTCTCCGGTTGCCCCTCGAAATTTTGGAGATACGAATCGCGGGCCGGGGATGCTGATGCAATTTCTCGGGCTGAAACCGGGAAGCTACACGCTCCGAATCGATGGAGAGCCTGCGGCGGTTTACACGGATGAACAGTGGAAACGTGCGCAACAAGTCGTTTACGGTCCCGTGCTCGAGCAGGTCGAGAACTTGCGCCAGGCGATTATCAAAAAGAACGAACTTTTTTTCTATCGGTGGCGTCCGCAGAACCAAACTTACCTCTTCGGTTTCCGTAAATATGAACAGGGGAAGAATGCAAAAGAGATCCCGATGTTCGATCCGCTCATTACCGAGGAGGAAGAGAATATCCGTAATTTCGCGACGCCCAAAACGCGGAAGTATGAGCTTATCCCTTCGCAGCCGGGAGATGCTGCAACATGGGTAAAGTCAAAGCCGCTGGAGAAGGCTCCGGATTTTGATAATACTCCCCTGCCCCACCCCACGTTTGACCTCGCACCGGAATTGGAAGCGACTCTTTGGGCAGAGAATCCAAATCTCGCCAAGCCAATCCAGATGAACTTCGACCCGGAAGGACGCTTGTGGGTCGCGAGTTCGTCCGTCTATCCGCAAATTCAACCGGGCCAGAAAGCGGATGATAAAATTCTGATTCTGGAAGATACGAACGGCGACGGCAAAGCAGATAAGACTACTGTCTTTGCGGATGGCTTGCTTATTCCCACCGGAGTGATTCCGGGCGATGGGGGCGCTTACGTCGCGAACAGCACCGAATTACTTTTTTATAAGGATATTGATGGCGACGGTCATGCCGACGAGAAGCGGGTCATGCTCTCGGGCTTCGGCACGGAAGACACGCATCACATTCTGCATACGTTGCGCTGGGGGATGGACGGGCAACTGTACATGAACCAATCCATCTACATTCACAGCCATATCGAGACGCCTCATGGCGTGGTCCGGTTAAACAGCGGCGGCACGCTCAATCTTCGTCCGGCCACGCAGGAACTCGGCGTTCACATGAAAGGGCTAGTGAATTCCTGGGGACACCATTTTGACAAGTATGGCCAATCCTTCGTGACGGACGGCGCGGGCGGCGAAGGGATCAACTGGGTCATCCCGCAGGCGATGTTCATCACGTATGAAGGGGCCCGACGCAATCTGCATAGCGTCAGCCCTGGCAGTTATCCTAAATTCTGCAGCCTGGAAATTGTCGAAAGCCCGCATTTTCCGGAAGATTGGCAAGGGACGATGGTCACGTGTGATTTTCGCGCGCATCGCGTCGTGCGGTTCGCAATCAACGATGAAGGCGCTGGTTACATTACGAAAGAACTTCCTGATGTGATGCGCAGTACTAATGTCACGTTTCGTCCGATTGATGTGAAGCTCGGAGCGGACGGCGCGCTCTACATCGCGGATTGGTCCAATCCGATCATTCAGCATGGCGAAGTCGATTTCCGCGACCCACGTCGCGACCACGAACACGGCCGGATTTGGCGCGTTACGTATAAAGGCCGCGCACTCCTGAAGAAGCCGACGCTTCGCACCGCAAGCAATAAGGAACTGCTGGACAATCTGCTTTCTACAAACGGGCAGTTGCGCGAATCGTCACGCCGAGTTCTGACCGAACGCGGCGCAAAGCAGCTCAAAGAAGATCTCGCTTCCTGGACCGCTAAACATCCGAGCGAGCAGGCGCAACTCGAAGCGCTGTGGATGTATCAATCCATCGATCTCGTGAACCCAGACCTTCTTAAGAAGGTTTTGGGTGCGCAGGACGGACGCATCCGCGCGGCGGCCACGCGAGTGCTCAGTTTCTGGCGCGATCGTCTAAATGAGACCCTCGATCCGCTGTCGCTCGTTCAAACAAAAGCGAAAGCCGACGCCCTTTCGCTCCTTGCGGACCGCGTCAAAGACGAGAACCCGCGGACCCGCGTCGAAGCAGTCCGGGCCGTCGCAAAAATATCGAGTGCACGCTCTGCGGATCTGGCGTTGAGCGCGCTCGATTATCCCATGGATCGCTTCCTCGATTACGCCATTTGGCTCAGCATTAACGACCTTGCCGAACCATGGGTTGCCGCCATCGAGAAAGGCGATTGGAGATGGGAAGGGCGCGAGAAGCAGCTTGAGTTCGGTCTGAAAGCGATCGAGCCCGCGCAAGCTGGACGGGTTTTGGCAAAGGTCCTGAATGAAAAGCCTCTGGATCAGGACGCCTCCGGTCCGTGGCTTGATCTTATCGCCGCAGCCGGTTCACAACAACAACTCGGCGAACTACTCAGCCAGATTCTCTCCGGCTCGTTCAACAGTTCCGGCAAGATCAAGGCTCTCAAAGCGCTTTCCGAAGCCGCGCGTTTGCGCCAACTCTCCCCCGCTTCGGAGCGCGAACGAATTGAAGGTTTGTTCAATGATTCCAACGACGACATTCGTTCCGGAGCGGTTCGCCTCGCGGGACAATGGAAGTTGCAGAAGTTTGCTCCAGAACTTCTGGCGCTCGCTTCAAAATCCGACGCGCCCGCGCCCGTGCGCACCGTGGCGTTTCAATCTTTGCGCGACATTGGGGGACCTGAAGTGGTGAACGGTTTGAACGAGTTCGCCTCGGGCAAGAGCGATTTACGCGCGCGAACCGAAGCTGTGAAAGCTCTCGCGGCGCTCGATTTGCAGAAAGGGGTGCAACGTTCGGTCGACCTACTGCCTGAAATCCAGTCTGAAGAGGCGGCGCTCAGCTTCTGGCGTGCGGTTCTCGCGAATAAAGGAGCGGCGCCCGCCTTTGCGCAGGCGCTTCCCAAAACTGGTTTGCCGACGCCTGTCGTGAAGGCCGGATTGCGAGTGGCGCGGGAAGGCGGTCGAAATGAACCGAACCTTGTGCTCGCGCTCGCGCGCAATATCGATGCCGAAGGGCAGGCACAAAATCTTTCGCCCGAAGAACTGAACCGCCTTCTCGCCTTCATCCGAGAAAAAGGCGACCCAGCGCGCGGCGAACTGATTTACCGACGGCAGGAACTCGGTTGCGTGAACTGCCACGCCATCGGAGGCGTGGGTGGTAAGGTCGGTCCGGACATGACCAGCATCGGCGCCAGCGCGCAATTGGACTACCTCATCGAATCAGTCCAATTCCCAAACCGCAAGGTGAAGGAAGGGTTTCACGCGCTCATGATCGAGACGAAAGACGACCAGGAAATGGCGGGCGTTCCTGTGCGCGAGACGGACGAGCAACTGATTCTCCGCGACGCGACGAATCGGGAAATCTCAGTTCCGAAGAATAACATTGCGAAGCGGACCATCGGCGGTTCGATCATGCCAGCGGGATTGATCGATGCACTCAACGAACAGGATCAGGCTGACCTTTACCGTTTTCTCTCCGAGCTCGGTAAACCTGGACGCTATGATGCGTCGAAAGGCAACGTAGCGCGCTTGTGGCAAGTCATGCCGCGGACGCTTGATGTGGGTCAGTTCACGGACGAGAAGGTCGTGACGATGGAGAACACAGGAACCATCGAACATAATGAGTGGAAACCGCTGGCGACTCTTGTCGATGGTCGAATCTCCAAAAAAGACCTTGAAGATATTTTGCGTAGCGTGAAATGGCGCGACCCCGATGCGATCTACGCCAGGACAAAATTCGAGGTGGCGCGCGGCGGTTCGGTTCGCCTTGCGTTTCCTGAATTGCCGAAGGCGTCGGCGTGGGTCGACGGCAAGCCCATTGCGGTACAGCGCGAGACGACCGTCGAATTGAGCTCAGGACCTCATACGCTGGCGGTCAAGCTCGATGGAAAAGCGTTGCCGGAGTTCCTCAGTGTCAGCACGGCGGACGGGACGTTTGTGACGAACTAATTTAAGCCTCGTTAGCTCGGCTCCCCCAAGATTTAGACGATCTGCTCGATCACGTTTCCTTCGAGGAACGTGAGGCGCTCGTTCCGGCCGAGGTGCGGGTAAGTGAGCTTGTTTTGCTCCAGACCGAGTTGGTGCAGAATCGTCGCGTGGAGGTCGCGGAAGTGGCATGGATGCTCGATCGCGCGGAGGCCGATGTCGTCTGTGGCGCCGACAATCTGACCACCCTTGATTCCGCCGCCAGCAAGCCACATGGAGAAACCGAGATTGTGATGGTCGCGGCCTTTGCCGGATTCGGCTTCGGGTGAGCGTCCGAACTCGCCGCCCCAGAGGACGAGTGTGCTGTCGAGCATGCCGCGACGCTTCAGGTCTTTGAGGAGAGCGGCCACGGGTTGGTCGGTTTCGGCGGCTTTGCGCAGGTGATTTTCTTCGATGTCGTTGTGGGCGTCCCATTGCATGTTGCCCGGACCGCCACCGGAAACAACGCAGGTGAAGCGGACGCCGTGCTCGACAAGTTTTCGTGCGAGAAGACAGCGGCGGCCGTAATCGTTCGTCGGTTCCTTGCCGATGCCGTAGAGCTCCAGTGTTTCCTGCGATTCGCGAGAGAGGTCGAGCACTTCGGGCGCTTCGGTTTGCATGCGGAAGGCGAGATCGTAGGCGTTGATGCGCGCATCGAATTCGTAATCGCCTGGCTCGAGATTCTCCTGGTTCAACTCGCGAATGAGGCGGAGTGTTTTCTCGCGCTGCGAGCGAGTGACGTTCGGAGGCAGATCGAGATTGAGGACCGGTTTTGCGCCGGGCCGAAAAAGGGTCGGCTGGTAAACGGCAGGAAGGAAGCCCTGTTGGTACATGGGAAGGCCGGCTTCGAGGGCTCCTTTCGGATCGGGCATGACCACGTAGGCCGGCAGCGAGTCAGTTTCCGCGCCGAGACCGTAAAGCACCCACGAACCCATGCTGGGAAAACCGGGAACGATACGGCCCGAAAAGAGTTCGTACTGGGCGGCCGAGTGCACGACCATGTCGCCGTACATCGAGCGAACCAGGGCAATATCATCGACGCAGGTCGCGATGTGGGGAAAAAGATCGGAGACCTCCATGCCGCACTGGCCGTACTTGCGGAAGGTACGGCGGGTGCCGAGGAGTTTGGCGTTGCTTTGGATGAATTGGTATTTGGCCGTACCGAATTCTTTGGGGCGGGGCTGGCCTTCGAGTTTGTTCAGGAGCGGCTTTGGATCGAAAGTTTCGATGTGGCTGGGACCGCCAGCCATGAAGAGGAAAATAACGGCGCGCGCTTTGGCGGCGCGATGGGCGATCCTGGCGGCGAGTGGATTGGTCGCAGCTTGCTGTTGAAGCAACGAAGCGAAGGCGAGCCCGCCAAAACCACAGAAGGAGTCGCGAATGAATTCACGACGAGTGCGCGTTAAGCGAATGTGACCATCATTCCACATACAAAAACGCGTTCAGGTTGAACATGGCTAGGGCGAACTCCTTCGTCTGAATATTGAGCGCGCGATCATCATCGCGCTCCCGCAGGAATTGCAGTGCTTTGTCGCGCTCGTGACTCGTGGGAGCGCGTCCCGCAGCCAGCCAATACGCACGATCGACCACAGCGGGCGATTCCTTTCGCAGACGTTCGGCGAAAGATTCGGCCATGTCGTTGGAGAATTTTCCGTTGAGCATCTCGAGGGCTTGCGGCGGGTGGGTGCTTGATTCGCGTCGCGCGCAACTGGTGAGGAGAGCGGGAGCGTCGAAAGTATCCATGAAGGGCAGGCGCAGATTCCGCTTCGCCATGAGGTAGACAGAACGCCGATCATTTTCGCGAGGATCGGAGCTGGTTTTCCATTGTGACGGTTTGTAGAGCAGCCTGGTGAGGTCTTCTTCGACGGGAACCATCACACTGGGACCACCCGACTTTGGATTGAGCCGACCGGAAACGGCCAGCATGGCGTCGCGAATTTCCTCGGCGGAGAGGCGACGTCGATTGAAGCGCCAGAGAAGCCGATTTTCGGGATCGGCGCGGGCGAATTCCGGCTCACGTTCCGAGCGGCTGGCCTGTTGATAGGTGTTGCTGAGAAGGATCAGGCGATGGATCGCTTTCAAATGCCAACCGTTTTCCATCAATGTAGCGGCGAGCCAATCGAGTAATTCAGGATGGCTGGGGCGATCTCCATGCGTTCCGAAATCGTTCACGGTTTTGACGAGACCGGTGCCGAAATGCTGCTGCCAGAGGCGATTCACGATCACACGGGCTGTCAGCGGATTTTTGGGATCGACAAGCCAATGCGCGAGATGCGTGCGCGGATTGTGAACGTCCGCACCGAGTTCAGGCTCGCCTTCACTACACAGGAGACTGGGAGGACGCGGACCAACCTTATCGAGCTTGTTCTCCCAAATGCCGCGTTTGAGAATGTGGATTTCGGTCGTCTTCGCGAAATCATTAAACGTCGCCGGAATCGTCGGTAACGCCGGCGGGAGTTGATCTTCGAGTTCTTCGATCTGCCGGGTGAGTTTTACGCGATCATCGCCCTGCGCAGTCTTCACCTGGGCGCGAAGTTTCTTTAGCTCTTCGTTGTGTAATTTTGATTTCTCGTCCCACACCTTCTGCTCCTCGGCGGAGGCGAGAACGATATTGTGTTCTTCCGTGGAAGAGAAATAGGCCTGGAGTTGGTAGTAATCCTTCTGAAGAATCGGTTCGAGTTTATGATTATGGCAGCGCGCGCAGCCAATTGTCAGACCAAGGAAAGCCGATCCGATGATGTCCGTGCGTTCGGTGAGGACTTCGTTGCGGCTCAGCGCAATTTCGGGATTCCCGGCGTTGCGGCGAACAGGGCCGAGCCGATGAAAGATACTCGCGGTCTGGCATTCACGGCTCTCGGGTTCCATTTCGTCTCCAGCGATCTGTTCCTGAAGGAAACGGTCGTAGGGCTTGCCCGCGTTGAATGATTCAATGACGTAATCGCGATAGCGCCAGGCATCTGGAATGTGCCGGTCGTACTCGTAGCCTTCTGTCTCGGCGTAGCGGACGACATCGAGCCAATGCTGAGCAGCGCGTTCAGCGTATTGGCGGCTCTCGAGCAACTCCTCGACGATTTTTTCGTACGCGCCGGGGGATTTATCATCCAAAAAACGCTGGATGGCTTCAGGAGTTGGCGGGAGTCCTGTCACGTCAAAATAGACCCGGCGCATCAGAGCCGTTTTGGATGCAGGAGCGGCTGGCGACCACTGACGCTCGTCGAGCTTCTGGAGAACGAACGAATCGATCGGAGTCCTGACCCATTGAAAGTTTTTTGGGGTCGGGACTGGGACCTCAGGTTTGTGCACCGCTTGAAAGGCCCAATGAGATTTCGGGTCTGCATCAGCAACGACCGACCTGGCGACCAGAACGATGGCCAACGCAAGGGCAATTCTTTGTAAGAATCTGGTGATAGCCCATTGTGCCATTTTGCGCCGGGAGAGTCTATAGGAAGGTGAACGCCCCTGAGGCGCGAATTCCCAGGAACAAATGCCAAATACCGAGCGAAATGAGCGCTAACGTGCCATTGGGAAAACGCTTTGATGTCCGTTGAGTAAATGTTCTGTTTCGAGTTCGAAGAGAAGCGGTTCGGTCTTGCTTCTTGGGGCATTAGTTATGAGAGGTGCTTTCTGGGGGCCGGCCTTTTTCTGGCGGTTACCGGTCTTGAGGCGCATTCAACCGCTCCGCGATTGCGATTCAATTTTATCGGCCGAATCACCGGGCTGCGCCCGGCGCTATGCAACCCTCCGGGTTTCTTTAGCAGGTCTGCGGAAAAGTCACACCCGTGTATCTGATCGCGCTTTAAACGGGGCGGGATTTCGACGAACGGCCAGCGACCTTGGGGCGCTGAAACTTTGAACTAACGTTCCAGTGGCTGCGCTCGAAGACTCGCTGCCGCGTGGAGATGTCCGTCATCCCGTCGGGATGAAGTTGGAAGTTTAACCCCGCATTTGATCGCGCGGACCCGTTGAACGCTGATCGGATTGAGAGTTTGACTGGGACAACGTTGTGTCACAGTATTGTATTACATGAAAACGGCAAGCATTCGGCAGGTGCGGCATGACTTCGGTACTGTTTTGGATTGGATTGAAGAGGGGGAACAGGTCCAGATCAGTAAGCGCGGCAAGGTTGTGGCGCTGTTGACGCCCCCTCCTCCAAAAAGTCGAGCTCGGGCGCGAACGCGCCCTGATTTTGAAGCGAGACTTAAAATGCGTGATGGAAACCGTGTCATTCGCGCGCAGGTGATGAATGATATTCTCGACTACAACAAAGGAACGTATTGAAGAGTTACGCGGACACGAGTTTCCTGGTGCGGGTTTATCTGACGCAATCCGATTCGCAAAAGGCGCTGGCGTTTATGCGGGATTTTCGCGAGGCGTTGCCATTTACACCGCTCCATCGACACGAACTGCGCAACGCTCTCCGGCTAGCGGTTTTCCGAAAAGAGATCGATGTAGGGCGGCGTCAGGAGGCGTTTGAGGATATTGAATCAGACTTGGAGGAAGGCATTTTGGCGCATGTTCCCATCGCCTGGACGAATGCGTTCCGCGAAGCGGAGCAGTTGGGAAAAGATCATACCGAGAAGCTGGGGGTGCGTGGCGTGGATTTGCTGCATGTCGGGGTCGCGCAGGTGCTCGGTGCGAAACACTTCTTGACGTTTGATTCGCGGCAGGCAGAGCTCGCCAAGGCGGCGGGGCTAGAGGTGAAGTGGTAAACGATGGGAGCAAGAGGTTTCACGCGGAGGCGCGGAGACCGCGGGGGGGCAGAGTAGGAGTAAGATTACGAGTGAGAGTAAGAATGGGAACTGACTGTTAACTCTGACAGTGGTTTGGGAACGAAGGCGCGGCATCATTCGCGGAATCTCAATTCGCGAAAGTTTTCATGAAGATCACTATTGTTGGAGCCGCAGGTGGAGAAGTAACCGGGTCCTCGTATTTTGTGCAAACAGCCAAGGGAAAGGTACTCGTGGACTGTGGGTTATTTCAGGGAGGGAAAAAATCGGAGGCGCTAAATCGGCCGCCGACGTCACCGAAGCAAAAGATTGATGCGGTGTTGTTGACGCATGCGCATCTGGATCACACAGGACGGCTGCCGTTGTTGATCAAGCGCGGTCATGAGGTGCCTGTTTATGCGACGCCGGCGACGATCGAGATGACGTCGCTAATTTTGCGCGATTCGGCGAGAATCCAGACGAGCGACTCCGAACGGCGCAATCGCAAACGACAACGAGCGGGTGAAATGCCCGAGGAACCGCTCTACACACCGGAACATGCAGAGGAGGTTATCCAGTGTTTGAAGCCGGTGCCGTACGGCCAGCCTGTCACCGTTGCGCCGGGGATTCAGGCAATTTGGGCGGAATCGGGCCATATGCTCGGATCCACCAGCATTCAATTGATCGTCGAGGAGGATGGGAAAAAGAAGCGAGTGGTGTTTTCGGGTGATTTGGGGCCGAAGGGAGCGCTCATCCTGAAAGATTTTGAGCCGTTCAAAGAGGCGGACATGGTGTTCCTGGAATCGACGTATGGCGATCATGATCATCGGCCTTTCATGGAGACGGTGGAGGAGTTCGTGCGGATTGTGCAGGAGACGGTTGAAAAGAAGGGCAAGATTTTGGTGCCAACATTCGCGGTCGGTCGCGCGCAATTGTTAACTGGACTGCTCGGGTGGATGTTCCGAAACAAGAAAGTCAAACCGTTCCCGATCTTCCTCGATAGTCCAATGGCGATTGAGGCTACCAATATCTATACGCGGCATCGTGATTTGTTCGATGAAGGGATGACGAAGTTTGTCGCGGAGAAACCGCTGCGCGCGGACCTGAAAACCATGACATTGAGCGTCACCGCAGAGGATTCGAGGAAGATCAATGATGTGCCTGGCCCCTGTTTAATCATGGCTGGGGCGGGGATGTGCAATGCGGGGCGCATTTTACATCACTTGAAGCAAAATCTTTGGAAGCCGGACACGCACGTAATGATTGTGGGCTACCAGGGACACGGATCACTGGGCAGGCAACTGGTGGAAGGGAAGAAAGAAGTTTCGATTCATGGGGAGAAAATTGCAGTGAAAGCGACGATTCACACGATGGGAGGATTCAGCGCTCATGCCGGACAAAAAGATCTGCTGGCATGGTTCAGCGTATTGGCGCCCAAAAAACCGCGAGTGATTCTGACGCACGGGGAAGATGGACCGCGCGAAAAACTGGCGGGAGAGATTCTGCGGCGTTTCAAAATCAAATGTGAGGTTCCGAAGATGAAGGATGTGATCACACTCTGAGGGGTGATTTGAGTGAACCACGAATGGACACCAATAGACACGAATGAAAAGGATTGTTCTCGCCAAGGAACAAAAGAGCCGAAGGTATGAATAAGACTGTAAAGTTGCCGAAGATGGTTTCAGCGGACGCGTGGACGAAGAGCTGGAAGAAGTATTGGCGCAAGACGACGCTGTCCAGTTATGAACTACCGGCAAGCGGAGCGACCGACGCAGAGCGCGAATTACTGAACAACAGTCGCAGCCTTGAGAAGGAATCGGCGCGATTAAAAAGAATCAATGATGAATTCGAGCGCGCATTTAAGGCGCTCTATACGGTCGGCCCGGCGGTGACTGTGTTCGGTTCGGCGCGTTTCAAAGAGACGCATCCTTATTACAAGTTGGCGCGCGCGACCGGCGCGGAACTTGCGAAAGCTGGTTTTGCCACATTGACCGGGGGCGGACCGGGAATCATGGAGGCGGCGAACCGCGGCGCGTTTGAAACAGGCGGTGGAAGCTACGGATTGAACATCATTCTGCCGCAAGAGCAATCGGCCAATCCGCACGTCGATCAGAGCGTGGAGTTTCGGTATTTCTTCACGCGCAAAGTGTGCCTGGTAAAGTATTCGTGCGCGTACATCGTCATGCCGGGCGGATTGGGAACTCTGGATGAGCTGTTCGAAGCCGCGACTCTCATTCAATGCGAAAAGATCGGACCGTTTCCGGTAATCCTGATGGGAACGAAGTTTTGGCGGGGACTGCGGGAGTGGGGGCAGGAGATGATGGAGGAGGGAGTCTTTGGCCGCGACGAGATTGGATTTAGTTATGTGACCGATTCCCCTGAGGAGGCGGTGGATTTGATCGTGCGCAGTTTGCCAGACGCGACGAAGAAATGTTTGAAGCCGATTTAACTGCGAATGGACGCTAATTAAACGCGAATATGTCTGAAGCATGCTCAGAGCGAGACAAGAGGGAGAGACGCAGCCATAAGGGAGCGTACAGACCACTGGACCTCTGATCGTCTCGCCAACATATTCAGGCGCTCCCTCACGGTCGCGGCTCCGTCCGCCGGGATCGGATGAAACTAAACTAAGCCTCACGAAGATCGAGTTCTACGAGCGCGACCGAGCGTGCTGGGAATCGGTGGCGAAAGGGCGCATCGAGGTTTGATTCGCGCGGGGCAAATACTTCTGGATTCAGAGGGCTGACTTCCTGGCGGGGATTCTCTGGGGAAATTTGAGAGATCCGGCCGCTGCCAATGGCGAGGCCCTTGATGGCGAAGGTTGCGTCGGTGGAACTGTTGTAACTCGTGTTCGCGACGCGCAGACGGATCTTATCTGCGACGCGACTCGCGGCGATGTCGAGATCGCGGGGGGCGCTTTCGATCCGAACAGACTGCTCGTGCGGAAGCGGTTTAAAGAGGCGAGCCACGGCGCCGGCAGGGGTAAGATAGCTGACGCCGCCTGGCACCTGGTGAAGCACGGCGCAATTGGTCCAACGCGTCCCGTTGAAATCGGCGATGGTGGCGATTTTCACTTTGTCCCCGTGACGCTGGTAAAGATTCATGGCGCGCGCGTGGTACACTCCGGTGAGCCATTCGAGAAGGATCGGATTGGAATTGTGCGGGGCGAAACTGACATGGCCTTCGGTGATGGCGATGCCAATGTTCGATTTGGGAATGGAGTTTTCGAGATGAACGAGTTTCTTTTCGATGCGCTCGGGGATCATTTCCATCAACTCGTCCCAGGCCTGTTCGGGAGCGCCATGATATTTCAAGCCGCGCAAGACGGTTTCTTTGCGGACGGGGCTTTGGTTCATCATGTGGATCGCGACGTATTGAAGATGTTCGCCGGCGCGTTCGAGAAGATCCGGGGCCCAATCGCTATCGCCCCAGCCGATCAGTTGAATGGAAGCATCGCGGGCACGCATCGCTTTGGCGAAGGAGATCGTCGCGGCGATTGATTCGTCTTTGCCGAATGTATTCTTTCCGCCGTAGGAGGTCTCGTTCCCGATTTGCCACAACTTGAGGCCGTAGGGTTCGGGATGGCCGTGGGATTTCCGTTCGGCGCTGTCTGGATCGTTAGCATACGAAACCCAGTCCGCAGCTTCCTCGGCGTCGCCGGTGCGATTTCCTTCCCGAGTCGTGGCGTAACGCTTTTCACCATCGCTCAGGAAGTTCACGCAGAAGAATGGCTCGGAGTTGATACGTCGGGAAAAGTCGACAAACTCGTGTGTGCCGACACGATTGGTTTCCTTGCCGCCCCAGACGTAGTTGCGCATCCAGGGACGTCTGTCGGCGGGACCGATTCCCTCGCGCCATTTGTAATAGCGGCTGAAAAGTCCGCCGTAACGCATCATTCCGGGAGCGAGGTCGCGACTGACCTTAATGAAGTCCTCGCGCCAGTCGTTGCGGTTGTAATCCCAGGCTGCTTCAACCGAGGAGTCCGTAACACCTAACGGTTCCATGAACTGCATGTTCAGATAGGGAGAAAGCTCGAATTGCGGAGTGGGATCGATGACGATTCCCGCGCCAGAGGATTTGGCGGTGTCCAACTGTTCTGTGGACATTGCGCGGAGTCGAGTCAGGGCGGCGGCAAAAGCGGTGCGTTGGAGAAACTGGCGGCGCTTCATCAGGAAATTTTAGCGGTAACCAAAACGTTTCGAAAGCCGATTGGCAAGGATGTCCAGCTATCCACAGTCGGGCGGTGGATGCCTACTAACGGCGAAACGATTATACGGTAGCCTTCAATTCGATCAAGCGAACGCAAAAGGCGGAAGATGATTGGTAAGTTGCTCGGGGAAGAGGCTCAGCAGAATTTGACCCCATCTAAACAAAAAACCCGCGGTCCACCGCGGGTTTCGCAAACTCTGTTGAGTCGATTACTTTTGGCTGCTGTCGCTGCGGGTGGAAGTGCCGCTTTCGGTAGTAGCCGAAGATCCGACGCTGGAGGAATCGGTGTTAACGTTCACATCGGCGCTCACACCTTTATCTTCATGTTTCTTCTTCGGATCGGGAATGATGCCGAGGAATTTTCCGTCGTTCTTGTCGGTGGAAAGTCCGAGGACTTTTCCATCACCCTTCTGGAAAACTTTGTGCTTGCTCTCGGAATCGGTGCTCACAGATGTGGAAGCGCTGTGATCGTTTTTGTCGATGCCGGCGCTAGCACTTACAGAATGGTCGCCGACGTTGGCGTCGAGGTCTGCCCGAGGATTGTTCTGGCGAATGGTGCCGCTTGCGTCCGTGTCAGTTGCGCCATTGAGGCGGTCGCTGCTATCCGAGGACGAGCGGATCCTGTTCGCCGGATTGGTGCTTGGGTTAGAAGCTGGACTGGACGGTTTGTCCGAGCCGAGAGTGCCACTCACACCTGCTGCCGGTGCTCCGGTTGAATCGTTAAGACGGTCGCTGCTCTCCAGAGAAGAACGATTCTTGTTCGCCGGATTGGTGGTCGGATTTGACGCAGGGCTCGACGGTTTATCGGAACCAAGAGTGCCGCTGGCACCCGCGGCCGGAGCTCCGGTTGCACTAGCGTTATCGTTATCGCGATCGGCCGCGATGGTCGCTTCGTCCACGCCGACGCTCTTGGCGGCGGTTTTGGCCATCTGCAAATGGTTGCGAAGTGTCGGCAACGTTTGATCGATGAAGGCTTTCACGTCAGCGTCCGTCACGTCGTTGCGGCATTTCTCGAATTCGGCGATGTCCTTCTTGTGATCCTTCAGGGCCATCGTGACAAAAGCTTTATCGAATTCCGCGCCGGACTGACTCCGCAACTTTTGCAGTTCCTGCTGGTGTTTTGCATGTTCCTGCGCGTGTTTGGCGCTGCCGGTATGTTCCGTCGAGCTCAACGTGCGGTCGGTGCTTGTCCGGTCGGCGCTGGTCGCGCTTGTGGTAGACGTGGAAGTGTCATTCCAAGAGGATTTATCGAGAGTGATGTTCTTCGAAGAGGCAAGCTGTTCGAGTTTTTGATTTGCCTGGGTGTGATCGCGGACGAGAGTTGAGCCGAGATTTTTTACTTCGGAGGATTGGCCTTTTTGCTGCGCGAGCTGACCCATCTCGACTTCCATGTGGCCGCCCATGGCAGCCTTCCGGATGAATTGCTGGGTTTTGTCGCCGTGCTGATCGTTATGATCGGCCTGCAATGCTGCGCAAGTCAGCATCGTGGTTGTGAGAACAAAGCCGTGTTTGAAAACACGCCTTCCCAAATTTGAAGTCATAGTCATACAGATTTTTTCCTTGTTGGCGAAACTTAGGCTCGAAGTGAGCTCTCACAATTGGGGGATGGTGCTGAAGAGCGTGTAGGAGGGGACCGTAAGGATTGCTAGGAAACGCAGCTCCTCACCGTTTGCGGCAATCGCATCCGGCGCGTATCCTTGCGCACGCGAGCGATGTCTCTCTTCGTTAAAATTTGTGGAATCACGAGCCTTGGCGATGCCGAATGCGCGGTTGAAGCGGGAGCCGACGCCCTTGGTTTTATTTTCTTTCGCAAAAGCCTGAGAAATATAGAACCGGGTGCGGCGGCCGATATCACAGCAAGAATTCCTGAATCGATTTTAAAGGTGGGGGTCTTTGTTGATGAGAATATCGGCACCATGCAAACGATTGCCAGCCGTTGTGGACTTGATCGGCTACAACTGCACGGCAACGAGTCGATCGAGACTTGCGCAGCTTCACGCACACCAGTCATCAAAGCGTTTCGTATTCAGGACCAAAGCAGCCTGGTTCCGCTGCGCGAATATAAGGTTTCGGCATTTCTTCTGGATAGCTATGTCGCAGGGCAACTCGGGGGCACCGGCGAGAAATTCAATTGGGATCTTGCGATTCAGGCAAAAGCATTCGGGACGCCGATTATCCTCGCGGGCGGGCTTACTCCCGAGAATGTGGCCGAAGCCGTGGCGAGAGCGCGTCCGTATGGAGTCGATGTCTCGAGCGGAGTGGAGAGCGCGCCCGGAAAAAAAGAACACGTAAAAGTCCGTGAATTCGTCCGTCGCGCGAAAGCGGGCTGATACGAAAGTTCGATGCTCGATGACCTGAAGGACAACCCTCTCGCTGCCGAATTGCTTACGAAACGAGCGTCCGCTTATTTTGGCACCGCGAAAAAGATGGAAAAGGCGCTCGAAGACTTGCGCAACTTCGATCGACAGCGCTCTGGGATCCAAGACGAGTTGGAGCAGCGCCGCGAATGCCTTCTGGCTGAGGCGGCGGAATCGGCCTGGTTCTTCTTGATCCACCGAGAATCTTTGAAGTTGCCGTATTACGATGAGATCTGGGCCGACTTCGAAATACCGGATGAGGTGCGCAGACGGGTGGGTCCGAAAAAGATCTCCTGAGCGGCACGGGATTTCCTCCCCTTCTAAATGCTTGATTTCAGGTGTGAGGCGGTCACTCTTCTCACAATTCACCGTTATGAAGACCTCACTGAATCGTCGTAGTTTTTTGTCGAAATCCGCCCAAGTCGCCGGAGGATTATTGATTCTGCGCAACAGCCGGCTTGCGTTCACATACGAGGCAAACAGTAAATTGAATATCGCCGGGATCGGTGTGGGCGGTCAGGGTCGAGGCAGTTTGGACGCCTTCGCCGGGATGGGGAACAATCTCGTCGCGCTCTGCGACGTCGATACAAAGCGTGCGGGGAATATTTACGAAAAGCATCCGGCAGCGAAGCGGTATGACGATTTCCGTAAAATGTTCGATGAGATGGCCAAAGGAATTGATGCAGTGCTGGTGGCCACTCCGGACCATACGCATGCGGTCGCAGCGGTGGCTGCGATGAAACTGGGCAAGCATGTGTATTGTGAGAAACCGCTCACGCGCACGGTTTACGAGGCGCGAATCATGCGCGAAACCGCGGCTGCTCAAAACGTCGTGACTCAGATGGGGAACCAGGGGTCAGCCGAAAATCGACTTCGTCGAGCAGTGGAATTGGTGTGGGGCGGAGTGATTGGTGACGTGCGCGAAGCGCATATTTGGTTCGATGGCGGCAATGGACCGAAAAGGCGTCCTACCGAAACGCCGCCGCCACCGGATGGATTGAATTGGGATTTGTGGCTGGGCCCCGCAGAATATCGCCCTTACAGCCCCGAATACGTTCCGGCGAGTTGGCGAGCCTGGCGTGCGTTCGGAAGTGGGATAGTGGGCGATTTTGCGTGTCACACTGCCAACTTAATGTTTCGCGCGTTGCACCTCGAACGGCTCTGGCAAAAGTCAGCAAATCCAGGCGCAGATAGCGTGATTGTGCGCCTTCAAGCGTGGCCAAGCGAACGGGATCCGGAGGGCTACCCAACTTCGTCGAAGGTGGTTATGGAGTTGCCAGCTCGTGGAGCGCTGCCGCCGGTCAAAGCGACGTGGTACGCGAAAGAGAAACCCTCCGAAGAGCTGTTGCTCGGATGGCCGCGCGGTGGCTGGGGCGATTTACTCATTGGCTCAAAAGGATCGATTTATTCCGAGAACCCGTGGAACATGGGTTATGTGCTACTTCCCGAGAATAAGTTCGAAGGATTCAAGAGCGCGAAAGAAGGTCCGCCCGAAAGCCTCCCGCGTGTGAAAAGTCATCAGTGGGAATGGATCGAAGCCTGCAAAGGAAACGGAAAGACTTTTTCTCCTTTCGACATTGGGGGTCCGCTGACTGAACTGGCGCAGTTGGCAAACCTGGCCACTCTTGTTGAAGGACCGATCGAGTACGACACGCTCAGCGGCAAAATTTTGAACTCGGAAAAGGCGAGCGGGCTGTTGCACCGCGAATACCGAAAGGGATGGACACTGTAGATCCGAGGTTAAGCCCGCGTCACATCTTTACGTCGAGGCGAGCCATTTTTCCCTAAGCTGCTGCGCCACCTCGACGAACTGTGATCCCGACCTGGGCTTTTGCAGGTAATCGTGTGCACCAAGCTTCTGAGCGCGCTCAATATCTTCGGGACGGGCGGAGGAGGAGAAGATGACGACGGTTAGTTGCCTAAGCGCTGGCTGCTCGCGCATCCAATGCAGCAGTTCGAACCCAGAAAGGGATGGCAGATTCAGATCCATGAGCAGCAGGACGGGAAATGGATGGACTGAACGGTCGCCATAAGGATCTTCGCCGGTGAGATAGCGCATGGCCGTCCGTGCGTCGCAAACAGGACGCAGGCAGCCCTCCAGGCCGGCGCGGCTGAACGCACGACGCATAAAGAGCACGTCATTTTCTTCGTTTTCGACGTAGAGAACCGTAATCATCACGGGAAAGCTCGATTAGGCGGCTTTGAACATGAGCCAGAACCGGCTGCCGACACCGGGCTCCGATTCAACGCCCACCTTTCCTCCCATGCGTTCGGTGACTTTCCGGACCAGCGCAAGTCCGATGCCGGTGCCTTCGTGGTCGACGCTTCCGCGCTGGAACATATCAAAGACGCGCGGCTGAAAATCTTTCGGTATACCAACCCCATTGTCCTCCACCCAAACCCGCACCCAGATCGTTTCATCCTTCTGACCAGTGACAAGATTCTTGGAGGTGGACGATTCGGATCCGGGAAAGTGCTCCGCCCAAATACGAATTTCTGGAGTTTGACCGGGTTTCACAAACTTGACCGCATTGCCGAGGAGGTTGGAAAAGCATTGGGTGAGCCCCGCTACGTTGCCCATGACAGGAGGGATTTCGCTCTGGACGGCAATATGCGCCTTCGAAGGTTGCAGTTCTGGATAGGACTCGAGGATGCTGTGCAGCAGTGTCACCAGGTCGACCCGCTCGGCTACAAGTTCCTGGCGGACGGTCTTGCTGAAGTTGAGCGCATCCGTGATGAGCTGGTCCATGCGCCCAGCGACAGAGCCGATCCGGTTGAGGTAATCCTTATGTTCGTCGCTCAAGCGATCGGCCCCTTCTTCGTTGAGAATGGTCGCGAAGCCTTGCATCGCGCGTAACGGAGCGCGCATATCGTGAGTGATGCTGTAGGAAAAATGCTCGAGTTCAGCGACGGTTTCCTGAAGTTTGGCGGTGCGCTCGGCGACCACTCGTTCGAGGTTGGCATTGGTGCGCGTCAGATCCGCTTTAGCCCTTCGCAGCTCTCGTTCGCTTTCGCGCAAGTGGTGCGCAGCCTTTTCACGTTCGTACTGGCGAAGGCCCACGACGCCAATGATGACAACGAGCGTCAGAGCAGCGGGCCCGAGATACTTGAACATGTCCCGAAACGTGACTTCGCGGGGATCGAAAACGCGGAACCACTCCTCGTAGAGCTCATCGTATTTGCTTTTGGATTTAACCGCAGAAAGGCCGTCGTTAACGGTCGCCAGCAATTCCGCGTTCCCTTTCTGCACAGCAAAACTGAACTTCTGCTCGAACCCCGCATTTACGTTCAGCGGTTTAACGTTTGGAATTTTTAGTCGCATCAAAGTTTCCATACCCGCGACTTTGCTCAGCAACATCGCATCCGCCTCACCGCGCGAAAGCATATTGAGACCGTCCGCTGCGGTTTTGACCCGAACAAGTTGTGGCTCCCAACCTTGCTTGAGAGCGTAATCGTGAGCCAGATCACCATCCAGGACAATGATACGTTTGCCACCGAGGTCCGATTCCGAAAGGATGCGGGAGTCGTTTTTCCGGACAAAAATCGCCCCTTTGACGATTACGTGGGGAACAGAGAAATCCGAAAAAATGCGTCGTTCGTTCGACTGAGCGAGATTGATCATGACGTCGATCTGCCCGCTCTTAAACTCCTCGAGAAGCTCGCGAAAGGAACGCACGCGAATGATGTAATCCGCCCCCTCTTTAAACCCAGCTTCCTGGGCAATGGCCCTCCAAAGCTGGACTGTAAATCCGTCGGCGTCACGGTCGGACTTACCGATGGCGAAGGGTGGATAGTCCTCCTCGCTCCCGACGATTAGCGGACGATGCGCAGTCTTCTCCGCGAGACCATCGACGCACCACAAGAGAAGGCAAATGATGGCAGTGAAATAGTTTCGAGAAAAACAATGGCTTCCAACTCCGCGCAAATCGACCGCCTTCCCTGGTTCCAAACCTGTCGATTAACTCCTTTATGCGTTTCGGCAGGAGCGCGCAACTTCAAACATCAGAGCGTCCGACTCACGGCCCATAGCGGTTGCGGGTCATGCGGGCTTTGGTTCGCGTTCGCTGCGAGGCTGGTCAGATGGGCTGTCCTGAGGCTCAAGATCCGAAGAAGGTGAACCGCGTTGAACGCTCTTCTCTTCCTGCGTTCGCAAAGCCGCCCATTCGGCCGCGGGGTCAACACGCCGAACAGCGCTTTTAAGATCGGCGATGAAGACATACCGGTTTTGCGGAGTTATGCAGAAGTATTTGAAGATGCCTCGTTTGCGTTCCACGGTAAGAAGGCGGTGCGAGGTTTTGAAGGTGCTGTACCAACGTTCGGCCATGCCTTTTGGCTCACGCTTGGAAACGTAGGCAATATTAGCCAAAGCCACCCTGCGAATGGTAATCCCGAAAAGGAGGACCTTGAGATGGCGGCTCCCGATCCGAAAATGAATTTGGGTCATGCACCAGGCAAGCAAAAACAAAAGGAGGAGCGCTCCTGCAATGCAAAGGAATGCAAGTTTCATTCGGGTCTCGTTGTTTTCAATACCAACGTTGTCACGCGGAAGCAAGTTTGAACTCGGCGGAAAGGCAGGGATCTGGTAGAAAAGCCCCGGAACCAGAAGTTCCAGGGCCGTAATATCCAAATGTCCGCGTCTCGGGCCGCGTCACTTGACTGTTAGCAATGAGTAGTTGGACACGACCAACCACAAACAATTGGACAGTACAACTGAGCAGACGACATGCCATGCGTCAAGCGGGCGTCCCCCTGTGCGGCTAAACGCCACAAAATCAGGGTTTTTCCCCGTTCCGCCTTGCGCTAAGGCGAAGGACAGCGACGGCTTTGGGCGTGAAATCGTAAAGCGTTCTAACAGTTTTTCGCTTCTACACGGGTGCCGCGTCTGCCAGAGCAGTGCTGGGGGTAAATAGCGCCTCCTCCCGGAATCTTTCCTGGTACTCGCCGCTTAAGACTTCGCCTAGCCGGGCCCATGAAAGGCGAGAACCAATGGAATCCCGTCCAAAGGTTTCAAGCGCGGAGCGCAACGAGGGATCATTCAGCGCACGGACAGTCTGATCGATGAACTCGGTTGTTGTCTCGGCATAGAGAATTTCGCGATTGTCCCCAAGGTCCAGACCCTGGGCACCGATGCGGGTCGATATGACCGGGGTGCCGATGCCGAGTGATTCCACTATTTTAAGCCGCGTACCGCCGCCAATTCGCAAAGGAACGATCTGCAGCCACGCACGCCGGTAGTAGGGCCGTACGTCCGGGACTCCGCCGGTGACCGTAACGCCGGGACGATTCGAGTAGGCGCGAATCTCCGGGCCGGGATCTTTGCCCACAATTAATACTTTCAACGCGGGAACACGGGACAAGAGAGGCTCGTGAATCTCTGAAAAGAACCATCGCAGCGCGTCGACATTCGGATTGTAGTCCATCGCGCCACAGAAAATCAGCGTTGGATCCGGATCGCGCGGTAGGTGGACTGCCAAAGGATGGAAGTAATCGAGGTCGACACCGTTAGGGATGACCGAGATGGGAACGGCTTGGCTGATGTATCTTCGAATGAACGTTTGGTCGTCGGGGCCGCACACTACCTGCAAAGCGCAACGACGGGCCACGGTTTTCTCGAAGGCCCAAAGCTTAATGAGGTTCTCCAAATTCAAAAGACGGGTTTTGAGAGAGAACTTCATTCTCCTCTGTTCCATCAATTGATATTGCAGATCAACCCGGGTGCGATCCAGGACGACCGGAATGTTCGTGTTCTCCCGCACGAAAAACTGGGCCAGCACTAGATCCAGGATGTGCACTGCATCATACTGGCCGCTCGAGATAAGGCGCCGTATTTCCTGGGCGACTTCGGGAACGGTCCAGTGCGCGACCGTTGAAGGGAGTGAATTGAAGAGGCGTTTCGGAACAAGGCTTGGCCACGGTGGATGCTGAAACGGGATCACCCGAACCTGCTCGCAGAAATTGAACTGCCCGGAGTGTTCTGCCCCTTCACTCTTCTCCGCCAGAGCGAGCAAGTCGACGTCGTGGTCTCGCGCGAGTCCCTTCAATAAATGATAGGCGCGGTGATAGGCACCACGATTCAAAGGCCACGGGACATACGGATAAACAGCAAGGATTCTCATCAGTTGTAAATTCGCCACAGGTTTTCGTATGCGCTTACGAGTCCGCGGGGATCGGAAGTGCTGGTTCTAAGCTGCGCTTGAATCAAAGGTACGAACTCCAGCGCGCATTCTTCCCACAGCAGCAACGGAAGGCTGCGGAGCAATCGTTCCCGCGGATAACGCGAACTCAACAGCCCCCCAATTCCGAATGTGCGAGCATTCACCAGCTTGTTCTTGAGAGCGTTTGTTTCAGGGCACTTCGTCGACGGGTCGGATGCATAATCGCGAACTGAGGCGAAGCTTTTTCCCAATCGGCGGCTCTCGAGAGTCAACCAGAGGTCCCGCGCGACCTCTTTCAAAAAGGAAAGTTCACTCGCCAACTCTGCGGAAGAGCGCTCGGTTCTGACAGGGTGCAACTTGAAGTTCACACCCTGGTCATGCAGAAGCAAAATGGGGGTTAGATTTCCCCTGTCCTTTTCCGCGGCTAACTTTTTCAGCCGTTTGTGCCTTTCGCGGCAGCTCCAATGATATTGACCACGCATCGTGAGAAGAACGTCTCCGAAACAGAGCTTCGCCTTCGCAAGGTTCCGCCCAATAAAATCCGCATCCTCCTCACTGAAGCCTTGCCGGGAAAGCCGATCCTGGGAAAAAAGCAGCCCGGAACAGCGATTCATCAGCAGGCGCGTTGCTTCATAAAGCGGGATACGATGGGCCGCACGGTGATGCTCACATTTCAAAAGCCAGTTGTCAGTACCAGCAACAACACGATGGCCGCTCACCAGGTCGTAATAGAACATCGTTACCGGGCTGCGAATTAGTTTTTGAGTCGGGAGTAACTTGAACTCCACTTCGATCCCGGCGGCACGCGTCAGTTCTTCGGAGAGACGGTGGATTGGCTCTCTATATCGGCGCGCAGACAGGTCACCGCTCTTCAGAAGAATGAAAAACTCCAAATCATTGTAGGGTTGATCGCCTGAGTCTGTCTGGAGCACGCCGCCCTCGCCTCTGCCATACCCCCCTCCCACAACTAACGCTTCGAGTTGTCGACTGGGAATAACACTTCGGACTCCTTCGCCAGCTTGAGCGCACAACCGGCTGAGTTGAGCCTCCAGCGCGTTGCTCCCGTCAATGGTGAACCGCGCGTTCATTTCGCAGTGCTGGAGGATCTCCACAGGGAGATCGTTTCGGTTAGATAGCGTTCGATCTGATCGACAATGACGGGCAGAGCGTACGTAGTTCTTACTTCCTCCTGCCCCGTCTTTGCAATGCGAACACGCAACTCCGGATCTCCCTCGAGTTGGAGGATGCGGGCCGCCAGTTCTTCGGCATTGCCGGCATTGTAGGTAAGGGCATTATCGCCATGACGAAAGATTTCCCGGCTACCTCCTGTGGTCGTCCCGATCACCGGCAAGCCACTGGCCATTGCCTCAAGGGGAGTGAGCGCAAAAGGTTCAGCCCACTCGGAAGTGAAGAGAAGTGCGTCGTGTTTGCGATAGATGGCAGGCATTTCCTCCATGGTTGCGGACGAGAAAACGACCGGGAGCCCGTTTTTGCACACGAAGTCCTTCAATTCTTTCGTGTATGCCGGCTCTCCCGTCCCGTAGATATGAAGGGTACCAGAAAATCTTCCTCTAACGGACAGCATGGCGCGTAACGCAGTCGCGACACCCTTGTCTGCCGCAAGTCGGCCCACCCAGAGAAGATCGCGCACAGGGCTGGTTTTGGATTTAACGTCACCATGGAAGCGCCTGACATCAACTGGCGCATAAATGACGGCGCCATGCATCACTTCAAAACCAGCCGAGGCGGTAAGCTTGCGTAATGCCTTACTGCAAAAGTAGAGCCGTTTGAATCTAAGATCTCTATTCGCGTTAGTTGGAGCAATGCGCTGGCAGTAGCTTCTGGCCCCAGACCATTTTAAGATTTTTTGCGTGAGATCGTTTCGGTTCCACCAACTCAGCCAGACATCGCTGGAGAAACCACGCGCGATCCAATGATCCGAAAGGTAATAGACGGTCGGGACGCCAAGCTCCTGCAACGTAAAAACCAGCGATTTGGAGAGGCCGCCCATGTTCCAAACGTAAACAAGATCCGGCGCGTACTCACGGATGGCTTTCCGCAGCGTTTCATTATTATGCTTCTCCAGCTTCCGCAACTTCCAGATGTTGAGCCACGGATGCCCGTAAAAGCCATGTATCTTTAGCGCACGGTCAATTCCGACCTCCGGAAGGCAGGGCTTTCCATTCACCACATGGTCGGATGTAAGAATCTGCACATCGTGCCCGCGAGCACGGAGCTCGTTCACCACCATATAGCAAATTAACTCATATCCCCCGAGATAGTGCGGGGGATAAAGGTTTGTTAGTGCCAGTATTCTCATTTTCCGTTTGGCGGTAGACACGCCATCCTTCTCGAAATCCTTCCAGCTTGCCGCGGCGTTGCCGCCAGCGAATCGCTGCCGAGTGAGGCAATTCGCCCAACCGGCCTTCGCGGAGGCAGAAGCGTGTATCGTGCCGGAGGTCGCTTAGCCAACCGATCAGGCAGGTTTTGACGAAGTTGAATGCTCCTGGGCTCCCTTGCCATGACGCTGCCAGGGCTTTTGCATCTCCAAAGCTTCGTTTATAGGCCTGCGCTGGGGTATAATTATGTGAGTGCATGACGACCGACTCCGGGCAATAGAGCACCTTGTAATTATTAGCCTTCGCCCAGCGGGTGTATTCGTCATCTTCTGCATACTGCAGCTTCTCCAGGAAACCGCGCTTAGCCCAGATGTCTTTCCGAAGACCGCTGCTCACCATGCTGAAGAAGTGGTTCCAACGTGCAGACTCGCGATTGGGACCAAAACAACGATCATAGTCACAGGCGTAAACGGCCTGGCAATCGAAACGAGGAATCTGGCGGCCATAGACGGCCGCTACGACTGGGTCCTGCAACGCAGTCGCTAGCGGGCGCAACCATGTTGAGTCTTGCGGAGTGGCGTCAGCATTGAGGAAAATCCCGAACTCCGAACGAGCGAGGCGCATTCCGTGATTCATCACACGGCTTGGGTTGTACTCGTGCGGTTGAATCTGAACAAAATGAGCAGGTTGCGCCGCTCGGATTAAACTTTGAGAACCGTCTGTCGACCCTGAATCGATGACAATTAATTCCCAATTTCGGTAATCCTGTTGCTTAAGCGCCGCGAGGGTGTCGCCCAGGGCCCACGCCTCGTTGAAAGACCGCAAAATAATGCTGACCAGCGGCTCGCTCATGCCGGGGTTCCTTTCCCGAAAGCGCGACAGACCGCGGCACTGCACCTATCTCGCTCATTTGGGCGCAACGCGAAAAACCAAAGCCCTACCAAAGCCAAGGCGGCGACCACAATACATTGAGCGGCCACTGCGTAGATATTTGAGTGCAAATCCGGCAACGTTACATAGCGCGCCGCTATCAGCAGAAGCAAGATAGGTGCGCAGGCGAGCCATGTTGGAAAGAGAACCGTCCGGGCAAGCCTCCAGCCGGTTAGGTTGGCTTCACGCGCGGCCCATGGCCAGATGGCAAACCATCCGAAAATAAAAGTCGCGACGAACGAGCCGACTGCTACGCAAACAACGTTTCGGAAGTAGTAAAGAAGCGTGACGCTAAGAGCCAGATTCAACAAAGCCTCCCCCACCCCGAGCCACATCAACCGCCGTTCGTGCCCGCTCATCATGAAAACGCGCTTCGAAACGCTTTGAGTCAGGATGGTCACGTATCCCCACAGCAAAAGGACTTGCGCCGTCCACAAAGACTCGCGCGGAACGGCCTGTCCAGTTGCGAGCCGAATCAGGTCCTCCATATAGAAAGCGAATAGAAGATAGAGCGGTGTCGCGACCATAACGCTGAAACGCGTTCCATTGATCAGGACTGAGCGCAGAAAGTCTTTGTCACCTTTGGCGTGCGAATGAGCCGCAACGGGGGAGAGCGTCTCAGGAATTTGAATCGCCACGCTGGCAAATAATTCCGGGAACTTGGCGCCGATATTATAGAACGCCACCGCCTCTACCGCCAGCATCGTCCCCAGAACAAATTGGTCCGTGCGGGTCAAAATCACTGTTGTAAGCGTTGTGATGTACGCAAAGATTGAAAAACGCATGTTGGTGCGAATCATTTCGCGCGAGAAATAGCGCGGGAGAATTCTCACGCCAGGCATCGCCCGCAACGCGAAGACGCCACAAACCGCCTCCGCTGCCATACTGCAACTCAGGCTGACAACGAGCAGTGCCTGCAGACTCCAACCCGCGTGCAGTCCGTAAAGCATCAATGCGAAGCTGACGAGAAATCCGCCGAGCGAGGTATAGTTGGCCAACCCGATCCGCTGCTGCCCTTTCAGCATCTCGGGAAAGATTCCCATAGGAAAGGCCAGTCCCATCCCGCAGAAGAATATTGTGAGAGCACTGGTGAATTCGGGCGTATTGGCGGGATTACTGATCTTGAACACCTTCACCACCCAGGGCGATAATCCCAAGCCGATGAGTATCAGAAGGGCCGCAATTCCCACGTAGAAATAAAAGATCGTGCTGAGCACCTTGCTCAACTCGCCCCAGCGTTGATGTGCGCTTAGCTCCGCGACCCGCTTTTGCGCGGTAAATCCGAATCCGAAATCGAGAAGGATGCCATACCCCAGGATGCTCCAGATCAAGCTCCAAAAGCCGAATTCCTCCTTGCTCAGAGAAGTCACGATCGCACGGAAGAGCACCAGACCCAATATCGAACGTACTGCCAGAAAGATGTAGTTTGATATCGAGTTCTGCAGAATTCGTCGTTTTATATCCTGTTGGGTCATGGGCTGGTTTTCCTTCCTTCCGATCTTTGCAGGGCATCATTTAACACCCGGGCGAGGGCCGAGACATTTGGCTCGGCCAGCATCGTATCGTGATTCCCCGGCACTTCATAGATCTCAACATTCCGCGCAAGGCCAACCCAGCCGTATTGTTGATCTGGAATCAGAGCCTCATCACGTTCCGCTCCATTGAACAAAGTGACCGTTCCATCATAGTACGTGGAGCGATAGCGATTAAGAGCTTCCAGATTGGTTTTATAAACATATTCCAGTTGGGCGAGGCGAGCATCTCTCGCGTCGCCCGCAGCGCCGCCCGCGTCGCGAAATCTCATGCGGTTGGCCAGTCGCGCCTTTCGCCGATACTTGATCTTTTCGCGCGCATAAAGCCACCAGCGGATGGGTGACATTCTTAAAAAGCAGCGCGAACGGTGAAGGTAATAGCGATAGTTGGACACCGTCGCCGGCATGGCCACCGTTTCGAGCAGCGCGAGCAAACCGATTGCCTCGCCCTGCGCCTTGAGCAAACGAGCCATTTCCACCGCCAGAATCCCTCCATAACACCAGCCGCCGAGATAATAAGGACCATGCGGCTGAAAGCGGCGAAGAAGATCGACATAATATCGAGCCATCTCTTCGATGGAGGTGTGACTCAGATTTGCGTCTTTGAGGCCTAGCGATTGAAACCCATAACACGGCCGTTCCGGCCCCAGACGATAGACTAAATTGCCATATCCGAGAATATCCCCTGGTGTGGTATGCAGTAGATAGAGAGGGGAATGCCTGCCTCGAACTTGCAACGGCACAAGGCTTGACCATTGCTCCGCCGCAACCTGCCTTCGAACCTCGCGAGCGACCGCCTCGACGGTGGAGGACTGATAAAGAGTTCCGAGAGGGAGTTGTTTGCCCGTTTCCTTCTCGACTTGAACGAGCAATTCCAAGGCCTGTAGAGAATCGCCCCCGAGCTCGAAAAAGCTCTGATCTATTCCGATCGGAGCTCGTTTGAGGACCCTTTCGAACGAGAGTTGTAATTGAAGTTCCAATGCGTCGCGCGGCCCGGTGGAGGTGCCACAATGTTGGTCCTCAGGAACTGGCAACGCACTTCGATCCACTTTGCCATTCGTGAGCATCGGCCACTCGGCCAGCAGCACCATGCGCGCGGGAAGCATATATTCCGGCAGTTTCCCCCGAAGGAACTTTTTCAGTTCCATTTCGCTGCTCCGTACGGTGTTGGTGATTACGTAGGCGATGGGCCGCTTCTCGCCGTCTCCCGTGCTTCTCGCGATTACGAGTACATCGCGAACGGATTCGTGTTGCCGGAGCGCTGCTTGTATTTCTCCGAGTTCGACGCGAAAACCACGAATCTTTATCTGGTCGTCCACACGCCCGAGAAATTCCAGAACGCCGTCCTCGCGATAACGAACAAGGTCACCAGTCTTATACAGACGAGCCTCTGGATCGTCGCTGAACGGGTCGGGAATGAACCGTTCAGCCGTCTGCTTATCGTCACGATAGTAACCACGCGCCAAAAGCGGCCCGCCAATGTGCAACTCGCCGGCGATTCCAACAGGAACAGGCCTTCCCATTCCATCGAGAACGTAGGCCCGTCGGCTGCCGCGCAGTCGGCCGATCGGAATAGTGGAGCCACAAATCCCTTCGCTCTCTGCCAGATCAAAGGATGCGGCGGTGATGGTTGCCTCGGTCGGCCCATAAGCATTGACCAGACGTGTTTTTGAAAGTGAGATCCTTCGCCACTTCTCAACTCTGTCCGCGGACATTGCGTCTCCACCAACAATCGCCAGCCGAAGCGAGTGGTTGGCGAAAGCCGTTCGTGTCGCTTCCCAGTAATCCACCAGTTCGTGCCAGTAGGTAGTAGGAAGATCAATCACGGTAAGCTGTTCGTTCTGCAATAGCTGGCTGAACTGCTTCGGGCTCCACACCTCCGCGTCCCGAATCATCAAGACCGAACCAGCAATCAGAGCGGGAAAGATCTGCTCGAGCGAAGCATCAAAGTGCAAGGGGGAGAACTGCAATACACGATCCCTGGAATTGATGCCGTAGTGTTTTCGGCACTCAACGGAGTGATTCACTATTGCTCTGTGGCTGACCACAACACCTTTCGGTTGTCCTGTAGAACCCGAGGTATAAATTATGTAAGCAGCGTCCTCTGGCTTATTCCGATTCGATGGATTCTTATGCGGCTGTACTTCCAGACTTTCGTCGAGATAGAGGGACACCAGTCCATGCGGAAGATGAATCCTGCTTGCGAATTGGCGGTCAGTTATGACGACACGCGCCTCCACTTGACCGACGATTTGTCTAATTCTTTCCGCAGGTGACGAAGGATCAAGCGGCACAAAAATGCCCCCCGCTTTCAGAATCGCCAAAAGCGATACAATGCAATCCAGTGAGCGCTCCAGGAGCATGCAAACAGGGATTTCCGCGCTGACGCCAAGCTCCAGCAGCCGGTGAGCGACCCGATTTGCTCTTCGGTTTAACTGGCGATAGGTAAGTCGCTCCCCTGCTCCGGAGGTGCTCACGAGAGAGACCGCAACTGCTTCTGGCGTCCGCTCCACCTGTTCTTCGAACAATCGCGTCAGCGTCGCGTTCGTTAGTTCAAGTGCGGATTCATTCCAGTCGACAATGAGTTGACGCCGTTCTCCGTCCGAGAGGAGTTCAAGATCCTTCACTTGTGAACCGGGTGATGACAGGATTGATTGGAGAACCGTAACATAATGGCTGGCCAAACGCCGAATGACCTCTTTGGAAAAGAGGTCGTCACGGTAGGAAATCTGCACCGTTTCGCTCGTCAGTTGAAGCTGAAGAGGAACAGACGTCCCTGTGAGGTTGGATATGGCGCCATGCGAATGGAAAGATAAGAGGGTTTCTGCGTCAGCCCTCGCGACCGGTTCACCCTGAATAATAAGACCTTTGATCCACTCAGCCACCTGATCAGCGGATGAGACTTTGACATCAATTCTTTCGATTGAGGTTGCGGTCTCGTGCGCAACCCAGAGAGTGACCGTCGAGGCAGAAGTGTATCGGTGAAGAAGGTAGGCCCACGCCGCTATTCCAATGCGTTCACGTTCTCGCAGCGTTGAAAGGCCTCGGGGCAAAGGACGCGTTTCGGTGGCCACCGACGCCCTCTGCGTTTTACCGACGGACGGAAAGATTTGCGAGAGTTGCGTTCGATTTCTTTTGCCACCCGCCCAATTTTTGAGCCGGAAACCAGTTCGGGAGAATACGCGCACGAATCCAAGCTTCCGGTAAAGGCGATCTGCCGCGCCGCCCGGCTCCACCTGGAGAAACAATTTGCGACACCCAGCCTGATCCGCGATCGCAAGCAAATGCTGCACAAGCTCTGAGGCGAAACCTTTGTTACGAGCTGAGGGAAGAGTGCCGACATTGTAAAGGCAACCCAGGCCATCACGCTGGACAAGCGTGCCAATCGCAACCGCCTTTCCTTCTAAATAAAGAGCAAAGTGACGGTGCCCGGAGTTCCCAGCGCTACGCAGGGCCTGCCCATAGCCATCTTCGCGAGTCGAAAAAGCCTCGCTGAAAACACGCACGTACTCGCCTATCTCCCCCACTTCCCGGACGCGAGAGGAAAACTCGCCTCGAGGGACGGCGGCAAGCCAGCTTTCCTCATCGAACCTCTCAAACCCTTTTCCCTTCAGCGCTAGCGTTTGTTCTCTTGCTGCCTCCATCAGGTACATTACCGGACAGCGATCTTCGTTATGCCAGCCAATTGCTGCTTCAACGAAATCGGATAACTCCCCTTCAGTTCCATCAATCCAGGCAGCATGGTTCCAAATTGGGGAGACGCTAATTTCGGAGAAACAAAGAATTCCACCGCCGCGATGCTCAGCGGCGGAGAGGAAGGCGCCTGTCTGGAACGCATAATGCGTCCTCAGCAGAGTGGACCAGTCCACCTCCTCGCAGGCGCTCTCTCCTGACATAAGTTGATCGCGTGGCTGTTCCTTCCTCGTCACTTGCGCAGAAAAACAAACGTATCCTCGTGCTCGCGAGCAACCATGAAGCCCAATCCAATGAAATTCGCGACGATGTTATAAGTCACCTCTGGGCCGAGTACCTTTGGGTGCAATTCGATTATAATTTTACTCACGGACTCCGGCACCTGGCTCATATCAATGAACTGCTCCGCTCCTTCGATATCGATGATCAGTGTGTTGACCGCCTCTCCGGCCAGAACAAGCAAGCTTTGAAGAGTTCCGGCCGGCACGCGGACGGTTTTGACACCGTTTGCGGACTTTTCTGAATAACAAATCGAGTTTTCCCAAAAATCGCTTCCTACTTCCAGGTCCACATGTCCGTCCGCGTGGGCCAAGGCCATATTCCAAACCCGCGGAGACAGGCCATTCAGTTCGTAATTGCGCTTCAAGATCTCGAATGTCCGCGGATTCGCTTCGAAGCTGCAGTAGTTGGTAATCCCAATCTTCTTTTGGCAAAACAGGCCGATAAAACCGATCGCGCCGCCAATTTCCATCACCGAGTCATTCGCAGTCAGAAAATCGCAGCACATTTGCTTTTCGTGCGCTTCATACGCGCCGCTCAGAAGGCGATTCCGGATTTTTGTCGAAAGCCCGGACACGTCGAACTTCATTCCTTCCAGCGTGATTTCCTGAATCTTAGGAAGCACGTATTTGAAGCGATAACGAACCTGGAACTCTTCAACCAAATGGTGAAGTAGCGTTTTCTCGTAAAGGTTTCCGGTGCTAAGCATAGGTTTAGAACATTGCGTGCATTGAGGCCTGTTGTTTCGCAAATTTCTCATTCCTGGCGAAAGCCAGTTCAGCTTCGTGCGTCATTAGCCTGAAAATCTCAGGTATAGACCGTATCCCGGAAGGCAGTTCGGGAAGATTCGTGCAAAGCGCCGCATAGCTGTGCTTGTCACTCGGATGGTATCCATGCATCGCGCGAATGGGGCGTTCACCCATGTGGCTCGGAACAATCAAGACCCCTTCCTTGACCAGGAATATCAGTTCGCCGAAATAGCGGTCTTCGAAGAGCGCCTTCATTTCCCGCAGCTCTTCGTCCGGGAGAATGCGCCCCTGGGAAACCTTCTTTAACGCGCTGGAAATGACGCTGCGAGCGTTCTCATTGAAGAACCAAAAGCGTGCCATGGTCGAATCGTAGACCACCGCATAATCCTCCTCCATTTCGAGCCCGAGCGCATCGATCTTTGCGCGCAGGTCCAGATGCTCATCGCAATTAGCCATTCCATGATCGCTGAAAACATAGAGATGCACCTCACGATACTGCTCCTTCGCAGCGGTCACGACTTCCGTGATCCACTCCTCGTAGTGGCGCAACTTTTTTCCGATTTCTGGAGACTCGTTACCGACAGCGTGAAGCAGTCCGTCCAGGCCAGGCCAATACATGAAAGCGAAATCGATATCGGTCAGCTTCTCTTTGAGTAGATCCAGATTCTGCCGCTCGCTCTTGTCGGGATCACTTACGAAATAGGGAATATGGCGGCGCGTGAGAAAATCAAAGATGTTCGGCCCGCGGTTCATGCCACCGGGTCGAAGGGGACTCTTCTTTTCGGTGAAGTCGTAGAGAGAAATGTGTTTAAACGGGATATTGTAGAGATCGAAATACCCGCGGAAATTTAGCCGTCGTTTGACCAGTTTCGTTAGCATGCGCCGGACGATACGGCGGCTGGTAATTGCGGTAGGCAGCCAGCGGAACGGGCGAAGCATTCGAAACGGTGAATTCTTCGGGTCATAAACAAAATAGCACCAATTACGATGCTCCACAGGCCAGCGACCAGATAGAATACTCGGCACGCAGGTAGAACTGTATCCAAAGACTGACTCCAGCCGATGGCGATGCGGCGCGAAGCTCTGCGCGAACGGATCGTTCTTGATAATCTCCCACCCGCAGGCATCGAGCATGATGAATATAGGCAAAACTTCTTTCACAAATGGTTTCCTACTCGGCCATGATCAAAAAGGTCTGATCGTCACGGAGTGCGGAACTCGCCTGGAACATGGCTAATTCTGAAGCGAGTTCGTCCTTCAGTTCCTCCGCCGTCTTTCTTGACGCTCCGGTTTTCTTCAACCAGCGAATCAGCCGGTCCTGCCCGAAGAATTCTCCTGATTCATTGCGCGCTTCCGTCAACCCGTCCGTATAGAGAAGCACTCGGGAATTGCGCGGGAGAACCTCGGTATGATTGGCAAAAGTAGTATCCGGCAGAATGCCCAACGGCAGGCCTTCGGGGGACAGTGTTTTGACGTTGCCCTCCTTATCAATAGACACCAGCACCGGGCAATGCCCTGCGCTCGCGGTCGTTATTTTTTTTGCCCGGCTATCTACATAGACCAATTGCGCCGTAATGAACATATCAACTCCGGAAAGTTCCTCGAAAAGAAGTCGATTAACTCGTCCCAGGAGCGCAGCGGGTTGGCTCATCCATTCCGGGACAGCTCGTAGCAAACTGCGAAGAATCGCCGCGAAGATAGCGGCGGGAATCCCCTTCCCCATCACGTCCGCTATAATCAGAAGCAACGCGTCATCGCTGATCTTAATAACATCGTAAAAGTCGCCCCCCACCTGGTTGGCACTTTCGCAGAAGCCGGCCAAACCGTAACCAGAAACTCTGGGAATCGTTTTGGGAAGAAGGGAACGTTGGATTGTTTTGGCTATCTCTAATTCACGTGAGACAAGGCGATTTCTCACCAACTCATCTGTATAGCGAGAATTAACTATCTGGATCGCCAAAAAGTCGGAAAAGGTATGAACGACGTTCGCCTGGACAGCGGTAAATCCTCCGGGAGCGGTTTTTGCTATGGTCAACGTTCCGACGAGGGTCTCTCCCACATAAATGGGATGGACCATGCCGATGGAACCTGGCCGCACACGAGCGAGGGGATCAGCCGCCTTTAGTGGACTCAGGTGATCAAACCAGACATCTTCCCGCGCTACCGCAGCATCCGCTTCGATCGAGCGTGACGCCGCCTCCGTCAAGGAAAGCGTTGGTAGCAACACTGTCTGATCGGAAGATACAAACGTTTCGAGCTTTCCGCCCGTTCCGACAGCTCTCCGAAAAATGAACCATTCCGCTGATGTAATCTGCGCGAGGTCCATTAGTAGGCGACGGGCGAAATCTTCGAGATTATTCGATTTTCCCAGTTCGGCGCTGCAGCGAAAAATCGCGGACAACGATTCGTAGCAGAAACTCAACTCTTCAGCCATGTCGCGAATAATCCGCTCGCTCTCCGCCAGGCGGCGTTCGCTTTCGGTGATCACTTTCGGTGTTGCGGGCATTTGCCGTTTGCGAAGCATCACGAGCCAGTTTTGACCTCGTCCACGATAGTAATTCACTCGATCCATCAACGAGTGAATTAAAAACAGCCCCCGTCCTCTCTCCTCGCACACCTCGGGCAGATTGACCCGCTCGGGCCAATCGAAGCCGTTGGTATTGTCGTTGACGTGCAACTCGATCTCTTCGGGCCCACACGCCACTTCGACCGGAATTTTTTCACCACGTCCCTGGCTGCTTACATATTTGATGGCGTTATTGCAGGCTTCAGCGAGCGACAGTTCAGCCGCCTGAACTTCGTCCGTCGTCGCACCTTGTTCCCGTAAAAAATCGCCCACGACGAGGGTCATCGGACGCACCGCCTGAAAATCGCAGTCCAGCGCGACGCGCAGTGTAACGGTGCGACTTAGAGGTAGCGTCTCCACAGCCATGTTAGTTATTCACGATTTCGAAAATGCGATGCATACGGGTCAATTCGAGAATCTGCTGCACCGGCGGGGTGGGATTCAGCAAGCGAACTGTACCGTTGCGATTACAGGTGGTTTTGTGCAGCGAGATCAGCGCGCCCAACCCGCAACTATCGACGAAATTCGTCTCCGAGAGATCGATCTCGATATTCTTCTGCAGCTCACCGAGCGCTCCGCGCACCTGGTCGCGAAAAACCTGTGAGTTCGCCGCGCCCAGCTCCTTGATTCCGCTGACGTTTAACGTCTCGCCCTGGGACTCAACCTTCATAACTTCCTCCGTGCAAATTTTCATATTGGTTTACGTTCTTTGAGTCACCGCGAGCGGTGCGGAACGTCGGCGCTCATTTAAGAATCGTGCTCGATTCCGAACAATCAGGCTGCGTTTGTATCGTGCAGCTTTCTGCTCCCCACCGGGTTTCTCGGGTTTGGCCTGATGTCAACTCTGAAGATTCTTGGCGAAGGAAATAACGCTACCCAACCGGCGCACCAGTCCTGGCTGCGTAATTTCAGCCGTTTGCCGCGCCGGGGCTTCGTCCCGTTCACGGGGATCAGAAAGCGCGCTCAATAAAAAGGGATCGGGCACGATGGTATTGGAGCCTGTTCTCCAATTGATCAAGGTGCTTCCCCAGGCAAATGAATCCTTCAATTCCGCGAGCGTACCGAGAAACGTTTCAGGCCCCACCCAACTATTTTCGATGCTCGCCCCCACATCGACCACCACCTGGTCTTCGAGAAAACTGTTCGGACCGATCACAGCATTTTTTCCGACCTGCACGTGATCACCAATCCAGCAGGGACCGACCAATTTCGCATCGCGTGAGATTTGGGTTCGTCGTCCGACCCACACATCGGGCGCGAGTTCGCGCACGCCGATCCGTTTGCTGCGGGCCACAAGCGGCAGCCACAACGGGAGTGCCCTGAAAAAATCACTATAGGATGTAAATATTTTCTGCTCGGGTAATCCGGGCAGATGGTCTGCTTCGATAACGTCCTGTGGTTCCGGAGCCCAGTCCTTTTCGTAAGCTGGCCGATAACGCTTTCGCGCTTCCTCGGTCTGCAAATCGCGCACCTCATGAAACACTTCAACCTTCAATCCCCACCGCGAACCATCACCGACATATTCGGTGATTACCTCAGCAGGGTCGGACGTGACTATTCGCACCTCTTTGAACTTCTCCGCAGCGAGGTGATGCATCCAGTAACAGATGAACGCTTCGCCCAGGATCGGCAAAGTAGGTATGGGGTTTAAATCCGCCAACACGGTTAACCCGTGGGCTTGATTCGGGCAGATTATTATGGTTTTCATTGTGGGGTCGTTAACAGGCGCCGCGTCCCAGCAGAACTGCCGGGACTGTTTTCACCAGGATCTTCAAGTCGAGCCAGAAGCTCTGCGACTCGATGTACTGGACGTCTAGCTGCACCTGTTCCGGGAAATCAATATCTGCGCGCCCACCGATCTGCCAAAAGCAGGTCAAACCGGGAGTCGCTTCGAGGCGGCGACGATCTGCCGGCGAATAAAGGGCCACTTCGCGCGGCAGTGGCGGACGCGGGCCCACCAGTGACATATCGCCGATCAGCACGTTGTAAAACTGTGGAAACTCATCGATGGAAAATTTGCGAATCCAGCGGCCGACCCGCGTAATGCGGGGATCGTCTTTGACCTTGAAAGTAACGCCCGCCGTGTGCTGATTTTTCTGCAACATCGCTGTTAGTCGCTGCTCCGCGTCCACGCACATCGAGCGGAACTTGAACATCCGAAATTCGCGCCCCCACTTGCCAACACGGCGTTGCGCAAAGAAAATCGGCCCGCGATCCTCGATCGTGATCAACGCGGCAACCAGCAGGAAAAGCGGCGAAAGGAGAAGGAGCGCGATGGAACTGAAAATGATATCAACAAACCGCTTTACGAACTCCGCACTCCAAATCACCCAGCGCCACGAGACTCTTTTGAATCTCGAATAGGCAGTCACCTTCCAACGACCCCAGGGCGTTTGTAGTGCCTCGAATCTTTCGACTAATAATGCGTTGATTTCCTGTTCACTCATATACCGAATGCGCAAAGTTTCTCCGCAATCCTGTTCTTGAGTTGCGAAACCTCCACGTCACTCACTGGCGCTTCCAAAATCACATCCGCCCATCGTTCTTGCGGGGCCACAAAACGTTCAAACATCGGCAGCGTGTGCCGCTCCAATTGCGTCATCACCTGCTCAGGGGTGCGGCCACGTTCGCTGGTATCACGAGCCAACCGGCGCTCGACGCATAATTCGCGCGGCGCACGAATAAAAATCTTCGTTGAAAATAAACTCCGAATCGACGCGCGTCGGAAAAGCCACAAGCCCTCCACAATCACCAAACGCGGCGCTTCGAAAACGGAGTCGTTCGCCGTTCTCGAATGAGTTGCGAAATCGTAACCTGGAACCGAAAACCTTTCGCGTGCGGCGCATTGCTGGAGTGTTCGTTCAAAGGAGTTCCAATCAATCGCCCGCGGGTGGTCGAAGTTGAGAAGAGCTCGTCGTCCGGCCGACAGATACGAACGGTCCAGATAAAAGCTATCGAGCGAGATACGAAGCGCATGGCTTCCGAACGGTTCCGAAAGCCGGTCCGCCAGCCAGGTTTTTCCTGCGCAGCTTCCGCCGGCGATTCCGACGATTTGCGGACCATTCCCGTTCATAAGTTCGTGCATTCATGGCGGGGTTTCGGTGGCGTGAGGTTCTTCTTGGCCCCGGAACCCTGCCCGCGTTGAACTAAGAGTAGACGGATGGTGCGGGGGAACAATAAGGGGCGCGGCTTTTTAGCCCGGCAGAAAAACCCCTCGCCTTTTCTCAGGGTTCTTTCTCGACCCGAGGCTTTACTGTTAGCCAAAGCTGGTCCGTGCTCTCGATCAGAAGCTTCGAATACCCTCCAGGAACTCCATTATTCTCGGTTCGACTCACCATTTCGAAGGGGACTGTCCGCTCACCCTTAGTCCCCTGATCCGTCACTACGACCCGGAACGGTCCGTTGAATGCAGGCGCATTGGTCGCCACGAGAAAGGACAACGAAGCCTCTCCATCTTTCGGTGGAAGGGTCAAATTCGCAGCAGAAACGCCCTCCGGCAACCCACTGACCGCAGCTACCAGTTCGTTTGTGAATCCGCGAAGTCTTTTCAACTGCATTTTCAAGGCGTTCGTCGTGCCCGCCAGAAACACCTGCGCATCGGCGCTGCTCGTCAGGCGGTAATCCGGTTCAAGCGTCTTCACTTCCAGATGATAGCGACAGTCCGCCGTTCCCTGATGCGTTTTCGATCCCACTGAAAAGTAGAACGTGCCATCCGAGGGCGCTTTCCATTCAATCCGCGGATCACGCGAATTATCCGCATCGTCATTCGCGGCAAGCTCCTTGGCTTTTCCGTCCTCAATGGCATTGATCGACAGCCACGCGTCCAGTGGCGAACCAAGCGCGCCTGCCTGCACACGCGCCTCGACGATTTGATCCTTTCTCAAGTTCACTCTGAACCAGTCCACATCACCCGAGGGACAGATCGTGCCAATGACAGTTCCGGAAAGCTCTGCCGCATCTTTGCTTGAATTATTCGGCTCTTTTTCCGTGATCCTTTCGCGCAAATCGGCCGGTACATTTTCCGAAATCGCCAGATGCAGTCGATACACCCCCGCTGATCCACCGCTTAGCCGGATATCGGAATCCGCAGGGTAAGCAAAACCGAAAACCTGCAAGACAACCGTCATGTCATAAGACGCCTGCCAGACCAACCGCGGATCGAGCGAAGAGAAATCATGATTCCACGCAAGTTGATAACCATTCGTTGTCACCAACTTCAACACCGGGTCCAGCTTAGCCAGCAAAGTGTAACAATCCAGCGCCGCATCGAGCCATTGTCCACTCTTCATCTCGAATCGGAACGAATCGACATCTCCGTTCTTTTCCAATCGCCCATTGATCGTCCCGGGCGCATTCGTAATGATCTGCGCCTTGGCGAAATGATTGTTCGGCTCCGCCTCGAGCAGTTCGGGCCTATCTGTCACCACGAGAATGCGCAGGTCGCTCGGACCTTCACCGTTATACACGCGCACCCAACAGGGCCCGACCGGCGCATCAGCTGCCACGACAACCGACGCCTTTCCTTTGTTGGTCGTGAATTGAAAGTCGAGGCCGGAAACGCTCGCCCACATCTTTGGCGGCCAGGGCTCCAATTTCCCGAGAAGTGTGATCTCGTTCGTCCTTCCGCGGCACACTCCTGAAGGATAGACCTGATCGAGCGTCGGCTTCTCAGCCGCACTCAAACTGATCGCAAAGAAGAAAAATAGAAGAGAAGCCCAGCGGAACATCAGGCGAAAAGCTCTTTGATCAACCGTCCATTGTTCACCAACTGAACCGGCCGGCCTGTATTCGTGTGCAAAACCTGCGCATGATCGATTCCCATCTTTGTATACAAACTCGCAGCGAAATCCTCCGGCTTATAGACCCGCTCTGCCGCGTAATATCCCTTCGGATCCGTCGCGCCCACCACCTGCCCGCGCGGAATCCCAGCTCCGGCCATTAGAATCGACATCGCTCCCGGCCAGTGATCGCGCCCGCCGTCCTTGTTCACTTTCGGTGTGCGCCCAAATTCACCCAGCGCAATCACCAGTGTTTTTTCAAGCAGACCGCGCGCATCCAAATCACTAAGCAGAGCTGCCACCCCTTGATCAAAACGTTTGAGATGATCGCCCTTGTAAGCGTCAAAAATCTTTGTGTGATGATCCCAGCCGCCCGTGTAAACCGTCACGAAACTGACGCCCACCTCCACCAATCTTCGCGCGAGCAACAACCTCTGCCCAAAATCGTTTCGTCCATAATCCTCGCGTACTTTCTTATCTTCGCTGTGGATATCGAAAGCCTTCTGGGCCTGCGCCGAACCAACCAGGTCCAGCCCACGCGCATAAAACTGATCGAATGACACCGCCGGATCGTCTGCCAACTTGTCCGCGAACCGCTGCATACTATCGAGCGCCCGACGCAAATCCTGCCGGCTCGCTGCCCGCCCTTCGCTGATCTCTGGCGGCAACGTCACATCGCGCACCTTGAAACTGTCGCTGTTTGGGTACCCATCAATGACAAAGGGCGCATGTTGCGCCCCCAGGAAATTCGGCCCACCCGACCGTGAAACTTCCGGCATCGAAACGTAAGCCGGCAAGCCATTCCGAATTCCCCGATCGTACGACACCATCGATCCGTAACTCGGATGAAACGTCACAAACGCGCCGCACGCCACCGGCACCGGCGTTGGCATTCCGGTCATCATGTAATGATTTCCGCCGCCGTGATTCGGGTCTTTGTGGCAAATCGATCGAACAACCGTCAGTTTATCGGCCACCCCCGCGAGTTTCGGCACCGCCTCGCTAAATTGAATACCGGGAACCTTCGTGCTAATCGCTTTGAACTCGCCACGAATTTCCGAAGGCGCGTCCGGCTTTGGATCGAATGTCTCGTAATGCGAGGGGCCGCCATCCATCCAGACCAGGATGCAATTTACATCCTTGCCGACCAGTTGCTTTCCAGCTTCCGCGGCGCGCAACCGCAACAAATCACAGAATCCCAGCCCCATCGCTCCCCCAAGACCAATCTGGATAAAGTCCCGCCGCGAAACGCCGGAACAATTCTTAAATATGCGGGCCATGACCTTAATAGACCACAAACCGCCCCTTCTCCGCAACGCGAATCCCCCTGACAAATGAAGTGTCTCCGTCCAAACTATTGCGCATGGGATCCGCAAGGAACATGAAAAGCCTCGTGAATCTCATGTTGCTCTTCCTTCGCTGCGGTGTACCGAGTCGTTCTGCCGAGATCCTCAAGTGGGACGATCCCAACAAACCCGGCGAGGTCAAAGCGTTCATCATCTGCGCCGCCGGCCCGTTACCCGCCGCCACCATTCGCAAAGTGACCGTCTGGACCAACGAACTGGACCTCACTTACCTGCTTAAAAACGCCCCAAAAGGCCGTTACGCCGTTTACGGAATGAGCGTTGGCACGAACGACGTTCCCAGTGAAAAAAGCAAAGCCATGGTCGTCCATTGGGCTGATGGCAAGATTTTCGAAGAAGGCGCTTCATCCACTTCGCTGCCGGCCAACATCTCAGGTTGCGACAAATTTGCGTACTCTCATCAAGGGCAAGGCGTTGTTTACCACACAGGCCGCGACCCCGCCCGCGCCTATACCGCCACCGCGTGCAAATCGGTCGCTGCCGGTCCGATTTGCAAAATTGCCCTGAACCTCCGCAAATTGCGCGAACCGGAGGGGCGAATCACCGTGTACGTTTGGAGCAATCACAAAAACCGTCCGGCCGCTCTCCTGACTTCGGGCATTGGAACGATCGATGCCTCCCAGGTCACCGACGATTGGTACGATGTCCCGGTCAGCTTTACCGCGCTCGCAGGCGAAACTTACTGGGTTGGGTATAAGGTTTCGAAAACCGATCCGAAAAACGGGGTTCTTTGGCTCGGCGGCGGTTCCGGTGCACGTTGCTACTCGGCCGACGGGATCACCTGGGTTTCAGCAGCGAACGAAGCGATGAATGTTCGCCTGTATAATTAGGTCTCAAGCCGCTTCAAGCCCTGCCGATAAGATTTCTAATTCGTACCTTTACCAGGTGGGATTAGAAATGCCCGGGGATTTGCCTGATCTTCGGGTGCGTTGGGCTCTATTAGGTGGCAATGTCTAAAAGCATTTTATTCGTCGATGACGAACCGTCGATCCTCGGGATCTACGAGATGCTCCAGCCTTTCCTCGGGCCTGAATTTTCAATTGCGACTGCACCCAACGCGCATGACGCCATGCAAATCATGCAGAGCCAACCGGTTGACGTCGTGGTCTCGGATCTCACCATGCCTCAGGTCAGCGGCATTGAATTTCTCACCAAAGTCGCCGCGCAGCATCCCGCCACCGCTCGCATCGTCGTCTCGGGTTTTGCGGATGAAATCACCGCCGCGAAGTGTGTCATGGTTGGGCACCGCTATTTCAACAAACCTTTCAGTCCGAACACCCTCACCAACGTCCTTCACTCCCTTTGCGACGCGCAAACAAAAGCGGCCAACAACAAAATCCGCGAATACGTCGGCAAACTCGAATCCATTCCCACTCTCTCGCGCACCTTTCAGGAACTGAATCGCGCCCTTCGTTCGAACGGCCTCCCCATCCGCGACATCAGCGCCATTATCGAACGGGACCTGGCCCTCACCGCGAAAGTCCTGCAAATGGTCAATTCCGCCCGTTTCTCTCCGGCACGCCGCATCAATTCCATTTTCGAAGCTGTCCAGATGATCGGTTTTGATCTGGTCCGCGCCCTGGTGCTCGGCGTTCACGTTTTTCAATTCGGCGACAAAATCTCTTCATCGAATCTCTATCAAACCGTCTGGAACCACAGCCTCCAAACGGCCTTTTGCGCGAAGAAGCTCGCTACCCTTGAAGGACTCGACCCAGATCATTGCGAAGACGCCTTTCTCCTGGGTCTGCTGCACGACATCGGCAAAGTCGTTCTCGCTGCGAGCTGTCCGGAATATCACGACCTTTGGAAGAAGCACTCTCACGATTCCCGCGCTCTCATCGCACACGAAACCGAAACTTTCGGCGCGAATCATGCCAATGTCGGCGCGTATCTCCTGCGTCTTTGGGGCCTTTCCGACTCGATCGCTGACGGCGTCGATACCCACCACAATATCGCCGCTCTCAAAGAATCCGGCTTCAGTGCCCTCTTCGCGGTTCACGCGGCTCAACAGCTCGCGACCGATCGCCGTATTCCGATCGATCCCGATCTCCTCGAACAATTCGGCCTTGAATCCCGCACTCCCGATTGGATCAAAGCTATCCGCGCCGAAGAAGCCAAAGCCAAAGGCTGATTTCGACTCAAGCAGCGCCCCGCTCCCGCCGATAGTTCAGGACCAAGTCAAACCAAGGCAAAACTGAATGAAGGGAACTCGGTTACCGTGGACCGGCAAACTCGCATCTGTCCTCCTGCTCTCTACGCTCTTAGCTCAGGCTGCTCCGCCCAATCCCCCGGCAAATCTTCGCTCCTCCTGGGTCGATACCGTCTCCTCTGTGCTCACCTGGGACTCCGCCACTGACGCGAACTCCTTCAACATTTACCGCTACGATTCGACCAATCAAAACTGGTCTCTCATCGCATCCCAAATCGCAGTCCCATTTTTCCGCGAAACTCCAACTCCAGAATCACCCGTTAACTACGCGGTGACGGCGGTCAACGTTGACGGCGAAAGCTCACCGTCCACGACCTCTGTCGAACCCGGCGGCTGGCCTGACATCATGATTTCCTATTACGACCCTGGCTGGGATTGGTGGCTCAATGGACGCACTTCCGCCACCCTCCAATTCGCCGCCAGCCCGGTAAGCGGCGTCGACGCCGTTCTCGAATTTGGCCCTTCGCCAGAAGATCTCGAATTCCGTGCCTATCATTCCGAATATGCGGGTTTCCACACCTTCCTCGTGACGAATCTTACCCCGGCCACTCTCTATTATTATCGCTATACTTATTCGGAAACGAATCGTCTCGGCATGACCTTCAGCAGCGCGTTCTACACTTTACCGCCCGACATGCCGCCTCAAGTTTTCCCGGTTGAAGCTGAAATGGATGAAGACCAACTTCCCATTTTCCTATTCCCCAACGGCTGGGATCAAGACACCTACGGCCCCCTCACCCTCCGCGTTGTTCGGCCGCCCGGACATGGCACGGTTCAGATTGACGAGAACAACACACAGTTCACCTATACACCCGCTCCCAATTTCTTCGGTGTGGATTCTTTTGATTACGTCATGAACGACGGCGAACTCGATAGCGAGCCCGCGACTGTCACCATTACGGTTCACTCCGTAAATGACCCTGGCCTGAACGACACTCTTTCGCTGGAGCTCGACACACCGGAAGACACCGCCGTTGCCGGAGCCATCTTCATTTCCGATGTCGAAGGCGACCCTCACACTCTACAGATTGCCTTCGGTCCCGAATCCGGTTCCGTACAGATCACCGGCACAAATTTCGTCTTTACTCCTCTCCCGAATTTCCATGGTCAAATCCATTTCGGCCTGATCGCCGCCGACGACAACGGTGTGCCTGCCAGCGGACTCACCTACGTCGCTGTGAACGTCACTGACGTGGATGATCCGCCGGTCGCGCTCGCGCAATCCATTACCACTAGTGAAGACACAGCCATTTCGGTCACTCTCGGCGCTTCCGATGTCGACGGGGGCCCTTCTCTCTGGAGTATCGCTACTCCGCCGAGCTACGGGACGCTGAGCGGAACCGCACCTGATCTTATCTACACACCCGCGGCCAATTTTTCTGGACCCGACAACTTCGTTTTCTCAGTCGACAACGGTGCAACCCCCGCGAGCACCGCCACGGTATCGATTCAGGTCATCGCGGTGAACGACGCTCCGCTCGCCCAGAACAGCACCGCCTTAACCTCGGAAGACAACGCACTCGTTTGTCCCATCCTTGTGACCGATGTCGAAGGGGATGCTCTTACCTTCGAAGTTGTCCGCGCACCCGCGCACGGAACGCTCGGAAGCTTCACTTCGGCGCCTTACTCCGTGAATTATCTACCCGTAGCCAACTTCTTCGGCACTGACTCTTTCGATCTCCGAGCGACCGACGGCGTCACCTTGGGGAATGTTTTCACGATCACGGTCAACATTTCCGCCGTCGATGATGCGCCTGTTGCCATCGGGCAAACTCTCTCAACCCCCGAAGACCAATCTTTGCCCCTCACACTCACCGCGAACGATATCGACGGAGGCCCGCTCTCTTGGCAAATCACCACGCCGCCCGCGCATGGCTTTCTGACCGGCACCGCTCCGAACCTCACCTACATTCCTGACGCAAATTATTTCGGACCCGACGCTATTGCGTTTTCGGTCGATAACGGCCAGTCGCCCGCCAGCCAGGCCATCATCAACCTTCAAATCACCGCGGTCGACGACGCGCCTGTCGCACTTGCTCAGAATCTTTCCACATCAGAAGACCAGCCTTTGCCCATCACACTCAGCGCCTCGGACATCGACGGCGGCCCGGTCACGTACCAAATCATCACCCCGCCCAACCATGGCACTCTCAGCGGCACAGCTCCAAATCTCACTTACACTCCAGCCGCCAATTACAATGGCTCAGACAGTCTGAGTTTCCGCGCCGCGTCGGGTAACGAGGCTGTGATTGCCATTCAAGTCACTGCGGTCAACGACGCTCCGATCGCCACCCCACAGAGCGTAACCACTGCTTACAACAACGCGGTCAGTGTCAACCTATCCGCAACTGACATCGATAGCCCTTCCCTCACGTACACAGTGCTGACCTCTCCAGCGAATGGCGTGCTTTCCGGCACAGCGCCGAACCTCGTCTTCACGCCCACAATCGGTTGGTCGGGAACGACAACCTTCACCTTCCGCGCCAGCGATGGCCAACTGAACAGCGCAGCCGCGACCGTTACCATTACCGTCCAAACCACCTCCACCACGCCAACCGCTCCGTCGAGCCTCACCGCCCAGGCCATCTCGAATAGCCAAATAAATCTCACGTGGAACGACAATTCCAACAACGAAGACGGCTTCGCCATCGAACGCTCGACCGGCAGCACTTACACCCAGATCGCCACCGTCGGGCCGAACGTCCGCAATTTCTCCAGCACCGGCCTGAGCGCGAATAAGTCCTACAACTATCGGGTGCGCGCCTTCAACATCCGGGGCAACTCTGCATATTCGAACATAGCCTCCGCAAAAACCCTTCGATAGGACATCCGAGAGGAACCCGCCGGGTTCAAATCCTTTAGCCGGTGCTCGAACCGACGGGTCGATACCACCGGCGATCTCGGAAAAATGGCAAGCACCCTAGCAGGGTTCTGGCGCTCGACACAGCGGGATACCAGTTCTCGAATTCGACCAACTAATCCCGACTACCCCAATCCCAGCCCCTTGCGCAAAGCCGCAGCGACAAACCTCTTTCGTTCGTCGGTCAGCATCCATCCAAATTTAATCTCCTTCCCGCTCTTCGTCTCGATCACTACGGAACTCTTCTGCCGCCTATCCCCGTCACTATCGCGCCACGATTCGTCCAGCACCCGAACTTCCGCCACATCCGCCATATCGAACCGTCGTTTCCGTCCCAACCGGCCGATTCCCGAGAAAATCATTCCACCGGGTTCTCTAAGCCGAACTTCCGTGCGGCCTGCAATCGTCGAAAGGAGGGCTCCCAGCATCGCCAGCCCAATCGCAATAAACGGCGTCAGAAAAATCCACAGAAAAATCGTAATTCCCCATCCCATCGGCCCGCCATTCATCTTCGGTCCTGGAAACCGCGCAGGAACCGGCAGTCCCAAATTCGTTAGCGTCGCTGAAAGCGCCAGCGCGACGAATACCGACAAAATACCGTTCCAAAACAAACAAATGAACAGAAGCCCAACCGCCGCCCCCACCGACCGGTGACTCGCCCCAAGCACCGTTCCAAGCGGCGAACTCCGATACCACGTCCCTGCAAGTGGCCGGTCCGGCGTAAACGCCCCGTCCAGGTTCACGCTTCGGACCAGCACCGAAAGGCGGTGCGCAATATTACAACTCCTGCAATAAGCAATATCCGTCGCGACGTTAATATCCGTCGGGGCGATCGCCTGCTTGCACTTCCCGCAAATAGGCGCAGCCAAAGTCGTGTCCAGCGTCAGCCGCCTCATACTTCCCCATCGGCATTTCCGCCCCTGAGTTTGATCAAACCTCTTGCCTTTAGCTCACCGGGACGAACGACCCCGAGCGAGCTAAGTTCACGTTTTCACTTAAATGACTTTTCCTGTTTTCCCTGTTCGCGTGTATTGGCGTACATTCGCGGTTGCTGAATTTCTTCGACGCAAACCCTTGCAATAACCTTACGTAACCTCAGAATTCGAATGTAACCTTTTCCGTGCGGCGCCTCAGGTAAGAGTATGGATGCCAAGTCTACTCAATGTCCAAAATGTGGAGCGGCCATTTCCTCCGAAGCGCCGGAAGGTCTTTGCCCTCTTTGCCTGCTTTCTGAGGTCTCAAAACCGACTGAACCAGTGGATGCTGTAAAACCCCAACCGCCTTCCCTCGCCGAACTCGCCGCGGCCTTTCCTCAATTTGAAATCATCGAAATGATTGGCCGTGGCGGAATGGGCTACGTCTTCAAAGCGCGTCAGCCGAAACTCGACCGCTTCGTCGCGCTTAAAATCCTTCCCGCGACCCTCGCCGCCGACCCCGCTTTCGCCGATCGCTTCACCCAGGAAGGTCGCGTCCTGGCCCGTCTCAATCATCCGAACATCGTCACGATTCACGACTTCGGTCAGGCGAGCGGCTTCTTCTACCTCGTGATGGAGTTTGTCGATGGCGTGAACCTTCGCCAGGCGATGAAAATTGGCCGCTTCACTCCCGAACAGGCGCTCACCATCGTTCCGAAAATCTGTGATGCCCTCGAATTCGCGCATCACGAGGGCATCCTTCACCGCGACATCAAACCGGAAAATGTTCTCCTCGATTCGCGCGGTCGGGTAAAAATCGCCGACTTCGGCATCGCGAAAATTCTCGGGACCGACCGCGAAACCACCCTCACCCCAACGAGCGCCGAACATCAGGTGACTGGTGTCATCGGCACGCCCCAATACATGGCGCCCGAACAAATCGAGAATCCGCGCAAAGTCGATCAACGCGCCGACGTCTACGCGCTTGGCGTGGTCTTCTACGAAATGCTCACCGGTGAACTTCCGCTCGGACGTTTTGCTCCGCCCTCCACAAAATCCGCCGCCGATCCGCGTCTCGACGAAGTCGTCCTGCGCGCTCTCGAAAAGGAACCTGCGCGCCGCACCGGCAGCGCTGGTGAAGTAAAGACTCAAGTCGAAACGATTGCCACCACGCCTCCACCTGTCTCGCCAGAATCACGATCTCAAAGAAACGACGTCCCACCGTGGACGGTGCACGTGCGCCGCGCCCTTCGCGCGGGCATTGCCATTTTCGTTCTCTGCTTCCTCGCCGCCATCGCAATCGCTTTCATCCTTCCCGAAACCTACATGGCAACGGCCCGCGTCGAAGGCGGCACCAATGATCGTCTGACATACGATCCCTACTTCATCCAGACTGAGTTCGAGAAGATCAAATCTCAAAAAACTCTTCTTCAGGTTTCCGATTCACTTCAACTACCACAACGCTGGGGAAAAAAATATGGGGTCGGAACAATGAAAAGCTCGGAAATACTCGATCTGCTACGCAATTCCATCGATCTAAAGCAGTCACGTAATACGAGCCTGATGGAGATTTCCGCCTTTAGCGACTCGGCCACTGAAACTGCCGAAATCGCCAACGCTCTGGCCAATGCCTATTTGGCGCTGCCAGCGAATAAAGCGGCGCTTGTTGATCCAGCCGCCGTTCCGATTCGTCCGGCGCGCCCAAAGCGCCCGCTCATCATCTTCATCGGCTCACTTCTCGGCCTGGCTGCCGGTTCTCTGTCTTCTCTGGTCACGGGTTCGATCTCCTGGTGGCGCTACATAACAGCTCCAAACAGGCCCCCAACAGCAGCTCGCGCAAAACGTCCAGCCCTTCCGTTGTCAGTTTTCATCATTGCGTCCGTCCTTGTGGTTTTCGGCGCTGTCGGGATTGCGCAGACTGTTCATAGCTTTGCGAGCCGAAGCCATACAATCGATCTTGGTCTATTCGCCTTTCCCGTTGGGTTAGGATTGTTCCGGCAGCGTAAAGGCTGGCGGATGGCCGCCCTGGTAACTCTCGGTCTCTATCTCACGTTCTTGATAATTCTCGTCCCGGCAAAGTTAGCCGGATGGCTGGACTTCCCCATCGTCAAGATCACACCCATGCGAGTGATCTCTTCCAATGATTATATACTCTCAGGAATTTTCGTCGGCTGTTTGGCGGCTTTCTTAGCCTGGGCTTTCTACCTCCTCTTCAGGCAAAAATCAGCCTTCACCAATGTCGGTTCGCGTGGTCCTTGGGTTGAATGGCTTGCCATGTCGGGCGCCATCATTTGTGTCCTCCTTTTTCGTCTGTCCGTTGGTCAGCCAGATCGCGGGCGAGTCCAAAGCGAACTCGCGTCTGAGCCATCGCGCCTCGCTCCGCAGGAGCGCACCAGTGGCAGCACAAACACCGAAACTGCCTTGGCTCGCCGTCCAGCGGCCGCCCGCTTGAAATCCATCGAATTGAGCAGAATCTCTCGCGGCGTCGGGAATCGAATCTCGATATGGACGGACACAAAATTCGCCCCCGGAGAAACCACGGTCGCCACGGAGACCAGGGCTGACGGTAGCGTCGACGAAGCGAACACTCAGGTCATCACAATACGTGGTTCCGCCGGTGCGCGAGTAAGCACTGTATTCGGTTGGGCCCTTCCCGCCTCGTTTGGAGCTGAAGCGCAGGACTCGGCCCAAACACTTCTGCAAACCAATCTCTTCAAGCCGATCGCCCTGGAACCGAACACGCCATTCCCTCTCTTTACCCTTACCAACCAGGCTGGCGGAAGGTTCACAGCAAGCCTTCTCTTCAGACCATCCGATCCCAGCATGCTTCCGTCGGACGCACAGGCAACGATCCATTTTTCACGCGTCACGAACGTCTCGCCGATGCTCCTCGGATATTTTAGCGCCACTGTACCCACTGGTTGTGTTCTCCAGGCGTTCTGCAAAACGAGGGACGGACAACAAACAGACGCCCATACCTCGATTTCGCGCGCTCCTGGTTACGACAACGAAAGCGTCCGCTGGGATTTCCCCTCCGACTTTACCGAGGAACAAATGCGCGCCGCTGCCACGCAAGCCCAGAGACACAGATCAATCACCGTAACTGTCGGTCAAACTTCCCGCGTCTTCGCGGTCACGAACGACGCCGGGAGAGTCCACGAAGGTTTCTTCGAGTTGCTTGGAGGCTCTCCAAACCGCACCCAAAACATCGGCGAACCCTCTCTATGGACCGCCCGAGGTGCAACCATTCAGGAGATACTACAAGAAATCAGAAAGACGGAAAACCTATTGCGCCTCGGGCCTTACACAACGGCCAATGACAGTGACCCGTCTCGCCAGACTTTGTTGTCGAACAAAGTTGCTTACCTAAGACAGGTTGTTGATGAGCAGCGACGCTTAGCCCCTTCTGAAATCGCCCGACTAAAACTCCAATTTTCCGAAGAGCAGTTAATCGAAGCGCAAAAGAAATACGAAGTGGGCGCAATCGATCCGCTTACTATGGAAAAAGCCAAGGCAGCGCGAGACATGCTCAAAGCTGAGATGGACGGCGATGCTGTTGAAAAGGCCCGCATCAATCTTCGCATTGCAGAACGGGAATTGGATGTCGCCACAAAGAAACGCGCCAACGGTGTCGAAAGCAACGTTGCCGAAGCTAAGCTCGCGCGCGACATCGCTGCCGTTCAACTCGGAGAGGCCGAAGCCGCTAATGCCAAATAGCACCACGACTGAAACTCGCGCCCGGATACTCTCGTCCGCCCCGGTTTTCGCCACCACCCAATGGACGCAGGTTCTCGAAGCGCGCGGCGAATCGAGCAATGCGAAGACCGCGCTCGCGGATCTCTGCGTCGCCTATTACCCACCTGTCTTCGCCTTCATTCGCCATAATGCACCCGATGATGAGTCAGCCCGCGATCTTACCCAGGAATTCTTTGCGCGCCTTCTCGCCCGTCACGGCATTGCGAACGTCGATCCGGAACGCGGGCGTTTTCGCTCCTTTCTGCTCGGCGCGGTGAAGCATTTCCTCTCCGACGCCCGCGACCACTCGGCCCGCCTCAAACGAGGCGCGGGAATTCCTCTTCTATCTCTCGAGGAGAGTGGAACTGACACGTCACCCGGTCTCCAACTGCCTGATCCCAAACTCATCAGCCCCGACCGGGAGTTCGACCGCAAATGGGCTCTGACCGTCCTCGACCGTGCCCTCGCCGCCCTCGCCAAGGAACATGAATCCATCGGCAAGCTCGATCATTTCCGCGCCCTCAAACCCTGGCTCACCGGCGAAACCTCCGACCTTTCCCAAGCAGACGCCGCACGCTATCTGAACCTCAACGAAGGCGCAGTGAAGGTCGCGATCCACCGTCTCCGCCGCCGCTTCCGCGACCTGGTCAAAGCCGAAATCGCCCACACCCTGCGCGATCCAGCTCAGATAGATCACGAACTCGCGTGTCTTATGGCGGCGTTGCGTTCGTGACACGAATACCACCTCGAATTTGCTTTTCCAATCGCCGCCTCTTCGTACATTCACCGCAATGTCGAGTGTGCTCGATTCTCTCTTTCCAGAACTTCGCTCCATTGTCGGAGCGGCCAATTGCATTTCGCGGGAGGAAGATCTTCTCGTTTACGAATGCGATGCTTACACGCTCGAAAAAAATTTACCAAACGCCGTCGTTCTGCCGAACAGCACGGATGAAGTCGCCCGGGTTGTTCGCGCCTGCGCCAAAGCAAACATCCCGATCATTCCGCGTGGCGCCGGCACCAGTTTGAGCGGTGCAGTGCTGGCTATCGAGCGCGGTGTCATGATCGCCCTGACGCGGATGAATCGCGTCCTGAACGTCGATTACGAAAATCGTCGCGCTCTGGTCGAAGCGGGTTGCGTCAATTCCTGGATCACGAATGCCGTGAAGAGTCGCGGACTTCTCTACGCGCCTGATCCGTCGAGCCAACCCGCTTGCACTATTGGCGGGAATGTTGCGACCAATTCTGGTGGACCGCACACACTCAAATACGGAGTGACCACGAATCACGTGCTTGGTTTCGAAATGGTGCTGCCTGACGGGGAAATCGTCTGGCTCGGCACGACTCCGGACGGCGGTGAAGATGTGGATGGTTACGACCTCCGAGGTGCAGTCATAGGGAACGAGGGGATGTTCGGGATCGTCACGCGCGTGCTCGTGAAGTTGATTCGTGCACCACAGGGCTACAAAACGATGCTCGGCATTTTCGAGAATGTTCCCGCAGCCAGTAAAACGGTCAGCGACATAATCGCGGCGGGAATTGTTCCGGGCGCACTGGAGATGATGGACCAACTCATCACACAGGCTGTCGAAGCTGCATATCAATTTGGTTTCCCTCTGGACGCCGGAGCGGTCTTGATCGTTGAACTCGATGGCCTCGCTCCGGGTCTTGAACGTCAGGCGCAACGCGTCCTTGAAATCTGCCGGGCGAACGGCGCCCGCGAAGTCCGCCTCGCCAAGACCGACGAAGAACGCGCGCTTCTCTGGAAATGCCGGAAACGCGCTTTCGGCGCGATCGGTCGTTTGAGTCCCAACTACCTCACCCAGGATGGCGTGGTCCCGCGATCGAAGCTTCCGGAGATCATGGAATTCATTTGCGAGACCAGCGCCAAGTACGGCCTCCGCATTCCAAACGTTTTCCACGCGGGCGATGGAAATATTCACCCACTCGTCCTCTATGATGAACGCGATCCGGAAGAGGTGAAGAAGGCGATTCACGCCGGTGAAGACATTCTCGCGAAGTGCATTGAGTTCGGCGGCAGCGTCACTGGCGAACATGGCATCGGCATCGAGAAGGTTGACTTCATGGCGCGCCAGTTCGCTCCCGCTGATCTCGAAGCGATGCAGAAACTCCGTCTGGTGTTCGACCCTGAGATGCGTTGCAACCCGCACAAGATGTTCCCCGGCGGCAAGCGTTGTGGCGATTTCGCCCCGCGAAAACAGGCCGCTGCCTAAAGGACCACCCCAAAGACTGATGGACAATGCGACGGGGAAGTTGAATATTTCGCCGTTCGCGGATGTCACTTTACGGGGTCAATGGCGTGACGTATTGTCGGTAAAGACCAGAGAAAGAACGTATGAACGCTCTGTTTGCCATGTTGAACGGCTGGGAAATCATCGCGATTCTCGCGGTTGTTCTCGTGCTTTTCGGCGCCAAACGTTTGCCTGAACTGGCCAAGGGACTGGGGCAAGGGATTCGCGAATTTAAGAAAGGGTCGAGCGAAGAAGAGAAGAAGCTCGAAAACGACCCGCACAAAACTGAATTTATATGAACGTGATGTTCGCAATGCTGAATGGATGGGAAGTTGTCGCCATCCTCGCTGTGGTTCTCATTCTGTTCGGCGCCAAACGTTTGCCTGAGCTCGCTCGCGGGCTCGGCCAGGGCATCAAGGAATTCAAGAAATCCTCCCGCGAAATCCAGGATGAGATTTCCTCTGCCATCGACGTCGATGCTCCGCCGCCACCTCCCCGCCGTGTGAACCCGCCGGCCGAAACGACGACGGCCCGCAGCGAAACGGTCGCTCCGGCCAGCGCCGAGCAGCCCAAGGCTTAATCCTTTCACTTCATGGCTGACGAGCCGTTAGAGCCCATTCCCGATCCGGAGGAAGAGGAAGGCGGCCCCGTAAAAACGTTTCTCGAGCACCTCGAAGATCTTCGCTGGGTGCTCATCAAGTGCGTTTCCGCTTTGATGCTGGGCATGGTTGCTTGCCTGGCGGGCTCTAATTACATCGTGAACGTCCTCACCTGGCCTCTCGCCAAATCCGGTGCCAGCGTGAAGCTTGACACCCTCGGCCCGCTCGGTGGCTTCACGATCTCGATGAAGATCGCGATGTACGGTGGAATAACGCTCGCGCTTCCCTTTATTCTCTATTTTGTCGGTGACTTCGTCATGCCGGCGCTCAAAAAGCATGAACGAAAATACTTCACTCGTGCCTTCACCATTGGCGGATTTCTTTTCCTCGCGGGAATGCTCCTCTGCTATTTCGTCATGCTGCAGATCTCGTTGCGCGGACTGGATGCGTTCAACGCCTGGCTCGGGTTGGCGAGCGATATCTGGCGTGCCGAGGATTATTTCTCGTTCGTAATCATGTTCATGGTTGGTATGGGCCTCTCTTTCGAAATACCAGTCCTGCTGCTCACTCTGGTCCGAGTGGGAGTGATACCGCATGAGATGCTCATCAAGGGCCGCTCCTATTTCTTCGTGGCTAACCTGGTGATCTGCGCCTTCATCACGCCGGATGCAGTCAGTACCATCTTCATGGTGTTACCGGTCCAGGCGCTGATGGAAGTTTGCATCCTCATTTCAAAACACTGGGAGCGTCAAAAAAAAATAGCCGAGGCAACGGCAGCGGCGACCAGTAATCAGCTCGGCAGCGGCGCTTGATGAAAACGAACGCGCCTTCCCAGCGGCGTTCGGCTGACCTCCTCGCTCTTCACGTCGAGCAACTGCGCGCCTGCACTCTCTGCCCCAACATGCACAAGCCCGTCGTGAGCGGCGGGCCCATCTGGAGCAAAGTGTTGTTGGTCGGCCAGGCGCCCGGCGATAAAGAGCCGGTTTTCGGCCGTCCGTTCGCGTGGACCGCGGGCAAAACCCTCTTCAAATGGTTCCAGGAATCAGCGAATATCACTGAGGAACAATTCCGCAACAGCATCTACATGGCCGCCGTGTGTCGCTGTTTCCCTGGCAAAAAAGAAACCGGCGGAGACCGCGTGCCCTCTCGCGACGAAATCAAAAACTGCGCGTCATGGCTCGATCGTGAAATTGAGATTCTGAAACCGGAATTGGTGATTCCAGTCGGCAAGCTTGCCATCGAACAATTCCTGCCAAACGGTCGCCTCGACCAGGTGATTGGAAAGGTATTTCAAGTGCGCTCCGGCGAGCACCGTTTCGATCTCATCCCGTTGCCACACCCTTCCGGCGCTTCCCCCTGGCATCGCATGGAACCGGGAAAAACGCTATTAAACCAGGCGCTCGCAAAAATCGCGCAGCATCCTGCCCTCTCCCAAAAATCTTTGTCGTAATCTTTTTCGGCCGCCGTTATCGACATCAGCGACACTCGACAAAGATCGGCGATAAAGTTTCCAACAAAGACGCGCGGACGCGCATTATCCAAAGACAATCCGACAAATAATCACCGCGGCAATCATCCCTGCAAAATCAGCAATCAGCCCGGCCGGTATTGCATGGCGCGTCCGCCGGACAGCCACTGCTCCGAAATACACGGCGACCACGTAAAACGTGGTTTCAGTGCTTCCGTAAATGGTTCCCGCCATCCGCGTGATCAGGTGGTCTGGTCCGAATTGTTTTACTATATCAGAGAAGATCGCAAGTGAACCACTCCCGCTCAACGGTCGCATCAGCGCCATCGGCAATAACTCCGGCGGAAAATGGATCGCGCGCAAGACTGACCCGGTTGTGCGCGTCAAAAGTTCGATCCCGCCGCCGCCGCGGAAGATGGAAATCGCCAGTAGCATCGCGACGAGATATGGAATGATGCGGATGGCGACATTGAATCCTTCCTTCGCCCCTTCTACGAATTCTTCAAACACCTTTAAGCCCTTGAGATGCGCAAACAATGGGAAAAACAGTACGAGGAATGGAATGGCCGCGATGGATATTCCATTCACAATGCGCACGAAACCAGTTTGCGCTTGCTGATCCGGTCGTGCCGGCTGTCCAAACGTTTCGGGGAACGCAACGAGTGCCACCGACGAGAAAAAGAATAGCAGGAGCAACAGCAATATTCCGGCGCGCAGCGTGTTGATTGGTTTGAGATTCGGCGCAATCGAGATTTCTTCCTGCGTGTCTTCCTCTTTCATTTCGCTGACTGGCAGGGCATCAGCCGAATCAAACCAACGGAGCCTTTCGAAGGCCTTCACCGCAATCAATCCGGCCGCACTCGAAAAACAGGTCGCCAGCAGACTGGTTCCCACAATCGCGTAAGGGGACCGTGAACCCGCCGCAGCGAGAACGGCGATCGCCGTGATCGGAATCAATTGCACCGAACCGGTGTTAATAGCCAGGAAAGTGCACATCGCGTTCGTAGCAGTTCCGCGATGCGGATTCAGCTTGTCCAGGTCGCGCATCGCGCGGAGACCGAGCGGTGTCGCCGCGTTGAGAAGCCCGAGCATGTTCGCGGCAATGTTCATCACCATCGAACCCATCGCGGGATGTTCCACTGGCACATCTGGAAACAATCGTTGCAGCACCGGACGAAGCCACCGCGAGAGGACCAGAATGAACCCGGAACGCTCGGCCAACCGCATGATCCCGAGCCAGACGCTCATCACACCGATCAAACCAAGCGCAATGGTGACCGCCGTCTCCGCCCCTTTCATCGACCCATCCGCGACTTCTTTGAGACGGCCCGTCGCCCCGCCGATGATCACCCCGGCTGCGATCAACCCGAGCCAAATCACATTCAGCATGCGCTTTTGTAAATTTAGAAAGCCTTCGACGCCAGCAAGGACTTACCACCTTCTTCCCCCGCTTGGCGCGAATCGTCTTTTGGGCAACTCTTCTCCTCAATGGAACTCGATATCGAAGGAGAATTTAAAGATCGCGCCTACCAACTGTTGGCCAGCCTCGTCACACCACGCCCGATTGCCCTTGTGACGACACTGGGTGCGGAAAACCAAATCAACGCCGCGCCCTTCAGTTTCTTCAACTTGTTGGGCGCCGAACCGCCGATCCTGGCCATTGCTCCGGGTGACCGGGATGATGGCACTCCCAAAGACACCGCCCGGAACATTCGCCTGAATCACGAGTTCGTGGTGAACCTGGTCGATCAATCCATCGCCGAGCAGATGAATCTTTGCGCGGCTTCGTTGCCCTACGGTATCAGCGAACTCGAACACGCTGGCTTTACTGCCGCACCGAGTCGCATCGTTAAACCACCACGCATCCGCGAATCGCCGGCCAGTCTGGAATGCGTCGAATGGGGAACCTTGCAAATCGGCGATAATCGCGTCGTTATTGGCCTCATCAAGCAGCTCCATGTCCGCGACGAACTCTTCGATCCCGCCACCAAACGAATTCAGACCAATAAGCTGCACGTCATCGGCCGCATGGCATCGCCGCACTGGTATTGCCGGACCGGCGATCGATTTGAAATGATCCGACCCGCCTGATTTCTTAACCGCGTAGGGAGTTCATCCGAGTTATCTATGTGAAAGCGAAGTTTTATGAAAACACGGTCGCACGCGTTCGGCCGGCGCCGCATTACTCCTTGTCGATTTTCATAGGCCTCGCCCTCGTTGTTGCGACCGCATTCAGGAGCCTGGCAGCGCCGGAATTTGCCAATCCCAAAGATGGCTTCGCGGATAAACTCACCATTCCCACCGGAACTGCTCTGCGTGATCCATCGCATGACACGCCAACGGACAAGCCTCCTCTTGATGCCTTCCAGACGATACTCCTGGCATCATCAAAGACGACGTCCACAAACGGACATGCCATTGTGCCGAGTGTGCCTTCACTCCGCTTGCTTGCCCTGAAACATCGTCCGCTCCTCATGCGCTATCTGAGCGCGAGCCCCGCGTGGCGTGTCTATGAACAGCGCGGAGGTTTATTTGCCACCCGGCGCTGGAAATTGAACGGCGATTGGCAATGGAAAATGCATGGGTATTACACCTCGGATGATTCAACCAACTATTTCCAGTCGCGCACCGCGATCGCGTTCAACCAACCATGGGTAGGTCAATCCCCGAACGCCACGCGCGTTCCGGAAGGCACAAATAAGATCGAGGTGTTGTTGACCAGGGTCAACACCCCTGATGCGAGCCACACCATCATCGACTGTGACGGACTGTTTCTCGAACTGTTCGAAGAATCGAACGTGCGCGAGCGCCGCCTCACCAAAACCGCCCTCGCTTTCCTCGAAAAAGAATTTGGCGCAGTCCTCGAAAGGGGTGCCTGGTCGTCCGAACTTCTCGAACCGGGTGCCCTTCATCACGGCACCTCTTCTTGCGACGTCAAAAACGGGATGCAACCCGGAATCTACCAAACCTTCGCGTGGCTGAACCCGGGCGAAGCTGGGACTGTCTACCTCCGCGCTTATGAGATCACCCGCAATACCCGGCTCTCCGAATCCAACTTGTTCGCCGATTCCAACGAACAAATCGGCTGGTCAGAAACACCAACGGACCTATTTCTTTACAACGCAGAGTTCATGATTTTTGAAGGGGACTGGGGCAAAGCCTACGCTGCCCGGTTCGAAATTTGGTTTCGCCCGGCCAGCGGAGGTCCCGAACGCAAGCTTACCGAGGGCAATTTCAGAATCGAAGGCTGGCAGAGGTAACTCGCCCCGCCGTTCTTCGCGCCGCCTCTTGATCGAACATCCAGGAAAGTTCGATTACGATTGACAATAAGTTTTACTACAGGTCGTTATACATCCCGACGCGCGGATGCCTTCCCGCGTCAAAACTAATATGACCAAACCAAAAACAACCATCATTCACATCAAAACCTTAGCGATCGCTGCCACCCTCGCTCTTCTTACCGTCGGAACAGCGCGCGCGCAGATCGCGGACCGGCCGGCACCTGGCCCGGAATTGAAAAAGCTCGAAATCCACGTCGGGGATTGGAAGTACGAAGGCACTCTGCAAGACACTCCACTCGGCCCGGGGGGAAAGTTTACAGGCAAGTCCTCAACGAAATGGGTGTTGGACGGTCTGTTCCAGGAGAGTCATGCCGAAGACAAGGGGGTCTACGGCGGCAAACCAATGACTTACAAGAGCGTTTGGTATCGAGGATACGATGCGACCAGCAAAACCTACATCGATCACAGCTTCAACAATGATGGCTTTACCACAGTTTCAACGGTGACGGTGAACGGTGATTCCTGGACAACCACCAGCACGGGCACCGACAGCAAGGGCAAGACATTTAAAACGCGAGAAACGACCACGTTCGCGGCGGACGGCCGTTCAAGCACATCGAAATCCGAATATCTCGCTGAGAACGGAACCTGGAAACCTTTTTACGAGCTCACCTCCAAAAAGACGAGCAAGTAAACTTTCCTCCGCAATCGAAGACCATGCCACGAAGGTTTAAACCTTTCGTGGCTTTTTCGCTTTTTCCTCTATCGACTTCGCGTCGAATTTTGGCATAGTTTTTCTCTTGTGCCCCAGATCATGACGAGACTTTTCGCTTCGCTTTTCGCAACGAGCGCGCTCCTCTCCACTGCTGGCGAGGATCGGAAGGTTAATTTCGCCAAGGACATACAACCGATTCTCGCGGAGAACTGTTATAAGTGCCACGGACCGGACCATCAGGAGAATGGTTTGCGCTGGGATCGGAAGGAGGAAGCGCTCAAAGGAGGCGAGCACGGCAAACCGATTGTCCCGGGAAAACCGGCGGAGTCTCTTCTCTTTCGTGCGGTCAATGGCGGCGGGGAAGATGTTCCGCGTATGCCAAAGAAGGGCGATCCGCTTTCCGGCGAACAGATCGCAACGATTCGCGCCTGGATTGAACAAGGCGCGGTTTGGCCGGACAGTGCGACTTCCGGCGAAGATAAGGCGAAGAACCATTGGGCCTTCAAAGCGCCGCTGCGGCCGAGTTTGCCAGACGTAAAACAAAAAGACTGGGTTCGCACACCGCTCGATACCTTTGTTCTCGCGAAGTTCGAAAAGGAGGGCCTGAAACCCTCGCCTGAGGCAGATGCCGTTACGCTCCTGCGCAGGGCCAGTCTGGATTTGGTTGGGCTCCCGCCAACGGTTGAAGATGTTGATGCCTTTGTTTCTTCGAAAGGCGACTCCGCGTACAGCAAGAAGGTGCAATCGCTCCTTAGCTCACCGCATTATGGAGAGCGTTGGGGACGTCACTGGCTCGACGCAGCCCGTTACGCAGACTCGGACGGTTTTGAAAAGGACAAGCCGCGTTTCATCTGGAACTTCCGCGATTGGGTGGTGAACGCTTTCAATCGCGATCTCCCCTACGACCGTTTTGTCATCGAGCAACTCGCAGGGGACCAACTGGACAATCCGACTCAAGATCAGTTGGTCGCAACTGGTTTCCTCCGCAATTCGATGCTGAACGAGGAAGGCGGCGTTGATCCGGAACAGTTCCGCATGGACGCACTGTTCGACCGGATGGATGCCGTCGGCAAGAGCGTGCTCGGCCTGACCATTCAATGCGCGCAATGCCATTCGCACAAATTCGATCCGATCTCGCAGGAAGAGTATTACAAAATGTTCGCCTTCCTGAATAACGATCACGAGGCCGCGATTGTCGCTTATACTCCGTACGAACAGCAAAAGCGCGCCGACCTGCTGCGCCAAATGCGTGATCTGGAAGAAGGGCTACGACACACCACGTCCGGTTGGGAGGAGCGCATGGCTCAATGGGAAGATTCGGTCAAGGACGATCAGCCCGACTGGAAATTCGTTGAATGCCGCAATGCCGGTGATAACGGCGAACGCTTCTACTACTACGATGATAGCTCCATTCGCGCCGCCAGCTACGCGCCTACCAAATGGACAGCGACTTTCCGCGGAACCAATGACATTACTTCCATCGGCGCGTTTCGGCTGGAACAACTCCTTGATCCAAATCTCCCCTGCAACGGCCCTGGCCGCTCTATTAAAGGCATGGCCGCCTTGAGCGAATTTAACGTCGAAGCCCAGGACGCAAAAAATCCCGAGAACAAACTGAACGTCAAATTCGTGAAAGCCACGGCTGACTTCGCGAATTCCGAAAAGCCGCTCGAGTCCGAGTTTGACGATCAATCAGGAAAGAAGCGGGTCTACGGACCAATCGAATACGCCATCGATGGCAAAGGCGACACGGCGTGGGGAATCGACGCTGGCCCCGGCCAGCGCAATCAGGCGCGCAAAGCGGTGTTCATCCCCGAAAAGCCGGTGACATTCACCAACGGCGTCATTCTTACATTCAAGTTGATGCAGAATCATGGCGGCTCAAACTCCGACGATAATCAAAACCACAATCTCGGCCGCTTTCGCTTGAGCGTCACGAGCGCGACGAATGCCATCGCCGATCCGGTGCCGCTGAACGTTCGGGAAATCTTCAAGATCCCTCGCGAGCAGCGCACGCCACTGCAGGTCGCTACGGTTTTCAGTTACTGGCGCACGACCGTTCCCGAGTTCAAGGAAACGAACGACAAAGTTGCCGCAGTCTGGAAGGAATGGCCTGAAGGCGCCCCCACTCTCACCCTCATGGCTCGCAAAGGCGACGCTCCAAACGAGAAGCGTGTTTCCACACACATGTTCAAGCGGGGCGACTGGCTCAAGCCCGGCAAAGAAGTTCGGGCGGGCACGCCCGCCTTTCTTCATCCGCTGCCCGCCGATGCCGACGACAGTCGTCTGACGTTTGCCAAATGGCTGGTCGACCGAAAGTCACCTACCACCGCTCGCGTCGCAGTGAATCGCATCTGGCAAAGCTACTTCGGCGACGGCCTCGTCCAGACGCCGGAAGATTTCGGCGTCCGCGCGCCAGAGCCATCGCATCCGGAGCTGTTGGATTGGCTCGCGGTGGAGTTCATGGAACCGACCACAATCGCACCCGGTGAGATTCAATCGGACCTCGTTCCCTGGAGCATGAAACACATTCAGCGCCTCATCGTGAACAGTGCGGTCTATCGCCAATCATCCAAAGTCAGCCCCGAGTTGCTGGAGAAAGATCAATACAACCGCCTCCTTGCTCGCGGACCGCGCGTTCGCGTTGAAGCCGAACTCGTCCGTGACATCGCACTTTCTGCCAGTGGGCTTTTAAACGAAGATCTCGGCGGCCCCAGCGTTATGCCTCCCGCGCCCGCATTTCTCTTCCAGCCTCCTGCCAGTTACGGGCCAAAAGTCTGGAACGAAGAGACCGGCCCGAACCGTTATCGCCGGAGTATTTACACCTTCCGCTTCCGCTCCGTCCCCTACCCTGTCTTGCAAACCTTCGACGCTCCGAACGGCGACTTCTCGTGCGTGCGCCGCCTGCGCTCAAATACTCCGCTTCAGGCCCTCGTCTCTCTAAACGAGGTCCTCTTCATGGAATCGGCCCAGGCCTTGGCTGCCAAAGCTGTGAAACATGGCACAACCGACGAAGAGAGAATCAAATATGCTTTCCGCTCCTGCATCTCTCGGGATCCCCAACCAGAGGAGTTGGCCGAATTGAAAAATCTTCTAAAGAAAGAAAAAAATTACCTCGCGGAAGGATGGGTCAACCCCTCCGAACTCGGCACAGGCAAAACCGAGATTCCAAAAGGATTGCCTAAGAACTCCAATCCAACCGAGCTCGCCGCCTACACCGTCGTTTCTCGCGTGCTCCTTAACCTGGACGAAACAATCACCAAAGAATAGCTATGAATTGCCAAACGCATCTCGATCAAGGTCTTCCGCCGGAAATCATCTCTCGGCGTTGGTTTTTCAAGCAGTGTGGAGTAGGTCTCGGGGGCATCGCGCTCAAAAGTCTGCTTCAGGATTACGCTACTGCCGCTCCGATTTCCAATAATCCATTGGCTCCAAAAAAGCCGCACTTCGATGGCAAGGCCAAATCCGTCATCTACCTTTTTATGGCCGGCGCTCCAAGCCACCTTGAGTTGTTTGATAACAAGCCGCAGCTCGCGAAGTTCGATGGGACTCTGCCGCCAGCGGATTTGCTGAAGGACTATCGGGCGGCGTTCATCAATCCAAGCTCGAAGCTGCTTGGGCCGAAATTCAAATTTGCGAAGTACGGCAAGAGCGGACAAGAGCTTTCCGAACTACTGCCTCATCTCGCTGAAGTCGCGGACGATATCGCGATCGTGAAGTCGATGCATACGGATGCATTCAATCACGCGCCCGCGCAAATCATGATGCACACTGGCTCGCAGATCTTTGGCCGTCCGAGCGTCGGCGCCTGGACGCTCTATGGGCTTGGAAGTGAGTCGAAGGATTTGCCCGGTTTCGTCGTTTTCAGTTCAGGTGCGAAAGGTCCGAGCGGTGGCGCTTCGAACTGGGGTTCGGGTTTCCTGCCGACCGTTTATAACGGAGTGATGTTCCGCAGCCAGGGCGATCCGATTCTTTATCTGTCGAATCCTAAAGGTGTCGACGCGCGCATTCAGCGCGACACGCTCGACTCAATTAAATCGCTGAACGAGAAACATCTGGGCGTGATCGGCGATCCGGAAATTGCCACGCGCATCAATTCCTTCGAGATGGCCTATCGGATGCAGACCAGCGCACCTGAGCTAATGGATATTTCGAAAGAACCGAAGCACATCCTCGACATGTACGGCGTGGAACCCGGCAAGCCCTCCTTTGCCATGAACTGTTTGCTCGCCCGTCGCCTGGTCGAACGAGGTGTTCGCTTCATTGAACTGTTTCACGAATCATGGGACCAACACGGCAATCTCGTAGCGGACCTGAAAAAGAACTGCAAAAACACCGAGCAGGCCTGCGCCGCGCTCGTGAAGGATCTTAAACAACGCGGATTGCTCGATTCAACGCTCGTCGCCTGGGGTGGTGAATTCGGACGGACGCCGATGGTCCAGGGCGGCAATGATGGTCGCGATCACCATCCCAATTGCTATTCGATGTGGCTGGCGGGCGGTGGTGTGAAGCCCGGAATTACCCTTGGCGAATCCGACGATTTCGGCTTCAACGCCACCAGGGACAAGGTGCACGTACATGATCTGAACGCCACGATCCTGCACCTGCTCGGGTTCGATCACACGAAGTTGACCTATCGTTTCCAAGGGCGCGACTTCCGCCTGACCGATGTGCACGGCGAAGTCGTCAATAAGCTGCTCGCGTAACGGGTTACAGCGGTTTCCGCCCCTGAATGATGCGAACGAGAATAACGATAATCGCGATCACCAGCAGAATGTGGATGAACCCGCCCATCGTGTAGGACGTAACGAAGCCGAGCAGCCACAGGATAATTAGGATAACAGCGAGCGTGTAAAGCATGCTCGCTTTCTAACAAAATCGCCCTTCGCGCACCAGCCTTTCTTTTAGCAATCATTAGAGTAGACAGATGGCGCCTTCCTCTTAGGATTTTGCCGAAGTATGTCCGTATCGTTTACACCGATTTTCGCCGCCGCCGCTGACACGGCGTCGACCAACACCGTTCGCGTCGTCGCTGCAACCACCTCTCGAAACCTGGCCCAACGTTTTCAAGCGATGACCGGCCTGCCGGAGGAAATCGCGTTTTGGATTATTAATATCATTGGCGCCATCCTGATCCTGATCATCGGCTCCATCGTCGCCGGCATTGCCCGAAGTCTGGTAAAGAAGGTTTTCGCCAGGCGGGCCATCGATATCACGGTCAGCAGTTTCGTCAGCAACCTCGTTCATGCGCTGATCATGACTTTCGTCGTCATTAGCGCCCTCGACCGATTCGGCGTGGACACCAAATCGTTCGCCGCGATCATCGCCGCCGCCGGTCTCGCCATCGGCCTGGCACTCCAGGGGGGACTCTCAAACTTTGCCGCGGGCTTTCTCATTATCGTTTTCCGTCCTTTTAAAGCCGGTGACACCATCAACGGCGGCGGCATCGAAGGGACAGTGGAGGAAGTCCAGGTGTTCTCCACAACACTGAACACCGCGGATAACAAGCGGATCATCGTCCCAAACTCGTCTCTGATGGCGGGCACGATCACCAATTACACGGCAAACCCGACTCGCCGCGTCGATATTTCTGTGGCAGTCGGTGCGACGCAGGATCTCGTTTTGGCTCACCAGGTCATGCTCGCAACCGGCACAGCCCACCCCAAAGTCCTGAAAACACCTCCACCAGCAACAGCCAACGCAAAACTGGTGGACGGCGGAACGCAGGTCGACCTGCGCGTCTGGTGCAAAACCGGCGATTACGGTGAGGTCATGAACGATCTTCTCGCTCAGGTTCCTTCCGCGCTGGCTAAGGCCAACATCAAGGGCCCTGACAAAACCCTCTACTACGTCGAGCGGAAGTAGATTGCTCAAGCTAAGCAGACTGGTCACCTCTCCGGGCGAAGGTTTAAGCAGCCGATGAAATCTCCGATAGAGAGATAGCGGCGACGTATGCTCATTTTCTTGCTCAGACCGCGATGAAGGCATTTGCTTTTGTCGTTCTCTCGCTTCTGGCTCTCTCGTGGCAGGCGCTCAGCGCCAGTCCCGAATCCGTAGCTCCGCGGACGATTGCCGAGTACGCCGTCACCTCCGCCAACGATTTCCCGGAGCGCGATCCGAAAGATTGGCGACTGCTCGGCTCCAATGACGGTAAAAGCTGGAAGCTGATCGACATCCGCACCAACCAGCTTTTCGTTGATCGTTTCGAGACACGTCTTTTTACGGTAACCAATCGAACCGGCTTTGCGATGTATCGGTTCATCATTGATTCCATCCGCGACACCGCGACGTGCGTTCAAATCGCGGACATTCGTCTCACCGGTTCCATTGCCGGGGGCGCGATTACCGACCTTACCCCCGGAAAGCGCGAAGCGATCACCGTGCAAGGAGAACATGCTCCCGCGGAGACGAGAAGAATGGTGTTCGACGGCAATCCCCAAACCAAATGGCTCGATTTCGCCATCCGCAATCCGGCCACGCGGTCGAGTTGGATTCAATGGGAGTACGACGGAGCGGATCCAAAAAGCGCCGAGTTCGTGCAGACACTTACGACGATTCGCGAGATCCAGCAGCGCGCCCGTGAGAATCCTGTGACTCTTTATCGCGTCGGAATCGAAGGAACGGTGCTCTGGACCAAAGGGAGCGAGGGCGAGTTTGGCCTCCAGGACGGCTCTGGTGCCGCGCTCTTTCAATTGGGTCCGCGGGCCCAATCCTTGCGTCCTGGAGACCGCGTGAAAATCCGATGCAACTCGCTTCTGCGCCGGCGTGGCGCATTTGTAACTTTCACCTCGCCGCCCGTGGTCAATAACGATTTCCTCCACTCGGAGGACGAACGAGCCGGAACGGTCCACCTTACAGTCGGAAAGCACCCTGTTGAAGCGCGGTGGTTTAACGGTCCAGCGGAGTATCGTCTTGATATCGATTACGAGGGTCCCGGCTTCGCGCGCGTTCCCATTCCGGATTGGGCGCTTTCGCATCGAATCGATTCCCAAGATACGTCGCGGTCGGACAAATTCGCACCGGGCCTGGAATTCAGAGCGTATGAAGGTCGTTGGGAGTCCCTGCCCGAATTCGACAAACTGTCCCCTTTAAAAGTGGGTATTCATCGAAATTTCGACGCCGCCATCCTGACGCGTCCCGAAGATGCCGGCCTGGTTTTTTCAGGTTTTATCGAAATCGCAACTGAGGGTAACTACACTTTTCACGTGCGTTCTGACGACGGCTGCCAACTCTTTGTCGGCCAGCCGAATCTTGAAATTTCCGTGATTGGCACTGGCAATGTTCCGCCCCCGCGCGTGCTTACTCCGGGTGCCGCACTGGCTAACACAGAGGAAAACCGCTGGGTTTTTCTCCAGGGCAAAATTACCTTCAGCGGCAGCGGAGTGGATGGAGGCGAAGTCGAGCTTCATTCCGATTCCGGGAACACGCGCGTCACCATCGCGACGGCCGGAGAGGCGCCTGAGTACCTTCTCGGGAGTGAGGTTCGCGTCACGGGAATCGGGCGCTCGACGTTCGGAGCGGATCGCAAACGGATCATTGGCGAAATGATCGCCCCCGAACTCAAGCACCTCCGATTACTGAATGTTTCACTCGCACACTTCAAGGAACACGGTCTGAGCACGGTGCGCGAAGCAGCGCAAAAACCGCGCACTTCCATTGTGCACGTGCGCGGCACGGTTGAACGCACCGGGCAGGATTGGACGATCCACGATGACACCGGAAGCATTCCTGTCCACGTCATTCAAGATGGGATCGAATCTTACGAGGGCGTCACCGCCAACGTATTGGCGATTGTCTCGCCTTCTCCTTCGGGAACCGTTCTGGCCGAAGCCATATTTGCGCCGGCCTCGGAAGTCGCGCCGGACGCAAACGGGCCGCGGCCTTTGCTGACCACGGTCGAATCCATGCGACGGCTCAGCCGCGAAGACGCCGATCTTAATTATCCGGTGAAGACGCGCGGCGTTGTTCTGGCCGTCTGGGGCTCAAATGGAATTCTCCACGATGGCACCGGCGGAATCTTTGTTCCTGATCTCACCTCCTCGACCGCGGAAGCTCCCGAAGTAGGAGATTACGTCGAAGTCACCGGTCGCACAGCGGCGGGTGGTTTCGCGCCGATCATCGAGGCGGCGGAAGTCACTCGTCTAGGCACAGGTGCACTCCCCAAGCCGGTGGTGCCAACGATGGATGAATTACTCAAGGGCAGCCTCGATATGGAGTTCGTCGAATTGCGCGGCACGATTACCGCCGCCCGAACGAATCAGACAATCTCGCTCGCGATGCATGGCGGTATGATCAATGTCGCCCTGCCCGATATCTCCGAAGAAAGAATCCGTGCCCTGGAACACAGCGTGGTTCGCATTCGTGGACCGCTTTCCGCCGAATGGGACGACGAAAGTCATAGAGTCATTCCTGGTCTGATCACCATCAACCGCGCCGCGATCTCGGTGGACCGGCCCGCCTTGACCGATGTTTTTAGTCTGCCCGAAAAGAAAATTCGCGAACTGCTGCTCTTTGATGCGCTGGCCAATGACCTTCAGCGGCTCAAGGTTTCCGGCCAAATCATCCATGAACGCGAAGGCGAATATTTCCTGATGAACGGCACCAACGGCGTTCGCTTTGTGCCAAATCAAAGGCCGGATCTCACCGTGGGCGATAAGGTTGAGGTCGTCGGCTATCTCCGGAACGGCGACGATAACCCGCCAGTTATCGTGAACGCTGATGTTCGCAGGACTGGCACCGAGCGGCTCCGGGCTCCCGTTGCACTCTCCTCTGAAAATTGCATGGCCGTGGAGCGCGATTCCACGCTCGTTTCGGTGGAGGCTTACTTTGTGTCCTTCCGCAAAACGTCCACGGACGTCGTGCTGGAGTTCACCGCGTTCAATCGATCATTCAACGCCATCTTACGCACCCAAAACGCCGCTTCCGATCATCTGCGTCCCGGCAGTCTGGTCGAGCTCAAGGGTGTTTACTCCGGGAGCGACGGCATTCGCGGCGCGGTCAATGAGTTCAATGGCTTCTCCCTTTTACTGAACCGTGAGAAGGATATACGCGTCATCGAACAGGCTGCGTGGTGGACGGCACGTCACACCGCCTACTCCGTTGGCGCTCTGCTTGCCGTCCTGCTCGGCGCCGTGATCTGGATCCGCGGGTTGCGTCGTCAGGTCGCATTGCACACGCGCGCTCTCACAGCCGAAGTCGAGGAGCGAAAAGAGGCGGTCCGCATCGCCCTTCGGGCGCAAGCAGACGCCGAAAACGGACGTGAGGCTGCGGAGGCAGGCAACCGCGCGAAGAGCCAATTTCTCGCCGCGATGAGCCATGAGATTCGCACGCCGATGAATGGCGTCATCGGCATGACCAACCTGCTTTTGGATTCCGGCTTGAATTCAGAACAGCGCGAGTTGGCGGAAACAGTTTGTAAGAGTGGCGAAGCACTGCTCGCGATCATGAACGACATTCTTGATTTTTCCAAAATCGAGGCGGGCAAAATCACTCTGGAAAAAATCCCGTTCGATCTCCGTGAGATTGTCGAGGGCGCTGTCGATCTCCTCGCGGAATCGGCGCAACGCAAAAGTCTCGAACTCATCTGCGATCTTGACCCGGCGGCGCCGCGTCATTTGCTCGGAGATCCGGTTCGTCTTCGGCAGGTGTTGCTGAACATGCTCAGTAACGCCATCAAATTTACCGAGCAGGGCGAAATCGTTCTGAGCGTTCGCGAGGGCGAAAAGGGCATTATTGCATTCGCAATCCGCGATACGGGCATCGGAATCACTGAACAGAGCCGCGCAAAGCTGTTCTCCCCGTTCGAGCAGGCCGATAATTCCACCACTCGGAAGTACGGTGGCACCGGCCTGGGGCTGGCCATTTCCAAACGGCTGGTCGAGCTCATGGGAGGTGCAGTGTCGGTCGAAAGCTCACCCGGGCACGGCTCCACTTTCAAGTTTACCGCTGCTTTCGAAAAGCAGTCTCTCGGGGGAACAATCCGAGAGACAACCGGACGAGGTCGCGCTTTGCTCTTCGGCAAGAATGAAGCTGTCCTCGGTGTCCTGGCTTCCCTCCTGCGTGCCTCAGGAGTCGAAACATCCTTCGCCGATGCCGTCGCGCAGCACACGGGATTCGACTGGATTTTCCTCGATACCGAACCTCAGTCCACCAAATCTCTTCGCGAGCAGAACCCTGCCGCGAAGATCGTTCTATTGGCGCCCATTCACCGTCGTGCCACTTCAAACGATTTGAAAGCGCTTGGCATCGATTGCGTTTTAACCAAGCCGATCAAGTTGAAACCTCTGGTCGATCTCATCTCCCACCCTCAGGCAAACGGCGCGACAACTGTCACTCCGGCCAAGCTCGTCGAATCCGCCTTCGCGAAAGCTTCAGCCAAGCGCCTTCTTCTCGCTGAAGATAACCCGGTCAACCAAACGGTCGCGCTACGACAACTGAGAAAGCTCGGCTACGAAGCCGATCTGGCCAGCGATGGCGCTGATGCCGTCCGCCTCTTTCAGGAACGGGAATACAACGTCGTCCTGATGGACTGCCAGATGCCCAAAGTCGATGGCTTCGAGGCGACTCGCAAAATCCGCGAACTGACCAAAGGTCGCGCTCCGGTGCGGATCGTGGCTATGACCGCGAATGCGATGCGCGGCGACCGCGAACGATGCCTCGAAGCCGGAATGGACGATTACATTACCAAACCGGTCCGCCTCGAAGAACTGAAAGCGGCCATCGAGAAAGCTTGAGCTGCTGCTGGGCAGCGCGGGGCGCCGCAGCATTCCTGCTTTCTGCATCCAAATTTCATTCCGGCGCGTAGAGGTTTGTGATTGAGGTTCAAAACCATCAAACAACAGATATGAAAATCGCTCTACGAACAGGATTAAATCTCGCCGCTTGTTTGGGAACCAGTCTCGCGCTTCACGCCTCTAGCCATCGTGAAGCACCGCTGGTTACCGAGACACCCAAATTGGACGGCACGGACTTCTACATGTTTAATAGTTACGAACCAGGACGCGAAAACTACGTCACCTTCGTTGCGAATTACATCCCGCTGCAGGACGCCTATGGCGGGCCGAACTTCTTCAGCTTCGATCCGAACGGCCTTTATGAAATCCACATCGATAACAACGGTGATTCCGTTGAGGATCTCACCCTTCAGTTCCGGTTCCAAAATACGGCTCGAAATATCGCACTCCCCATCGGACCGGAAGGGAACAAGAAAACCAACGCCGTTCCAGTGCTCGCCGTTGGGCCGATTAGGGCCGGTGACATCGCGACGCTTAATCTTGATCAAACTTACACCGTTCAAGTGGTGAAAGGTCCGCGCCGCACTGGGAGTGCAAAACCGGTGACCAACGCCGCGGATAATTCACAGACCTTCACCAAGCCGCTCGATAATGTCGGCAACAAAACCATTCCGGATTACAACGCCTACGCGAACTCATACATCTACAGCATCAATCTTCCTGACTCGTCAGAGAAAGGGCGGATGTTTGTCGGCCAGCGCAAAGATCCGTTTGTTGTGAATCTAGGCGAAACGTTTGACCTGGTGAATATCAGCACCAGTCCGCTCGGCCCGCCCGATGCGAATAAAGACATTCTCGATGACAAGAACGTCACTTCCATCATTCTGGAATTGCCGAAGTCATACCTGCTCAGCTCGGCGGACAAGCCGATCATCGGTGCCTGGACCACCGCGAGCAAAGTCGCGGCGAACGGCGACATCGGACAAGTATCGCGCCTTGGGCAACCACTGGTAAACGAAGTCGTCATCGGCCTGAAGGACAAAGATAAGTTCAATTCGAGCGAGCCGAAAGACGACGGCCAATTCGCCGACTACGTGACCCACCCTACCCTGCCCACCATCATCGAACTGCTTTACGGTTCCGCAGGCGTGAAAGCGCCGACGCTCTTCCCACGCACTGATCTGGTCGCGATTTTCCTCACCGGCGTTGAAGGCTTGAACAAGAATGGCGCGGTCTCGGAAATGTTGCGCCTCAACACAAGCATTCCCGCCACACCGCGCGATCAGCAAAAAACTCTGGGCGTGATCGGCGGCGACAATGCCGGGTTTCCCAACGGACGCCGTCCGGGTGACGACGTTGTGGACATCGCGCTCCGCGCCGTGATGGGCGTGCTCCTTTCGACAAACGATGCGCCGAGCGGACAGCTCCCTTTCACGGATGGCGCGGCTGTCGATGCTAAGATGTTCCTGCCAGCATTCCCCTATATCAACCCGCCACTCGCCGGCTCGCCAAATGATCCGACCATTGAAATTTCGGTTCAGACTGCGCCAAAAGTTGATGGTTCATTCCGTAGCGTGCCCGCGACGTTCAATGCGCAGGACAGAACGATTTCAGTGCCAAGGCAAGAGAAGATGCAGTTTATCCGGACACGGGGCGACTCTCGCATCAACTTGGGTGGGGTTACGGTAAAAGATGAGAACACCGTTGAAGTAAAGCTCGCGAAGCCTTGATCCCGCGCGCGAGCAGGACACGACCACCACACCCCAGATACGGCCGCGGACGCGGCCGTATCTTTTCTTCCCTAATGGCCAGATGTCGGATCGGGATGGTAGTTTCTCTCCGCGTAATCGAAAAAATCGAAGTCCGCAGTAACCAGAGTGCCGGCCATATCCTGGCAGGCCATACCGATAAAGGCGCCGGTGAAGTTTGGGAAACCGGGAATGGTGGCTTCGTCGGAAAGGATGCTGTAGTCGAAGTGCTGCGGGAGCCATCGCCACTCCATGTCTAAACCTTCGACGCGATAGGCGAAATAAAGGCGTTCGTAATCGACTTCGGCGCGTAAATGGACGGGTTTGTTGGCGGGAATTGGAATCGGAGGCGTGAATGAGTCTGTCAGTGTCGAATCGGGAGTGCTCGTCATGACGCGAAGATGTTTTCCGATCGATTCGTCGTGTGAAATGTAGAGGTAATGGAACTTGGTGCTGTTGTAATAGCAGACGAGGCCGGCGAGTTGTTGAAAGTGTTCGGGTTCGAACTCAACGACTGTGGAGGCGCTGAAGCAATGGGCTTGCTGGCGGCGCGCAACGAGTGATTGGCGGAAGAGGCTGCCGATGGTTTCGCGTCCGAAGAGGCGAAGGTGACCGGGACGCGCGGTGAGGCTGAAGAGTTCTTCAGGATAGGGAGTGCGCAGCCATTGGAAATCTATCGGGAGTTGCGCCGAATCGAATTCGTAGCGTCGTGTAGGAGCCGACGTAAGGAAGCCCGACTCGATTTCGGACTTCGGAGTTCGGATTTCGGATTTTGAAGACAGAGCCTCCTCACTTCGCTTGCTACCATTAAGGATGGGGGCGGGTGTTTCGAGAGTGGGAATTCCTTGTCCATCGAGCGTTCGTAGCCAGCCATCTTCGCACCAGGCCATTTTTTGGATGGCGGTTTCGCGGCCGAGCGTGCAGCGACCGCGGTTGCGCAGTGGGCGTCCGCAGAGGTAGACCATGTAGGTTTCGCCGGTCTGTGTTTCGACGAGGTCGGCATGACCCGTACGGTGCAATTCGCAATCAGGACGGTGCCGGGCACTTAGAATATAGGTGTCGGGATGGAGTTCGTAAGGTCCGGTCAAGTTGCGGGAACGCGCAAAGGTCACTGAATGGTTGAAGTTTGTTCCGCCTTCCGCAGTGATCAAGTAGTACCAGCCATTTCGCTTATAGAGGTGCGGTGCTTCGGTTAAGCCAAGTGATGTGCCCTTGAAGATATTGACGCGTGGTCCGACAAGCTTACGCTCGCGATCTGAGTATTCCTGCAGGATTATTCCGGCGAAGCGGTTCGCGCCGGGGCGATGGTCCCACAGCATGTTCAGAAGGTATTTGCGACCGTTGTCTTCGTGAAAGAGTGATGGATCGAACCCGCTGCTGTTCAGGTAAACGGGGTCAGACCATTCGCCGTCGATTCGCGGACTGGTGGCGAGATAGTTGTGGAAGTCCCGCATCGACGCGCCGCTGGCGCCGGCGACACTGGTGCGGCCGAAACGTTTTACGTCGGTGTAAATGAGCCAGAAGAGGCCATCCGCGTAACTCAGGCATGGCGCCCAGACACCGCAGGAATCGGGATCGCCGAGCATGTTGAGCTGGCTGGCGCGATTCAGCGGGCGCGTGAGCAGACGCCAGTGCACGAGATCGCGCGAGTGATGAATCTGCACGCCGGGATACCATTCGAAGGTGGAGGTCGCGATATAGTAGTCATCGCCGACGCGGACGATCGACGGATCGGGATTGAAACCGGGAAGGATGGGATTCTTGATAGTCATACATTGCCTGCAACTTCCGCGCGGGTTCCGAGGAGAACCTCGTTGCGCTCCCAACCTTTTTTCAACTTATAGAATTGCATCAGTATTAGAACGAGAACTGCGGCCACGAGTGGCCCACCCGCGAAGGCGAGCTTGATTCCCAGCAGTGAATGTTCGGTTTGTTCGACGTTTGGTTTGTAGCCGAAAACTCCGAGGATCCAGCCCCCGCAACCGCCGCCGATGGAAATTCCCATCTTCAATGCAAATAATTGGCCTGCGAAGAACATGGCCATTGCGCCGCGGCCGATCGTCTTCAAGCCGTAATCGACGGTGTCTGGTACTGCGGCGAAGAGCAGCGGAAGAAACATCATGTGAAAGAAATTCGCGAGCATGATGAGAAGGAGCGAAGCTTGCCACCAATCCCTGGGAACGAGCAGAAGCAATGCGTTGGGAATAAGTGAACCGATTAATGCCAGTTTCATTACGGTCACCTTGCACCAACCGAGCTTTAGAAAAAGGCGGTTGGCCACGAAAACTCCCGCCACGCCCGCAAGCATGGTCAAACCCATGTAGAGCGCCATGAAGTTTTCGGTAATGCTGAAGATCCCCTTCAGGTCGTGATGAATGTAATACTTGATGAAGTAAGGCTTTACGTTGCCCTGGAGGCCGCCGCGGATTTGAATGGTCAACATGGCCAGGGTGACGATCAACCATTGGCTGTTGCGAAACATTGCCCTCAAGTCTTCGAGGACGGTGGCTTTGGTCCCTTGCGCATCGGGGTAAACGCGTTCACGGGTCCAGGCGAAACAACCCAGGAGCGCGACGACGCCGACGATCGCGAGCAGCGATACCGCAAACGGAAAACCGAGTTGCAGATTTTCGGGCTTTCCACCGCCGCCGAGTAATCGGGAAAGCGGCCAGACCGAAACGGTGACCAGGAATCCACCGACCATCGCCATGCCGAAGCGCCAGGATTGGAGGCCGGAGCGTTCGTCCTTGTCGGACGTCATGACGCCGGCGAGCGCTGAGTAGGGAATGTTTACGGCGGTATAGGCCGCCATCAGCAAACCGTAAGAAATGTAGGCGTAGACGAGTTTCGCCCCCGCTGAAACGTTTGGCGTGATGAATGCAGTGACCGCGAGGATGCCATAGGGAACCGCGAACCAAAGCATCCAGGGACGATAGCGGCCCCATCGGGTGCGTGTGCGATCGGCGACTGCGCCCATCATCGGATCCAGCACTGCGTCCGCAAAACGAACCACAATCATCAACGTGCCTGCGGCTGCAGCTTCAATTCCATACACGTCCGTGTAGAAATACATGAGGACGTTGATAACCGCCTGATAGACTATATTGCTGGCCATGTCGCCCAGGCCGTAAGCGAACTTCTCCTTAAAACTGAGATTCTGTTGAGGCATGGCGGTATTGGAGGGTGATTTAGGCAGAAAGAACTCAGGGCGGCGAGTCGGAATGACCAATGTCCAAGCAATAATGACCAAGGAAGGAGCCAAGCTGAGACACGAATGGGGTTCCCGACCCCGCCTCCAGAGTGGTCCCAAACTTTGGCTGTCCGCTTCGCGAATCGAGGTGCACGAATTTCCACGAATTGCGGGGCAGAACCACTGAGGACCGAGGCACGGAACTTTTTGAAGCAAGTAGAGCACGAGGCAAAAAAATAGATGAAAAATGCGTTGTAACTCGGAAAGACGGGCCTGAAATGAATGCAATTTTCGAAATCCGAAGGGCCAAGTGTGGCCGGAGAGTTTTGCTCGAGATTTGCGTGGGACACGCGGGACACCGTGGGAAAACGGTGCAAGATTTCTGAGGTGGAAAATGCGAAATCAAGGACTTACGGCTGAAAATTCTACATTTCGTCCTGGGAAATTTCTACGGCTTGGAGGTACGACGATCTCGACCAAGTAAGTAGGGATTTTCCCGAGCGGGGACAAAGAATCAGGGCAACGATTGATCTGCTCCGGGCGGAGTTGGCCGGTTCGGCTTCGGAGCCGTTTTGGCGAAGAGACATTCATGGCGCAAACTTTCTGTTCGTGGTGCACGGCACCGTTCAGTTTGGCCTTCGGAGGGAAACGAGTTTCGGGCGGGACGCCCGAAACCACACGCGAGACGCGTGCGCTACCCATAAGCGGGAGTGGAAAGAGATCGACCGGATCGCTTTACAGTCACGCTGGCCCGAAGGCTAACTGGCTATTAGTAAAGCAGAAAACCTTCGTCCGCATTCAATCTCCCGATCGCGTTCGGGGCGGCTTCTTTTTGGGCGAGCTGGGCCATGGCGACGAGGTAGGCGTAGGGGTTGGCATCGTAGGTGTTGATGATGTTGGTCATCCATTTGGGCGCGGTGGCGGCGTAGGATTGGCAGTTCGTTTTGCTGAAGAGTTCGATTTTGCAGCCGGCAACGGAGACGTTTACCACGCCGAGTTTGATATTGGCGGGAAGGTTGGTGACGAGGGTGCGGCCAAAGAAGTCGGCGGGGCAAAGTCCGGTGCGCGGGCGGCAGAGCGGCGGGATGGCAGGATACCAGTTGCCTTTGGTGCGGCCCAAGTCCGAAAAATCAACGCAGGCCAGCATTTGAAAGCGGTCGGTGACGTTGGTTTTGTCCTGTCCTTCAATTCCGGGGAAGCCTTGCATGTTGGACTGGCCGAAGCAGAGGAAGATCCAGAAGTTGGTGTCGTGGGCGAGGGCGGGGGTCAAGACAAGCAATCCCGAGAGGAGGACGAAGAGGCGGAAAAGGCGGGAGGTTTCTGGGCCCATGTGGATTGTTCTTCTTTTGGTCGCTTTTTGCAGTGTCAGTCAGGGTGATGATTGATTCGGAGTTGATCAACAGAGCCGCGACTGTAAGGGAGCGTCCATCGGGGATCGGTAGCCACGAACGCTCCCTTACGGCCGCGGCTCTGTTGGGTGCCACACATTCGGGGCGGCGTAGACGGCCATGGGGTCGCCTTGCTGTTGGAGAACGTAACGTATCGCCGATCTGAGCCGTTCGTCATTCCATAGGTAGCGCGTGCTTCCGTGACGAGCCCAGCGTTTGCGCTCACTGGGTTCGAATTTAGCCTGGGTCAGTGCCCGGGAGGAATAGGCTTTGAGAGTGTTCAGCACTTCTTCAGGCTTATCGCCTGCCTGGACAATGATGTGGACATGGTTGCTCCGGACGTGCGCAGCAAAAAGCCACCAAGCCCGACATTCACAAACCTCGCGGCATGCGCCCAGCACAATGGCGCGCCGCGGCTCATCAAGAGTATAGGCGGGTTGATTCATACGCCGGCGCTCAAACGTCACGCGCGACAAGTTGGGCGTGCATAGATTTGTTCCATAGACGTTGTGCTCTCGATCCACGGAACCAGCGGTATCCCCGTGTAAACGCGCTCCGTACGTTGCGAAAGTAATGAAGAAGGCGCGAACCCGAGGCAGTGTTCGCGAAGGGATACCTGGTGCGCTCTTCATGTGACTGAATAGTAGAGTTTCGTGTTCGTTTTGTGAGTAAAATGAGCTGAAATGCAAGTCGCGTGGAGGGCGTTGGTCCGAACAGTGCCGCGACTGTGAGGGAGCGTCATGATAGCGGGAAGCCATAAACGCTCCCTTACGGTCGCGGCTCTGTTTGAACGGTCACCGCGAATCGTTTCAATGGTTTTTCGTCGGAGTCGAGAATGCGTGCGCAGAAATCGGTGGCTCCGCCGGCGTTGAAGATGGCGCAGCGGATGATGTTTGGTCCTTTCTTAAGGGTGAGCCGTTTGGAGACGCCGTCGTCAATTACGGTCTGGCGATCGCCGTAAATGCCGATAACCTCCTGGCCGTTCAGCCACTAAACGGAAGCCGCATTCGAGCCGATGGCGAGCCGCACGTCGCGCAGTTCTTCTGGAGAATTGACGACCGTCACGGCCCAGAAAAGAACGTAGGAGGAGGGTACGTGGTGATCGCGGGCGAAGTGGTAGAGGTTCACGTTGTAGTTTTGAGTGTCCACAGCGTGCCATGTCAGACTGGTTTCGCCGACTTTCACCTGGTCACAATCGCGGGGAACGATGCTGAGTTGAATTGGTGTCGAGGCTACGAGTCCAGAGGAGGTTGATCTCGGCTTTAGGCTGGGCGCCGACGTTACGCGCGACATACATATAGTAGCGATCATCGATGTGGATGATGTCGGGTGCCTTGCCGCGACGGGGTGGCGTCGTTCCGCGAGTCCAGGTCCAGCCGTCGTCCGAAACCAAACAGGTGCCGCCCGTGCCATAGGTATAGACCTTGCCATCGCAGCGAACGATGGTGGAGGGATCGTGAATTTGAATCTGGCCGTCGAGCGCGAAGGTGCGGAACGGAAAAGAAATAAACGAAAGAAAAATGCTGCAAAAAGCGAGGAGGCGGCAGCTCATTTCTTCTCTGTGCGTTTTGCCTCCGCGATGACGGCATCAAAGGCTGGTTTTGGTTTACACTCTGCATCGAACAACAGCGGCTTGCCCTGGGCTCGCCACGACACGGCGTCGTCGACGCCCCAGAAGGTGACGATCTTTACTGAATCATGATGCTTCAGGAACGCGCGGAAGATTCCGGAGTACGCGTCGGATAGTTTTTTGTCCGCTTCGCTTACCAGGCCGCCTTCGGTGGTGGCGGCGTTGCTGGCGATGTCGGCGCCGGTGCTTCGCTGGCCGCTCACGGCGCTGTTCACGTCGAGTTCGGTGATGTGAATGGGAAGACCCAGCGTCGCAAGTTCCGTCAATGTCTGATCCATGGTTTCGAAGGTCATGGCGACGTTGACGTGCGCTTGTGAGCCGATGGCGTGAACGGGGACATGTTGAGACTGAAGTGACTTGATGAGGGTCACCAGTTTCTGGCGCTTGACCGGGTTCTCCAGCCCGTAATCGTTGTAGCGAAGAATGGCGTTCGGGTCCGCTTCGTGCGCGTATTGAAATGCCTTGGCGATGAAATCGGGGCCGACGATTTCCAGCCATAGTGAGTTTCGCAGGTAGTTTGTGCTCGAGCCGTCGGCGATGGCCTCATTCACCACGTCCCATACCTTGATCTTGCCTTTGTAGCGACCGACGACTGCGTGGATGTGGTCTCGCATGCGCTGAAGTAATTCGTCGCGCGAGGCTCTCGGGCCGTTGTAGCGACCGAAACCGGGACCAAATCTGCCTCTGCCCAACTGGTTCGTCCCCTGTCCTGTTGAGTTCGTGGCAGACCCTGCATTCGTGGTCTCCGCCGGCGGCGGATTTGTACCCGCGAATACCCAATTCGGCGTCTGGCTATGCCAGACGAGTGTGTGCCCAACCAGATACATGTTATTGGCGAGGCCGAAACTCACGAAGGCGTCGGAGGGTGCAAAATCGTAGCCGTCGTTGCCTTCTCGTGGGTGGACGAGCTGCCATTTGAGATCGTTTTCCGGGGTGATCTGGTTAAACTGCTCCTTCAACAGTACGATGTCTTTCGCATTTTGCTCCGCGCTGCGGCGGAAGCCGGGGCCGCCCATGACCATGCTGCGATTCGCGGCGGCGCCGATAAGGAAGTGTTCCTTGAAGGCGTCTTTCAGAGAGGTGGTTGTCTCTGCGGCGTACGCGGTTGAGGTCGCTGTCAGCAGCGCGGCGGCGAGAAAAGGGAAGTGGCGATGGAAGTTCATAGGATTCGCGAAGGGACGCTCCCTTACGGTCGCGGCTCTGTTGGGGAGAGTTTGATTTTGATGTCTTTCAGCGGAGCGCCGCTTTTGTCCAGGAGGCGCATCGCTCCCTGCCAACTGTTTTGTTCGTTGATGACTTTGAAAACGATAACGTTGAGGCCTTTCTTCAAGGTGACTTTACCCTTGTCGGCATCGAGCATCAGAGTGCGCGGTTCGTTGAACACGTAAATGTCGATGCCGTTAAAATAAATGCGTCCTTCGTCATTGCTGGCGACAGCCATGATTACGTCCGGGCGCTCGGTTTGGCACTCGATGTAAGTGACCATATAACCGGCTGCGTGGTCGTTTACGCTCTTCAGAACGGCGTTGAAATCCAGGTAATTGGTTGCAGCGGTCACATTCTGCCAGGTTAATTCCCTGGCGCCGATTTTAACTGTATCACCGGCTTTGGGTCGCAGGGTTGCTTCCTCGCGGAGCTGTTGGCGGAAGACTGCCTCGGAACCGCTCTCCCCTTCAGGAAGCGCGATTGGCGCGAGCACGATCCAGTCACGGATATAACCCTCGGGGTCCAGTTTGAGTCCGTCGGCGAAGACAGTTTGCAAGAATAACAGACCCAGAAGAGGAAAGATTAGCCTGTTCATATTACTCGAATTGGCTGGGTTTCTTCACGGGAACGGTCACGCCATCTTTGGGCGGAGTAGTGAGCGTTTGGAGAAAGGCGAGAATATCTGCGACTTCCTGCTCTTTGAGTATTACACCCAGCGGTGGCATGGGCGAAATTTGCAGATTCTCGAAGCCCTTGGCGAGCTTCGCATTCGGCTCCATGAGGCTTTCGGTAATGTAGGTTTTGTCCGCGCGAACGGCGATGCCATCGAGAATCGGCCCCACCTCGCCGCCTTTCCCTTTAGCGGTGTGACAAGAGGCGCAAGCGGCGATCGGGCTGTTGTAGAACAAATCCTCGCCACGCTTCGGATCGCCTGCTGTGACTTTCACTTCTTCGACACCAAGGCCGGACACCTTGTGGATACGACCGAGCAACGTGAGCGCATCGTTCAGGTAGGGGTCTTCGGTGTTGGCCGGCACGCGTGGGAGTTGCGCGACGACTGTTTGGATTTCAGGACTGGTTGGGAACTCAGCGAGTTTCACGAACGCAACTTCGCGCGTGAGCAGGTCAGCGTCTTGAATCACCGGGCTGCTGAAGAAGAGTTGGCGACCCAGATCATTCGTGGGCAAGGCTCGGATTGCGTTCCGGCGGAGCGCGGGGTCGCGGTCGAGCAGGGCTGCGTGATGCGTGTCTTTGTCGAGTGCGCCGATTCCTTCGAGGGACCAGAGGGCGTGAATCGCTCCCGTGCCGCCGGTGCTGGACGTGATCCGTTTTTTCAAAGCGGGCGTGGCATCCTTTATCTTGTGGTCGACGATTAAGCGTTGCGCGGTGAGACTCCAAAACTGGTTCCCGCTGTCGAGCGCAGCGACAAGTTGCGCGGTATTCGCCTTCGCGAGCGATTTGATTGAACTGCGCGGACCGTCCTTCCAGACGGCGCGATAAATACGGCCATGCGTTTGGTCGCGAAGATTGTTCTCCGTCATGTAAGCGCCGCCGCGACCGGTCGTCGCCTGAATTCCCGCGGATTGAATGCTGGGCGTTGGGTTGTGCTGGATGACGAAGCTGTAGAAATCGATCACCCAAACCGCGCCGTCGGGTCCGATGTCGGAAAAGATCGGCGACATCCATTCATCGCTGCTCGCCAGAAGATTGAAGCCGTCGAGCGCTTTGTATCCGCCGCCGTCGCGCTCAATATCCATGATGCCGATCAACTTCGCAGTTGGCTCGTTCACCAATGCTTTCCCTTGCAGGCGCGCCGGGAGCGCGTCGCTCACCATAAAGGCATGTCCCGCGGCGGCGGTGTAGCCGCCAAAATTGTCCACCATGCGGATGTTCGGCGTGTTGGGATGCATCCGCATGCCGGGAGCCATCGATTTGGCCGAGGGCAGTCGGCGGACATTCGCAGTCGCGCCGTCGGGGCCGTTATCTCCGTCGAGCCGATAGCCGGGACGGAATCCATTACCTCCACGCCGACCAAATCCGGGTTGGGTCGGGTTCAAGATATAAGCTGGAAGATATCCGTAGAACGTTGGATTTCCGTTCGCGGTCGAACCGAAGACATCGCCATAAGCATTCAGGCCTAGACCCCACGTGTTGTTATTGTACTGGTGAAGAAACTGAAGGGCCGAACCATCCGCCTTGAAACGGAAGATGCCCTGGCCAAATTGAAGATTCTGTCCTCCGACAGTCCCGCGGAAGTTTGAGTAACCCACAGCTCCGTACAGCCAGTTGTCGAAGCCGCGCGCCAGATTGCTCTGCATCGCGTGCGTGTCACCCGTTCCCCAACCCGGGAGGATCGCTTCGCGGACGTCGGCTTTGTCGTCGCCATTCGTATCCTTCAGAAAGAGCATGTGCCGCGCTTCCGAAACCATGACGCCGGCGTTTACGAACACCAGCGACGTCGCGAGGTTCAGTCCATCGGCAAAGATCGTGAACTTGTCTGCCTTGCCGTCCCCATCCGTGTCTTCGCAGATTTTCAGGTCTGCCTTGCCGGGCTCACCTTCGCCAACGAGACCGTGCGGATAATCACGTGCTTCGATCACCCAGGCGCGTCCCCGTTCGTCCCAGGCGAGATAGATTGGCTTCACGACGTCCGGTTCTGCCGCGAAGAGCTGCAGGTCAAAATCAGCCGGCACCTGCGTGTAGCGCATGCTGCCCTCCGGATCGAGGGGAGCCTGGAACTTCACCGGTTTCGGCCGACGCTCGTAATTCGGCACTTGCCCCTCCAGACGCCGCAACGGAGGGCGCGAATCGAGTGACGCTTTCCACGCCGATTTCGCCTTGCCGCTGATACCGCCGAGCACCGCCTCACGCAATACAGCGTCACTCGGACGCTCGCTATATTTGATGACGGCGTTACCTGCGCTCTTGAACGTGTCGAGCAACTTCCCGGCGGGGGTTACTTCACTCTCGGGCATCACCTGCACCACTGCGTCAAAGTGTTTCAAATACGCGTCGGTGAGATTTTTAATGCTGGTAAGATGATCGAAGTAGATCTCCTCCGGTGCGAGAGTCTGCCCCGGCAAATAGACGTAGTTCGTCCGAGCGCCACCAAAAGCTCCGCCGCCACCGCGGGTATCAACTGGGCCGAGATAAAGGACACGCAGCGGACGATCCGGAGCATCCGCGGCAAAAGTGTTGAGGGCGATAAGTCCGCCGGTCAACAGGACCAAAACATGTTGCCGGTATATTTTTAGATCGTTTTCAAACATCTCAGTGGATCGGGTTTAGACTGCCCGAAAAAAATTGCTGCTTTTAGTTAGTTTAGAAACTCAGTTTGCAGAGCGTCAACACCTCGTCTCAAAGGTTGAGAGGAAGCGTTGCCACGAGCCGGTAAGCCCAGTATTTTCTGAGCGTGACCTTCACGCGAATCACTAGTGATCCCAAACGGATGAACGGCCAACCGTGCATTCGCAATCTTCGTCTCACCGTGCGACGCGTTGTCGACGCGGTCGCTACCTACGGAAACGGGGAAGAGTTGCGGCGCGAATATCCTGAGCTTAGCGAAGACGATATCCGGGAGGCACTGGCTTATGCTGCTGCCAATCTGGACGACAAAGTCCTTGAGTTGGCTCGCACCTAAGTGCGCATGAGACTGCTCCTCGACCAGGGTGTGCCTCACACTGCTGCTGCTCTTCTGTGCCGACGCGGCTTTGATGCGGTGCATACCAGCCAGATCGGAATGGCTGAAGCACTGGACGAGGAAATCCTTCAACGAGCGGTAGACGACGACCGAATAATTGTTACGCTCGATGCCGATTTTCACACACACCTCGCACTCTCAGCGGCAAGGAAGCCCTCCGTCGTTCGGTTTCGGATCGAAGGGCTGCGAGCCGAGGCGTTCGTTGAGCTCTTCCTGCAGGTTGTAGAGCGATGCGGTAGTGATCTGGAGGCCGGAGCCGTACTTTCGGTGCAGCCAAACCGTATTCGTATCCGGAGGCTGCCCATAACGTAAGTCGAAGTGTTTCGCTGCGCTGCTTTGTTCAGAAACTCATTCATTGCTGGGCCGCTGGTTTGAAGATCAACTGCGAAAAATTGTAGAGCGCTTTTTTCCAATGCTGGAAGTCGTGCGCGTGTTCGTCCACGTGCCAGATGTGCGGGACTCCTTTTTCTTTCAAGTAGGCGTGCACTCCCTGGCTGATGCGGATCAGACCATCTTTGTTGCCGCAGGAAATCCAGAGCAGCTTCAACTGCTGCTTTGCTTTCGCTGGATCGGGCACGAGCTCCGCGGCGGGCTTTGTGTTCGGCGCCGAGGAGAAACCGCCCACCCATGCAAACGTGTTGAGGTTCGCCAGGCCAAAATTCAGAGATTGTCCGCCGCCCATCGAGAGGCCGGCGAGAGCGCGGTCTTCGCGATCTTTCTTCACTGAATATTTCGATTCGATAAAGGGAATGAGGTCGCCAATCAGGTCCTTGTCGAATTTCCCGAATGCAGGGGCGGTGGACATCGCGTTCGTGCCGGGACGATCATCCGGTTGCGCACGACCGTTAGGCATCACAATGATCATCGGAACGGCTTTCTTCTCAGCAATGAGGTTGTCCAAGATGATCTCGGGATGACCGCCGCGACGCCACTCGTTTTCATCGCCACCAATGCCGTGCAGAAGATAGAGCACCGGATATTTTTGGGCGGCGGAGTATCCGGGCGGAGTGTAAATGACGGCTTTGCGTTTGTTCCCGACGGACTTGGAATCGTACTCGACCGTTTCCACCTTCCCATGGTCGATTCCCTCGCGCGGTTTGTCGAAACCTTCGGGGGGATTTGGAAAAGCCGCCTTGTCGTCCGGACCGAGCACAATCGGTCCGCCAAAACCGCGGCCGCGACCACCAGGCGGGCCAACGCGGGTGGCCAGTGCCTGCTGACTTCCGAACTCGCCCACTTTCCGCGTGAACTCGATTCCCTTCTCGCTAACCTTACCGGTAAATTCAATCGGGATCTCGCGATCCTGAATCTGCCGCGTCTCCACGAAAGTCACCGTGTCGCCGTTCAGCTTCGCATCTTTGAATTCGATATCGCGCTTCTGATCGCCGGTTTCAGCGGTGCCCTTTGCGGTGACCTTCCCATCGTTCACCTGAAAATTGAACTGATACTTCTGCAGGCCGACCTGGGTTTCGAACTCGGCTTTCCAGGTGCCCGCAACGTCCGCAGCCCAGGCGGAGAACTGCATAACGATGAGGGCTGCAACCAATCGAGTTTTCATATGGGTAATCTGTTAGAGGCAGTTCGCATCAGGTTGGTTTCAATCTTTAAACAATAGGGGCGCGATTTCGTGCAGGCTGCGCCGCCAACTCTGCCATTCATGCGCGGTGTCGGGCGAGACATAGAAATGGGCGTTCAAACCGGCGCTCTTCAACGCTTCCGTGTTTGCCTTGGGATCGCCGCCTCGGTTCGGACGGTCGCCCCCGAGTTCGCGACTGCCGTAACTGACGAAAACCAGCTTCACCTTGTCTTTGAAGCCTGAGGTCTTATTCACGTCCTCCATGGAAATCGACCCACCGCTGAAAAGGCCAATGTGTGAAAACTTATCCAGATTCTTCAGCGTGATCATTCGCGTCTCCATGCCGCCCATCGAGAGGCCTGCCATGGCGCGATGCGGTTGATCAGACATCGTTCGGAAATGGTCGTCTACGTAGGGAATTAATTCATCGACCAGCACCGTCTCGAATGGCTTGATGTCGAAACTCCTGAGACCACCGGGCGCGCCGGGCTTCGTATCGTTGGTCATGCCGTAAGTCATCACGATGATGAACGGCTTGCTTTTGTTCTCCGCGATCAAGTTATCCATGACCCACGCGGTACGGCCCTGAACACCCCAGCCGTACTCGTTTTCGCCCCAGCCGTGCTGCAGATAAAGCACTGGATAGCGTTGATCCGATTTCTGATCGTAGCCGGGAGGTGTGTAAACGAATGCACGACGCGACGAATCCGTGCTCTTGGAATAAAAGAAAATCTCGCGGAGTTGGCCGTGAGGCACGTTTTTCAGAGCGTAGAAATCTTGATCTTTCGCGGGCAATTCCACACCGCTACCCCAACGCTGCGCACCAAAGAAGTACAGGCTGTTCGGATCGGGCACTTCCGCCCCGTCGATCTTGATCGCGTAATAATGAAAACCTTCGTCCAGCGGACGCGTGTAGCCATACCATGCCCCGTCATCGCCTTTGGTGAATGCGCTGCTGTCCCTGAACGTGCATCCGACGCTCCTGGCGTCCGGCGCCACTATTCGGAATTTGACGCGTCCTTCCGAATTGACCTTCGGATATTCTTTCCCAGCTTGATTGGACGAGGCTGGCTTCCAATCGTCAGCCGGCGCTTTTTCGTCAGCCGCATAAACGCCGCTCGCCACGACAGCGGCAAATGTCCAGAGGGATAATTTTGTTGTCATATTTGTTTGGGTTGAATGTTCGGTTTTCGAAACGTTTTTAGCGCCCAGCGAATGAATCGCTTAGCGGTTTGCCGTCGCCATACAATTTGCGAATCTCCTCCGCGTCGAGTGCCCGGCTGAAGAGACAGAATTCATCCATCGCCCCGCTGAAATTGCGAATCATAAAAGGATCGTCCTCCGGAAATCCCTTTGGATTCCAATTTCCCAATTCCGCCGCGCCGATGCGGAAGGGCGGCGAGATCTTCAGAGCTTTTTGGCTCACCGGCACTCCGTTCAGATACTGAATCACTTCTTTTCCCGGTCCATCGAGCACCACCGCGAGATGAAGCCACACGCCGAATTGTTCCAGGGTGAGCACCGGCGGTCCGAGGATGATCTGGTGATTCCGCGGATCCTGACCAATGACCGTGAGGGCGGGCACGCCATCGTTACGGATCAACCAGTGAACGGTTCCTGGCAGAAATCCATCGGACATGAAGAGCGAATTGATCTTGCGATCCAAACCTTTGACGGATATCCAGCCGGTAAAGGTCAACGCATCGAACTCTCCCGGCACATTCAGCCGCACACGATCGCTCACCCCTTGAAACTCCAGAGATCGCTTTTTCGGCCAACGACCTTCGCCCCCCTGGCAACCCACTACAATCGCGTCTGAACCCTCCCGTGCGCTGTTTGCCAGATTTTTGAGCTGCCAGCCCGAAGCCATCAGACTCTCAAAATCGAAATGCACGAGTAGAGACGGGTCGCGGTTGAGTCGTTCATTAGCCATTTGCCACTGCTCGTAGCGCCTTGTCTCCGCCGCGACCGATTTCTCACGCAGTGTAAACAGCGACGCAAATGCTGCCGGGTTCGCATCGATCCGCGTGGCCGCACTCGACCGATTCAGAACCGCGCCGGCACCTTCCTCCAAAGTTTCAGCTCGCCCTGCGTTTGCGTACTCCAGTTGCACGCTTCCTTTGAAAACGTGTAGTTCGCTCCCGCCATCTTTAACGTCCAGACCGAACGAAGTGCCCAGATCGGTCACGCTGCCTTGCGGCGTTTCAATTCGGAATCCGCGCGCCTGCCGAGGAACGTCCGCCACCATCCGGCCGCGCCGGCACGAAGCCTCATTCCGAGAAATCAATTCGAATTCAGCCGGACCCTCAATGACCACGCGTGCCCCGCTGTAAAACACCACTTGCGCCAAACCCGATTCCAATCGCAGCCAACCCGGTTCCAAAGGCGCGCTCGACCGCGCTGGCTCGCCAGAACTCCACCGTGCGTCGACCGTTCCGTTCAGCATCGCCACCGCCTTGCTCGTGGTCGCAACACGCTCTTCCGGCCTTCCGCGGAATACACTCCAGACCCCGATTGCGAGAAGAGCAGCGCAGGCGGCCAAACTCAAAGCCCAGATGATCGTGCGGTTTTGCTGCCGCGGTAAACGTGGCAAGGGTAAAACGTTCTTCTCGGGGTTCCCCGCAGCCGAAGTGAATAGATCGGGATCTGAGGCCAGGCGTGCGTGAAGCTCAAGGCGCAGAACGTATTCGTCTCGTGCCGCAGGATCGTTCCGGAGAATCTCATTCAGCGCCCGGGCTTGCTCGTCCGACGTCATCCCGTGACAAACGGCTGCCACCGCCTCGTCGAAATCGAGCGAAGGAAACTCAATCTTCATCTGGCTCCCTCCGGCAGCGCGGCGCTCTCCACGCAAAGCTGAAGTGCCTGCCGGATTCGTTGCAGCGCCTTGTACGTCGCGGCCACCGTCCGCCCGGAACGTGCGGCCAACTCCTCAATTCCGGTCCGCTGATAATAATAGCCTTCAACCAGGGACCGCTGCTCCCCAGGCAGCTTCGCGAGGCACTGCTCAAGGTTTTTGAGCCGGCATTCCAGGTCTGGACGCAATTGCTCGCGGCGCTCCGCCAATTCCGCAGCCAACCCTCCTTCGAGGAGGGCCTGCCACCTCTGCCTCCGTTCAATCCATTGCTTCGCTTTGTTGAGCGCAAATCGACACGCCCATGGCGTAAACGGCAAGCTCCGATCGTATTGATCGAACTTCTCCCAAAGCGCGACCGCTGTCTGTTGAACGATATCCTCCGCATCCGCCACGTGGGGGACCAAAGCGGCCACATAGCGGAAAATCTCCCGTTCGCTGCGCAAAAACAGCGAAAGAAACTGTTCCTGCGCACCGCTTCTTGACTCGGGTCCCGGATTCGAACCTGGCAACATCAATGGGTTACTTGATTACTTCCATCCGAGGGGAAAATTTGGACAGAAAATTTTTGCGTGTGTGTCCCGCCGGAAGAGACGGGCGTGATTCACCAGAACGCTCAGCGTGAAAACCGCTGCCATGGACCGTGCGATTTGCCTGGGGGGCGGCGTAATTTAACCGGGGTCAAGCATCGACGCCTAACACACGCGCGAAATCCCGCTACTGTGGGCATGCGAAGCAAAAACACAAATACTCCCGCACATTCTCGGCCAACCGGGCGCGCCCGTCCGCGTTGGCTCCAGCGTCGTGTTAGGCGACGTGATCATAACGACCTGAGCTCCACGCGAACGCGCAAACCGAAATCCCGGAGGGATGATAAGATAGTAGCGCGGGGTAAAGCGCGGAAACAGCGTAGCGCCGCGCGACACCCGGGGTATGGGGCCCTTTTGTTCTGCCCCTCCCGGCCGGGAGGGGTTGGGGTGGGCATAATTTCACCAGAAGCATACCTCGACGCCTAACGCTCAAAAGCTGAGCCACGCGGCCCAAAAACACAAGAACTCCCGCACACTCTCGCCACACTCTCGGCAAACCGAGCGCATCCATCCGCGTTGGCTCCAGCGTCGTGTTAGGCGTTGATGCCGTCATGTTAGGTATCCTGCTGTCCGGAATGCGGCGAATCCGTCTGAAGTTACTTGCTCAAGTTGCTTGAAAAGGATTTCGTCGTGCTTCGTGAAATTGAAACACGACTTGCCTTGCATTCGTGCCTTCAATTCCGGCGTCATGCTGTCGCGTAGCTTTGGACAGGCATAGACTCCCATGTGGTGAAAACTCACGTATGCCTTGCGGATCTCCACCCAAGCGATGTCCATCGGCACCTTGTGCGTGGGATGGCTGCCGCCGGTCAAGCAGTAACGGGTCGAAGTATCGGCGGAGACAGTGAGACTGTCGGAATGATTCTGAAGGATACCACGCAATCGAGCAAAGATAGCCGCGAACTCTGAACTTGATGGTCCGTTGCGTCTCATAGCAAGCGGTAGAAACGCCTAACGCTCAAAGCTGAGCCACGCGGACCCAAAACACAAGAAAACCCGGGCACTCTCGACCGACCGAGCGCGCCCGGCCGCGTTGGCTCCAGCGTCGTGTTAGGCGGCATCGTTATGGTCAATCTCCTGAACATCCCGCGAAAAATATCTCTGAGGGTGAACCGTCACGATACGCGACGATATAGACTCCCTCCCATCGCTCAGAAATCAGCGCCTCCAAAGCGCCAGAATTGTGCGCCTCCTCAATCTGGGACCGGCTTGGAGTATCGCTACCGAAGAACTCCACCAGCTTGGAGCGTCGAAGAGGGCTGATGGCGGCAAACTTCGGCTCTGCTGAGATGCTAAGGATGTCTAAAATCGAATGCGTTCCACTCTCTCCTTGGAGCTCCAATAACTTCTCAATCGTTTTTGGCTTTCGTTTCGGTTTGCGCGGTACCGAACCGGCTCCGGCGAGCATCTTCTGCATTTTCTCCGCCTGTTGAATGAACAATGTCTTTATTGGCTCCTCCAATCCCTGAGCTTGTTCACTCACCTTCTGCATCCAATCGGGCGGCACATATTGCAGAAAATCCTTGCGCTGCTCCTCAGTGATGGCGGCAGCACCAAACTGGTAGTTACCTCGCGCAAAGACATCCTTTCGCAGCCGGTGTAATGCGGCTGAAACGTCCGCTTCGTACGGCACAAAATAACTCCAACCTGTTGCCCCCATATCATTCGATGTGTTCGATGACGCCTAACGCTCAAAAGCTGAGCCACGCGGACCCAAAACACAAGAACTCCCGCACACTCTCGGCGAACCGGCGCGCTCCTCCGCGTTGGCTCCAGCGTCGTGTTAGTCGGCAACCTCGTGTTGCCACAAACCATTCTATCTGGGGCGATAAACTCGCTCGTTCTCGGTGGAATAGGCCAGCCCCAGCTCTCGAAGACGAGCACCCACCCTCTCCGCATCCTCCGGCAAATGAAGGCCAAGTGCAATCTGGCCTCCCTGCTGGAGAAGGCGGCGAATCTGCAAAAAATTCTGGTTTGCGTAAGTGCTAAGGCTTCTCACGTAGCGAATCTGCTGCTCTGTCGGATGCGGAACTGGATGGAGGCTGAAGCTCACAAACGGTTGGTCGCACCAGCCGACACGAGGCACCCACTTGACCTTCCCAAAGAAAATGTCGCGTATACTCGGCATAGCTCCGATGCAGCCTAACGCTCAAAAGCTGAGCCACGCGGCCACAAAACGCAAGAAAACCCGTACACTCTCGGCTAACCGAGCACGCCAATCCGCGTTGGCTCCAGCGTCGTGTTAGGCGTCATATCTAATGGTGAGCACCGGGATCGCTGTAAGACTCCGCTGTGCCGCGCATCGTGTCCGTGTCGTATGGATGCTCGTCGGGGCTCGCGGTAACAAAGAAGTAAAGCATCGGACCGAGCAGCGGAATCAGAAGAACCACCGATCAAACTATTCGGAAGGCGAGGCTCCTACGCCTCCGCTTCCTCCATAGACGATAGATGACGAGCAGGGCGACAACCTCGCTAATCGCGGCGATGGCAATTTGTGGCGGGCCGAGCGTCATGACGCCTAACGTCCAAGATGAGCCACGCCTACGGCTGCGCTCCTGCGCAACAGGAGACGTGACAGACGTGGGCGTTGGCTCTAGCGCCTTGTTAGGCATTTTTAGGGGCGAGCTTCTCGATGATGGCAGGCAAAGTCTCGGCTATCGTCGCAAAGACCTTCGGCATATTCGGAGGCAGGAAACCGCGATCATCCCAGCCACCGAGATTCTCCTTGAGATTAAGATCAGAACCGAGCCTTTCTTTCAAAACGTCGGCGTAACTTCGCAACGTGCCGGTCGATTCTTTGAGGAACCGGGCTCGCACGCTCGCTTCGTCGGTGACGTCGTAGAAAATCTCGAGCTCAAGCAGACTATTTCGTAGCCGCAATTCACTACACCGATCACCCCAATCTTGCCGCATCACTTGAAAGCCGAGCGCAGAAGTTACCGGCGCGAGGATTTCCTGAAACGAAGCTTCCAGCTTAGACGGCATTTTTTTGCCTAACGCTCAAAAGCTGAGCCACGCGGACCAAAAACACAAAAAGCTCCCATACGCTCTCGGCAAACCGGGAGCGCTCCTCCGCGTTGGCTCCAGCGTCGTGTTAGGCGTTTCCGATGTCATGCTCCGAGAGTCTATCAATTAATGTGCGAACGTCAGCTTCAGTCTTCAGCTGGTCGCGACTGTGTGACGGTGCAGACCAAACACACTCTCCGTCCGTCGCAGCGCTCAATTCAGCGATTCGCTGCAAGGCCAACAACCAATCATGATAAGTGGTCTCTGGGTCGAAACCATGCGGCGCGAGACGCTGGTGAATGCCTTCGAGCACCTGCTGCCGATGCTCAAGCATCAAGTCGACAGACTGACGCGCGCAACGGACGCACCGCTCCGCTGCTGTCCGCTTCGGAAACCCGCAACAGATCGACAAACGCCAGAGCCAATCACCCAAATCCTCGTCTTCAATGCGAAGCACTGGCTCGAGGATAGAGATGCCCATCAGCGTTGCAGGAAACGTCACTCCCTGAAAGGTAATCGGACGGAACTCGTAGTCGTCGAGTGGCATGTGCGTGAGGACGCCTAACGCTCAAAAGCTGAGCCACGCGGCCAGAAAGCGCAACCAAATCCAGACACTCTCGGCCAACCGCGTGCGCTCGTCCGCGTTGGCTCCAGCGCCGTGTTAGGCGGGCGTAGCTCATGCTTGAAAGGCGTCTCCGTATGGTAAGCCATCAACAGATGCACAATGATAAATAGTTTTCGCCACACTTCGGACAGTTGCCGCCAGCCACATCACACATTACGTGCCAGTGCGGAAAACGTAAGACAAACTGGTTTCCGCATGCTCGGCACTGGACGTTTCCCGTACCAACCGTACGGCCGCATTGTGGACACACTTCCGCGTGCGTCTCCCATAGGGACGTCTTGTATTCCTCGTCGGTAATTTCAACGAAGAATTGCTTACGACAGTCGATGCATTCGTATTCCGTTTGCATGGATGGGGAGACGCCTAACGCTCCAAAGCTGAGCCACGCGGCCAGAAAACACAAGAACTCCCGCACACTCTCGGCCAACCGAGCGCACCCGTCCGCGTTGGCTCCAGCGTCGTGTTAGGCGAGTTGCGCATAAGTCTCCCATTGTTTGTCCGGCTGGATCATAAACTGTAACTCGTGTGAGGTAATGGTGCTTCGAACAGCTTCGAAGCGCTCCTTTACCTGCTCTGGAGCTTTGGTGTAAAAGACGAATTCTTTCATGCCGCTGGTCGTAATCGTCGCGACAAAGAGGGACTCGGCGTCGATCTGTAGGCTATCACAAAGTGCGTCCTCCAGATCGCCGAGTTGCATGTTTTCTTCTGGAGACGGTAATCCTGTAGGCTCGGGAGCACGGAACGGCACAGCAATCCCAAGCTGGTGCTCATAACCCGCGAGCGGGACAAACTCCTTGTAGCCACTGTTCGTTCTCACGATAGCGGCCTTGCCTTCATTCTCGCCGTGACTAACGGACCAGGGTCCCTCAATAGGCAGGTTTAATGGTTGCGAAGACTTTTTTCGAAATGGCCACATATTGACGCCTAACGCTCAAAAGCTGAGCCACGCGGAACAAAAACACAAGAACTCCCGCACACTCTCGGGAAACCCGGTGCGCCCGTCCGCGTTGGCTCCAGCGTCGTGTTAGGCGGCACCTCTACCATGCTGAAAGCTGACCTCCTCCCTGTGCTATGACCCGCTTTCCTGACGGTGTCGAGACCTGCCAGCTCTCGTAACCGGAGGAGAGAGGAATAATCTCAAGTCGACAATCGTCCTGAAAATAAACAAATAAATCTGCCGTGCCCTCGCGCAACTCCACGCGCTCCACAGTCGAATCCGCGAGCAACGAAGTCGCGCGCTCTGCAGCGTCAATGGGTGCGGGTAGTCCGAACTTCTGTAGGTGGTCGTCGCTACTCACCGCAATACCGCCATGGCGAATCAATCGCCAAGGGCAACACACGCTGATCGTAAGAGAGTCACCGAAGGTGACGAACCATGTGGCGGGTTCGGAAAACGAAAACTCAACTTTTCGCCCGTTCATCCACGAGAAGTCGAATGGATCACGCATGACGCCTAACGCTCAAAAGCTGAGCCACGCGGACCAAAAGCACAAGAACTCCCGCACACTCTCGGCCAACCGAGCGCACCCGTCCGCGTTGGCTCCAGCGTCGTGTTAGGTGTCGCCTCGAACCTCATAAATGAAATCGTAATCGTGCGCCGTCGCCAGGAGAGGAAAGCTCAACTTCTGCATGTGCGGCGCCGCTCGTCGAATCAAATCCTGAAAGCGAATGACTACCAGAAGGCTGGTCACCGAGCAGGCATCGTCGAATCGCGTATCGCGGAACGCGTCGCTCGCATAAACTTCCTGTAATGACTCAAGCCCCTCAATGGGAAAGCCGCTCTCCGTCTCACCCTGCCAATCGGAAAGCCAATCATAGTCATCGTGGCCACCGTATTGCTCAAAGGCAAACGGTTGGCAAAACCACAGGTCGGTATTGATATCAAAGCCATTCATCTCCGCATAGGCGGAACCGATCTTGAAGCTCTCGCTCATCTGCTGAAAAAACTCATCAAAACCAGCGGCAACCTCCTTTGGGTCACTGGTAATGGAAAGATCGAGGATGATGTGAAACGGGGAGCGCGGCAGCGCGGCGAGTGTTGCTGCAACTGTACGTTCGCACTGCGGCAAATCGCCAGCCTGGAGAATCGGCGTGAGTTGCTCTTGAAGTTCAAAGACAATGTCGCTCATGGTCGAATATCAGGAGACGCCTAACGCTCTAAAGCTGAGCCACGCGGCCCGAAAACACAAGAACACCCGCACACTCTCGGCGAACCAAGCGCGCTCAACCGCGTTGGCTCCAGCGCCGTGTTAGGCGTTGTGGTCATTTCGAAAAAAGACGCTGCAACAACGACTTTTTAGTGGACTCAAGTAACTTGAAACCGTGTGCCTCGAAAGCTGGACTAACCTCGTCGTGCTTGTAGCCGGTAAAGGTCTGAACTAGCACAACCGGAATCTCGAAGAGAAAATCGACCTCGGCATCCCCGGCATTCTCCGCCTCCTGCTGCCGAAATAAGCGCTCACGGATAGAAGAATACTCCGATGGAAATGTGCCCTCCTCGCTGACAATTTTCTTGGTTGCGTCGTTGTCGCCACGATGAGTAACCGACCACAGCCGATGCCCATCACGCCAGCCCCTCGCCTCGCTGAACATGGCATGCTCCTCGACCGTACATGTGAGAACCTCGCAACCGGCGGAAAGACGCTCCACCACTGGCCCGCTGATGATGCGATGCTCGCAACGGCTGGCGATAATGAGAAACCATCCGGCATCTGAGCTGGCCCCGACGAGCGGCGAACGGGCTACTTCGCCGCGCTTGCCGGTAGAGCGCAGTTCGAGCTCACTGAGCACTGCTTCGGCTGATTTGCTTTTGGTGGCGAGCCAAGAAAGTGAGAATCCCATATTCGATTCGATACGCGAGCGACGCCTAACGCTCAAAAGCTGAGCCACGCGGACCAAAAACACAAGAACTCCCGCACGCTCCCGGCAAACCGGGCGCGCGCGTCCGCGTTGGATCCAGCGTCGTGTTAGGCGGCCTCAAAATCGTGGCAGTAAAGACCATATCATCCACAGAAAACAGCCTGCCAACGTGAGTAACGCAAATACTCGCCTGCGCCGGAGCGCCAGAACTGAAAGTGCCAGCCCGATGAGCGTGCAAACCAAACCGGCTGGAAAGAGGAGATGGTATCTCACTCCCGGATGCATGTTGCCAACGTGGCCCAAGTCAGCCGCCCAACAAATCAGGACGTAGCCGATACAAACACCCATTCCGACAGATTCAAGAATGTAAGCAGTCCTGGACATAAGCGACGCCTAACGCTCAAAAGCTGAGCCACGCGGACCAAAAACACAAAAAGCTCCCATACGCTCTCGGCAAACCGGGAGCGCTCCTCCGCGTTGGCTCCAGCGTCGTGTTAGGCGTTTCCGATGTCATGCTCCGAGAGTCTATCAATTAATGTGCGAACGTCAGCTTCAGTCTTCAGCTGGTCGCGACTGTGTGACGGTGCAGACCAAACACACTCTCCGTCCGTCGCAGCGCTCAATTCAGCGATTCGCTGCAAGGCCAACAACCAATCATGATAAGTGGTCTCTGGGTCGAAACCATGCGGCGCGAGACGCTGGTGAATGCCTTCGAGCACCTGCTGCCGATGCTCAAGCATCAAGTCGACAGACTGACGCGCGCAACGGACGCACCGCTCCGCTGCTGTCCGCTTCGGAAACCCGCAACAGATCGACAAACGCCAGAGCCAATCACCCAAATCCTCGTCTTCAATGCGAAGCACTGGCTCGAGGATAGAGATGCCCATCAGCGTTGCAGGAAACGTCACTCCCTGAAAGGTAATCGGACGGAACTCGTAGTCGTCGAGTGGCATGTGCGTGAGGACGCCTAACGCTCAAAAGCTGAGCCACGCGGCCAGAAAGCGCAACCAAATCCAGACACTCTCGGCCAACCGCGTGCGCTCGTCCGCGTTGGCTCCAGCGCCGTGTTAGGCGGGCGTAGCTCATGCTTGAAAGGCGTCTCCGTATGGTAAGCCATCAACAGATGCACAATGATAAATAGTTTTCGCCACACTTCGGACAGTTGCCGCCAGCCACATCACACATTACGTGCCAGTGCGGAAAACGTAAGACAAACTGGTTTCCGCATGCTCGGCACTGGACGTTTCCCGTACCAACCGTACGGCCGCATTGTGGACACACTTCCGCGTGCGTCTCCCATAGGGACGTCTTGTATTCCTCGTCGGTAATTTCAACGAAGAATTGCTTACGACAGTCGATGCATTCGTATTCCGTTTGCATGGATGGGGAGACGCCTAACGCTCCAAAGCTGAGCCACGCGGCCAGAAAACACAAGAACTCCCGCACACTCTCGGCCAACCGAGCGCACCCGTCCGCGTTGGCTCCAGCGTCGTGTTAGGCGAGTTGCGCATAAGTCTCCCATTGTTTGTCCGGCTGGATCATAAACTGTAACTCGTGTGAGGTAATGGTGCTTCGAACAGCTTCGAAGCGCTCCTTTACCTGCTCTGGAGCTTTGGTGTAAAAGACGAATTCTTTCATGCCGCTGGTCGTAATCGTCGCGACAAAGAGGGACTCGGCGTCGATCTGTAGGCTATCACAAAGTGCGTCCTCCAGATCGCCGAGTTGCATGTTTTCTTCTGGAGACGGTAATCCTGTAGGCTCGGGAGCACGGAACGGCACAGCAATCCCAAGCTGGTGCTCATAACCCGCGAGCGGGACAAACTCCTTGTAGCCACTGTTCGTTCTCACGATAGCGGCCTTGCCTTCATTCTCGCCGTGACTAACGGACCAGGGTCCCTCAATAGGCAGGTTTAATGGTTGCGAAGACTTTTTTCGAAATGGCCACATATTGACGCCTAACGCTCAAAAGCTGAGCCACGCGGAACAAAAACACAAGAACTCCCGCACACTCTCGGGAAACCCGGTGCGCCCGTCCGCGTTGGCTCCAGCGTCGTGTTAGGCGGCACCTCTACCATGCTGAAAGCTGACCTCCTCCCTGTGCTATGACCCGCTTTCCTGACGGTGTCGAGACCTGCCAGCTCTCGTAACCGGAGGAGAGAGGAATGATCTCAAGTCGGCAATCGTCCTGAAAATAAACAAATAAATCTGCCGTGCCCTCGCGCAACTCCACGCGCTCCACAGTCGAATCCGCGAGCAACGAAGTCGCGCGCTCTGCAGCGTCAATGGGTGCGGGTAGCCCGAACTTCTGTAGGTGGTCGTCGCTACTCACCGCAATACCGCCATGGCGAATCAATCGCCAAGGGCAACACACGCTGATCGTAAGAGAGTCACCGAAGGTGACGAACCATGTGGCGGGTTCGGAAAACGAAAACTCAACTTTCCGCCCGTTCATCCACGAGAAGTCGAATGGATCACGCATGACGTCTAACGCTCAAAAGCTGAGCCACGGTCCAAAAACACAAGAACTCCCGCACACTCTCGCAAACCGAGCGCGCCCGTCCGCGTTGGCTCCAGCGTCGTGTTAGACGGTGTCGTCATGTGTTTCGTTAGCTTGCATGGCACATGAAATGAACAAACAAATCAGCCAAGTAACACTGAACGGGACAACAATAAAGAGAGCCGGCCCAACACCGCCGAAGAGCGCATAACCAACAACTATGACGCCCAGAAATGGGAATGGAAGAATCGCCGGGCCTAGAACCAGCAAGCTGGGCGCGAAGAACAGCGCCGCAAGTGAGCTGGCAGCGAGCGAACGCCGAGCAGGGGACCAGTGCCTCCCGCGTCGCCAAAGCTTCCGGCTGAGGAATGCACCGAGCACCCATGCTGCAACGAAAGCCAGCAGGATTATAAGCTCCATACCGGATGACGCCTAACGCTCAAAAGCTGAGCCACGCGGCCCAAAACACAAGAACTCCCCGCACACTCTCGGCCAACCGAGCGCGTCCCTCCGCGTTGCCTCCAGCGTCGTGTTAGGCGGCCCGCTCATCCGTCCTCTCCGGCGCGCGCCGAATATCACGCCAATACTCAACGCGCGCGTCGTCGTCAATCTCCACCGGCAGAGCCGAGCTATACATCCTGTCGCCGCCCCGCCGCTTCGGCCCGGAAATCCAGTAGCCCTCGCCCGTCGCGGCATCTACATAATTTGACTTGAACCCGCCGCCAACCATGCGCCGAAATACCTGGTCTCGATAGAAAATGGTCCGCCCCGTCCGGTTAAAAGTGACGCGTCCTATGCGAGCTTCACCTGTCAGATTACCAGCTTTGCGTTCGATGTACATGATGCGCGACTTCATTCCGAAAACTCGTGACGCCTAACGCTCAAAAGCTGAGCCACGCGGAAGAAAAACACAAGAACACCCGCACACTCTCGGCCAACCGAGCGCGCCCCTCCGCGTTGGCTCCAGCGCCGTGTTAGGCGTGCTCATGCTGCTTCCACGTAGTAATCAAAATCGTGGCGAGTAGGCCAGATACAATGCCAGCCGCTACAAAAGCCTCTCCCGCGAGACTATCGCCGGGACCGCGGGTGAGCACGAACATCGTGATGCCGCCTACGAGACCTCCCAGAGCAATGAAGAAAACTCTGGGTCCGAATCCGAGAAGCCGTTGGGTATAACCGCACCACAGCAGAACAACAAACAGCACCACCACCGGAAAGAAATACCATCCAAAGAGCGCCGGGAGGGGATAGAATAGCACACTTATGCCAACGAGAGGTCCGCCAGTGAAGCCAAAGAAGACGGCGGAGCCCAGCCAAAAAGCTAGAGCGGCGATGGCGAGGATTTTACCAATCGCCTCCATAGACGCCTAACGCTCAAAAGCTGAGCCACGCGGCCTGAAAACACAACCCGAATCAAACACTCTCGGCCAATCGAGCGCGCCCGTCCGCGTTGGCTCCAGCGTCGTGTTAGGCGGCGGGATCATCGTTCAGCTCCGGCGAGCCAAGAGGTGAACCGTGCGAAGCACTCGTCGGCTCCCGGAATCTGCTCAACGGCTACAAAGAAAGGAGTATAAAGGGAGGCAATCGTATAGACTGCAGTCGAAGGGCGATCCGACACGACGCCTCGTTTGACCAGCACGCTCAGGAGAATCGCTCCCGCGACATAAACCGGCAAAAATACGCCCGAAATCCATAGACACGGAATTACGATATTCCGACCGTGGCGTAAAACTTGACGGAGCCGCTTCATCCGACGCCTAACGCTCAAACGCTGAGCCACGCGGCCACAAAACACAAGAACTCCTGAGCACTCTCGGCAAACCGAGCGTGCCCGTCCGCGTTGGCTCCAGCGTCGTGTTAGGCTGAAACGTGCGGCTGTTAGAAAATGTGCAGTAGAAACCAGAAGCCATATAAAAGTATCGGCAAAGATGCCACCACTGTCCCGGTAATCAAAACAGCCGCCGACTCATGTGACCTGCGTCGAACTCGCGCCCAAACAACGCCTGAGGCCATGAGCGCAACACTCGTGGCGCAGCTGATTACCAGTAACGTGAAAAGCTCTCCCCACGCCTCCCCTGACGGTAGAAAAGCCCACCCAACGACTAGAAAGGCGGCGGGCACGAAACTCAGAATTAGGAACAACCATTGCATGGAGGCATTCGACGCCTAACGCTCAAAAGCTGAGCCACGCGGACGCAAAACACAAGAACTCCTCCACACTCTCGGCAAACCGAGCGCGTCCAACCGCGTTGGCTCCAGCGTCGTGTTAGGCGGCCTGCGAATCGTCATCGGAATCGGGCCTTG
>JBGAGW010000033.1:0-13745 GCA_044226545.1 Limisphaerales bacterium
ACAATGCCGAACCGATCGGCATCGCCATCCAGGCCGAGACCAAGAGAGGCTTTGCCCTTGAGAATCACAGCGCGGGCTTCGGACATGCCTTCGGCGTTTGGCTCCGGATGATGTCCACCAAACAATGGATTGGGCTCATTGTGGAACACAGTCAGCTTCGCGCCCGCTTCTTCCAGCAGAGTATCGAGATATCCACGACCAGTGCCGTACATCAATTCGACCGCGAGTTTCATTTTCGCGCGGCGGATCGCGTCGAAGTCAATGAGCTTTTGGATCTGCTTAAAGTAAGCCGGCTTGGGATCGAAAGTTTTGCACTGGTACGTGCCGACCACAGCGCTCTTGATGCTCCAACCGGCCGCCTGGCGCCTGGCAATGTGCGCTTCGATTCGTTTGGTGACTTCAGGAGGCGCGGCCGCGCCGTTCGACGTGGAAAACTTCAGCCCCTGGTACTCGGCCGGGTTGTGCGAGGCGGTCATGTTGATGCCGCCGATGGCCTTCCGAACACGGATATTGTGCGAGATGACAGGTGTGGGTGTGTCGCGGTCGCACAATAACGGAGTGATGCCGTTTTTCTCGAGAACTTCGGCCGCCGCAAGGGAAAACTCGCGTCCGAGAAAGCGCGTGTCGTACCCGAGAATGACGACTGGTTTAAGGCCCGCGATCGAAGAACCTGCGTTCTTCAGCTCTTCGTTAAGATAATCCGCGATGCCTTGCGTCGCGACGCGCACATTATCAAAAGTGAAGTCGCGCGCAATTAGCCCGCGCCAGCCAGAGGTGCCGAATTTGATCATATCTCCGTACGTCCCAAGGATTATTAAGGCCGAGATCAGCTCTTCCAGTCAAACGCGCCCTTTTTGACGGCGTAGATATACCCGATGAAAAGAATTCCCAGGAAAGAGAGCATCGATCCAAAGATCAGGTTTGGGTCGGTCTTGAGCATGTCGCGATAAACTACTGCCCAGGGATAAAGAAAAACGACTTCGATATCGAAAAGAATGAAGAGCATCGCGACCAGGTAAAACTTTACGGAAAGGCGCGTGCTCCCCTCCCCCACGGGCAACATACCGCACTCGTAGGGCGTGTCCTTGATATTGTAGCGCTTGCCGACTTTGCCGACGACAACGGACATCACAAGAGTCCCCGCAGCGAAAGCAACGGCGAGCGCGCCGAGCATCACCACCGGAACGTACTGCAATAACTGCTCATCCATTGACGGCAGGGTACTTTTGAGAGTGAGGTTTTGCAAGGCGGCATCGATCCCAAGAACCGGGAGATGCCCTTTTGTACTCGGCTGTACTTAAGCCGACTGAATTCCAGGAAACGGTATGATTTTGCCGTACTGTTCAGTGTCGGGACAGCGGCGGATTTCGTCAACAGCCTGCTCGAGAATGGGCAACTGTTCCAAAGGAAGCGCGAGTGCCCCTGATGTATACCAACCGAGCACAGGATCGTGGTTCTCCACCTCGATTTTCACGCGACGCCCCATGGAGCATCTTTCAAGCGACACCTGGATTCGCTGCGCGTGTTCCGGTTGGTTTTGGTTTGCTTCTTGCGTCATTCTGTCGTGCCTAAAATAAAGTGCTGGGCTTTGGTTGCTTCCGGTAAATTGCTATTTGTTAGCGGTATCTTGCGCTGGACACCCCAAAAAGCGGAAAGCCGCTCCCTCCTCGAGAGCGGCCTATTCCAACCAAACCTCCGTTTTGGCAAACAGGCCAAAACGGAATTCGACATAATGCGAACACCAGGAACCTGTACGCCCCGCAGGGGATGAGCAACCAGTGAAAGTCAAGTAGTATGTTGGCTAACTAGATTAAATGACCAGCCTAATAAGTATCTCTTTCCAAGGAGTATTCCGACCGATAGCGTTTTCAATCCGAAAGTCGTCGCACAGTTGGTATTTACACATCGTGCTGTTTGGGCAACGACGCATCTACAAAGTCACGGATTGCGTTGCTGCCCCAGTACTGCAAGATCAATTTGTGCTCAGTTGTCCTCTGCCCGTTCATGGGCCATTCAAGAAAAGTCATGTAAGCAGTGGCTGCCAGCGTCCACAGGTTTCCTGCGAATAGAGCGAATCCAGAATCGAATTCACCCAAACGCATGACCTTCATGACTCGCGAAAGTTTGAATATTGGTCTGGCAGGTGTGGTGTTGTTTTGGTGCGGATGTTCCACTCCTAAACCAGCTTCTGCCCCGCAAGAATGGATCGCCTGGCAAGGCCGCCGTGCTGAGTCGGTTGCTGGAACGAACGGATGGACAACTCTGATCGGATTGCACTGGTTGTATGAAGGCGAGAACTCGGCCGGGAGCGCGCCGACCAACGATGCGATCCTGAGAGCGGATCGGTTGCCGATTCATTTAGGTGTCTTCTCAAGACGCGGCACGAACGTTGCCTTCACCGCCGCAACCGATGCTGACGTTCGAATTTCGGGCGAGCACGTCGAAAGGGTTAATCTGGTAACAGACGCATCGACGAATGCGACGCGGTTGCAGATCGGATCGGTTTCGATTGTTGTCATTCAGCGCGGCGACCGGATTGGCTTGCGCGTTCGCGATTCGGAATCCGCCGCACGCCGACATTTTAAAGGTCTGCGCTATTTTGCTTATGACCGGAACTGGCGGCTGGAGGGGCGTTTTAGTCCTTTCCGGGAGGTGCGAAAGTTGCACGTGCCCGACGTGACCGGTTCGTTTCAGGATTTCACGAGTCCTGGTGAAATTATTTTCGACGCAGGTGGCGCCGAAAGACGATTGGCCGTAGCGGTTGAGCCGGAAACTCCAGACTTTTTCGTCATGTTCCATGACGAAACCGCGGGTGATACCACCTATCCCGCCGGACGATTTCTTTACGTTGAAAAACCGACGAATGGCGACCGAGTCATCATCGATTTCAATCGCGCTTACACCCCGCCGTGCGGTTTTACGGAGTTCGCGACCTGTCCGCTTCCTCCGCGACAGAATTGGCTTCCTTTCCCGATCAAAGCGGGCGAATTGGCGCCCGCCGATATTCATCAACATAAGGAGTGAACGGTGCAACTCGCCTCGCTTCATTGCTTGCGCAGGCGAAGAAGGCCGTGTTTTGTTCCACCGGCAAGTCGACGACGATGCTCGAATCGCTGGCGTTGGCGCGTGTGGCATAATTGAAGACGGCGAAGGTGCCGCCGAGAGTCTGCACCCGTTCGAGCACCCAATTGCTGCCTCCCGGCCAGCTTAAAGGCGCTCTTTTTGGATTGGCAATTTTCGCTGCGAGCGTGGATTTTTCCTCCCGTTAAAATTGATGCGTTTGCTAGTGCTCATATTCCTGGTTTTATCCGTTGCCGCCGATGCCCCTCCGTACAGCGCGATCAACGAAGCGCCGCATTTCTATCTGCAACGTGCGCTGAACGATCCTTTCACGCGGCTCAAGGCGGAGATGGAGAACGGACGTGTCGCACTTGATCAATCCGGCCAGAAGGCGTTTCTGAAATCATTGCTATCCGCGTTGAAAGTGCCTAAGGAATCGCAAGTGCTCGTCTTTTCCACGACAAGCCTGCAATTGAGTCTCATCTCGCCCGCGAATCCTCGGGCACTTTACTTCAATGAGGATGTCTACGTCGGTTTCATTCCGGGCGGGAAGATAGAGATTCTTTCGCTCGATCCTGATCTGGGTGGGATTTTCTACATCTTCCCGATCCCGCGAGCCGGCGAGAAGATTCAGCCTGAGAGAGCCGCGCGCTGCATGAACTGTCATTCGGCGGCCGATTCGCGCTACGTTCCCGGGCTGGTCCTGCAATCGGTCGTTCCAGCTCCGAGCGGGGGGAGTCTCGACGCCTTTCGCAAGGAGGATACCGGCCATCAAATTCCGTTTGAGCAGCGTTTCGGTGGATGGTACGTGACCGGTCAGGGTGTAATGACCAATCATTGGGGCAACTTGATCGGTCGCATGCACGAAGGAGAAATCACCAAACAGATGCTCGAACCGGGCCAACGTTTCGATTTTGGCAAATATCTGGTCCCGAGAAGCGATTTGCTTGCGCACTTGTTACTGGAGCATCAAGCCGGCTTCGTCAACCGAGTGCTCGAAGCGACTTACCGCACAAGATATTTACTGCACGTGAGCGCTGGACAACTCAATGTCGCGCAAAACGCGGAACTCGATACGCAGGCGCGCGACCTGGTTCGCTATATCCTGTTCGCCGATGAACCGCCTTTGCCGGAAGGCGGAGTTCAAGGTGATTCGGATCTTAAGACAGCGTTCCTGAGCAATCGGCGCGCGGCGTCTAGTGGACGCTCTCTCAAAGATTTCGATTTGCGTCAGCGGCTCTTCGCGAATCGCTGCAGCTACATGATCTATTCGCCGATTTTTAGCGCCATGCCTGCAGAAATGAAGACGCGCGTCTTGCGCGAACTCGCTTCAGCGCTTCGCGAGAATGAAGGATCCCCGCACTTGAGTGCGGAAGAGAAGCTGTCCATTCGAACGATTCTGAAGGAAACACTTCCGGACGTCTCGAGCGCGTTCAATTAAACACCAGACCACACAATCCGGGCGCAACGCCTCTATCTTATTCCACTGCGCTGTCGGGGTTAGCCTCTGAAACGGCGAATTAGCAGATAATCTGAAGGTGGTGGCTGGAGACGGAATTGAACCGCCGACACAAGGATTTTCAGTCCTCTGCTCTACCGACTGAGCTATCCAGCCAACCCGAAGTTTCCTGACGGGCCGGGCATTGAAGAGAATTCCCCGCCCGGTGGCAAGCAACTTCTCTTTACCTACACCGGCCACCGCAGTTTGTCCAAAACAGTGTTGGGAAAATTGCGCGTCGCAGCGCAAAAAATGTGGGTTGATGAACAGCACTCAGCTGGTCCCTTTAAGACGGATCACTTATGTTCCGGACATGGGAAAGTATCGGGGCCAGGCGGTTTACATGTTCGCGTTCGACATCGCGTACGAGATGGGACGCGCTCCGGTGCAGGAATTACTCGGGCAGAAGGTCGAGCAGTTCAAAGTTGACGCGAGCAAACGAAGTCCGAGGCACCCATTCTTTTTCCGGCCGCAAATGATTCGGCTGCCGCTCTGCAAACGGGAAGGTCCTCACGGGCCGATTGCGATGGAACGCGTGGTGAAGTTGCTACCCATCGGAGCGATCAGCATCACCGTTTGCGTTCCGTTTGAAGTGGAGCATCTCGACGATCTCGTCGAATACCATGATCTGACATTCGACGGCCGGAGCCTGCATGCGGAGGTCCGGGAATTGGCCGAACAGATTTATGTCGACCTGCGTCCGCACCTGGTGCGGCCACTGGAATATCTGGCGGAAGAGGAGGCTTACACCGTTTTTTGTCTGGAAACCGGAAGCGTCCTGCCGGCCCCCGAAATGCGCGCTGAGGACTGGTTGCACGCCCGTCGGCGCGAGATCGCTGCTGTGCTCACCCAGGAGCAAGATTTGGAAAAGCTTTCGGAACAGGAGTCGGTGGAATCCACTGGGCGTTATCTCAGCTACTATCAGAATGACCTAATCGTAATCGATTGGGACGCCGCGCTCGTCATCGATGAACCGAAAGATTTTTCCGAAGTGTTGTATGTGATCGAGCTCGCCAATCTGCACCTCGCGGAACTGGAGGCCTACGACCGTCTGTTGGATCGCGCTCTGGATCGTTCGTACCGGGATATGCGAACGCGCGCTTATCGCAAGCGCAATGAAGTTCTCGTGGAGTTGCGCGAAATCCGCATCGACCTGGCGCGCTACAGCGACGAGCTCTCGAACATCACGAAGTTTTTTGGCGATTGGCACCTCGCGCGAGTTTACGAAACCATTGCGTCGCGTTTCCACCTGGCGGATTGGCACAAAATGGTCGATGAAAAACTGCGCACGCTGGACAACCTTTACCAGATTCTGCAGCACGATCAGTCCAACCGCTGGATGCTCTTTCTCGAGATCACCATTGTGCTGCTCTTCATCATCGATCTGTTCGCGCTTTTCATCGGCAAGTGAACCGAAAACCGTGGACATTCGCGCGCACCGCTGAATAAGCTGCGCGCCATGAACCGGGAGCCGATTACGATGCTTCTCGCCACGGCCCTGCTGGTGAGTGTGACACTCACAGCGGGCCTTTGTTATTGGTATTTGCAGTGCACTCGCCAGTTGGGCATGGCCCAATCCGAAGTGGGCCGCGCGAATAACAATCGCGCGGCAATGCAGGCGCTGGCGACCGAAGCGATCGAATACGCGAAACGGAACCCGGATATCGTCCCGGTCCTGCAAAGTCTCGGCATGCGCAGCCGCATCGAAACGAATCAACCGGCAGGAGCGGCGCGATGAATATTCCTTCCGATCAACCGGACGTGCCGCAGGCCTTCAAGAACGACCTCGAGGTGCAATACACCAGCCTCAGGCGCCTGGTCCAGGCCACGGCTGTTTCGGTGTTGATCCTGACAGGAACGGTCTTTATCTATCTTTACCGGCAGGTTGTCCTGGTTCGCCGGCAAACCGCAGAACTGGTGCGGTATCTCGCGGAGGTGGATCGTTCTGGCATGCCGGAGTTCGTCGAAAAAGTACGGGGAAGTTTTAACGACTTCCGAAAAACGCATCCCGATTTTAGTCCGATTTACACGCGCTTTTTCGGAACCAATGACGCTCCGGCGACCTTGAAGGTCAGCCCCGCGCCTGCACCAGTGACTAACGCTGCAATCAAAGAAAAGAAGTAACGAAATCAGGTTGCGCAAACCGGAAGCAGGGCTACTCTTTTCCCTGACTTCGGATGAGTGACCAGGCATTTTCACGACGTTCCTTCATGACCGGCCTTGCTGCCGCAGGCGTTTGCGGTTGGCTGTACCAATCCGATTCAATTGGCGCGCGAGTGATTCGTGGAGCTTGCACCGATGCCGAGCGCGACGTGGTGCAGATTTCCCCTGTCGACACCTCGAACTGGACCGACAAGACCGTGGATGTGTGCTGGGTCGGTCACGCCACGGTGTTAATTAACTTCTTCGGCGTAAATATTCTCACGGACCCGGTACTGTTCGACCGCGTAGGCGCGCAGCTTGGGTTCGCTACGGTTGGGCGCAAACGTCTGGTTAGTCCTGCGCTGAATATTGGAAAGTTGCCGCGAATTGATCTGGTGCTGCTTTCTCATGCGCACATGGACCATCTCGATTTGCCCTCGCTGGAACTGCTCCCCAAAAACGTTCCGGTGCTCACCGCGCCGAAAACAAGCGATCTGGTTGTTGCCTGCGGCTTGCGTTCCGCCCGCGAACTTCGCTGGAATGAGACAACCACCGTCCCGACGCTCTCCGGTGATGTGGAGGTCAGAGCCCTCGAAGTGAAGCATTGGGGCGCGCGCTGGCGCAGCGATACCTATCGCGGTTACGTCGGTTACCTGCTCAAGCGGGGCGGCAAAACAGTTGTTTTCGGTGGCGATACCGCGCTGACCAGCGCATTCGACAGTCTAAAGTCCTCCCAGGTCGATTTCGCGATCATGCCCATCGGCTCGTACGGGCGAGACGCGCGTACTCATTGCACGCCGGAACAGGCGGTCAAAATGGTTGACGCTTGCGGAGCAAATTACATGGTGCCGATTCACCACAGCACCTTCCCGATCGGCCAGGAGCCTTTGCGCGAACCGCTCACACGGCTCGAACAGGCCATCTCTCCGGAGCGCATCGCTCTGAGATCGGTGGGCGAGACCTGGCGTTTACCCGCGTAGCGACGGCTGTGAAGCCGTGGCCGAAGTCTTCGACCAAAGAAACAGCCCCACCTTCACAGGCGGGGCTACCTCCTTTTTTTATGAACTGCGTCTCCCTTTTCCGGTTTGGCGCTGGAGCGGCTCTGGATTAAGGTGCGAGCCATGAATGTGTCGGAAATAGTGCTCAAGCTGGCTCAGCAGGCCAAAGCGGCTTCGCGAGCGCTAGCCATTCTGAGCACGCACGACCGAAACAAGTGCCTGTTGGCCATGGCCGACGCGCTGGAGGCGCAAAAAGACACGATTAAAGCTGCCAATGCGAAGGACATGGAAGCGAGCGTTGGCTACGGACTCACGGCGGCGATGCAAGATCGGCTGCGACTCGATGAAAAACGGATTGGCGCCATGGCGAAAGGTCTGCGCGAAGTCGCCGCGTTACCTGACCCGCTGGGGCGAGTGCTCGACGAACGGGTTCGTCCAAATGGTTTGAAGTTGCGGAAGGTGGCGACTCCCGTTGGTGTCGTTGTCATTATTTATGAGTCGCGCCCCAATGTAACAGCAGACGCTGCGAGTCTTTGCTTCAAGTCAGGTAATGCGACGATTCTGCGGGGCGGCAAGGAGGCGATTCACTCCAACCTTGCCATCGCTTCGATCATGATCGAAGCGGCGAAGAAAGCGTTCCCCAGTTTTCCGGAGCACGCAATCCAGGTCGTGCCCACCACAGACCGCGAAGCGATCAAGGAGCTTCTTTCACTGACGCAGTTTATCGATCTCTGCATGCCGCGCGGCGGAGAAGGATTGATTCGGGCGGTTACGGACTGCTCGAAAGTGCCGGTGATCAAACATTACAAAGGTGTCTGCCACGTTTACGTGGATGAAAAGGCTGACCTGAAAATGGCAGGCGAAATCGCGATGAATGCCAAGGTCCAACGACCTGCAGTTTGCAATGCGATGGAGACATTGCTCGTTCACTCGGCCGTCGCTCCGAAATTTCTGCCTGAACTTGGCGAGCGCCTGAAAGGCTACAACGTTGAATTGCGCGGGGACCAATCGACTCAACGCATTCTAGGTGCAAGAGTCAAATCTGCCACGGATGCTGATTACTCGACGGAGTACAACGATTTCATCCTGAATGTGCGCGTAGTCGATGATGTGGCTCAAGCGATCGAGCACATCAATCATTTCGGTTCGGCCCACAGCGATGCAATCGTGACGATGGATGAAAACCGGGCGCAGAAGTTTCTCGCTGAGGTTGATTCGGCCGCGGTTTATTGGAACGCCTCGACCCGATTTACGGACGGTGGTGAATTCGGGATGGGCGCTGAGATCGGCATCAGTACCGACAAGATCGGTGCGCGAGGGCCGATGGGGTTGGAGGAGCTGACCACTTACAAGTGGCTGGGGTTTGGCACTGGCCAGGTGCGGGTGTAATGAGCTTATCGAATCAAGCGGCGGCGGAATTTGTCCGATCGCGTATTCCGGGGCACGGCCTTTTCGCCGGGATGGACTGGCGCATCTCTCCTGCGCCTTTCAAACTCGACCGCAGAACCATCGGCGAAGTGGAAAAGCTTGGCCGCGTGCTGCTACAGTTCAACCGCGCGCTCAATCAGCTCTATCGCAAGAGCATTAGCGGCAAGTTGCCCGAATGGCCCGCAGCTTACCTCGAGCGTGGCAAGCCCGAGCAGATTCGCAATTGGCAGCGCGGTCCTGCCTTTAAGAACGATCTGCCGCGTGTGATCCGCCCCGATATTCTGCTGACCGATGAAGGCCTGAAGGTTTCCGAACTGGATAGCGTCCCTGGCGGCATTGGCCTCACCGGCTGGTTGAATAAAACTTATTCCGAATTACGCGCGCAGGGCCAGGAATTCGGAGAGGTGATCGGTGGTGCGCGTGGAATGCAGGACGGTTTCAGTTCGATCTTTCCGGCGAATTCAAACGTGCACGTCGTGATTTCGAAGGAGTCCGAAACGTACGCTCCGGAAATGGAGTGGCTCGCTGAAGAAACAGGGCGGTTTAAAGTTCGCGACAGCCATTTCCGCGACTTTGCCAACGGCGATTCGGTCTATCGGTTTTTCGAGCTGTTCGATCTTCCGAATGTTAAAAACGCATTTGAGATTTTCGAACGCGCCGAACGTGGCGAGTTGTTTGTCACCTCGCCGCCGAAATCTTTTTTTGAAGAGAAGATGCTTTTCGCGCTGCTCTGGAACCGCAACCTGCGCGAATTCTGGCGGCAGGAACTGGGAGATGGTTTTCTCAAGAAGATGCTGGAACTTGCCCCTTACACCTGGATCGTTGATCCGGCGCCGCTTCCTCCGCACGGGGCCATTCCTGAACTCGATATTACGGATTGGCAGCAGTTGAAAGGGCTCTCGCAAAAGGAGAGGGATCTAATTCTGAAGGTCTCCGGTTTCTCCGAGCACGCCTGGGGTGCTCGGGGAGTTTATCTCGGGAGCGATATGGCGCATTCGGAATGGAGCGAAGCGGTCGATACCGCGTTGGGCGCATTCGAGAAAAATCCGTTCGTACTGCAACGCTACCACAAGCCACGGCTGGTTGAGATCGATTGGGTCGACTTCAATAATGGGTCGGTCCAAAAAATGGAAGGCCGCGTCCGACTCTGCCCGTACTACTTCGTGGAAGGGGCAGGTGACGCAGCTCGCGCGAAGCTTTGTGGGATTCTCGCCACGATCTGTCCGGCAGATAAGAAAATCATTCACGGCATGCGCGACGCCGTGCTGGCGCCGGTCTGTGCGGAGTAAAAGGAATGCACGGGCTGCTCGAATACATGCTGCTCGCGACGACCTCTCTTCTTGTCATCATTGACCCCATCGCCACCGTTCCAGCGTTTCTGGCGATGACCCCGTACGACAACGCACCCAACCGGGTGCGGATGGCTCGTCTCGCCTGCTTCGTCGCGGCAGGGATGCTGATCCTGTTCATCCTTGTGGGCGAAGGACTCTTCAAATTGCTTGGGATAACGATGTCCGCCTTCAAGATCGCGGGCAGTATCGTCCTTTTGCTCATTGCGATTGATATGTTGCGCGCGCAACGCTCTCCCGTTCACGAAACGAGCGAGGAAAAAGAAGCCGGTGCTGAAAAATCTGATATCGCCATTACTCCGCTTGCCGTGCCGATGCTGGCGGGACCGGGCGCCATCTCCACGGTGATTCTCCTAAAGTCACAGGCCAAGACGGTTGCGGAATCAACCGGCCTGATCCTCTGTGTCTGTTTCGTTTGCTATATCTCTTATTGGGTGCTGCGACTGGCTGCAACGCATGGTGCGAAACTGTTCACGCCGATTGCGATGAAGCTCACCACTCGCATCATGGGTCTCCTCCTGGCCGCACTCGCGATTCAGTTCATTCTCGACGGAATTGCCGAACAGAAGACAAAACTCTTCCTCCCGCATTGAGAGATGCGAGCAGAACCGTAGCAATCATTTGATCGCCGCGGGTTTTACGGCCGGGTGGTTGAGCAGGAATCTTTGCCGTTGCTCCACAAAATCGCGCAGGCTGACGGTCTTCTGCGGTCCCCGGAAACCGGATTGTTCCGTCTCGCGCGTAACGGCGTCGGCGAACAATTCGGAGCTGTAGAGTTTGTGCGTGTCGTTTTTTACGTCGGCCGCAATCAACGCCTGGTATTGCTCCGCGAGCGGGCCGATCTTTTTCCAATCGAGCCATCTCTCAGCGATGTCTCGAATGTAGCCGAGGTACTTGGTGCGCAGCGAAGGGACCGCGAGCAATTTGCTGATAAGGGGTTTAGCGGGATCATCCGCGCCTTGGAGCGGGTCGAGTTCCACTCCCGGCCGATCGCTATGCCATCCTGGACCTTCGGGCTCGCGGAAGGTTTCGTTCGCGTCGTGCGGGATGATGTGAAACCGATCATCCGGGTCGCGATAAAGGTCGTAATCGCTGCTGCGAATCCAATAGCCGTCGCAATTGATGAGCGCATTTTCCAGGGCGAGGAATTTCAGCGCGCCGTCGATATCGAGAAGGGGGGAGAGTTCTTTCTCCAGGTTTTCCGCGGCTGTTTCGTTGAGGACGCGACAAAGCTTGATCAACGCGTTCCATGATTTCTTGTCCTCTTTGGTTTTGAGATCATAAATTTCGCGATAGCCCGAAGATTTTTCGCCCAGATATTCGAGGCTGCCGCGGCCACGCGGACTGCCCGGAACTTTCCAACGTGCGCCCTTGATGGTGCCGAACCAGTCTTTCACGAAATCTTTGTTGAACTGCTGCGCGTTCACATAAATGCCCCAGCTCTCGCCGTTGATGGCAACGCGCATGAAATTGGCTTTAGGCGCAGGAATGTAGTCGCGCGCGGCCTGAAGGTAGAGCACTGAACGGAGGAAAGTTGGGTCTTCGTGTGAATTGAGGAGATTGAGCGTTCGGTAGCCGTAGAGTTTTTGGTCTTTGTGAATGAAATCGGTCGAGAGATTGATCGAATGTTTTCGACCAAGGCCGACCGTGAAGAAAGAGGACGCGCCGCGAAAGTGAATGCCGACATCCGGGAGCGTCTTGCCATCGACAGTCACCTTTGCAGGAATATTGACGTCGGTGTGATAGAAATCGGCCAACTCTTTTTCCCAATCGGCCTCTTCGAACTCGATAAAGAGGGTCCGCAAAATGGGAAGATCGTACAGGCCGGCTTCAGGAAAGTTTTTTACATCGGACGGCGTCAGTGCCGGACCGCGTTCGCTCGATCCCGAAATATCTCCCCGCATTCCCGGGCCGCGACGAATCCGGCCTTCGGATTGCTCTTCGGTGAGATATTCGCGGGCGGCTTTCCGTTCTTCCGCATTCAGCCAGCCATCGCTGTTTTTATCGAATTGCGAGACGAGCTTGAGTGGCGCTTGAAAACCAGGCGGTGGTCCTTGAGGGCCGCGGCGGCCACCGAAACGTGGGCCGCCACGGAATTGGGGAGGAGGACGGTTCCCATCCGGAGGTCCACCCTCGAAACGGAATTCGCGGCGATTATTGTTCGGCCATCCTTCGTGGGTTTGCCGGGCATTTTGCGCCTCGCGCACATACGGCACGAGGCGAATGGCAGCATAGGTAAATCCGCAAACGATGAATAAAATGCTCAGCGCCCGCTTCATCAATTACTTGGCACCCTGATCTATCCAGGCGCGAACCAGCCCGACCTGCTCGGGGGTCAGCGGCTTGGGTGGAGGGCCGAATCCGCCGGGCCGACCGGGACCGCCGCCGGGCGGAGGTCCACCCGGTCCACCACCGGGAGGCTTTTGGCCCTCGAATCCCTTGGGTGGCGCTCCTCCAGGAGGAGGGCCGCCTGGACCTCCGGGCCCGCCTGGTCCCCGACCCTTCATTTTCGGTGGCATTGCATAGTCCGGATCTATCTGGGCGATCGCGATTACGAGCGGGCTCTTATCGCTTTTGCCGGAGACCACCACCTTACCGTCCTCGCCGCCTTTCAGCGTCGATTCGAGGCTGTCCAGGCGCAGTCCGCCCTTTTGGCGTTCTTCGCCATGGCAACGGAAGCAGGAGCCTTCAAAGAGGGGCTTAATATCTTTCGCGTAGGTTACGCCCTTTCGTTTCGCAGCGGGTGGAAGTTTACTGACATCCAATTTGCTGAGGTCCGGTGGCTCTGCATGCAAAGCAAGACAGACCACCCCTAATGTGGCTGGAACAAAGAATTTCATCATGCTGTATGACTCCGCAGTTTGGATTACGGATACATTAATTCAGATTACTACTTTCCTGACAATCCTGCTTCAGCGATGCACCAAAGGTTGTTGTCGGTTCGGATAAATAGCTGACCGTTGGAAGCGGCCATCGAAGCAATGGTGTGTTCGCCGAGCGAATTAGTGGCGAGCACCTGAAATTTTGGGCTGGCAGGCAGAACAAATGCATCGCCCCCCTGATTAATCGCGTAAAGTTTTTGGTCGGCGAGGACCATCGAGGACCAATTGTCGGAGCGGGCGGCTGGACCTTTGAGACGTTCTTCCCAAACAAGTTTACCCGTTTCCAGTTCGTAGCATTCGGCGACGCCGGGATCGTTCAGAATGTAGATGCGATTGTCGTGAACCACGCCGGAACCGATGCGCTGTTTGGTTTTTGGATGTTGCCAGA
>JBGAGW010000020.1:0-123720 GCA_044226545.1 Limisphaerales bacterium
CCCATGTGCGGAGGTTACGTTGTTGTGCGAATCTGGATTTGGACCGATCCCATTCACGGGATACAGCTGCTAGATCGTTTATCACGTGGTGGTTACAGTTTTTACCAACGGGCGTTTCGGCGTGCGAGGCAAATCTACGGGACTAGAGGCTTTGGGGGCTTTCGCCTTTCTTAAGCTGCTTTAGGAATTCGTGGGCATTGGAGATCGCATAACCCTCGCGATCATTGTTGAAGTATGCCCACACGCGTTGGGCGCCACTGGCCTTCACGCGGTGCGCCCATTCTGCTAGTTCGGACTTTTCATAGTTGTGGCGGTACCAGCGTCGTGTCCCGTGAAAACGGATGTAAATATCGTCCGCAGTTTTGATGAGAGTGTCCGGAAGCCGAGGCGCACTGCAGGAGCAAAAAATCGTGCCTGTTTCCCGGAACGCGGTGTAGACGTCCTCATTCCACCAACTCGCATGCCTGAACTCAACGACGTTGCGACGGCACTCGTCGAGTTGCGCCAGGACTGAGCGCAGCCGCTCCGGTGTGTAGTGGAAGCTGGGCGGAAGTTGGAAGAGGAAGCAACCCATTCGGGGGCCGAGCAGGTCAGCTATGTATCCAAAATCGCGAATGAGTTCTTGTGTGCCGTCAAAGCGCCGGGTGTGGGTGATCAATTCGTTGACCTTAATCGTGTAGACAAAGCGCCGGCGACCGATCTGGCGGAGCCACGATTGAACGGTGCCGACCGTGGGCCACGAATAGAAAGGCGCATTGAGCTCAACCGTGCGGAACTGAGCCGCGTAGTAGTCGAACCATTCGTTGGTCGGAATTCCTGACGGATAGAACAAATTGCGCCAATGCCAATAAAACCAACCTGAACAGCCCACGTTAAATCTGCGAGCGGGCGCGGTGGAAAGGGGAGGTTGCGCGGCCGGCGCTTCCAGACGCGCGAGGCGCATCTTCTCGGCTCGTCCTACGTTTTCCCGTCGCTGACGTTCTCGACGCTGCTCGCGTCGCGCTTTGCGCTCGTCAGGTGTAAGGGCTTTTATTTGAAAGGCCGACGGCATCAGCTGGAGCAATATCGCACAACCTTTCGGGTTATGGCGTTGGTGAATCGAGAAGCTACATTGCAGCCGAACTCATTCCGCGATGCACCAGAGGTTGTTGTCGGTTCGGATAAACAGTTGGCCATTGGAAGCGGCCATCGAGGCGATGGTGTGTTCGCCGAGTGAGTTGGTGGCGAGCACCTGAAATTTCGGACTGGCGTTCAGGACGAAGGAATCGCCACCTTGATTAATAGCGTAGAGCTTTTGATCGGCGAGGACCATCGAGGACCAATTGTCTGAGCGGGCAGCCGGACCTTTGAGGCGCTCTTCCCAAACAAGTTTACCGGTCTCCAGTTCGTAGCATTCGGCGACGCCAGGATCGTTGAGGATATAAATGTGATTGTCGTGGATCACCCCGGAGCCGATGCGCTGTTTCGTTTTTGGATGCTGCCAGAGACGGCGTGTTCCCGTGACGTCGCCCGATCCACCGGCTTTCACGGCGAGGGCCATTCCGTTAAAGCCGCCCATCGCGACGACGATCTGCTTTTGTTTGTCGTAAAGAGGAGAGGTATATGCGAGGGCGTTCACGCCCCGGCAACTCCAATAATCGCGACCGGAGTTCGGATCGAGTCCCATAACGCGATTCGGCCAATGCAAAACCATTTCTCTTCGCCCGGCGACATCAATGATGATGGGTGTGCTCCAGGAACCGATCCATTCCTCCTTTTCTTTGCCGGGCTTCTTTTCGCCGGAATCGCCAGTCGGATCTTTAATGCGCCAGACTTCGTCGCCAGTCCTTTTATTGAGCGCGACGAGGAACGAGCGATTACCTGGGCCGAAATTCAAAATGCAGAGATCGCGATAAATGATGGGCGAAGCGCCGTAGCCCCAGATATGTCGTTGCAGGCCTAGATCACGATGCCAGAGTTCTTTACCCTTGGGATCGTAGCAATAGAGGCCAGCGGAACCGAACCAGGCGATGACTCGTTCTCCATCGGTGACGGGCGAAGAGGAACTCTGGGGATTGGTTTCGTGGGTCGGTTCTTTTTCGGGAGAGGCTGGGCCGGCTTGCCATTGCAGTTTGCCATCCCTGCGGTTGAAACAGATGAGCGTCCGACGGTCTCCCTCGGTTTGTGTGATGAAGATGCGGTCGTCCCAGACGATGGGCGTGGAATTGCCGCGCTCGGGCAGTTCCGTTTTCCAACGGACGTTTTCAGTTTTGCTCCAGTGCAGTGGCAGTTTTTCGCCGGGTGCGTTGCCCGTGCCTTCGGGGCCGCGCCAAGTTGGCCAATTTCCGGCGTACAGTGCTGTGAGAGATGTCAGCAGAATGGTAACGCGCACGGGATTCATACGGACATAATGCGCAGCCGGGGGAAGAAATTACATATTAAATTCCGGGCCGAGATAAATCTCGCGGGCTTTCGGATCGTTGACGATGAAATCCGATGGCCCCTGAACCACCACTTCGCCATTTTTTATCAAATAGGCGCGGTCCACCAGTTTCAACGTCTCGCGGGCATTGTGATCGGTGATCAGGATTCCCAGGCCGCGGGCTTTGAGCTGGCGGACGATCTTTTGGACTTCGAAAACAGTAATCGGATCGATGCCACTGAAGGGCTCGTCGAGGAGCAGCAGTTTGGGAGTGGTGACGAGCGCCCGAGTGATTTCGAGGCGGCGCTTTTCGCCACCGCTCAGGGTGTAGGCTTTGCTTTTCGCCACTTTCGAGAGATCCAATTCATCCAGAAGATACTTGAGACGCATCGCACGCTCGTCGCGCTTCATTTTGCAGGTCTCCAGAATCGCAAGGATGTTTTGCTCGACGGTCAGCTTGCGAAAAACGGAGGGCTCCTGGGTGAGATAACCCATCCCCAGCCGCGCGCGTTGATGCATGGCCAAGCGCGTCACCGCGTGATTCTGAAAACGCACGTCGCCGCCGTCCGGCCGAACCAGTCCGACCACCATGTTGAACGTGGTCGTTTTGCCAGCGCCGTTCGGCCCGAGCAGTCCGACGATTTCGCCTGCATCGACGTGAATGGAAACGCCATTCACCACCGTCCGCTGTTTGTAACGCTTTACCAGATGATCGGTCTGAAGAAGTGCACTGGCGGCGCTGGTCTGTTCCGCTTCACCGATGATGGCCTGAGGTTGGTCGGTCACTTTTCGTTTTTGGAAGGTTGCAGTTGGATGCGATATCGGCCGGGTGAAACCGAAAAAGTGCTTCGATTCCGATCTATCACGAACGCGTCGGCCTTCAGTTTTTTTCCCGGCCCGACCAATTCCGGATCGCCCGTTAACCGTACGAGGCCGGTGGAGGAATCGTACTCTGCGCGTTCGCCAAAACCAGTAAGCTCCGGCTGTTTTATGACGACCTGTCGTTCGGCGATGATGCGCTGCGCCTGGTTCGTTTCGCCGCCAACGATCGTGAGCAGTCCAGACGCAATCGTGCCGTGGTCGTCCACGACGAGAACATCCTTCTGGAAAACTGTGATGTTTGTGGATCGCGTGAGATTCTGAGAAGTAATTTTTAGTGGCGAATTTGTCTTCGGAGGTTCGTTGGTCAGGCCTGGGAGAGCAAATGCGCTCCCGAGCGAGTGGCTTGGCACGAGCACCTCGACGTTCTGCGACGCCTCCATGGCACGCGTCTTGGGGAAGAAGACGAGAAAATCGCTTTTTCCCTTGATTTCATCCAGTTGCCAGCGGGGCTCGCCTTTGACCGATAGTTTGTCGTTGTCCAGGTCGTAGTCAGCCTCGCTCCCGAACAGTCTAGCCTTGTCAGAAATCAACTGCACATCACGTTCAGCGAGCAGCCGAGACATACGATTGCTCGCACCGAAATTGGCCGTGAGTTTTCCACAGGTGAGGAAAGCATCCGCCTGTGAGACACGCACCATGCCGCTGTAAACCGCGGTGGCCTGTCGATTACTCGAAGCATTTTGATAATCGAAATCATCTGAGCGGATTTCGACGAAGCGATTGGTCGCGGGCGAGTTGGTCGATTCGGTGCCGAGTACCAGGTTCGTCACCGGCAACCTCATGTAGACATTGCCGTTTGCGGAAAGCTTGTCCTCGAGACGATGAATGACCAGTGAATCGGCCGAACCTTCACGCTGATTCACGATCCAGTTTGGGTGTTCGGAAACGCGAATGATATTTTCCTTCACATCGTAAGAGGCGTGGCCGCTCCGAATACGAGTTTCCCCCTGTTCCACCTGCACATTCTCAAATGCCTCGATCTTTTGCGCGCCGCCCGGCCGCACAAACTGAATATTCAAGCGCTCGCAACGCAGCGTATCTTCGCCATCTCGCACCAAAACGGAATCGAGAAAGCGGGCCGCGTCGCCTTCCTGTTGAAAACGTTTCGAGGTGATGTGAACAAAGTTGGTTCCTCCCCGCAGATTGTTCGTGGCATTTGCGAGCACACCCTTCTGGACCATCGCCACGACCTGATTCGAAATCGTCAGCAGTGAACCGGACAAATCCCAATTCCACCCGACGCCCTCGATGGAGAAGCGACGGTCGGCCGTGCGCACGGTGAGGTTCGTGGGCGAGTAAGCGAGGCCCTGCTTCGTTTGGTAAAAACAACTGGCCGATTCGATGAACATATCTTCCGAATCGTCGGCGTTATAGCGAGTGACACGAGGTTGAGTTAGTTCCAGCAGATCCTTCCCGCGGGGCTCCATGCTTTCGCCTTTGATCACATGCCGTCGGCCATCCGCATCGGTGCTGCTGGGCGCTTTGAATCCGCCGGAAACTTTCCCGGAAAGAGTCGGTTGCGCGAAAATCCACGTCGCGAGGAGCGTCATGCAAAATGCGAATATGACAGCCGATCTCATTGGGCAAAAAACGCGACCAACTTTTCCCACTTTCCTTGTGCCTTCAAAATCATATCGATCACCTCGCGCACCGCGCCCTCGCCCCCCGCCGTTTTCGTTACATAATGGGAGAATTGTTTCGCTTCCGAGACCGCGTGCGGAACCGAGACCGACAGCCCGGCGCGCTTCAACACGCCGAGGTCGACAATATCGTCGCCCATATAACAAAGATTCGCCCAGGGAACCTCTGTTTGTTGCAAAATCTTTTCGACCGCCGCCACTTTGTTGCCATCGTGCGCCTGGACGAGAAAATCGATCTTCAGATCATTCGCCCGCTGAGTGGTGGCGAAGGAGGGCCGGTTTGAAACCCAGCCGACCTTGATCCCCTCGCGCTGAATCAACCGGAGGCCTAACCCATCCTGGATGTTAAAGCGCTTCACTTCATCAGTGCTGCCCATCCAAATTGACGTGTCGGTCAGAATTCCATCCACATCACAAAGAAAAAGACGCACCGCATTTAGTCTTTGGTCGAGCGTAGGCGTGCTCATGCGCTTATCACCTCATGAATTTTGACCAGCTTGCTCAGAAGCGCTGGCATTTCTGCGAGAGGGATCATATTCGGGCCGTCACTCAACGCCTTGTCTGGTTCGGGGTGTGTCTCGATGAAGAGCCCATTCGCGCCTACGGCAACGGCGGCTTTGGCCAACTCTGGAGCAAACTCTCGCTGACCGCTCGATCGATCGCCCGCTCCCCCCGGCAACTGCACCGAATGGGTCGCATCGAAAATCACCGGACAACCAAAGTGCTTCATGATGGGAATGGACCGCATGTCCGCCACGAGATTGTTGTAGCCAAAAGTCGTTCCGCGCTCAGTGACCAAAATCATTTTACCCCCGGCACCGGCAGCTTTCGTGATCACCTGCCGCATATCCTGGGGCGCGAGAAATTGGCCCTTCTTGATGTTGACGATTTTGCCGGTGCGCACCGCCGCGTGAATCAAATCGGTCTGACGGCAAAGGAACGCTGGGATTTGCAGAATATCTGCGACAGTGGCCGCTCCTTTGACCTGTTCTTCGGAGTGCACGTCCGTCAGGACGGGGATCTTGTGCCGCTCCTTTACTTTGGCGAGCACTCGCAAACCTTCCTCAACCCCGGGACCGCGAAACGAACTCGCAGATGACCTGTTGGCCTTGTCGTAGCTTGCCTTGAATATGTAGGTGATGCCCAACTCCTCGCAATGTTTCTTGAGGTACGCTGCGATCTCGAGGCAAAGGTTCTCACTCTCGATCACGCAAGGGCCAGAGATTAAACTCAAGCCACGCGATCGAGTGAGGGACTTCCAAAGCGCATTCGACACCCGCTTTAATTACCAATGGCCTGCCAGCTTGTAAATTGAACGATTCCAATCCAACCGTTGCGCCGCAAGAGCGTTTCTTTGCCTTTTCCAACAGATCAACATTATTCTCCCTCCATGAACTCTGTATTTTACCTCGTTGCCGTTTCCCACCTGCTGTTTGCCACCGCGCTAACGAATCGATCTGAGTCTCTACCGCGTGTGATCTCGAAAGGCGAGAAGAGTGGAACCTATCAGGCGTTTCCAGATATCTGCCGTCTAAAAACGGGCGAGCTGTTCTGCGTCTTTTACTCCGGGTATACTCACGTTTCACTTCCGAGCAAAGAATGGCCGCGGGGCGGGCGGATCTGTTCCGTTCGTTCGGGCGACGAAGGCCAAACCTGGAGTTCACCCGAGGTTCTCTACGACGGTCCGGATGACGACCGCGACCCGCACATTGCTGAAATGCGCGACGGAACTCTGATCTGCAGCTTTTTCCCTTACCGAAAGAAAGAGGGACAGAAGGCGGATCACGAGGTTTCGATTATTCAGTCCAAAGATGACGGCAACACCTGGGAGGCAACGCATCGTGTATTAGCGCCACACTGGGCTTGTTCAGCACCGGTGCGGGAAATGCCAGATGGTACCCGTCTGCTGGGCATCTATCGCGAAGAAGGAGACGCTGCCTTCGGTGGTGTTCTCCGTTCCACCGATTCCGGAAGAACCTGGAGCGATCCCATCCCGATTGGCCGTGGCAGTGGCGTTCGACTCGACGCGGAGACCGATTTTATTCTACTCCGCGATGGAACTCTTTACGCTGCTCTCCGTGGTGACAAAGTGAATATGCACTACGCCACCAGCAGCGACCTCGGCTTGAACTGGTCATCGGTCCAGGATATCGGATTCAAAGCCCACTGCCCGCACTTCACTCGCCATTCCAGTGGTGCAATCATTCTTGGCCACCGTCTGCCGCAAACTTCGATTCACATCAGCCGCGATGAAGCCAAAACCTGGCAGGGACCGTTTCAGATCGACGATAAAATTGGGGCATATCCCTCAACCGTCGAATTGAAAGACCACACCGTCCTGATTGTTTACTACGAAGAGGGAGCCAACAGCGCGATTCGGGTCCGCACATTCAGACTCGGCGACACGGGAATCGAATTCGTCCGGTGATCAAAATTTTTCCATGGAAATACAGAAACGCGACGGCAGAATACAGGCACATGATCGTCTTGCTATCGCGCCGACTCCTTTTTGTCAGTCCACTTTGCGCTGTTCTGCTTTCCGCTCTTTGCACAGTTCGCGGTGCGGAACTGTTTTTCGATTTCAGCAAAGACCGCCAGAGCCAATTTCCCGCCGGATTCGTCAGCACCGTCGTTGGCGATGGCAAACCCGGTCTCTGGCAAATCATAGACGACGAAGTGACGGCGAGCATTCCGAGTGTCACGCCGAATGCGCAGACTCAGCGTCGCTCTGTTCTGGCGCAGATGTCGCGCGATCTTACGGACGAACATTACCCTATTCTTGTTTATACCAATGAGATCTATGGCGATTTTAAATTCACGACCCGGATCAAATGCGTGAGCGGTGTCGTGGAGCAAATGGCGGGCGTAGTCTTTCGCTATCAGAACGAACAGAATTTTTACTACCTGCGCGCGAGCGCTAAAGGAAATACGTTTCGATTCCTGAAAGTTGTCGGCGGACAGCGAAGTGCTCCGATAGGTCCGGAGATGCAAATTCCGGCGGGGGTGTGGCACGAACTGGCTGTCGAATGCAAAGGAAACCAGATCAACTGTTTCCTCGACGGCAAGCAAGCCATTCCCACTCTCACAGACAACAGTTTTACCACCGGTCGAATCGGCTTTTGGACCAAGAGTGATTCCGTCAGTTACTTTGCCGAACCGCACATTGAATTCACGCCGCGCGTTCCATTTATCCAGACGCTCCTCCGCCAAACGCACGAGCAGTACCCCCGCGTGCAAGCCCTCAAGGTCTACGCGAAAACCCCTGAGAATCCCGCACTGCGCGTCGTGGCCAGCACCGACTCGTTCGACATTGGAATCCCAGCGAGCGAGGTTGAACCAAAAGTAATCGAAAAAGATTCCCCCTTCTTCGGCAAACTCGATTTTAACTCAGTCGTGGTCACCATGCCTCTCCACGATCGGAATGGTGAGACCATCGCGGCTTTGCGCATCGAACTGAAATCGTTCTTTGGCGAGACCGAAAAGAACGCCGTGGCGCGGGCGATGCCCATCGCGAAACAAATGGAAAAGGGAATTGTCGAAGCGAAGGATCTGTTCTAGCGAATTTTTAATCCGTCCAGTTGTTTGCACCAAAGCTCGACCGCTTCTGGCGATGATTCGAAAGGATTGAGCAAATTCAGCGAATTGATTCCTTCGGCATCGATGATTTCCCAATCAACGAAGTAACGTAGTGGCTGATTCTTCAGTTGCTGCATGATGTGCGAGCGAATCTGCGCTCGGGTATTGACCGGCGGTTTGCGCGTGCTCTCTTGAATCTCGGACGGGCTGATTTCCCAGGGCGGCGGTGTTTTCGCCAGCGCCAGCCCCAGGCTGCGCGAAGGGTCGATGTGGTGGAACTCCAGGTCCTGCGCCCGCAGCCACGGATCAATCCACGAAATTTTTTCGCTTTCGACAAATTGTCGAAAGAGCCAGCGCTTTGTTACCCAATCGACTTTGCCCACCAGCGCGTCCGGATCCTTCGAAAGTGCCGAAAGGGTTTCACCCCAAATCTGCAGAATGATGTCGGTTTCCGTATCGCGCCCTTTGAATTCGTTGGTCGCCGCTTCGCAGTAGTCGTAAAGTAACTCTACCGCGCTCGCGCAACGCCCATCCGCGAGTGTCGCCAGCCAGGGACCGTCCGGTTGATGAGACATCCCGCGAAACGTCATGACCGCATCAGCCAGTACGACCTTTGGCATATGGTCCAACTCCAGCAAATCCAACACGAGCGAAGTCGTCCCGATCTTCAGCAGGAGCGTCGCGGGAAGAACGCTGGTGTCACCGTGCAACAGATGCAGGCGCCGATATTTCCGTGCATCCGCGAGCGGCTCATCGCGCGTATTGATGATCGCACGATTAAACTGCACCCACTCGAACAAATCGTTGTTGATGTAGTCCGCGCGCTGGCTGATCTGAAAATGACTATCCGCTCCGTGCCTCAAAAGGTCTCCGCGCAGTTCGGCTCCGGGCGTCGCCCCAACTCGGCCAGCTCCAACATAAAGTTGTCGCAGAGTTAAAAACGCGAGCAGGGAAAGCACATTTGCTTCGGTCAACGGGGCCGAGCGCCGCACCAGGTAGTTCTCGTGGCAGCCAAATGTTGCGCCGGAGTAGTGATCGATATTGTTGCGAATGAAGCTGACTTGCTCCGACAGTCGGAGGTCTTTGACAGCCTGAAGGAGGATCGCATCCCCTGCGCGGTCATACTTCAGAAGGTCAATCAGTGAAAGGCATTCGGGCGTGCAGTACTCCAGATGGCCCATGTCGACGTAAGCCCTGCCGCCATTGAAAAGGAAACCACCATTCCCTGCTGGTTCATCCCAGTCGCGCTGGTGCATATCCGGCAGGCCGTAACGCGACCGGTCAAATATCCAGTTCCGGACGCGCCCCACTGCGCTCGGCGGGCCGGATGGATCGGTGGTGAGACACCCATACTCCGTCTCCAGTCCGACTATGCGATTCATACCCGCGGAAACTTACAACACCCCGCAACTAAGGCCAAGACGCCGAAAAGACTTATTTCTTCCTCCATTCCCAGACCCTACGCTCCCTTCGTGAAATGGATTCTCGCATGGCTGTTTGTTCCCGCGCAACTGGTCGCCGGACCGCTCACCGTCGCCACGTATAATCTCGAGTTTTACGTGGATGGCGCGACGTTGGGTGTCCCGCCGAAAAGTCCAGAAGCTCGCGCGCTGATTCGCGAGGCGATTCGCCGCCTGAGCCCGGACGTGCTCGCACTTCAGGAAATGGGTTCAACCAATGCTCTGAACGAACTGGTCAATAGCTTGCGGTCCGAGAAGCTGAATTTTCCTTTCCGTGAGTATGTTCACGGTCCGGATAGCAATTTGCACCTGGCTTTTCTGAGCAAACGTCCAATTACCGCACGTCGGCCGCACACCACCGAAAGCTTCTTGTTTCAAGGAAAGCGCCACCAGGTTTCGCGCGGCTTCGGTGAGATCGATGTCAGGGTGGGTACCCAACAGATCACTTTTATTACCGCCCATCTCAAATCCAAGCGTCAGGTGGGTGAAGCCGATCAACAAGGTCTGCGCGAAGAAGAAGCGGTTGTCCTGCGCGAACGAATCGAAGACTTCTTCAAACGTGAGCCGAACGGCGATCTCATCGTGCTCGGCGATTTCAATGATGACATCAGTTCGCGCACGCTCAAAACCATTATCGGGCGCAACCGAACGCGTCTGTTCGATCCGAAACCCGCGGAACGCAACGGCGACACGCTGGCCAATCCGAACCCCCGCTACGACCCGCGCCGGGTCTTGTGGACGCATTACTTCGCCAAAGACGAAACCTATTCGCGTCTCGATTACATTTTTCTCAGCGGCACGCTACGCAGCGCGGTCGATCCCGCTGAAACGTACGTGCTCGCGATGCCCAACTGGGGTGCCGCATCCGACCACAGGCCGGTCTGCGTGCGGCTGAACTTGCCCGATTAGTTTGGCGTTCTTTTTTGTCGATGGGTTTCGCGCACTCTCGCGCCTATTCCTGGAGCGGGGACAGTGCGACAGAGATTCTGGAAAGAACAGCCTGCGGCGTTTCTCCACGTCTACGAAGGTCGCGCAAGCTGAGGGAATCGTGGCGCTTCGCGAGTCGAACGCCGTTTTCGTCGGTCAGGAGCGGGCAGTGGTAAAAGGATGGAATGTTAAAGCCGAGCGACTGGTCGAGAAGAATTTGCCGGGCTGTCGACATCAGAAGGTCCCGGCCGCGCACGACTTCGGAAATTTTCATGGCCGCATCATCCCCCGCACAGGCGAGTTGGTAAGCTGGTAAATCATCATGTCGCCAGACCACAAAATCACCGAAATCTTTCGAGTTAGCAAATTGTTGGGAGCCGCAGCGGGCATCTTCGAAGCTAACGATGGCGTTCGGCCCCACGCGGAAACGCCAGTTCACTCGGGAACCTGAAGCGTCTTTTACATTCTTGTGACGGCACGTTCCGGGATAGATCGGTTCTTCATCACCCGCGTGCGGAGCATGGATAGCTCGAAGGACATCCTGCCGTGAACAGGTGCAAGGGTAAACGAGTTCGCGCTCCTTCAATTTCTCTAGCAGCGATCGATAGAAATCGAGGCGCTCGCTTTGATTGTAGGGAGAGAAAGGGCCGCCCATATCTGGCCCTTCCTGCCACTCGCACCCAAGCCAGCCCAAATCTTCGAACATCGCTCGAATGAATTCCGGGCGAACGCGGCTGCGGTCAAGATCGTCGTTGCGCAAGACGAGCGTGCCGCCAGCCGCGCGAGCACGTGATTGCGCGATCCAGAACGTGCTTGCATGGCCTAAATGAAGATAGCCGGTGGGCGAGGGAGCCAACCGGCCGCGATAAGTTGTTACTGGCGGCGACAAGGTTTCGTTTCCGCCAGATTAGTTCAGAGACGAGGTGTAAACAACGCTTAGAAGATCTCCACCTTCAGGCCGGTCTTGGACCGGACGGCCTGCGCGATTTGCGAAAGGCGCCGGAGCGACAGGTGCTCGCAGTGGTGCAACTGTCCGACCGGACGGGTCGCGGAATAGATCTGGACGAGCTGGATTTGAGCCCCGCTGTTCTTCAGTTGTTCCAGGCGCTCAACGTAGGCATCAATTTCGGCCGCGGTTGGCTCTTCGCCGTCGATGCAGGCGAAGAGGCTTTGAATCACCACGGGCCGTTTTCGAGCGGTGAGCAGGATGTTTGCGAGAATCTTTTCGAGCGGGACATCCGTTCGATTGATTTTTCGCAACTGCTCTGGCGTGCCGACATCCAGCTTCGCCCAGACCTCATCCACTTTGGTCAGCAGTTGAACCCCTTGCTGGACCTGTTCAGCGTCCAGGTTCGAGGCGTTTGTAATCAGAACGACCTTGAAGAAGTTGGCTCGGTTCAGCGCGCGCACGTGCAGCACCGCTTCGACCGCTTCGAGGAAGTTGGGGCAAAGGGTGGGTTCACCGTCACCGCTAAGAGCGACGTGTTTGAGTTGAAGGAGATTGTCAGGGAGGGAGCGAAATTCCGGCGATTCGAGGAGACCTCCGCTGCGAATGACATCAAGCGTGCTCTGCAGCTCTTTGACCATGACGTCGATGTCGAGTCGCAGGTCGGCGGCCGGGATCAGCCGATTCACTTCGCAGTACGAACAATCGAAATTGCAGTGCTTGTCCGGATTGAGATTGACCCCAACGGACAAACCTTTGGCCCGCGGCGAAACGGTGACGTAGACGAAGCGGTTATGAAGGAAATTCCGCGGGATGGCGAATGGGTTGGTCGCTATATCAGTGGCTGTCATGCTTATTCTTTCTCCGCGCAGGAGCAAACGAAGTCGTGTTCACGCTGGCGCAGGGTGAGCACCGGGCAGGGAGCGTAGCGCACAACATTCTCCGTTGTGCTGCCCAGGAAGGCATGTTTGAAGCCGGTATAGCCGTGCGTGGACATGATGATGAGGTCGGCTTCGAATTCTTCAGCGGCTTTAACGATTTCATCGACTGAGCGGCCGACCACCACGCGGATGCGCGCGGTGAGTTCCGGGTCGATGCGTTCGGCGGAAAGTTTTTCGAGATGAATTCTGGCGGCGTCGGCCGCTTGTTTCTCCAATTGAGCAGGATCAAAAGCAATGAATTCCCCGTCGACATAGTTGAGCGGAACAACATGGAGGAGGAGAATTTCTGCATTGGATTGGAGCGCGAACGCACTCGCGTAATCAATGCTCTTGTAGGAAAATGGAGAAAAATCGACCGGCACAACAATTTTGCGGATGGCCAGCGGCTGTTTCGCGGGCTGAGCGAGCAATTCTGTGTCGAGCCGATTTATTTCCAGAGTCACGGCTCCGGGGTGTGTCGAAGGGCGGATTTTCATACAAACTCTCCTTTCTTCTTTTTGCGTGCGCCTGAACGTTTGCGTTGGGCAGCGGGTTGGCCGCGTACGGCTAGAACCGGACAGGGCGCGCGGCGCACCACGCGTTCGGCGACGCTGCCGAGAACCAAATGTTTGAAGCCAGTATAACCGTGAGTGGGAATAACGATGAGATCGACGCGGTCATCACGCGCGGCTTCGACAATTTCGTACCACGGTGTGCCGATGCGCACTTCCGGGTAAACGGGGACAACAGGGTGGCCGCCTTTTTGGGCAAAGACGACCAGCTCTTTTTTAACCTTTGCGATCAGGTCCTGAGCATCTCGAACCAGCGGGAACTTTTCAAAGTCCGGCGAAGTAGCGTTTTCAATGACGTGAAGGAGGTGGACACGCGCATTGTACTGCTCCGCCAGATCCAGCGCGAACTCGTAAGCAGGCAGTGACGCCGCCGAAAAATCGACCGGCACCAGGATCGTGGCGATCCTCCAGCGCCGGGAATTCAGCAGGTCAGCCGTACGCACAGCCGGATTCCCGCTTTTTCGCGCGGTCACCCTGTTGGAATTGCTGGTCGTTTTCATTTTCAGTCCGAGAAACCTTTCGGTCCCTCGTGCCAAAAATAGACCTGGCCAGGAGTGGCAACTACACCACTGTTGTCAAAGCATTGCCCTATTTTGTGGAGCGGTCAGACAGGGAGTGTTTCCTTCTTGCGGAGGAGCAAGCGGAGGCTGTTCAGCACAACGAGGACGGTGCTGCCTTCGTGACCAACCACCCCGACCGTAAGAGGAATTCGCCCGCCCAGCGCGAAAAAGACAAGGACGACCACCGTGCCGAGCGAGACGAAAAGATTTTGGCGAATGACGCGTTGGGCACGTTTGCTGAGATGCAGCGCCGTGAGAAAGTTTTCAAGTTGATCGTTCATCAAGACCACGTCGGCCTGCTCCAGCGCCGCGTCGGAACCGCGAGCTCCCATCGCGACGCCCACATCTGCAGCCGCGAGACTGGGCGCATCGTTGACCCCATCGCCAATCATGGCAACGCGCGCGCCGTGGCGCTTAAGCGCGCCGATCACGAGGAGTTTTTCTTCCGGCTTGAGGCCACCCTTCACCTCTTGAATGCCGAGATGAGTACGAGCGCGTTCGGCCGTTTCGACACGGTCTCCCGTCAGCAAAACGGTTTTGAGATTGAGGCGGTGCAGTTCGTCGATCAATCCGCGAGCGTTTTCACGAAAGTGATCCTGCAGAGCAATTCGACCGATCAGACCATCGTAGCGCAGCCAGACGTCCGTGAGGCCGCTCGTGGAATGGATGTTGGGTGGCGTTGCTCCACCTTCCAGAACCCACTCCCGTTTCCCCAAACGCAACGGCTTGCCATCCGCCAGCGCGCGGAGTCCTGCGCCGGCGACCGATTCAAATTGGCTCAAAGGGACAGCGGCCACGCCCTTTTGCCGAGCGTAGCTTGTAATCGCGCGAGCGAGCGGGTGGGTCGAGAGTTCTTCGACTGATAGAGCGAGCGCCAGGACAGTGTCTTCACGCCCCTGGGGGAAACTTTCGACGCTGTTCACCTTGAGGTCGCCGGTGGTCACGGTGCCGGTCTTATCCATGACGACCACGCTCACATCCGCCAATCGCTCGACGGCTGACCCGCCGCGAAAAAGAATTCCGCGTTTGGCGCCATAAGCAATGGCCGAGAGCACCGCGGAAGGAATGGAGAGCACCAGCGCGCACGGTGAAGAAACGACCAGCAGAGTCATCGTGCGATAAAACGCGCTGTGGCCGGTGGCTGCTTTGAAAGGCGGGTATTTGAATCCCAACCACCAAACGAAAAACATGACGAATGCGGCGGCCAGAACCCCATACGTATACCAGGAACTGAATCGATCCGTGAATTTTTGCGCCGGCGCTTTTTGATGCTGGGCTTCGCGAATGATGTCGATGATGCGGCTCAACGCGCTTTGCGAGGCCGGTCGCAACGCCCTGGCTTCAACCGCGCCCCAAAGATTGATCGTTCCGCTGTAGAGTTGATCGGTGATGGTTTTTTCCACGGGCGCCGATTCGCCAGTCAGCGTCGATTCATCGCACGCGGTTTGGCCCTTCGTCAGTTCGCAATCGACCGGCACGAGGTCGCCCGGCTTTATCAGGAGGAGCAGGCCGGGCACGATTCTTTCGACCGGAACGGTTTCTTCCACTCCGTCGTGCAACACGCGTGCCGTTTTGGGACTGCTCTTGAACAGCGAGTTAATTTCGCGTTCGGTACGCCCTTCCGCGTAACTCTCCAGCGCGCCGGAAAGCGAAAAAAGAAACAAGAGCGCCGCGCCTTCGCCCCAGCCGCCGATGCTCGCGCTGCCCGCCGCAACGAGCAGCATAAGAAAGTGAACGTCCACCACCCGCTTCTTCAGTAACGCCCAAACGTCCTGGGCCGAAAACCATCCTCCGGCCAGGTACGCGACGATAAAAAACGCGAGGGACACCTGCCCGGAAGTAAATGCACCGGCCAGGCCAAAAGCACCGCAGAGGAACGCGGAGGCAAGCTCTGCACGCCAATCCGCATGCTCGTGCGCATGAGCTTGGTCATCGTGCTGCTCCAGCGGACGAGGCGAGACGTGAGCGCTAGTCGTTTGCTCCATAACCGCAGAGCCGCCAGTGGCCATGGCGACCCACAGAGACACCCTACATCAGGTTTCGAGGGACGTCATGGCGAGACACTGCCGACGCTTGACACCAATGCTTATCTAAGCGGCTGCCGCAGGAACTTGCTCCTCGGCCGCGAGTTCGACCGGTTGAAGATCTCGCAAGAGAACACGTTGGGTTGCCCATGTAAAGCGCTCGACGCTCTGAGGCAGGAGGTGAAATTGAATCCTTTTTTGTTCGATCCTCTGTTCCACCGCCAGATAGCGAATTTCCCAACCTTCATCGTCGAAAAGAAAGTCAGACAAACTGCCAGCGAACTCACCATTAACGTTAAGCTGATAGTGAGCGACAGCTCGCGCACTGCGAAGACGCGGGTCCGACTGAATGAGCTCACTCGCCTTTGGCGAAGTCAGCGCCAGAGAAGCGTATTGCCGGCAAACGGGCAACACCGATGCGATCAAAGGAAGAGCCTCTACTTCGAAGGAGTTAACATTAACCTGCGCGCCGATAGCGTTGAATTTAACCTGCTCCGGGCGGAGGAGAACCTGCTTTCGTCCGAATCGACGAGGATCGAGCGTGAGGACGGCATGTTTGATCGTCCAGGAATGGTCATCGAAGTAGATGTCCCTGACCCGGCCACAAGCCACGCCGTCCGCAGCGACGACGCGCAATCTTTCCAGGTCACGAACTGTTCTGAGCACGGTGGTTGGACGCCGCACCTTCCCGATTTATTTAACGACGAAAAGATTTTTGATACGGCTCCGGAATGGCTGCCCCATCTTTGCGCGGATCGGATGCGCCGAAGTTCACGCCTGTCGCATAGTCGCGCATCACCGCCTGGCCGCCGCCGACCTCCTGATCGAACGGACCCAACACCCGCACATCATGTCCGCGCTTCGTCAATTCATCGCGAACACTTTCATCCACGCGCGATTCAACCTTCACGTCGCAACCGGGAAACGTCAGCTTCGTAAACCGCGGACTGTCCAGTGCGGACTGAATGTTCAACCCAAAATCGACAACCTTGGAAACGAATTGTGCATGCGCTTGCGACTGGTTCCACCCTCCCATAATGCCAAAAGCGATCCTCACATCCCCCTTCTCCATCATCGCCGGAATGATCGTGTGCACCGGCCGTTTTCGCCCGGCGATCACATTCGGGTGTTGCGGATCGAAACTAAAAAGTGCGCCCCGATTTTGCAGGGCGAAACCGCAACCATCCGGCACCAGCCCAGAACCGAAACTTTCGTAATTGCTCTGGATGTACGAAACCATGTTTCCCTCCTTATCCACCACACACAGGTAAGTCGTATCAGGGCCAGGTTCGAACGTGACGCTCCCTTCCACACTCCCGTTCGCTCTGACTGGATCGATCAGTTGCGCGCGAGCGGCGGCGTGCGTTTTTGAAAGGATTTCCTTCACCGGCACATTCGCAAAATCCGGATCAGCCACATATTTGAGCATATCCGCATAAGCCAGCTTCTTCGCTTCGATCATCACGTGCAGAGCGTCCGCTGAATTCACTGAGTAACTCCCCATCGGAAAACGCTCCATGATGTTCAGCATCGCGAGCGCACCAATCCCCTGCCCGTTCGGCGGAATTTCGCAGACCCTCCAGCCATGATAAATCGTGGAGATCGGCTCCACCCACCGCGCTTCGTACTCGCGCAGATCGTCTAAATCCATGCTGCCGCCGTTTGCCTGAGAAAAGCCCACGATCCGTTTCGCAAGCGGCCCTTCGTAAAATCCTTTTCTGCCCCGCGAAGCAATCTGCCGATAACTCCACGCCAGGTCTGGATTGCGGAAGACCTCGCCCACTTTCAAAGCCGCGCCGTTCGGAAGGTAAGTGCGAGCCGCGTTCGCCGTGCGCGCCAGCTTCTTTTCACTCCCTTTCCAATAAATCGAATCGAGCTCCGTCACCGGAAAACCCCGCTCCGCCAACCGGATGGCCGGTTCGAGCAGGTCGGACAATCTTTTCTTCCCAAATCGTTTTGCAAGCTTGGCCCAGCCGTCAACACAGCCCGGCACCGTCACGCTCTGAATTCCGTTCGTCGCCATTTTCGTGAACCCCTGGCTTTCCAGGAACTCACGTGTCAGTCCGCGCGGTGACCAACCGCTCGCATTCAACCCGTACAGCTTCTGCGTCTTCGAATCGTAAACGATGCAGAACATGTCCCCTCCGATTCCGCACATCATCGGCGAAACCAGTCCCATCATCGCGTTTGCCGCGATCGCTGCGTCCATGGCGTTGCCGCCCTTCGCAAGAATTTGCGCAGCAGCCTGCGACGCCAATGGTTGCTCCGTCGCGACGATGCCCGTTTGCGATACGATCATCGAGCGGGTTTGGACACGCGGGTCGGCCGCTTGAAGTCGGACCGAAATCACCAGAAGCAACAACAACGCAGCCGGGTGCATGGGATGGTTGTAGCGAGTTTCCCGACCCGTCGCACTTAAAATTGCCGTCAAAGCCGCCGGGCGCGCGCGCGCCAAACTGAGATCAGGCTGTAGACCAGAATCGCAAAAGCGTATGTGACCATGCCCATTCCTACAGCGTAAGGGACGAGTTCGTGGGCGAACCACGCCAGGGCACTGCCGAGAATCCCCAGGAGAGAGGCCTGGGCAAACAGGCAAAAAAGGAAGAGCGCTCGGGGCGTTTGCAGCAGGCGCTCGCTCATGAACAAGCGGTATTCGTGCTCGCCCATAGACCGCATCAGCCATGCAGATTGAAAGTTCCGCGCGGCGACCAGCAGGCTGGTAGTGATGATCACTACGGCGGGAAGCGGCCACAGCGCAAACAGCGCGCAGATCACCGCATTCAAGGCCAGGCCGACGCGCCAGCCCATTTTCTTGGCGAGCGGATTGGCCTCGAGGACGAGGTTCGGGGTCGCGATCCAGGTGCTTAGAAAATCCATTGATCGCGCCACCACCAGGCACGACAAGAGCGCGAAGTAAAGCGGACTGCCGAATGGGACGAACTCTTCGGCCATCTATTTGTTGCCGTAAACCTGCTCCGGCTTGACCAGTTGCGGTTCCTTGATCGCAAAGGAATTTCCCTGGCTCTCAATCGAACGGAAAAAGCAGCTCTTGTAACCTTCGTGACAGGCCGCGCCAGTCTGTTCCACCTGGATCAAGATGGTGTCGCCATCGCAATCGAAAGCTACATCTTTGACCACTTGCACATGGCCACTGGTTTCACCTTTGACCCAATACTTCTGGCGCGAACGGCTCCAGAATACAGTCTTCCCCTCTTCCACAGTGCGCTTCACCGCCTCCCTGTTCATCCAGGCCATCATGAGCACACGCCCGGTGCTTTGTTCCTGGATGATCGCGGGGATCAGGCCGTCGCTGTTGAACTTCAATTTATCCAAAAAGGTCATTTCGCGGCGTATACTTAAGCGCCAAGTTGCCGCGAGTAAAATGGGGAATTTGATTGAGCGATCACGCTTCACCGATACACTGCCGCAAAACACTTATGAAGCGATCGTTTCTGCTCCTCTGCGCCTCCGTATTGGTTTTTGGAGCGAATGTCCAGGCTCAAACGGCCGAACCAGAAACCGGCTCGAACACCAACTCCACTCCTGGCAAGGACAAGGTCTACCCGCCCATTGGCTCAATTGAGCGCCTCGACCCGGCGCTCGATAAGCTGATCGCCCCAAACGCCGTGATCGAAAAGCTCGCCCGAGGATTCAAATGGGCCGAAGGGCCGGTCTGGGATAAACGCACACAGACGCTGTATTTTTCGGACGTGCCGCAGAATGTGGTTTTCAAGTGGCAGCCTGGTATGGGCACGAAGGAATTTTTGACTCCGAGTGGTTACACCGGCACGACTCTGACAAATGGTCAGGGCTCCAACGGGTTGATCTTCGATAAATCCGGTCATCTGATTCTTTGCCAGCATGGCGACCGCCGCATCGCGCGTCTCGATCAGAAAGGCACCTTCAACACGATCGCGCAGTATTACAAGTTCCGCCGCTTCAACAGCCCGAACGATCTCGCAATCAAGTCCAATGGCGACATCTATTTTACCGACCCTCCCTACGGCCTGCCGAAAGGCGCACAAGATCCGGAGCGCGAGTTGGCGATCAGCGGTGTCTATCGCGTGAATGGCAAAGGACAGGTCACCCTCCTGGTCTCTGATCTCACCTTCCCGAACGGGATTGCATTTTCTCCGAACGAGAAGACTCTTTACGTCGCTGTCTCCGATCCCAAAAAACCGGTGATCATGGCCTACGACGTCGAGATGGATGGAACCGTTTCCAACGGGCGCGTTTTCTTCGACGCAGCTCAGCTCGCAGCGAGCGGCGGCAAAGGACTGCCCGACGGCCTTAAAGTGGACAAACTGGGCAATGTCTGGTCAACGGGGCCGGGCGGCGTTTTGATCATCACGCCCGAAGGCAAGCACATCGGAACGCTGAACACTGGCGAACCCACGGCTAATTGCGCATTCGGCGGGCCGAAGGGTACGACACTTTATATCACGGCGAACATGTACCTCTGCCGTGTGCAGACGCTTGTGAAGGGCGCGGGATTTTAGGCCGTGAACGGCGGAAGTGAGGCCGTTGCGTGGATCACCGGAGCTGGAGGGCTCATCGGCAATGAGCTGGTGAAGTCTGTGGCAACTGCCACCCCCTATTTCAGGGCGGTAGGCCTAACGCACTCCGATTGTGACCTTCTCGATTTCAGCAAAGTCGACGTTCTCTTTCGGCAAAACCAGCCCAAGCTGGTCATTCATTGCGCGGCGATCAGCCGAAGCACCGACTCCCAGGGGGCTCCCGGTCTCGCGAAGCGGGTAAATGTGGATGCAACCAAACATCTTGCTGAACTCGCGGCGGATATTCCGTTCATCTTCTTTTCCACGGATCTGGTTTTCGACGGAACAAAAGGCAACTACGTCGAAAGGGACGCCGTGAATCCTCTCTCTACATACGCCGAAACCAAGGTGGCAGCAGAGGAACTCCTGCGCCGCAATCCGCGCCATTGCATCGTGCGGATATCACTCACGGGAGGAACATCTCCGAAGGGAGATCGCGGATTTAACGAAGAGATCAAGAACGCATGGCGGCAGGGCAAGAGTTTGAATCTTTTTACCGATGAATTCCGTTGCCCGGCGGCGGCGCCAGTCATCGCGAGAGCCGTTTGGGAACTGGCAACGAACCAGGCCGTTGGGACTTTTCATCTTTGCGGAGCGGAAAAGCTGTCGCGTTACGAGATCGGGAGATTACTTGCGGCGAGACATCCCGAATTGAATCCAAAGATCGTGCCTGGCTCCCGTCAAGATTACTCCGGACCGCCCCGTCCTGCCGATACATCCATGGATTGTTCAAAGGTGCAGCGACTGCTCTCGTTCCCTCTTTCAAAATTCTCCGATTGGCTGAAATCGGATCAAAGCGGTTTCTAATCTTGATCAGCCTGTCTCTTTTTGCGCAGGCAATCATTCGTGATCCCTTGGAAAACATGTGTTTCCACGTTGGTATGGCGGGTGCTTAACCGGAGCTATGGAAAGCTACGGAATTACTAAAATAATCCGTAAGACCTGCCGCCCGGGTTATCAAGACGCGGGCGAAAGATCCGCCAGCTATCCTGCCTTAAAGCGCCCGGCGCGAGCCGTGCGTCCCGCCTAAAGTTGAGTTTGGACCCTGGCGGGCTGCGTGTTCCTGCGCAGCTCGCCAGTTTTCTTTTGTGATCCGCGACTCAGACTTCATCCGGGTGGAACCGGCTCAGGAAATTGGAAGGGGTTAATGCCGGAATCTTCGACAATCGAAAATCTCTGGTATTTCGCGTAAGAATAAACTTGCCTGGCAATTCAAAGCGGCTGCGGCTTGAAGAGGTTTTCGAGATCACGAATCCCCCAGGCAAGCGTCTTCAGTATCTCGGCGCTGTAAGCGGAAGCGACCTCGATATCACGTAACAGGCGCTCACGAAGAAAGGGGAGAATCTCCTTCTCGTATTCATAGACACAGTTGGCGATGGTGTGAAGCGCCACTCTGCCGATTACTTTTTTACGACGGCAGAGGCAAAGAACCTGATTTGATGCAGAATAATGCGGCTGCCGCCTGCTCACGACATCGAATACTATGTTCGTGTCCAGCAGTACAACCATTTAACGATGCTTTCTCTTCAGGTATTCATGCCGCCTGTCTCCCGGGCGCGCGATAGGTTGAAGCGCAGGGCCAGACCAATAATGCTCGTCTTCGGATTGGTCGACCGTAACGGATAGCAAATGTTCCTCGACGATCTTTGAGAGGCTGGTTGATCGAGCGGCGGCGATGCGCTCTCCCCGAGCGACAGCCTCTTTGGAGAGGAGTAGGTTTTTTCGGGTTTTCATGCGCGTAGATTAGGAATGGGATGCGCACGGGGGCAAGCGATTACCGAACCGCGCATCAAAAATGCGCCTCAATAACTTCGCCGGTCTTCGCGTTGCTTAGAGTGATCGAGCTTTCGGTGCGCTCCGCGACGGTCCAGCGTTTTGCGTTCTTCGCTCCAGTCCAAACCTGGAGTAACTGCAACCAACTGACCCGGGCGGGCGGCTTTCCCGGCGCTGCGTACTGTTTGTTCTGTGGCGGAAACTCGATTTGCCATCCCTCGGGCGTGAGGCGGGCGTGAACGATAGGAATGGCTTTCGAGAACTCCAGGTAGGCGTTCCCTTTTTGATCCGATGAAAGAAGGAGGTCCCCCACGATCTCCGGCTTTGATCGGTCCGGTTTCCAAATCGCCTGTCCGGTGCGTGTCTGCCAACCCGGCGCGCTCAGGTCGATGGGCGGAAAGGAAGGAGTGCGGCAGCCAACAAGGAAAAGGAGAGAGAGCAGCAAAGTTATCCGCCTTCCTGCCATGTCTCTCTTTCTTAGCGCGGACGAATCAATAGCTCTTCGATAACCGCACGGTCCGGCAAATTCACCGCGAGCAATACACAATCGGCGACGTCTTCGGGTTGCAACATGCGCGTCCTTGCTTCCGGCGGGGGTGGCGACGGCCGTTTGTTGAGCAAAGGAGTGTCGATATCGCCGGGGAGAATGGCGCAGGCGCGAATGCCGTTGTTCCGTTCCTCGGCATTGATGGATTGCGTTAATCCAACCATGCCGAATTTTGAAACGACGTATGCAGGGCCAGCCTTCGGACTTGCCTGACGTCCTGCGTCGGAAACGATGTTCACAATGATTCCGGACTGTCGTTGGCGCATCGAGGGAAGAAAAGCCTGGATCAGGTAATACGCTCCATTCAAATTGGAATCGAGCATCTCGTGGTAATCTTCGTTGGAAAGCACCTCGAGACTGCGCTTGGGAACGTTTGTTCCCGCGGAATTCACGAGCAGATCCACATGGCCGAACTGCGCCAGAACTGCCTCCCCAAGCTTCTTCGTGGCCGGCAGATCGCCGATACGTAGTGGTTGCACCGTACATTTCTCTGGCGCTTTTGTAGCCGCGGCCGTGGCGCGAAGAGTTTCTTCGGTGCGGCCAATCAGGACCACAGACCAACCTTGATCAACCAGCTTGATCGCGGTAGCGCGTCCAACTCCGCTTCCGGCTCCGGTGACAACTGCAACGCGTTCCATATTATTTCAATTCTCCGGCCAGCCCTGAAACATCAACCCAACGCTTTTCTTTTTCCGAAGTGAGTGCCGCATCGATCACACCCTGAGCGAGCGCTCCGTCATAAAATGAAGCGAAGCAACGACGCTGGTTGCGGATCGCATCGATGAATTCGAAAGTTTGGTCGTAGCGGAAAACGAAAAGCGGATCGCCTTGCTTCGGATCACGTGGGGAACCGGGCCAGACCAAAAACTCGTTCGGAATTTGCACCCGCGCGAGTTTCTTATCTCCCTTCTTTGCCAGCAGCACTTCGTGCGGACGTTGTGTATCGTAACGAATCGAACCTTCAGTGCCGTTGATCTCAACGTAATCCTGGCTGTACATGCTCTCATTGTGCCCCGTCGCGAGCTTGGTGCTCTCAAGCACACCGGTCGCACCGACCTGGAAATCGGAAATGATAGCCACCCAATCTTCGAGATCGGAAGGCTGGCCGCCGCGGAAGGGGTGATAGATTTTCGTGTGCGCGACCAGTTGGGTCATTGGGCCGAGAAGCATGTGAGCAAAATCGATCCGGTGTGAAAGCATATCGCCGATTTCTCCGCTGCCCGCGAGTTTAGCCACTTGTCGCCACCCCACGTTGCGCTCGCCCCAATCCTGCAACCGGCAATTCCGAAAATGATATGGCTTGCCGAGATAGCCTTTGTCGACGAGGTGCTTGAAATAGCGCATGGCGGGAACGAAGCGGTAGGTGAAGGCGGTCATGTGCCGTACTTTCGCGCTCTCTGCGGCCTGGTACATTCGGCGCGCTTCGTCGAAATTCATGGCGAGCGGTTTCTCACAAAAGATGTGTTTGCCACTTCTGGCGGCGTCAATCGCAATCGGTGCGTGCAAGAAATTCGGCGTGGCGATAATTACCGCGTTGACGTCGCTTCGCTTCAGCAACTCGTGATAATCCGCGTAGGTGTTCTGAACATTCGCAACCTGCTGCGCCTTTTTCAGGACTTCAGGATTGGCGTCACATAGCGCCACAACCTTCACATCATTGCACAAAGCAAGCCCCGGCAAGTGATTCTGCAAAGTGATGCCGCCGCACCCGATTATTCCGACACCGATTCCGCTCATAAAGTCGCGCAGGTTACGCCTCGAATGGCTAAAATGCACGAGCAAAACCGACATCGCTGTGGGCTCGGGCGAATATGGAAGCGGCTTTCGATTGATTGACCATACCAGGACACACTACAATCACGCGAAGTTATGAAAACGGCGAAGGTGACGGACGGCGCTCGCTGCAAAGTGACCGGGGGGGTGCACGCGGGAAAAATTGGCATTGTTCGGGATATCAACACGAGCAAGACCGGTCACGTAACGATCACAGTTGTACAGGAGAGTGGAGAGAGATTTAAGACTCTCGCGAAAAATGTAGCTGTGCAGCGGAAATGAATCGATTTTAGTTCACAGTTTTCCAAGGCGGCCGCCGTCCACGACAATGGAGTCGCCCCGAATGAACGCTGCGGCATCCGAAGCAAGGAAAGTTATTACCGCAGCAATATCCTCGGGTTTCCCGGTCATACCGCGGTCGATCTTTTCGAGGCCCGATTTGACGTTCGGATTTTCCCAAAGCATGGGCGTATCGATGGCACCCGGGAGAACGGCGTTGACGCGGATGTTTTTGGCTGCGCCTTCGAGAGAGGCAGAACGGGTGAAGGAGACAAGGGCTGCTTTAGCGGCGGCATAGGCAGACACGAGTGGAGTTGTTTCAATGGCATGGATGCTGGAGACATTTACGATCGCGCCGCCCTTGGACATCCGGCGGAACGCTTCGCGGGTGAAGAAGAATGCGCCGAGGAGGTCGACGCTGAGGATGCGCAGCCAGTCTTCGCGGGTTTGCTCTTCGAGTGGTTTGAAGATCATAAGCCCAGCGTTGTTGACGATTATGTCGAGGCGGTGGAACTCGTCGAGGGCCTTATCGACGGTAGTGCGGACATCGCTTTCGTTGGCAACGTCGCAGGCCACGCCGAGAACTTTACGGCCAGTCGCATAGGAGATTTGCTCGGCCGCTGCTTCCGCCTTTTCGCGATGCAGGTCAGCGATGATGACCATTGCCCCTTGGTTGGAGAATTGGTGGGCAGTGGCGAGGCCGATGCCGCTGGCAGCGCCGGTGACAATGACGACCTTCGAATCAAAACGCATACTCATTCCTTCTGGTCGACGACCGCAGGGGAGGTCTGGAGTTGGGCTTCTCGAGGTTCCGGTTTGGGTTGGAAGGCTTCCTGGTCGAGGGGAATCCGGAGGCAAACGCTTTGGGTGGGTAGGACATTCCGCCAATCGTGGATCAGTTGTTTGTAGGCGCGGCCTACGGCGCGAACGTTGCGGTCGAGGTCGTACAGTCCGAGCGGATTCACCCGGCCGGCGTCTTCGCGCAGAGCGGAATCCCAATCCACCTGGTCAGTGAGTGAGTACCAGGTGAACCCGACGATCGGAATGCCGGTGTTACGGAGGCGGAGGACGTTCGCCCATTCTTTCCACAACCAGTAGACCGCTTCATCACCGCGTGGGCCTTCTTGAAGATTGGTTTCGCTGTGCATGACAGGGAGGAGGTAGCGCTCATAATATTGACGGCTGATTTCGTCGTAACCGAAAACTTCGCCGCTGGGGAAGGTAGCACCCTCCTTCGTCACGCGATGTTCGTTTGTCACGTAATAGTCGTTGCCCATGATGCAGTGATGTTTAAGATGGTGCCCGAGAAAGAAGTGGTATTCGTCGCGCGTCATGCCGTTGTCCATGAGGAATTCGTACATTTCGGAATCGACACGTCGGCCGTAATTCAGGTCGAGAGAGAGGAAGCGTTTCGCGTTGAGGATTTCGGCGGGTTTGATCGCGCTGGGATTTTCGGCGTGGAAATATTCGGAGGATTCGCTCTGAATGAAAATGGCGTCGGGCCGGGATTTGAGGATTTCGCGCATCGCCAGAATGTTCGCTTTGACTATGTTTTTCAGTGCGGTAACGAAGGCCCGATCGGTCTGGATTTGTTCGTTCCACCAGCCGTAAAGAGTCGAGAACAGAGCGCAGATGAACATCTCGTTGACGGGGGTATAGAGTTGAATCCACGGGTAACGTTTCGCGAACGCGCCGGCATAGTGCCCCAAAAATTTTGGAAAATCAGAATTTTGGAAGTTGCCAATCCAATCGGGCACACCGAAATGGCAGAGGTCGACAATGGGCACAATTCTTCTGCGGTGGAGATCTTTGTAAGCGAGGTCTGAAAATTCCCAATCGAATTTGTCGGGTCCGAGGTAAACGCGATAGAGCGGAACGCCGTAACGCAGGAAAATAATTCCGAGATCGTGAACGAGATCGAAATCGTCACGCCACCTTTTGTAGTGCGAGCATTTCTGCATTTCGTCTACGCGGTGTTTGCCGTGGTTGATGGTCGGACTGCTGTTCTCAATCCCCGTGGCGAACATGAACGCCGGCACCATAAAAGAATCTCGGCGCGAAACGCAGGAATGCAACATTCGCCCAAAATTTTCTTCGCGGAGCCAAGATTGGTCTACGGGTTCTAAGATTTCTGATTAGGGATGCGCTTCCTTCGGTTTAGTCGGGGAGGTCTTGCGCTCTTATGGAATTGGCGCAAGAAGCGGGCGTAGCTTGGTTTAAGGAAAAAAGGGCCTGTGTGAAAACAGGACGATGAAAACCAAAAGAGTGTTATGAAAACGACATTAATCCTCACGGGGGCTTTGATCGTCGTTGCAGGGTGCGGCACAGCCAGCAACAGCCGCCAGGCACGAGATCACCCCACCTATCAAGAAAAACGAGTGGAGGGCCAGTGGGCCCATGAAGCGGGGATGCACGAACGACAGTGGGCCGTTCGCGATCGCGAGTTCCCCGCCATCGAAACTCCAGCAGTGACGCCATCACCTGAACCGGTCGTGGCGCAAGGCGGTGCTTCCAAAGCGGGACAGGAAATGGCGGTGACCACCGGCAGCGCCGGACTCGAGATTCTCGACCAGGCGGAGATCAACCTGCACAAGGAAGAAATGGTGGTCGGGAAGCGCGAGGTGAGCAACGGAGGGGTATTGGTCCGCACAATTGTGCAGAGCGAAGAGGTGAAACAACCCGTTGAACTCAAGCGCGAAGAGTATGTGATCGAACGGATCCCGGCCGGTAGCACAAAGGACGCGCAGATGCGCGCGGAAGGCGCCTTCCAAGGCCGAGAGATTTACATTCCACTGATGAAAGAGGAGGCGATCAGCGGGAAGCGAACGCTGCTGACGGAAGCCATTACGCTCGGGAAGAAAGTGGAAAGTTCACAGCAAACGGTGAGCCTCCCGGTGCGCACCGAAGATGTGCAGGTGGTCAAGAATCCGAATCTGACCGATCCGAAATTCTCGAGTGTGCCACGCCGCACCACGGGCGCGGGCATGATTACGTCGAGTGCGCCCGCGGCTGAAATGACGCCAGGGACATTGAAGCTCGCGCGGGAAGAGTTCCTGGTTGGCAAACAGGAAGCGGACAACGGCGGCGTGTACCTGCAAAAGGTGATCCGCACCGAAACCGCCAGCCAGCCAGTCGACCTGAAGCGCGAAGAATATACCGTCGACCGCAAACCGATCTCCGGTGAAGTGGCGGCAGATTTTGCGCCGAAGCAGATCCAACTCGGTTTGAGTCGCGAAGAAGCAGTGGCAGGAACGCGCAGCTACGTGGCGGAAACAGTGCGCGTGCGCAAACAGATGGAAACAGATCAACAGATCGTCTCAGGAACGATTCGCAAGGAAACGGCTGAGGTGGTTCGTCTGCCGGAGGGGTCCGTCATTGGACAGGGGGGCACCGCGGTCCAAAGCACGGTGACGACGATCTCGGAAACGGGATCGGGCGCATCCTGCTGTGAAGGCATGACGCGGGACGAGTTCCTGAGTCAGCATGTGAAGACGAGCCTTGCCAAGGGGGAGGGCACAACGCCCGGATATTCGAGTATCCAGGTGAGTGCCGATAGTGGAGTGGTCACACTCCGTGGGACAGTCAGCTCTGAAGCTGAAAAAAGCCTGATCACGAAACGGGTGAAGAAATTAAGCGGAGTTCGTTCTGTGAAGAATGAACTGCAAGTGCTGAATCCGTGAGGAAGCTGACCGGAATTCCGTGATCAGTTCTGCGCCCTCCGTAAACCAGTTCGGCTGGCGAAAAGGGGGGCGCTCTTTTGTGTGCAGGTTTGGCCCGCGACTAATTTGGTCGGGACGCCCGAGCCAGTATCAAACCGAATCGGAATGCTTTCGCGAGTTTTGCCATCGCTCGCCTTGAACACGCTGAGGTGCAAATGCGGCCCGCTCGAAAAACCAGTGTTGCCGGAGAAGCCGATGAAGTCGCCTGCTTCAACCCGGTCTCCAATTTTCACGCGAACACCGTTCGGCATCAAGTGGGCATAATTTGCAATAGTTTGATCCGCATGCTCGATCAGAATGTAATTCGCGTCGTTCTCGAATCGGCGGTCCGCCCCGCCCGAGTGCGAGTCCTGACGAAGGCCTACCACCACACCCGCGCGCGCGGCGCGAACGGGCGTGCCTTCGGGCATGTTCCAATCGATGGCATACTTTTCCGGGCCGGAATGGCTGAATGTTCCGCCGAATGCCTGGCTCACAAGATAGGATTTACCTTGGGAATAGGGCAGAAAATAGACTTGAGAATCATCGTGAACGGCGAGCCTGTTTCCGATCGTATAGTAATTGGTCAGGGTGTAGGTCCATTGCGAGCCTGCTTCAATGGGTGAGAGGGTGAACGCTTCAATTTTTTGGTGTGGCGCGCAGGAAAGCGTACAGGGGAACCGGGTGCTTCCCTTAAGGTTGACCAAACCGAGATCGAACGTGGCGGTGATGTTGGCAGGTTCGAAATTTTCGATGAAGAAACGGATGACGCCGTTGTGGCTTTCCTTGGTCAACTTGACCATGAGTTTGGATGAGGTTTCCGGAAAACCTCCAGCAGCCCAGAGTGGCAATGAAAAGCAGATAAGAAGAGCTAGTCGGATAACCGTGCGGAAATTTTCGCAAGAGCTTGCAGCCCTGGTTAAATCCAGTCTGAGAACCGCCCCGAGAATGTCCCGAATAGAGCCGTTTCGGAAGGGGAACATGCAATTCAGGTTCTCATTTGAACGTCGAATTTCTACAGCTTGTGCGCTGTTGTGCCACTTCCGGGCGTCTTGTGTCAACTTGGAAAGGCGCGCAGACGCTTTTTATATCGGCAGAGAGCGCAGCAGTTTAACTAGACATCGAAGGCTGTTCCGCTACTTTGCGGCCATGTCGAAACCGGTGAAGGACGCCGCCCCGGCTGCGGAGGCAGGCGTCAATTTGCCATTTGAAGAGGCGTTGAAGCGGCTAGAAGGCATCGTCGAGTCCATGGAGAACGACGATTTGCCGCTGGAGACGCTGCTTTCGAAGTATGAAGAGGGCACAAAGCTCGCGCAGAGCTGCCACGCGCGGCTGTCTGAAGCAGAGGTGAAGATTCAGCAGCTCGAACGCAAATCCAACGGACAATTTACGCTCAAACCTCTTACGCCCGACGCGGATGCCGTGGAGGACTGATATTTTCGTATTTCCTGCCACCCAGTGGTGGTGTTTAAATCAAGCTATTAATTATGAGCCGATATCTGGACATGGTGGACGATCCTTCGCACGTGAAGAAACTCACAGTGCCGCAATTGGGCCAATTGGCTGAGGAGATCCGCCACGAACTGATTACGAAACTTTCGGTCAATGGCGGGCATCTCGGGCCGAACCTCGGGGTCGTCGAGTTGACCATTGCGCTGCACCGGGTGTTTTCGACCCCGCACGATAAATTTGTGTGGGATGTGAGCCACCAAGTGTACGTGCACAAGCTGCTTACAGGGCGGAAAAACAAGTTCCACACAATCCGCACGACCGATGGGTTGAACGGCTTTGCACTGCGAACGGAGAGCGAACATGACTGCTACGGCGCAGGCCATGCGGGTACCGCGCTCTCGGCGGCACTCGGAATGGCCGCCGCGCGCGATCAACGCGGGAGTGACGAACAGGTCGTGGCGATTTTCGGCGATGCGGCGTTGACCAACGGTATTTCGTTTGAGGCGCTCAATAATATCGCGCACACGACTAAGAAGTTCATCGGTATTCTCAACGACAACGAATGGAGTATCGCGAAGAATGTCGGGGCGATCGCGAGTTATCTCAACAAGCTGATTACGAATCCGCGGTACAATCAGTTGCAAAAAGATTTCGGCGCGTGGATCAAGCGCATTCCCAAGGGCGAACTGGCGTTGCGCCTCGGTCATAAAGCCGAGGAGGCGATCAAGGGTGTAGTCAGTGAGGCGGCTCTGACGCCGAGCCACGGGCCGCTGAGTGGCGATGGACGCGGCGGGTTCGGGAGCAGTCTGATCTTCGAAGAAATGGGGCTGCGGTATCTGGGACCGATCGATGGCCACGACTTGCCCTTACTCGTCAGCGTACTCGAATACGCGAAGAGCGTCGATTTCCCGATTGTCATTCACTGCGTCACACAAAAGGGAAAAGGGTACGATGTCGCGTTGCAGCAGCCGGAAAAATTTCACGGCACCGGGCCGTACGACATTACGACCGGCGCAGGGCCTGCGGCCAAAGCCGGAACCCCCCCCGCCTATCAGGATGTCTTCGGGCAGGCGATGGTACGGTTATGCCAGAAGGATAATTCAATTGTCGGAATCACCGCCGCGATGCCGAGCGGAACGGGTCTGAAACACCTGGAAAAGGCGATGCCGAGTCGCTATTACGATGTCGGTATCGCTGAAGAACACGCGGTGCTTTTCGCGGCCGGCATGGCGACGATGGGTTATCGTCCGGTAGTTGCGATTTACTCGACCTTTCTCCAGCGCGCTTACGATTGCATCGTTCATGATGTCGCTTTGCAGGATTTGCCTGTCATTTTTTGCATGGACCGTGCGGGGCTTTCCGCGAATGACGGGCCGACGCATCACGGGCTTTTCGATATCGCGTATTTGCGTTGCGTGCCGAACCTGATCGCGATGGCGCCGAAAGATGAAGACGAGCTGGTGGATATGATGTTCACTGCGACGATGCAAAAGCATCCCGTCTGCATTCGGTATCCGCGTGGAAACGGGGAAGGTGTTGCGATCAAGGACCAACCGGCCCTTATCGAAATCGGCAAAGCGGAAGTAGTTCAGAATTTTTCGAACAACGGCGGAAAGAAGATCGCGATTTTCGGTCTTGGCAACATGATGAAGTTGGCGCGTCAGGCTGCGCAGGTGCTCACGGGCGAAGGTTACGATGTCGCAGTGATCAATCCGCGCTTCACCAAGCCGATCGACGCAGGCACGACTGAGTTTTTTGCGAACGCGGCAGACGTTGTGGTAACGATGGAAGATCATGTTTTGCCCGGCGGCTACGGGAGCACCGTGATGGAATTGCTGGGTGATCGTGGCATTTCAACACCAGTTGTGCGGATTGGCTGGCCTGATCAGTTCATCGAGCATGCTTCGTCAGTGGATTACCTCCGCAAAAAGCATGGGCTGACGGTCGAACGCACGGTTGAACTGGCGAAAGAAAAGATCGCTGGCCCGGGTATGACCATTCGCCGGGTTGCGGCTTGAGCCATGGAACTGATTTGTCCAAGAAGTCCGCGGGAAGTGATGAGCGGCTGGGTTTACCTGCCGCGCTTCGTCGATAAAATTCGACTTCATCTCGCGGGCAGGTTGCATCCTGATTACGCGAACAACTTCAAGCAAGGTTTTGATGGACGATGGCTCGAAGTGGCGGGGCTGACCGCCGAACAGTTCATCGAGGTGGTGCGCGGAACGATCACCGATGGGCAGGTGGCCGATTGGGTGCGGCAAAACGTTCGGAAAACGGATGCGGAAAAGAAAGCCTTCGCCGATTTCATATTGAATCGCGGCAACGATGCTGACGACACCCGCGCTCGGCTTGTGCAGCGCAAAAAGGAAAGTGGGATAGCCCACCGCGATGATGTGAAGACGTTTGTTGATTTGATCGAAGCGGACGAAAAGAGGATTTGAGCTTCGAATGCCTGGGGCTATTCTGCGTCTAATACGTATGCCCCAGACCAAGTTTCTGTTCCATTCTCTCCTTGTCGCGGTTTCGTGTCTCGTAGCCTCTGCGGAAACCGTTAAGGATCGCGAAGGTTCCGTGCGCGCGGACCGCGCGAAGATGGAGAATGATTCGCGCTGGATCTACAACGATTGGCAGAAGGGATTCGAGGAGGCCAAGAGCACGGGCAAACCCTTGATGGTGGTGCTGCGCTGCGTTCCATGCATGGCGTGCATGGGTATTGATGCGGGTGTGTTGACTGAAAGAGCGTTGCAGCCGCTGCTCGATAAATTCGTCAGAGTACGGGTGATCAACGCGAACGCCCTTGATCTCTCATTATTCCAATTCGACTACGATCTTTCCTTTTCGACGCTTTTCTTTAATGGCGATGGCACCGTTTACGGTCGGTTTGGTTCGTGGACGCATCAGAAGAATCCCCAGGACAAGGACATCGAGGGATTCAAACACGCGCTCGAGGGGGCGTTGACTGTTCATGCGGGCTATCCGGCGAACAAGGAATCGCTCAAGGGAAAGCAACCAGTGCCCGCGCCGGTAACTGATCCGCTGAAACTCCCGCAGCTTGCCGGGAAATATAAGCGCGATCTGGATTGGGAAGGCAAAGTGGTGCAGAGCTGTGTTCATTGTCACCAGATCGGCGATGGCACGCGCGTCTCTTATCGCGAGCAGAACAAGAAGATTCCGCGTGAATGGATTTATCCGATGCCGATGCCTGAGACGGTTGGGCTGACGCTCGCTCCGGACAATGTGGCCCATGTTGAGAAGGTGGCTCCCGATTCGCTTGCGGCGAAGGCTGGAATTCAGGCAGGGGATGATTTGGTTTCGCTCGCGGGACAACCTCTGCTTGCAGTTGCGGATGTTAGTTGGGTTTTGCATCACGCGCCGGATACCGGATCTCTGGACGCAAAAGTAAAGCGCGATGGTTCGGAGAAAATAGTCTCGATCACGCTGCCGAACGATTGGCGATTGCAGTCGGATATTTCACGCCGTGTCGGAACGTGGGAAATGCGAGCGATGGCGACGGGCGGATTGCTTCTTGAAGAACTCACGCCGGAGCAGCGGAAAGAGCGCGGTATCACGGAAAATCAGATGGCGTTGCTGGTGAAACACGCGGGTGAATACGGCAAGCATGCAGCTGCGAAGAAAGCCGGCTTCCGCAAAGAGGACGTAGTAATCGAAGTGGACGGGATCACGAAGCGGACGACTGAAAGTGAATTGATTGGTCGCCTGCTCGAAGCGCACGCGCCGGGGGAAAAAGTGAAAGCGGCAGTGCTGCGCGGCAGTGATCGAGTCGAACTTTCGCTGCCAATTCAGTAAAAGCCGTTTCGGTCTCGGAAAACCCGATTGGCAATCGCGCGCTCACTCGGTACAACTTTGGCCATGGTCCGTTTCTTCGTTTTGTTGAGCGCAGTTTTTTCGCTGGCTGCGGCTGATGCTCCCGCTCCTGTTCCCATTGAGCGTGCAGTCCAGTCCATCTCTCTCCCGCAAGGTTTCAAGGCGACTCTATTCGCGGGTGAACCGGATTTGGTTCAGCCGATCGCGATGACGACAGACACGCGCGGACGGCTTTGGGTGATCGAGTGTCTATCGTATCCGAATTGGACGACAAATAAAACCGGTTCAGACCGGGTGAGCATTTACGAGGATACGAACAATGACGGACGTTTCGACAAGAAAACGGTGTTTTGGGACAAGGGTCGTAATCTTTCCGGAATTGCGTTGGGTTACGGCGGTGTTTGGCTTTGCTCGTTGCCGGAACTGATCTTTGTTCCGGATCGCGATTACAACGACAAGCCCGATGCTGAACCGGAAGTACTGCTGGACGGATGGGACCTGGCCAGCAAACACAACGCATTCAATGGACTGACGTGGGGACCGGACGGATGGCTCTACGGTTGCAACGGCATTCTCGGAGCTTCATTTGTAGGGAGGCCCGGGACGGAAAAAGTCGAGCGCGTGCCGATGAATTGCGGTGTCTGGCGATATCATCCGACGCGGCGGACGTTTGAAGTCGTCGCGCACGGCACCACGAATCCGTGGGGCATCGCTTTCAATGAGGTCGGGCAAATGTTCGTCGCGAACTGCGTGATCAAACATCTGTTTCACATTATTCCCGGTGCACGCTACGAACGGATGTTCGGCCAGGACTTCAATCCTTATGCGTTTCAACTCATCCCGAGCATCGCGGATCATATTCACTGGGCGGGCGGTTATTGGAAGACTGAAGGCGCGGACAGTCCGCAGAATGATGTGACCGGCGGTGGACACGCGCACTGCGGTGCAATGATTTATCTGGGTGATAATTGGCCGGATCAGTATCGGAATAATTTCTTCACGATCAATATTCACGGGCATCGGCTCAATCGCGATCTGCTCGTCGCTCAGGGTTCCGGGTACGTCGGCAAACACACGAATGATTTTCTTCGCGTGGATGACACCTGGTTTCGAGGCGTCTCAATCATTCCGGCCGCGGATGGCGGCGTTTACATGAGCGATTGGAGCGATGCCGGCGAATGTCACGACTACGATGACATTCACCGCGAAAACGGCCGCGTTTACAAAATTGTCTATGGCAATGCGCGGAACAAGTATCCCGATGTCCGCCGAGTCAGTGACAATGAATTGGTTTCGTTTTTGAGCGCAAAGGACGAATGGCTGGTGAATCAGGCAAGACTCGTTCTGGCCGAGCGCGCGGAAATGCACAATCTGCAGGCAACGACCGCTGTTCGTTTACAGGACCGTTTTCGTCACGGCAGTAATTTGCATGATCGGTTGCGCGCGTTTTGGGCGCTGCATGGTATTGGAGAAGATGCGGCAGTTCGCGAGGATGCCCTGGTCGATTCGGAGGAATACATTCGGGCTTTTGCGGTGCAATTCGCGGTTGAACTACGAAGTGCGTCCGATTCCACAGTTGCGCAACTCGCCGACATGGCCGCGAACGATGCCTCGCCGATCGTGCGCCTCTATCTCTCTTCTGCGTTACAACGACTCAAACCGGCCGACCGCGTGCGCGTGGCTTCGGGTCTCGTGGCTCGTGCTGAAGATTTCTCGGATCACAATCTCCCCTTGTTGACCTGGTATGGGATCGAGCCGGTCGTCGCGAATGATGAGGGAGCTGCGATCAAATTGCTTGGACGCGCTGAAATCCCCTTACTTCGGTGCTTTATCGCGCAGCGATTGTCGCTTCGGCTCTTGCTTGACGGGCTTATCGCCCTGTTGAGCGGAGATACGAATCCCGAAGTGCAGGCAGACATCTCACACGGGATGTTCGCGGCACTCAACGGCCGGCGCGATTTGAAAGCGCCGTCAGGTTGGAGCGCTGCGTACGTGAAACTCAAGAACCATCCGGACCCTGCTGTTCAGGACGAAGCCGCTCGCCTCGCCCTGATTTTCGACAGCGCCTCAGCTCTTCCTGAACTCACCGCCCGAGTAGAAAATAAAAATCTCGCAGCCGCAAACCGGGTCGCGGCGCTGCAAAGCCTCGGGCAGGCCCGCCTTGCGGAGGTGCTGCCACTCCTCAAGCGTTCTCTCTCGGACCCACAGCTTCGCGCCACAGCCATGCGCTCGCTCGCCGCGTATGACGATCCGGAAACTCCGAAGCTGATCCTGAATGAATTCAGCCAGCTTAAGCCGGAGGAGAAAGCGGAAGCGATCAACACGCTGGCATCGCGAGCCAACTATTCGGCGGCTTTATTGGAAGCGGTGCGCGACCACAAAGTGCCGCCGCGTGACGTGACGCCGTTTTCCGTTCGCCAGATTCAAGCGTATAAGGATGAGCGTCTTCAGGCTTTGCTGCAGGAGCTAGGGACGGTGCGCGGAGTGTCGAGCGATAAAGCAGCACAGGTTGTAAAATACAAACAGATGCTCACTCCTGCCGCAGTTGGCCAGGCAGATCTGAGCCACGGTCGCGCGGTTTTTCAACGCACCTGTGCCGCTTGTCACACCTTGTTCGACACGGGCGGGACGCTGGCTCCTGAACTTACAGGTTCCCAGCGCTCCAACCTCGATTACATCCTTGAAAACGTGCTAGACCCGAACGCCGTGGTTTGGGATCGGTACAAAGCGACCTACTTCGAGACGAAGGACGACCGCCTGATTTCTGGAGTTGTAGTGCAGGAAAATGAAAGTACTGTTACGATCCAAACCCAAACTGGAAGTGTTACTCTGCCGCGCAACGAAATCGTGAGCCGCAAACAATCCAATCTCTCGATGATGCCCGAAGGGCTGTTCGATACACTCGAGCAGCGCGAGATCGTCGATCTCGTTGGTTATCTTCAGAGTCCGAAGCAAGTTCCGCTTCCAGTCGCCGCAACCAACCCATAACTATGCGAGTCGAACGTGTCATTTACGGCCTACTCATCATCGCTGCGGCTGCTTTCGCCGCGATTAATTGGCGCAAGGCCGCCCTGTTTCAGGCAGATAACGATACCTTGCGCACGCGCGTCGAGACGTTGGAGAGCGAAGTCACTCAATCCACGCAGAGCGCGGACCTGTTGAAGACGAGCGCCGAAAAGTTGCGGGCCCAAACCAGTGAGTTGGCCAAACTGCGCGGCGAGGTCACGCAATTGCGCACTGTGGCCACCAATGCGAACGCTCTCAGCGCGGAGAATCAGCGTCTTCGCCAACAACTGCAAGCTCGCGGCAGCGCCGTGCCTCCTGCGCACCCTTCGCCTCTCGAAGCGTATGCCGGTCGCGATCAATTCCCTCGGAACAGTTGGAACTTCGCCGGATATAATTCGCCGGAAGCCGCGCTGGTTTCCGCCATTTGGGCAATGCGCGAAGGCGATCCGAAAACTTACCTGAACAGCCTTGCGCCCAACGAGCAGCAACGCGTCGCTCAAGATTGGCAGAGTCAGAACAAATCGGAAGCCGAGGTCGCGGAGAAACATAAGAACGACGTCGCCGCCATCTCCGGCTTGCGTGTCCTTACCCGTGAGAGCAGCGCGCCCAACGAAATGGTGATGAGCGTTTATCTGGAGGGACCTGGCCGGGTGGAAAAGGTCCGCATGAATCAAGTTGGCCAGGATTGGAAATTCGGCGGCTTCATTCAGGATCAACAACCACAGCCGTCTGCGCAACCGGTTCCGCAGAAGTAAGCGGAATCGCTTCTCCCACCAGCATTACGGGAATATCGTTCCGCACGGGATACAGAAATTTTCCATCTTCTCGAATAAGCCCTGAATCGAGAGGTGCGGTAACTGGTTTTCCTGATCGATTTTTCAATGTCCCCGCACCAACTTGCTGATTGAGATTTGCCAGAAGCTCGGCCTCTGCTCTCCGCAGCGGTTGATGTGTTTCCGGACAGCAGAGAATATCAAGCAGCGCGGATGTCGTCATGACTTAATCGCGGCGATGGCTGCCTGGTAAACATCCTTGAGCGGAGCGCCGCGTTCGGCGGCCACTCGTTTACACGATTCAAATTCGGGCGATGCTTGAATTCGCTTGCCATCGAGAGTCCCGGTTTTCACATCGATCTCACCGAACGGCGTTTGCACCTTCGTGACGGCACGTTTCAATTTTCGTCGTTCCACGCTGTATCGGCGGACGCCCAGCGCGGTCGTTTCGCGCAAGAGCAATTCCGTAAAGCGTTCGCGGTCTCCCGCCGCACACAAAATTGTCAAAAGCACGCCAGGCCGATTTTTTTTCATTTGGATCGGCGTGTGAAAAACATCGAGCGCGCCGTCTGCCAGTGCCTTTTCAACGACGTAACCGAGAATCTCCGAGTTGATGTCGTCAAGATTTGTTTCGAGCACCGCAACCTGATCGGTTTCCCAATCGTGAGTTGTTTCGCTGGCGCTCGCGTGCCCCAGAATTGCCCGCAAGACATTCGGCCGCGTCTTGTTGTTTCGCTCGCCCAGGCCGTAACCAATCTTCTCGGGAACCAGATTCATCGGGCCGAAATGTTCAACGAACTCCGCAAGAATCGCGGCGCCCGTCGGCGTCACCAATTCATGCGGTTCTTCGCACTGCGCAAGCGGAACGCCGCGTTCAGCAAGGATTGCGATCGTTGCAGGCGCAGGGATGGGAAACCGTCCGTGGGCGCAATTGATCCAGCCGGTGCCTTCGGTCACGGTTGCGGCGAGCACCCTCGGTTTTCCGAGTAATTCCAGGCAAACCGCGGCGCCGACGATATCAACGATCGAATCGACGGCGCCGACCTCGTGGAAATGAACTTGATCGGAGGGCTTCCCATGGATTTTGCCCTCCGCGCGGGCGATTCGCGAGAAAACAGCGACGGCCTTTTCCTTCACCCAGCCCGAGAGCGTGCTGTCCTGAATCAGAGTGCGGATATCGGCGAAAGTTCGCCCGTGAACGTGTTCGTCCTCTTCGGCTTCGTAATCGAACTCGTGATGTTCGTGCTCCCGGCTGTGTCCGTGGGCGTGCTCGTGATGCGGATGACTATGATCATGCGCGTGGTCGTGGGTATGCTGGTGATCATGTTCATTGTGATGATGGTGCTCGTGGCCATGGTCATGCGCGTGCACGTCGAACTTCACCCCTTCGATGCTCGATTTGTGTTTGCGCGCGGCATGAACGTGAAAGTCGCCGAGATTGAGCTTGCCCAGTTCGCGTTCGAGCGTGTCGAATGGCACCCCCAAGTCGAGCATCGCGCCGATGAACATGTCGCCGCTGATGCCGCTGAAAATATCGAGGTAAAGCGTTTTCATTATTTCCCTGCAGCCAGCGCATTGATCTGTGCCGCGGCATAACCGCCGCCAAAGCCGTTATCAATGTTTACCACCGTCACGCCGCTCCCGCAGCTATTCAGCATTCCCAACAGCGCTGCCAGACCGAAGAAGTTTGTTCCGTACCCAATGCTCGTCGGCACCGCGATCAGCGGGCGGCTTACCAAACCCGCCACAACACTCGGCAAAGCCCCTTCCATTCCCGCGACCACCACGATCACATTTGCCTGCTGGATTTCATCGAGGTGTCGTAACAATCGATGCAAACCGGCCACGCCTACGTCGTAGTACCTCTCCACTGTGTTGCCCATGATATCCGCAGTAATCGCGGCTTCCTCCGCCACAGGCAGGTCGCTCGTTCCCGCGCAGAGCACTGCAATCGTGCCGGGATTCTTCTCCCGCACATTTCGAGCGACCGTCAGACATCGCGCGCGCTCGTGGTGCACGGCATCCGGATACACTTTCAGAAATGCCTGAGCCGCCTCCGGCGCGACTCGCGTCACGAGCAAACGGGTTTCCCGCGCCAAAATCGCTCCGGCGATCTTGATGATTTCGTCCGATGTCTTGCCGGCGCCGAAGATGACTTCGGGAAACCCTTTTCGCAGGGCGCGATGGGTATCGACCGAAGCGAACTTCAGGTCCATCACCGGGGCTGCCTGGAATGCGCGGAGCACAGCATCCTCGTCTGCCGCGCCTGCTTTGAATTGTTCGAGAAGCTTTCTCCCTTCCTCCGGTGTCACAGCAAGAGATTCGCCGAGCATGGCGGAAGGCTCAACGGAAAAGTGCTGTTGTTCGGATATTTGCGCGATCTTCACGCATTTTGCGTGTATTTACTTCGTATTTACATCTTGACATTTCCCTGAATCGGGCATACTTACATTGTAAATACAATGTATTGGCGGATCGACCAGCTTTTAGACGTTTTACTGAAATATGGAATTTGATTGGGAAAATCCGCCATTCGATTGGACCAGTTCCTTGACTCCACGGGACGTAGAAGAAACGTTCGAGGACCCCTTCGCTGTCAGGTTGTTACCCGATTCGGGCCGGTTTGCTGTGCAATCGCGGTACTTCAATCTGGGTCGCAGCGCGAGTGGCCTCGGGGTATTTAGCGTGTATCGGACGAACGGGCGGCAAATCCGCGTGATTTGCGCCCGTTCGTTCACCCCGGAGGAACAGTTCTTTTACCAAAAAAAACTGAATCAATCGCTTGCCAGTTAATCACTAGCCAGTAATAAACGCGTGAGCCAACGAGATAAAACGATGCCGACGGTGACGAGTTGGGACGATGTCCCGCTCTTCGACCGCGAGGAAGCCGAGGCCGCTTATTGGATGGAAAACAGCGTGGACCTGCGGCTGATGGAAACTTCTGTCGCCGCGACCGGTGAAAATAGCGAGTCAGTCACGATCACATTGCGCATCGATCCAAGGATGTTGGCACGGATTAAGCGTTTAGCGAGACAGAGATACCTGAACTACCAGAGCATGATCAAACAATGGCTCAGTGAACGCATGGAGCACGAGCTGAAAGGAAGATGAACCAACCAGCAACAATTTGGATGAATGGAGCGCGGACATTCTTGTCCGCGAGTCGTTCTCGTTCTGCGGCGAACAGACCGACAAGAGTGTCCACGCTCCGTTCATCCATGGCCTTTACGCTGATCGAGTTGCTGGTGGTCATCTCGATCATCGGAATTCTCGCCGCCTTGATCATACCGCTCTCCGGTGTGGCGACCACCAAAATGCGTATTTCGCGAACGACCGCGGAATTGAATCAATTGGTGACCGCGATAGAGAGCTACAAATTGGAAACGGGCTCTTATCCGCCGGACAATGCGAACCTTATTTACAATACGGCCAGCACCAATTTGTATCGCACGACGGCTGCCATGAATCCGCTCTTCTACGAGCTCACTGGCACAATTTTTACGAATAACGTTTTTCGAAGCCTCGCGACTGGCGAAGAACTGGCCACGAATACGATCGCAACAGCCTTTGCCGTGCGGGGGTTTCAGAACTCTGCACGAAATAAGCACGATATTGAATACAAAGGTTTTTCTGCGCGGCCTGGACAGCACGCGAAACTTAGTTCGGGCGTGGAACTTATGATGGTCCCCGTTCCCGGTTCGTTCGAGCTTAAAGGCGACAAGAATAAGAAGATCAACCCCTGGTTTTACGACTCATCCACAACCAACCGCCACAATCGAAATGGTTTCGATCTCTGGGCGGAGATCAAGACAGGCGGAACCAACATCACTGTGATAGGAAACTGGAGAAACTAGACTTTAAGGCAGTATGAAGACGAATCCGAACAAACGGAAACTGGAGATTGAATGGAGCACCGAACGATGGGTGCCCCAGATTCACGTGCGACCTGCTTCGCGCCGTGCGGTAACGCTCCACGCGTTATACGATCCATTTTCCTTTGTTCCGGAAAAACCACGCAAACGCAAACAACCGGTGTCTGTTCTCTGGGTTCGGAGTCGGAGCGGCACACGATCAAGCTGGAGATAAAGGTACGATGAAAAATCGAAAAGGGTTCACACTCATTGAATTGCTGGTGGTCATCTCGATCATCGGCATCCTGGCGGGTATTCTGTTGCCGGCGCTGGCGAAGGCGAAGGAAAAAGCCAAAGTCGCTCAGGCGAAAACCGAAATTCAGGGAATCAAAGGGGCGATCGAGCAGTACTATTCCACGTATCAACGGTATCCGACGTCGCAAAAGGTCCGAAAGGAGGGCGTAAGCAATTTTAATCCGGACTACACCTATGGAACTCAGGGGGCCGATCCAAAGTCCCCCTTGCTACCGACCGTAACTGTTAAGGGGCGGACGTTTCAGATTCCGACTACTCCTCCACCATTTTCAACTAACAACTCCGAGGTTGTAGCGATCCTCATGGATATGGACCGGACCGTTCCGAGCAACCCAAAAAAGGGAAATCCGGAAAATCGACAGGGAATTGCGTTTCTCAATGCAAAATTCAACAGCACGAAGGGCGGCCCGGGAGTTGGAAACGATGACGGCATCTTTCGCGATCCTTGGGGAATGCCCTATATCATTACTTTGGATCTTAATTATGACAACTCCTGCCGTGACGGTTTTTATCGCGGCACTCCGGTTTCGACTGATCCTCAAAACCGAACAAAAGGTTTCGGTGGTTTCGTCAATGCCGGAGGGCCAGATACATGGGAATTCCGCTCGGGCGTTATGGTTTGGTCCCTTGGTCCTGATAAGCAGGTCGATTCAACACAGCCTGCCAACAAAGCTCCGAATAAAGACAATATTACAAGCTGGTAAATCAGATGCGAGCCACCCCTAGCCAATCCGAATATCGAAAAAGCCAGACGGCCTTCTCGCTGGTCGAGTTGCTCGTGGTCATGGCGATTATCGGTATTCTGGCAGCGATTGGATTGCCCGCCTTGCGCGGTTTGGGTGGGTCCAATGATATTGCCGCGGCGACGCGTCAGTTGATGGATGATCTCTCCTACGCGCGATTCAAAGCCATTAACGAACGCACTACTGTTTATGTGGTCTTCGTCTCGCAGGATATTCTGACGCCGGTTTATAGTAACCAGCAAAAGATCGAGGTGGCGAAACGGGCGAACTTGCAATTTGCTTCCTATGCTTTGTTTGCGCGGAGAACTTTGGGCGATCAACCTGGGGTTAGCAATCCACGATATATCACGGAGTGGCGTTCCTTGCCCGAGGGGGTCTTTATTCTGACCAACAAATTTGACCGCTTCGCTGCCAATTTACCAGCTTTGCCTCTATCGTCGCAAACACCGGAATATCTATCTAAGCGGGCGTTTGGCTACGAGAAGTTTCGATTTCCGACCGCCAACCCGAGCGATAAAGAAATTAAGCTGCCCTGCATCGCCTTCGACTATCAAGGGCGCCTTATCCTGTTCAAGGACGGCGAGCAAAATGGTGACAGAAACAAGCGGATGCCCGAGGATTTCGTCATCGCGATGGTTAAAGGTAGTATCATCTATCCGCAGGATTCGCGAGACGCAAACGAACGTAATTCCCTGAAACCCGCTGAAGTGATTGAGACTCCGAAAGGCAATTTTACGAACAACCCGGTGATCAAGATCGATTGGCTAACCGGGCGAGCGCGCTCGATTAAACCGGAGAATTTTTTCTGATGGCTCCTAAAGATACCATTCTAGCCAAACTGGGTAGGACAGGCGCCCCGCCTGTCCCGCCCGGCGCCTCGCCGGGCGAATTCGAGGGCGTGGTCGGAAAGGAGAACGTGGGGAGTTCGTGTGTGCTTTTTCAGCGGGTTGGGCGCCCGCTGGGACAGGCGGGGCGCCTGTCCTACCCAGCAAGTAGCCAGGCGGGCTTCACTATGGTGGAGATCGCGCTCAGTATAGCTGTAGTGGCCTTTGCACTCGTAGCGATTCTGGGCGTATTGCCTACCGGCATGACCGTGCAAAAGGATAATCGCGACGATGGCGTGATTAATCAGGAAGGGCGTTATTGGCTCGAAGCGATTCGAAGCGGTGCGCGTGGCCTGGATGATATAACCAATTACGTTGAATCGATTACCGTTACGAACCTGACCAATTCCAAGAAGTCGGTCACGTTCGACAATGGTTATACGAGTGGAGTCGGTTTGCGGCCTCAGGATGTGATTGCATTGCTTTCCACTCCCAAATTCCTGCTGAACGGATCGGATATCGAAACGAATCGGGTCACGGCCCGCGTTAAGGCGATTACCGGGCCGGCCGCCGAAAAGGGTCCGCTGACCAACGAGTTTTCCTTCCGTTATGAAATGCAGGTCGAGATTACGCCGGTCAGCACTTCGCTCCTCGCCGGCACTTTTCCGGACGCGGATGCGCAGAGACGATATATTCACACCCTGGGAGATAACCTGCACGAGTTGCGCTTGATTATGCGCTGGCCTGTCGTGCAGAGGGGCAACGGTTGGTTCGTTGGAAACAACCGCAAAACTTTCCGGGCACGGATCGCAGGAAGTTTCCTGGTTGAGACGAACGCCACTCCCAGTATCGCCAACACGTTTAGAACGGCGATGAAGACCAACCTGGTCGTGTTGTCGCCAAACAAGTTCAATGTCGATGCCACTCGAACGCAATAACTCGCCGCGCTATGATGCGTTGTTGACCGCGACGTCCCGCCGCTCCGCGCGAGGCTTCACTGTGACCGAGTTGATGCTCGCGGTGGCGATCATGGGTGTGATTATTTTCGCGCTCTATAGTGTTTTTAATCAGACGCAGCGCGCTCTGCGAAGCACCGAAACTCAGGGCGATGTCTCTGAAAGGGCGCGGGCGATTGTTGATATCATCTCCAGAGAGATTGAGCAGGCGCACCCGACATTCTCTTCGATTCCGGCGACAAACCGGTTGCTCATTCAAGAAGTTAATATGTTCGGTGGATATGAATTTGCCCCTCAATACGCGCCTCGTATGCAGAAGACGGATCGGACGGATATTCAGCCGCGAACGAATTTCTTTCACAACCTCTTTTTCTACACCAATCGAACGAATGCATGGCAGGGAATCGGTTATCGCGTTGTTTATGTTACCAACGGCGTCGGAGTGCTCGAGCGATTTGAAACGAACCAATTCGGTTATAAGCCGGTGAACAACAGATTGTCCGATGCGTTCAAAAACGAAGTCTTAACGAATGCTACATATCATCATGTGGCCGACGGGGTGATTCATCTGACTTTTATCCCTTACGACTCCCAAGGAAGGCGGCTGGGGTTCGACACCACGAATCGCAGCCCAGATCAGTATACGATCTTCCGGACGTTGGATGGCGTGAATCCAATTAAGGCAAACAGCGATGTCCAAACATTTCCTTACGCGAACGTCTTACTCCAACAAGGCTATCCCAACGCACGAGCGGAGACTTTGCAATACGCCACTCGATTTGCGTTTAAGAGCAACGCCATGCCTTCTTATATAGAAATGGAGTTTGCCCTGATTGAACCGGATACGCTCGCGCAATACTATTTAATGGAGAAGGATCAGAACCCGAACGCGGCAAGCTTCCTGGCGAAGCAAATGGCGAAGGTTCACCTTTTCAGGCAACGAATTCCCATACGCACGGCAGCACAATGAAATGTCGGTTACATAATACACCGGAGAGAGGCATAGCTCTGGTGATTACTTTGGTGATGCTAGCCATCGTCACCGTCATGGCCATTGTTTTTCTCGGCGTCAGTCGCCGTGAACGCGCATCGGTCAAAGTGGTGGAGGATATCGCGACGGCGAATATGATGGCTGACGCTGCGGCGGAGCGTGCCAAGGCTGAGGCGATTGCGAAGATGGCAGCCGAGGGCACCAAGCTATACTATGACATGTTCAACTCGCGGAGCTTCCAAAATCCGAACGGCTTCGCGAATCAATCCGCTACCAGCCTTCCCGATCCCGACAACGTCAGCTATGTGGATAAAAGCGGTGCACCGCTCAATGAAGCCAATCGTCTTAGGATGCTGGCCAATATGCAGTACGATCCGCGAGTTCCGGTGTTTGTGGAAACCAACGCGAACGGCGCAAAGGACTTTCGTTATACTTTGGATTTCGACCGCAACGGATTGGTCGAAACCAACGGTATCGTTCCTATTCTGGATGCGACCGGAAAGCAGATCACCGGTAAAAATGCTATCACCGGTCAAAATGGGCCTCTGTTTGGTGATTTGCTCGGTGATCCTGAATGGATCGGTGTGCTCGAAAAACCGGATCTTCCGCATAGCGAAACCAATCGCTTTATCGGGCGGCTTGCTTACCTAGTTTTGCCAGCCGGTAAAACGCTTGATTTAAATTACATCCACAATCAGGTCAATCGGAACGGCGCGGATCGCATTGATGTGCAGAATGCACCAAACGCGAATGGCTACAGCAGAAACGAGGGTGTGGGATCCTGGGAAATTAATCTCGCTGCGTTCTTCCGTGAGTTGAGCCCGTCCAATTGGCCCGCCGCTACCTACCGTTACATTCCCGGTCAATTGCCGACAGGGCAGGCCTTCGATAATGCCCGCTCGTTTCTCTCGTTTCGCTATCCTTCACGGCAATTCTTAAACACATCCCTATTTGCATTGGCTACCAATCCAGAGAATCCGGGAAATCAAAACATATTCCAATGGGATGAAGTCGATAACTATGGGGATGGTCCCATTGCTAAACCTGGCGACCAGATTTTCGCGAAGAAGGTCTTATTCAACCAGCGTGAGGATGATCTCCCCAGTCGCCCTTGGCCTGGGAGTTTCAACACGAACGCCTTTACGGATCTTCAACAGATGCTGACGCTCGGTTCGTTGGATGTTTCGAACCGGTTGCAGGCACCCCTCACCAGAAGAAGCACCGAAGATCGTTATCAATTCTACCGTATGGCTTCTCAGTTGGGAGTCGACTCGACGCCATCGCTCAAGGGTAAGCTTCACCTGAATTTTGTTAATGCGGTTGGGAAGGTGACCAATACAGCGACGTCGTGGACACATCCGAAGGTCGCGCCGATCAATTTCTTCACTAATGCCGCTGAATTGATGTTGAAGGCGAGCATTGATGGAATTGTGACGGTGAATTCGAATCGCGCTGATGTTCTCAAGTGGGGCAGAGTACCGGGAACGTACTTCCTCATTGGAGATACGCTCGTCTCGACCAATTTTTCTCTAACGAATATCCAGGTCTATTCTCCGTTTAGGCCGGCGACCGGGACGAATTTTCCGACGTTGCGACAGAATGAATACACCCCGGCGGTCCACCGCGTTCTGCAACTGGCGGCGAATATTTACGACAGTATGACCAATCGCGGGCCGGCACTGGACACTCGACGCGGAATCTATTATCCGACAGTTTTTCGGCCTATCTTCTCTGCAAAAGATTCCGGAATCTACATTACCGATTGGCAGGAAATCACCAATGTCTCGCAGTTGGCTCTGAGCATTCCTTCCGGTCGCGCACGCGATTTTGCCGAACTGTGGACCAACAAGGTGAAAGGGACGATCGTCAACCCGATCGGGCAGCACCTGGTCATCGGAGCCAAGAAGGGCCATCCGAACTTCAACGAGATGACTTTGCAGACCACTGCGGAAGTCGCGCGGAAACTGGAGATCGAGAAGAGCAGTCTTGGTGCTTCGCCTAACACAAACTCTCCAAATCAGATGTTCATGGTCGCACTGGCGCAGCGGTGGGGAATTGAAGCCTGGAACTCCTACACGAACGAGTATGCGCCTCAGGTTACGATTTCGGCGGAAATACAAACGATCGCGGCGATCAAGGATGGAACAAACCTTTTGCAGGCGCCGATCCAGGTCTGGGCGCATAATCCGACGAGGGTACTATCAACCAATCGCTGGTCCGGCACGACAAACATACACAACTTCATCCCGGTAATCGCGACCAATTATACGCTGATCCCGGACCTCGCCTACACGCGCTTGCAAGGCTTCCGTAATACGAACAGTGCGCGCTTCACCCCATTGGAGCCGGCGCCGCGCTTCGTCCTCAATACCACTAATCGCGTTCGGTATCTGATGTGGGACAATAGCGGCCGCATTCTCGACTACGTTTCTTTCGACGATCTCGTAGTGACTACCGACATTGGCAAGGTTCTCTACGATCCACCTTCGGCTGGAGCCAGCCATTTCGGCCGACAAACTGGTGACAACGAAGATATCTATTGGGACGCGACGCCCATTAACGGTACTTTCATGACACGCGGCATCTCGAATCAGTTGGCAGCGGCCAGCGGGGATTTGCCGACTTCGACCGCCATCTGGAAGGCATTCCGCTTCAGCAGCGCGATTCAGAAGGACGACGACAAGAATGGCGCGATCTCGCACTGGAGAAAATTCCTCGGGCTGCCGCTGTCGGCGACGAACAAACCTGTTCCTCCGGTGACTGAGTTAAGAGGACAGATTCCATTTGTTCCGAGTCGGCGGATTGAGCAGATCGTGAGCTGGCAGGTGAACGATCCGCTCGTGCATTATATGGCGCAAGATATCGCGCCAGCGCCCGGATTCGATTTGCCCATGAAGAAGCCGGTGCTCACGGACGACAACACTCCCGCGAGTCCTGATCCTTCGCCCTGGAATATCGGGGCACTCAACGACCGTGCTTATCGCCCCTGGGGCGGTTCGCCATTGCAACAAGCCAGCGGGCCGACGGGTGACAAACTGGCGTTCTCCGTAGGTGTGAAAGACCCCGGCATTCGCCGCTCTGACGATTGGGATTTCCCGGTTACGGAACGCGTTGACGGCAAAGATCGGAAACAACATTTCTTCGCGACCATTGGCGAACTGGGTCGGGTGCATCGCGGGACGCCATGGCAAACCGTCTACCTGAAGTCCATCTACAAGATCCAGAATGGAACGAACGCAGTTCTGAACGGCCTCGATCCAACCGCCTGGCGGAATTGGTCCGGCAGCGCCGGCACGCATCCGATGTTTGATTGGCGTTTGCTCGATGTCTTTACGACGGCTGCAAACGAAAACGCCACGCGCGGATTGCTTTCGGTGAACCAGACCAATCGCGCGGCGTGGTCGGCAGTGTTGAGCGGTGTTGTTATTCCCACGAATACAATCCCGAACGGAGAAGCGCGTGCCCTCGGCGAGCATCTCAGCACTGATCCCGCTAAATCATTTGAAGCGACTTATGTTGAACCGGCGACGCCTCAGGTGGCGCTGATCGTGGATAGCATTAATTACGCCCGAAGGCATCAGCCCTCAATTATCCCGAATCCAAATCCGAACGCGAATCCAAGCGCATCGTTCGTCTTTGTGCCGCAGATCAATCCGATCACCCAACGCACGAACAATGTCTTCGGGCATTTGGGGGATGTCCTGGCGGCACCGCATCTCACGGTCCAATCGCCTTACTTGAACGCGACCGACGATCAGGTGAAGAGCGTGATGACGGATCGCGCCGTGGAATATATTCCGGAACGAATTCTCTCGTTGTTGCAGCGGGATGAGCCGCGGTTTGTGGTGTATGCGTTCGGGCAATCATTGAAGCCGGCGCCGCGTTCGCTCACCTCGGACCCGAACTACTTCCACATGTGCACGAATTACCAGATTACGGGCGAGGTATCGACCAAGACAGTTTTCCGAGTGGAAGGTGAACTGCCGATCCAGGGCAATCCGCTGACGCAAAACAAGCCGCTGCATACGGTGGTCGAGAGTTTCGAAATCCTGCCGCCGGTGGAGTAACCAAGAAGGCATGGGGCAAATGGAAATTTGTAGCAGTCGAGGTGACGAGACTCTGAACTCTCTGGTGCTGTCGCGAGCTTCGGAAGTTTGCAGCCTCGTTACCTCGGCTGCTACCGCCAACCAGCGGTTGTTACGAACTGTGCTATTGTTGAGGAGTCATGCGTTTTAGTCCCAGAACCTGGTCGCTGTTGAGCGTGATGCTTTTTGTGGCCGCTGTTTTCTTTTGGCTGAAAGGAAACGAATACGAGGAGCGTCGCAAGAAAACCGCGCCGCCCGCGCACGCCACCAATTCGCCCGGTCACGTCGCGAGCCTCAATCTTCTCAGCACACAAAATGCGCAGCTCGCGCAATTAACCGCGCCCTCTCAGAATTCTCCGGCTGAAGACGAGGCGGTCGAGAAGCTCTATCCGGATCGCCTGCGCAACACGAAAAAGAGTTTGAATGCGCTTATGCGGCAGGATCATTCGATTTTGCTCGCCAATGCGTTGATCGATACGGACTCGGGCGAACCAGTCAACATTCCGGCGCACCTGCGTTCCCAAGGCGCCCCCGGCAGCTACATCGTTCAGTGGAACGGTCCAGCTACAGCGGAATTTCGTTCGCGTTTAACTGAAGCGGGCGCGGAGATCGTGAGCTACGTTCCGAACAACGCCTACTTCGTAAAACTTTCTCCCGAAAACGCTCGTTCGTTGGAGCAGGCCCCCGGCATTCAGGCGGTGTTGCCGTTCGAACCTTACTACAAGTTGCAGCATGGTCTTCTTTCCGCTGCGGTGAAGCAGGAACTTCTGCCCGACGACGCTCTTTTGCGCTTAACGCTGTTGCCCGGTACTCGCGATGCCGGTGTTCAAGCAGTAAAAACCCTCGGCGTCGAAGTCCTTGCTGAAGAGAATTCTCCTTTCGGTCCGCAGTTGGTCGTCCACCCGCCCGTCGATGCGCTCCCCTCTCTGGCTGCGCTTGCTGATATCCAAGGCATCGAGCCAGAAACCCCGCGGAAAGCCGCGGCGGATCTTTCGCGGGTGACGCTCGGCGTGGCGACTAATGGCAGCGCGAGCAATTACTTCGAACTAACTGGATCGAACGTTTGGGTAAACATCAACGACACGGGGATTGATACAAACACGGCCGCGCTGCAAGGCGTTCCTATTTCTGTCCCGCCAGCGCCGATTCCCATGGCTGGCACTGATCCGGATGGTCACGGAACGTTCGTCGCGAGTTTGATCGCGGGCACTGGAGCGCAATCACCTGCCGGGACGAATGTGCCTGGTTCGGACACAAACGCCCTCTTCCGCGGGATGGCGCCGAAATCAAAGCTGCTTGCGCTGCCTCTCAACGCGGGTGGTGGCACGAACAAGTATCCAGCTTTGAACGAAAAGATTTTGGATAGCTGGCTGATCGATACGGCGGCGCGCACTAATTTCATTACCCTCAAGCAAACCAACGCGCTGATTTCTAATAATAGCTGGACCTACGGACGTCCTGTTTATGATAGCGCCGCGGCCCGTTTCGATGCCGCGGTTCGCGATGCGATTCCCGGAATGACTGGTTCGCAGCCGCTGCTCTTCGTGTTTGCCGCCGGCAATTCCGGATTCGGCAATGATTCGGGAACCGGCGGTCAGTTGGACACAATAGAATCTCCGGCGACCGCCAAAAACGTGATTAGCGTCGGCGCTTTGGAGACTTTTCGGTTGATTACCAATGTCTATAGTGTCACCACCAATATAGAGTTTGACGAGATCAGTGAAACGACGACCACGAATTATTCTACGAATTATCAGTTCGCGGCCCTGACAGACAGCAGCAGCCAGGTCGCATCTTTCTCCAGCCGGGGCAACGTCGGGGTGGGCCTGGAAGGAACTTCAGGCCGCTTCAAACCCGATGTCGTCGCGCCCGGTACAATGCTTGTAGCGGCTCGATCCCGCGGATGGAATTACGACGGATTTGATACCAATGACGCCGGCTTCGGACAGGCTTTCTTCAATCTTCATACGAATATCCAGCAGTACCGTTACGATAGCGGGACGACCTTCGCTGCGGCGAACGTGTCCGGAATGCTGGCCTTGATTCAGCAATATTTTCAAACGCTTGCGCCGACGTCCGTTCGTGGGGCGGTGAGCCCGGCGTTGATGAAAGCGCTTTTGATCAATGGCGCACGCTCGCTCACAGAGCTTTACGATACCGCTGTACGGAAGAGTGAAAATCTCCAGGGTTGGGGGTTGCCTTCTCTGCCCAACTCCCTCACCTCTTTTTCAACCAACTCCCACGATAGTCTGGATTCGAAGAAATGGCATCTGCGCACGATTGAACAGTCCGCGACCAATGCGCTTGCCACCGGTGAGAGTCTTACCTGGAATGTAACGCTGAGCACGAATGCGCAGGTGTTCCCACTTCGCGTGACCCTTGCCTGGACAGATCCTCCGGGAAATCCTGCAGTCGGTATCAAGCTGGTGAACGACCTTGATCTCATCGTCACCAATCTCGACACCGGCACGGTGTTCTATGGAAATGATATTCCCGCCGAAGCCGATTTCACGCCAGGCGTCATTCCAGTGGCGGGCGCGGCTGAACCCGTCGACCAGGTAAACAACGTCGAGAATGTGGCCATTCGTAATCCAAAGGAACTTGGAACGAAGTTTTCCATCACTGTTCGCGCGCGGCGCGTCAATGTGAATTCGGTCAGCGATTACCTTTTCCAAACCAGAAACACCAACGATGTCGTTCAAGATTTCGCGCTCGTGATTTCATCGGATATGGGTTCGGACCCCGGTTCGAACGATGAAGAGACTTACCTTCCGAATCTCGATGTCTTTGACACGTTTGAGGCCCCAAAAACCTTCGCCTCTTTGCCTCGGGTAGGCGTTGCGTACCTGACAAACGGATTGCCGCTCCTGGATCAACGCGTCGGTGCGAATGCCACTCTTGTGAGCAGCAATGGAATTACGAACCAGTGGAATTTCTACATGTTCACGAACGTGACGGTTTCGAACGAGTTCGTTTACGCCAAAGCCGGCCGTTACGTTGCTTTCGTTACATTCTCTCCACCTGAACTCGCCCGGCCGCGCAATTCGGAGGCTGATATTGACATCTACGTATCCAAAGATCCGGGTCTGACTAATCTGAATCCCGCCGTTATAAATTCAGCACTTACGTTCAAAGCTACTGAGCAAGGGGGGACCGAAACAGTCAGCCTGACGAACGCGACCGTTGGCGACATTTTCTACGTGGGCGTGAAGTCTGAGGATCAACAAGCCGCTGAGTTTTCGTTGATCGGCGTTTCCAGCGATCAGCCTTTCGAATCGGAGCAGGATGGCCGCATCGTACTACGCGGCGTGCCCATCTACGCCTACGTGCCGGACGGCACCGCGCGCAAACCTGTCGCGGGCACCATGCTTGCCATCGGCACCAGCAACCGCCGAGCGGCGCGAACGGTGGCGGAGCAAACCGTTACGCACGAGAATTTCGGCGACCTGGTTGGCGTTCTCGAACATACCGGGGCCAACGTGATCCTGAACAATCACATGGAGCTCCCCTTTGGCATTCAGAGGACCAATCTTGTTTATGACGACAGCACCTTTCCCTCTTCCTTCTCGAACACACGCCATTCAGATGGTCCCGGTAGCCTGAACAATTTCGCAGGGCTTCGAGTCAGCGGAGCCTGGTTCCTTCAGATGATCGACAACACTCCGAGCCATACCGGCCGTGTGGAAGCTTTGACCGTCACCATCGATCCATTAAACGAAACGCTGACTGCCGGCGAATACCGGACGGGAACGCTCTCCAACAACCAGACCGCCTTCTTTCCGATAGATGTTCCACCCGGCGTGACGAATCTGGCCTTTCAGGTCACGAATTCCGCCCCGCTGGAGGTTTATTTTCGGCAGTTCCAGCTTCCGCAGACGAACGCGTATGACTTGAAGGTGATCTCCACCAATCAGATCACGTTTAACTTTCCAACCACAAACAGTCTCCCTCTAGCGCCGGGAACACACTACCTTGCTCTAAAGAGTGTTCAACCCAACGCGGTGGTTAAATATCGAATTCGAGTCGACTTCAGCTATGGAAACCGGCCTGGAGACACGTTCAACTTTACCGGACAGGCTCCGCGACCGTCGGACGATGCAACCACCAACACGACTATCTTCGTGCAAAGCGACAAGCTGGTGGCAAAGGCGCAGGTATCCTTGCACATGGATTACCCGCGAATGTCTGATCTGGCCGTTGCGCTCTACACGCCGCAGGGAAGTCGTGTGCTCTTGTCCGAAAATCGAGGCGGGACAAATCTTGGTTTCGGCGCGACGACCTTGGTCACGAATGCGAATTCCACGAACATCTCAATCGCCTACACCACCTTTACCGATGACACGAATCTTGCACGTGTCCCGATCAAATTTGCATCGCCAGTCATGGCGCAAAATCGCACGAACACCGGCATTATTTCGAGTAACAATTTTGAAAAAGCTGTCGCCGCATTTGATGGTGACGTGGTTGAAGATCCCTGGATCGCGGTCGGTTTCCCGAACGTAGTCACACGTGGCGCTTACAAAGATACGAATGCGTTGGAGTTTGTGGGGCTCGGGATGGGCGGACAGGCCGGTATAACGACTACGGTCCAAACTGAGATCGGGCGCACCTACAAAGTCACGTTCGCCTCCAGAATACCGGCGACGGACTACCTCTATTGGACAGAGCGTGTCGGGGCGATCACAAATAGCGGCACAAACTTTATTCGCCGGATGCAACTCGGCAGCACCAACGTCGAGACGCTGCTGACTAACCTCGCGGTCGGCTGCTTCGGCGGAATCTCGGTGGATCCTCTTGCCGGCTATATCTATTCCGGCGACCGGACATCTCTTTTCAGAACAGATCTGCGCGGTGGGCAACGGACAAATCTTTTCACCACCCAAAATGCGGTGACAGACGTTGAGTTTGACCCTGTAAATAATTGGATTTATTGGGCGGAAAGCGGTCCTTTCACCCGCACAAACTCCATAAAACGTATTCGTCCGGACAAGACTGGATTTAAGCTTCTCTTTCAGCTTCAGACCGGTCAATTCAACGGGATTGCGTTAGATGTTGCGCGGGATACCCTCTATTACACACTTTCGCTCAACGCAGGACGCGACACGATCCAGGCCATGAATATATCAAGCCTGCAGCGACGCGTTATCAGCACTCTTCCGAACGCGACGGTGGATCCATTCGACATCGACTTTGATCCCACGACTCAAACACTTGTCTTCAACGAGATCGGCACGCGAAGCTTTTGGCGGGTGGGCCGCGACGGTTCAGGATTAACGCCGATTTTTACGAATGCGTTTGCAACCATTAATGCATTTGCTCTCAACAGCCCTCAGCAGGAAGTCATCTTCAACGGACAAGGTGCTATTAATTCGCGGCCATTGACGGGGGGGACTACGACGCTGCTGGTTAGAAACCGGCAGACCGTGAATTACGAGGATGTCGTGCACCTTACTTCAGGCACATCTTCTAACGCCCCGCTTGTAGCGGAGATATCGTTTGGTTCTGTGACGAACAGCTTAATCGCGACGTCGGATTGGACCACGAACACGTTCTATTTCACTGGTAGCGGTAAATCTATCCCACTTGCCATACTGGCCGTCGAAGGCACGCTCTGGATAGATAACCTCGTCCTTGAAAAGGTGGCAGATACGTTTGTGCTGCCGGAAGAGCCTTTCGCTCCGATTATCGGTCAGCGCGCGATCGGCGAGTGGCGTTTGGAAATGCAGGATATCCGCACGGGGGCATTCCTGCCGCCGGGCACCTTCGATTGGAAGCTCGACTTGAACTTCGCGGATCCGTTGGTGTTTGCGGAGACTCTTACGGGTGGTTCGCGCTTTTCGATTGCCACGAAATCCACGATCAACCCGACGAACCGACTCACTCCAGGCATCCTGCGGAGCAATGACGTTCATTATTTCATCATTCAGCCATGCGCCGGTGCGCAGAACCTGACGGTCTTCCTGCAGGGCGTTCGGAACTTCGGCATGATTGATCTGCTGGCCGACAGCAGCGGCATGCCAACCGGGAACGCAGATACTGACGACTTTGTTCCGATGGTGAATAATCAAAATCCGGGTAGCCCCAACGGTGTTCTCGAATTTCGACTGTCGGACAAGCTGCCTGCCCCTGCCCGGCTCACAGCGAAGCCAATTTTTGTCGCCCTGCGGAATCGGTTTCAGGATATGACGAACATCTACAGCCTGACCGTCGCTTCCGATGGCAATTGCAGCACGACCAGCGGAGGTCCTTCTGCTCTTCAGGCTAATGTCAGTGAAGTCAGCGGCTTGGCGAGCGCATCCGAATACACTGCGAATGAGATGGGGCTGCACGCTCTGAACATTCCGGACGGTGCTCAGGCAGTTCGTGTGAATGTCGAAGCGGATGCGGATGTTTCGGTCATTGCGCAAAAGGATGAACCCCCGACGACGCAGTCGTTTAGTCATTTCCAAAATGTTCCCGGGTCGGGAATTGAAGAGCTCATCCTCACTGCTGATGCTGCGAAGCCGTTAACACCAGGCGTCTGGTACGTGCGGGTGTTGAACAACACGGATCGTCCGATCTCCTACACAATAACAGCAACGGGCGACTTAACCGCCGAACTGGAAGTGCTAAGCATGCAAGCCGAGGTCGTGGATGGACAGCTTCGACTCAACTGGAACGGGGTGGAAGGGGGAACGTACGAGCTTCAGTCGTCCATCGATCTTCAAAATTGGACTCCAGTAGCAAGTCTTCCGGAGGGGACCTCTTATCTCGTCCCGGAAGTTTATGCGCCGGCCCGCTTTTATCGCGTGATTCTCCAACCGTAATAAAGGCGCGTTGACACCGCGCGGTGAATTTGAGATGAACGCCGCGCATGAAGCAAATGAAAGCCGTTCATTCGGCGCGGTTTGCCTTGATACTGTGGCTATTGTCGATGGTCCTGCCCTCCTTTGGGGCCACTCCTTCCGTCGAGGAACGGCTCGCTAAGCTCGAGCAGACCGCAGCATCAAACACCAGGATCAGCACCGGTGATAACGCCTGGATGCTGGCCAGTTCTGCGCTTGTCCTGATGATGACCGCTCCGGGCCTGATCCTGTTTTACGGCGGGTTGGTCCGGCGGAAAAACGTCCTCGCCACTATGATGCACAGCCTCGTACTGATGGCGGTCATGTCAATTATTTGGGTCGTTTACGGATATAGCTTCGCCTTCAGCGAAGGCTCGGCGTTTCTAGGGGGGCTGAAATATCTTCTCCTGCAAAATGTCGGCACAGCTCCGAACCCGGATTACGCAGCGACCATCCCGCACCAAAGCTTCATGCTTTTCCAAATGATGTTCTGCATCATTACTCCGGCTTTAATCAGCGGTGCCATTGCGGAACGAATGAAGTTCAGCGCCTACCTGATTTTCATGATTGCGTGGGTGACTGTCGTCTATTTGCCTCTGGCTCATATGGTTTGGGGTAAAGGCGGCTACTTTAATTGGGCGCTCGGCGGAAAGATCCCCGTGCTCGATTTTGCAGGCGGCACTGTAGTGCATATTAGTTCGGGCGTATCGGCCTTGATCTGCGCGATTACTCTTGGCAAACGTTCCGGGTATCCGCACGAGCCGATGCTTCCACACAACGTGGTGTTAAGCTTGATCGGCACGGGTTTGCTTTGGGTCGGATGGTTCGGCTTCAACGCCGGGAGCGCCCTGGCAGCCGGCGAGTTGGCCACTGCGGCGTTCGCCGCGACACATTTTTCTGCCGCTGCGGGAGCGATTGGTTGGCTGGGAATCGAATGGTGGCTGAAAGGCAAACCAAGCGTCCTGGGGGCCGCCTCCGGCATGGTCGCTGGCTTGGCGACAATTACTCCGGCTTCTGGTTTTGTGACTGTACCGGCAGCTCTATGTATTGGTCTGGCGGGTGGGATTGTTTGTTATCTGGCCGTGAGTCACCTCAAAGCGAAGTTCGCCTACGACGATTCACTGGACGTCTTCGGCGTGCACGGAATGGGAAGCACCATCGGGATGATCCTTCTGGGCGTTTTCGCCAATCCGTCTGTGAATCCTGCGATTGCCACGACTTATACCCGGAATGGCCAAACGGTTTCGCTCGCTGGCGGCGGCGCGCAGTTGATTAACCAACTCGTGGGAATTCTATTCACGGCCATGCTCGCGATGGTGGCTACATTTGTGATTCTTAAGGTAATCAACGGCACGGTCGGTTTGCGCGTGACTGATGAAGAGGAGTTCGTCGGCCTGGATCTCACCGAACATGGCGAGCGCGCCTACAATGACTAATTTGCTTTTACTGCGATGAAGAAAATCGAAGCGATCGTTAAACCCTTCAAACTGCAGGACGTCAAAGACGCGCTGCAAGAAGCCGGTATCCAAGGCATGACCGTAACGGAAGTGAAAGGCTTTGGACGTCAAAAAGGACACACGGAGATCTATCGCGGCAGCGAATACACGGTCGATTTTATGCCGAAGGTGAAATTGGAACTCGTACTGCCGGATTCGCAAATACAAGCCGCCGTCGAGGCGATTATCAAATCTGCCAAGACCGGCAAAATTGGCGACGGCAAAGTCTTCGTTTTGCCGGTCGCGGACGCGATTCGCATCCGGACCGACGAGCGTGGTGACGACGCCGTTTGATTAAGCCTGTGCGGGCGGTTCTTCCGCGCGATCGTCGTCCGATTCGCTGATGACCGGCGCGATGGCCTGGAGTTTGTCGCTCTCGTCGAGGTTGATCAGTTTCACGCCTTGTGTATTGCGCCCGGCTTCGCGAATGCCATTCACCGCGATGCGAACCATTTGGCCGCCAACAGTGATGAGCATGATTTCGTCGGAATTATGCACCGTCAACGCTCCCACGACGCCCCCGGTTTTGTCGTTGGTTTTCATCGTGATGATTCCCTTGCCGCCGCGCGATTGAGCGCGGTACTCCTGGAAGTCAGTGCGCTTGCCGATGCCGTTTTCGCCCGCCACCAGCAAAGTTGCATCCTGAACGAGCACCGCGAGCGCCACAACCGAGTCGGTCGGCTCCAACGAAATGCCGCGCACGCCGCCAGCGGGCCGGCCCATCGAACGAACGTCCTCTTCCGAAAAGCGAATGCTCATTCCTTCGCGGGTGATGAGAACCACCTCGTCGTGCCCTGAAGTGAGCTTTACTTCAATCAACACGTCGCCCGGCTCAATTCCGATGGCGATGATTCCGCCTTTACGCACGTTCGCAAATTCGGACAGTGCCGTTTTCTTAACCGTCCCCTTTTGCGTCGCAAAAAACAGATAATTTTCCTGTTCCCACGTTTTGTCTTCCTTGTTGTCGGCCTTGGCGGGAACACGAATCAACGCAGCGATCTTTTCCCCGGTCTGGAGTTCGAGCAGATTAGCAATACTTCGGCCTTTGGAAGCACGCCCCATATCCGGGATCTCGTGCACGCGCTCTACATAGACTCGTCCGGTGTTCGTGAAGAACATCAGATAATCGTGCGTGCTCGCGGTGAAGAGATGCTCCACGAAATCAGCATCTTCGCCTTCACCTTCGCGCGTGACCATTCCGATGACGCCTTTGCCGCCGCGCCGCTGTGAACGGTAAGAGCTGACGTTGGTGCGCTTGATCAGGCCATTGTGCGTGATCGTGATGATCACGCCTTCGTTTGCGATCAGATCCTCGATCGCGATCTCGCCTTCGTCAGCGACGATTTCGGTCAAGCGGGCGTTGGCGTGCTTCTCCTTAATGGCCTGCAACTCGGTTTTGATGATGAAGAAAACGCGCGATTCTTTCGCGAGGATATCGAGCAAGTCCGCGATCTTCGCGAGAATTTCATCATACTCGGACTTGATCTTGTCGCGCTCCATTCCAGTGAGTTGGTAGAGCCGAAGTTCGAGGATGGCGGTAATCTGTGCTTCGCTAAAAAGGTAACGGCCATTGTCGAGGCGTGCTTCGCTGCGAATCAAAATTCCGAGCTGTTCCACTGTGGCACGCGTGAATTCATACGCCATCAGTTTGACCTTGGCTTCTTCGCGATTGGCCGAGCTGCGAATGATTCGAATGAAATCATCGAGGTTGGCCAATGCGAGGAGATACCCTTCGAGGATTTCGGCGCGCTCTTCCGCCTTTTTTAACTGGAAACGGGTCCGGCGCAAGACCACTTCGCGCCGGTGATCGATATAGCACTGAATCATTTCCTTCAGATTCAGCACCTTTGGCCGGCCGTGATCGATGGCCAGCATATTCACGGCGAAACTCGTTTCGAGCGACGTGTGCTTGTAGAGATTATTGATCACGACTTTCGCAATCGCGTCGCGCTTCAGTTCAATCACCACGCGCGTGTTCTCGTCCGACTCATCGCGAACCGCGGTGATATCTGTGATCACCTTTTCGTTCACGAGCTCAGCGATACGCTCGACCAGCACCGCGCGGTTTACGTTGAACGGAATCTCTGTGACGACGATCTGTTCGCGCGCGCCCTTGAGCTGCTCCACGCCCATTTTACCGCGCACTTTCACACTGCCGCGACCTGTCTCGAAGTATTGGCGGATCGGTTCACGGCCGCAGATAGTGGCGCCGGTCGGAAAATCCGGCCCCTTCACGAACTGCATTAGCTCCTTGATCGTGATGTCCTGATTGTCGATTTGGGCGATGATCCCTTCGATAATTTCACCGAGGTTGTGCGGGGGGATGTTGGTCGCCATACCGACCGCGATTCCTGTGCCCCCGTTCACCAGAAGATTCGGAAAAGCCGCTGGAAAAACCACGGGCTCCTCCCGAGTCTCATCATAATTCGGGACCCAATCGACGGTTTCCTGGTCCATGTCGTCCAGGAGTGCGGCGCCCAGATGCGTCATTCGCGCCTCGGTATAACGCATCGCCGCGGGAGGATCGCCTTCAACACTCCCGAAATTTCCCTGCCCATCCACCAGTCTCTCGCGCATCGCCCAAGGCTGCGCCATGTGGACTAATGTCGGGTAAACGACAGCTTCGCCGTGAGGGTGGTAATTACCGCTGGTATCACCGCAAATCTTGGCGCACTTACGATGCTGCCTGCCAGGAAAGAGCCCGAGATCGTGCATCGCCAGGAGAATTCGGCGTTGGGAAGGCTTTAAACCGTCGCGCACATCGGGTAGTGCGCGCGCAATGATGACGGACATCGAGTAATCTAGAAACGAATTCTTGATCTCCTCGGCGACATTGATCTTCTCGACTTTCTCATTCGCCGCGAAGAGCGGAGTAGCGCCCTGTGTGGGGCGTTCTTCCGGCGGCGGAGTTTCGTTCGGGTTGTTGGAATCGTTATCAGCCATGTGATTGCTTTACTGATCTTGAGGGTGAAGTTTCATCGCCATTTGCGCTCCAGCTTCGCGCATTCTCCGATCTGTGGCACACAAGCTTTCGCAATGATGAAGGGCGCAAGTCGCAACATGTAGCGCATCCAGGGTTCGCAACCGAATTCGTGGATGACATGCATGTAATATGCCAACGGCGCGATCGAGGACGCGCCGATCCAGGGGCAACAGTCGTAGAATTTCATCTTCGACCAACTGTTTGAACTTTTCCCATGCCTCCTGTCGGTCAGATTTCGTGATATGACCCGAGGCTTCTTTTGCGAGCAGTGCGGAATAAACTTCCGTCAGGCAGAGCTCTGATGAATCGAGCGCCTGGCCTGACAGAGTGTTGTTGAAAAATTCGCTGTCCGGTTCGCGGACGAGCAGTTTTACGATGATGCCGGAGTCCAGATACATTTCACCATCCACGCGAATCACGATCCTCCCGCACCAACTCATCCGCAGTAGGTCCGCCGCGAATCGGCTGCTTTAAAAGGAACTCGCCCATCCCGCGAAACACCTTGCGGGGAGCTTCGGCGCCAGCCGGAACAAGCCGCGCTTTAGGGCGGCCATCGCTGGTGATAACCAATTCGCGCCCACCAGAAACCCATTCCAGCAAAGCCGACAAATGAGCCTTCGCATCTCGAATCGTAACGGATGGCGCTGCCATTCCTGCTACCGCTTCTCGTAGTACTCCCGGCGGCTCCTTCAGCTCAAGCGTTTCAAGGATTTGCGTTTCGTCCGTTTTCATACTTGCTGAAATGTAGTCACGCGTGACTACATTTACAAGAAGATTTTCGTCCTAAATATCCAAATTCCTTACGTTCAGCGCATTATCTTCGATAAATTGACGCCTCGGTTCGACCTCATCTCCCATGAGTCTCGTAAACATTTCTTCCGCTTCAACCGCGTCCGTCAGATCTATGCGCAGCAACTTGCGATGTTCAGGATTCATCGTCGTCTCGAACAATTCCTTGGCATTCATTTCGCCGAGACCTTTGAATCGTTTGATTTGGATTCCCTTCCGCCCTGCCTCCTTCACACTCGTGAGAATCTCGGCAATCGAGAAGAGCGGCTTTACGTTCGCCTTCTCTCCCTCACCTTCGATCAGCTCAAACAGTGGTTTATCCTGCGCGGAGTAATGCTCCACGCTGAGGCCTTTGGCTTCTATCTTTTTCAACAGATCCGTTACTGCCTTGCTTTCGTAAAGTTCCTCATGGCGCGCACGGCGGATAACAGTTGGCTTTTTCTCCTTTTCGAGGATCGTCGTATCCCCTGAATCCGTGGCGAATATCTTTAGGTCTGGATTCGCTTCGCTGAACTTCCTGAGTTCCTCCTCAGTGCTGAAATAATGAACAGACTCGTTATTTCCCTCCCGCACTTTCACCAAATGATTTGGCAGTTCATGCGTCATCGCGTCGCGGTGTTCCAAATATGCTTCGAAATCACCGCCTTTGCGGCGCAACGCATTTGCATATTTGTCCAGGGAGCTGAGCAATTCCAAAATCTCTGCCAATTGTTTCTGAGTGATCTCCTTGTTGTCGGCGACGTTCCGTAAGCGGACATCCTCGCTGCCGAGTTGAATCAGGATGCGATTCATCTGCACGTCATCTTCGACGTACTCGACGCGCTTCCTTCGTGTCACTTGGTAAAGGGGCGGCTGCGCGATATAAACAAAGCCTTGCTTCACCAATTGCGGCATCTGGCGGTAAAAGAACGTGAGCAGGAGTGTGCGAATGTGTGAACCGTCGACATCCGCATCGGTCATGATGATGATCTTGTGGTAACGCAGCTTCTCAAGGTTGAATGCCCCTTCGCTGTCGCCATCGCCAATGCCCGTTCCGATCGCTGTGATCATTGTCCGGATTTCCGCGTTTTGCAGCACCTTGTCCAGGCGCGCTTTCTCTACGTTGATCAGTTTGCCGCGAATCGGCAGAATCGCCTGGAACTTCCGGTCACGTCCTTGTTTCGCTGAACCGCCGGCGGAGTCACCTTCGACAATATATAGTTCGGTATTCGCCGGATCGCGGTCGGAACAATCCGCCAGCTTTCCGGGCAAGCCGCCGCCCGTGAGCGCGCTCTTGCGCACTGTCTCACGCGCCTTGCGCGCCGCTTCGCGGGCGCGCGCGGCCATGAGCGACTTATCAATGACCCGTTTGGCTACGTTTGGATTGCTGTCGAAGTGATTCATCAGCCCGTCGTAAACGATCGAGCTCACAATCCCGTCCACTTCGGTGTTGACGAGCTTGACTTTCGTTTGCGACTCAAAGCGCGGATGGGGCAACTTCACACTTAACACGCACACCAACCCTTCGCGAACGTCGTCGCCGGAAATTGCAGGATCTTTCTCTTTAATCAGGTTGTTGGTTTTCGCGTATTGATTGATCGCGCGCGTTAACGCACTGCGGAAACCGGTCAGGTGCGTTCCGCCATCCGGGTTCGGAATGGAATTCGCGAAGCAGAGAATCTGGTCAGTGTAACTGTCGTTGTATTGCAATACACAGTCGACAAATACGTCCTCTGTCTTTCCATCTACGGTCGTGTCTCTTTTGCCCGAGAGGGCTATGACCTTAGGATGCAGCACCTGTTTGTTTTTCCCAAGCTGCTTTACAAATTCCTCGATGCCGTCCCGATAGTAGAACTTTTCCTCTTTCTCGTTCCGTTCGTCCTTCAACACGATCTCGACCCCCGGATTCAGGAAGGCCAATTCGCGTAATCGATTGGCCAGAATATCAAACTTAAACTCCGTCGTGATGGTGAAGATTGTTCCGTCCGGCTTGAATGTGATCTTCGTTCCGGTTTCTTTGGATTTGCCGATGACTTCCAGTTTACGGGTCGTTTTGCCTCTTTCGAAAGACATCGTATGCACCTCCCCATCACGGTAGACCTCGACCGTGAACCAATCGGAAAGTGCATTCACGCATTTTGCGCCGACGCCGTGCAAGCCGCCGGAGTATTTGTAAGCCCCCTGACCAAATTTTCCGCCCGCATGCAGATTCGTCAAAACCAACTCCACTGCCGGAATTTTGAACTTCGGGTGAATGTCCACCGGAATACCGCGACCATTATCCCGAATTGAAACGGACCCATCCACGTGGACTGTTACTTCAATGTGAGAGCAGAACCCCGCGAGATGTTCATCAATGGAATTGTCGAGTACCTCGAAGACGCAATGATGCAACCCTCGCTCATCCGGGTCGCCGATATACATGCCGGGTCGTTTTCGAACGGCTTCAAGACCCTCAAGCTTGTCTATTTTGGAGGCATCGTACTTATCCACACCATCGCTCATAACGCATCTGTTCGGAACTGAAAACGAGGCTCATTCAGAAGCGAAAAACCCCATCCAACCGAAGCAGAGAATTTAGCCTTTTTCGCCCGGAAACACAAACTGAATCTCGGGGAAAAGTGGCGCAGAAAGCACAACAGATTGTGGTGTCGAACCGGTCGTGGCAGCACAGATTGTGGGTCTTTACGGACTACTCAACAATCTTTGGGACCAGAAATAAACCGTTAGCCCTGGCGGGCGCATTCCGCAACGCTTCTTCCGTCGACAGTGAGGGGTGAATCTCGTCCGGGCGGGTGATATTCACGAGAGGGACAGCATGCGCGGTCGGTTCAACATTCGACACGTCCAACTCGTTCAGCTTCTCGATGTAGCCAAGAATATTTCCGAGCTGCGCACTCAGCTTTTGCTCCTCTTCAGGAGTGAGAGCAATTCGCGCAAGGTGCGCCACATATTTAATGTCCATCCCGGCTCCAGCCATGCCGCGAAGAACATGGCGGGAGCACGCAGCTTGAGCAAGCGGTTATTGAATCTGCTTCAATCGGTAAAACCGATGCCCGGCGTTCATCGCTTCCACATGTGTATATTTTCCGTCTACGAGAGGAACCTGTAGAACGGTTTCCCACGTCGCGAGGTCAGTCGACCGCTCCAGGTTGTAGGTGTGCGCCTGATTGGCAGTGATATCAACCTGAATACGATTGTTTGAAAGCGCCGTTGCGGCCAAACGCGCATCCGGGCTCGTCACCGTAATTTTCAAAACTTTCGACGCCGATTGCGCCGGTGATCCATCATCGGTTGCCTTTAAGGTCACTGAGAACACGCCAATCTGGCCTGCCGACGGCGTCCAGTTAATCGTCCCCGTCGCTGCATCAACACTCATACCACTCGGTGCGTTCTCCAGCGCAAGAGTGATTTGGTTCGGCGGCAAATCATTATCAGTTACCTCAGTGGGAATGGTGAAGGGCAACCCCACGGGTCCTGATTGTTCCGCAATATCCGCGATCACTGGCGCCGTATTGAGTTCATTGACCCCGACGTTAAAGGTGTTCGTCCCCGACAGCGCTGGCGTTCCGTTGTCTGTGGCGACGACGACTATTGTCACATTGGTCGGTCCCTGGGCTTCGGTCGGCGTCCATGTCACCACACCTTGCGGGGAAACGGTCGCACCCACAGGCGGATTGACCAACGCATAACTCAACGTGTTCGTTGGAAGATCCGAATCAGTGGCGGGGCTACCCACGGTAAGCGTCTTAAGCTCATCTACGGTCTGTGATGCCACTGCAGCGAACACTGGCGCACTGTTCACCTCGTTGACCACAATAATAAACGTCTTGCTCGTGCTCAGATGCGCTTCATTTACGGCCGCTGGATTGTCGTCCGTCACGGTCACGGTAACCGCATTGGTACTTGGTCCCTGTGCTTCTGTAGGCGTCCATGATAGCACCCCTGTGGTCGGGTCAATCGTGAGGCCTTGGGGCGGATCTACCAGAGCAAAGGTTCTCCCGTTGAGCGGCAAGTCGCCGTCCGCAACGACGACGGTAGCGCTGAAGGCTTTCCCTTCGTCCACCGCCTGGTCTCCAATTGTAACAAAGGGAGCGGTATTCACTTCGCGCACCGTAACAGTGAACGAATTGGTCGTGCTCAGATGTTGCTCATTAATTGCGAGCGCATTGTCGTCAGTCACCGCCACTTTGACCGGATAACTACCCGGCCCTTGTGCCTCGGTCGGGACCCATGAAATGGCTCCGCTCGCTGAATCGATTGTCATTCCTTCAGGAGGCGCAATGAGCGAGAAGGTAAGATTGTTTTTGGGAATGTCCGCATCGGTCGCGGTCACCGTTACATTCAGCGGAGTCAACTCATTCACCTGCGTATCAGCAGGCACCGTTAAGACCGGAGCGACATTTACTTCATTGATAACTACGGTGAAGGTGTTTGTGCGAACAAAAGAAACACCGTTGACCAAATCGGTTACGGTTACCCGAAAGGTATTGGTGCTTGGTCCATCCGCCTCGGTTGGAGACCAAACGATAACTGCATTAGTCGGTCCTAACGTATTTATGGCAACACCGGGCGGTGCCGATTGAAGCAAGAAGGTCAGGCCTTTGTTTGGCTCGTCGGGATCCTGCGCCGAGATAGGAATGTTCAGCGTGGTTCCTTCGTCGATATTCGTTTGGGCCGGCATATTCAAATCAGGCGGAAAGCGTGACTGCTTAAGGTTGAATGTCCCAGATTGATTAAGAAAGTACGCCTCTGAAATCAGGGTGTAATTCCCAGCGTTCGTCACAATAAAGCTCAGTTGGTTAGTGCGCACTCCGGCACCCGCCGTAAACGCCTCTTTGACCAATTCTCCGCTTGGCCCGTAAAGTCTCAGCCAGGGAGTGTAATTGACCGTGCCGATTCGGAAAATGTTGCTGTCTCCTGGAGTGCCGTAGAAACTCCAGGTGTCCAGATCGCCCACAGAGTTTGTCCCGTTGTAGACGTAACCATTCGTCATGCTTCCGCCTTCATCACCCGGAGCCACGAACACGTCGCTCGCTCCCTGGACAAGAGTGAGCGTGTAGCCTCCGCCCCCGTTGAAGTAATAGCTCCCGACGGTGACAGTATACGTTCCACTGGCCGGTAATTTGACGTTATAAAGGGCTGCATCGCGGCTCCCGCCTCCGGGGGCGTTGTCCGGAACGACATCAACCAAAGCGCCATCCGGGCCGTATAGATGAATCCAGGGAACGACATTCGTGCCGCCCAGCCTTATCTCGATGTTATTTCCCGCCCGCCCCTCGAACGTCCATGCGTCGACATCACCAATATCGATGCTGCCACTATAAGTAAATCCGTTGGTCAGCGCCCCACCTTCATCCCCGGGAGTGATGGCAATCTCGCCGGGAGCTTTTAGAAAACTAACGCTGTAATCGCCAGCACTGTTGGGGTAATAGCCGCTTGTCACTAATGTGAATGTTCCGCTCATCGCCAGGCGGGTAGAGATAATCGCGTCCCGGCTGCCACCTCCTGGAGCGGTTTCCGGCGCAACTTGAACGAGCGCTCCATCCGGGCCGTACAAATGCATCCATGGAACAAGGTTTACGCCCCCCATGCGGAGTTCGATGCTATCGCCAGAATTGGCACTGAAAGTCCAGACGTCAAAATCACCCGTATCGACGTTGCCGTTGACCGTTTCTCCATTGGTTAGAAGTCCGCCCTGATCACCGGGAGAAGTAGTATATGTGCCGGGAACTTTGACGAAGCTTAATCCGTACGAGCCCGTGCTATTAAAATAATAGCCGCTGGTCACCACGATATATTTGCCTGTAGTGGTGAGGCGCGTTGAAATAATCGTATCCCGACTCCCTCCGCCGGGCGCTACTGTCGGCGTCACCTGAACCAGGGATCCGTCCGGCCCATAGAGGTGGATCCACGGAACCAGATTGGTGCCACCCATCCGCAATTGAATGCTATCTGCAGCGGTCCCGTCAAAAGTCCAAACATCAAATTCCCCCACGTCTATGAATCCGTTATGCTTCGCGCCATTGGTGAGCGGACCGCCTTGATCCCCGGGAGAAACCGTCACATCGCCGGGCGCTCGCAGGAAGCTGAGCGAGTAACCTCCACCCCCGTTGAAGTAGTAGCTGCTAGCCACAACGGTGAATTTCCCGCCTACCGCGAGGCGAGTTGCGATGACTGCATCTCTGTTTCCCCCTCCGGGCGCCGTTTCTGGCGCTGCTTGAATCAGCGTCCCGTTCGGTCCGTAAAGCTTGATCAAAGGAACGACATTTGTGCCGCCCATTCGCAATTGGATGCTGTCTCCAGAATTGGCATCAAAGGTCCAGACATCCAGGTCGCCCAGCTCGATCACCCCGTTGGCGACCGCCCCGCTTACCAGCGGCCCGCCCTCGTCGCCGGGGGGAACAATGGACGTTCCCGGAATCTGCACGAACCTGAGGGAATATGGCCCGGTCCCGTTTGCGTAGTAGCTGCTGACCTTGACGGTAAAAGTGCCCGATGCTGAAAGTGTGTTCTCCAGAAGGGCATCGCGACTGCCTGCTCCAGGCGCGCTCGCCGGAGCGGTAGCCACGGAGGTGCCGTTCGGGGCAATCAATTCGATTTTCGGAACAACGTTCGTTCCGCCTGCACGCAAAATGATGCTTTCACCCGCGGTTCCGGCGAAAGTGAACGACTCACTCGCGTTGGCCGGAATCGTGCCTGTGTGATTTCCGCCATTGCTCAGCGGAACCTGCGCTTCGGCCGATAAGGACAAAAAGCCAATTACAATCGCAAAAAGTACACAGCGCAGTTCGGGAATGAACGTGCGCGAACCAACTCTCAATATTGTCTGAAGCATTAAAACTCCTGTTTCAGGTCACGCAATGTGGGAACGCAACCTGATTTTCATCATGAGGCAACCGCAAGCCTTGCACCAGCCGAAAATCTTCAGATTTTGCCTGGTGTGGCACAAAATCCGTAAGGTGGTGAACAAATCTGTATAAAAGGTGATGGCCGCTTACAGGCGTTCCGACAATCAGAAGAGCATTTTTGGCCTCTATCACAGCAAAAATTGATGGGTCTCCGGCAAAAGGCGGTTTGCGGGAGAAATTCGACTGTTCTACTTTAAGCGGCGTGATCGGTCTGACAGATCGACAGTTTTTCTTGCTCGCGGTGCTTGGCTACGGCCTCAGCGCAGTCTATGCCGTTTTCCTTTGGCGGAAAGGGTTTCGGCGGGATGACCGGATTTGCTACGGCCTAATTGCTCTGTCGTTTGTGGCGCACACCACCGCGATGATTCTGCGGGGCTTCAGCCTTTCGCGTTGTCCCGTCAATAACCTGTTCGAAGCGATGATGTTCGTCATGTGGACCATCGTCGCGCCCTATCTTGTGATTGGGTTGATGCCGCGCGTTCGCTTTTTGGGGGCTTTCGCCGCGCCAGCCTTGTTCGCGATGGGGATTTTTGCGCTTATGCCGGGCCTTGATAGCGCGCCCGACCTCAAAATTCCTGAACTCGCCAGCGTTCACGCAGCGTTCATTCTTCTGGCCTATGGGGCGTTCGGGCTCGGCTCAGTCGCGGCGGTGATGTACCTCACTCAGGAACGTGGTTTGAAGATGCGGCGAACACAAACGATTCTTTCTTTCCTTCCGCCGATTCAACGCCTGGACTTGATCGCCTCGCGGATGCTGACGGTTGGTTTTGTTTTTCTTACGATTGGTCTCGCGATGTCACCCTTTTTAATGAAAGAGCGTTTCGGCGTTTATTTTCAACGTGACGCGAAGATCCTCTGGTCTGCGCTGGTCTGGGTGTGTTACGCGGGTTTGCTCGCGATGCGGTTTCGTTGGGCGCAGGGCGGACGCCGGTTTGCCTGGGGTTCAGTCGGCAGTTTCTCTTTCGTACTCTTAACTTTTTGGGGCGTGAACCTTCTCTCCAAAGCACATCAACCCTGATATGCCGATTGTCGCCATAGGTTTAAGTCATCGCAGCGCACCGGTCGACGTGCGGGAGAAATTCGCCTTTAAAGAAGGCGAGATTCCGGCTGTGCTGAACGAACTCCGTTCGCGTGGCTTGATTACGGAGGGGGTCATTCTTTCGACCTGCAATCGGGTTGAACTTTACGCCGTCACCCACGCGGCCGATTCAAATTCTCTCGCCGAACTGCGCGCCCACCTGGCGCAGGTTCGCCGGTGCGAAGATGCTTTCCACAATCATTTTTATCACCACGCAGAACCAACCAGCCTGGAACATCTGTTCAAAGTGGCTTGCGGGCTCGATTCGATGGTCCTGGGCGAAACCGAAATTCTCGGCCAGCTCAAAAAAGCTTACGACCTTGCGTTCCAACACAAATTTACCGGTGGGCGTCTGAATAAGGCCTTTCAACGGGCGTTTAACGTGGCCAAACACATCCGTACCGCCACGAATATCCAACGCGGCAGCGTTTCGGTCGGTTCCGCCGCGGTGGAACTGGCTGAGAAAATTTTCAGCACGCTTGATGATCGCCACGTGATGGTGATTGGCGCCGGCGACACGAGCGAAAAAACCGCTCGGGCCCTTCTCAGCCGCGGGGCCAAGAGCATCATCGTCGCCAACCGCTCTCTGGATCGGGCCGTTGCACTCGCTAACGATCTTGGCGGACGCGCCGTTTCTTTCGACGAGTGGTTCCGGGAATTCGAGCATGTCGACATCATCATCAGCAGCACCTCTGCCCCGCACTACATCCTGGATAAGCCAAAGGTCGACGCCGCCATGAAGCTTCGCCGTCATCGTCCGCTGTTACTGATCGACATCGCCGTGCCTCGCGATATCGATCCCGAAGTGAACTTTCTCGAATCGGTTTACCTCTACAACATCGACGATCTTCAGACCCTCGCTGACAACTACCTCAAACAGCGCCAACAGGAGATTTCCAAGTGCGAAAGCTTTATTCGTGAGAAAGCCTCCGCTCTCCTCGAAGCCGCCACCCACTCTTTTCATTTGCAACCCAAGCTCGCGTGCGGGACTGAAGCGTGAGCCGAACCATTTACATCGCCACTCGCGGCAGCGCGCTGGCTCTTGCCCAGTCGAACATGGTCCTGGCGCAGTGCCGTAAGAATTTTCCTAACCGCCAGTTCGAGCTCAAAATCATCAAAACGACGGGCGACAAAATCCAAACCACCAATCTCGCCGCAGCCGATCGCAGTCTTCCCAAAGGACTCTTCACCAAGGAGCTTGAAATCGCTTTGCTGAATCGGGAAGCCGATTTTGCGGTCCATAGCCTGAAAGATCTTCCAACTGAACTTCCCGAAGGCCTGTACTTGTCTGCGGTCAGCGAACGAGAAGATGTCCGGGATGTCCTCCTCTACCGCGCAGCCAACTACAAACCTGCCACTCAAATCAAAGATTTCCGAACCGGCGCGACCATCGCCAGTACCAGCACTCGTCGGCAGGCCCAAATTCTCGCGCTGCGCCCCGATCTTAAGACCATTCCAATTCGCGGCAACGTCGGCACGCGGATGCAAAAGTTGCATGATAAAGCCGACTTCGACGCCACGATCCTCGCGCTCGCCGGCATGAAGCGCCTCGGCTATGCTTTCGCCGCGGACGGAACTATTCAGGGCCGTGACGTTCCTTCTGGCCTGCTCGCCTCCATTCTCCCACTTGACCAGATGCTTCCCTGCGTAGGGCAGGCGGCGCTCGGTTTCGAAAGCCGGATCGGTGACAAGGAAACCGACGAAATCTGTGCCGCGCTGAATCACGGCCCTACCTTTCACTGCGTCACCGCTGAACGCGCTTTTCTCGAAGGGATGGGCGGCGGATGCCTCAGCCCCGTAGCCGCTCACGCGGAAATCATCAGCGATCAACTCCGCATCCGGGCAGTTTCGTTCCGGAACGAGAAAGTGCAAAGGGATGAATTAATAGGTTCCCCCAAAGACGCCCATGTCTTGGGACTGAGAATCGCCACAAAGTTGCTCTAGCATCAGGCGGTACTCGGGAAATACCGCTGCGGGAAACCTGCAAGGTCCTTCAGTTTTGTATCGGTGTGGACAAGCGATAGACCCGTTTCAAGAGCCACTGCCGCTAGCGTGCGATCAACCAGATCGCCATGATCCCATTCCCAGAGTCCTGCTTTGAGCGCGGCATTCGCGCTTGGATTAATAAATCCGTAATCTTCCAAAGATTCAGCCAGCCACAGGTTCGGATCGGGGACTTGGGGTAAACGACCACGCCGCCACTTGAACGTGATCTCCAGTATGCTCAGTGGACAAAGGTAAAAATCCTCGATCTCTTCGCGCAGGAACTTTTTCAACGAGGGTCTCATCGGCATCCGATGAAGCCGGCGAAACCAAACACCCGTATCAATCAATGCCCTCATCTCGAAGGGGAGGAAAGGCGGGTTCGTCTAAATCGACCTTCGCGAGTGCCGGTGCATGGAGAGGCTTCTTTGCGATGGCTGGTTGCTTTCGGCTCGGTTTCTGCAACCGGTCCAGAATGAAGCGTTCGCCTAATTGAACGCACTCAAAAACATCACCAGGCTTGGCGCTCTTGGGCAGGAGCACACGCCGCTTGTTATCTGCGATCAAGATCAGGGTGGTGGGATTATCCTACTTCTTGCCGTTTTTTGTCAAATGCATTGGCTGTCAATGCCTGTCAATGCTCGTGCGAAAACACGCTCGCGAAGATCACCTCTTTTATCTTCCAGATCAGCGTCATGGTCATGGCCATTGGCAGCAGAATTAAAAACACCAACAGCCAATAACGCATCATTTCCATAGCTTTCAAAAAATTCACGACTCCCTGAGGAAGACTGTCGATCTGGCGCAGCAGATACAACAATCCAAACACCAGCAGGATTGCGGTTAGCAGTGAGATGTTCAGGTTCCCGAAAACGCGCGTTTCGGCGCGAAGCGTTTCGTCCGGCAGCATCGCGGAGAGGCGTTGGAGAACGTGGTTCAGGTTGAACAGGAACAACAGGCCGCTGAGCATCAGGAGAAATACGGCGGCGGAAAAAAAAGGGATATGTGGGACACGATTGTACCAATAAACGAAAGGTGAAAGCCCGAGATTGACCAGGGCGAGCAATTTCGTTCGGTCCAGTGCTTCGCGCCAGGCTCGTTCGGCTTTCTGGAAATCGCCGAGAAGATGGAGACCATAGAAGAGAAGCCCCGCGATGATGACTGGCGCGAAAAGATGAGGAAACTGAGCCCACTCATTTGTGGCGACGTAGACAGAAATTACCAGTGCCATGGGCAGCCCCCAGAAGAGTGCGGACAATCCCCGGACCAGGCGCCCTAACGAACGCATGAGTTCAGCCCTGGGCGCAATCTCAAGCATTCAGGTTAGAAGCTCAGGTAAGTGTATTCGCGCAGACCGCGCTCGTAATCGTCGAGCAGGCGCATCCCTTCCGACGGTTTGAGCCGGTCGGTTTTGATCGCTTCATCGATCTGTGCTTTCATTTGCCGTTTCAGCTCGTTTTCGTCGTATTGCACCGCGCCAAGCGCCTGCACAATGGTGTTCCCTTCAATGATTTCCTCGATGTAATAGCCCGATGGTTCATCCGGATCGAGAAAAACATGCATCTCGTTCACGCGCCCAAACAGGTTGTGCAGATCACCCATGATGTCCTGATACGCGCCCATCAAAAAGAATCCGAGATAGTACGGCTCCGATGAGCCATTCCCGTTTATGGGATGCAATGGCAAGGTATCGCGGACGTCTCGCAGGTCGATGAATTTGTTGATCTGCCCATCGGAATCGCAGGTGATATCGACGAGAGTCGCCTCGCGAGTCGGCTTCTGTTGCAACCGACTCAACGGCATGATCGGGAATAATTGGCCGAGCGCCCAGTGATCCAGCAACGACTGGAACACCGAGAAATTGCACAAGTACTGATCGCCCAAACTGTCTTCGAGCTTCCGAATTTCTTCCGGAATGTAGGCCTGTCCTGCGTAGCTCTGCACCACTTCCTGCCCTATCTCCCAATAAAGATTTTCGATCTTCGCTTTGTCCGGCAGCTCCAGCAGGCCGAGCATGAACATATTGTGCGCATCATCGCGCCTTTCCTGCGCATCGTGATAGGCCTCGAGCTTGTTCAACTTCGTCAGGTTTTTCCGAATATCGAGCAACTCTTTTACGAGCGGATGCGAACTTTCGGAATACTCGACCGCGTTTTCCGCCCGCAACTTCGCAATTGCGCCGAACACCTCGACAATCAACACACTGTGATGCGCCACGAGCGCACGCCCGCTCTCACTGACAATATCCGGGTGGGGCACCTTCTCCGCGTTACACACATCCGCGATGTAATACACGATATCGTTCGTGTATTCCTGCAGCGTGTAATTTGTGGAACTATCAAATGCGCTTCGGCTTCCGTCATAATCGACACCCAGTCCGCCGCCGACATCCACAAACTCCAACTGGAAGCCCATTTTGTACAGCTTTGCGTAGTAACGCGCCGCTTCCTGCACCGCCTTCTTGATCGTCAGGATATCCGGGATTTGTGATCCGATATGGAAATGTATCAGCTTGAAACAATGCGCCAGATTCTCCGACCTCAGCAACTCCACCGCCGCGAGCAATTCGACCGTGTTCAATCCGAACTTGGCATTCTCCCCGCCACTCTCGCTCCACTTTCCTGCACCTTTACTTAAAAGCCGCGCTCGAATTCCAATCATCGGTTCGACGCCAAACTGTTTCGACACCGCGATGATCTGGCGCAATTCCTCGAGCTTCTCCACTACCATAATGACCGTTTTCCCGAGTTTGATCCCCATCAGCGCCATGCGAATGAAGCCGGCATCTTTGTAACCGTTGCAAATGATCAAACTCCCGGTTTGCGCCTGCAACGCCAGACCCGCGAACAACTCCGGTTTACTTCCTACTTCCAGGCCGAAATTGTATTGCCTTCCCGCTTCAAGAATCTCCTCCACCACCTCGCGCAACTGATTCACCTTGATCGGAAACACCCCGCGATACTTCCCCTGGTAGTTGTATTCCGTAATGGAATTACGAAACGCCTGGTTTAAGGCGTCCACCCGATGCCGCAGAATATCCTGGAATCGCACCAACAACGGAAATTTCAATCCGCGCGCGCGCGCTTCTTCCGCCACGTCGGTCAGATCAACTGCGCATCCCTTCTCCTGCAACGGACGAGCGACCACATGGCCTTCGTCATTAATGTCGAAGTATTTTGCGCCCCAGCGGTCGATGTTATACAGCGTTCGTGACGCCTGAATGTCCCACGCGCTGATCGAGTTCGCACTGTCACTCATTTTGCTTTGAACGCGGACTATAAGAACCAGCGCTGAGAATTCAACATCCACCTCGATTTATTTTGCCGCCGTGCCGCCGGCGGAAAGCGGAGGTATCGCCTCCGCGCGCCATCTGGTGAGCGAAATTCAGCCGAAAAAGTTACGCCGTAAACAAAAACCCCGCGGGAGCCTGAAAGCATCCCGCAGGGTTGACCGTCCCAAGATAGGATTAATCGAAGGCGTGCCCGGCGCTGCAGAGGACGTTACGCACTTTGTGACGCACGAGTTCTTTCACACGGGTGCGGGCCGGGGCAAGATACTTGCGAGGATCGAATTCCTTCGGGCTTTCGAATAACACCTTGCGGATAGCTGCAGTCATTGCCAGGCGCAGGTCGGTGTCGATGTTCACTTTAGTGCAACCGGTGCGGCGCGCGACTTCGATATCGGCTTCGGGAACGCCTGCAGTGTCTTCACCCATCTTGCCGCCGTATTTGTTGATGTCGGCAACGAGATCTTTCGGCACGCTGGAGGCTCCGTGGAGAACGAGAGGGTAATCGCCAAGGCCGGCATCCATGAGCGCTTTCTTGATGTTTTTCAGCCGGTTGAGATCGAGGTGTTGTTCGCCCTTGAATTTGTAGGCGCCATGCGAATTGCCGATCGCGACGGCGAGTGAATCGACGCCGGTCGCTTTCACGAACTTCACGGCTTCTTCAGGATGAGTATAGACGCCGCCATGGGAATATTCGCCGCCTTCTTCACCTTCGTCGAACTGCGCGCCAACGAGTTGGCCCAGCTCGCCTTCGACCACGCAGTTATGTTTGTGGGCGTAATCGACGACTTTTTTACAGAGTTCGGCGTTCTTTTCAAAAGGATAATGGCTCCCGTCAATCATCACGCTGGTAAAGCCCTCGTCGATACATTCTTTGCATAGCTCGAAAGTATCCCCGTGATCGAGATGAACCGCGATTGGAATGGTCGAAACGCTGACGGCTGCCTCGATCAGTTTCTTGAGATAAACCGGGTTGGCATATGAGCGCGCACCCTTGGAGATTTGGAGCATCACCGGAGCTTTTTCCTCCTCGCAAGCTTCGATAATGGCTTGGAGCAGCTCCATGTTGTTGACGTTAAAAGCGCCGAGCGCGTATTTGCCCTTTAGGGCCTTGGCGAACAGCTCTTTTGTATGAGTTAATGGCATAAATAGTCCTGATTCGATGTCAAAATCGCACCGGGTGCGAGGGGCGGCATGGTAAGAGCCCCCGCTGGAATAGAAAGCAAAAACAAGAAGGTTTTCGCTCGCGGTTCCGCGCGACCGCGCGATTGGGGGAACAACATAATGCAGGGAGCCCTGAGAGCAAATCGATCGTCACCCTTGCGTGCCGTTTGATCTTTGGTCCCCATGCGCTAAGGTTCGAGTCCCGAACGACGAAGGGTGCGCCGAAGATGCCGTTGGACCAGGTATTTTTCGTTTATGTGGCAAGTCTGCTTGCGGCGCTTTCGTGCGTGGTGATATACTACGAGCTTCGGCGCAAGCGGTTCGAACCGGTTCCCAGCGAAGATCACATTTTCCGTTGCGAACAATGCGCCTTCGTCTATACGGATGACGCGGATGTGGACCGGTCGCGCTGTCCCCAGTGCGGAAAAACGAACGAAGTATTTAACTTTTAACCAGAAAAGAGAGACGATTTTAGCATTATGGGAATGTGGATAGGCCGCAACCGAAAAGCTCGAGTCACCTACGGTTTCGATGAGATCGCACTGGTGCCTGGCGAAGTGACGATCAACCCGCTCGAAGTCGATACGTCGTTCAAAATTCCGAAAAAGGACGGAAGCGCCATTTCGCTGAAGATTCCGATCATGGCCAGCGCCATGGACGGCGTCACCGATGTGCCGTTCTGCGTCGAAATGGGCAAGCTCGGCGGCCTTGGCGTGATCAACCTGGAAGGAGTCCAAACCCGCTATCACAACCCCGGCGAAGCACTGAAGAAAATTCTCACTGCGAGCAAGGAAGATGTCACAACGATCATCCAGCAGATTTATACAGAGCCCATCAAGGAAGAGTTAATTGCCCGCCGCGTGAAGGAAGTGAAGCAGTCCGGCGTGCTCGCTGCCGTAAGTTCTATTCCGCAAAAGGCGGAACATTTCTCAGCCCTGGCACAGGAAGCGGGAGCGGACCTCTTCGTCGTTCAATCGACTGTCTCCACTGTTCGACACATTTCGACCCAGTACAAATCGCTCGACCTCGAAGCCTTTTGTAAAAAACTCAACATCCCCGTAATCATTGGGAATGCGGTCACCTACAATGTCACGCTTGAACTGATGCGTTGCGGGGTTGCGGGTGTGCTGATCGGGGTTGGCCCGGGCGCAGCCTGCACCAGCCGTGGCGTGTTGGGTCTCGGCGTGCCTCAGGTTACAGCGACGGTCGATTGCGCGGCGGCTCGCGACTACTTCTTCAAAGAATCAGGTCGTTACGTTCCGATCATCACCGATGGCGGGATGAGCAAAGGGGGCGACGTTTGCAAGGCATTAGCTTGCGGTGCCGATGCTGTGATGGTGGGTAGCGCTTTTGCCCGCGCCGAAGAATCGCCCGGCCAGGGCTTCCATTGGGGCATGGCGACACCGCATGCCAATCTCCCTCGCGGCACACGTATTCGCGTCGGCATGAGCGGTTCCCTCAAACAAATCCTTTTCGGTCCCGCGACCGTGGACGATGGCTCACAAAACCTTGTTGGTGCCATCACCACTTGCATGGGGAATGTCGGCGCAAGGAGCATTCGCGAGTTCCAGGAAACCGAAATCATCATCGCGCCCAGCATCAAGACGGAAGGCAAGCTGTTCCAAACCGTGCAAAGCGTGGGCATGGGGACGCGGTAAGTCTCCGTTATCTCGCGCTATGGCGACATTGACCATCGAATTGCCGTCGCAAGCCGAACAGACCGCATTTAATTTGCGGCGATGGAACGAGGTGCTCGCCGACCCCGCGATGTATCGAATCGAGGGACGCATTGAGACCGATCGTTACGGGAATATCATCATGAGCCCTCCTCCTGCTCCGAGCCACGGAAGTTTCCAGTCAGAAGTGAGCCACCTGCTGCGCACGCTTTTGCACGAAGGACGCGTTCTTACCGAATGTCCAATCTCGACCGCGGATGGAGTCAGGGCGTCGGATGTGGCGTGGGCTTCGGTGGAATGCATGCGCCATTTGGGGAACCGTTCCTGTTTCCCGCGTTCGCCTGAGATTTGCGTCGAAGTGCTTTCACCGCGGAACACCGCAGCCGAGATTAACGAAAAGAAGAACCTCTATTTCGACGCGGGAGCGAAGGAAGTTTGGGTGTGCGACAGGAACGGCAAGATGAGTTTTTTTGGCCCCGACAGCTCCTCATCAAAGCGATCCAAACTGTGCCCGCACTTTCCAGCCAAAGTCGTGCTTCCTTGAGTTGTCCGCTTGCAGCGGCAGAGTTTAATGCTATCTTGCCCGTCTTGTTTGCGCAGGATTTTGGGCTTGTCGCCATGGCGGTGATTGATAGCCTTTGCGCCCTTTTAATATGAAAGCTGAAGTTCATCCGAGATATCAGGATGCGGAAATTCGTTGCGCTTGCGGCAACGTGATCAAAACACGTTCCACCAAGCAGACCATTATTATTGGTATTTGCAACGCGTGCCACCCGTTCTACACCGGCACTCAGAAGTTTGTGGATACGGCTGGTCGCGTGGACAAGTTCCAGCAACGCTTGGCCAAGACCCAGGCCGCGCAAGCTGCGCAGGCCGCGAATGTGGCCGCGAAGAAGAAGCGCAAGTAGCCATTTTGTCTTTACGCCCGCGGAGTGTCGCCATTCAGCGGGCGTTTTTCTTTTTATGGGCGGGTTGGATTTACGACCGCATATCGAGAAGTTCAAACGGCGCTTCGCCGAAGTCGAGGCGGCGTTGAACGATCCCAAAGTCTTCGAGAATAACCAGCGTGCGCAGGAACTCTCGCGCGAATATGCGCGCCTCAAGGATCTTGTAGCTGCGGGCGAGAATTACCTCAAGGTGCTTGTCGATCTTGAAGAAAATCGGAAACTGCTCGAATCAAGCGAACCCGAACTGGCCGACATGGCCAAAGAAGAAATCACCCGCCTCCAGGCTGAGGAAAAGAAGCTCGAAGCTGAACTCCAGCGCGGCGTCATCCCGCCCGACCCGAGCGACTCGCGCAACACCATCATCGAAATTCGCGCCGGTGCCGGCGGTTCCGAATCAGCGCTCTTTGCGGCCGATCTCTACCGCATGTACACGCGTTATGCGGATGCGCAGGGGTGGAAAGTCGAAACAATGGATGCCAGTCCGTCCGATCTAGGTGGCTATAAGGAAATCATTTTCGCGGTTACCGGTTCCAACGTTTTCAAGCGCTTGAAATACGAGAGCGGCGTTCATCGCGTGCAGCGAGTCCCGGCCACTGAAGCCCAAGGTCGCATTCACACGAGCACCTCGACTGTCGCGGTTCTGCCCGAAGCAGAAGAAGTCGATATTGAAATCAAGCCGGAGGATCTGGACATCACCGCGTGTCGCGCTTCCGGTCCAGGTGGTCAGGGCGTGAACACGACTGACTCGGCTGTCCAGATCGTTCACAAACCCAGCGGATTGATGGTGCGCATTGCTGATCAACGCTCACAGCAAAAAAACAAAGCGCGCGCGCTCACCATTCTTCGGTCGCGCCTCCTGGAACAAAAGGTCGCCGAGGAAAACGCCAAATACGCCGCGCAACGCAAAGCGCAGGTCGGTACCGGCGAACGCAACGAACGCATCCGCACTTATAATTTCCCACAGAACCGAGTAACCGATCACCGAATCGAGTTGACGATTTACAACCTGCCTTCTTTCATCGACGGGGACCTCAATGGCATCATCGAACCGCTTATGGCGAACGATCTGCAGGAAAAATTGGCTGCGTTGAAACTCTAACCTCGCTTCATGTCTGTCGCGAACAAAGTGCTCGTCTATCGCTGGTATGAAGAGGTCTGGAACAAGCAAAACGAGCGAGTCATCGACGAACTCCTGAGCGACGACATTGTTCTCTACGGACTCTCAGAAAGCCCGACCGAGTTTGCTACGGGTCCCGCCGCTTTCAAAAAATATTGGCGGACAATTTTAACAGCTCTTCCGGACATCCAGATTTCCGTCGAATCGACCATCGCAGAAGATGAGAAAGTCGTGGCCCGTTGCCGTGTTCGCGCCACACACCTGGGGGAGGGACTCGGCGTGCCGCCTACCGGAAAGAAGATTCACATAACCGGAATTTCAATTTCCACGTTCAGCAACGGCAAAGCTATCGAAGCATGGAATAGCTTCGATATGCTGTCGATCTACCGCCAGATCGGGGCATTTCCTGCCCGTCCTAAAGGCTGATCGGGTCGTTACTTCAGATTTGAGCAGAGCCCCGGAGAGTCTCCAAGGCTTGAATCATGTGTTTTCCGATGCAGCCCGGCTGCGCATTTTGGAAACAATCGAGGAATGAAATTAAGGATGCTGCTTTTGACGGCCGGGGTTGTTCTATTCTGCGGTTTCGGCTGGTTTAACAAAGACAAGAAGGCCGAGGCTCCTCCCGAGCGGGCGATCCAGGCAGAGGATTTGCCGCCGGGTTACGCGCTGCTGTTTAAATTGCTCTCGGACGAAAAGGACGTTGCCAAACTTCTGATCATCAAGAAGGAGAACCGCGCTTTGCACGATCTGATCAAGGAGATTTCGAACGTGACTGGAGACGCGCACAAAGCGTTGGAAAAAACGGCCCGGGCCGCAGGCATTAACATTCAGGATCAGAAACTCCCGTTGATCGAGACGGCAACCCGCGAGAGCATCTCGAAAGTAAAGGCGAAAGAACTCCTCGGTGCGAAAGGTGCTGATTTCCAGTTTCTACTTCTTCTCGCGCAAAACGAGGCGCTCACCTACGCGCGGCATCTGGCTCTCACAATCGCCAAAAGCGAATCCGAAGCGGGCAGGAGGGAGTTTCTGGAATCTCTTGCGGCTCGACTGGATCAGCTTCAAGAACGCGTATTGAACCTGATACGCACCACCTGAAGCTCATTGTGGGACTGTTTTTTTCGCAGCGGCTTTCGACCACTCCTCTTCTTTGTTGGTTGTCACCGCAAAACGGGGAGTCGGCGGGGGTGGCGTAACACCGGCGGACCGCATGACGTCATGCAACGCCTCCAGCGTTTCAAATGAAGGACGGAAATTGCCGGGCCGAAAGCCTTCGGCGATCATGATCGGAGTCCATCCCCATTTGTTCGTGCGATTCCAGACGTCGATCTTCGCGCCGTTTTCGGCGAGCAGGTGGACGACGCGTGGAGCGGCTTTATAGGCAGCGCCGTGCATTGCGGTTTCGCCGCGATTATCGACCGCGTTTACATCCTGATGCAGTGAAGAGATAAGATATTTCACCGCTTCGACGGCTTCTTCTTCAGTGCCACCTTCTTCGCCAACCGCGAGCACGCCAAGGCCGGACGCCGTCATGATTGGCGTTGTTTCATCAATATTGCGGAGATTTGGATCTGCGCCGAGTTCGACCAGGAGACGCATGAGCGGAAGATCATCGGTGGCGGCGGCGAGGAAAAATGGGGTTGCACCCTGTCGTGTGACCTCGCCCTTACCGGAGCTGCCGGTTTTGATGCGAGGGTTCAGTTCGGCGCCGTGGGCAGCGAGCGCGCGAACAAAACCGAGGCTCGTTATCTTGCCGGATCCGTCAGGGGGCGGGAGAGCTTCGGGCTCTTCTCCGCGCGGCGGCTTGCGAACCCAGGAGAGCGCATGCAGCGCGGTGTAGCCACAGCGGTCGTCGTTCGGATCTGCGCCTTTGTCCAAAAGGGCGAGAGCCAGTTCAAAATGGCCGTTCTCCACGGCGAGCATGAAAGAACTCGTGCCTTTTCGAACGCTGCGGGCACTGGGATGTTTTGGTTGCATTGCCTCCCTCACATCCGCACCAGCTTCAATCAGCGCGAGTGCTGTTTCTTTGTGACCTTCACGAACGGCGAAGGTTAGTGGCGAAAATCCAGAATCGAGTTGCGCCTTAAAATCCGCACCGGCAGCAATGAGAGTTTTTACCACATCGGTGTGGCCTTCGGCTGCAGCCCACATGATCGCGGTCTGTCCCCGACGTTCTTTTGCGTTCACTGCAGCTCCGGCCTGGAGCAGCGCACTCACTGCAGAGTTTCTACCGGAGCGCGCGGCCGCCATGAGAACGGTTTCGCCGCCCGGAGAAGTTGTGTTTGCGTCGGCGCCCGCTTTCAGAAGAAGGGTGACCACTTCAGCATTTCCGTTGGCGCTAGCCAGTGAGAGCGGAGTGATACCGTAGCGGTTCGTGGCTTTCGCATCGGCGCCTCCTGCAAGTAGACGTTTTGCGGTCGCGAAATCATCGCGGTAAACCGCCTCGTGCAAAGGTGATTCAACCGCGAAAAGCGTGAGAACCGTGAACAATATGGCGACAAACGACTTCACTCAGATCGTCACTGGCTCAAAGAGTTCATCCACTTTCCCCTGGCTGTCCGCGAATTTTTCCAGCCGGACACCCGCTTTGTCCAGAAGCGTCAGGTGGAGGTTTGCCAGCGGTGTCGGCTTTTCGAACTTCAGGTGGCGGTTGCCTTTGAAGCCGCTCGAACGCCCGCCCGCGACCAGAATCGGCAGATTAGTGTGGTCGTGGACGTTAGGGTTGCTCATGCCACTACCGTAGAGGTAGAGGCAATTGTCAAGCAGGCTGCCTTCACCTTCATGAGTGTCCTTCATTTTCTCAACGAACTCGGCAAAGAGCGATACGTGGAAGGCGTTGATCTTCGCCATGCGGGCGATCTTCTCGGGGTCGTTGCCATGATGGCTGAGTGGGTGATGCGGATCCGAGACACCAATTTCGGTGTAGGTGCGATTGCTCGTTTCGCGCGCGAGTTGAAAAGTGATGACGCGCGTGACGTCCCCCTGCAACGCAAGTCGCTGGAGATCAAACATCAAACGGGCGTGATCGGCGTAGGCTGCCGGAACGCCGATCGGACGGTCGAGGTCGGGCAGTTTGTTATCGGCTGAATCGGCTTCGGCCTTTTGAATGCGGCGTTCCACTTCGCGAATCGTGTCCAGGTATTGGGCGACTTTCGCGCGATCAGCGGGCCCGAGGTCGCGCTTGAGACGAGCGAGATCATCGTTGAAGCCGTCGAGCAGGCTTGCTCGTTTGTGGAGCGCCGCACGACGTTCAGCGGCGCTGCCGCCGTCGCCGAACAAACTCTCGAAAACAATACGTGGATGCGCTTCCGCAGGCAGTGGCGTGGTGGGCGAGGACCAGGAAAGATTATTTTGATACACGCAGGCGTAGCCGTTGTCGCACTGACCGACGGTTTGCAGCAGATCCATCGCAAGTTCGAGCGAGGGTAATTGCGTCTCGCGACCGATTTGTTGAGCGGCGAGTTGGTCAGCGGTTGTGCCGAGATAATAGTCGGAACTTTCAGTGACTTTCGCGCGGGCGGCGCTAAGAAAAGAGGCATTTGACGTCGCGTGGGAGCCGGGATATGCGCTGCGCAATTCGAGATTGGTAATCGCAGTGACGTGATCCTTCACCGGCCCGAGCGAACTCAGAATCGGCGAAAGCTTTTCGAGGTTGTCGCCCGGCAGTGTCCAGCGGGTGATATCGCACCCCATCGGAATAAAAACAAATCCCAGCCGACGCGGCGGTTTCGCAGGAGTCTTCGCCCACGAAGTCGCAGCGGGGATCATGGCATCGAGCAATGGCAGGGCGAGCGTTGAACCAAGTCCGCGCAGGAAGGTGCGGCGTGGAAGGGCTTTCCTGGTGATGATCATCATAGTGCGTTCCTCATGGTGAAAGGCGTGCTTTTGACTATCCCGACAATCAGATCCGAAAATCTATAGTTGGACGGAGCAGCATCCCGGACAATTCGGCGGATGGCAGGCTCATCAAAGTACTCCACGCCACGTCCCAACGCGAAGGTCATCAGCTTTTCTGTGAGCGTGTGGGCAAAGTTTTCAGGACGCGCGAGCAACGAAGCTTCGAGACCATCCAACCCGCTGAAAGTACTGCCGTCCGGCAATCCACCCCTGGCATCAACCGGTTTGCCTTCCTCCAATACACGCCAGCGACCGACCGCATCAAAGTTCTCCAGCGCAAAGCCGGCTGGGTCCATGCGGTTATGGCAGCCCGCGCAGGCGACATTCGCGCGGTGCTCGGCCAATCGCTCGCGAACAGAGAGCTTCGCCAGCACTGTATTGTCCTTGAGCGCAGGAACATTCGCCGGCGGGGGTGGCGTCGGGGTGCCGAGCACATTTCCGAGCACCCAATGCCCGCGCAGCACGGGCGAAGTACGATTGGCGTAGGAAGTGACCATCAGCACACTGCCCTGGCGCAATAGACCGCCACGATGTGAATCCGGTGTGAGAGTTACGCGGCGAAACCGATTTCCGTAAACGCCAGAAATTTCATAATGCCGTGCGAGGCGCTCGTTCAAGAAAGTGTAGTCCGCTTTCAACAGATCGATGGCGCTCCGGTCCTCGCGCAGGACGCTTTCGAAAAACATCTCCGTTTCCTGGCGCATTGCCTGGCGCAAATTGTCGTCGAAATCGGGAAACAGGCGAAGGTCGGGCGTGATGGATTCGAGATTTCGCAGGTAGAGCCATTGGCCGGCGAAGTTGCTGGCGAGACTGGTTGCGCGCCGGTCAGCGAGCATGCGGCGGGCCTGTTGATCGAGTACCGCCGTTTTGTGCAGCTCGCCTCTTTCCGCTGCGGCAAGCAATTCCTCGTCAGGAATGCTGCTCCACAAAAAGAAAGAGAGCCGCGAAGCCAAATCGATATCGTTGATGGCGTATGCAGATTTAGGAACGGCATTTGCCGGATCGTGCTCCACACGGAAGAGAAAGTTCGGGCTGACCAAAATTGAGCTGAGCGCGTTTTCGATCCCTGCTTCAAAGGAACCGTCTTTCCGGCCCTCTCGATAAAATGCAAGCGTCTTTGCGGTTTCGTCCGCTTTGGCAGGCCGCCGATACGCTCTGCGCATTATCCTGCCCAGGATTTCGCGCGCGCATGGTTCTTCGTCCTCCGGCCCACCTGGATAACGAGTAAAAATCGCGCGGCGGCTGGGTGAATCGCCTGCACCGTCGATATCAAACGGACCGTTGATTGAGACCTGGTATACGGCCGGTCCCAAACGCGGATGGCGGTGCATGTTGTAGTGCGAGCTGTACGGCTTGCGCTTCGTTTCGAGCAGGGACTCGCCTTTCCGTACAAACGTGACGCCGACCTCGTGCGGCCCAGCTTTTACGGCAACGTGCGCCTTCAAATGCTGATCGACCACGTCCCAATTCTTCACCCCTTTCGGTGGTGAGATAGTGAAGGACTCAACTGTTTCTCCATCGATCAACAGCTCGATCTGATGTGATTCGGAAAGACCTTCCACCTCTTCGTTGCGGTCCCTCGCGAGGCGAATTTGGAACTCGTATTGTGCATCGAGCGGAAAGGTGTGCTTGATCAATGTTCCGCCGCGGGTTCCGAAGGGCAGACCTTCGACATGATCCTCCTGCGTGACATCGGCCTTCACGCGATAAGTTTCTCCGTTGGGCGAACGCACAGTCGCGCCGACGGCGAGGCGACTGATCTTTTGCGCGGCGGTGATGTAGCGGTCCAGCAGCGTGGGGGAAAGCGTTCCAACAGTAATGTTATCGAAGCCATGGCTCGCTTCGTCTTTTGGCAAGAGCGCCGCGGCATCGATGTCCAGCGCCAACAAATCGCGAATCGCGTTTTGGTATTCCGTTCGATTTAAGCGACGAAACGTGTCCGTGCGTCCTGCGTTCGGGTTCTTTGCGTAGTGTTCATCAAGACGAGCCGAAATGCCGTCGATCAACTCCGTATAGGCGGCGTCGTCTGGACGCTTCTTTTCGGCTGGCGGCATTTGCCGGGTGCGAAGCCGCAGCAATGCCTTCTCCCAGATTTCAGCGTGCGAGGGCAGCGGGTCCGAAACTATCCTTTCGAGATTGATCTCGCCGCTTTGTTTGTCGCTGCCGTGACAATCAGTGCAATACTGGGTCACCAGGCCTCGGACGGTAGAGCCGTCCGCCTCGCCGAGAGAGGACACTAAGGCGCTGACAATGAAAATAACCAAGCTGGCTGGTAAACCGGGTCTCAAGGTGCTTCAGTTGATTGTGCCCTAAAACGTTACGTTTGTCATCGGGGCAAAACAGAGCAGACGCATCTACATTCTTCGTAGCTTCAGCAGTTTCGTTAACAGGGGCACTCATGGGGCGTGTATTCCCCAAAAGAAGACGATCGTCAGGGGGGGTGCAGCGAACTGTGACAAGTGCATCAAAATTTCGCCGCGAGCAGCGGAAGTTTCGGCTCAAGTTTTGGATCGACGTCTTGCTGGAACATGTAGGAGACGCGCTCGTTATCCCAGGAGTGGAGAAAAAACATTTTCTGGAACTTGATCCATTGAGCTGAACCATCTGCGAACACTTGGTTGCCGCCCTCGGGAGTTCCGTTGGAAAAGCGATGCGGCGGCATATCCTTGTAGGCACTATCACGGGTTACACCCTTTTTACCGCCCCACGCGCCATCGATCTTCATCACCGCATCCGCCGCCAGCGTCCACCCCGGCTGGGCGAGGCTGAGCTTCACGGGACTACGCCCGCTAAAAGTTCCCTGGGGATTCATCCAATTCGTTATGCCACCGAAATATTGATAGCCGATAATCCATTGATCGTACTCACGTTCGTACGTGGGGAAACTCGGACGATTTGGGCAAGTCCAGATTCCTATCGAGTTCGTATTGACCGGAAGACCGATCGCAGCCGCCGCGACACGTTCCGGTGGGTTCAATGCAATCTGGACGGCGTTGCCGCGCGCCACGACAACACGATCATTATTGTCGAGCGCATAAATATTCATCCCGATCGCAATTTGCCGTTGGTTGTTGAGGCATTTTATTCGCTTTCCCTTTTCCTTCGCTTTCGCCAGCGCCGGCAAGAGCATCCCCGAGAGGATCGCGATGATCGCGATGACAACGAGCAACTCGATCAAAGTAAATGCGCGGAATTTTGCCGCACCAGCGGATTTTTTAAATCGTGTACTCACAGGATTAGGAATTGAAGTAGCTTTATCAGAACGGCAAAGCGTCCACAATGCACAAGCCGTAACGGATGTGTTACATCGCCTGAAACCTTCGGTGGGCATGCGAGCTTTGTCTCGGGCGTTGAAGTTGCCCCACTCGTTTGTTGCGCCTGGCTAGGAAACCTGCTTAAAGGGCAGGCATGCCGAGGAAGCACAGCTCGATTGCGCCGGATTGGTGGGATTACACAACTCTCGATGATGATTTACTTCGAGAAGTGGCGCGACTCTCCGCGAAGGATCTGCTCCAACTTTCACGACCTGGTTTCAAGGTGGTCTTTTACGATACGTTGGAGGAATTCTATCTGGCGGAGGCGCTGGAATACATTGATGCATGGAGGCAATCAACTGCGGATAATCCTTGCGGGATTTGCGGCCCCATTGGGCCGACCGAGCAACTACCGCTGGTGGCGCGATTGGTCAATGCGCTTCAGATCAAACTGAAGGACGGGCACTTCTGGGCAATGGATGAGTGGGTGGAAAACGGGCACGCTGTTCCGGCGACACATCCGCTCTCGTTCGAAAAGGCGGATCGTGAACTTTGCTTTGACCGCATTCAGCCGAACCTGCTAATGCCGCATGCGCATCTCCATTTCCCGCGCGGCGATTTTCTCGAATACAAAAATGCCTGGGAAGATGTCCGTTGCGTGGTGATGCAGGGTGGCCAGGGCGAGATCAAACATTGGGCCTTCAACGACCCGCCAAAGCGGGAAGGAAGTTACAAAGATGCTCCGCCGACACCCCACGAATATCGACAGCTCAAAACTCGCGTGGTGGATTTGCATCCGGTCACTCTGGTGCAAAATGCGCGGACTTCTGGCGGTGGAAATCTCGCGAGTGTGCCGCGCCGAGCGATTTCGGTTGGGCCGTACGAAACATGGAAGGCGGAGAAAGTTTCAATCTGGCACGCCGGCACGCACGATAATCCGTTCGGACAACGCTTAACGGCCTTCATGATTTCAAAAGGACTACCGGACAGTTCAGTGCCGATGTCGCTCCTGGCCGAACACCCGAACGTGCAGTTTAACTATTACCGACCGGGAATTGGGACCTGTCAGGTGGAGATGCACTAACGCGGCACGCCTGCGGAATTGCTTTGGGAAGCGTTCTTGGGCATCCTACGTTCATTATGCCAAGACCTCTTCTTCTCTTATTGCTTTTGATCGCGGCTAAAAGTTTTGCCGCGGAAACGGAACCGCCCGTCGTTACGCCCGGCACTGGAACGCAACCGCCGTCTGATGCGATTGTGCTGTTCGATGGCAAGGACCTGAGCAAATGGCGTTCGGTGGATCACGAAGGACCGGCGAAGTGGGTGGTCAGCGATGGCTACGTGCAGGTGAACGGAACGGGAAGCATTCGCACGAAGGATGAGTTCGCCGATGTCCAGTTGCATGTGGAATGGGCGACACCTTCCGAAGTCAAAGGGCACAGCCAGGAACGCGGAAACAGCGGCGTCTATTTGCAGGGGCGCTACGAAATCCAGGTGCTTGATTCGTATGATAACAAGACTTATTTCAACGGCCAGGCGGGATCCTTTTACGGGAACTTCGCTCCCCTGGTGAACGCGTCGCGCAAGCCGGGTGAATGGCAGACGTACGATATTGTTTTCCATCCGCCGAAAAAGGCCGAGGGCGGGCAGGTGAAGCCCGGCTCTTTCACGGTGATTCACAACGGCGTTCTGGTGCAAGACCATATCCCGGTGAAAGGGGGAGCCACGACGGCGGCTGCGTACAAGGATGTTGCGGAAAAAGGACCGCTGGTGTTGCAAGACCATGGCAACCCGGTGCGATTCCGAAACATCTGGATTCGCCCGCTACAACCCTGATTAATGGCAAAAAGTCTCTGGAACCAAACGGGTTCCTAACGCCTCGCATTGGTGGAATGACGCAATATGAGTCCAGAGACGGAGTTCGAGAAGCTGGTCGACCTTTATTATCCGTCTCTTTACCGATTCGCGTATAGCCTGACACGGCAGGAAAGCGATGCGTGCGATTTGACGCAGGAGACGTTCTATATTTGGGCGACGAAAGGTCACCAGGTGCGCGACGGGAGCAAGGTGAAGAGCTGGCTCTTCACCACATTGCACCGCGAATACCTTCAGCGGTTCAGGCGGAGTTCGCGATTTCCGCAGGTTGAACTTGGCGCAGCGGAGCCGGAATTACCGGAGATTGCGGCGATCAGCCCGGAGCGGCTGGACCGGGGCAGCATTCTTTCCGCTCTGGGGCGGATCGATGAGAATTTTAAATCGGTGATCGCACTCTTTTACCTGGAAGACTACAGCTACCCGGAAATCGCGGCGATTCTCGACATTCCGCTCGGGACGGTCAAATCGCGGATTTCGCGGGGTATCGGCCAATTGCAGGCGCTGTTGGTGGACGCGCAGGTGCGGGAGGTGGCCCGTGGATAATCGCGAGAAAGAAGCACTGCTGCGCAGCCGCCCGTGGGCTTCGGATCGAGAAGACGAAGAGCAGACAAGAAGTATCTCGCCCGAGCTGTACCGGCAGCAGACAGAATTTAATGCGCGGGTGCGTGACGAACTCGCTGCCATCCCTGTTCCAACAGCTTTGCGGGATCAAATCCTGGCGCGGAGCAAAGTGGTTCGCGTCTCCAATTGGCGCCGCGTCACGCCGCTGCTGGCCATCGCCGCGACAGTGGCGTTGATCGCGGCGGGATCCTTTTATTGGTCACAGCCCAAGGAAGATCTGACGATCGCCGGGTTTCGTTCTCGAATGGTTGCATTCGCTGTCCGCGAATATCGCATGGATTTGCTGACGAAGGATTGGAATGTCTTGAAACAGTTCCTGGCGGGAAAAGGCGATCCCGTCCAGTTCACTGTGCCTCCGCAATTGGCAAAAGTGCCGTTGAAAGGCGGAGCGGATCTCCGGTGGCAGGACAAACGAGTGTCCATGGTCTGCTTCGATTGGGCACCGACTGTGACGCTTTACATGTTCGTGCTCGACGAACCTTTGTCTGATCCGAACCTGCTTCGGCCGCTGGAGGTCAAAAAGCTCAAAACCATCACCTGGACGGCGGATGGAAAAACATTTTTGCTGGCCGGGCGCATTCCCGAAGATCGTTTGGCGGAGCTGGCGAAATCCTGAGGTCTGCACCTGCATTGATCAGCAGTTCTCGATTCTCGTTTCTCGGTTCGAGAACGGGACAATGCACTTGCACGCGGAAGCTTTTGTGCGAGAGTATCCCCCGCTTCGGAGCACCCGTAGCTCAATTGGATAGAGCATCTGACTACGGATCAGAAGGTTCAAGGTTCAACTCCTTGCGGGTGCGCCAGTTCAAATCCGCGAAAAATAAGGCAAATTCAAAGGTTCTCTTTTCTGAAACCGATTTATTTTAAGGTTTCTGAGTTGTCAAAAAGTTGTCAAATTGGTTTGACAATTTTTAACACCGATCACGAGAGGCGGGTAAGCCAAATGGCGTCTGCATTTGAAGGTAAATTCAAAGCCGAATTGTTCGGGGAGAGCCTTCGGAGTAATTTCTTCAATGTAATCGGAGGCTCCGAGATCAACCTCAACATTACCTTTGCTGTCAAAAATGCATGACGGGCGTACCTCTGCGAAAGTTTGGCGAGGAACTTTTCCTCAAGCACAGCATTCAGTGCCGTGGTTTTGATGTACGCTGTTATGGCGGAGAACCCCGCCACGAGTGCCGACACCACCGCAATGAGTCCTTGCCACGGCTCCAGCGTGTTCAGGAAGCGTTTTACCTTCTGCATGACTGTTTGATAGCGGTCAGAAGCGGATACTCAATGTTTTTCGCATGATGCCGCCCGCCCCAGGGCGGCGAGTATTCGTTGCAGGCACAATTGCGGTCGTTTAGCGAGGTCGCACTCCCAAATGCGAAGGACAGTCCACCCTTGCTGTCTCAGGGCACCTCGCACCGTGCGATCACGAAGTCGGTTACGCATAAGTTTGTCGCTCCAGTATTTTGTCCCTGACTTCGGAGGTCTGTAACAGTTGGGGCATCCATGCCAAAAGCACCCGTCAACGAATACTGCAAGGCGCTCTCTCGGAAAGGCAAAATCGGGTTTTCCGATCAAGTGATGCGGCTGCACTACCCACCCTCGAAGCCCAGCACGAATGAACCCCGCTCGCAATCGTCGTTCGGTACTCCTGTTGTGCCGACTACGAACCTGCGCCATTATGGAAGACCGCACTCTGCGGCTTACAGTATCCACTAGTCACGCAGAGGAGGCACTGACGCTCCGTAAGAATTGCTGCATCATGTGTTCATCACTCACCCCAGAAAAACTTGCTTTCAGTGCGTCGTAAGCAGGGACTGAGATGAGGACGGGCACGGCCAAGTCGTGAAATACATGGGGTGGAGCACTCTGCTGTGATTTGTTGGTTTTGACCTTTTGTTCCAGAATGCGGCGGCTCAACTCGTCACTTGGAAGGTCGCCCAAGACCAACTTCATAAAAGAAGCCGTACTTTGTGTCAGCCACACCCGGACATTGTTTTCGTTAACGAGTTCCCCTTGGACGATGAAATAGTACAAGTTAGGGTCATCGGGAGGAGGGACAGTGAAGTACGGTTGTATCTTGGCTCCAGCCTCCGTAGTTATGGAGAACTTCTTTTCTTTGGACTTCTTGTCATACACCCAAAGATTGCGGCTGCGTTTTCTTCTTCCCCCACCGCTATCTGCCCATTCGGCATAATAATCTTCGGGCTTGGGTGGGATCGTTGGCTCTTCAAAGTAAAGAAACTCACGCAGTGAAGCCTGCCACAAGAGCCAACCCGTCCTGATATCTGGCTCAGCGTCTCTGAACTCCTTCTCAATCGGTTTGGGTACGTCAGGGATTAGGCGAAGCGCACTCTGCCTTGAACCCATTCCATACAGTTCCATAACCAAGGTCGCTGCTTGCTCTCTACTGAGAGCCGCATGGTTGTATCGGTAAAGTATTCGGATAAACTCAGCACGCTGACGAATAAGTGCCCCATATTGTTTGAGGACATCCCGTGCCGCCTTGGTCGGATCTTCCTCGTCGGGGATGCGGATAGCCCTTGTCCCTGCCGGATGCATACGACTGAGTCCACATAGACTTTTGATATTGTCATGAGAACCAGCGCAGAGCATCTTGTGCTCCACGCCAAGGTTTCCGTACATAACATCAATGGCCAAGTTACTCCAACCGGTAGCGGGGATGCCTTTCGCTGCGCAATACACCGAAGACCAGTCGCCCTCCTCAAACTTCCGGCCCATCATCGTGGCTACTTGCGCCGCCAGAAAGTCATGGGCGGATCGGAACTGGTCTGCGGTAAAACAGGAAACGGCCTTCATAAGAGGAGACAAATACCTCAGTTCACTTGAGTAACGGTGTCTCCTACTATTTGTTCAAGAATTTTACCGCCAACGGCGGACGCAAGTACAGGTGGAACTGCATTGCCGATTTGGAAAGCCCGTTCCATACGTGTGCCAAAGAAATACCAATGGTCAGGAAACGTCTGCAACTGCATCAACTCCTCATCCGTTAGATACTCATGTTCCACGTCCACCGGGGGCAGGTCGCCTTGGCGACGCCCTAAAACGTGCCACTGCTGCCGTCGTAACTGTTCTTCGGGGACACCGAATGGCGCTAGGGCGAGTTTGGCCCCTTGGTGAGCGCCTATTGTTGGTGAAGGCCGATCAAGAGTCCAAGTCACCGGTTCGTCATGTGGACGAACAACGTTTTTCACCCAGAGAACAGCCTTCGTGCGGTCAAGTTTACCGTATCTGAAGTGTCCACGACACCAAAGGGCCTCGTACATGGTCACCCACGATTTTTTCGGAGTCATCAGCCGGTCAAGAAAAGTGGATTGTCCTTCATCGGAATCCGAATCCTCGCCAAACGTGCCTTGCGGCCAACGGAATTCTTCGCCATCTCTTGAGCCAACAATGAATAGGCGTTCTCGCAATTGGGGAGCACCAAAATCTGCCGCATTTAACACGTTCCAATGACACTTGTAACCGATTGCTTCAAATTCGTTCAGGATGATTTCAAGCGATCCGCCAGAATGCGTTCTCCAAAGAAGTCGGGTATCGGCTGAGAGACATTTAGGACAGGGACGGGACGTCACCTTGTCGGTTTGAACGTCCTGCCGAATATGAAAGGGAGCGATGCTTTCTTTCCGGCATGTGGAGCATCTGATGTAGAGCACATCAGTTTTGGAAAGTATCAGTCCTTTTACATTCTCAAAGAGAAACCACCGAGGGCGAACATCTTCCACTACCCTAACGAATTCCTTAAATAGGCGACCTGTCTCCGTCTCAACCGTTTCCCTCTTACCTGCCCGGCTGAAAGGCTGGCAAGGTGCCCCGCCAGCGACCAAGTCAACCTGTCCTCTCTTGTTGCCCGCCGCCCTTAGAAACTCATCGGAAGAAACAGCCCGAATGTCTCCTTCCAAGATGAGAGCATCTTTGAGGTACGGGTGTCGGGGAGCAGACGACAATCTTTTTTTCAGCCTGCGAACTTGGTCTTCTGGAATGTTCCGATAACATTTCTGGGCGATCTGCTCCTCAAACCACCCCTCAAACTCTTCCGAAGTCAATTCAAGTCGCCGCTTGTTCGCCCGGAGTGTCTCGCAGGCATGAGCCTCCAGTTCGTTCGCAACCACAGTTCGGAAGCCAGCATCTTCCAGCCCGAGATCAAGACCACCAGCCCCCGCAAAAAGAGAGATTAAGACGGGTCGTTCACGACGCTCAACCTCCGCCCGTGCTCTGCTGTTCTTCACTGCCATTGTGAGCGAAAGATAAGCGGTTGCGATCCTGCCGACGAGTGGAAAGTGGAAGAGTTACCTCAATGCCGACACGCTACGATGCTTCCAGCCCGCAATGAGTCAACGCCAACTTCTTCCCCACTGGACCACCCCGTGTAGATCGTTTCGGTTTTGGTGAATTCTCTTAAACTACGCCCCGTCCGCCGCAAACCGAGCAGTTTCCTGAATTGCTGCAAAAGGTGCAGGAATAAACGCCGCTGCCACACGTAGGGAAGGGTTCGTGACGGGTGGCGAGGTGCCTACAGTCGCCGCAACTCACGTTGAAATTGGTTCGTTCCCCGCTTCCCGAGCAATGGTCGCACCGTCCTGTTGCGGCACACCGGGGACAACGTTCTCTCTGCACAACGACGGTCATAAGGTTCCTTTAAACAGATTACCACCAACGACCGAGCGTCTTCCATGACAAAATTGTCAGAAGATCGGACGAAAATACCCTTCGTGGGGACGTTAAAAAAAATTGACTCCTAAAAATCCGGAACTTCAGTATAAGAATTCAGTGAATTTCAGCCCTGAGAATATTGGGTGAAATGAGATCGTGATAAAAATTCGGTTGACGATTGTCCGAAAATTTGCGCTATAAAAAACGGACTACGGATCAGAAGGTTCAAGGTTCAACTCCTTGCGGGTGCGCCAGCCCACTCCAGATAACAGCTAAAACATCCAATCTCTCTTTCTGTCTGTCTCTCCTCCTCCTGGGAACGTTTAAAACTTCCCGGCAACGGAGTAGCGGTCACGCCGGTGCCACTCCAGCCAAGTCTTCGGACTCACAATCGACGCGACGCATCGCAGGCCGCGCCATCCAATCTTTTGCGCTTTCGCGGGAAGTCTGCAGCGCTCGTCACCAGTGAACGGAGGCTTTTTGCCGAACTGTTTTCTGAGCACTTTCACCTCTTTCTGCGGGCATTCGATTAGGCATTGCTGCTCGATTAATCCAACCGGCCAAGCAGATGAGTAAGAATTGCAGAGCATTCACACACTAATCCTGGCGAGGAATGGTTCCCGGCACGAGCCTTCCTGCGCAGCCCTCCCCTGCTCCCTTATTTCCACAAAAGACTAGCGGTTGCGAGTTTTCGGACAACGCGGGCTTATGGGCGCTAAGTTGCGAGTGCGCTCACTTGAGGACGGTTGGCCGGTTAAATCCGTAGGTCTCAAGAGAACGATGACTTTCATAGGGTTCAGGCGGCGAAGGCTTCTTTGAGCCTGATGACTGCTGAGTGTAATTGGAGAGCGAGTTCCTTCCGGTTCGTGCTTCCCTGGCGAAGCTCGCTGAAGCTGACGGAGCCGTGAATTCCGTGTTTGCTCAAGAGGTTGATAAGGTGCGGCAGGAGCGTCATATCTTTCCAATAGCAAACCTCCTCGCTCACATCGCCATCGGCCAGGCGGTAAGCAATCAGGCCGGCGGTCACCGAGTGGAAGTTCCGTGTGGCGGGTTCGAGCAGCGCAGATTTGAAAGGCAGAACTGTTTCCCCTCCTGAGCTTGTTCCTTCCGCAAACAACACGACCAACGCGCCATGACGCAGAGCGATTTCGATCTGATCTGACGAATGACCGGTTTGTGAGGGTTTGTGCCGGTTAACGAAAATGGTTCCCGCGAAGCGCGCGAACCAACCGAACACGGGCCAATGTCTCACTTCGCTTTTCGCTACAAAGAGGGACGGAGTGATCGCGGCCAAAACCAGGATATCGAGATAACTCAAGTGATTGCACACGAGCAAACCCTCCGTCGGAACATCTCCGGCGATCCGCGTTTCTATTTGAAAGATCCTTAGAAGCCGCCGCGCCGTTCGTTGCAGCCATTTCGAACGCGACAACAGCAGCGAATCCCGTGACCCGGACAAGCGATGTCCCGCGAAGGCAATGGCCGCGAGGAGCAGTTCACCACCGAGCCACAAGAGCCGACCGGTCACACGGAGGGGATGTCTGGCCCAGGATTTCATGCACCGAAAAATCTCTGCCGGGCGAGTGGATGAAGCGTTTCCAGGTCGAGCATGGTCAGGAAGTCAATAGTCTTGAACTCGCGGTCGAGCGCAGGCGGGCCGCAGATTTTCGCTCCGAGTGCGAGGTAAGCACGGAGCAATTTTGGGATCGTCACAGGTTCGGGGCTGAGTTCATTCAGCGAACAATCGTAATTCGCGAGCGGACGGGTGCGCCACTGGGGTTCCGCGAGGTGCTTGCGGCACAAATCAGCGTAGGCGGACGCGCCCACACAAGCCTCTTGTGAGGTGATGGAACTACATCCGAACAGGTAACGTGCGTCATGTTTTTGGGCGTAATCGGCGATTCCCTTCCACAACAAACCGAGGACGACGAGGTTACGATGCTGGCGCTGGACGCAGGCTCGTCCCAGTTCGACCATTTTCGTTCGCAGCGGTTCGAACGGGTCGAACTCGAATTCCTGCGCGCAATAATAGCCGAGACAGGCCGCTGCGTTGTGTCCGGTTTGCAATCGGTAGGTGCCGACGATTTGTTCCGTCGGCAAATGCTCGACAATGAGATGATCGCAAACGGGATCAAAACGGTCTTTGTCCAACGCGGTGGCGTGTGACTGTTCAAGACCTTCGTTGAGTTCGAGGTTGAAGACCTGGTAACGCAGGGCTTGAGCCCCGCGGATCTCGGCGCGATTTGCCGCGAGCCGAGTAGAGTAGTGGCTCGGGGAACTGACGAGCAAACGGATGGAATCGAGAGTTGTATTCACGACTTGTGACGCTGGCAGACATGCGTGTCGATGTGGTGACATCGACGTAAAAATCTGTCCGAGAAGTAGTCGGGGCAGAAAACTGAACCTTACAAACGCTATTCTTGCTTCGCTCGCAGCTTCTGCTTGATTCGCTCGCGTGCAGAGACGGAAAGATTTTGATGGGCAGGTTTTATCTGTTCGTCCGGATGTTCGTGCGCGGCTTTCCGGAGAAATCTCAGTTGCTCACCATAGCGGCGACACCATTTGCAAATAAGCAGGTGAATACGAAGGCCGACGCGCTGAAGAAAAGGTAATTTGTGATCCAGCGCTTCGGATTGAAGGCGAGTGGCGTGTTTACAGTTTGGTGAAAGGGCTCTGAGCAGAGCCGCGAACCATTTCATTTATGAACCTGCTTGTTCACTATGTAATCTTTGGACAATGCGCTGCCTGGCTTCCAGAGACAAGCGACGGGGGCTTGAACGATCCAGATGTTCGTTGAAGCGAGGCGCGGCCGCGCGCAGAAAAACCAAATGATTCACGTAACGCTTGCACCATACGCAGATGAGATAGTGCAACCACATCCTGAAGCGAGTTTGGATAGGGACAGCACCTTCGAAAGAATGGGATGCGAGGCGCGACATCTCTGCGCAATTCGGCGTGTGATTCCAGACCCAGACAACGAAACGCTGCTTAACCAAATCGATGATTTTCATTCACGTTGTGTGGTTTCCAAACCAATTCGTTTCCAGACACCGCCGGAGTGCCATGCGTGCCCGATGCAGCATGACCCAAAGATTGTTCTCGGTGATCTTCAGCATCGCACAGATCTCCCTGCTTTCGATCCCATCAACCTCCCGGAGATTGAATACTGTGCTGATATTCTTCGGCAACTTGTTCGAGCAATCATAATACGTTTTCCAGAACGCTTCGTTGTCCAAACTGGCCCCCGCATTTGACCACTCTTGAGGCCCAAGTTCGTGAATCCAACCGTCCTTGAATTGACCGTCGGAGATAAAGCGATCATTCTCCTCGTCGGAGTAAAACTCTAAATCCGTAAAAGTCGTTTCGCGACTCAGCTTCCGATAGTAGTCGCAGATTTTGTTCTTCAGAATGCCAACGAGCCAGCTCTTTTCCGCGCTGCGGCCTTGGAAAGCGGTGGCACCTTTTAACGCAGCCAAAAACGTCTCCTGAACAAGGTCCTCAGCCCTCGCGGAATCACGTAAGCGTGACAGCGCGTATCTAAACAGATAATCGCCGTGATCCTCCACCCAACGCTCCGGGTCGGGCGACCGCCGTTCCGGCGTTGCGGAAATCGCGGGCGCCGTGTCCGAGATCGTCTTGGGTTCAGAGTTCATTGATATGCTTGCTACTTCCGGATCGACCGAGAGCACTGGCTGACCTTTGGTCGTAAGCAGCCACCAAACCTTACACCACGGTGGTAGAGTTTGTCGTGCTCCGACAAACCGCACGCGTCCAGCGGGCAAAACGCTGGTAGGGCGCGTCGCTCCGCGCGCGCCGGGTTCGCGTAACACGATTTTTTCCCGACGGAAGGCTCAAAGGCGCGCGCGGAGCGACGCGCCCTACCGTTGTTTTGTAAGGCTTCTCTCGGTCCTTCGACGAATCAGAGCACAAAGTTGGAGCTTTAAACCGATTTCAAAAAATGAATGCGTTAACTGAAACAAAACCCTCTGCCCTTGGTAGAAGACCGGACGTACCCAGCGAGCACGTTGCATTGATGCAGCAGCACCTGCGCGATGAGAACCTCCCCGAGGCGGTCATGCCGGCACCGCCAATTAATAAGGTCCTCAAAGGGCAAAAGGCCCTTGTCACCGGAGCGAACTCGGGCATCGGCCAAGCGGTTGCCCTCGCTTTGGCCCGAGCAGGAGCAGACGTGGTGGTGAACTACGTCTCTCGCCCCGAGGCTGCCGAAGCCGTGGTCGATGAAGCGTCCCGATTTGGCGTGAATGTTTACGCACATCAGGCTGACGTGCGCAAAGAAGATCAAGTGCAGACGATGTTCGAAACCATGATCCAGGAGTTCGGCACAATCGATATTTTGGTCAACAACGCCGGCCTGCAAAAGGATAGTTCGATTGAATACATGAGCCTTGCCGACTGGCAGTTTGTGTTGGACGTGAATTTGACCGGACAATTTCTGTGCGCGCGGGAAGCCATTCGCGAATTTAAACGACGCGGCATTCGAAAGAGCGTTTCGTGCGCTGCGGGAAAGATCATCTGCATGAGCAGCGTTCACGAAGTCATTCCGTGGGCCGGCCACGTCAACTACGCCGCAAGCAAGGGCGGGGTAATGCTCATGATGAAAAGCATCGCGCAAGAGGTCGCGCCCCACCGCATCCGCGTAAACAGCGTTGCGCCCGGAGCAGTAAGGACACCCATCAACATGGAAGCATGGGGAACACCAGAAGCCTACCGCGAGCTAATGAAGCTTATCCCTTATAAACGTATTGGCGAGCCAGAAGACATCGGCCGCGCGTGCGTCTGGCTCGCCAGCGATGATTCGGATTACGTCCATGGCACAACCATTTTCGTCGACGGTGGCATGACGCTTTATCCCGGTTTTGAAACCGGGGGCTAAGTCGAATTTAGGATTTATGAATTCTGATTTAGGATTTGGAGGACTTGTGTATAGCAGCGAAAATTGCCGTCAGCTCGGCGGCTTCGCTTTTGAGGGCATCAATGCGACGCGGCGGCAGCAATCCCCCTTCTTCTGTCAGCTCAAGCCAAAGAAGCGATTCGTCCGCTTCTTCCAGTGCTCGGCCGACCTTATCTATCCAATCCGCTTTGCTCCGCGCCCGACAAGCTGCGCGGTAGCCCGATGCGACCGCAGTCGCCGATCGCAAAACCTGATTAGCTATTACCTTTCCTTTCGCACTGCGCGGCAACGCGTCTGTCATTTTCATCACACGCAGGGCAAAGCGCTTGGTTCGCGCCATCACTTCTTCGCGATTCATCGATCTGCCTTTTAAATCATAATTCCTAAATCCTAAATCATAAATGAACACTCCTGTGCTCTCCTCAAACCGAATGACCAGTAAAGAGTGGCTCGAAGCCGACGGGCTTGGCGGGTTCGCCTCCGGGACGGCAAGCGGTATTCGGACTCGCCGTTACCACGCCCTTCTTTTAACAGCCAAGACGCCGCCAACGGGACGAATGGTCCTGGTTAACGGCTTCGACGCCTGGATTGAAACGCAGACTGGAAAATTCATGCTCTCCTCGCAATGTTACGTGCCGGGCGTATTAGGTGTCGATGGAGTGGAAAGGATCAAGTCCTTCACCACTGAACCGTGGCCGACCTGGCGGTTTCGCTTTGAAGATGGAACAGAAATCGAGCAAGAGATCGTGGCGGCGCATGGTTGCCCAAGTGTGGTTCTAACATGGAAACTGCTGAGCCGCTCCGAAGGCGTGCGATTATTTGTGCGCCCTCTCTTATCTGGTCGCGATTATCATTCACTCCACCGCGAAAACGATGCTTTCCGTTTTGAGCCGGTTGCCAGAGGAGATCAGCTAATTTGGGAGCCCTATCACGGAGTGCCTGAGATCGTTTCCTGCTCGAACGGTTCCTACTATCATGATCCACAATGGTATCGAAACTTTCTTTATACCGAAGAGCTCGCTCGAGGGCTTGATCACATTGAGGATCTTGCGTCACCAGGAATTCTAACTTTCGACCTGGATAAGGAAGAAGCGGTCTGGCTCCTTTCAACCGAGGAAACATCGAGCGAGCTTGAGCATCATTGCTCTCCCTCGGTCGCTCGGGCGCATGCCATTCGTGCGAACGAACGATTGCGGCGCCAGAGTTTCGCGTCGCCCCTTCACAAAGCAGCGGATAGCTACATTGTTACGGGTAACCGAGGAAAGACTATCATTGCTGGCTATCCCTGGTTCACCGATTGGGGGCGGGACACTTTCATCGCGCTTCGCGGTTTGTGCCTTGCGGGTGGCCGCCTCGCCGAAGCGGGGGAGATTCTCTCCGCGTGGGCCGGAGCGGTTTCAGAAGGCATGCTGCCTAACCGCTTTCCGGACCAGGCGGAGCAGGCTGAATACAATTCGGCCGACGCCTCCTTATGGTTTGTCATCGCAGCTTTCGAGTTCCTGCAGAAGTCGCGCGAGCAGCATGTCCATTTGAATGGAGAGAGATCAAAACTCGAAACCGCGATCATTTCCATTCTTGAAGGCTATTCACGTGGTACCCGCTTCGGAATCCGTGCAGACGAGGATGGGCTCCTCGCGGCGGGCATTCATGGAACTCAGCTCACCTGGATGGACGCAAAGATCGGCGAGTGGGTTGTAACACCGCGAACCGGCAAGGCGATCGAACTCCAGGCGCTATGGCTGAACGCACTTTGGATCGGCAGTCAAATCGATAGGCGTTGGAAGAAGCTGTTTGCCACCGGACGCGACGCTTTCCTGCGTCGGTTTTGGAACGATGAACGGAAGATGCTTTTTGATGTCGTTGACGTCGACCACACGCCAGGTGCAGTCGATCCGGCATTTCGACCGAATCAGATTCTCGCCGTTGGGGGGCTTCCTCTCAACCTGCTGACACCGGAACAGGCCCGAGTTGTTATTGATCAAATTGAAGCCCATCTGCTCACGCCCCTTGGTTTGCGTTCACTCGCTCCTGCAGAGCCAGGATATACCCCTTGCTACGAAGGAGGAGTAAGTCATCGCGATGCGTGCTATCACCAGGGTACAGTCTGGCCATGGCTCATTGGTCCCTTTGTTGAAGCCTGGCTCCGCGTCCACGGGGATTCGCCCGAAAAGAAAGCAGAAGCTCGCCGCAAATTCATCGAACCACTCATGGCTCACCTCCATGACGCAGGCATGGGCCACATCTCCGAGATCGCCGACGCCGAGCCTCCCCACAGGCCGCGCGGTTGCCCATTCCAAGCGTGGTCGGTCGGAGAACTTCTTCGTCTCGACCAGCTCCTCCTTGCTAAACCCGAGAGCATCGTCAGGCCCATCCGTCCCCCGAGAAGTTCGATAGGTAGGGCGCGTCGCTCGGCGCGCGCCGCCCTTACCGCAAAATCCTAAATCAGAATTCATAAATCCTAAATCCCGTGAACTCCGAACAACTCCGCCTCCGAGCCGCAGATGCCGGAACAGAAAACTGGCGCCACTGGGGTCCCTATCTTTCCGAGCGCCAATGGGGAACTGTCCGCGAGGACTATTCTCCGCATGGAAATGCGTGGGACTATTTTCCTCACGATCACGCGCGCAGCCGGGCTTACCGGTGGGGTGAAGACGGCATCGCCGGTATCAGTGACGCGCAATGCCGCCTCTGTCTCTCACTGGCTCTTTGGAACGGCAAAGATCCGATTCTGAAGGAGCGGCTGTTCGGGCTCACAAATTCGGAAGGCAATCATGGGGAGGACGTGAAGGAGCTTTATTACTATTTGGATGCTACGCCCTCACACAGCTACCTGAAAATGCTCTACAAGTATCCGCAAGGCGAGTTCCCTTATGAGCAGCTCGTCGCGGAAAACGCGCGCCGCAAAGGCGACAGTCGCCAGCCGGAGTTTGAATTACTCGATACCGGTATCTTCGACGACGATCGTTATTGGGACGTTTTCCTCGAATATGCGAAGGCCGGGCCGGATGATATTCTGATGCGTGTCACGGTCCACAATCGTGGGCCGGAGCAGGCGACGATCCATCTGCTGCCACAACTCTGGTTTCGCAACACCTGGTCGTGGAAAGCTGATGGTGCAAAACCCGAACTGCGCCTCGGCGATTCAGGCGCGGTAGTAGCAAAACACAATGACCTCGGTTCGTTCCACCTTTACTCCGACGACGAAGCAGATGCCCTCTTTTGCGATAACGAAACGAACACGCGTCGTCTCTTCGGTCAAAACGCTATAGGCTACTTCAAAGACGCCTTCGACGAATACGTTGTTCGTGACCGCAAAGACGCAGTAAATCCCCAGCCTATCGGCACAAAGGCGGGCTTCCTCTATAAAGTTACCGTAGCCGCCGGACAATCCGCGCAGATCCGGTTGCGCCTCGTAGGGCGCGCCGCTCCGCGCGCGTCGCACCTATCAAACGCCCAAACCGGCGCGCGCGGAGCGACGCGACCTACCCAGGAATTCGCTGACTTCGATTCAATTTTTGACCAGCGCCTGAAGGAAGCAGACGACTTCTACGCCGAGTTGCAGCGCGACATCACGAGCGCGGATGCACGCAATGTTCAACGTCAGGCCTTCGCCGGGATGATTTGGAGCAAGCAGTTCTTCTACTACGATGTGCCCGAATGGATCAAAGGCGATCCTACGCAGCCCGCCCCTCCGGGCGAGCGCAAGTGGGGACGCAACCGCGAGTGGTCGCACCTCAACAACGCCGACATCATCTCCATGCCGGATAAGTGGGAATACCCGTGGTACGCCGCATGGGATCTCGCCTTCCATTGCATCCCGTTGGCACTTGTGGATGCGGAGTTCGCGAAGCAACAACTCGTCCTCCTCACGCGGGAGTGGTATATGCATCCCAACGGACAGTTACCCGCCTACGAGTGGGCATTCGGCGACGTCAATCCTCCCGTTCACGCCTGGGCCACGTGGCGCGTTTTCCAAATGGACCGCAAACAGCGCCGCGAGTTCGATCCCAACGATCCCGGTGACCTCAAATTTTTGGAGTGTGTCTACCACAAGCTGATGCTCAATTTCACCTGGTGGGTGAACCGCAAGGACGCACAAGGACGCAACATCTTCCAGGGCGGTTTCCTCGGCCTCGATAACATTGGCGTGTTCGACCGCAGCGCGCCCTTGCCAACAGGTGGTTTCATCAATCAGGCGGATGGCACCGCGTGGATGGCCATGTATTCACTGAATCTGATGCGCATCGCGCTTGAACTCGCGAGGCATAACGATGTTTACGAAAATATCGCGACGAAATTTTTCGAGCACTTCCTGCACATCGTCGAAGCGATGAACAACATCGGCGACGAAGGTATCGGCCTCTGGTGCGACAAAGACGAGTTTTACTACGATGTGTTGAACCTGCCGAATGGCCAGAGTCGCAAGCTACAGGTGCGGTCAATGGTCGGCCTGATTCCGCTCTTTGCGGTTGAGACGCTCGAATCCGAATTGCTGGAAGAACTCCCCGCGTTTGCGGGACGTCTTAAATGGTTCCTCAATTATCGTCCTGATCTCGCTAAACTCGTGTCGCGCTGGGAAGAGCCAGGAATGCGTTCGCGCCATCTCCTGTCTATTCTACGCGGCCATCGCATGAAATGCCTCCTTCGGCGCCTGCTCGATGAAACCGAATTCCTCAGCGACTACGGCATCCGTGCGCTGTCAAAAACCCACGAACGCGAGCCCTATCGACTCGAAACCAACGGAATGACGCACGAAGTCGGCTACTGGCCTGCGGAATCAATGAGCGGCCTTTTCGGCGGCAATTCAAATTGGCGCGGCCCGATCTGGATGCCGGTCAACTTCCTCATCATCGAATCGCTCCAAAAATTCCATCACTACTACGGCGACGATTTTAAAATCGAGTGTCCGACCGGTTCAGCGAAATTCGTTACAATCAACGAGATCGCCGATGAGCTATCTCGCCGCCTCTCTCGACTGTTTTTGAAAGGACAAGATGGCCGGCGACCGGTACTCAAGTATCATCCGAAACTCGCGACTGACCCTCACTTCAAGGACTACCTCCTATTCCACGAATATTTTCACGGCGACACCGGCCGTGGCGTGGGAGCCTCCCATCAGACCGGATGGACCGGGCTGATAGCAAAGCTCCTTCAGCCCCGGGTAGGGCGCGCCGCTCCGCGCGCGCCGAAACACCGCTTAGAGAGACAAAGTTCCGAATCACAAAACGGCGCGCGCGGAGCGACGCGCCCTACCTTGGCACTCGAAACTTCGTAAAGGCGCGCTCTGAAAGAGCGCGCCGCCTCGGAGCGCGAGGCGTTCCACCAGGTAGCGCTTCTCGCGCTGCGAGAAGCCGCGCGCGTCCAGCGCGCGTTCCACAATTTCAAATCATAAATCCGAATTCCTAAATCCTAAATTGTTCCCCGCCGCATGCCGACCCTCGTTAAATACCTCCGATCCCATTGGCCCGAGTACCTGATCGAGGCCGCCTGTCTCGGCTGCTTCATGATGTCTGCCAACCTCTTTGCCACGCTGTTCGGCTATCCTGATTCGCCTGCATATATTGAGACCAGTGGGTTTCGACGTCTCTGCGGTGGAGTCGCCATGGGCCTCACTGCGATCTGTATCATCTATTCACCCTGGGGTCAGCGTTCGGGGGCGCAAATGAATCCCGCTCTCACCCTGACCTTTCTACGTCTCGGAAAAATTAAAACGGCTGACGCATTCTTCTACATCTCAGCCCAGTTTCTCGGCGGCCTCGCGGGCGTTTTCATCTCCGGCATGTTTTTGGGTCGCTTAATCTCACATCCCTCAGTCAATCATGTTGTCACCACTCCAGGACCATCCGGTCCTTTCGCCGCTTTCGTAGCAGAACTGCTCATCTCCTGCGGAATGATGTTGATGGTGCTCACCGCAACCAACAGTCGTCGATTCGCTCGCTTCACCGGTTTGTTTGCTGGCCTGCTGGTCGCACTCTATATCACCTTTGAATCGCCGATCTCAGGCATGAGCATGAATCCGGCCCGCACCACAGCCTCGGCATTGGCGAGCGGCATCTGGACCAGCGCCTGGATTTACCTCACTGCTCCCATTGCCGGAATGCTCCTCGCTGCCGAGATCTACTCCCGTTTCAAAATCGCGCTCGCCTGCCCCAAATACTTTCACGGCACGCGCCAGCCCTGCATCTTCTGCGGCTATCCAGGATCGGTAGGGACGCGTTCCACCGCGTCCCAAACTTCTTCCCGCCGCATGCAAATTCATAAATCCATCGTCGAAATCTAGGGCGGTCTATGCGTGCCAAACAGCTATGTCCGCTTTCAAAATCCGGCGCGCCGAGCCACAGTGTCGCGCTGGCTTGCAATCCAAGCCGTAAAAAATGTCCGCGAACTATCTCGATTTCACCGTCACAGATTCTGTGCGAAAGGCCCAGGAGCACTACTTCGGCTGCTCACAGCAAGCCGCCGGTGTGCCCCAGCCAGACTCATTCACAGACGAGGAAATTTCCTTCATCCAGGCGCGCGACAGCTTCTACATGGCGAGCATCAGCGAGAACGGATGGCCTTACATCCAGCACCGCGGCGGACGCGCTGGTTTCCTTCGAGTGCTGAATCCGAAAACGCTCGCGTTCGCCGACTACAAAGGGAACCGCCAGTTACTCTCCACAGGCAATCTCTCCGCGAACAATCGAGTCGCGCTCTTCCTCATGGACTACCCCGAACGCACCCGGCTCAAAATCCTGGGCCACGCCCGCGTCGAAGATGCTCGCCACCACCCGGACCTTGTTCACCAACTGGCCGAGCCGGACGTTCATCGCATCGTCGAACGCCTCTTCTTCATTGAAATCGTTTCGTTCGATTGGAACTGCCCAAAATACATCAGACCCCGTTATACTGCCGAGGAACTCGAGAAGCTCGTCGTGCCCCTCAAAGCTCGGATTGCTGAACTGGAAGCCTCGTTGCGATCCAAAAACAATGAACGCTGAAATCAAACCAGCCCTCCACTCCCGCGTTTCACCGAAGCAACGGCCGTCAAAAAACTCCCTTGCGGTCGGAGTATTGTTACCGTAATAGTAACAGTAATAAATATCCGATGGCCGTAAATACACAGTTCGCAATCGCTGTTCACCTGATGGCTGCGCTGGCGTTTCGCGGCCGCGAAGAGCCCACGACTTCCTCCCAACTGGCCATGAGCGTGAACACCAGCCCCAGCTTTGTGCGGCGCACCCTGGCCAAATTATCCAAAGCCGGTCTGGTGCAAACCACAACCGGCAAAGCCGGCTCTTGCTGCCTTGCCCGTGACGCCAAACGCATCACCCTGATCGATATTTATCGCGCCGTGGATGCTCCGAAAGCGTTCGCAATTCATAGCTATCCCGAACTCAAAGAATGCCCGGTCAGCTGCAAAATCAAAAACGCCCTCGAAAACGTTCTCGATGAATCCCAAGCGGCCGTTGAAAAAACCCTCGGTGCAATCACGCTCGCGTCGATTGTAGCGCACATGAAAAACCCCTGAAAAAATTTTTGGATAGATCTGTTACTAATAGAGTAACATTACCAAAATAAAAAGAAATCGGAAAATCAAAAAACATATGAGCACACAAAGTAATGGTCCCGACCTCACACAACGTCCGCCGCGTAGCCCGCGCGCGCGGCTTGGCGGATACGCCTTGCTCCCGCGCATGCTCGATAAAGCGCGCGCAACCATCGCCGGGAAAAACGGCGAATACCACTTCAACTGTCCGCTGGATCAGCACATCCTGCGCTTCATCGGACTCGACCCGCAGAAGCTCCTGGCCGAACTTCGCATCAACAAAGGCGACGGTGAAATCCTTAACTGGATCAATGCTAACGCCACCCACAAACGGAGCCCGTGGGAAATCGAGCAATGGAGCAACTACCAGCAAAATCGCGGCCCTGACAGTGACGCCGAAACCTTGCAGTACTTTGCCGAAGCGGTGGCCAAATTCACCAAAACCCGTGAAGACATAAAAACTTGGGCAGATCTCCTCGACCTCGACGACTTTGTCTCCTTCGGTGGCAAAGCATAATTTTGATAAAATCCATCACAAGGGGGCGTCCGTCGTTTGCGAAGACGGTACCCTCCCTTGTTGTTCCATCCATCTGTGCATAAGATCGGCGCGAGGATAAACGATGGCCGATTACCCCGCGCGCCTGCTGCGAAAACTCCCAAAGCAAGCGCAGACGATTACAGTCACAACCTGCTACGCGCTCGCCGCGGGTCTGGGAGCCGTGGCATTTCAGTATGGAATCACGCTCGGGTACAGGTCTGGCATTGTGCGCCTGGCTCATCGCACGTTTCCTGAGTTTCTTCTTGGAAGCTTCGGCGTGATGGTCGGCAGTTCATTGATGGTCGGCTGGCTCCTGAATTCCTTTTGCCCCGACGCCGCCGGTAGCGGAATACCTCAACTGAAAATCGCCTTCTGGAAAGATTTCGGTTTCGTCTCGTGGCGAACGGTCTGGGTGAAGTTTGTTGCCGGAATCCTCAGCATCGCTGGCGGAAGCAGTCTCGGACGCGAAGGTCCGAGCGTGCATCTCGCTGGCGGTCTCGGCTCAGTCTTAGCCGGCGCGTTCGGGGAACCGAAACAAAATCGCCGCCGGGCTGCCGCGGCCGGCGCGGCCGCCGGTCTCGCGGCTGCCTTCAACACTCCAATAGCGGCGATTACCTTCGTTCTCGAAGAAATCATCGAAGATCTGAACAGCCGATTTTTGGGCAGCGTTCTCCTGGCCTCGGTTCTCGGCGCGTTGGTGGTCCACGGGCTGGTCGGCCCCCAACCCGCGTTTGCTCTTGGCGGGGTGCGCAGTCCAACCTGGCTTGGATACCTCTTGCTTCCTGCCGTTTCCGCAATCGCCAGCTGCGCGGGGATTGCGTTCCAACGCGGAACACTCTGGCTTCGCGCGAAATCGAAAGGGTCCGCGTCCTTTCCAAAGTGGGTCAGACCTGCCATCGGCGCCGCCTTCGCCTGGTTGCTCGCCGTGATCGTCTTTCGCGCCACTGGCCATCTGGGCGTCTTTGGCCTTGGGTATGATGATCTTTCCGAAGCGTTGTCGGGACGACTCGCGTGGCACATCGCTCTTATTCTTCTCCTTACCAAATTGGTCGCTACCATCGCCTGCTATGGCTTCGGCGGGTGTGGCGGAATCTTCTCGCCCACCCTGTTTTTTGGGGGAATGGCCGGGATTGCGTTCTCCGGTTTGATTGCGCGCGGACTGCCCCTCACCGACTACGACCAAGTGGCTCTCGGAATCGTGGGGATGAGTTCCTGTCTCGGTGTCGTCGTTGGCGCACCGGTCACCGGTATTCTCATTGTCTTTGAGATGACACACGAGTTCTCCCTCGTCCCGGCCTTGATGCTCGGCGCCTTGGTTAGCCAGGGCCTTCGTCGAATTCTGTCGCCGAAGAACTTCTATCAATCAATTCTGCTCCAGGACGGCCATCAGCTCGACCAAATGATTCCACCCCGCGATCTCGCCGATTGGCAACAGTTGCCGGTTTCAGCGATTGCCAACTTCAAACCAATCGCCGTTCAAAACCTCGACCCGGCGCATTTGCGCGAAATCATCGAGCGTTACACCTACTCACGCTTTCCGCTTTTGGAGAACGGCGTGCTCCGCGGAACCCTCTCTCGCGCCGAATGCGTCACAGCTCTTCGCGAAAACCGTACGCCTCAATTGCACCCCGCCAAAACAGTCACCCCGCGAAAAACTATTCGTGACGCCCAACTAATCCTTTTGGACACCGAAGACTCCATCCTCTTCGTGCGAGAGGAAACCTCTGACAACATTATCGCCCTGCTCACCTTGCATGATCTTCTCCGCGCCCAGGAATCCTTCGTCGAAAAAAAACGATGAACGGAGGTAGAGGTTGTCGCGCTGTGACAACCCGCCTTATTGGCGAGAATCCCAGACCTCTATGCCATTGGCGTGATAACGAAAACGACAGGAACTACCAGGATTGACTAATCCGCCAAAAGCAAATGTCGATGTACCGACTAAAATATCGAACGAGAGCGATCCGGCACCCTCGATTTTGGAAATGGTCCCCGTTAAGACGCAGGTCTCGAAAGCGAACGCAGCCGGCGAAACACCGCCTATCTCTTCTTTGCGCCCATCAATATCCAGCACTCCTTTGAGCCGTTGGCCCCGGCTCCCCGCGGGTTTGGAGCGTGATACCTTGGATAACGTCACTGCGTTTCGCGCAAGGTGGATTGGAAGCACAGCCCACAACCAACGCAACGAATAAGAGCCACTTGTCTAATCCAGACATTTCTGCTCTAGTAAAAGCAGTTAGCCTTCGGGCCAGCGTGATTGTAAAGCGATCCGGTCGATCTCTTTCCACTCCCGCCGAGTTTAGGTAGAACAGGCACCTCGCCTGTAGTTTTCGGCGCCCTCGCCGAAAATCCACCTCCCTCCGAAGGCCAAACTTAACGGTGCCATGCACCACGAACAGAAAGTTTGCGCCATGAACATTCTATTAAAGAACGGCCTCAAAGCCGAACGGAAGGACTCTGCTCGCCCTTCCTGCGGGAACGCCTTTAGTGAGCGATCGTTAAGCCCGTCTTGCAATCTCCACTTACCTAATCGAGATTGTTGTACCTCGAAGAGAAAAATTTTCGGGGACAAAAAGTAGACTTTTCCGCTGTAAATCCTTCATTTCACGAAAATCACCGCTAGCGCTGTCCCACGTTGTACCGCTTGTCCCACGCTTTTTCATTTCCAAATTCGTGCGAATTCCCGGAATTGGTGTCTTCACATTTCCGTTCCGCCCTCACGCCCCAAATCATAAATCCAAATTCATAAATCATAAATCTGTAAGGTTGCCCTCGCCGCCCAGACCAACTCCTGAACGTGAAAGTATGAACGACCATTTCGACGTGATCATCATCGGCTCGGGCGCGGGCGGCGGAACCCTGGCCTATCGCCTTGCCCCGAGTGGTAAACGAATTCTACTCATCGAACGGGGAACCTATGTGCCGCGCGAGCGGGAAAACTGGAGCACCAAAGCCGTCAACCAGGAGGGGAAGTATAATACGAAGGAGGTTTGGCGCGATCGTGACGGCAAAGAGCTCCATCCGCATACAAATTATTATGTGGGCGGGAATACGAAATTTTATGGCTCGGCACTGTTTCGGCTGCGGAAAGAGGACTTTGGAGTGCTCCGCCATCACGGGGGAATTTCGCCGGAGTGGCCGATTTCATATGAGGAGTTCGAGCCGTATTATGCGGAGGCGGAGCGGCTTTATCAGGTGCATGGGGCTGACGGAGAGGATCCAACCGAGCCGTGGCGCAGCTCGCCGTATCCGCACCCGGCGATTTCCCATGAGCCGCGTATTCAGCAGTTGAGCGATGATTTTGCGAGTCATGGTTTGCGCCCGTTTCACACGCCGCTTGGAGTAATGCTGGATGAGAGGAACCCGCGCAAGAGCGCGTGCATTCGGTGCAGTACGTGCGATGGGCATCCCTGCCTGATCAACGCAAAGGCGGACGCGCAGGTCTGCTGTGTTGATCCGGCGCTGGAATATCCGAACGTAACGCTGATGCCGGAGGCAAAGGTGGTGCGGTTGGAGACGAATTGGTCCGGGCGCGAGATCAGCCAGGTGATCGTGGAACGACGTGGGGAGATTCTGGAGCTTTCGGCAGACATTGTAGTAGTCGCGTGCGGGGCGATTAATTCGGCGGCGCTGCTCCTGCGCTCCGCTAATGACCGACATCCGCGCGGCCTGGCGAATGGTTCGGATGTGGTGGGGCGGCATTACATGGGACACGTGAATTCGGTGTTGATGGCAGTTTCGAAATGCCCGAATCCGACGATTTTCCAAAAGACTCTTTCGCTAAATGATTTTTATTTCGCGTCCAGGGACTGGGAATTTCCGATGGGGCATATCTCGTTCGTGGGGAAATTGGACGGAGATACATTGAAAGCGGGCGCGCCGGCGATTGCGCCGCATTGGACGCTGGAGTTGATGGGCAAACATTCGCTCGATTTCTGGCTGACCAGCGAAGATCTGCCTGACCCGAATAACCGAGTGACACTGGATCGGGATGGAAACATCGTGCTCAGTTACAAACCGAACAATGAGGAGGGGCACAAAAGGCTCACGGCGAAGCTCAAGAGTCTGATGGTGTCGCAACGGAAATGCGGCGTGCACGGGCACGAATGTCATGAAGGTCTCTTCGCGCGCAACCTCTACGCGGGACAACGAATTCCCCTGGCCGGGGTTGCGCATCAGAACGGGACGATTCGTTTCGGGACCGATCCGAAGACATCGGCACTCGATGTGAACTGCCGGGCGCACGAGGTGGATAATCTCTACGTGGTGGACGCGAGCTTTTTCGCATCAAGCGGCGCCGTGAATCCGGCGCTCACCATTATGGCCAACGCTCTGCGCGTCGGCGATCACTTGCTGGAGAGGCTGGGGACGAGAGGCACGGAACGGGTGGTGCGAGGTGAAGGGGCGTTGCTGGGGATTTAGGGCGCGTCGCTCCGCGCGCGCCGAATCTAACTATAAAACTATCGCGCAAGTGATGTCTTGAGATCAAATGATGATTTGCGGCGCGCGGAGCGACGCGCCCTGCCAAGAATATGAGCAATTCAGAACAAGTTGTGATGGTTACCGGTGCGAGCGGCAATCTGGGCGTTGCCACTGCCCGGGCGTTTCAACAGAGTGGCTACAAAACTGTTCTGGTCGATCGTTCGCCGGATCGTCTCGCTAAAGTCTTCGCAGATATCGCAAGTAATTCGAAGGATCACATTCTCGCCGGCGGAATCGATTTAACATCGCCTGAAGCAATCGACCGGCTTGTATCGGGTGTCGTGAATCGCTTCGGTCGCATCGATGTCCTTGTAAATACCGTGGGCGCGTGGCGCGGTGGCAAGCCTGTCCACGAAGCAAGTCTTGATGATTGGGATTTCCTTTTCGAAGCAAATCTACGGACGACACTTGTCGCTTGCCGCGCGGTTGCACCTCGAATGATTCAGCAACGGTTTGGGCGAATGATAAATGTGGCGAGCCCCGACGCTCTTAAAGGGACGGCGGGCTACGCGGCCTACAGCGCTTCAAAGGCTGCGGTTATTCGGTTGACCGAATCGCTCGCGGATGAGCTTAAAGCATTCGATATCACGGTTAACTGTATTTTGCCGAGCACCATCGACACACCGCAAAATCGCGCCGCCCTGGCGAATGCTGATTTCACGAAATGGGTCGATCCCGCCGCGTTGGCCGACGTGATTCTTTTCCTCGGGTCGGACGCAGCGCGCGCCGTTACCGGTGCCGTGCTTCCGGTCTTTGGGAAAAGCTGATGTAAGGTTGGAGGCCACTGGCACGACGAAGCAGTATGAAAATGCCAGGCGAACTAGAGGAGAGGACCAAGGTAGGGCGCGTCGCTCCGCGCGCGACGAGATTTGGATATTTAACAAACGGCGCGCGCGGAGCGCCGCGCCCTGCCGCACACCGCTTCAAATTGATCCTGGCCTTGGCCGGCGCGCTTTCCGGGAGAGCGAGCGAACTCCCACCGGTCTCAAACGTGGCGTTGCAGGCGGAGATCTCGGGTGATCAATTGCTTCTCAGTTGGCGCGAAGGGCGCCCAACATTCCAACTACAGGGCAAGGCAAACATTTCGGATGACTGGAGCAACATCGGCGTTCCTCTCGAAGGAAATTCAACCTCGGTGCTGCTGCAAGGTGATCAGAAATTCTTCCGGATCGTTCAAGATTACACAGCGCGATATGAAGTCGTCTTCAACGCGACATGGAGCCGCGCGACTCATCCGGATGATTTCCCTTCTGCTGCGCACTGGTCGGGATTGGTCGGCGGCGTGCATAGCAGTGCCGTTCATTTCTGGCGTGAGGGCGAAACGGCAAGCGAAGGCATCCGCTTGATGGCCGAGCGCGGTCGGCAAGCGGATTTGCTCGGAGAGGTGAACGCGGCGATCTCTGCCGGGACAGCCGACTTCACACTAGCCGGAGGCGGCATCGGAACTTCGCCAGGCACGGTCTCCTTAAGATTCCCGCAACCGATGCGTCGCGATTATCCATTGGTGACCCTTTGCTCAATGATCGCGCCGAGCCCCGATTGGTTCGTCGCTGTGGATAGTCTGAACCTTATAGAGAGCGGTGAATGGATTCCGGAAAAGACGGTCACGCTGTTTGGCTATGATGCCGGAACGGATTCGGGTGTGACCTTTACATCACCCGATCTTGTGACGACGCCGCGAGGCGTGGTCACAAAATTCGCCGGTTTCCCGGCGCTCGTAAACGGCGCAATCGTCCCGTTCGGAACGTTCACTTTCATCCGACTTGAATGAAGGCCGCAGGAAGAACTGTTAAGATGCGAAAGGCACGAGCTGAGTATTTCGCGAGGAAGGTAGGGCGCGTCGCTCCGCGCGCGCCGTCTTCTACCACCCCTGCAACGGCGCGCGCGGAGCGACGCGCCCTACCAGACGCCGTATGATCGCCGCTGCGTTTCTCATCGCACTCGGCGCCTACCTCGCGTGCGGATTTCTTTTTGCCGTCTCGTTCGCGCTTGTTGGCGTCAACAAGATTGATCCCCATGCAAATCATGGTTCGTGGGGTTTTCGGGTTCTGATCCTTCCTGGTGCAATGGCACTGTGGCCATTACTCCTGCGTCGCTGGCTTTCTGGAGTTAGTAAACCACCGGAAGAACGCAACGCGCATCGAAAGGCTCCGCGATGACTCGTGAATTGCGCCAACGCCATCGCCGAATGTTCCCAGCGCTCGGAGTGTTGGCAGGGATGCTCTTTGTCGTCGGAGTCGTGCGCAGGCGTCCTGTGCCCGAATTGGAAAAACTGCCAGCCGAGTTGGCTCCGCAAATGGAAAATCTTACTGCCACTGGTGAGGAACGGAGCGATGTATTCGAAAAGGCTCCCGTCCGCGTCCGCCTCTGGCGCCAACAGGAGAACGGTTCGCTGGCAATCGATTTTCTCGCGCCGCGAGATTTCCTGAAAGCGGACTTGCTCACGTATTGGTCTGCCACGCCACCGCGGTCCGACAACGCGTTGCCTGCCGATGCAACGTTGCTTGGCGCCTTTCTGGGGGGACCCTGGAGTCTTCCGAAGGAAGCGTTAACCAACCAAGGCTGCTTGATTCTATTCAGCCTCGCTAATCACGAATTGGTGGATGCCTCAAAGCGATTTCGATTCAGGTAGCTATGGGGGTCGAATACAAAGCGGTTCAGTGGAATCGGCAGAAGAAAATATACGATGCCGTCCTCATCGGCCTTGTCGCAGCGTATCTGGTTACGTTTGGCGCGTTGACCAAGTTGCTGTTTCCGCAAGTGACCGACGAAATCGTGCTTATTCGTGCATTCGGCACGGCAGCTTTTCTTCTGTTGCATCTTATCCTCTGCATCGGGCCGCTCTGCCGACTGAACCCAAAGTTCTTACCGCTGCTTTACAATCGGCGTCATGCCGGCGTCACCTGTTTTGTGCTCGGGTTGATTCACGCGATACTGGTAATCCTCACGTATCACGCTGGCAGCGATACGAATCCGATTTTGAGCATCTTTGTATCAAGCCCGATAACCAGGTCCGTCGCAGGCGTGCCATTTCAGCCGTTCGGATTTTTTGCGTTGGCAATTCTTTTTCTGATGGCGTCGACGAGCCACGATTTTTGGCTGGCGAATCTTACCGCGCCGATTTGGAAGACACTGCACATGCTGGTTTATGTTGCTTACGCGTTGCTCTTGTTTCACGTCACGTTTGGCATATTGCAGGGCGAAGGCAGCCCGCTTTACGTCGGCGCGATGGCGTTGGGTTTGGCGACGGTGGTCGGCTTACATGTAATTGCGGGGAACAAGGAAGAGAGGATTGATGTCGAGGTAGGGCGCGTCGCTCCGCGCGCGCCGAACGTTGGTTCCAGCGAAGACGGCGCGCGCGCGCGACGCGCCCTACCACTTGACGACTACGTCAACGCGTGCGCTATCGCGGATATTCCTGAGAACCGCGCGCGGATGGTGTGCCTGTCCGGCGAAAGAGTGGCGATCTTTAAGTACGACGGAAGAATTTCTGCGGTCTCGAATGCCTGCCAACACCAAAATGGCCCCTCGGAGAGGGAAAGATCGTTAATGGTTGCATCACTTGTCCGTGGCATGGCTACCAGTATCAGCCGGATACCGGTGCATCGCCGCCACCCTTTGTAGAGAATGTGCCAACATTCAATGTGCGAGTGAGAGAGGGGAGAGTTTTTGTGCACCCGAAGCCAAATCCTGCAGGAACGCGGGCGGAACCGGCGCTTTTGGAGGTAGGGCGCGTCGCTCCGCGCGCGCTGGGAGTGCATTGGGAGGAAGACGGCGCGCGCGGAGCGACGCGCCCTACCTTGATGGCATGAACGACGAATTCTACATCGGTTGGGAACCCAGCGCCGCTGCGGGCACCGGAAGAACAGTCCGCAAAATTGTTGTCGCGCTGGCTTTACTCTCAATGCTCGTGTCGATCGCCTTGGCCCTTTGTCAGCGCATGATCGGTCGAAGCTTTTTCGAATGGGGAACGATAAAGACGTTCGCCGGTATCTTACAGCTGGAACCATATCCACACCTGCTGGTGCCGCGTCCAGGCAGCCCAAATGGGTTTCCGCAATTCTCAAACTACTACCTTGTCGCTCCATGGAAATTCGGTTTGGACCGGGAAGAACTCGCGCCGCTGTCCGGCAAGCCGGTGGTTTTGAAAGGCACGGTCATTTATCGCGACGGTCAAACGATGGTTGAAACGAAATCGAATTGGATTCAGCCGAGCGACAAGTCACTAAGCGTCTCGTTACCGCCGCCCATACAGTTGGGGCGACAGACCGTCGTCGGCGAAATCGTAGACAGTAAGTGTTTTCTAGGTGTCATGAATCCAGGCCAACTCGCGCCCCACCGAGCATGCGCGATTCGCTGCATAAGTGGAGGGATTCCACCTGTGCTGGTTGTCCGACAAAAGAACGGACCAGTCACGTATCTCCTGCTTGTTTCAGCCGAGGGCAAGCCGGTGAACAAGGACGTGCTCGACATCGTGGCTGAGCCTGTTGAGATCACCGGTCAGGTTGAGCGCCAGGGTGACGTTCTAATTCTTCGCGCCGATCCTGCCACGTACCACCGTGCCCAATGAAATGCTTCAATCATAACGCGAATGATGCTGTTGCGGTTTGCGCAAATTGCGGACGTGCCTTGTGTCGGGAATGCATTCCCGCTTCCTTAAAAGGGCGGCTCACATGCACAGCCGACTGCGCCGGCGAAATCGCTGCGCACGCCAAAGCCCTTCAATTGTTGCTCCACAAAAGCGAGCAGAGCGCCCGGGCGAGCGCATTTTACTGTTACCTCACCGGCGCATTGTCAGCGGCTGCGGCGGTCGCGGCCTGGTTCATGTTGCCGTCGCCGTTTCTCATATACTTTACGGGCGGATGCGCGCTCGCCCTTTTTGCGGCGGGATTCTGGCATAGCCGTGTAGCACGAAGCCATGGGTGTTAGTGGAGCCAAAAGCGCGCAACAGGATGAGGACGTGGCGAAAGCAGGGGTTGCGCTCACTGTCAACGGACTGAGCGTGGCGCGAAAACAGTGAAAATCAGCCCCGAATCTCCACGCGCCGCGCATTTCAAGTTTGATTGGACCGGGTTGCTCCTGTAACGCTTCCGCCGGACTGGTGCATGAGCATCCCTCTCCAAATGCCAGGAGCGCCGGAACCTGTTTCCGACTGGAAACGGTCGGAACGGGTGCTTTGGGCCATCGCCGAAGGCACCGCGACGGCGACTGGAGAGGAGTTTTTTCGCCTATTGGCCCGATACTCGGCCCAGGCGCTCGGTGCGCGTTATGCCTTCGTCGCGGAGACTTTGAACGGCAACGAATCTCAATCCCTTGCCTATTGGGAGGGAGCAGACTTCGGGGCTGGATTTAGCTATCGGTTTCCGGGCACGCCCTGTCAGCGGGTTTCACAGGGTTACATTTGCTCGACCTCCTCAGGCTTGTGGGAGAAATATCCGGACGATAAATGGCTCAAGGATATTGGGGCGGAAAGTTACATCGGCGTGCCAATGAAAAATGCGCACGGGGAGACGCTGGGCCATATCGCAGTGCTGCACACCGGCCCGATGGAGGCGTCCGCCGAGGATATCGCTGTTCTTAAGATCTTCGCGGCGCGCGGATGCTCGGAACTGGAACGAATGCGCGCCTTCCAGAAACTGCAACAGCAGGTGCAGGAGAGCGAGCAGAAGCTGCGCGATCTGTTTGAGGAAGCACCCATTGCCTACGTGCATGAGGGCCTGGACTCCAGATTCATCCGAGCAAATCGAGCCGCCATGCGAATCCTCGGAATCAAACCGGAGGAAGTCACCAGCACTTACGGCAAGTCTCTCGTCCCGGACACTCCGGAAGCACAACAGCGCCTCAAACAGGCGTTCGAAGCCATGGGGCGCGGAACCGACAACCAGGGAATTGTGCTGGAGTTGCGCCGCAAGGACAACGGACAGCCCATCTGGATTCAGTGGTGGTCGCAGCCGGCGCCGGATCGAAGTTATACGCGGACGATGTTCATCGACATTACCGAGCGCGTATTGATGGAGCGGGAGAAAGTGCGGCTTGAAGCGACGAACACTTACCTCCAGGAGGAAATCCGGACCGAACATAACTTCGAGGAGATCGTGGGAAGCAGCCCGCCTTTGATTGAATTGCTGCACAAGGTGGAGCAGATCGCGCGAATCGATTCGACGGTGTTGATTCTGGGCGAAACCGGAACCGGGAAGGAATTGATCGCCCGCGCCATTCACGATCGAAGCCTGAGGAAAAGTCGTCCCCTGGTGAAAGTGAACTGTGGGGCTATTTCTGCAGGGCTCGTGGAGAGCGAATTATTCGGCCATGTCAAAGGAGCGTTCACTGGCGCGATTTCCAATCGTGACGGACGCTTCAAGCTGGCGGACGGTGGGACCATTTTCCTGGACGAAGTCGGCGAACTGCCACTGGACACGCAGGTGAAACTTCTTCGCATCTTGCAGGAACAGGAGTTCGAACCGATTGGCAGCAGCAGAACCATCAAAGTCAACGTGCGCGTGGTAGCCGCCACGAATCGCAACCTGGAAGATTTGGTTCGGGAAGGGAAGTTTCGCGCGGATCTGTTCTACCGGCTTAACGTGGTGCCTTTGAGTGTTCCAGCATTGCGTGAGCGCATGAGCGACCTGCCACTTCTGGTGACGTTTTTTGTGCAGAAATGCGCATGCAAAATCGGCAAGCAGATTAAGTCGGTCAGCGATGAGGCGATGCAGGAGCTAACGCGATACGCGTGGCCGGGAAACGTCCGCGAGTTGCAAAATATTATTGAACGCGCAGTGATCCTTTCGCCGGGCAATACGTTGGTGCTCGCAGAGAAGTTGCGCAGGCCGGCCGAGGTGGTAGGGCGCGCCGCTCCGCGCGCGCCGAGTCTCGAGATTACGAACGACGGCGCGCGCGGAGGGACGCGCCCTACCAACGAAGAAGGCACCCTGGAAGATGTGGAACGTCGGCATATTGAATCCGTTCTCACCCGCACTAATTGGATGATCGAAGGAGAACGCGGTGCGGCAAAAATGCTGAATCTAAACCCGAGCACCCTGCGCTCGCGCATGCAGAAGCTCAATATTAGGCGGCCTCTAAGGTAGGGCGCGTCGCTCCGCGCGCGCCGAGTCTTGGGATCACGAAGGACGGCGCGCGCGGCCCGCGCGCCCTACCTTGCCTGCTTCATCTGCTGGTCCAGGAATGGGGAACAATTTGCCAGCTTCACGCCGATCGCTCGAAAGCGGTTGAGTGTAGCGACGCCTTCCGAATCAGCGTAGGAAACCTCTGCCAATTCAAGGGTCAAAGAGCGCTCTTCGGCCAAGTACGCTTCACAAATCCGGCGAAGCTCCTCGACCCAGGGACCAATGACGCGACCTTCGAGCTTTAGAGAAATCGAAGGGCCGGACGACCTGCGCGGAGCGACGCGCTCTACCTGAGCGGGTTCGGGAGCGGATTTGTGGGTGGGTTCAGTTCGCGAGATTTTTAGCATTTCTGGAAAGGGTTCAGTTTCGATCGACGGTTTGCGGAAGGTAGGGCGCATCGCTCTGCGCGCGCCGTCCCTGTTCGGATGTGGAATCCGGCGCGCGCGGAGCGGCGCGCCCTACCTCGCCAGACCACCAGCCAGAAAGGTGCTCGCGTAACTGTTTTCGGGCTCGATGGAGCATAACCCAAAGGTTGCTCTCGGAGATGTTCATCTGCGCGCAAACTTCATGGTTCGGGCGCTCTTCAACCTCATAAAGCTGGAACACCTGTGCGATTCGGGGGGGAAGATTGCCCAACGCGTGTTCAAGGTTCTCTCGGAATTCGCTCAGTTCGATGCGCCGGCTGGGAGATTGTGATTCAGCCGCCATGTCGTGAAGCCACATGACTGAGTCTTCCCACTCCTCTGCATCTCCCGCGGTGGAGAGATCCGCCCGGAACGTTCGTTCCCGGCAGGTTTTCCGAAGATGATCATAAATCTTGTGACGGAGAATTCCCACAAGCCACGTTCGCTCAGAAGACTGGCCGGAGAAACTATTCCGGCCTTTCACTGCTGCGAGAAAAGTCTCCTGAACGATCTCTTCGGCAGTGTCCGCACTTCGCACTTGTCCAATCGCAAAGTTAAAAAGGTAGTCGGCGTGCGCGTCCACCCAATCCTCACGACAGACAGGCTCGCTCGGGACGGCAGTCAGATCGGTTTCGGTTATCATCGTGACAGACACCAATGCAACCGCCGTGCCACGACACAAAAGCTCCCATGCTCGACCGTTAAAACCCTTCCGTATCAACCAGTATTGAAGTTTTTTCTGAAATTACATGTGGCCCGTCCCCGAACTCGTGGCCACGAAATATCGCGGGAAACCGTGATGGGTACACTCCGCGGGCCGGAACATGCGCACACCATGGCGCGGGGCGACGCGGACCACCAGACGCTCTATCTCGCGGCCCAAACGAGCATCTATCGTCTGCGCGTAGCGACGCCCGGCGCAATGGCGTTTGCCAACCGGGAGCTCCGAAGCAACGCGCCGTGGGAGCAGGTCAAATACCCAGCTTTTTTACTTCAGCCAGCACATCCGTTGCTTTGGTGCGGTCGCCGTGGCTCTGGCTGATTTTGGCGAAACGGACCTTACTCGTCGTGTCGAGAATGAACGTTGAAGGATAAGCGGTTTCGTTCGGCGCATCCCAACGCAGCCCATAGGAATTCACCATATTGAAGTCAGGATCGATCAGGTAGAGAAACTCCTTGGGCCACTGCCTTCCCTTCATACTCTTGAATTCTGTCGCGTGCGCTTTCAATTCACCTGCTGGACCAGGATAAACGAAAATCACCTGAGCTTTTGCTTTTTCGAACGCCTCTGCTGATTGAATGAAATCCTGCACCTGGCGGTCGCAGACGGGACATTGGTACCCGGGCCAACCCCGCAGGACGATGAGCACGACTTTGCCCTTTGCAGTCAAGTCGCTCAGGCGCACGGATTGATCATTCAGTGTTTTGAGCACGAAATCTGGCGCTTTCTCTCCCACTTTCGGCGGGACCGCGGCGTGCAGTGCGAGGGGAACTGCACACACCAGGAGGGCCAGCGCAATTCTAGAGGTCATTGTTAGTTTCATTTTCATCGTTGATGCATTCATTCTCTTGAGACGTTGGATTTGCTAAAAGTGAGATCCTGAGACTGGTCGGCGTCAGCGACCATCTTTTCGAAGACTGCCTGACTGCGTGCCCCAATGAATCTTCGGCGAATATTGCCGTCTCGATCGATAATCACGGTCGTCGGGAGTTCACCTCCGTTAAAGCGTCCTCCGATCTCATTTTTTTCATCGAGCAAGACAGTGTAATTCACCCCGCGCGCTTTGGCGGTCCGGGCGACGTTCTCCTTAACCCTTGCCAGGCTCACTGAAGGTTCGCGGCGATCTTCGGTCTCCTGAGCCTGTTCTTCAACCGCAGCATGTCCGCCGATGTGACCGTGGCTGTCCGGAACGAAATCGAGAGAAACACCGATTATTGCTAAATCGTCTTTTTGCTTTTTTTGAAGGGTGATCAGCTCTGGCATTTCACTGACGCAGGCAGAACACCAGGTGGTCCAAAAATTGAGTAAAACGACCTTTCCACGCAAATCCGAGAGACGAACGTTTCGGCCGTTAAGATCGCGCAGAGAAAAATCTTCGGCGGCAATCTTTTGTCGTCCATCGATTGCTTCGGCGGGAACTTCCAGAGGAACGTTTGGGAACTCACTGTGATGTTGCGTCCACCAGCTTTTGGCGCGTGCTGCTCCGGCTTGCGCCGTCGCGCGGCTGTCTTCGCGAAACTCCTTTAATCCCGTTCTCGGATTTTCGAATGGCACGGTATCAGCGAGCTTGACCCCGAAGCTCTCGCCCGACCAATGCTCCAAAAGCTTCAATGCACTCGCGACGATCATAGGGTCCTCTTCATCGAGGAGCCGAACAACGGTCGGCACACCAACTTTGGCCTCCGCGTGCTTGAGGTGATTAAGTCCCAGCAACCGCACCTGGGGATCGGGGTCCCGGAGTTGGGCTGCAGCCAGCGCAGGCAGTGCCGGATCGTTTCGATCCTGCAAAATTCCCAAAACCGTTTCTCTCACGTTCATATCCGGATCGAGTGCGCCGGTCAAAAGAACGGACCTCACCTTCGGGGGCAGTGCATCACCGCGACGAAATCTACGCGAAATCTCGCGCACTGCGGCGTCCCGGTGCGTAATTTTTCCTGTATTCCACGCCGCGAGAATGGCAGCAGGCCGGTCTGAAGAGTTCTCTATTACCTCTTCAATTAGTTCGGGTGGCGGCGCTGGGTTTGACAATGCGACTGTTTGAGCGATCCGGCCGCGAAGCGCATCCCGGAAAAACCAAACTCCGGTTATGCCAATCAATCCGAGCCCGACCAGCAATCCATACCGACCCTTTGCAGGCATAAGTGATGAGTCGAAATCATCGGCAAATCCTTACAGGCGACAGTCGTTCAGTCACGGTTTTGTGGGAGTGAGCCAGACGACCGTTTCGATAAACGCTTCAAACCATTCATCCTGCCACTCGACAGTTACTGGCTGGGAGAGCCCTCACGTCGCATATGTGAACGTCGCTGCTCACAGTGAATTCCTTACACCTCGCCAGAGCCCGTCAGGAAACCAGCGTTCGTTCGACGAATGGGCACAACTCTGCTGTTTACGTGTGGTTTCACGGTGATGATGATTCACCGGCACTTAATTCCGCATTACGTTTCTCCCTCGCAACGGTGATTCGGAAGAAAATTGTTCTGTAAGGTTCCAACCACAAAGCCGACCAAAAAGCGTGATGAAAAAGCTCTGTCTCGCACTATTCGCATTCGCCTTAACATTCTCAGCAGGCGCCGAATCAAAATCACTACAAAATCTGGATAAGTCCGGGGTGGCCATCCAGGGATACGATCCCGTTGCATTTTTTACCGAGAACAAGCCGGTGAAGGGCAAACCGGAATTTTTGGCTCGCCACAATGGCGCCCTCTACTACTTCGCCTCGAAAGAGCATCGGGATCTTTTTAAGGCGGACCCTTCCAAATACGAACCGGTTTTCGGCGGCTTCTGCGCTTTTGGCGTCTCAAAAAACAAATTGGTCGAGATCGATGTTGACGCCTTCCAAATCATGGATGGCCATCTGCTGCTTCAATACAGCAAAGGCGTCCGCGACAATTTTAACAAAGACGCGAAAGGCAATCTCGCTAAAGCAAATGCGAACTGGCCCGCGCTCGTGGAGAAAAACGCAAAATGAAAACGCTTGGGACTGAGGTAGGGCGCGTCGCTCCGCGCGCGCCGGAATTTGGAACGGAGAACGACAGCGGCGCGCGCGGAGCGACGCGCCCTACCCACGTAGACTGCGACTGCATTTTCACGGCGGCGAAAATGGAGAACCTTTCCAAACCACTGCTCGTCTTGAGCTGGATTTGCCGAATCGCCGCCGCACTGATCCTGTTGCAAACGCTTTATTTCAAATTCAGCGGCGCGGAAGAGTCGGTTTACATCTTCACTAAAGTCGGCCTCGAACCGTGGGGCCGCTATGCAAGCGGTGTTGCTGAATTGTTTGCGGCGATCCTGCTTCTTTTTCCCCGCACCATCTGGGTGGGCGCTTTCATTGCTGCTGGCGTGATGGTGGGAGCAATCGGAAGCCATCTGACCAAGCTTGGCATCGTCGTCCAAGACGATGGCGGGCTGTTGTTTGCGCTTGCTGTAATTGTGTTCATTTCGTCACTTGTCACGCTCTTCATTCATCGTCGCCAAATCCCGCTCATCGGAACCCTCTTCGTATCCGCTCATCAATGAACTTGAACCTTTGCGAATCTCGGGAACTCCTCCAGTCAGTGATCGAGACCCTCGATCAGGGCGAAGAGCTTCTCGGCCATCTTGGCGACGCCGATTACACGCGCAGAGTGCCGGTGGCCTTCAATGCGTCTATCGGTGGACATTATCGGCATTGCCTGGATCACTTCCGTAGTCTCCTCGATGCGGCAAGCCATGGTGATTTGAACTACGACCATCGCGAGCGCGGAACCCTCATCGAGAGCGACCGTTTTGCAGCGTTGAATGCGACCCGCGAACTTCGGGACGGCTACGAACGGCTCGATCCGGTTCTATTACTCCGTCCGCTCAACATTACTTGCAAAACCAGTTACGCCACCAGCGGTTCGCAGGCGTCTCCTTCCACAGTTGGTCGCGAGATTATGTATTCGGTAGCGCACGCAGTGCATCACTACGCTCTGATCGGAGTTATGTGTCATGTCACGGGATTGAAACTGCCCGCTGGCTTCGGCGTCGCGCCCAGCACTCTCAAGCATAACGCTGAACTGGCGAAAGCCGACGCATGAACATGATTGAGGTACGGCGCGTCGCTCCGCGCGCGCCGAAATTTCGGTTAAGC
>JBGAGW010000021.1:0-120527 GCA_044226545.1 Limisphaerales bacterium
GCAAATTACCCACGTGTTACGCACCCTTGCGCTACTCCAACTTCAATATATTGCTACACTGAAATTAGCGTTCAACTTGCATGTCTTATCCACGCCGCCAGCGTTCGTTCTGAGCCAGAATCAAACTCTCCGTATATTTTAAAAACGTTAAGCTTGACTCAACTCTTAACCATCGAGTCCGCACTCCACTTCCGAGCAAGCTCGGTCAGTAGTAAATGCAACCCGAAGGCCGGTTGTTCAATTCAATCTTTGATTAATAACTCGAAGTGCTTCGATCCACGTTTTAAAGGGATCTCAGCTTTCGAGGGCTCTAATCATTTATCGCACAATTCAATTTTCAAAGAGCAGCGAGGTCCAAGTTCAACCCGGAGCGTTCTCACACCCACAAGGTTTCACTTCCCCTCTAAAGCTTTTAAAAGAACTCACCACCCCTTCCCGGGACGGCGTCACCTCGAACATTTTGAGGCGGAAAATGCGAAATCAACTACTTACGTCGATTTCTCACACCAGCATCATCTCTGGTTACCGAACCGTTTCAGTGTTTCGAGACGACGAAATCGCCTGCCGTCGCCAACTACGCGCGGCTTGCGATTAAAGAACAATCAAATGTGGCCGTTACCTTTAACCACTTTCCTGACCCCGTCAACAGCTTTTTTATTTTTCTTTCGATCTTTTTCCGACCGATCTTCGCTGTGATCCCCTTGCTTTTCAACCACCCCCGGTTTCCGAAGCGCCGTGAAATTACCCGTTTTCTTTTTTGCCGCAAGCGATTTTCAGAAGATTTTTTGAAAAAGTTTACAAACTGTTGAGAGCAAAGCCCCTGAGCGTGGCCGCGCGCGTGGGCCGACGGCCCCTAACCGACGCCAATCAGGGTTCATGAGAGTTTTCGGCTTTTTGATTTTTTGGGTTCTGGTAGAAACGCGGGCCGATGACCCAGAGAGACGAAGTGTTCGATATGCACAGCGAGGCATTCCTGCATCGATTGATGCGGAGACAGTTACAGTTGTCGATTGGCTGTGCGGCAGCTTTTCTCGTCGCGCTCCTTGGATTGCCGCTTCTGAATTATTTTGCGCCGGAATTCATGGCAAAACGAGTGGCTGGCTTCACTTTAAGCTGGTTCCTGCTGGGCGTGTTTTTCTTCCCATTGGTTTGGGTCATCGCGTTTTACTTCATTCAACGATCGATTGCGCTCGAGGATGCAGAAGCGGCGTGGGTCCAAAAACAGCAGTAAACCATGTTCACGCTTAATCTTTTTGGAAATTCGGTGTCGTTTGACGGCTGGGTTTTCGCGTTTTCGTTTGTCACGGTTGTCGCGACCATCGCGATGGGCTTTTGGTCGGCAAGGACCTCGAAAACAGCGGGCGATTTTTTTGTCGCCGGACGATCCGTATCGGTGGGTTGGAACGCTTCGGCCATCTCAGGAGAATACCTTTCAGCGGCCTCATTCATGGGTGTAGCCGGAATGGTAATGAAAGTGGGTTACGATGCGCTCTGGTATCCGGTGTGTTACGCGTGCGGATACCTATTCTTGCTGCTTTTTATTGCCGGACCGCTGCGACGTTTTGGGGCTTATACTATCCCGGATTTTGCGGAAGGCAGGTTTGATTCTCCACTATTTCGAAAGATCGCAGTGTGCTTCGTTTTGTTTATCGGTTTCTTCTATACGATGCCGCAAATGAAGGGCGCGGGAGTCGCGCTCGCTTACATTTTCAAAGGGCTGCCCTACTGGGCGGGAGTGGTGCTTGTGGGAGCGGTGATCACGTTCAACGTCGCGCTGGGCGGGATGAAAGGAATCACCCTGGTGCAGGCCTTTCAGTATTGGCTGAAGATGTTCGCAATTTGCGTTCCGATCTTTGTGCTGATGAGCGTTTATGGATTCTATTCGAACCAGGTGGGCGGGAACGCGAACGCATATACTCAACCAACTTCCGCAGTTGTTCGACAAGCGTTGCCCCCGAAATCTCCCGCAGACGCAACGTGGATCTCTCCGTTCGGACCGCTCACAACCAAAGCGGCCGCAGCAGCAGGTTTAAGCAACGAGGAACAGCGACCCTACTCGCTACTCTACACCTACTCACTAATCATTGCGCTGGTTTGTGGAACCGCGGGATTGCCGCATATCCTGGTGCGTTTCTACACGAATCCAAATGGGGTGGCGGCTAAACGCACGACGATGTGGGTTATGATCTTAATCGGAGTGTTCTATCTATTCCCTCCGATCTTTGGCGTGCTCGGCCGCAATCTAATTCCGGAACTTTACACAGCAACCGGAGTGAAAGGCACCGACAAAGTAGTTCTGGAATTACCGATCATTTTGAACCAACGCGTGCCGATGCTCGGCTCGATTCTCAGCGGGATCACCTGCGCCGGTGCCTTCGCGGCTTTCATGAGCACCTTTAGCGGTTTGCTCGTTTCAATGACGGGCGCGCTCGCGCATGACGTGTACGGACGGATGCTGCGGCCGAAATCAACACCGCAGGAACGTCTGCGCGCCTTCAAGATCGCCTCAGTTATCATCGGAGTGATTGCGATTTTTCTTGGGATGCAAGTTGAAAAGCTCGACATCAATTTCATGGTGGGACAAGCGTTTGCGATTGCCGCGGCGAGTTATTTTCCACTTTTGTTCATGAGCGCGTGGTGGCGTGGAATGACGATGAAAGGAGCCGCGACTGGAATGCTGGGCGGCGGCATTCTGGCTCTTTCTGCCATTTCGCTAACGAGCTTTTCCGATCTTGGGTGGGTTTCGTTGAGTCAATTTTGGATCGCGCATCCATTGTTACGAATTCTCTGTGAGCAGCCAGCGATTTGGACAGTTCCCCTCGCCATTACTTTGATGCTGGTGGTTTCGAAGCTAACCCGAGCGGAAATTCCGAAGGATATCCGAATGAAGATGCTGGTGCTGCATGCGCCTGAAAGCCTCGGACTGAAACAGGAATACATCCAGGAGCACCCTGTGCTACATTGAGCGCCCTGAATGCTGAGATCGCTCATAGTGCAGTTAAAAGATCGCGCGCCGCTTTCCTCGGCGCAGGTTCGCGAAGCCATTGAGTCTCTTCTCGCCGACAGCATTCCCCTCGAAGACAAAGCGGAATTTCTGATCGCCTTGAGTGCAAAGGGCGAGACACCGAGTGAAATTGCCGTTTTCGCTTCTGAACTCCGCGAGCGTTCGATCCGACCCGAACTCGATCAGGCTCTGCGCAAGGCGGAAATTCTCGACGTTTGCGGCACGGGCGGCGACAAGCTCAACACTTTCAATATTTCGACGACCGTCGCGATCGTGCTAGCCGCAGGAGGAGTGACTGTGGCGAAGCACGGCAATCGCGCGATTACTTCCCAATCGGGCAGCGCAGATGTGCTCGATGCGCTGGGAATTCCGACGAATCTCTCGCCTGAACAAGCGGCTAAATCGCTGCGCGATCAACAGTTCGCCTTTTTTTTCGCACCGCTGTTTCATCCCGCGTTCAAGCACCTGGCCCCGGTGCGCAAGTTGTGCGCGGAACGAGGGCATCGCACCATTTTCAATTTTCTGGGGCCGCTTCTGAACCCAGCCGGACCAAGCGTCCAGTTGCTCGGCGTTTCGCGCCCCGAACTTTGCGAACCACTCGCGCAAGTTCTGCAACAACTCGGTTCGCGTAGGGCGATGGTCGTTTCCGGCCGCGTCGGCGAAGCGTTTCTCGACGAAATCTCGACTCTCGGCGAGACGACCATCTCCGAATATTACCAGGAGAAAGGTTTTAACTCTTCCCGAATGGATCCAGCGCATTTCGAATTGCAGAGCGCCACGCTCGAACATTTGCGCGGAGGGAATCGCGACGAGAATGCGCGGATTGTTCGACAAATTCTCGCGGGCGACGATCGCGGTCCAAAACGGGACGCGGTGCTGCTCAATGCGGCGGCGGCCCTGTTCGTCGCGGGAAAGGCGAAGTCCTTGACTGAAGGCTGGGAACGCGCCGAAGAACTGATCGATCGCGGAACTGCTCTCAATAAGTTGAGCTCGCTTGCAGCTTACCAGCCATAAAACAAAAAGCGCGCCGAAGCGCGCTTATGCGAAATTCGTAAGATTCGAAATCTAACGTGCCTTCCGAGCTTTTAGAGCAGCGACGGCAAAAAACGCGACGCCAAGGAGCGGAAGAGTTGTTCCCGCGTCGGGCGCTCCCGTTGGCGGCTCGACCGGAGTGTCATTGACCTGGCTGAGCGGCGCAGAAATTCGCAAACCCATGAAGAAGATATTGTCGTCTCCCGTCGGATTTGTCGTCAGAATTGAAAAACCGGTATCGCCTTGAGCCAAAAACGACTTGAGCGAATAAAGCTCATCATCAACAGCGGGATTGGTGTCGAGTGGATTTCCTGGATTAGCGTTGGAATCGCCGAGGCCACCCGCCGTTATAAGCGATCCATCCTGAACTGCCAGGCCATCGTCGGGATTCCCGGCTGCACTGGTGAGCCGCGTAGCATTTACATTGACCGTACTTTCTTGTCCGCAACAACTGAAACTGATCGCGAGTGACATGTCCGCAACAAATCCGGGCGCGTTGGGGTCGGTCAAGGGCGAACTAAAATTAACGGTCGTGGTTTCGCCGCCCGGTTTTTGCCCGCCGTCCAGCAGAGCAACGCTCCCTTGTGGCAAAGAGGGATCGGAATAGACGATCGCCAATACCTCGCCGTCGATACGAGTATTCAGCCTGCCTTCGTTGACCGACCAGGAATAATCACTGACACCTGCCGTTCTCAAGGAATTGACGAGACTCGTGACATCGGCACGCCCCGTAAACCAACGGCCAATATCCGGCCTGGTGTCACTAACAGCGCCGACCAACCCGGTGAAATTAATCGGATTGCCGTTAAGCGTGATGCCAGATGAGTTGTAATCAGCCAGTGTTTTTGGGCTATCGCCATACCACGGAAATGGAGTTCCCGCGGAGTACAGATAAGCCGCCAAAACGGTAGAGCCGTCAGGAATATGAGCCTGGACGTTTCCGACCGGATTGTTGTTGCTCCCAATAGCATCAATGGAAAGTCCGACATTTCCATTGAACAGAGCCACCGGAGTTAAGTCCGCTCGTGAATGAGTCACCACCGCGGCGATGGATAGAACGGATAGAAGGGGTAAACGTAGTGTTGGCATGGTTAGTTTTCCTGTTTGTCTGCACCCCGAGCACCTTGTTGAGGGAATGCAAACACCAGACTCAGCGCATCTACCATGCCAACTGACCCTACCGAACGTAAAAACAGTGCAAACTCCTGCTAACCAATAATATCCATCGATTATACAAAAAGTAGATCGGTTTTCTTAATGGCAAAGAGAATGACTGGCGTAAAGACGCTTTACGTTAATGCGCGCGGGCCTCTTCCACGCCTCACAAAACAATGAAGCGTGGAAGCCGGAGATTGCTAATCCTTCCAGTGAATGGCGTGCTGCACCAGTTCCGTGGCGGATTGGAGATTGAGTTTCTCTTTGATATGCGCCTTATGCGTCTCAATAGTCTTGACGCTAAGATGGAGTTTTTCCGCAATCTGGCGCGTCGTGAGCCCCTCGCCCACCATGGTAAACACCTCCAATTCACGATCGCTCAGATCTTCGAGCGGCGAAGCGCCCGGTTCTTTTCGGCGCCCCACCAATTGGGCCATGGTTTTCTTGGCCATGACATCGCTCAGGTACAGTTCGCCCGAGAGAATCTGGCGAATCGCTTGGATGACCTTTTCCGTGGCGGCTGCTTTCATGATGTAACCCTGCGCGCCGGCTTTAAGTGCACGAAGCGCGTAAAGGTTTTCGTCATGCATCGAAAGCATCAGCACGCGGATATTCGGGAAATGCACCCGCAGGTTTTTTAACACTTCGATTCCATTGGCGTTCTTGAGCGTGACGTCAAGAATGACAATGTCGGGCAGTTTCTTTTTGAACTGCTCCAGGGCTTCAGTCCACTCGCCAGTGGTGCCGGAGACTTCCAGGTCAGGCTGATTATTGATCAGCTCGGACAGCCCCTTCACCAGCAGCGGGTGATCGTCGATTAGGTAAACGGTCGATTTTGGCTCGCGACTCATTGTTGTTTTAACTCCTTGAGTCTGCATTCTTCTCAAGCCACCCTCAGCTTATCAAGCGGGATTTCCCTGATTGCGCAAAACCCTGACCCCTTATGTAAAATCCACAGTGACGCAAAGCGTGCCCCCTCTGCGGTTCCCGCCAACAAATAAAAACGCACGAATCCATGATTCAGAGCATGCCAAAACTTCCAGAAGATTCGATGAAAAGATGGCGACCCTACCGGGAATCGAACCCGGGCTACCACCGTGAAAGGGTGGTGTCCTAACCGCTAGACCATAGGGTCGGTCGAAGACGGGGGAATATACGAACGAACTTCCGAAAGTCACGCGCATTTTTCCGTCACCGAAAAAACTACGTACCCGAACGCCTATTCCGTAGCAGTTACACGTAGTCGACCGACATCACGGTTATTTCCTCCAGCCCTCCCGGGGACCGAAAGCGAACGCGATCTCCGACGCGCTTTCCAAGAAGAACTTTGCCAAGCGGCGAAAGCCAACTGATTTCATTCCGATCCAGGTCGGTTTCATCCACGCCGACCAACCGATAGTTCTCAGCTTCCTTCTGCCGTTGTACTCGGACGGTTGCGCCGAAACGAATGGCATCACGTTCCGTTGGTGGTTCAGCGATGACCAGCGAGCCAATGATCTCCTGCAACTGACGAATTCGCGCTTCGCGGGAAGGATTTTTCTCCGCCGAGTTGCGTTCCACCAGAGCAGCCAATTGATCGCGCAACCGATGAGCACCTCCAGGTGTGATGTAATTCTTAACTCCCGGCGGCAGCGGTGCCCTAACGGGTACAACCACATCCTCGCTTTCGTCCGATTCACGCGTGAAAGCTTTGCTCACACTTTACTTATAGCACGGAACTAGTTCGAAATATTCAACTGTTGCTGACGATAGGCTTCGTCAGGGCGAGAGTTGATCCGCTCGACGTCTTTCGGGTTCAGGAGATTCGGGCCGCCGAGAGCCGCGGCGCCGACAAAAATTTCAGCGGCCTTGGTCGCCATCAAGATGCAAGCGAGAACCGATTGCGGTGTCGGACCGAGCGCGATAATCCCGTGATTTTGCAGAAGGAGGAGGCGCGGCACGATCCCGGAGTTCTTCATGAACAAAGTGGTGCGGTCTCTAATTTCGCGCGCGAGAGGAACTCCGGGATCGGTATAAGGCACGAACACCGATGCTGAACCGCAGCACACCACTTCGTCCGGAAATAGCCTGCGTTCGGCAAAGTCGCGCGCGCGCGGGGAGCAAAGGACCTGATTGGCGACCGTCGGGTGGCAATGCCCAACAAAGTTGACGTTCTGCAGGGTCAACAGCCATGCATGAAAGACCGTTTCGGTGCTCGGCTTCTTCGCCTTTGAATCAGCACGGGCCGCGAGCAGCGCCCCTTCGATTTCGTCGTCCCCAATGCGTTTGCGGTCGAGGAGCGGAAGGACGAATTCGAAAGAACAGGAGGTCAGATCTTCATAGCGCAACGTGGCAAGCGACGTGCCGCTGGCCTTCGCCAGGAATTGCGTGGGAGAAATCCTGGCGGAGACGTTTCCTTCGCCGAGAATCGCCAGCTTGCGATCTTCGCGGCCAAGGTCGTGCGCGAGGGTTAGCAACGCTTCAGAAATATCGCCCATGGCATGACCTTACAATGCCTTCACGGCGTCCACCAACTGTCGAGTGAAATTTCCGACACGATCAACGAGGTCCGGTTTCCTGCCGTGCTCCGAGATCTGATTCACCACAGCGCTGCCCACGACAATCGCCTCAGCGCATTCTGCTACTTTCCGAGCTTGTTCCGGCGTTGAAATGCCGAAACCGACGGCGATGGGCAGATCGGTATGGGCGCGAATTTTCGCGGTCATGTCGCCGATATTTTGAGCGATGGTGGCTTGCATTCCGGTTACGCCCTCGCGTGAGACGTAGTAAATGAATCCCGTCCCACGTTTGACGATCAGCTCAATCCGTTCTTCGGGCGTCGTGGGTGCCACCAGGTAAATGGTCGCCAGCCCATATTGCTTCATGAGTGCTTCGTAGTTGCCCGATTCCTCGGGCGGAAGATCGAGCACGAGCAATCCATCCACGCCCGCTTGGGCTGAATCGGCCACGAACTTCTCGACGCCGCAGCGGTGCAATAGGTTGTAATAGATATAAAGGACGACCGGAATTTGGGATTGCTGGCGGATCTGCGCGATCGTTTCGAGTACTTTGCCCGGCGTCGTACCGCTTTCCAACCCGCGCTGAGCTGCCAACTGATTGACCAGTCCATCCGCGAGTGGATCGCTGAACGGCACGCCTAATTCGAGGACGTCTACTCCTATTTCGGTAAATTTCAGAGCCAGCTCGCGAGTCTTGGCAAGGGTTGGATCGCCCGCGCCGATGTAAACGACAAATCCTTTCTTTCGTGCGCGCTTGAGGTCTTCAAATCTTTGACTGATCCGGTTCATCCGCGCCCGCAGATTGCCTGCGGTCGACAAAAACTGACAAGAATTTTAGGGGTATTTCTGCGCTACGGCGAGCAGTCTCGGGCTCATGATCAAACCTTTGTCGGCAACAGCCTGTTGGTTGATGATCATTTTGGCCCGGCTGTCCGCCCAGTAAAGGTGCACCATCACACCGCGTTGTTCCGCCCGATCGACATCGGCGACCGTGAGAACGGGCCGCTCTTCCAGGCGACTGAGAATCGTGCCGAGAGACTTGCTTTCGCTTGAAGAAATGAAAAGCAGGTGAGGGGTTTGAATTTGCGAAGCGTTGTCATAACGCTGGATGGCGATCTTCCTGCCGCGAACGGTTTCCTGTTCGACCGTTGCTTCAAGGATCCCTCCAAAAGGGTCTTCTCCGACAACGCCAATCACAAAGGGTTCCTGATCGGACGAAAACGCATTGGTCGGCCATTGGGTGAGTTGCGCAATGTGGAACAACAACACCGCGCGAATCGCCTTATCGCGAGCGACTTGAGCACGCAATGCGAGCGGGCACAGTAAGAACGCCACGGCCAAACTCACTTTGATTTGCCGCAAAATGGGATGGCGCGCCAGCATGCCTAAAAACGAAGGGTCACCTTTCCAAAGACGCTGCGCGGAATCTCCTGGCTACTGAATTCGCGATGGGTCGGCTGCGCGAGGTTCTGGCCGATCAAAGCGAATTCCACATTCTTGAACGTCCATGCGAGCCGCGCGTCAAAAGTGATATAACCTGGCACAGGCGGAGTAGGAAGAGTGGTTTCCGTCAAGCCTGAGACATACCGTCCAACCAGGTCAAATTGCACGTCGTGCGGCAGCGTCATAATCGATTGGAGCGTAACCTGATGACGCGGATCGATCGCTTCCAACACTTTGCTTTCGGGGATCACATTGGAAGCGGTCGCATGCACGTCTGTCTCGAGGTAGGTATACCCCCCGCGCATCCGCCACCATTCACAAGGCCGATAATCTCCCGAAATCTCTAACCCGTAAGAGGTCGCTTCCTGCCCGTTGGCGAAAAAGAGGACCGGCGGCGGATTGTCGTTATTATTGACACTACGCAATTCGTCGTACGTGTTGTAGAACGCGGCGAATGAGAGCGAGAGGGTCTCATGTGGCCGCACGCGATATCCGACCTCGTACGAAACCACCTTCTCAGAGTCGAATTCGCTGTTCGATTTCCCTAACACGGGCGTTTTAATGTCCACATCGAAGCGTGTCGGAGACCGGACCGCACGCGAAACGGCACCCCAGATGGTCTGCCGTTTTGTCAACATCCAGGCGAGGCGGCCCGAGGGCTGCACTTCCAATCCAGAGTAATCATTATGTTCCAACTTGGTCCCGAGCGTCAGTTTAAGCACGTCGTCGATCACCGTGATCTCGTCCTGCACGAATCCGCTGAAGAGTTGGAGCGTGCGCTGCTCGGGGTCGAAGGTGAGCGTTTCAGTGTTGCGCACTTTGTCATCGTAGACCCTGTAATCCGCGCCCCAAATGATGGTTTGTCTATTACCCAGTGGGAAACGGTGCTGGAAATCCAAATCATAGGTGATCAGTTCTTCCGCGAAATTTTCCGTGGGAAACTGACGCCAGGTCCGGTCAAAATAGGTCTGCAGGCTAAGCTCATTTTGTTCGGAGATCGTATGCGTCCAGCGGCCAAGCACATTTTCTCCATTCAGTTCGGTTGCGAGAGGACGCCCTTCGAATGTTTCGTAGAAGTCGCTTTGGAGGGTGAGTGAGTCGGTGGTGGACGGAAAGTAATCCAGTCGAAACCCGCCCTGGGTCATGTTCCAGTCGTCGCGTTGATCGAGTCCATTGATGGTCGTCGAGTTGTGATCGAATCGCTCGACATACACGCGATAAAAGAGGTTCGTGCCCGCTCTTCCGCCGTAACGAACCCCGGCCATATCCTGCATGAACGAGCCCGCGCCACCGGAAAGGTACAACCCCTGCGTATCTTTCGCGCTCTTGGTAACAACGTTGATCACGCCATTGACCGCGTTGTCACCCCACAATGACGCCCCCGGCCCACTTACGACCTCAATCCGATCGATGTCTTCGAGAAGAACCTGTTGCGCGTCCCAGAAAACTCCGCCGAAAAGTGGGGTGTAAATCGACCGGCCATCAATCATGACGAGCAATTTATTCGCGAGCGAATTATTCGAGAGCGGGGCGCCGTTGAAGCCACGTGAGGTGATCGCCCAATCGTGCGCGTTCTGTTGGGCAACCTGCAAATTGGGCGCCAACCGCAGCGCTTGCGCCAATGTAAGCGCTCCCGAACGGCGGATATCTTCACCGCGAATCACTTGAATGGCTGAGGGTGATTCGGAAAGCGGTTCCGGTTTACGGCTCACCATGGTGACTTCCTGATTCATCAACTGCTCCAGGCTCATTCCTTTTATTTCTGCAAGGGAATCGGTGAATTCGTCGGCGAGGCCCGTCGCGATCATGGCCAGTCCCGCTGCTGTCCAAAGAGTCGCCCGCGCGTGCATGTTCAAGGTCTTCATGGCGGGTCAAGCCTGGTTTACTCCGAGCCAATACCGGCCCATCTGTTCGATGTCGCGCTTGAAGCGGCTGAAATCCGTCGATTTGATAAGGTAACTGTTTGCTCCCGATTTGTAGGCTGCTTCGAGATCGCTCCTTCGGGAAGAGGAAGTCAGCATGACCACGGGAAGTGTCGTCAGGGCCGTGTTTCCCCGGATCTCTTTTAACACTTCGAGTCCATCGACTTTCGGCAGCTTCAAGTCAAGCAGCACAAGGCGCGGCAATTCGCTTTGCGGCTTGCCGGCAAAACGACCGCGCGAAAAAAGGTAATCGAGCGCTTCTTCGCCATCACGGCAGACGAACACTTCCTGAGTCAAACCGGTTTCGCGCAACGCCCGCAGCGCCAGATCAACATCGTCCTCGTTGTCGTCTACAATCAGTATTTGCATAACTCATCCGAGTGTGAAATAGAACGTCGCTCCCTTCCCCAACTCGCTTTCAGCCCAGACTTTTCCTCCGTGCCGCGCAATCACCCGTTGGACAATCGCGAGCCCAATCCCGGTCCCCTCAAACTCCTGCTCGGTATGTAATCGCTGAAAAACACCGAACAATTTGGAGTAGTAACGCATATCGAAGCCAACGCCGTTATCGGCTATCCGGTAAACTGTCTGACCGTCCCTCATTTCAGCATCCACCAACACCCGCGCATTCTCCTTTGGCCGGGTGTACTTCAACGCATTACTCAGCAGGTTGACAAAGGCCTGCTCCATCAACGCCCTGTCGGCATTGATGGGCGGCAGCACTTTCAATTCCAATTCAGCCTTCCCGCCGCTTTCCTCGATCAACTGAGCCCAAACGCTTCGGACCAATTCCTCCACGGAAAATTCCTTTCTCTCCAATTCACGAGCGTCAATCCGCGAAAATGCGAGGAGATCGTCGATGAGCTGAGCCATTTTCGACGCATTCTTTTGAATGCGAATCAGGAAATCCCTGACCTGCGGTGTCGCATCGGTTGGAGCTTCGTCGATAGCCAATTGGGAATAACTCGCCACCGCGCGGAGTGGAGTCCGCAAATCATGCGAAACCGAATAGGTGAACGCTTCCAATTCCCGATTCGCGTTCATCAACTGCCGGTTAATATCCGCTAACTGCTGAGTGCGTTTCTCCAAAGCCGCGTTCTGTTGTTGGATTTCCTGCAACATCTGGTTGAACGCCAGGCGCAGGTCGTTGAATTCTGGAATTTCCAACGGCGGTGCCCGCAGCGAAAAATCCCGCTGCCGGGTAAAACCGCGGGCGGTTTCAGCCAGGACCTGCACCGGACCGGAAAATTGGCCCGAAAGAAATCGCGCCATCGCCGCCGCGAAAACCAAAAGCACCAGGCCGGCCGCCAACACCGAAAACGCAAAGGAAATCACGCGCTGATTGAAGCGCTTCAAACTGTGCTCTACATAAAGATTGCCAAACTGTTGCGCCCCTACGGTGACCGGCACGACGACGGAGAACCAGTCCCGAGTTTGCACTTCCTTCGGTGTTGCCGGGATTACGAGGTCTGGATGGCGCCGATATTGCGAGAACAGCTTGCCGTCCATGGTGAAAAGCGCCGCCGACCGAACCTCCCCGTCGCCCGCCAGTGCGTACAACGTCTCGGATGCGCCGACCGGATCCATTTCCGGATCGAGCGCGGTGAGCGTAAATCTGCAGGCACGCGCTACGATGCTGGCATTAGTAACCGCGTCCTTTGTGAGAGAGCGGCGAAATTGTACGAGGTCATAGACCAGCACCAGCGTGCCCACGAGCAGTACAATGAGCAGGCTTGGTCCAAAGATGGCTGCAAACAGCCGTTTCTGAATCGACAGATTCCTGTATCGCGCGCGGATCATTGTGAAATACGCTCAATCTCCTTGCTCTTAAGCGCATCCCGTTCTGCAGGATAGCCTAGGCGGAAAGTCCACCCGTGGTCAACGAGCAAGGAACGTCGCGGCGAGTATGGCTCGACCTTTCTGCTCACCAAATGTCGCCACAACGGATTCTACGTTAAGACGAGACCAACGCGCGGGCTCACAATCCAGTCGGATACTCGATGAATTCCCAAGGCAAATTGAATTTCTCCGAGAGCAACGACGCCAGGGCTTTGACGCCGAACGTTTCGGTTGCATAATGGCCCCCGTAAAAAACGTTCATACCTAATTCCTCCGCCAGCGCATATGTCCAATGCCGGCCTTCGCCGGTGATGAAAGTGTCCACTCCTTCGTCGTGGGCTTTCTTTAACTCATCCCCTGCCCCGCCGGTCACAATTCCGACGCTGCGACAAATTTCGGGGCCGCCAGGAATCACTTTGGGCTCGACTCGAAGCACGTTAGCGAGTCGCTTTTCAATTTCTTCCCGACGCACGTTGCAACCGCTTTGCAGGCCAATGTGCTGGCCCTTTTCGAAGAAGAACGGTTTAAGCTGGCGAAGTCCCAGCGCCTTTGCGAGTTGGGCATTGTTGCCGAGCTGCGGATGCGCGTCGAGCGGAAGGTGCGAGCTGTAGACGGCCAGGTTGTGATCGAGCATCAGCTTGAGCAGTTGATACCGCTTGCCGGTCCACGGATGACTCGCCCCCCAAAACAAGCCGTGATGGACGATCAATAAATCCGCACCGAGTTCGATCGTTCGGGTGATCGTGGCGTTACTGGCATCGACGGCTGCGGCTATTTTGCTCACCGTCCCGTCATTTTCGACCTGTAACCCGTTCGCCGCGCCCGGCCAGTCTGTGAACTCCTCTGTTTTGAGGGTGCGGTCGCAGTAACGAACGATACTATTAAGACTGCGTTTCTTCATTTCCTTCCAGCACAAATATTTTCAGCTCTTCCTCAACGCCGGAACTGTCATTGGTTTCGGAGGTAGGGGCAACCCGTTTTCTGCCGCCACTGCGCCGCTTCGCGGGTAGATGAACAGTCTTTAACGGTAGAACGGCTGCCAGGTGATCCAACGTGGGCCGTAGTGCGCGACGGGTTGGCCTGATTCCAGCGCGCCAAGATCCGGCGCGGCACCGCTGTAATTTTCGTTCACCGTCGGAATGATTACTCCCGCATCTACAGCCTTGCTATGTGGCTTGAGTGCGAAGTTCAGATCCATCGCGTGATGAACAGCGTAGCGTTTCGCCGGATCGGGTGGTGTCAGATTTTCGAAGATATCGAAGTCGACCTCAACGGAGTGGGTTTCCTGTCCGGTGGCCGCGCGGAATTGCTGCAAGGTCGAGAAGGCTTGCCACTCCTCGTTCTTGGCTTCGTAGACGTTCGGCCCCGATTTCGGTTGGAAGTAGCGATACTGCTCCTTGACCCCGGCGTTCGGCCGGTAACCGTTATAGTCAGTCGTGTTCCACGAAGTGGAATTCGCCAAGGTCAGAATACCGCGGCCAGGCGTATCGCGCCCGAGGAAGAGATTGTTGCGGAAGTGCATGTTGGCGGACGGGTCTCCGAGGAGATGTTCGCCGATGATTGTGTTGTGCCAGACGAAAAGGCCGGCCGGCTTGGCGGAGAACTTGAATGCGACACCAGATGGAACGTTGTAGAGAAGATTGCGGTAGAAGTAGACGGGACCACCGAAAACCGGTTGCGCGCTGTAACCGCCTTGTGCTGCGTTCACACCGCGATTGTTGAACACGCGCACGTTGTGGACACCTCCGTCCGTTTCGAGGAAATCGTCGTTCAGCAGATGAAAATCGTTTCCATAGATATCAATGGAGGATGCGCGCCGATCCGGATCATCTTCCGGTGTGCCGTAGGTTGAGATGCCGAGCGCATCGTGAAAATAGGCAATAGCGTTGCGCGCGATCACATGTCCTGGCCCGTAAACTTTGATCGCATAGTAACTGGTGAGCAGATGCGAGCCGTAGAGCGGAATGGGCCATGCGTTGCCGCCCGGTTCGCGTTGCACGCCGCCCCAACCAACCATGCGAAAGCGATCGTCGCGGCCGAGAAAAAGATTGTCCGCAATATAGAAATCGCTGGAGCCTGCGTATTCGGTCCAAATGCCGAAGCCGATATTCTCAAACCGGCAGTTCTTCACCGTGAGGCCGACTGCGCCTAAAACTTCTTTTTGGCCTGCGAGAATGGCAACATCTGTATTGCGGAAAGTGAGTCCGTCAAAAATGTGATGACGCGAGGCTATGACGTCGAAGAGGCGATGGTTTCCATCGCCGTCGATGACGACTTCTCCATCGCCCGCTGCTTTGAGGGTGATGGGCTTTTCGAGGGTGCCTTTCAACGTGAGGGACATAGTTCCGTCGAAGGGCGTCATCATCGGATCGACGTAGTTGAGGCGTTCGGGTTTATAGCGGCCGGCGTGAAGAAGCAGGGTGTCGCCGGGTTGCGCGCGGCGCTCCCACACGACAGACCAGTCACCCAAACCGGCGCCGTAGTAAGCCTGGAGAATTCCGGTGAAGCTCGGTTCCTGGCGTGGACCGAAAAAGTCGGGTGGATAGACGTGAAGCACGCGGCCGCCGGAATAGGGCTGCGGTTCAGTGCGCGTTTTGACGCGGACGTTTTGAGTTGTGTCACCATCAGCGCCGTCAGGATCTGACATGACGAACTTACATTCGTACTCGGTTCCGGCCTGGAGGTTCAGGATGGAGCCGGCGAAGCCGTGGGGCACGGTGTAGTCCAAATGCTCCTTGCGGCGATAGACGTTCTCTCCGCCGATTCGCACTAGGGGAAGCGCGTTGCGCCATTTGGTTTCGCCGACAGGTCGGAACTCCACCGCGACGGTCGCGTTTCGATTATCGTCGCCTTCGATGCTCCATTCGAATCCCAGATTCAGAAGTGTCGGATGTTCGACGTGAAAGCGACCGGCTTTGACCGAATCGCTCGCGTGGAGTTGTGCGACCAGGAGGCAGAGGGGGAGCGAACGCAACGTTTTCATGGGATTCCGCACCATCCCAAAAGCTCGCGCAAGCGTCGAGAGTTACTGCGCTTCTTCCAGGAGAAGTGTTTTTACGTCGGCCATGACTAAGCGAACGTCGAGCGTGCCGGAACTGTAGATGTTGCGAATATTCCCTGCGGAATCGATCAAGAATACCCGTAACGTGTGGTTGAGGGGACCGGTTGGATCTTTTGGATTTTTCTTTGGGTCGACGGCTTGTCCGTAAGCGTCGAGGATCGGTTTGAGTTTCGATTGCGAGGCGGTGGTTACAAAGCGCCACTCCGCGGCTGGCTTTTGCGCGTCCGCGATCTGTGCGTAACTGGCCATTCGCTTCGGGGTGTCATTTTCGGGATCGAAGCTCATGCTGATCAGCCGCATTTTACTGGCGAGTGCGGGATCGTTTGCGCTCAACCGGTGTAGTTGCAGCAAAACGCCAGTGGCGTACGGGCACGCTTTTGCCGAAGCACAACGCGTGTAGATAAAGCTCATGACGGTGACGCGTCCCTTCGTCAGCTCGGCCAGGTGCAGAGGTTTTCCGTGGTGATTCAGCACGTCACCGTCCGCCGCGGCCTTCACAATGGGCAATTTGTAAGAGCCCGGCTGCGGCGGTTCAAATTCGTACTCGATCGCAAAAAGGCTGAGCCCCGCGAGCAGCAAGGCGGCACCCGCTTTTAATTGGAGTGTTCTCATCGCCCGACCTGAGTGGAGCCAAAGAGCATGTGGTGCGGACGGCCCAGTTTGAGCGCGGTGAAGTCGAGATCAAAGGCTGGCTTCAGTTCGCTTCCGTTCCAGGTGTAAGCGCGCACGAATTGTTCGTTGTCCGCGCCAGTCTTGTCCCAATGCGCGAGGAGAGAACTGGAAAAGTAAAGGCGCTTGCCGTCCCAACTCTGTGAAACCATGTTCAACTGCTTGCCGATTGGCTTCTCGTAAATCTGTTTCGGTTGCTGCGCATCAGATACATCGAACACGCGCACCTTACCGTCGCCGAAACAATCAACGAACAGAGTTTTGTCATCGGCGGAAAGGCTGATGTCCACCGGCAAAACGCCACCCGCCGGTCCGATTTGAGCGACTTCTTTTGCCTGCCATTCGCCATTGGAATCTTCGTAGCACAACCATAACTTCGAAGTCAGCGCCGTGGCAGTGAAGGCGTAATTGTGCTTTTCACCCCAGGCCCAGCGAATTTCGAGCGGCGCGCCAGGAACGTTGAAGACTTTCTTCGGCTGCCGCGTGTGGAAATTCCAAACGACCATCGAGTTGCCCATTTGTTTCATAGCGTTTGCGTCCTTCATCAGGTCGCCCAGGTCGCGTGTGTAGTTGTTCCAACCAGTGAACGAGGTGGTGAGCAGAACGTTTTTCCGCGGCAACACGCGCGCGTCGTAGCCGTAACCATCGGCAAATTCGGCGCCGGTAATTCCCGTAGTTTCCTTGGTTGGCAGCCAGTGCGTGGTGATGTAATCGCCTTCATTGCTGAACTCGACGATGGCGGTTCGGCCGGTGTGGTCCTTGCTGTTGGAGAGACACGGTATGAGCACGCGGCCGGGCAAAGCGTAAACACCGTGCGGCCCGACTGCCCCGCCGGTGATCTTGTCAAAATTATCGATAGTTTTGACATGGCGCGGATGCGCCGGATCGGTGTGCACGTCGTAAATGAAAATCTGGCTGCTCTCCAGTCCGGAGAGCCAAAGCTGACGTCGATCATCGGTGAATCCGCCGTGATGCGCCTCGTGACGGCCTTTCAACGAATCGGTGTGAATCACCTGGCCATATTTGGCCGACCCGGGTTTGACATCGACGGTCACGAGTTTGTCTGCGCCGTCGCCCAGGCCGGGCACACCCAGGGTCCAGACATAAACAAATTCCTCCTGGCCTTCGATTCGCGCGAGATAAGGGGAGGAGCAAGTTTCATCCGCCTGCACGCGCGCGGTTGCGATTCCGGCCACCGCGAAGATGCCCATCGCGCGCAGCAAAGTTTTTCCTTTTGTATTCATCAAGTGAGCTATCATCTTGTTCACGGTCGCTAATGTAGCTACGCGATGCTCTGGAGAAATGGGACGAAAGGAGTACGAAAAGGAAAGGGAGAAAAAATCAGCGGGCCGTAGAAACACACGTAAATTTTTATTCCACGACCCGCCGCCCGTTCGCCCGAACGGGAATAGCGCTTTAAAGCGATTTCGATGCCAAACGCCAAGCTTAAAATTTCAAAACATCCAAGAATTCGTAAGTTTCAGGAAGGAAGGCGTTTAGAATTGCAAGTCTTTCTTTAACGACGAGCGAGAAACGCGGCCAGGCCCTTCAAATCATCGGTATTGATCAAATCAGCGCCTGCGTCGCGCTGCATCTTCCAGTTTTCCCGATCGTCCTTGGTGGCCCAGAAGCGAATCGCTCTGCCTTCGTGGTGTGCTTCTCGAATAGCGCGTTCGAATTCGCGACGATCTGTATCGGAAAGCGAACCGGTCTTCGCGGAAGGAAAACGTTCGACAAAGCTGTCACTCACCAGCGGCATGAACGATACACTCAGACCTTTTCCCAAGTCCGCGAGACGCCCATCGTAAGCCGCCAAACGATCAATCTCGGCCAGGAGAGTTTCGCGCGGGCGATTCCCGCTGAGGATGACGGTGACCGCGTTCGTGAGCACTTTTCCGTTTTGAAAACGGGTGAGCATTCCTTGGTACTTTTCCAGGACTGGTTTTAAGGCGGCGTAGGTTGCTTCGGCTTCGCTTTTCACGTCGACCAACAGGACAATTTTCTCGCCGCTGGGATAGACCGTTCCGTGGTTTCGGTTGACCAGCTCGCGTAGCGGGTCGAGGTAGAGCTTCTGCAGGGTTCGATCTTTCTTCACATCTTTCAGATCGTGGGCGACGAGCAATTTTCCATTCACGAGGTAAATATCCGCCTCGACGCTGCAGAAGCCTTGCTCGAGAGCATCCCAGAGCGGGCGCGCGTGTTCGTAATCGTTGTGCGCATGGGCTCGAGGAACCGGCGTGCCCAACCGTTCCGCGGCGAAGGCTACCGCGCACGAAGCCCAGGTGGCGGCAATGAGAATCGCGATGTGCATGAGGCAGCTTACCGGGCTTCCTCGTTGCGAGGATAGTTGAATCTCATCATACTTGTCGCGCGATGAAGAAATTCGCTTCAATCCTTCGTCTGGATTTTGTGCCTGCCAGCGCCGATGTGGGGCTGCTGATGCTCCGGTTGTGGTTTGGGCTTTCGCTTTTGGGGCTGCACGGGTGGACCAAGTTGAGCACGTTCAAGGAGATGTCCGGCAAATTTCCCGACCCGTTGAAGATCGGGCACCAGAATAGTTTGATTCTCGCGATTGTGGGAGAAGTGATCTGTCCGATTCTGATTGTGCTTGGGCTGTTTACGCGATTCGGCGCGCTCGGTTCGGCCATCACGATGTCTGTCGCGTTCTTCATCGTGAATAATCACTCAGTGAAGACGGGGCCCGGAGAATTGTCCTATCTTTACCTCGGCGGTTTCGTCGTTCTGTTTTTCGCTGGAGCGGGAAAATTTTCGCTCGACGCAAAAGGGGGAGGCGGCAGTGCCCCCAAAAAATACAAACCGGCGAAGGAATAGCATGCAGCTTCTCTTACTCTTGCTTCTCTCCAGTTGCGTGGTCGTTTCGGCGGCGGACCGCATTCTGATTTGCCTGGATGGTTTGTGGGGTCCTTCCGATGCGGGATTGATCCTTCCTCACGAGCATTTGTTTACCGATCTGCGTGGCCCGGAGACGAAGGGTTACGGTCAAGCGGAGGAAAAGGACTTCGTTCGCGTAATGAAACCACTGCTCACCGCGGCCAAAGAGGCAGGCGTTTCAACGATGATCGAATGCACGACGATCGGTGTCGGTCGCAACATTCCTTTTATTGCGAACCTGGGCCGAGATGTGGGAATTCATATTGTGGCGCCGACCGGAGTTTATGGCCGCGCGAATTACGCTCCGAAGAAGTATGCGGAGATGAGCGAAGACGAATTGGCCCGATGGATGATGGAGGAAATCGTCGTTGGGATTGAAGATACGCCTTTGCGAGCGGGATTTATAAAAACCGCATCGAGTGAGAAGGAGCTGCGACCGTTGGAGGAAAAGTTTCTTCGTGCGTCGGCGCGGGCCAGCAAGCAAACGGGGGTCGCCATTGCGAGCCACACCACCAGCGGGGCTGTTGCGCGAAAGCAGGCAGATATCATCGAACACATGGAAGTGCCGCTGAATCGGTTTGTGTGGGTGCACGCCCAGGCGGAGCCTGACACAGGTATTCATAAGGAACTGGCTGCTCGCGGTGTTTACATTGAGTTGGACTCGGTGGGGAATTCGAACGAGGAGGACGACAAGATTGTCAAAGCCATTCGGTTGCTGACAGATGCCGGGTTCTCCGATCGAATTCTTATATCGCACGACGCGGGCTGGTACAATCCAGGTGAACCCAATGGCGGAAAACAGCGCGGTTACACCAGTCTGGTGAATAGCTTCCTCCGAAAACTAAAGAAAGCGGGATTCGACGACGCGTTTCTTCGCAAGCTGACGCATGAAAATCCTTTTAACGCCTTTTCAGTGCCGAAAAAATCATGAGCAAGCTGGAGAAATGCGCTGCGGAGCTCGGCGTCGAAAAATTCAAACGGCATATTTTTCTTTGTGCCGACCAAAGCGAACCCAAATGCTGTAAACGCAAGGAAGGTCTGCGCTCGTGGGAATATTTGAAGGACCGGCTGAAGGAGCTGAAGCTCACTGGTCCCGAACCGCTCGTTTATCGGACCAAAGCGAATTGTTTGCGCGTGTGTGTCGATGGCCCGATTGCGGTCGTCTATCCAGAAGGGGTTTGGTATCACTCCTGCACCCCCGAAGTGCTGGAAGAAATTATTCAGCAACATTTGATTGGCGGCAAAGTGGTGGAGGCCTACGCGTTCGCAAAGAATCCGCTGGGTTAATAGCGATAGATTTAATCACCTTTATAGACACGCGACGTCCTGAAACTATCGAGCGACCGATCGGCGTTGCGCCCCCAGAGCCTTGCGCAAGTAGGGTTCCAGGCCGTTTGCGTTGAAGTAGAAGCCCAGCGAGTTGCAATGGACGCCATCGACCAGGCCTTCGGTCTGATCCTGGTTTAGCATCTTCAGGCCGTCGACAAAGACGATTCGTTTGTCACCGGCTTTGCGGCGAGTCTCGACGAATTGTCGCGCGGTTTGTCGTTTCGCGTCCTGTGCTTTCGCCGTTTCGCCGCTGAGTTTCTCGGCGGGAAAATAGAAAGGGCTGATGATGAGGATGGGAGTTTTGGCGAACTTTGCGCGCAGGATGTCGACGAAGGGTGGCAAGGCCGCGGCATACTGTTCGGCCGACGGGTTTCCCCAAAAATCGAGAACAATAACGGATGGGTCGAGTTCGCAAATGGCCTGGGCGAGGGCGGGTTCGCCCATTCCATTTCCACTGAAGCCGAGGTTCACGAAATCCGCATTCAACCGTCGTTCGAGGATCGCCTGACAGGAGCCGCCAGCATTCGAGGCGCAACCGCCCTGGGTGATGCTCGATCCGTAATAAACGACTGGTTTAGTGACTGCGTAGGGCCGCGCTGGCCGAATCTCCGCTTCGCGCTCGAGCTGAACTTCCTGAAGGGCGATTGGTTTGTAGAGCGGCAGGTACAAAGTGACCTCGCGCATTTTTCGGTCCGCGGCCACGGTCCATTCCTTGACGATCTTTCCTTTTGGGTCAGGCCATGCGCTGCCGACATAGCGGCCATCGATATAGAGATCGCATCCGTTCTCTCCGACGCTGGCCATGTGATGCATGTTGGAGAAGCCGGGATTCTCCGCGACAATTGCGATGGTTTTGGAGTCGGTGGCGAATCGAATCCGGCCACCGCTCGGATCCTGCGCCAAATTCCAAACGGGCGGGCGGAGGCTCTCCTTAAGGTGTTCGGGAAGGCGGCGCAGGACCGCGCCTTTTTCAGCGTCGAAGCCGGGCAATCCGAAGACTTCCAGCCGCGTATCGGGAAAGGCGATTCGTTGCAGGTCGCTTTCCGCCGGTGCAGCCAGTGGCATCTGGCCAAACGAGGTAAAGGCAATAATTGCGCAGAATTTGAAGAAGAGCGTGAATGGCATGGGAGAAAGATGTCCGGTGAGGGTGCCGTAGTCGAAGCCATTTTGCGGAAGGATATGGGCGCGCGGGCGTTTTGGATTCAACCGCATCCGCGGTTGGAGCGATTCCGTGAAATTTTTTCTCCGGGTTTCACCCGGAGCTAGGTGTATTAAAGCCCTTCGGGCTTGAATGTGCCCGCATCTGTTAATAGTCGCGCGAAGGCGAAAACCCAACGTGAACTAAATGGTCTTCTACTTTAGTGGAGTATTCATTAAGATGCAGTTTAGGGAAGCTTCTCACGCCTTCGCGAGGAGGAGCTGTTCGTTCAGCACTTAAGGAGGATGGAGTTAATCAAACCAAGTAAACTACTATGAAGAAAAACCAGATAAAAAGGGGAATAATCGCGACTTTAGGGGTGGGGATGCTCACGCTTCTGTCGCAGTCGGGTCAGGCGGGCATTGTCGGTTCCGCGGTGGCAAATGGCGATGGGACGGTCACGTACTCGTATGTCGTCGATAACAGTGCCGGGGCGTTCGATGTATTTCTTTGGTCGCTCAACTTTCCATTTTTGACGCCGGACTGGAACCAGTTGGATGTTCTTTCTGGAGGTGACGTGCACGTCCCGAATGCGAACTGGTTTGCGAATGTCGGCGTGCCGGTGACCGGCTCGTCGGCGCAGGATTTCCTCTCACTCAATCCCGCGGGAGATGTGCTGGTGGGACAAAGTTTGAGCGGTTTTTCGTTCACCAGTCACTATCTGCCGGGACAAATTGCATTTCTGGAATTCTCGGCGGCGGGCGATTCCGACGGGGGGACGACAATTGGCCCTGCGTTCCTGTCACTGTCCGTTCCGGATGGAGGATTGAGATGGGCGGAGTTCACGCTGGTGGCGGCGGGAGTGTTAGCGGCGGCGGGGCGGGTTCAACGGGCGCGCGCGTAAGGTTTTTCCAATTCAGAATTTCAAGGAGGTTTTTATGAAATCGAGATGGAATGGGATTTTTGGAGTTTGGGCGCGCTTGTGTTTTGTGCTTGGGACGGTCGGTTTGACCTGGGGCGCTCCGACTGTGAACTCGGTCACGGTCAGCCCACAACCGCTGGCAAAAGGGGCAAGCTTCACGATCAACGTGTCGGCTTCGGCAGATGTAACACAAGGAACTGCAACGGTGGATTTCAGACCGGCAGCACCGGTTTTGCTGCGCGTGGTTTTGTCGAGGCAGGGGGCGGTTTGGACCGGGGGGGGAACGATCCCGAACACAGTTCCAGATGGAGCGCAGGGCACGGTGACCGCATTGATGTTCGATGCGGCGCGGGCGCTGGGTGTGGGAAGTGAGGAGGTGCAGGTCGCTGCGGTGAACAACGCCGGAATTACGGCGTCGTTTCTTCCAGGCGCCGGCGTTCTGAGCGTCTTCGGCACCGCAAGCGACAATACAATCACCGTGAGCCGCGATGCGGCCGGACGGCTCCTCGTTAATGGTGGAGCGGTGCCGGTCACGGGCGGAACGCCAACAGTAGCGAACACAGCGTTGATTCAGGTGTTCGGGCAGGCGGGAAACGATGTTATTACGATCAATGAAGCAAACGGTGCGCTGCCACGAGCCCTTTTGTTCGGCGGAATTGGCAACGATACATTGACGGGTGGATCGGGCGCCGACCAGCTTTTTGGCCAAGACGGTAACGATACGCTTCTGGGCAAGGGGGGAAATGATTTTCTCTTCGGCGGCAATGGCAACGATACTCTCACGGGCGGGGATGGGGATGACCAGGTGTTTGGCGAAGCCGGAAATGACCGGATGATCTGGAACCCGGGCGACGACACCGATCTTAACGAAGGGGGCGATGGGGAAGACACAGTGGAGGTGAACGGAGGAAATGGCTCTGAAGTGTTCACGGTGACGGCGAACGGGACACGTGTCCGTTTTGACCGGACTAACCCGGCTCCTTTTTCAATCGATATTGGCACGACCGAAAACCTGGTGGTCAACGCTAACGGTGGAGACGATTCATTTAGCGCCACCGGAAACCTTGCAGCGCTGATCAGAATCGTCGTCGATGGCGGAGCGGGTAACGACACGATCCTCGGCTCAAACGGCGCGGACGTGTTGAGGGGCGGCGACGGAAATGACTTTATCGACGGGCAACAAGGGAACGACACGATCTTCCTGGGAGCAGGGGACGACGTCTTCCAGTGGGACCCCGGCGATGGCAGTGATACGGTCGAAGGCCAGGCGGGAAATGATACGATGGTGTTTAATGGAGCAAATATCGCGGAGATTTTCGAAGCGTCGGCCAATGGCGGGCGGCTTCGATTTACGCGGAACATTGGAAACATCGTCATCGATTGCAATGATATCGAAGTAGTCGATGTGAATGCGGTCGGAGGGGCAGATCGGATCACGGTGAATGATCTGGCTGGGACAGATGTGACGACGATCGGCCTCAACTTGGAAGGGAATCCGGGCCCCGGAGATAACGCGGCGGATACGGTCATACTTAACGGTAGTGCCGGAGATGACCAGGTAACCGTAGCCGGGAGTGGCACAAGCGTGGCGGTTCTTGGACTGCATCCGGTGGTGACGATTCTCGGGGCGGATGCCGCGCTCGACCGGCTTACTATTAATCTCGGCCAAGGAGACGACGCACTGGAAGCAAGCGGTCTCGCCGCCGGAGTGATCCAACTCGAAGCGGATGGCGGTCCGGGTGACGACGTGCTGATCGGCAGCCATGGTAACGACATTCTAAAGGGCGGTGATGGGGATGACGTGCTGATCGGCGGAGACGGGCTAGACGCTCTTGACGGCGGAGCCGGCAGTAACGTGGTAATCCAATAGCCAGCAACGGTCGGCGCTTCTGTGTGACGCCGGGCAAATCAATGCGGGACGGAGGCGAGCCTTCCGTCCCGCTTTATATTTAACGATTTGGGGCGGTACGACTAGCGCGGAATTAGAGTGGCCAAATCTTCGGCCGAGACGATCGCCATGATGGTGCAGCCGCTCTCGGAGTAGTTCACGCCATGGCTGCTGCCGGCGCGGGCGTTATGGAAATCACCGGCGCGGAGTTTCACGTCGCCGATATGTAAATCGCCGGAGAGAATAAAGATTTGTTCGGAACCGATGTGATTATGGGCGGGGTAGTGCGTGCCGGGATCGAGTTTGCCCAAAACGACGGCGTAGCCTTTCTCTTTTTGGAACGAAAGAAGCTTCACGTAAGCGCCGGGAACTCGCATCGGAATCCAGCCGGTATCGCCGGTGTTCGGGACGAATTCGAAAAGATCGGGCGTGGGCTCAGGGGGGCGGATGCGCGAAAAGATTTTTTCTTTGAGCGCGGCAGACGGCGCTTTGCGCGGGAGAGAAATGGCGATCAGTCCGGCAGTGTCGATGGTTTTCGAAACTTCGGCTTTGGCTTCGGGCGGAGCTTCGCGCAAAAGCGTGCGGAACTCGGCGTCCTCGGTTCCTTCGAGCGTGCCCGAAGCGAAGCCGGCGGCGAGTTCCAAAAGTCTGCTTTGGCGATCTATATCCACAAGTTTTACTTTAATCGCGCGATCACTGGAGATGATCCTTCAGTTGCGCGCGGATTTCAATAATTCCACGACGAATCCAAGCTTTCACCGTGCCAAGCGGCTCACCCATCGTTTCGGCCACTTCACGATGGGCCAAACCGCGCAAAAGGGAGAGTTCTATCGCCTGGCGCTGTTTGTCGGATAATCCGCTCATTGCCTGTTTCACGATATCGGCTGTTTCCTTGAGCTCTACGTTTGCGGCAAGCGGTTCGGATGCCTCATTTTCCAGAGTTTCTGCAAACTCTTGCATGGCAGACTCGCGGCGCTTGCTGGAGCGCAAGCGGTCCAGGGCCTTGTTGCGGGTAAGCGCTAGAGCCCATGAGATCGGTTTGCCCAGGTCCGGATCGAATACCTCCGCCTTTTCCCAGATCTGAACGTAAACCTCCTGCAGGACATCCTCGGCCAGGGTCGCGTCTATCAGAATTGATTTCGCGAGGGTGAAAAGAACGGGCGCGGTGCGGTCGTAAAACTCGGCCAAAGCCTGGGCGTCCTTCTTGGCCACGCGGGCCAGAAGTTGAGCTTCGGAGAAAGAGTCCAGGACAGCGCCGGGATTCATCGATTACGCCACGGGGTTATTGCCAGAATTCGGGGAAATCGTCCAGTGAAGGGTCACCTTTCTCGCGACGCTTCTCCGCTTTTCGGAACGATGAAGGCCAAAGCCGCCACGGTGAAATAGCAAAGGCCAAGGAGAATCAGGCCGCCAGAATTGCTACCGGTTTTATCTTTCATCACTCCCATTATCGTTGGTCCGACAAATCCGCCGAGATTACCGACGGAATTGATCAGAGCAATTCCACCCGCCGCGGCGGTGCCGCGCAGGAAAGTGGTGGTCAAGGCCCAGAAGGGAGGGAGGGTCGCTTTGCTGCCGGCGAAGGCAAGGGTTAAACCTGCGACCGCGGTGTAAGGGTTGCTTGCAGTCGCGGCCATGGCGAAACCGGTCATGGCGAGGACGGCTCCGGCGGCCACGTGCCCGCGGCGCTCGCCGGTTTTGTCGGAATGGCGGCCGCCGAGATACATGATCACACCTGCGCCGATGTACGGAATGGTGTTGATCACTCCGACAAGCGCATCGCCCTTTCCTGACAGACCTTTGACCATGGTCGGAAGCCACATCTCACATCCGTAACTGGCCATGTTTCGAAGGAAGTAAATCAAACAAAGGAGCCAAACGATCGGGCTGGAGAAACAGTCGCGCAGATTGTGGCTTTGCCGAGTGGAGGGTGAAATTCCATGTGACGCGGTTATGGAAATCCTTTGCTCGATCCACTTTTTTTCACGGGTGGTTAACCAGTGAGCGCTAGAAGGTCGGTCGGGCAGGGCGAAGAGAACGACGAAGCCCAAGGCGATCGCGGGAACTGATTCCAGGAGGAAAAGCCATTGCCATCCTGCCAGGCCGCCGAGCCCGTCCATTTCCAGGAGCAGTCCGGAAATGGGGGAACCGATTACACCCGCGGCGACTCCGCCGATGGCGAAGAGAGCGATGATGCGTGCTCGTTCTTCGGGCGGGTACCAGTAAGTAAAGTAGAGGATTACTCCCGGAAAAAATCCTGCTTCCGCGGCGCCGAGAAAAAAGCGGAGCAGATAGAAGCTGGTTACGCCCTTCATGAAAATGAAAGCGACCGAGACCAGTCCCCAGAAAATCATGATCCGGGCGATCCAGAGACGTGCGCCGACCCGGTGAAGGATCAGGTTGCTGGGGACCTCGAAGATAAAATAACCAACAAAGAACAGCCCGGCGCCCAATCCATAAACGCGGCCAAAAACGGCCGGATCGACTCCCAGGACACCTTGCAGTTGCAGCTTTGCGAAGCCGACATTGATTCGGTCAATATAAGCAATGACGTAACAGAGGAAGAGCAACGGAACGAGGCGGACTGTGATTCGTTGGTAAAGCCGTGCCTCATCAGGAGGACTGAATCTGTCGTCAGAGACCGAATCTTGCGACGACGGTGCGGCGAGCGCCACAGCTTGCGCAGTTCGGCTGGATTGATCCATGGGATGCCTTCACTGTGGCGAAAGCCCCCAATCAAGCAACCCCAAATGAGATTTAGTGGGCGATGTGCCTCGCGTGCTGGAAAGCGTGGACAATGTGCGCGGCGATTTCGGAAACGCCCACGCCCGACTTTACTTGCGCAAAGATAAACGGCCCCGAGCCGCGCATTCGTTTCGAGTCGCGGTCCATCACGCCGAGATCTGCGCCCACGGCGACGGCGAGGTCGGCTTTATTTATCACGAGAAGATCGGACTGGGTGATGCCTGGCCCTCCCTTGCGCGGAATCTTGTCGCCGCCGGAAACGTCGATCACCTGGATGGTGTAGTCCGCGAGTTCACGACTGAAGCAGGCGGCCAGGTTATCGCCGCCTGATTCCAGCAGGAGGATATCGGGATGGAATTTGCGGTGGAGTTCTTCGAGAGCGAGCAGGTTCGCGGAAATATCTTCGCGAATGGCGGCGTGCGGACAACCGCCGGTTTCGACAGCGCGGATTCGTTCGGGAGGAAGTGCGTTGTTACGAACCAGGAATTCGCCGTCCTCTTTGGTGAAGATGTCGTTGGTCACGGCGGCAATGTTCATTTTGTCGCGAAAGAATCGGCAGAGTTGGAGCATGAGTGCGGTTTTTCCGCTTCCTACGGGTCCGCCAACACCAACCGTGAAGGCGCGTTGCTTGAAATCGCGGTGCAGCGGCAGATCGCGTTCGTGAAAGTGGCCGGCGTGATCGAGATGCTCGTGGGTATGGCCGTGGTCGGTATGGGAATGGAGAAGGAGGCGCATATTAACTTTGGAAAAGACGTGAGTAGAGACGATCCTGGCTTCCCTGGAAAAGGTCGATCAAAGGCGCGGTTTGAGCCACATCATCCAGATCCAGATCGCGACAGGCCTCGACCGTTTGCGCGGCAAGGGGACTAACCTGGCGCTGGATATTTTGGCCCTCAAGCGGTCCGACGATTCCCAGGCGGACCGCGCTGCTCACCCAACCGCGTAGCTGGGTAAAAAGAAAAAGCCGAAGTGCTGCGAGTTTCTCGATTTGCAGCAGTCGAGCAACAGCGCCAAAGACTGGCGCGAAGTGACAGGGCAATTCATTCAGTCCCTCACGCCATTTGTGTAACGACGCAAGACCAAAGGCGCGATCAGCGGAATTTAGAAAGGCACGTCCTTGAAGGCGGCTGGCGCGATTGGCGACATGATTTGAAGTGAACGCATCGCAATGAGAATCGATTAGCGAAAACGTTTCGATTTGCTCGAACGCCGCGCTTACGAACGGGAGCGCTCCGTGGCCGGCCTGATTGAGGGCGGCTTCGAGGAAGGAGAGGAGTGTATCGCGGCCTTTGATTTCTCCGCATTGAAAAGCGGCCTCGACGCCGCCGGAATGCGCGAAGCCGCCAGTCGGGAAGGCGGAATCTGCCAGTTGCCATAGGAGCCAATCGTTTTGCGAGTCGGGAGGCATTAGTGTGTCGCAAAGGCGGCGATATTCGAAACCCGAAGGGTTTCAATGTGCATAGCTCCGGGTGAAACCCGGAGATAACCGGAATTACGGAGGCCCCAACCGCTGATGCGGTTGAATATGGGCGCGATGAAAGGGCGGAATTGAAGTTTGATGAACGGTTTTTGTCCTGATTGCAAGGTGGAATTCAACCGCATCCGCGGTTGAACCACGTAAACGCATCGGATTCTCCGGGTTTTACCCGGAGCTATGCACATTGGAGCCCTCCGGGCTCTCGTTGGTGGTTGCGACACGCCCATCAGAATAGTGAGTAGCGTTGCGAACGCGATGGATGTTTTGAAACCCAGAGGGTTTCAATGTGCGTAGCTCCGGGTAGGACCCGGAGATTGCGGGAATGACGGAGGTTCCAACCGCGGATGCGGTTGAATCGCGTAAGATTTTTGACGTTGCAGGAAAATGTTGCGTTCCCAATGTTTCGGTTATGTCCACCTACACCCAACTGCTTTACCACATTATTTTCGCGACGAAGGATCGTCAGAAGGTTTTGGATTCGGCACGTCGCGAGGATCTGTTTCGTTATACATGGGGAATTGTGAAGAATATCAATTCGATTCTTTATCGCGTCGGAGGAGTTGAAGACCACGTGCACATTCTGGTCGGTCTGCATCCAACGGTTGCGGTCGCGGATTTTGTGAAAACGGTGAAGGTGGCGTCTTCCAAATGGATTAAGGACGACAAGGTGTTTCCCCATTTCATGGGATGGCAGGATGGATATGCGGCGTTTACGCATTCGCTGGCGGAGAAGTCCGTTTTGGTGGAGTACATCAAGAACCAGCCGGAACATCACCGGGTAAAGACGTTTTTGGAGGAGTATCGGGAGTTTGTTGAAAAGGCGGGATTGAAGTTTGATGAACGGTTTTTGCCGTGATTGGGCGGTGGAGTTCAACCGCATCCGCGGTTGAATCACGTAAAGGCATCGAATTCTCCGGGTTGTACCCGGAGCTATGCATATTGGAGCCCTCCGGGCTCCCGCTGTTTGCCGGAGCGCCATTGTCAGAATAGCGAGTAGCGTTGGGCGAGAGGTAGAATGTGGGCCGGTTCGCATTTCAGGAGTTCGCCGTCGGCATGGACTTCGTAGGTTTCGGGATCGACGGTGATTTTTGGCAGCGCGTCGTTCCAGCGCATTTGCTTTTTGCCGATGTTGCGGCAGTTACGGACGGCTTCAATTCGTTTGGTGAGTTGGAATTGGTTCGCGCTTCCGGCCTGGGCACATGCGCCGCTGACGAACGCGATGGATGACGTTCCGACGGCACGACCAAAGCTCCCAAACATCGGACGCATGAAGACCGGTTGCGGAGTCGGAATGCTTGCATTCGGATCGCCCATTTGCGACCAGGCGATCAGGCCACCTTTGATGACCATTTCCGGCTTTGCGCCGAAGAATGATGGCTTCCACAAAACGAGGTCGGCCAGTTTGCCTTTCTCCACCGAACCGATGAGATGCGACATGCCGTGGGCAATCGCGGGATTGATTGTGTATTTGGAGATGTAACGTTTTATCCGGAGATTGTCGTTGGCACCCTTTTCGCCGGGCAACGCTCCGCGCTGACGTTTCATTTTGTCGGCGGTTTGCCAGGTGCGAGTGATGACTTCACCGATGCGGCCCATGGCCTGGCTATCGCTCGACATCATGCTGATCGCACCAAGGTCGTGCAGGATATCTTCGGCGGCGATGGTTTCGCCGCGGATACGGCTTTCGGCGAAAGCTACGTCTTCAGGAAGATTCGGGTCTAGATGATGACAAACCATGAGCATGTCGAGATGCTCATCGATCGTGTTCACGGTGTAAGGACGCGTCGGGTTTGTTGAGCTCGGCAGCACATTTGGTTCACCGCAAATGCGAATAATATCCGGAGCATGGCCGCCCCCTGCACCTTCGGAATGATAGGTGTGGATTGTGCGGCCTTTGATGGCGCCAATTGTTCCTTCCACGAAGGTGGACTCGTTGAGAGTATCCGTATGGATGGTGACCTGGATGTCGTATTTGTCCGCGATACTCAGGCAACAATCAATTGCCGCTGGGGTAGTGCCCCAATCTTCATGCAATTTCAGACCAATAGCGCCGGCCAGAATTTGGTCCGGAAGCCCGTCCGGAAGGGCTGTATTCCCCTTGCCGGTGAACCCGAAATTGAGCGGGAGTGCATCCGTGGCTTGCAGCATCGCTCGGATATAGAACGGTGCGGGAGTGCAGGTCGTTGCGCAGGTTCCTACGGTAGGGCCGGTCCCGCCGCCAACCATGGTTGTCAGGCCTGCGGCGATGGCTTCGTGTGCTTGTTGGGGGCAGATAAAATGGATATGCGAATCGAACCCTCCTGCGGTCAGGATCAAGCCTTCGCCCGCGATCACCTCGGTTGTGACGCCGACGATCGTTCCCGGGGTAACTCCAGCCATCACGTCGGGATTTCCTGCTTTGCCAATGCCCGCAATAAGTCCGTTCTTAATGCCGAGGTCCGCCTTATAAATACCGGTTGAATCGACCACGAGGGCGTTAGTGATGACACAGTCCAGCGCGTCCGCGGCTCCGACACCAGCCGCCTGGCCCATGCCTTCGCGGATGACTTTGCCGCCGCCGAATTTGCATTCATCGCCGTAAACTGTGTAGTCCCGCTCGACTTCCAGGACGAGCGAGGTATCGCCCAGGCGGACCTTGTCGCCGGTGGTCGGCCCGAACATTTCGGCGTAATGCCGTCGATCCATCTTATGTGCCATAGCTCACGCTTTATTAGCGAACTTACGCTCCGCCGCTTTGCGAGTGACTTCAGCTCTAACCGCTTCGGTAATTGCCCCTGAAACAAGATTATTGCCGCCGCGAATGACTTTATTCCCGGAAATCTCTACTAACTGAACGGTCTTGGTCTCGCCCGGTTCGAAACGGACAGCGGTGCCTGCCGGAATATCCAGGCGCTTGCCATAAGCTTGAGTGCGATTGAATTCCAACGCGGGATTGGTTTCGACGAAATGATAGTGACTGCCGACCTGGATCGGACGATCACCCAGGTTTGTTACCGAGATGGAAACAGTGGGCCGGCCTTCGTTGAGAATAATTTCGCCGGGAGCAGCCGTCACAGCACCCGGTTCGTGGTCCTCGTCGGCCGTTGCGAATTTGGTCAGTTCCGGGACGGGCAGAAAGCTCCCATAGAGTGCCAGGAACAGATCCCCATGCTCAGCCGCAATGGGGTGATGAACGGTAACGAGTTTTGTGCCATCCGGAAATGTTCCTTCCACCTGCACCTCGGTGATCATTTCCGCCACGCCGGAAAGGACCTGCCGCCGGCCGAGAAGCTCGCGGCCGAGTTGCATTAATTCTGAGACGCTCTTGCCATCGCGGATGAATTCGAGAAGTTGCGTTGCGATGAGCGCGACGGATTCGGGATGATTCAACCGCAATCCGCGAGCGAGCCGTTTCTGCGCGAGAAAGCCCGCGTTATGCAGTGTCAATTTTTCTATTTCACGAGGAGCCAGATGCATATCACCATTTTCGCGACCAAGGGTCAGCGCAAAGAAGTTGCCCGACGAAACCAAGATGGCTCTGGATCGCGCGAGCGACCTGCTCGACAGAAATTCCGGCCATCCGGAGGATAGCGCCCCCTTGCAGTGGGCTGGCCGCGATGATCAAATCCGAATTCGGAAGGACAGGAAGGTCCTGGATCTTCTGCAGAATGTCGGCCGAAAAACCTTTCAGTTCAGGGCCAATCAGGACGACAGTGGCGAGGCAGTTGAAACGGCCGGTTCTAAAACGATTCGCCAACCCGCGCTCTTCCAGGCGCAAGGCATCGTGCAGGACTACTTTTTTGTCATGCCGAACCTGGTTCGTGCTCATGTAACGACGGAAGGCCCAACGCTCGCCCCGAGCAGCACGACCGCTGGAGAGCCAATCTACTAAAACGAGATTTGCGTCGTCAGCGAGATCGAAGGTTTGGAATTGTTCGTAGGACGATTCGGCAAAGCACTGGATCGGATCGGGTGCCAAAACCAAAAGCGCTTTCGGCCCAAGTCGTGCGTCCAGTTCGTGAGAACAAGGACGATGATTCGGATTACGATAAATTTTCGTCGAAGCCTGTGTTCCCAGGAAGCATCGCGCGTCACCGTCGACTCGCACATCGAGGCGTGTTTCATCACCTGCCACCATTCCGCCGCCAAAACTGCTGGTGTATCCCCAGACACTGTCGCCGGAAGCACGGGGAGTCAGGATTGTCAGTGGAGTTCTAGACCAGGAGGACAAAACAACGCTACGCTGGCGAACTTTCCCGACGTGGAGAGCGGCAGAACCAGACTGGCGAACGGCGGGCATGAGCGAATGACAAATGTCCAAGCACTAATGACCAATGAATGACCAATGGGGCAATGGCCCAATGGGACTTGGTGCTTGAAGAATTAGTTGGACATTGGTCATTAAGGTTTGGTCATTCCGATGTTACACAATGAGGTGTTGGCGAACAATGTCGTCGGTCAAGTTCGCGATTGGGCCCTCCACAACAATTGCTCCGCGGTCCATAATGTAAAAAGCATCTCCAACTTCGACGCAGAAGTCGAGATACTGTTCAACCAGGAGGATGCTGATCTTTCCCTCTTTCTTGATCTTCAGAAGAGTTTCGCCGATCTGATCGATGATGTTCGGCTGAATTCCTTCCGTAGGTTCATCGAGGATCAAAATCTTTGGATCGGTGAGGAGCGCGCGAGCGATGGCAAGCTGTTGTTGCTGTCCTCCGCTCAGAACACCGCCCTTCCGCTGGAGCATCTCCTTTAAAACTGGAAACAATTCCAGGACTCGATCCACATTGCCGTTGGCTTTGGCTCCGTGCACGACAAGACTGAGTTTCAAGTTTTCCCAAACGGTAAGATGCGGGAAGATGTCGCGTCCCTGGGGAACATATCCGATGCCACCGCGCGCTCGCTGGTCCGGCTTGGCACCGGTTAAGTCCCGGGAATCCAGTTGGACTGAACCAGCATCGGTTTTCACCAGCCCGACAATCGACTTCAACGTCGTGGTCTTGCCAACGCCGTTTCGTCCCATCAGACAAACCAGGCTACGTTCGGGAACGGTGAGATTAACTCCGCGAAGAATGCGCGCGCCATCGTAAGAAACCGAAATATTTGAGACCGTCAGCATGGGTTAGTGCTGTTTACGCTTTTTACCGAGATAAACCTCGATCACACGCTCATTGTTTTGTACTTCGTCGACGCTCCCTTCGCATAGCACCGTGCCTTGATGCAGTACCGTGACTTTGCGCGCGAGTTGGCGGACGAAGGTCATATCGTGCTCGATCACGACGATGCTGTGCTTTCCTTCAAGGCGCAGGAGAAGTTCACCTGTCTTGTGCGTTTCCTCGTCCGTCATTCCGGCGGCGGGCTCATCCACCAGCAGAAGCTTGGGGTCCTGGGCCAGCAACATTCCGATCTCGAGCCATTGTTTTTGTCCGTGACTTAATGCGCCGGCTTTCCAGTCCGTTTTATCCGAAAGGCTGATGGTCTTCAGAACATCCTGAATGCGATCTTGCTCTTCGGAGGACATTTTCGCAAAGAGCGAGCCCCAAACTGCGCGACTGCCTTTCAGGGATAGCCAAATGTTCTCTCTAACTGTGTGGTGGACATAGACGGATGGAGTCTGAAATTTGCGACCGATCCCGAGGCGATTGATCTGATGTTCGTTGAGGCGGGTCAGGTCTGTGCTGCGGCCGAACTCGATCTTTCCTTTATCGGGCTTCGTTCGTCCGGTGATCAGGTCGAGCATGGTGCTCTTACCTGCGCCGTTTGGACCGATGATCACGCGCAACTCACCTTCGTCCATGTAGAAGGTAAGATCTGATATCGCTTTAAATCCTTCGAAGCTCTTGTTCACATCCTCGAGCATGAGGATGAAATTGGGGTGAGACATTGTCATTTGGAACTCGCGAAGTTGTTTTGAATGCTGATAGGGGCCGCTGTTTCCGGCTTTTTCACTTCCGATTCCTTTTGGCGCTTCCGAAAGCGTCCCTTCCATCCAGCCAATTGCGCCGGCAGTCCGACAAAACCCTTCGGCATAAAGAGAGTCACGAGCACGAAGAGTGTTCCGAGGAATAAAAGCCACATGTCAGGATATGCCCGCGTTGCCCAACTTTTCATCGCATTCACAAAGAATGCGCCCAGCACGGGGCCGAGCAGAGTGCCACGACCGCCCACGGCGACCCAAACGACCGCTTCCAAGGATTTATCCGGAGCCATTTCGCTCGGATTAATGATGCCAACTTGAGGCGTATACAAAACTCCTCCTACGGATGCGATTAAGGCGGCAACGACGAAGGCGAACAACTTGTAGTTGCCGGCCGCGTAACCGCTGAAGAGGACCCGATTTTCGCTGTCGCGGATCGCACGCTGCACGAGCCCGAACTTCGTACTATTGAGCCAGCGGCACCCGATGTAGATCAGCAGCACCGTCAGTACGGTAACCATATAGAGCATTCGTTGCGTCGCGGGAGAGCGCAGGTCGAACCCGAAGATGAATTTGAAATCGGTAAAGCCGTTGTTACCGCCCATGAGCAAGCTGTTGCGGAAAAACAGCAAACAAGCTCCATAGGTAAGCGCCTGCGTGAGAATGGAAAAATATACTCCCCGGATGCGAGAGCGAAAGGCCAGGTATCCGAACGCCAGCGCGAGAATTCCGGGGAGTAGCATCGCCATAAACATGGCGAAAGGGAAACTGGAGAAGGGCTTCCAGAACGTCGGCAGGGTGCTCCATCCAAGAAACACCAGGAAGTCCGGGATCGGCTTGTGATATTGGCCGAGGTCGCCAATCATGCGCATCAAATACATCCCCATCATATAACCGCCGAGCGAGAAGAACAGAGCCTGGCCGAGGCTCAGAAGCCCCATGTAGCCCCACAACAAATCAACGCTGATGGCCAGAATCGCATAGCAGAGATATTTGCCATAAAGATTTATGGTGAAATTGCTAACGTGCAGAGCGCTACCCGGCGTAGTAAACGCGTTAAGGCACGGGAGCAGCACGAGCAAGACTACGGTGGCCACAACCACCGCCCATGTTTCGAATTTCCGACCAGCTAACATGAAATCAATCCAGTGACCGGGTGCGAATGGCAAACAGACCTCCCGGCTTCCACTGCAGGAAGAGGATGATGGCGATCAACATCACGATTTTGCCTGTGACAGGTGAACCGGTCAGTTGCTGGAGCATTTGATCTCCGGTTCCAATACTAACTGCCGAGCAGACCGTACCCACAATGCTTCCGACCCCACCAACAACGACAGTCATGAAACTGTCGACGATGTAAGTTTGGCCCAGGCTCGGGCCGACATTTCCAATCTGAGAGAGAAACGCTCCGGCCAGGCCGGCGAGGCCGGATCCTAAGGCGAAAGTGAGCATATTCACGCGATCTGTGCGAACGCCAATACAACTGGCCATATCACGGTTTTGCATCACTGCTCGGATCAGCAGACCGAGCGGGGTTTTAGTGAGCAACAGCCACGTGCCAACCACAATGAGCACGGCAAAGCCGATAACGAAAACACGGTTGTACCCGAAGATAATATCATTCAGGGAAAAGTGACCGAGAAGCCAAGACGGTGAATTCACTTGGACGTTATTGGCACCGAACACCATCCGAAATAGTTGCTGCATGATCAACGAGATGCCCCATGTTGCGAGCAACGACTCGAGAGGACGCCGATACAGAAAGCGAATTACGGATCTTTCGATGACCAGCCCAGCTAAGGCGGCCATGAGGAAGCTAAGAGGAAGCGCAAAGAGAAAATAGCTTTCATAAAGCAACCCAGACGTGTTCATTCCGGGTATATGCAGGCCAAACGTGATGGGTTTGGCTCCAATATGGAATGGCAGCGTGATCGAGAAGCCAAATCCGGTCCCAAATATGTTCTGAACCACGTAACAGGTATAAGCTCCGACCGCGATCATCTCTCCATGGGCCATATTGATGACCCCCATGAGGCCGAAGGTGATTGCGAGGCCCAATGCCACAACCAAAAGGATCGAGCCAAGGCTAAGTCCGCGAAAGATGGTTCCGAAGAAATTTACGACTGAAATGTGTTCCTCAATTGCCACTACGGTGGTATGCGCCGCAGCGGCGACGTCGCCGTTAGTCGACACAGTTAGTTTCTTAACGGAATCCAGGGCACCAATGGAATCGAGCTTCTTCAGTGTCTCGAGAGCTGAAACTTGGGTTTGGGGTTCTGGACTTCCCAATTGGAGAAGGGCGATCGATTCCTGGATCGTTTTGCGAATCTCGGACTCCTTTTCTTTTTCGAAGCGCTTTTCGAGAAGCTGAACGTTTTGGATTTTTCCTGAATTGCCGAGCTTGAGCACCGCGGACCGGCGCGCATCAGGATCGGGACCCGAAAGTGTAAGGAGATCCAACGCTTGCTGAATCGCAGAGCGGAGGCGGGCATCTGTTTCGGCGGGGGTAACGTCTGTAGTAGCTAAACGAAGAACCGCGCCATTCTCATCTTTAAGGAATTCTCCGTTATCGACCCGGGTCGCGCGGACCGTTCCATTGGCATCGGCTTCATCGTCGATTATGGCCGGTATCTTAGTGGCGCCGCTTTCGTAAATGATTAGCTGTTCGCGCGGCCAGGCAGTCAGGACATCTCGCACGACTTTCGCTCCGGTATCGGCCAGTTCGGCGAGGGCTTTTTGCTGTTCTTCGCCGCTCGCGAGAATGGTTGCGGTGAGTTTCTGGCGAATTTCGCTATCGCCTGCCGCAGCCGCAAAACTTTGGAAGAAGCATAGAAAGAAGAGGGTTAAGACTATTGCGGACAGAAAGGTCCGCGCTCCGTTGCCTTTAATGTTGATCATCGCGTTTAAAAGAGAGGCGGGGGTTTCGGGCCCCCGCCCATTTGCAGGTGACAACAAGGAGAATCACCACGAATCGCACTTATTTCTTAGCAAGTTCTTTGTCGAGGCCGTTCAGGATGAACGGTTCGCCAGCCACGTCCGGGAACTCCTTCAGGATCTTGAACTGGCCATTGGCGCGGGTCTCGCCGATGTAAACATTCTTGATGGTGTGATGGTTTTTCTGCATCGTGGTCTTACCACCGGGTCCATCAAAGCTAATAGTTCCCGATTCCAAAGATTCGCGAACTTTGTCCACTTCGAAAGTGCCGGCCATTTCGACGGCTTTCTTCCAGAGATAAACGCCGTTGTAAGAAAGAACCATGGGGCTATCCACCGCACGCTTCTCTTTCACAACTCCAGGATAACTCTGCTTTTTCAGCCACTTGTTCCAATTGCCGAGGAAGGCTTTGTTCGCAGGAGAATTGATGGACATGAAATAGGTCCAGCAACCGAGTTCACCCACGAGATCTTTCGTTGGCAAACTGCGGAGCTCATCTTCCGCAAGACTGAATGAAACGACAGGGCAATCAGCGGCGGTCAAACCGGCAGCAGCGATTTCTTTGAAGAAGGGAACATTGGAATCGCCGTTGATCGTGTTGAGCACGCAGGCGTCACCGCTGGCCGCGAACTGTTTGATTTCGGAAACGATCTGTTGATAGTCGGTGTGGCCGAACGGTGTGTATTTGCCGGCCGAGATCACTTTTCCGCTATCGTCTTTGCGCAGACCGCCACCGATGTTCTCAAGAGCGATACCGTGGAGCTGGAGATACTTGTATAAAATCAGGTTGGTAGTCTGAGGATAGACATAGTCTGTTCCGATCAGGTAGAATTTCTTCTTACCCATCTTGAGCAGATAGTCGACGGCTGGTGTGGCCTGTTGATTAACGGCTTCAGCGGTATAGAAGATGTTCTTGGAAAGCTCCTCACCCTCGTACTGCACAGGGTAAAAGAGCATACCGTTATCCTTCTCAAAAACCGGCAACACCGATTTGCGGCTGACCGAAGTCCAGCAGCCGAAAACGACCGCGACTTTGTCTTCTTCGAGCAATTGCTTGGCCTTTTCGGCAAACAACGGCCAGTTGGAAGCGCCATCCACAATGACCGGCTCGATCATATAGGTTTTGCCACCCGCTTTTATACCGCCAGCGTCGTTAATTTCATCAAAGGTAAAGAGCAGCATGTCGCGCAGCGAAGTTTCGCTGATCGCCATCGTACCGCTCAGTGAATGTAGAATGCCGACCTTGACTTTCTCGGCGGCCTGCGCCGCGATCGTCGCCGTCAAAACGACGGCCAGGCTGAATAATTTAGCTATCTTCATACGAACTTACTCTAGATCTCCGGGTTAAGGGTTTAATGTTTTTAAAAGAGATAAGAGATACCGGCGCCGACCATAAAGCGGTTATCCTGTCCATCGAATCCTGCAGCGTAAGAGGTATGGTCCCAACGAACTTCCGGCTGAATCTTAATGTTCGGCAGCGGCTTGTAGTTGAGGGTGAGTGTGATGCTTGAAAGGTCACCGTTCGCATCCGGCGACATAATTGCGCTTCCGGCGCGACCGCCCAGCGCAATGCCCTTGATGCCGAAGCCATCCTGGTCATCCAAATACTCGGCACGCAGTGCGACTCCGAATTTCTCGTTGATGTCGTAAGTCACCCAGCCACCGATCGACCAAAGGATCGCATCGCTGCTGGAACCGACCGGATCGAACGTGAAGTAGTCAAACTCAAGTCCGAGTCCTAACGGCTTCATGGGCTGATATCCGGCCAGCAATGAGCCGCCTGCGAGAGAAAATCCTCCCGGACCGGACGCTTCTTCGCCGCCGAATCCAATCAAACTAAACCACAGGTCTTTCATCGGCTTAAGACCAATGCTACCCATCATCGTCTTTGCGCCGTTGTTATCGATGGCGCCGGCGTAAAGCCCGTTTTGCACGCGGGCCTTCACATCGAGCCAATCGGTGAATTGGTAATCAAGTTGGGCGCCCGCCCCGGGACCGTTCCCGGTATAGAACCATTGATAGCCCTGCGAGAAGTTCGCGTTTACCGCACCGCCGTCGCCAGACTCATAGTTCAACAGCGAAATGAGTTGACCCGCTTTGACATTAAGACCGGTGCCGATGGGAATGTTCATTTCGACATATGCTTCCCGGAGCGCTTCAAGGCCCTGGACCTCACCGCCCGTATTTACGATCGCCGAATCTTCGCCGAAGATCAGCGACGTTCTAAAGCCCGCGTCCCATGTATCGCCGCTTCTTTCCACCGGCGCACTGGCGAGAGTGACTTTGACCTTGTTGAGCGAGAAGGAATTCTCCGTGGTGTTCCAGAGATAGCCGTTGGCCCTGTGATCCGCAGGCTGGCTTGTATCGTAGAAGTAAGAGGCCGTGACAAAGCCACTCAACGAAATATTTGAGAGCGCTTTCACGGAATTCGTCGGCAGCGAAGCGCGAACTCCTTCCTTTTTCATCATCGCTTCGATCGATTCGAGCCTGCTTTTCAGTTCCTGGTTTTCCTTCTCCAGACGTTCCATCCGCACGGTGTTGCCCGTTTCAGCAGCCTGGCCGTACGAGCTATGAGCCGTGCCGAGCAGAGCTGAGCCGATGCAAGCGCTCATGCCGATGGGTCTGAGTAGGCCGTTTTTAGGTGGGGTTCGTTTCCTCATGTTTTCGGTTATTGATAATTGCGTGTTACGCGAAGCGGCCTTTAGCACCGGACACGCCAAAAAATGTTTAGTCCTCAAAATCCTTGAGTGAATTCTATTCAGGAAACGCATGAGCCGTTTTCTATGAACCGATCCGTGCCCGAAGAATCAGGGCCGGTTTGCAGAATCGTTACAACGAAATTGCTTGAACCAGTAGCACTGCTTGCCGAGGAGAAACGCGTGCTATGAATGAACGAATTGAACAGAGTGAACAAAATTCAACAGGTAAATTTAAGACCGATAACGACGCGTCGACCAATTTTCGCACGACAAATCAGTATCGCCGCTGAAACGCGTCGCCTTTCCTAACAATCCCCAACTACGCCGTGGGCAAGAGCAACTATCCGCAACACGAGCTTTTCGCGTCTTTGCTGGAATCGTTTGACGAAAATCTCTCCTTGGCGTAGCCAACCGGGCCATGTCTAACGAGACGACGTTGATTCTATTTAAGCCGGACGCTCTTTCCGGCGGGTTTGTCGGCCAGGTCCTATCACGCTTTGAAGGCGCCCGGTTGAAAATTCGCGGGCTGAAAATGCTGCGTTTTGACGATGCACTACTCAAGGAGCATTACGCTCATATCGCGACCAAGCCCTTTTTTCCGGAGGTGCAGAGTTTTATGCAAAAAACTCCAGTGATTGCCCTGGCGTTGGAGGGAGAGAACGCGGTCTCACGCGTTCGCGATTTACTGGGACCCACGGATTCCAGGAAAGCGGCCAAAGGAACGATTCGGGGCGATCTGGGTGTCGATGTGATGATCAATGTCTGTCACGCTTCCGACTCAACCGAAACCGCTGCACAGGAGCTGAAACGGTTCTTCCGGGGAGACGAACTCTTCGTCTATTAGGCCCCGGCGGTTGGGCCGTTTTGATGGACGCGGAAATATTGCTGGGCAGGAACTTGCGTGGTAGGGTTGTCGAACCACGCCGATTAACGGCCACACTGTTTTGCAAATTGGACCAGAGGGAATGAAGCTTTTCTTAGCAGCACTTCTTTCAAGCGGAGTTTTCGCTTTTGCGCAGGAGGTTCAACCTCTGAAGTTCGAGGAACTTTTAAGTGTTGTCCGCACGAACCTGACAGACATCTCCGAAGAGGAACTCAGCCGCCTCGCCGCGCAGGGATTGATCAAGGAACTCGGAACGAAGGTTCAGTTGGTTACGAACAATGCCTCCGCGCCGGCCCAGCCCGAGGAGGTGATTTCCCGCCGTGCGACATACAACGAGGCATACGGTTACGTGCAAATTCGCTCCGTGGATGACCGCCTTCCTGACGAGTTTCAAAAGTGGGTTTCGGGTCTGAACACCAATTCAATCAAGGGCCTGATTCTCGATCTGCGTTATGCCCAGGGGGACAGTTACACTGCGGCTGCTCAGGTTGCTGATCAATTTGCCAAAGCTGGCGACGCGCTCCTGAAAATGGGAACCAATCAAATCAGCGCCACTGAACGAAGAAAGATCGAGCTTCCGATTGCCGCCCTGGCAAACAAAGAGACGCGTGGCGCGGCCGAAGCACTGGCGGCGCTCGTGCGCGAGACTGGCGCCGGATTGGTTATCGGTTCGCCTACAGCAGGCGAAGCTCGATTATTCGAGACCTTTACCCTCAGCACCGGGCAGCAATTGAAGATTGGCACGGTCCCAATTGAAGTCGGCGCGAAAAAGTTGCCGTCGAAAGGACTGACACCTGACCTTGCCGTGAACGTCAATTCCGCTTCCGAAAGGATCTTTTTCCAGGATCCGTTCCGCACGATTTCACCAATCACGGGACAGGTCAGTGGCGCCACCAATGAGCTTGCCGCCACAGGAACCAATCGCGCTCGTCGCTTCAACGAAGCCGAGTTGGTGCGACGTCACCGCACCGGAGCAAACCTGGACGAACCGGGCTCCGTTCCGGGCGCAGGCGGCCCGCTTGACAGTGGTCCGGATCAGCCCATCATCAACGACCCGGTACTTGCGCGGGCTTTGGATTTCCTGAAGGGTATCTCCGCGTTGCAACAGCGTCGTTGATTATGCTGTTGACGAGTCACTGGCACGGTCCCAATTTCGAAACCGATCATCGCCTTGGATGAAGACAATTTTGTTCGTTTGCACCGGAAACGTTTGCCGCAGCCCGATGGCCGAAGGCCTGTTTCGCCACGCTGTGAAGGGCATCGGGGAGTTTCGGGTGTTCTCCGCGGGCGTCGGTGCGATTGACGGCCAACCGCCCAGCGCCCATGCGGTCCGGGCGTTGCGCGAGCTGCAGATTGACATTGGCAGCCAGCGCAGCCGGATGCTGACGGGCGAATTGGTTCACCAGGCTGATTATATCTTCGGCATGACTCACGGACATGTGGACGCAATTACCTTGCTCTATCCGATGGCCGCGGATAAAACGTTTGTTCTTCGTGAGTTCGATGAGACCCTCGACACCTACGAGAAGGACATCGCCGACCCCATTGGTGGCTCCTACGAAGTTTATTTAAACGTCCGTGATCAGATCGAACAAGGTATCGTTACGATGTTGAAGTTCCTTGAGCAGAGCGACGCCGCTTCCGCCGCGGCCAGCAAATCAGGCCCTACGCACCTCCTGGCAATTGGTTGCGACCACGCCGGATACTCCCTGAAGCAACGCCTTCGCGAACACCTCGACCGTCAGGGTATCAAATACAAGGACCTTGGCACGAATTCGGAAGATTCGGCCGATTACCCTGATTTCGCCCGCGCTGTAGCAGATCATGTCGCGAATCGCCAGGCTCAATTCGGTATCCTGGTGTGTGCTTCGGGAATTGGGATGAGCATGGCTGCGAACAAAACCGCCGGTGTGCGCGCCGCGCTTTGCTTGAACGAACAGATGGCGAAGCTTTCGCGCGAACACAACGACGCGAACGTGCTTTGTCTCGGTCAGAGATTTACCTCTCCGGATGCCGCGACGCATATCGTCGATGCGTTTCTCAACGCGAATTTCGAAGGCGGCCGTCATGAACGTCGTGTCAGCAAATTTGAGGATTCGAGCACACCTCCGTACATGCGGTTGCGTTATGTCGATCCGGCTATTAGTGACGCCATTCATCTCGAACGTCATCGCCAGGAAGAGAACATCGAGCTGATCGCGAGCGAAAATTTCACCAGCCCAGCGGTGATGGAAGCGCAAGGTTCTGTTCTGACCAACAAGTACGCCGAAGGATATCCAGGCAAGCGCTGGTACGGTGGTTGCGAAAACGTTGATACGGTCGAGCAACTGGCGATCGACCGCGCGAAACGTCTTTTCGGCTCTGAGCACGCGAACGTGCAGCCGCATTCGGGCAGTCAGGCGAACATGGCTGTTTACTTTGCCTTCCTGAAGCCGGGCGATCGTATCCTGACCATGGATCTGAGCCACGGTGGGCATCTCACGCATGGCAATAAGGCGAATTTCTCGGGTAAATTTTTCGAAGTGGTGCACTACGGCGTTCGCAAGGACGACGAACGGATCGATTACGACCAACTCGCCCGCGTGGCCGAAGAACTTCGGCCAAAAATGATCACCGTTGGCGCGAGCGCCTATCCGCGGATCATTGATTTCGCCCGGATGGGGGAAATTGCTCGCTCGGTGAACGCCTATCTGCTTGCTGATATCGCTCATATCGCCGGTCTGGTTGTTGCGGGCGAACATCCGAGCCCGATTCCGCACGCTGATTTTGTCACAACCACCACCCATAAAACCCTCCGTGGCCCCCGTGGCGGCTTGATTTTGTGTCCCGAGAAATATGCAAAGGAGATCGATTCGCAAATGTTTCCGGGTATTCAGGGCGGACCGCTCATGCATGTGATCGCAGCGAAAGCGGTTTGTTTCCACGAGGCGCTGCAACCGTCATTCAAAGATTATCAACGCCAGATCACCCGCAATGCCAAAGCGATGGCAGACGGCCTCAAGCGCAACGGTTTCCGCCTGGTTAGCGGCGGCACGGAAAATCACCTCATGCTGGTGGATGTCGGCGCTAAAAATATGACCGGGAAGGAATGCCAGATCGCCCTCGACGAAGCGGCTATTACGGTGAACAAGAACACCATTCCTTTCGAGACGCGCTCTCCGTTCCAGGGCAGCGGCATCCGTGTAGGCACGCCAGCGGTTACGACGCGAGGGATGAAAGAGCAAGAAATGGCGGCCATTGCGGACATGATCAGCGAAGTGCTGATGGATATAAAAAACGTTGACGCCGCCCACGCGGTGCGCCAACGTGTCCGTGAACTAACTGCAAGATTTCCCTTGCCATATTGAGCTTGCTCAACTGTTCTTGAAGAGGATTTAATTAACCACAGTTAGGCGTTCACTGAACCATTTCAGAACCGCCTTCCGTAAGGGAGAAAATTTACCCACGTTTGTTGCGGCCTCCCCGCTGTTACATCTATGCCGAAAGCACCATCAGCTAAAAAAACTCCGAGCCGCGCTCGGGGGAAAAAGAAAACTGACGAGCTGCCACTGAACGACGGCGTTGCAGTCGATAACGCCGGCGACGCGTCGCCCGATTCTCCGAGCACCGCCGAAATGCCAGAAGCTCCGTCGGCGCCGGAGCCGGCTCGCGCTGATGAAGTGCGCCACGAGCCGATGTTCGAAGAACCCGCTCGCGAAAGCGAATCGCGTCCGGCACCGGTCGAACGTAAAGAATTTGAATCCCGCGATGAGCGACGGGAAGAACCCCGCGACGAAGCACCTGCGGAAGATCGGCGCGAAGAACGCACTGCGGAACCTGAGAATCGTTCAGACCGCCCGGAAAATCGCGAACGCCGCCAGGATGATGGCGGGCCACGCCAGGATCGGCAGGATCGCGGACCACGCCAGGAACGGAACGACCGTCAGGATCGCGGCGGAAGAGGAGATCGCGGTGGTGATCGTGGCAACCGGGGTGGCAACCACCAGCAGCACAACCGTCCTCATGACAACCACAATCGTAATCGCAACGATCGTGGAGACCGTCGAGACCGCGGTAATAGAGTGAACGACCGCGAGGACCGCAGGGGAAATGATCGTGGTGAAGACCGCCCCGAACGCGAGGAGCGTCGCGACGAAGATCTTCCTCCTCAACAACCACGCGGCCCTTTGCCCGCGCCCCGCACGATAAATATCGCCCAGCTTCAGGCCATGTCGATGACCGAACTCACGACCATGGCGCGTGAGTACTACGTCGAGAACGTCGGTACGATGAAGAAGCATGAGATCATCTTCCATATTCTTCAAAAGAACGCGGAACGAAACGGTATTCTCTTTTCTGAAGGCGTCCTGGAAATCCTGCCCGAGGGCTTCGGCTTCCTTCGTTCTCAAGCGTTCAATTACCTCCCCTGCCCTGAAGACATTTATGTCTCCCCGTCGCAAATTCGTCGTTTCGATCTTCAAACCGGTGACTTGATCGCCGGTCAGATCCGACCGCCGAAAGACAAGGAACGTTTCTTTGCGCTGCTAAAGGTCGAAGGGGTCGCTGGCGAAGATCCGGAGAAGGCGAAAGAGAAAACGCACTTCGATAATCTCACACCGCTCTTTCCCAATAAACGCTTCATTTTGGAGACCGCGCCAGACGAGCTGTCCACTCGTGTCCTGGATCTCGTTTGCCCCATCGGCAAAGGAACGCGTGGTTTGATCGTCGCTCCGCCGCGCACCGGAAAAACCGTGCTGATGCAGAAGCTCGCCAACGCCATTCTGAAGAACAACCCCGAGGCGTATCTTTTCATCCTGCTCATTGATGAACGCCCCGAGGAAGTGACCGACATGGAGCGAAGTTGCAAACCGGCGGAAGTCATCAGCTCCACGTTCGACGAACCACCCGAGCGCCATGTGCAGGTCGCAGAAATGGTGATCGAAAAAGCTCGGCGTATGGTTGAGCACAAGAAGGATGTCGTCATCCTGCTCGATTCGATCACCCGTCTAGCGCGTGCCTACAACACCATTCAGCCTCACTCCGGCAAGATTCTTTCCGGCGGTGTCGATGCGAACGCATTGCACAAACCAAAGCGTTTCTTTGGCGCGGCCCGTAATATCGAGGAGGGCGGCTCGCTGACGATCATTGCGACCGCGCTGGTCGATACCGGTTCACGCATGGACGAAGTCATCTTCGAGGAATTCAAAGGTACTGGTAACATGGAAGTGCACCTGGATCGCCACCTCGTTGATCGACGCATCTTTCCTTCAATCAACGTTGAGCTTTCAGGAACGCGCAAAGAGGAACTGCTCTACCATCCGGACGAATACAACCGGGTTGTGCTTCTTCGTCGCGCTCTCACTGGCGTGCCGCCGGTCGAAGCGATGGAGTTGCTGCTCAACAAGCTGAAGAAGACCCCGAACAACGTGGCGTTCCTCCTCGGCATGGGCATGGGCTGAAAAGTCCCGACAGCGTTACTGCAGCAAGTGTAACTCTTCGCGCTGCGAAGAGTCGCGCTCGTTTAGAGCGCGCAAAACCACGCGGCGCTTCACGTCCCGCTTCCACTCCGACGCGGTTCCGCAGGATTTACTTCCCGTGGATCGCAATTACCCTCCACGAATGGTCGGAACCATTTTGAATGTCGGTGCAATCGTGTTGGGTGGCACAATCAGCCTTGTTGCCCGCCGTCAGCTTTCCGGCGACGTCCAGCAGCGCATCAAGCTCATCCTGGGTGCGCTCACGATCTACGTGGGATTCAAAACGGTCTGGCAAGGGATCCATGGGACCTTTTTTCTGGTCATAAAACAACTCGCGATTGTTTTTGCGGCGTTAATCATTGGAAATCTCATCGGGAAAGCGCTCCGGTTGCAGAAGCGCATCAATCGCCTCGGCGAACAGGCTAAAAATGCTTTCAGCCAGGAATCCCCGGACAAACCGAAGCGTTTCGGTGAGGGATTCGTCACCTGCACGATCCTTTTCTGTGTCGGTCCCATGGCCATTTTGGGCGCGCTGGAAGATGGCCTCACCGGACGCGTTCAAACTCTCGCTGTGAAATCACTGATGGATGGCCTTGCCACCATGGCTTTCGTCAAAACATTTGGCATTGGTCCCATCTTCGCCGCCATTCCGGTGCTGGCATACCAGGGGACCATCACGCTGGCTGCACACTCGGTCCAACCGTTACTAGAAAACCATCTTTTGCTCGACAGCATCAATGCGACCGGCGGCCTTTTGATTCTTTGCATCTCCGTGGTTATTCTGGATATTCAGAAAGTGCCGCTCGCGGATTATCTGCCCAGTCTGGCAGTTGCGCCGGCTTTAACCTGGCTGTTTAGATGATGCGACCATTTCAAGCGCGATTTTTGGGGTACTGGCTCATTTTCGGGCTGCTTGTGCTTGCCGGTTATCTCAAGCTCGCCACGCCATTCCTCACGGTTCTGTTCACCTGTTTCGTCCTGAGCAAACTTAATTTCGGTGGGCGGAAATTGATCGCGATAATCTTTTTTATCCTGCTGGTCGCCACCCTTTTTTCTGGATTCGGTTACTTCATCAAGCAAGCCGTCGTCGCCCTCCCGAATATCGCGGAAGACTCTCTTCAACGGTTCGTCGATTACGCGAAAGCCCGCAATTGGCCGCTCCCATCCGATATTGCGGAGTCAGTTGAAAAAGAGACGACCAAGGCGGAAACAATCAAGTGGGTCAAAGAGTCCGTTCAGGCTCAAGCCGGCTACCTCGGAAATTTTGCCAAGATCGCGACCAAAGAATTCGCCTTTCTTCTCATCGGTGTGGTTGTCGGAACCTGCATTTTCTTAAACCCACAAATGGATCCGATCCACGCCAGGCGCGCCGCTTCGAACAACCTCTACTCGTTCGCGTGTGAGGAAATCGCGGCACGCTTCCGTTCGTTTTACGAGAGCTTTTCACGCGTCATCAGCGCCCAATTTATCATCTCGCTTCTGAATACCGGCTTCACCGCGATCTACGTCATCGCCATCGGCCTGCCGTACGCACCCCTGATGATCGTCCTCACGTTTCTCTGCGGCATGCTTCCGATCATCGGCAACCTGATTAGCAACACCGCCATCGTCGCCCTCTCGTTCCGCATCTCACCCCAACTCGCCTTCGCCTCCCTGGTTTTCCTGATCGTCCTGCACAAATTCGAATACTTTCTGAACAGCAAAATCATCGGCGATAAAATCAAAAATCCTGTCTGGCTAACGTTGATCGGCCTGATTATTGGCGAGCGCTTGATGGGCATTCCCGGGATGATCCTCGCACCCGTGATTCTCGATTTCATCAAGGTCGAAGCTTCAACCATCGAAATCCCCCGCGTGCGCCGTTCTGGAATTCCACCCGCCGAAATTCTTGAGAACACAGGCGAGCCTTTGGCTCGCTGACGACGGGTTACGGGTCCTTGGGCCAGCGCTTATCGTCGCAGTTGGAATACATGAGCAATGTGAACGCAACATCGGCCCCGTTGCCCGTCGTCGAGATCTACACCGACGGTGGCTGCGAACCCAATCCCGGGCCAGGCGCTTATGCCGCGGTGTTGTTGCATCCTAAGAAACGCCTTGAGATTAGCGGCGGATTTCGAAAGACGACCAACAACCGGATGGAAATCATGGCGGCAATCGCCGGTCTTCAGAAGTTGCAACAGCCATGCAAAGTGACCCTTTATAGTGATTCGCAATATTTGGTGAACGCTGTGATGGAGGGATGGGCAGAACGCTGGAAGGCGAACGGTTGGTGGCTGAGTAAGACGGAACAAGCCAGGAATATCGATCTTTGGGACCGGCTGCTGATGCTCTGCGAAACGCACCAGGTGGAATTTAAGTGGCTGAAAGGACATGCCGGCCATAAGGAAAACGAACGCTGTGATCAGCTCGCGGATCTTGCGCTCCGACAAGCTGACCTTCCAATCGATACCGGGTACGAAAATCGGCCTGAGACGGAAGGGGTCCGACCCGATCCGCGGGAGGGCGATCCATGCAGAAAATGCTCGGCCTCGCTGGTCAAGCGGCCGGGCCGGTTCAAGCCGACTCGCGAGTACTATTACGAATTCCACCTGTTCTGCCCCAAGTGCCAGACTGCTTATCACGTCGAATCTGCCAGGCGACAGATCGAGCAACCGCGTTCACTCTTTTGACTAGTTTCGCGGTCGATCCACCTCCACAGGAACTTGAGTAGCCTGATTCGTCGAATAGCAGACCATTGCCTGATCACCCCTTGCCCTCGCTGGCGGAATCGGATTTAGTTCGTGATATGGATGTGGCGGCCCCTGAAGCTCAGTTGTGCTACGACGTGGTGGTTATTGGCGGGGCGCTTTCGGGGGCGGCGACGGCTATACTGTTGCTTCGGAAAAATCCAGGTCTGCGCATCGTCATAATTGAGAAATCCACCCAACTTTCGCGGCGCGTCGGCGAAGCGACGGTGGAGGTGAGCGGATTCTTTCTCGGACGCGTACTCGGGCTGACCCAATACCTCAACGAAGCACATATCGTAAAACAGGGGCTTCGTTTCTGGTTCACGAATGATGAGGTGCAATCGCTCGATGAAGCGAGCGAACTCGGCGGGCGGTATCAGGTGCGCCTGCCTTCCTATCAGTTGGATCGCGCCACCTTGGATGAAGAAGTCCTTCGCCGCGCCTGCATGGCCGGCGCCAAACTTCTGCGCCCGGCCAACGTCACCCAAATTGAACTCGCCTCCGGTGGAGAGCAGTCGATCACGGTTCGCATGGGCGAAGTGACCGAGACTTTGCGCGCCCGCTGGGTGGTGGATGCTTCGGGCGTGGCTGCTCTGCTCGCGCGAAAAAATAATTGGCTCCGGCCGAACAGCGACCATCCAACCAGCGCCGCATGGGCGCGCTGGCGCGGGGTGAAGGATTGGGATAGCCGCGAATTAGCCGAGAAATATCCGGATTGGGCTTCGGCAGTGCACTGCATTCGGAATACGGCAACGAATCACGTCATGGGCGACGGATGGTGGAGTTGGTGGATTCCCCTGAAGGGTGGCGATGTCAGCGTGGGCGTTGTTTTCGATCAGCGTCTCGTCGATTGGCCGCAGGACGGCGGATCAGTCGGTGACCGCCTGAAAATGTTCTTGAGCAAGCATCCCGTCGCTCGGGAAATGCTTGAGGATGCGAAATTCGATGAGAGCGACGTGCACTGGCGGAAGAATCTTGCCTACTGCAGCACCACTTTCGCAGGCGACGGATTCGTGTTGGTCGGAGATGCCGCGGCTTTCCTCGATCCGTTCTACAGTCCGGGGCTCGATTGGATTTCTTTTACCACCAGTTCCGCCGCCGAACTGATCACGGCACAACGCCGCGGTGAACCGATGACAAACCGTCTCGCGAAGTACAACCGCGATTTCTCCGTGAGCTACCGCTCCTGGTTCGATGCTCTTTATCGCGACAAATACGAATACATGGGCGAGTGGGACCTGATGACACTCGCCCTACGCCTTGACCTCGGCCTTTATTATCTCGGGGTTGTCGAGAAACCCTTCCGCTATGGTGAAAGCGCGCTGCTGATGCCGCCTTTCGTCGGTCCTAAATCTGGCCGCGCGCTCAACCTCATGCGTACCTACAATCGGCGTCTGGCGGAAATTGCTCGTCACCGGCGGCGAATGGGCGCCCTCGGCAAAACCAACCGTGGCATGCGCCACCTGATTCCAGGTTTCACGTTGAACCGTCGCGATGTTGGCCAGTTGGCCGGCGCGCTGGCCTCCTGGCTTTCACTGGAACTTCGCGAAGGATGGCGTTCCTGGCGAAGTCGCCCCAAGCAGCAGAGAAATTTAGAACCGCAACTTCTTCGCCCGACGGTGTTGCATTAGATTTGACCATGGCGGGGGAACTCGATCCGGATGCCGCGCTCATGCTTCGCGTGAAGCAGGGCGATGCCGCTGCTTTCGAAGAACTGGTCGATAAATACAAACAGCCTCTGGTCAATCTTCTTTACCGAAATGTGCGTGATGTCGCTGAGGCCGAAGACCTTGCGCAAAACGTCTTCGTGCAGGTCTTTAAATTCGCCGACCGCTATCGTGTCGAAGCCAAGTTTTCCACCTGGCTTTTCACCATCGCCCGCAACCTTTCACTCAACGAAATTCGCCGCCGTTCCCGGCACCCTGCCGAATCACTTGATGCTGTTCTTGATCCGTCGGACGAATCCAGCGCTCCACGGCAATTCGAAGACCGTCGGAATGTTTCTGCACCCGACCGGCTGGTGCAGGACGAGTTAAGCGCAAAAGTGGAAGAGGCGCTGGCGGGCCTGCCCGAAAACCAGCGCACGGCGATTCTGCTCTTCAAAGAAAAGGAAATGTCCTACGAGGAAATCGCCAAAATTATGGGTGTTTCCCTTTCTGCAACCAAATCATTGATCCATCGAGGGCGCGAAACCTTGAAGGAGAGACTCAAACCGTACCTGAAAACCGGCGTATGGAACGAATCATGAGCAACTTTCGAATGAACTCGGTTTTTACTAAATGAGGATGCGATGAACAGGCCAGACAAACGGGACCTTATCGCCAAAGCGCTCCGGGACAGTTTGAGCGAGGCGGAAAAAAACGAATGGGCGCAGCTTCTGCAGAATGATCCGGCGTGCCGCGACACCTTCGCGGAAGAACAAGCGTTGGATCGCGTCTTGGACCGGCTGCCGGACGTGCCGATCTCCAGTAATTTTACCGCGCTGACGCTTCTGGCGGCGATGCGCGAACCTCGACCGGCGAAAGGCGGTTGGCTATCTCGCTTGCCGTTTTTGCGAACAACTTTCGCGCAAGCTCTGGCCGCGTTCGTCGGCGTTTGCGCGATCGGTCTCGCGATAGGGGTCCGTTACCACAACACACAGCGCGCGGATATGGCGTTGAAAGTGCGCACCTACACCGAGGTCGCCTCGGTCATTGGTTCCGAAAAAATTCGCCCTGAAGAACTCTTCCAAAACTTCGAGGCGATCCGCGCTCTGCCAACCGTTGCCGAGAGCGACGTCGACATGGAACTGCTTGTTGCTTTGCAAAAATGATCCCACTCCCTCCATTCGCGCGATGGTTTCTGATTCTGGCGTTTTGCAGCCTGCAGATTGACGCCCAGCCTCCGGTTCCACCGCAAAGTCCGCCCCTTCCACCGTCACCCGTTCAAGAATTCCGCGATTGGCTCGCCATGAAGCCCGACGATCGCGCCAAAGCGGTTGCAACCTACCCTGCGGATAAACAAAAGGTCCTTCTCCAAAAGCTGACCGCCTACGAAGCGTTGCCCGCCGCGGAACGCGAGCGCCGATTGCAGATGCTGGAACTGCGTTGGTTTATGCGGCCCCTCATGGCCATGAAGCCAGAAGATCGGCAAGCCTCCATGAACCTCGTTCCCTCGGCACTTCGCCGCATCGTTCAGGAACGGCTGGCGAAATGGGATTCGTTAGATCCTCAAGATCGCAAAAACATTTTGGAAAATGATAAAGCTCGCGAATTGGTTACTCGCTATTTTCTCGAGGTGCAGCAAGGTCGTTCTCCCGAGCAAATCATGATTGTCCTTAGCCCGGAACGGCGGGCAGAACTCGACAAAGCGCTAAAGATTTGGAATACGAAAAGTTCTGCTGCTCGCGGTCGTAGCGCCGAGCAACTCACCGCCTTTTTCCAGCTAAGCCGCGCGCAACAATCCCGCGCTTTCGAGGAACTGCCCGAAACCGAACAGCAGGACATCCAGAAAACCCTCGATGCTTTCGCGAAGCTTTCGCCCGAACAGCGCCGGGTTTGCGTTGAGTCGTTCGAAAAATTCGCTCTTCTGCCACCGCCAGAACGCGCTTCGTTCCTGCGCAATGCTGCTCGGTGGGAAGCGATGACCCCGCAAGACCGCGCCACCTGGAAACAACTCGTGACCAAACTCCCTCCCCTCCCCCCTGCGCCCATCCCCCAACCTCCCAAACCGGAAGCCTCATCGTCCGGCACGCGTGCTATGGCGACCAACCTCGCGCCACCTTAGCTTCCTTTCCAATTCCGCCCAGCGAGCGTTGGCGTTTGGCCTAGACACGGTTTTTTAGTTCGGTACTTTGCTGGCTCGCATGGCCGATCAGCAGCAATCGAGCAAGCCTTCAACGCCGCCGCCCGTTTCGCGCGGGAAAATATTTTTGCGGCGGCTGGCTAGTTCCGTCGCGTTGTGGACCATTGTCCTTCTCGCAATTTTTTCAAAGAGCAAGATCGTTTCCGATTATTTTTTTCTTCTGATCATGTTCCTGCTGGCGGGCGCGGGATTGATCGAGTTTTACGACCTCGCAAAAAAAATCGGGCTGGCGTGCTACAAAGGCTGGGGGATTTTCGGCGGGTTGCTGCTGATGACCTCGACCTTCTTTTATCTGTCGGGAGCCATGGGACGGAACGTAGCGCCGGCGGAGGCAAACGATTTCGAAACGAGTTACCTGATTTTGTTTGTGCTCGGTTTGTGCGTCCGGCAATTCATGTCCAAGAGCAACCCGGAAGCGATCACCGCCATTGCGACGACATTATTCGGACTGATGTATGTGCCGTGGCTTCTGAACTTCATCCAGAAGATTAATTTCTATCCGGGCATCGAAGGGCGCTTTTACGTGCTGCATTTCATCCTCGTGACGAAGTTCAGCGACCTCGGCGCGTACGTCACCGGATCGCTTTTCGGGAAGCATAAAATGATTCCGCGCATCAGTCCGGGAAAAACGTGGGAAGGCTTTGCGGGGGCAATTGTAATTTCGACGTTGGTCAGTATCGGTTATACGAAGCTGGCCGGCGGGCATCTGCCGAATATGAACACGATGCATGCGACGATTTTGGGAATTATTCTCAGTTCGACTGCGGTGATCGGGGACCTGATTGAATCTCTGTTCAAGCGGGAGGCGGGGGTGAAGGACTCTGGACGGCTCTTTCCAGGCATTGGCGGAATTCTGGACTTGATGGATAGTCTGCTTTTTAATGCACCGCTCATGTATTTGTATTTGCGGCACGTTTTGATGTGAGCGCCGCGCCATTTTGTTGATGAAGAAAGTCGTTCTCCTCGGGAGTACAGGATCGATCGGAACCAGCACCATTAAAGTCGCTGAGGATTTGCCGGAACGTATTCAATTGATTGGACTGGCCGCGGGCAATAACTCGAAGTTGCTCGCCGAACAAACACTCAAACACAAACCGCAAGCGATCTGCCTGCAAGACTCTGGCAAAGCTTCGGAACTCGACCGGATGTTCGGCGGACGCACGAAAGTGCACTCGGGCGATGAAGGATTGGTGCATCTCGCGACGTTGCCCGAGGCGGACATTGTGTTGATCGCGATTGTCGGCACCGCCGGATTAAGGCCGGCCTTGGCCGCGATTCGCGCGGGCAAGGATATCGCGGTTGCTTCCAAGGAGATTCTCGTCATGGCCGGCGAGATCGTGATGGGTGAAGCGCGGAAGCATGGCGTAAAAGTGCTCGCGGTGGATAGCGAGCATTCCGCTATTTTCCAGTGCATCGACGGGAAGCCATGTGGATCGGTCAGACGGTTGCTGCTGACCGCCTCCGGCGGGCCCTTCCGCAAAACGGTGAAGGAAGAGTTTGCGAACATCACCGTGGAACGTGCCCTTAAGCATCCCTCCTGGGTGATGGGCCGCAAGATTACCATCGATTCCGCTACCCTCTTCAACAAAGGGCTCGAAATGATCGAAGCGCGCTGGCTTTTCGATATTGAGATGGATCGCGTCGGTGTCGTCGTGCATCCGCAAAGCATCGTCCATTCCATGGTGGAGTTCATCGACGGTTCCATCATCGCCCAACTCTCCACGCCCGACATGTGCCTGCCGATTCAGTACGCGTTGACTTATCCCGATCGCGTTAACAACACACGGGTCCAAACAGATTTTCCGAAAATCGGTTCACTGACTTTCGAGGAGCCGGATCTGGAGCGCTTCCCCTCCTTGAACCTCGCGCGCACCGCTGGGACGGTAGGCGGGACGATGCCCGCGGTGCTCAATGCAGCGAACGAAGTGGCTGTCGAGGCGTTCTGCTCCGGTCGCGTCAATTTCCCCGGAATTACAAGAACCGTTTCCGAGACGATGAACGCTCACAAGCTCGTTCCACATCCGAACCTCGAAGAGATACTCGCGGCGGACACCTGGGCGAGAGCCACCGCGGCGCGCATCGCGCAACAATGATCTGGCTGAACAGGCACTAGAGCATTTAAATAAATAATGTGGCCGTTCGGAACGAGGACTTTTTGGTTCTGGCGAGGCTTGGCGAAGGAGCATGCCCGCAGTCGCCTGTAACTGAGCCGAAACGAAGCCAGAAGCGAAAAGGACCGTGCCGAATGGCTACAGTATTTGTTTAACTGCTCTAATACGGCGAGGCCGAGAGCACAACGCGAAACCCAACGTAACCGGTCTGCCCCTCGGGATCGGCTTCCCGCACCGCAGAGCGGCAGCGTCCGCCCTTGCAACCCCAACTTCCGCCCCGAAAAACGCGATACTGTCCGGTAGCAGGCCCTTGCGGGTCAACTTGAGCCCCGCCTGGATAACGGCCATACCAATCCCAGCACCATTCCCAAAGGCCGCCATGCATGTCATATAAACCCCAGGGATTCGGCAGTTTCAGACCTACCACGTGCGTCGTGTGGGCGCTGTTCGCCAGATACCACGCATACTGTTCCAGGCTCGTGTAACCCGGGTCATCCCCGTAACTGAAGCGCGTTGAAGTCCACGCCCGGCAGGCATATTCCCACTCCGCTTCAGTAGGCAACCGATAAACGGCATTCGGCGGGATTAACCCAGCGGCGCGCTCGCGCTTCGTGAGCAGTGCGCAATAATTGGTCGCGTCTTCCCAACTCACCGTTTCCACAGGCCGGTCAAAATCGCCCGTGAACACGCTCGGCCACGCCAGAGTGATCCGCTCATAATCGCGCTGCGTCACTTTGTATTTCGCCATGTAAAACCCCTTTGTGATCGTCACATCCATCTGCGGCCCCTCGTTCAATTCTCGATCCACTTCGTTGGTGGGACTGCCCATCCGAAAACTGCCGGCCGGAACGTAAACCATGTTCGTCCGCACATCCTCCACCGCACGATAAAACCGCCGCGCTCCGACCGGTGCGCTTTGGTCGATCCAGAGATAAGTCGTCGCAGGCAGGCGAACAAAATCCAGGCAACGCCATTCGTTACTCGCCGCCAGATCCGTGGTGAACTCTACTGAATACACCTGGCCGACCCTGCCCGTGATCGTCAGGCCGGAATAAAATTTCAATTCCAAAGCCTGCTGCCCTCTCGCGCACGGGACAGCGAACAGCAACAGCGTGAGGATCGTCCAGCGAGCCTTCATAAAAAGGGATACGCAATGAGAGCACCAGTTCCCTCGGCAAAGGTCAAGCCGAAGCAACGCCCTTATTTGGCTTGTCTTACCGGCACTTTTCCTTTCTAAACACCCGATGCCTGAGTGGCTCGACATCTTCATTCTCGCGCTGATCGAAGGAATTACTGAATTCCTCCCCATTTCTTCCACCGGGCACATGCTGCTCGCCTCGAACTGGCTGGCCCACAAACCGAGTGAACTGTTCCTCGCCGTCGTTCAATGCGGTGCGGTTCTCGCGGTCATTCTGGTCTTCACCGAACGGGTCAAACAGATGTTCCTGCGCTGGCGTGAACCGGAGAATCAGCAGTACATCGCCAAGCTGGCCGTAGCGTTCATCATGACGGCGATTGGTGGCCTGCTTCTGAAAAAGCTTCATTTTACTCTTCCGAAAGATCCGGTTCCCATCGCCCTCGCCACCCTCATCGGCGGCGTTCTTATTATCGCAATCGAAATGGCTCTTCGCGGGAAAAAACTGCGCGAGACCGTCACCTGGCCGGTGGCCATCGCCATCGGCATCGCCCAACTTCTCGCGGTGATCTTTCCCGGCGCTTCCCGTTCTGGCACTACCATCATGATGGCCATGGCCTTCGGCATCGCCCGCAGCCCCGCGACAGAATTCTCTTTCCTCCTCGGCATCCCTACCCTGCTTGCCGCCGGTGCGAACGAAATCCTCTCCGCTGTCCGTCATCCGGATGCTTCCGAACCCCCGCATTGGGGTATGATCGGCTTCGGCACCCTTGTCGCCGCCATCACCGCCTTCATCGCCGTGAAGTGGCTTCTCCGGTACGTCCAATCCCACACCTTCAACCCATTCGGATGGTACCGGATCGCGCTTGGAATCGTGATTCTCGCGCTAACCTTCCGTCACTGAACTTTTTCCCTTAATTCGCGTTCATTAGCGTCCGTTCGTGGTTAGAATCAAATCCTTTGCAGTTTTGCGGACGCTCGCTAAGTTGCCTGTTCATGTTGGTGCCATTTACCAAGATGAACGGAGCCGGAAACGACTTCGTTCTTGTCGATAATCGTCAGGGGAAAATTCAGTTGCGCCCGACCGACGTCATCAAGATTTGCGACCGCCACCGCGGCGTCGGCGCGGACGGTCTGTTCCTGCTCGTGCCCTCACGCACCGGCAAAGCCGATTGGGCTTGGGACTTTTATAACAGTGATGGCAGCACCGCCGAAATGTGCGGTAATGGCGCGCGTTGTTTCGCCCGCTACATCCAGCGCCAGGCCGGAACCAACGGCAAAACCACTTTCGAAACCGGCGCCGGAATTATCACAGCCTCCTACGCGGGTGAACGTGTGCAGATCAATCTCACTCCCCCAAAAGATCTGCGTCTGAACGAAAAAGTGCAGCTCTCGACCGGCACCGACACCATTCATTCTTTGAACACCGGCGTCCCGCACGCTGTTCTTTTCGTGCCCGACGCGGATAAAGCAATGGTGCAGGGCTTGGGGAATGAAATCCGTTTCCACAAACATTTTGCCCCCAGGGGAACGAACGTGAATTTCGTCCAGGTCCTCGGCCCGAATCAAATTCGCGTCCGCACTTACGAACGCGGCGTGGAAGGCGAAACGCTCGCTTGCGGCACCGGCGTCACCGCTTCTGCTCTGATCTCCGCCAAACTCCACGGCTTCACCTCACCGGTGAGTGTCAAAGTTCAGGGCGGCGATACCCTTGAGGTCAGCTTCCGCGAAAATAACGGCTCATTCGAGAATGTGCACCTCACCGGCCCGGCCGATTTCGTCTTCGACGGCCAGATTGAAATTTAGTCTCCCTCGCGCAAATCATGTCTCCTACCGAACAACTCAAGATCGTTATTGTTGGCCACGTGGACCACGGCAAATCCACCTTTGTCGGCCGCCTTTTCCACGACACTGGATCGCTTCCGGAAGGCAAACTGGAGCAGCTCCAGAAAATTGCCGAACGCCGCGGCGTGCCGTTTGAATGGGCGAACCTCATGGACGCCCTTCAATCCGAGCGGGACCAGAATATCACAATCGACACCGCCCAAATCTGGTTTCACACCGCCAAGCGCCAATACGTTATCATCGACGCTCCCGGCCATAAGGAGTTCCTCAAGAACATGGTCACTGGAGCCGCCAATGCCGAAGCCGCTCTCCTCCTGATCGACGCCAGCGAAGGCGTGCAGGAACAATCCCGTCGTCACGGTTACCTCCTGAACCTGCTCGGCATCAAACAAATCGCGGTCCTCGTCAATAAAATGGACCTGCAGGACTATTCCGAAGAACGCTTCAAAAGCCTCGAACAGGAATATCGCAAATTTCTCCAGACCATCGGCGTAGAACCGAAGCAATTCGTTCCCATCGCCGCCAAGCACGGCGACAACATCGCTTCTTTGAGCAAGAACATGCCCTGGTGGAAGGGGCCAACCGTCCTCAAGATTCTCGACGACTTCCAGGTTTCTTCCCTTCCGAGCAATCAACCGCTCCGTTTTCCGATCCAGGATGTCTATCGCTTCGACGAGCGTCGCATCCTCGCTGGCCGCGTGGAGTCAGGCACGATTAAGGTCGGGGACCGCCTCCTCTTCTCCCCAGGGAACAAAACAAGCACAGTCAAAACGATCGAGCGCTGGAACGCCCCGTCGCGCGAACTGGCCTCCGCGGGCGAATCGATCGGTGTCACATTGACTGAACAGATTTTCGTCGAACGCGGTGCCATCGCTTCGCTCGAAACCGACGCCCCCTACGAACTCACCCGATTCAAAGCGCGCTTGTTCTGGCTCGGTCGTTCGCCCTTTCGCAAAGGCAAACTTTACAAGCTCAAACTCACTACGCAGGAACTGGAATGTGAAATCGATTCCATCGACAAGGTGATCGATTCCTCAACGCTCGAAACCATTTCTCGCAGGGAAAAGGAGCTTTTCGTTGGCCGCAACGAAGTCGCGGAACTGACCATCAGAACACGTCGTCCCGTGGCGTTCGACGTCCACTCCGAAATCGTTTCCACCGGCCGCTTTGTGGTGGTCGACGGCTTCGAAGTCGCCGGCGGCGGAATCATCGCTGCAGACGCTTACCCGAAACGCACACCCGATTCATTTCAGAAGAGCGACAATATTTTCTGGAGCCACGGCAAAGTTACAGCCGCCCAACGAACGCGCCGCAACGGCCATCCCGGCCTGGTCGTTTGGCTTACCGGACTTTCCGGTGCCGGTAAATCCACCATCGCGACCGAAGTCGAACGCGAACTCTTCAACCTCGGCAAACAAGCCTACGTCCTCGACGGTGACAACGTCCGCCACGGTCTCTGTTCCGACCTCGGCTTCTCCCCGCAGGAACGCCGCGAAAACATCCGGCGCGTCGGCGAAGTCGCCAAACTTTTCGCAGATGCCGGTGTGATTTGCATCACCGCCTTCATTTCGCCCTACAAAGCAGATCGCGATCTCGTCCGGAGCATGCTGCTGGACGGCCAGTTCATCGAAGTCTACGTGAACGCCCCGCTCGACATCTGCGAACAGCGCGACCCCAAAGGTCTCTACGCCAAAGCACGCTCGAACGAAGTGAAAGAGTTCACAGGCATCTCAGCCCCCTACGAAGCCCCCGACTCGCCCGAACTCGTATTGAACACCGACCAGCTCAGCGTCAACGAAAGCGTCGCCCGCATTCTCGACTACCTTCACGTCCACGCCGAAGAGACCGAAGTCTCGATCTGACTGGCCAAACGAGCCAAGTTGGGCGCTCAACTTCCCTGACTAAGTCGAACACGGTCCCGCTGATCCACGCTCGGTTGACGATAATACCGTGATGCGATAACATTTTTCGGGGATCTCGAGTTTTGCCTGCGCTGAAACAGAGCAAATCTTTCGTGGAATTCGGTCGCGACGATTTCCGTCGGACATCCAGAACACCGCACGAAGAAAACTTGAATATCTGCACCGCGCCCGAACACTGACTGACCTTAAGATGCCGCCCGGAAACCGCTTGGAACCTTTAAAGGGCGATCGAAAAGGGCAGCATAGCATTCGGATAAATGACCGGTGGCGCATCTGTTTTCAGTGGCGGGAAAACGAAGCGTGGAATGTTGAAATTGTGGATTATCACTAAGTATTATGAAGAAACGAATCGAACAATTGTCACCCGTCCATCCAGGTGACGTTTTGCGTGAAGATTTTATGAAACCGTTGGGGTTAACTGCATATCGTGTGGCCAAGGCGATTGGCGCAACCCCGATTGCCATCAGCCAAATTTGCCGGGGGAAGCGAAATGTTAGTGCGGAAATGGCTTTGAAACTAGGTCGTCTATTCAACATCTCTCCTGAATTGTGGACCGGAATCCAGGCCGACTACGATCTCGAGATTGCGCGCCTCCGGTACCAACAGGAAATCGAACGCAATATCCGTCCCCTGCCCGAACTAAAAGCCGCCTGATCCGATCTCCGCTGGGCGCGCTCCCTTGAAGTTGATGCTCTGCCGCTCGTCGAGCCCGGAGGGCTCAAATTTGCATAGCCGGTGGTTGCGCGAGTTCTTCGAGCGCTACCACCGGACGGCCCCATCAATTTCCCCCGCACCCCGAAGCGGGTGCTACTCAAGTGCGATCCTCCCGCTCCGGTAAGGACAACTTCCACGTTGTCCCTATTTTGGCATCGATTCTCCTCTTCAAAATCACCACTTGCGAGATTCCCGCCGAGCGGCACTTTACCCGCTCGAAAAATGCTTTCGATTGTCAATATCAGTAAATGTTTCGGCGGGCGCGAGTTGCTTGCTGAGACTTCGCTTCAGGTAAACCGTGGCGAACGGATCGGATTGGTTGGTCCGAACGGAGCCGGAAAATCCACCCTCATCAATCTCATTTTGAGCCGGGAAGAGCCGGACAAGGGAGAGATCACACGGGATCGTCGCTGTTCAGTAGGGTTCCTTCCGCAGGAAACAGCTCCAGTCGACGACGAGACGGTGATCGAGATCGCGATCAATCTTCACCCGGACTTGATCCCTACCCGCCGGTCTCTGGACAACGAAGACTGGAACGAAGATGAGCTTGACCCTCACTCGCGCTATGCCGAGCTCGGTGGATTCGAATACGAGGCCAGGGCGAAACAGATCCTGAGCGGCCTCGGGTTTCGGGAAAGCGATTTCGACCGTCCCGCGCGCGAACTGAGTGGCGGCTGGGCCATGCGCGCACACCTCGCCCGGTTGCTGGTGCAGGAGCCAGACCTCCTGCTCCTTGACGAACCGACCAACCATCTCGATTTGCACTCCCTGCTTTGGTTCCAATCGCACCTCCAGAATTATTCGGGTGCCATCCTGATGGTTTCCCACGACCGCGAGTTCATGAATCAGATCATCGGTTCCGTGGTCGAGCTCCGCTTCCGGCAACTGAACCGTTACCGCGGAAATTACGACGAATTCCTCATCCAGCGCGAAGCGAATGAAGCGAACCATCTTGCGGCCTACAAGAATCAGCAACGCGAGATCGACCGGTTGATGGATTTCGTGGATCGTTTTAGGGCGAAGAACACGAAAGCCGCTCAGGCGCAAAGCAAACTCAAACAGATCGAACGCATGGATAAGATCGAAGCGCCCGTCGATCCAACCGCGACGATTGGTTTTAGCTTTCCGCAGCCGCAACGGAGCGGCCAGCGCGTCATCACCCTTAAAAATATTAATTTCGGCTACGGCAAAACGCTGGTCTATGAAGGCCTCGATTTTGAAGTCGAGCGCGCTCAGCGGATTGTTTTGGTGGGCCCAAACGGGGCTGGCAAATCCACCTTGTTGAAACTAATGGGCGGAGTCTTAACCCCGTCCGCCGGTGAACGCGTCCTCGGGCACAACGTCCGATGCGGTTACTATGCGCAAAACCGCGCCGAAATGCTGAAACTCGACCGGACTGTTTTCGAGGAAGCGCTCGACACCGAGCAAAGAGTCACCGAGCAATTCGTCCGCACGCTCCTCGGCTCCTTTCTCTTCCGCGGGGACGACATCAATAAGCCGGTTCGCGTCTTGAGCGGTGGAGAAAAAAGCCGCCTTTCGTTAGTGAAGATACTAATCGATCCGCCCAACTTCCTCTTGATGGACGAACCGACCACGCACCTGGACATGGCCAGCATTGAAGCGTTGATCAATGCGTTGAAACAGTTCGCCGGGACCCTCGTTTTCATCAGCCACGACGTCTACTTCATCAAACAACTCGCGAACCAGGTCGTTCATGTCGAAGGCGGCCGGTTGCGACCCTTCGCCGGCGATTACAATTACTACGTCGACAAAACCGGCTGGGGGACTTCTACCTCATTTGGCTCATCGGCTAAACCCGCAGGGCCTCGACAAACCTCTACAGGGAAAGAACACCATCGGAAAAAGGGGAGCGCGGTCAGAATCTGACAGCCTAACATTTGTAGCCGCACACCTTTAGGTTGCGATCCACGCGATTCAGCAATGTTCTCTCCCATATTGCCTTCTCCTTCCCTGTGATTCCAACGGGGGGGGCGGCGCACCGGGTGTGATTAAATCCGGGTGAGTTTTTGGTTTATCCCGCAGGGATAACGGGAAAGTAGCCGGTCGGCTAGCGAGTCTTCGAGCGCAGCCACCGGTTTTTCCATTAAGGTGCCAGCGCCCCGGAGGGTCGCCGGACGCGCTCGGAATCTCACCCACATTTAAGCAAACCCTGGCCGCGCCGCTGTATTGCCAATTCGCCTTGGGTATTCGGTCTGGAGAAGATACGCTGGATTTTTGGCAGCATGCCTTATGAAACACCAGGCCGGGCGACGTGACGCTTTTACATTGATCGAATTGCTTGTTGTGATTGCGATCATCGCAATTCTCGCAAGCCTTTTGCTTCCCTCGCTCTCGAAAGCGAAGGGCAAAGCGCACAGCATCAAATGCACGGGCAACCTCCGCCAACTTGCGGTCGGATTTATCATGGCGGTTGATTCTGATTCGGGGGCTTTTCCTGGAAATATTGGTGGCAATATATTGGTCTCAAACGGCCGCATAGAAAATCAGCAGGCCTGGTGGTCTCAAAGTTGGGGCCAGACCAATGCGGGTTCGATCTGCCCGAGTGCGCCGGAGAGAATAATTAACTCCTCAGGTTCAGTCTACGCCGGTTCGGTGAACTCGGCCTGGGCCGCAGCCGGTGGCGAAGTGTCTTTCGAGTCGAGTACCGGATCGCCGACGGAAACTAAAGTGATTGGCCGTCGAGCGAGCAGTTATATTCCGAACACTTGGGTTAGTGGTGATTGGCCGTGGCTTATTGTCGTCCCAGTAAGCGGTACGACCAGCAGCAGCGTGAGTTTCTCTGCAGAGAATGAAATCGAAAATCCTTCGCGAACTCCGAGCTTTGGCGATGGTGTTTTATTTGATGCCTCTGGGCCCTATTTCCCCTCCCGTCCCAGAGCGACCGATCGACCTGCAGGGAACCTGGTGACGGGTGGTTCCGGCATGGGAGCCTTCACCATTCCTCGGCACGGCTCGGTCCCATCCAACATCGCGCCTGGTTACCCGCCCGGCTCGAACCTTCCCGGCGCGGTCAACATCGCCTTCTACGACGGCCACGTCGAAAACGTCCAACTCGGGAAACTCTGGAACCTTTCCTGGCATCGCGATTATCGACCTCCCGCCAAACGCCCGGACCTTTAACGCTTCGCGTTATTCCATGAACTTTTAGCCGACACACGCGGACGACGAGAAGGTGGAGATGTTCATCCAGGGCTTCGAAAATGTGGAAACCGATTCCAATGCCATGTTGCCCGCTTCCGAAAGATTCTCGCCAGCTTGGATGCTCGGTTGACGATAATACCGCGATGCGATAACATTATTCGGTGATTTCGAATTTTGCCTGTGCTGAAACAGAGCAAATCTTTCGTGGGCTTCGGTCGCGACGATTTCCGTCGGACATCCAGAACACCGCACGAAGAAAACTCGAATATCTGCACCGCGCCCGAACGCTGACTGATCTTCAGATGCCGCCCGGAAACCGCTTGGAACCTTTAAAGGGCGATCGAAAAGGGCAGCATAGCATTCGGATAAATGACCGGTGGCGCATCTGTTTTCTGTGGCGGGAAAACGAAGCGTGGAATGTTGAAATTGTGGATTATCACTAAGTATTATGAAGAAACGAATCGAACAATTGTCACCCGTCCATCCAGGTGACGTTTTGCGTGAAGATTTTATGAAACCGTTGGGGTTAACTGCATATCGTGTGGCCAAGGCGATTGGCGCAACCCCGATTGCCATCAGCCAGATTTGCCGGGGGAAGCGAAATGTTAGTGCGGAAATGGCTTTGAAACTAGGTCGTCTATTCAACATCTCTCCTGAATTGTGGACCGGAATCCAGTCCGACTACGATCTCGAGATTGCGCGCCTCCGGTACCAACAGGAAATCGAACGCAATATCCGTCCCCTGCCCGAACTAAAAGCCGCTGATCCGATCTCCGCTGGGGCGCACCTCTCTTAAAGAAATTGATGTGCTACCGCTGTCGAGCCCGGAGGGCTAAAATTTACATAGCCGGTGGTTGCGCGATATCTTCTTCGGTCCACCTCTTTATCCGCAATCGTGGAAATGAGGCCCTAACGCTTGGCTGACCGCATTCAGCCTCGCTCGTGAATTCAATTCGATCGAGCTCGAAAGAAGAGTCGTGCTCTGCCGTCGCGCGTAACGCGCACGTCCGTGTTGCCCGGAGAGAGGAGGTTAGTCGAAATAGCGCTCCAGTTAACGAGATCCGGAGATTGCTGCAGAAGGAGGGTGGCGTTCGTCGTACTGCCCTCGACTCGAATGAGCATTTCGCTGTCGGAAAGAAAAATCGGAGCCTGAAGTTGAATTAATGGCGGCGCGACGATCTTCTTCCACACGATCGTATCCGAGAGGCCTCTGTAGACTCCGAAAACGAACGGGGGACGTGCTGCGATTTTTAGAGCTGCATCGGACGGGAAGGCGGATCGCAATTCGAATGTATTGGCGTTGAAATTGAAGAGGGTTGGGCCGGCGAATGATGTCAGTGGCGAGCAGAGAACGAACAGAGACGAACTGGGCAGGTCGAAATCCACAGCCATAGTGCCATAGACATTCGTAAGAGTCGTGATCGGCTGAAGATCCCCATCAGTTGCTGGCGAGATGCTTAAAACCTTTCCCCGTTCGTCGAAGATATAGCTGCCGAGTGGGTCGATAAAAACATCCGTGTCAATGCCGCTTGTCGAGTTCTGTTCCGTGAGTTGGCCGGACTGAGAATCCACGTGCCACTTCTTCAGCGCACCACGTATATCGATTGTATAGATGAAGTCGCCCTGAATCGGCGCCCGTGCGATCGCGGGTACGTCGTCCGAAACAGAACTTGCTAAGGCGCCGTCAGCAAAGCCGAAAGAGTAGAGGCCGTACGGTGGCTGGCCCCCGGTGGCGATAATGAACCTGTTTGAGACGACTTCGAGAGCAGCCGGGCTGAACGGGAGTTGAATTGGGCGCGTTTGACGCCATTCCTGAAGGTCCACTTCAACCACCGTTGCCGGTCCCAACCGGGGGTACGCGGGGATATTAGGATGAGTAACTGCGAGGAGTCTTCTGGACCCAGGCAGGAGCTTAAGCTCACCGGGTGGTGAAGGGAACGTCATCTCGCGCTCAATGCGTCCGGAGAGATAGTTGAAACAAATAAGCCGCCTTTGGCTCGGATCGGATAAGTAAACCAGGGGAGCGGAAGGATCGAAGAGAGCGTCATACGCAAGGAATTGCAACTGCAACGATTCTTCGGGAGTGCCCAATGGCGCGACTTCAATTCGATTTGTGGCCTGTGCGATTTCTCCAAAAACGTCCATCACTTGGAGTCGAACGGTCTTCGACCCCGCAAGAGAGTAGGTCGTTTCGGCGGACGCGGTGTTCGTAAAAGGAGTGTCGTACACGCCATCATCATTCCAGTCCCACCGATAGAGTAACGGGCCTCGCGACAAGGAGTCGTCGCTTGAAGAAGAAGCATCAAAGCGAATGCGCATTTCGGGCAGAGCGCTCCGAGGCGTCCACTCAAATGACGCGGTCGGAGATTCGTTAGAAATAGAGCCTGTGGCGGGATTGGTAAATCGTTCTACCGCCGTACCGCGATCATTTCCGAGAAAAGCGTAAATGCGATCCTTCGATACTTGAACGTGCTGCACAGCATTGGTGAAGGCGATACGCCATGGACTCTCTAACGTTTTTGAGTTGTAGTAAAGGACGGCCCAATCTGATAGATCGGTAAACGAGAAAAGCGCGGCTGCGAAAAACGCAGGATTCACCGGATCTTCGGCAACGGCATCGATCATGACCGGATCGAGGGAACGCAGGACCTTAATGGCTGGCTGAGGTTCGAAAGCATACTCGTAAACTCTCGCGGGGCGGGAGATTGCATGATGGCCGTCTCGAAGAACGAAAAGCCTCTCAGGGGAAATGTATTGTCCGAGCTCTTCACAGCTGGCAGCCGATTCGAGAATTCCGGCCTCATTCAATGGATACAACGAGACTGAATTGAAGCCGAAGCCGTTCATTTGGCTGATAACGACGTTTTCGCCCGGATTTACTGCAATAGTCCTGCCAAAAGGGGGAATTGCCGAGGGGAGAAAACTACCGTCAGAAAGTTTGAGCGGTAAAACGCGCCCGCTGGCGGCCTTGAGGAGAAGGTAGTTAGTGCCGAGGGCGACGATTTCTCTAGGCCTTGGATGGACAGTAAACTCTTTGATCGGAGCTTTTGTCCGTAAGTCGATTTGCGTCACTCGAGCTTGCTGTTCCGTATCTCCGATCGAGGCGAAGAGAAAGGAACTGTCAGAGCTTTTGGCGAGGGCGCAGAACCAGCTTGGAGACGGCGTGGAGGGAATAAGCGTTTCGACTGAGCCGTCTTCAAGGTTGATCCGGACAACGCGGCTGTTCACGACGTCGGCAGCATACGTGATGTTGCGTTCCGGATCAGAAACAAACTGGAGCGCGGTGAAAGGCAATTCGAAAGCGAGCTGAGAGGCTTCTGGAAGATTCGACCGTTCTGCAGCATTGGCGCCACTTGTCACGCCGGACAAGGAACACGCCGCAATGAGCAGAGGTATAAAGAACATGGCTTTTAGCGATCTCACGCACAAATGTTAGGGGTTTCAGCAAGCGGAGCAAGTTTGGGAAGCCACTTTCATTCAGTTGGGTGTGTGCCCCAAGATTTCTTCAGCCGCTGCGCTCTATCTGGACACTGACGTTCTGAGTACCCGAAGCATTTCGGGCCAACCACGCCAGGACTCGCTCATTCGGCGTCTTGCGGGTCCCTTCCGACAGCAGATCGGTATCAACCAACCACGCCATGTTTCGGACGGTGAAGCCGCCGGCGGCGCGCTGGCACATCGAACGGCGCCGGACATTGCATATAGACCTCAAACCATTCGCCCGCCGGCTTCACCTTGCGCAAGATCACTGCTTTCGTAGCGGGATTGTCCTCCACCACGAAATGATCGCCCTCCTGCAGGCCGCAGCGTTCCCACACCGTCTGCGGGATAACAATCTGACCTCGGCTGGACATCGTCGTAGTCACAAAGTAAGCATTACTTACTCGTTCCTACTGTCAACCGTTCTCGATCCGGCTAGGAGTGCGCCCGCCCTTCGGGGGCAAATCAAGCGATTGTAACGAATCGGACCCGGTTCTACTCGAAACGCCCTGCTCCCGAGGCCCCTGCAGAGACAGCCATTGCCCAACGTCTTCCAAAAAGCACCTGACACGCCCGACACTTCCGAGTAAACTCGGCGCATGACACAAGACCGTATTCTTGTATCGCCGGTCGCCTCAGCGTGCCCGAAGCGCAGAATCTCAATTCTCCGCTTCAGACCCGCCCATCTCCCGGCGATACACCGCTGCGCAGGCATTTGCCCAAGGCTCTACCTTCATTGTGTAGAATGGTTGCTCTTCCCCGTTCAATCCCTACTAAGTTCATCGGGATTGTTGTACCTCCAAACCGAGAAATCTCTTCGGACAGAAATGTAGACTTTTCCGACGTAAGTACTTGATTTCACATTTTTCACCTCGAGTTCCCCGCTCTTTTGTCCCTCCTCCGTCCGATTCACCAATACTTGAGTATCCTTGCCGTGCTCTTGACCACAGCCCGGATTCACGAGATTTTTGGGGCGTGTTAAGGAGGTTTTTGCGGCTCTTGTGCGCATGGGGTGTGTGCACTTGCATTCACGCGCAGGAATATGGCTGGATCGGGACCAATTCTCTCGCCATGCCGCACGTGGGGGACCACGAACTCCGGATCATTTCGCCGACCATTCTCGAACTGACCTGGATCGGCACCAAGCGCGACGAAAATTCTCCACCGACACCTTGGAACTTCGTCGGCCCAAACTTCAAAACCAATCTGCCATCGAAGCAGACGTTCGAGGTCCGCATAGACAACGCACCTGCACCGGTGAAGCAGATCGGCTTTAAACGCCGCCCGCTCTACGCTCCGCTGAAAGCTCGCGATCTTCGCATCCTCAATCAGCTTTACCTCGAACTAGAAAAGGCCGCCCCGACCAACTCCAAAGTTCAGGTGACAAATCCCGACAAAAATCTCTGGCCCGCGACGGCTCGTTTTGAAGTTGTCGCCGATCCGCTCCGCTTCAGCCCCGCGATTCATGTCAACGAAGTCGGCTACACACCCGGATATCCGAAACGCGCAATTGTCGGTTACTACCTGGGCACACTGGGTGAACTGAAAATGCCACCATCCGCCTTTTCGATTGTTGACGACTCCACCAGCAAGAGTGTGTTCGAAGGCAAGCTGCGTCCGCGGCCCGACAAAGGCTTTCCTGATTCCCTGCCTCCTTACCAGTCTGTGCTCGAAGCGGACTTCAGCGCCTTCAACCAACCGGGATCGTATCGACTGTCCATTCCGGGCCTTGGCGCTAGCTATCCGTTTCGGATCGTTGACGGCACCTTTGCGGCATTCGCGCGCACCTACTCCCTCGGCCTTTATCACCAGCGGTGCGGGACGAGTAACGTGCTTCCCTTCACCCGCTTCGTTCACGATCCTTGCCACACCGCGCCCGCTGAAGTTCCTGACAAATCGTTCAAGACTGCGCAAATGATCATCGCGCAGGTCGCAGGTGAGGGGAAAAACGATCCGCGACTCAAAGCGCCTCCGCTGACGAGCACAGATGCAAGCCTCTATCCGTTTGTGCGCCATGGCAAAATCGATGTCAGCGGCGGCCATCACGACGCCGGCGATTACAGCAAATACACCATCAACAGCGCTGGCCTCATTCATGCGCTGGTTTTTGCCGCCGACAATTTCCCAGGATCCGGCGACCTCGATAATCTCGGCCTGCCAGAAAGTGGCGACGGCAAAAGTGATCTGCTTCAGGAGGCAAAATGGGAAGCCGACTTCCTCGCGAAAATGCAGGATGACGATGGTGGTTTCTATTTCCTCGTCTATCCCAAAGAACGCCAATACGAGGACAACGTGCTTCCCGACAAAGGCGACCCACAAATCGTCTGGCCAAAGAATACCGCCGCCAGCGCCGCCGCCACCGCTGCCCTCGCCGAGATCGGCTCTTCACCGCTCTTCAAAAAACAATTTCCAGAAGCCGCAGCACTTTACCTGGAGAAGGCAATGCGCGGTTGGTCCTTTCTTGAACGCGCCATTGCGAAATATGGCAATGAAGGCTCCTATCAAATGTTGACCCATTACGGGCACGAATTTCTGCACGATGACGAACTCGCCTGGGCCGCATCCGCTCTTTTCGCCGCGACCGGAAAAAAGGAGTTTCAAGCGAAACTCATCGCGGGCTTCAATCCCGAATCACGTGAGACACGCCGCTGGTCCTGGTGGCCGCTCTTCGAAGGTTACGGCAACGCCGCTCGCACCTACCTCTTTTCCGTCCGCAATGGCCGACTGAAAGCCACCGACGTAAACTCCGCTTTTCTGACTCGCTGCGAATCCCTTATTCATGAAACCGCAATGAACCACGTCCGCTTCGCGCGTGAAACTGCTTACGGCACTAGTTTCCCCGACCCCAACAAAGCCAATCGCAACGCCGGCTGGTACTTTTCCATGGAGCGCGCTTTCGACATCGCCGTCGCCGCCCAACTCCGCAAAGAGCCCGCTCACATCGATGCCATCGTCAGCAATCTGAACTACGAAGCCGGATGCAATCCGGTGAACGTCGCTTATCTCACCGGCATCGGTTGGCGGCGCCAACGCGAGATCGTTCATCAATACGCACAAAATGACTATCGCGTGCTTCCTCCTACCGGCATTCCACTCGGCAATATCCAAGGCGGCTTCGCCTACCTGTTCCATTACAAAAAGGAACTCGGCGCACTCCCCTTCCCTCCCGATGGCGCGCAAAATAATCCTTATCCCTTCTACGACCGCTGGGGAGACAGCTTCAATACGACCACCGAATTCGTGGTCGTCGACCAGGCCCGTAGCCTTGCGACCGCCGCATTTCTCATGGGACAAACCAACGTGCGTACCCAATCCTGGCGTGCCGCGAATGCAAAGATTACCGGTCTCGCGGCAACTGCCACTTCCGGCGAACCGCTCAAAGCGCGCCTCGAAGTCGAGGGGCTCGACGCTCGCGACGCACAGATCGTCTGGGAAGCTCGCGATCAGGAACCGGTTATTGCGCAGAAATTCGCATTCGTGCCAACGAGTGTCGGGGAACAATGGGTCGAAGCCGAGGCGATGTGGCCCGATGGTCGACGCGCTTTTGCCAAAGCCGTTGTGAATGCGGGCGCATCAGCAAAGATCGCGGCCAACCGCTTTCAGGCCATGAGCGTCAGGACCGCTCCCGACACAACTGCCCTCTATCACCTCGATAATACCCTTGCCGATGCAACGGGCCGATCCCCGGCGCTCAAGCTGAGCGGCAACGCAAAATTCGACACGAGCAATCTCAGTTGGATGTCTCAACGCCAGGGCGCGGCTCTCCGTTTTCAGGACATCAACGATAAAGCCTACACCACAATCGACCTGACCAAACTGGGTCCTGCGTTCGAAGTTACCGTCGAAGCGATGCTTTATCTCAACGCGTTCAGAGCGTACAACCGCACCAACGCGAACATCATCTCTCTTCAAGAAGATTGGAACAGCTCACTTCAGCTCCTGGAAAACATCTATGAAGGCCAGATGGTCCGTGGCGGCACGGAGTTTGCCCTAAAAAAGGACGAACTAGCGGAGGTAATCACACCATCTGAGTGGCATCATATCAGCCTCTCCATCAAGCAGGATGGCTACTCCTTTCGCGTGGATGGCAAAGTTGTTAAATCACTTCCCTCCGCAGAACTCGCGAATTGGTGCCGAAAACCTGCCACCCTTGAAATCGGAAATTTCGATGGTTACATCGACGAGGTTGTGATCAGGTGCACCGGCGCAAAAGCAGTGAGGAAATAGATATGGGGAACAAAGAGCACAAAATCGTCTGGGAAGGAAAATACCTGCGAGTCCGCGTCTGCGGCACCTGGGAATATGCCGAACGCCCCAACTCCCCCGCCGGAATAGTGATCATCGCCGTCACTCCCGAAAACAAACTCTTGCTCACCGAACAATACCGCGTCCCGTTGCAGAAGAACGTCATCGAACTTCCCGCCGGCCTCGCCGGTGACGAGCATTACGGCGGCGAAGAGTTCGTCGAAGCTGCCCGCCGCGAACTCCGCGAAGAAACCGGCTACGAAGCCGCCGAATGGGAGCAACTGGCCGGCGGTCCTACCTCAGCGGGCTTGAGCAACGAGATCGTGGTCTTCTTCCGCGGACGTAACCTGCGCAAAGTCTGCACCGGAGGAGGAACAGCCGACGAAAAGATCAAGATCCATGAAATCCCCATATCCGACGCTCCCAAGTGGTTGAGGAATAAGGAGAAAGAAGGAATTTCGGTTGACCCGCGCATCTACGCCGGACTCTTCTTTCTCGCCCAAGAAAAAACCCCGCTTTGATCGAAAAGATTTCTTTGAACGTTTTTACTCGATCCCTGCTCTAACCCTTCAGTAACAGGTGCGCCATCTGCAATGGGTTGGCAGAGAGATCCTGCTCAGCGGCGGAACTGGGTGGCGCAGTTAGTAAAAGTTGGTTCCGCTGCGCTTCTGAGCGCCTTGGATGAGGGCGTAGATAGGTCTCATCATCCGGCGAGCCGGCTCCAACCGGCTCTTTTCTTTGTACCAAACGTTGGGCCTCCGAAAAATTGACCTATCTGGCAGAGCCGCTACGTTAGCCGCGCTCCAGTCATTATTATGCCAAACGCAGTTCAGGAAGCGCAGCGCAAAGCGGTCGCGCCGAGCGCGGCCGAGATGTCCTCGGGCGATGTTGCTTCGATCGATCGGCTCCGCGCGCTTTACGAAAAGATGCGCGCCGAGTTGGGAAAAGTGATCATCGGCCAGGAAGAAGTCATCGAACGGCTTCTCATTTGTATTCTCGCCCGCGGCCATGCGCTGCTTATGGGTGTGCCAGGCCTCGCAAAAACGACCATCGTCAATGCCCTCTCGCAGGTGATGTCGCTGGAATTCAACCGCATTCAATTTACGCCGGACCTGATGCCGTCCGACATCACCGGCACCGACATTCTCCAGGAAACCGATCAACCGGGACGCCGCGCCTTTGTCTTCGTCAAGGGTCCGGTGTTCGCGAACATCGTTTTGGCGGACGAAATCAACCGCACACCCCCGAAGACGCAAAGCGCTCTGCTCGAAGCGATGCAAGAGCATCGGGTAACTGTTGCGGGTCGCGTTTTTCCTTTGCCTTCCCCATTTTTCGTACTTGCGACGCAAAATCCGATTGAGCAGGAAGGAACTTACTCGTTGCCCGAAGCGCAGTTGGATCGCTTCATGTTTTTCATTCACGTGGATTATCCGTCGCTCGAAGAGGAGCGGCGCATTGCGCGTGAGACAACCGGTGCCGCCACGCCCAAGTTGAACAAATTAGTGAATGGGGAGGAAGTTTTGCACTACCAGGAGGTCGTGCAGAGAGTCCCGGTGCCCGATCACATTTATGATGCGGCGGTCAGCATGGTGCGCAAATCGCGTCCGAACTCAACCGAGGCTTCGCCCTCGGTGAAAAAGTGGGTCACGTGGGGAGCAGGTCCGCGCGCGGTGCAATATTTGATTCGGGGCGCCAAGGCGCATGCCGTTCTGCAAGGCAGCTACCTCGTCCGCGTTGAAGATCTCGAAGCCGTCGCACATCCGGTTCTCACGCACCGCATCCTGACGAACTTCCAGGCCCAGGCCGAAGGGATCACCAGCCCGATCATCATCGATCGACTTGTCGCGGAGATGCACGGAGAGCAGGACCGTGGCTGAGCCGCAAAGCAGCAATAGTTCGTTGCTCGACCCCGCGGTTCTAAATCGGCTCATGGCCCAGCCGCTCATGTCGCGGCAACCAATGGAAGGAACAATCTCGGGCCAACACAAAAGCCCACATCGCGGCTCCAGCGTCGAATTCGCCGAGTACCGCAACTACGTTCCCGGTGACGATATCCGCCGCCTCGACTGGCGCGTGTTCGGCCGCACCGATCGCTTTTACCTGAAGGAATTCGAAGCCGAAACGAACCTCCGCTTCTACCCGGTGCTGGATGCCAGCGGTTCAATGCGCTTCAGTTTCAAAAACGGAACCAAACTGGACTACGCGCGGCGACTGATCGCCACCCTCAGTTATTTAGTGATTCACCAGGGCGACGCCGCTGGTTTGCTCTGTGCTCGCGAGGAAGGCGCACTTGAACTTCCACCTCGCCGGACCCCAACCCATCTCCAACTCATCACCGATTCCCTTTCCGGTCTCGAAGCGAAAGGCACTACTAACCTGGTCTCAACACTGCATGATCTCGCGGAAAAGATACGCCCGCGCGCGCTCGTCGCCGTTTTCTCCGACCTCTTTCACGACCCCGAGGAATTACTTAGCGCCTTTCAACATCTCCGATTCAAAAAACACGATCTCGCGATTTTCCACTTGCTCGATCCGGCCGAATTAAAGTTTGAATTCGATCGCCCCGTCCGCTTCGTTGACCTGGAATCCAGCGGAAGCATCGTGACTGAACCCGCACTCATCCGCGAACAGTATCTCGCGGAAATCAACAAATTCCTCAACCGCATAGCCGCCGGTTGCCGTGAGTTCAAAGCCGACTATCGCCGGGTCTTGACCGATCAGCCTTACGACAAGGTCCTGGCCGACTTTCTTGTAGAGCGCGCGCAAGTCGCTGCGACAGCCTAAGGGAATCTCCGTGAACACCGAAATTATCACACGAGTGGCTCGTGAAATCTTGCTGGAAGTATTTCATTTCCAGCAGTCGTCGCCCAGTTAATCGCTGCGGGCGTCGAATATTATCACGTGGATTACGTAACCCGGCGCAAAAATTTTTATAGCGGCAGTGGAGAAGTGGTGGTGACACCGATCACCTACGAGGATTTACCAGACGTCGCACAAGATTTCTCAGTCGAAGCACTCCGCGCCAATATCCGCGATAGTCAACACAACGATCAGAAATATCGCGACTTCACGCGCCGCGCGATGGCTTGCGGGGTTCAAAGTTACTTCGCGTTTCTCAGCGGAAAGCGGGTCACCTACATTGGTCGCCAGGGCGATCAACATACCGAGTGGTTTCCTGGAGCGTCTCCGGTAACAACTTCGAAGTAGGACTCGCTCATTACCCCGATCTTAATTCGGCGACCGAAGCTTTGAATGAGCCGTATGCGAACTCAGTCTTATTGAGAATCACTTATGAAGAACTCATGTCTTAGGATGGCGGCGGGCCTCGGGCTCGCAATTTTGCTCAGTGCGAGCGCGTCTGCCGCGCAGAAGCGGCTTTTAGTCGTCACGGCAACACAAGGTTTTCGGCACAGCTCGATCCCGCTCGCGGAAAAGATCCTCGCCGGTCTCGGTGAGCAGAGCGGTCTATTTACCGTCGACTACGCTCGCGGTGGTCCGGACGGGAAAGGCAACCAAGACCTGGAAGAGAAGCTGTCGCTTGATTCGTTGAAAAATTATGACGGGGTTGTCTTCGCGAATACTACCGGTGATTTGCCGCTGCCGGATCGCGAAGGGTTCATCAAGTGGGTTGAGTCCGGGAAAGCTTTCATCGGGATGCATTCAGCAAGCGACACCTTTCACAGTTTTTCGCCATACATTGAGATGCTCGGCGGTGAGTTTTTGACTCATCACGCGCAGGCTGGCGTCGAGTGCATCAATATGGATCAGGATAGCCCGGCGACGCATCATCTGGGCGCGAAGTACTCGGTGTTCGACGAAATCTATCTCCTCAAAAATTTTCATCGTGAGAAGGTGCATGGTTTGCTTACGCTCGATAAGCATCCCAATACTCTTTTGCCAGGGGACTATCCGATTGCCTGGAGCAAGCAGGTCGGGCGAGGCAAATTGTTTTACACCTCACTGGGTCATCGTGAAGACGTTTGGTTGAGCGACGCTTATCAAAAGCACATTCTCGGCGGAATCAAGTGGGCGCTTGGAATTGAGAAGGGCGACGCGACTCCGCAAAGCACGGCCGCAAAGCTGAGCAAGGAAGAGGCGAAGGATGGTTTCAAATTGCTTTTTGATGGCACAGACCTGAACGGCTGGAAGCTGCGCCATGCAGATGGCAAGCAAAGCTGGAGCGTGCAAAATGGGATGCTCGTAAACCTCCCGGAAGGGCACGGCAACGATCTCATCTCGACCGACAAGTTTCGTGATTTCGTGATTCGTTACGAATACATGGTCGCCTCGAATTCCAATAGCGGTCTTTACCTCCGCGGACGCCATGAAATTCAGATTCTCGACGACGCAACCAAAAAGAAGGCGGAACTCGGCGGCAACGGCGCCATTTACCAGGTGGCCGCGCCAACCGAATTTGTTTCGCGTCCCGCAGGGCAATGGCAAACCGCGCAGGTAACCATCGAGGGAAATAAGGTCTCAACCATCCTGAACGGCGTGAAGATTCATGATCAGATAGAGGTGAACAAAGCGACGGGGAGCGAACTGGATCAAAATCTTGATCAACCTGGTCCGATCATGTTGCAAGGCGACCACGGTGTGGTTGCTTTCCGCAATATTCGCATCAAGACATTGAAATAGTCGCGCGACCAACCGACATTTCAGCCCCACTTCGGAAAACGCTGTGGGGCTTTTTTTATGTTCTTACGCAAAGTCGCGCTCGTACTACTGCTCGTCGCTGTGATTCTCGGCGGAATCACAGCGTATCTCACTTACGACCGTGACTGGCGACTCTTCAGCGATCCTGCCGCTCCGCGCTCCAGTCCGGATTATGAACGGTTGATGGTCGTAGCGAAACCGAGCGAATTGCCCGAACCGAAGGAAACTCCCGGAACGGTCATCGATATTTCTGACACTGAGCTGACCATCCGCGAACCAGGCGGTGTTCCTGCCTCAAACCCTGTCTACCCGCCAGGCGAAATTCACCGTGCTGACGGAACAAACGGCGTTCCGATCGGAACGGGAGCGATTTCTCTGGCCTGCATCGGAGTGGGTTATGCCGCGCCCAAAACCAACTTCGAATACACCATCAACGTCCCCGCCCGGTTCTATTCGCCAGACCTGCATCCACTTGGCACCAATGACCTCGCTGGAATTTTTCGGGCGTGGGAATGGAACACGAACGTCGAATTTCGCGGACAATTCCCGACCGTGAAATTTGTTTTCACTCGCACCAATTTGCCCGATTTCAAAGTGATGAGTGCCCAGGTGTTCGACGCACGCACCAAAAATAATCTGACGAGCAGCTCATCCCGCTCGAGCGACCAGGACGCCTTTTGGTATGAAGCCGAAGTCGCGCTTTGGCACCACGCTCCACTTGAATTGCTGCTCACCGTCGCGACCGGTCCTATCCAGATCTACCCCATCTTACCGAGGACTAATGAGGTTGTCCGTTACTCGGGAGGGTTGCTCAAATTGATCGGCATTGTGGACGCACCAGTGCGTGGCATGAGCAGCATGCATGATGGAAAAACGAACCGGGTGACACTCCGCAAGCAAACCACTCCTCGCACTCAATTCGATCCTCAATGCGCATTTGTTTTCCAGTCACTTCCTGGGATCTCCGACCTCCCTCTCGATATCGATTTTCTGAACGAGGAGGGCAAAGTCATCGATACACGAGGTGGTAGCTACTCTTCGCGCCTCGTCATGGTCAGCCTCGCCGAGCCTCTCGAACGAGTTAAGCAGGTGCGCGTGAAATATTATTCGAAAGTCGCGCGGCTTATTTTCCCGCTTCCTGAATTGCCCGGTTTGCCCGAGGAAAACCGCAATCTTAAAAACCTTTTCGATGCTCGCATTCCTTACATTCGATTTCAGAATGACTGGGAAGCCATTAGCAGTTTGGGACGATTGGTGCAGTCGGGTCCGCCCGCACTCATTTCTCTAAACCCGACCAATACCTTCTACCCGCTGATCTTCACAAATGTCACGACACGCGACCTGTTCCTCGACTTGAGTAAGTGTCTTGCAAATCCCGAAGACCGACTGACTATTGATCCGACGAAGAACACCATCGAAGTGGCTCACCCACCGTTGGCAGTCTTGTTGGAAAAACTTCGCAAATTGATTAGATAGCATGACAACATCGATTCGGATTTGTCCGATATGATGTCTAACCAATGTTGCTATTGCCCATCGTTGATCGCGAATTGCGCGTCGCGGCGCGCAGCGGGCGCGTGTACCTGGCGCGAGTTACGACCGGCGTGGCGGCGCTGGCCATGTCGCTCTATCTAATCTGGCTCGCGCGCTACGCCCTGGCCGGACCAACGGCCGGTATGTTCATTCTCAAGGCCACTTCGTATATGGCGTGGGGATTGTGCGTCTTCGGCGGAGTCAATCGAACGTGCGATTCGTTGAGCGCTGAGAAACGGGCTGATACACTTGGGCTTTTGTTCCTCACGCACCTCAAAGGACAAGACGTTGTTCTCGGCAAACTTCTGGCCAGTGGTTTGAATGCGATGCTCCTGCTACTTGGAGTTCTGCCAATTCTGAGTATTCCAGTACTCCTGGGCGGTGTGGCGGGCACTGAAATGATCCGAATACCGGTCGCGTTGTTTACTTCACTTCTGCTTGCACTGAGTATCGGACTGGTCGTGTCAACCCTCGTGCGGAGTCAGCGGGCAGCCACCGGCCTCGCAGGCGGAATCATCGTTTTCCTGGCCGTCTTGCTCCCTGCGCTCGCGCAGGTTACCGAGCGCCAATGGGAACAACCCGAGTTGGCACGCATCCTGCGGATTCCCAGTCCGTTGTGCGCACAGGAAATGGCATTCACTGCCGCTTTTGGTTTGAGCACGAACGATTTTTGGAAATCGATTCTGTTGCAGCTGGCGATGGCGCTCGTCGCGTTGATCTCCGCGTGCAGAATCGCACCCAACTGCTGGCAGGTACAGGGCACGAGCGGCGGATTGCTCAGGCATTGGACCGAGAAGTTCATCGGCTGGACTCACGGCACCGCGGAGCAACGCAAAGAGCGTCGCACGCGTTTGCTCACCCGCAATGCGTGGTTCTGGCTTTCGTTCCGAGACCGATTCGCCCCTCTTTGGCCGGCTGTCTTTGCGGTCGTTGCGATCGGCGCGGTTGGCTGGTGCATTGTTCACTATGAAATTCCCAAACCGCCTGCCTGTGCGCTTCTTTTCGCAGCGCTTGCAGTCAACGATTTGACGGTGCGAATGAGGGTCGCGAGTATCGCCGCCGCGCGTCTCGGCGAAGATCGCCAGAGCGGTGCGTTGGAAATGATTCTGAGCACCCCATTGACCGTCCGCGAGATTGTGAAGGGGCAGTGGATGGCCATTCGGAAGATTCAACTAAAGACCTATTGCGCGCTCGCTGTGTTTTACCTGATCCTCAGCGCCATTTATTGGGAGCAAATGGATCCTCGCGACGGAGACGTGTGGGTAATCCTTTGCTTCCTTGCAGTTTCCATCGGCGATTTCGCCGTGGTTGGCTATGTCGCCATGTGGAAAGGAATGCGCGTGGCAAATCCGCGACATGCGGCGGGTGCCGCGCTGGTCCGCGTGCTCCTTGTTCCATGGTTTACATTCTTCGGATCTCTGCCGCTGATTCAAAGAATTTCGTTTGTCCGCGAAGCATTTAATTCCGCCGAGCCCTACAGCTATCTCGCCTTTGCGCTCTTCATCTGGTGCGTCAGTTCGATCACCGCCCTCTTGAGTGCCCGTCGCAACATCGCGCGTCACTTCCGTGAAGCAGCGACCGACCGTTATCTTTTTGAAGAACGTTTCAAATGGTTTCGCAATTTCCGGCGCGCGAAAGAAACCCCACAGAATTTTGAACGCGCGCCAGTCGCCGCAATCTAAGTGAGTGTCGGTTCATTCAAGTTGGTTTGCTTGAAAAGCCGGGCGGCGACCAGCCTTCCCGCCTCGCTTGGAAAGGATCGCGCCAGCCAGACGTGGTTGGCGCGCTTTTATTGATCCAGCGCCTTCACTGCACGTTGAAGAAAGCGTGATTTCTCCGCGGCCTTTCGGACGCGCACGATTAACTCGTCCGACGCTGGAACCGCTTTCGTTTCGAAAAGCACGCTGACGATATTGAGCGCGTATTCGTCTGTGCCCGTTTTTTCAAATGAATTCAGAAACGCGGAGATAAACGGCACGCTCTCCGCAGCTACTCGTTTTTGATCCTGAACCGGCGCGGAACTAAAACGAAGAACGTAGATGACCGCGGCTTTCTGGCGAATCACCGGTGCACGATCGGTAAGAAGATACAACTGAATCGCACGCGTCATCCCAAGAAGGGGCACCTGGTTCAGCGCCTGGAAGGCGATTTCCTGCCGATCCAAGGGGAGAAGTTGTGTTTTAAGTTTGTATTTGCGCAGCAGATCCCCGAGGCGCAGCAAGAGTGGCGGGTGTTCCGTAGCCAGCCACGAACCCAAAAGAGGAGCTGCTTCGACCCCTTTGTCGCGAAACAAATTGGGAGGAATTTGAACGTTCGAGATCACCATTTGACCGTTTTGAACGTTCCAGACGCGTCTCTGTCCGTTGCCGTACATTTCATAAAGCCATTGCGAAAGGCGTTTTCCCTCGTAGATGGGGTCCGCGGGCGCGGTGAACCAGGCCCAAGCGAAAAGTCCAGCGGCAAGAACCACCGCAAAGATGGCAACTTTTCGTAGGAGCTTATTGCGCATATAAAACGGAGCGTGTCGTGAATGAGTGAGAAAGACAATCGCTCTGTTTTGTGATTTGTCGGATCGAGCCGTAAAGCGCGGAGGGCTGCTCCGAATTTGGCCAAGAGACACTCTCCGAGCTGTTGGCTAAGCTTCTTCTGGAGGTGAAAGCACGGAGGGCTTTCATGTGCATAGCTCCCGGTGCAACCCGGAGAATATTGGAAAGCGTATACTCTTCAACCGCGTGAGCGGTTGAATTGCACGCGAAATGACTCGTACGAAATGCGCCCGAGATAGATCTTCTCCTGAGCCACATGATTCAACCGCTGCCGCGGTTGTTGCGGACTTCTCGCTTGGGTTCTCCGGGTTGCACCCGGAGCTATGCACATGTGAACCCTTCGGGTTCGCGCCCCCACAACCGCGCTGACAGTTCGCACGGCTACGACCGAGGCCCCCACTAGTGTCGCGTCTCAACGCTTAAAGCTGTGACCGCAATCGGCAGTCGAATGGTAAATTCGGTGCCTTGTCCCGGCGCACTTTTTACCTCAATGGTCCCCCCGTGCGCATGGACCATCGCACGCGCAATCGCCAGGCCAAGGCCGCTGCCACCTTTGTCGCGCGAGCGCGAGGCGTCCACGCGGTAGAACCGATCAAAGATGTGCGGGAGATTTTCCGGAGGAATGCCAATCCCGGAATCGCTGACCGTCAGCACCGCCAGTTGATGTTCGCTTCGGGAGGCGAGCGTGATTCTTCCGCCAGCCGGAGTGTAGGAAATTGCGTTGGAGACCAGATTTGTGATGACTTGGGCGATTTTATCGGGATCGCCGGATACGCGGATGGGGTCGAGTTGCAGGCTAAGTTCGATCTTTTTCTCGTCGGAAAGCGGGCGCAACAGGTCGACGGCATCCTTGGCGTTTTGTGCCAGATCGAAATCAAAACGGCGAATCTCTTCCTGCCCGGCGTCCAGGCGGGCGAGTTGCAGAAGCGACTCGATCAGCTTACGCATGCGCTGCGCGGCGCGCTGGCAGGCTTCGAGCGCTTCACGGTAATCCGGCGCCGAACGGTCACGAGACAAGGCCATTTGAGTCTGCGAAACAATGACGGAGACAGGTGTGCGCAACTCGTGCGAGACGTCGGTGGTGAAACGAACCTGCTCAGTAAAGGCGCTTTCGAGTCGTGCAAAAGTAGAATTAAGAACCGCAACGAGGCGGCCGAGCTCACTCTCGCTTTCCTCATGGACGATGCGCTGCGAGAGATCGCCCGAAGCAATTCTTTGCGCCGTCGCGCTGATTTTCTCGACCGGTTGCATCGCGCGCGTGGCGACAATCCAGCCACCTGCAAGGCCGAGAGCCAAAATGCCAATTCCGGAACCAATCAGCAGGAACGCGAGATTGCGCATTTCGTTCGTCTCCACGGCAATCGAACGGCCGACCAGAACGGTTTCGCCGCGTGGGGTGACTTGCTGGAGTTCACGATTTTCGCCCCGCATACTAATTGGCCCACGACGTCCGCTCGCACGCGGTCTAACGTTCTCCGGCAGGTTGCGTTGGCGAACGATTCGTCCGTCCCGATCCCATACCACAAAATAAAAGGGGCCTTCCTCCGGAAACGCACCTTCGATGTCGCGGGCGATTTCAGGCGGGCCGTCCGGCGGATGAGGGCGCATCGCATCCGGCGGGAAAGGATTATCTCGCGGGCCGCCCGGCCTCCCGGGCCGTCGCAGCGGACCAATAAGGGCGGCCATGCGATCGTGCAGTTCCTGGTCTACGCGGCGAAATTCGCGGGTGCGCTGCAACTCAAAGGCGGTATACCCAAAGCCCAGCAAGACCGCGAGAAGTATCATCCCATGCCAGAGCTGCAAACGCCATTTGATCGAGCGAAAAATCATTTTTCGATGCAATAACCGTGGCCGCGACGGGTTGTGATAAGATCGGTGCCCAATTTCTTGCGCACATTCGAAACATGCACATCGAGCAAGTTCGAGAAACTGCTCTCATTTTCATCAAAGAGATGATCGTAGAGAACTGTGCGCGTAACGACTTCGCCCTGTCGCAAAGCAAGATATTCCAGGAGTGAATATTCCCGCGCGGTGAGCGGAATGACTTCCTTGCCTTTGTGCACGCTGCGGGCCTTCGTATCGATGGTCACGTTGCCAATGCGAATGGCGGAACTCGGCACGCTCGCCGAACGGCGGATCAACGCCCGGATTCGCGCGAGCAATTCAGGCAGATCAAAAGGCTTCACGAGGTAATCGTCCGCCCCGGTATCGAGACCGCGCACGCGATCGGCGCTGCGATCTCGTGCGGTCAACAACAGCACCGGTGTCGGCCGGGGAGTCTCTTCACGCGCTTCGCGTGCGCGAATTTTTTCAAGTAACTTCCACCCATCGAGTTTGGGCAACATCACGTCGAGCACGATCACGTCGTAAGAATAATTCTCGGCTTTGAAGAGACCTTCCTCGCCGTCCGACGCGCCGTCCACGGCATAGCCCTCCTCGCGCAGCACCTTGACGAGGCTTTGCAGCAGATCGGGTTCATCTTCGACCACTAGTACGCGCATGCGATGAATCTAGGATGCGCAATCTTAAGGATGGATTAAGAAAAAAGTCAGCAAATCAACGCCAGTTGAAGCCGACATACTTCTTCTGCAGTGTGCCCTTGATCTTCGGGTATTCGTTAGCCCGAAAGTGCGGCCAATCAGCAGTGCTCTGAAGGCGTTTGCCGTCCGGCGCGCAAAGCCAGACTCTTACGGGCACTTTGCCTTCGCAAATTCGCGGATGCTCCTTCGCATCGAAACACTCGTGAAGTTTCACCTGCAACTCCGGTGCGGTCGATTCGCCGCTGTCCGGGTAAAGAAGCTTCATTTTTTTCTCACCGGGCCACGCGATCGATTGCGGTGCCAGTTCGTCGAGCCAGCCGATTTGTTCGGGAGCAAGGTGCCGGTGAATGGCGGACTTCAATTCTGCCGCCTGGGCTTCTTTCGCCAGAGTCATCCCGCGGAAGGCGCGAGCTAAAGCTCTTTCCATGGCCGCACCGTCAAACGGAGGAAACTCCAGTTCGGGCAAGCTCGTCGAAACCAGATTCACGCGGGCCACGAATTGTTTCAGGTCGTGCGTGAGGAGTGGCAATTCGAAAATGCCGTTTCGATACGCCTTGGCCAAAGCCGCACCGCTGGCCTCAGGATCAACCTCACGCTGGTGCTCTTGAGCTACAATCAAATCACGGAAACGCGTATAGCGAATCGCGGCTACACGTTTATGGATGCGGTCGTAGACATGCTCAATCGTTTGGGAAAGGTGCTGGGGAAACGCTTCGCGCAGCCACTCCAGTTGCACCGCTGTCGCGAGGCCGAGCAGCGTGAGGGTTCCCTGTTTGCCGCTCACTTCTCGAATTGAGCCGACGACAAGTAGCGGTGCTTTTTGGACGGCGCTCTCGCGGGTCAACGTGCCGCTCCGTCCTTCGGTCAGCAGGCAATCCAACGTCCCTTGATCTTTGCGGACGGCCAGTTGATCGACGAAGCCAGTGAGAACGCATTTCTGGAGCGTCTCCGCTGTGCAACTTTTCTCCTCGGAGGTTAGATGGCCTTTGGCGATTTCGTAAATTTGCCCCCACGTCATGGCCACTTGTTGTGCGCTCATGGCATGAACTCCGCGCCGCCGGCACGCGTCCACATTGAATCCGTTCGTCTGCGCGTATTTGAACGCTTCGATCAGGACGAAGAAATCGGATTGATCGCTCACCTCGAAATCTTCACGCGCCGTCGCGATATGCTTGTCGTCACGGCTCAAGCGCAACAACAAATCGCGTCCGCTCACGAGGGCCGCGCAAAGCGATGCTTCTTTCACGCAACCGTAACGTGCGGCTTCCACGAGCATGCGCGAATAACGAGGATGCATCGGCAGACGCAACATTTTCCGACCCGCTCCGGTCAGCCCATCGCTGGTAATCGCACCCAGCGTCTCGAGCAATCTCTCGGCTCGTTCCACTGCCGTGGGGTCTGGCTTATCCAGCCAGTCAAATTCCGCTGCCTTTTGAATTCCAAGTGAATGCAGGAGCAACACTACTTCCGCCAAGTCCGCGCGTTGAATCTCGGGTGTGTTTCGTTCCGGTCGATTCAGATGATTGCTTTCGGTCCATAACCGTCGACAAGTGCCCGGAGCGGTTCGTCCGGCGCGTCCTTTGCGCTGATCTGCGGATGCGCGGCTGATTTCCTCGATCAATAACGTTCCGATCCCCCGCTCCGCATCATACCGCGCGATGCGCGCCAGGCCGCTATCCACGACATGACGAATTCCGGGAATCGTCACTGACGTTTCCGCGACGTTCGTGGAAACGACGACTTTGCGGAGCGGATTTTCGGCGAAAGCGCGATCCTGTTCATCGGCTGGCAATTCGCCGTGTAACGGAATCAGTGCGAGTCGTTCGTTCACGCGCAAATTGCGGCATTCGTTGAGCGTCGCCTGGATCTCCGACATGCCCGGCATGAACACGAGCAAGTCACCGTGTTCGCCTGAGTTTACGATGTCCGCCACAGCCTCGGCGGCTAACTGCGGCGCCGTGGCCCTTTCGCCGAACGGAAGGTAGTTTACCTCCACGGCGTACATCGTTCCTTCCGAGACGACGACCGGACAGTTGTCGAGATACTGCGATACCGAGGCTGTATCCAGAGTTGCCGACATCAGGATCACTTTGAGATCGGCCCGACGCGTTCGTTGCAGGTGTTTCACCAGACCGAGAGCCACATCGCTCAGCAAATTACGTTCGTGAAACTCGTCGAAGATTACGGCGTTGTATTGGCTCAACGTGGGATCATCCTGGAGCCAGCGCAGCAGAATCCCTTCCGTAACAAAACTGACGCGCGTGCCGCGGCTCGTGAAATCCTCGAACCGAATTTGGTAACCGACCTCCTGGCCCAGCCGTGTGTTCCGCTCAGAAGCAACTCGCGCTGCCAGTGTTCGCGCGGCCACTCGACGTGGTTGCAATACAACGACTCGCTGGAGTCCGAGCGCATCCAGCAGCATTTGCGGAACCTGTGTGCTTTTCCCGGACCCCGTGGGTGCGGCGAGCACCAGACGATTTCCGGTGCGAAGTGCCTCGAGAATGGGCGCTTCGACCTGCCAGATCGGAAGCGATTTCACCCGTTACGAAAGCGTATAAACAAGCACCATCGTGACGACCGTCAGCACGGCCATCATTCCGCTGGGCATGAATTTTTTGCCTTTCAGGAATTTCTTTCCGAAAAACAGCAGCAGAACAAACAAGATGATCCAGCAATAGCGAAACGGCAGAATATTCAACGCAAAGAGTGCCAGGACCGCTGCAAAAATACTCGACGCAATAATCGAAGCCTTGCTTCCAGCCTTAATCAACCCCATCAAACCGCCCACCATCATCAGAGCGATATAGACCCACAACACAATCTGTCCTGTCGTCATTCCCGAATGTTCCCATCATTCACTCAGCACGTCCAAGGACAAAATCTCACCCGCTTCGCACTCTGCGACCACCACAAATGGACGGCAACAGACCTCGCAATCCGTCGTAAACCGTTGACTGCGCACGCTCGTATCGAGCACCAGCGTCGACCGCTGCCCGCAAAACGGGCACATCACTTCGCCTTCGTCTTCCACAATGCAAACTAGACGTGAATCACTCCGACTTCGCACGAAAGATTTCACTCTTCACGCCTTTTCCGATTTCGTTCGTAACGGTTTCTACGTCGTTACCCGCCACAAAACTGGAGATCTGATTCCATGTGGTGCCAGGCGCGCTGGTCTTCTCGATCTTGATGGTGCTACCCGCTTTGCCTTGCACGGTGAATGTGAAGTTGTTGCCCAACCGTTGTGGATTACCGAGGGTTGGCTGCGTTGCGGCCGGGGCCGCGTCTTCCAGCACGACCACTCCGCGCACTTGGTTGCCAGGGCTTGGCGTATAAAACGACTGTGGGTTACTGCCATCCAACCCAGCATGATGGATTCCCGAAAAGAGATCGGACCAGTAAATCGAATCCCTGGTGAGCCAAATCCCGTTGCAAAAGTCGACCAGGAGGAGCGTTTTCAATCCGGTCCCGTCCAAATTGACCCGTTTTATTGCGGCCGGGAAATTGTTGTCGCCGAAGTAAATGATATCGCCACTAATCTGCATGTCATAGATGTAAGCGTTGTTGAGAACCGTGACGATGTTTCCGCCATCCAAATCCGATTTCTGGATTCGACCTGAGCCGCTCACTTCCGACCAGTAAATTGCCGAAGCTGTCACCTCGACCGCGAAGGGAGAATTCACAGTGCGCCGTCCGTGCACTGTAATGACATCGCTGCCGTCCGGCTTTGCGGAATTGATGTAGTTGCCCGTTTGGGAACTCCAGTAAATTCGATCGGACCCGACAAAAACATCGTATGGATTGCTCGCACTGGTGACGGCGGTGGCGCCACTCCCGTCAGAATTGGCTTTGGAAACCATATTCAACTGCTGGTCCGGCCAAAAGAGCAGATTGTTGCCGTACTCCAACCCGTTCGGCCCTTTGATCGCGGACGCGCCCGAAAGAATGTCGGTGACGCCCGAGCCATCGGCATTCGCGCTCACGATAAAAGCGGCGTCACCACGCGTTTCGGTCCAAAAAATCTTCGTCGCAGCCTGTGCTGAAATGAGCGACAAAAGGCAGGTCAAAAGCGAGAGGACGAATGTGCGATCATTACATTCTTTCATCAACTTGATTTGCCGCCCACAACCAGATCCTGTCAATTTCCAAAATGGCTGGAGAGCCTGCATTGACAGTGCGTTGCTCTAATTCTAGCTTCGTTCCGCTCGCTTATGACGGAACTCAAGAACTCGCTCATCGAAATTATTCGGCGCACCTCGGCTGAAATTCCCGATGACGTTCAACGCGCGATTCTCGATGCGCTCGAACGCGAGAAGAAGGGAACCATCGCAGAATCGGCCTTTAAAATCATCGAAAAGAACATCGAACTGGCGAAGCAGAAATCGCAGCCAATCTGCCAGGATACCGGCAGCATTATTTTTTATGTCGATTGCCCGATTGGCTTCGATCAAATGGCCTTCGAAGAAACTGCTCGCGCTGCGGTAACCGAAGCCACAAAGAAGGGTTACCTGCGCCAAAACTCGGTAGATTCTTTGACTGGCGTAAACGATGGTACGAATGTTGGCCCTGGTTCGCCCACGATTCATTTTCACCAGCACCGTTCACCAGGGACGAGTGTTCGTCTGGTGCTCAAAGGGGGCGGGTGTGAAAACGTTGGTGCGCAATACTCGCTTCCAAATGAAAAGCTGAAAGCAAACCGCGATATGGATGGCTGTCGGAAGGCGATTCTGGATGCGGTGCTGCAAGCTCAAGGCAAGGGATGCGGGCCGGGTATTTTGGGTGTCTGCATCGGCGGCGACCGCGCGACGGGCTACGAGTACTCAAAGCAGCAATTTCTTCGCACTCTTGGGGACCGCAACTTAAATGCCGAACTCGATAAGCTCGAGCAAGACATTCTGAATACGGCGAACGAACTCGGAATCGGTCCGATGGGATTCGGCGGAAAAACGACTTTGCTTGGCGTGAAAATCTGCACTGCCAATCGGCTCCCCGCCTCGTACTTTGTGAGTGTCAGCTATATGTGCTGGGCTTACCGGCGTCAGGGCGCGACGCTGAACAACGCAGGCGCTATAGAGAAATGGCTTTACTAATATGAGCTCCATCTCTCTCCCCTTCACCGAAGAAAAAATCCGCTCACTGAAAGTAGGCGATGCGGTGGAGATCAGCGGTGTTGTCTTTACCGGCCGCGATGTGGTTCACAAATATCTCCATGAAGGCGGGAAACTGCCGCCCGGAGTCGATCTTCGAAACGGGATCATTTATCACTGCGGGCCTGTGGTGATCAAGGATGCCAATGGTGACTGGAAGGTCACCGCCGCCGGTCCAACGACGTCAATTCGCGAAGAGCCGTATCAATGGCAGATCATCCGCGATTTCGGCATTCGCGGCGTAATTGGAAAAGGCGGGATGGGTGACAAGACTCTGCAAGCCTGCCGCGAACACGGTTGCGTTTATTTTCACGGCGTTGGCGGCGCAGCGCAGGTCCTCGCCGAATGTGTGAAGAAGGTACGGAACGTTTATTTTCTTAAGGAATTCGGCTCACCTGAAGCGATTTGGGAGCTGGAAGTGGAGCGCTTCCCTGCAGTTGTGACGATGGATTCCCACGGCGGCTCGTTACACAAAGAGATCTTCGAACATAGCCAGGCTGAACTGGCGAAACGGCTGTAGCCCGGTTATTTCTCCATCGGCCAGTTCGCGGCGACCAGACCTTTGTAACCACCGATCAGCGAAGACACCTTCGAATAGCCCATCTTTTGCGCCACGTCCGCAGTGAGCACCGAACGATAGCCTCCGCCGCAATACATGATGATCTCGGTCGCCGGGTCGGGCACGGTTTTTTCCAGATCGCGTTCCAGAATGCCTTTGCCGAGATGTTTCGCTCCGCGAGCGTGGCCATTCTGCCATTCCGAATCTTCCCGAACGTCCATCAAAATGGCCGTGGGGTTTTGATGTAAACGTTCGCGCGCCTGTTCGATCGTGACTTCCGTCACGCGCAGCTTCGCTTCGTTTACCATTTTCAGAAATCCGGGAGCATGATCCATGGAGCGACTCTACCGAAACTGGTCGGAAAACGAAGTGAGAATTGCAAAGTTACTTCGCGGTGTCCGCAGTTTGCCCGTTCAATAGTTTCAAGGCTTTGTTCGGGTAAGCGGGCGTCGGCGGTATTGGTCTCGGATCTTTCTCAATGAGGTCAAGCAGGTGCCTGATTCCCGCTTCGAGCTGCGAGTCCTGGCCGTTGAAAGTGGCGTGGGGCAAATTGTCGACGACGATGTCGGGCTCGACTCCATGCCCCTCGATCAACCATGAACCTTCGGGCCCATATACGCCCCACTCCGCTGCGGAGGCGATCCCTTTGTCGACCAGCCAATTGCTCATCGAGAGCCAGATTTCGCCGCCCCAGGTGCGAGTGCCGATCACCTTGCCCAAACCGAGCCGCTTAAACCCTTCCGAAAAGGCTTCGCCGTCCGACGCGGTAAACTCGTCGCAAAGAACAACCATGTGACCGCGGAAGGCGTATTGCATGTTCCACATCGGCTTGCCGGCGCGCGGTTGCCAATAGAACCAGGGTTTGCGCAGGAGTTTTTCGAGAACCCAACTGTCAATATTCCCTCCGCGGTTGTGACGGACATCGATGATGAGGCCCTGGCGTTGAAAGATGGGATAGTACTCCCGCGCCCATTCGGCAATATTCGTCGCGCCCATCGCGCGAAGATGAACGTAACCGATCTTGTTGCTGCTCGCCTGTTCGACCATCAATCGGCGACTGTACTCCCAATCCGCGTAACGCAACCCGGCGTCTTGTTCCGGGCTCAGCGGCTTGACGATTACCTTTCGTTTTTCCTGCGTCTCCGGCGATTGGACCACCAACAGCACTTGCTCTCCCTGCTTGCCGCGGAGCAACTCTTCCGGCGCGGAAGCCGATGCGAGAGAAACACCATTGATCGAAAGCAGGATGTCGCCTTCGCTTATCGCCACATCGGGAGCGCGCAAAGGCGATTGCCATTCCGGGTAATTCGAATCGGATTTGTAGATGCGTCGCACTTTCCATCCGCCGGCACCGGGCTCGCGCTCCAGCGCCGCACCTAAAGATGCGACGCGAATATTGTCTGGCGCATCACGATGATCTCCTCCCCGGATGAAAATGTGCAAAGCAGACAGTTCGCCGAAAATGTCCATCATCAAGTCACTCAACTCGGACCGATCCGTCACCCGATCAACGAGAGGAAGATATTTTTCATAAGTCTCGCGCCAGGGCAATCCGTGCATATTACGGTCGTAGAAATAATCGCGCATCAATCGCCATGATTCTGTGAACATTTGCCGCCATTCATCCCGCGGTTTGATCGAAAAACGCCACGCGCTCAGATCCACTTTCTTTTTGTCATCTAGTTTGTCTGCATCCGAATCGATGACATAAAGCGATTCGCCCTTGTGAACCAAAAGCTTCTTTCGATCCGATGAAAGCTCGTAGTACTTCACCTCCTCAATGATCGATTTTGGTTTGGGAGAATCGGCGGAGAGTTCGAGTTGCTGCAATGCCGGCTTCGCTTCGAAGGAACGTTCCTGTCGAATCCAAAGAAGATGCTTCGCGGTGGCAGAAAGCTGGTGGAAATTTCCGGCTGTAACCGGCACTTGATACAAGCGGTCGGTGAGTCCCTGAAGATCGATCTTCACCTCCACCACTTTCGACTCTTTCTTCTTCTCATCCTTTTCCGATTTATCCGACGAATCACCTGGCTTTTCTTTCTTGTTATCCTTTTCCTCTTTTTCCGGATCGTAGAGCTCATCCCGGGGCTGGAAGGGCGAGCGCAAACCCTTTTGCAATGCAACCTGATAAATTCGGGTGGTCTGGTCGAAGAACGGTTCGGGTTGTCGCGGTCCCCAGGGGCTTCCCACGACTGAGCGGATCTCACGGTCGGAAAGGAAATAAAGCCACTTTCCATCGGGAGACCAGGCAGGGCTGAAGCTATCCACACGGTCATCGGTCAACTCCACCTTTGTGCCGTCAAAAGGGCGATAAAGATAAATCCGCTGGAACATGTTCTCCGCAGCCTCCACGTAGGCGAGCCACTCGCCGTCCGGCGACCAGGCGAGGTCCTCTTGCTCCGAAAAGCTGCCGGTGCTCACGAGCGTTTCGGTTTTCTTTTCAAAGTCCCAGATGAAGAGACGGAAATCCTTATCGGTATAAGCAAGCCATTTCTCGTTGGGCGAAGGAATACCATCGAAGCGCATGACCTTTCCCGTCTCAGTAATTTGTTCCGCAGCACCGGTCCCGTTTGCGAGCAATCGGCAAAATTCCAGTTCCCCGCTCTGGTCCCCGAGTGCGAGAAGCGAGTCCTTCGACAGAAAGCGGGCGTTGCGATAGCGGACGGAGGGATTGCGCGTAACTTCGACAAATCGCCCGTCCTTTGCCGGCGCGACGAACACCTGTCCGCGGGCGGTTAGCACCACACGATCGCCGTTGGTCGAAAGATGCGCGGAGGTGAGATAGTCGAGCGGCTTCTTAATCCATTTCTCCCGCTGCTGGTCGTAGTCCGACTGCAAAGTCAAATGGAGGAGAGTGTCTTCGCCCGTGGAGAGATCGAGTAACCGCAGGTCCGCGCCGATGGAATAAACGACCCTTCCTTCGGAGAGAGATGCATTCTTAATATCCCAATCACGATGGCGGGTGATCTGCTGGCGGTCTGAACCGTCGCTCTTCATCGACCAAAGATTCATGATTCCGTCCTGGTCCGAGAGATAGTAGACACGTTCCTTCCACCACATCGCATTTCGACTCGTTCCTGCATAGTCAGCGGTCAACGGGACCGCTTCGTATGCCCCTTCAACAAACTTCCAGATATTCTGGACCGTTCCCCCCTTATAGCGCTTGGTGCTGCTGCCCTGGAACGGAAGCCGGGTGAAAAAGAAATCCCGATGATTGTCCGAGAAGACACCTTCACTTGCTTGAGCAAGAGGAAGCACACTGCGCGTTCCGGTGTTGAAGTCGAACGTTGCGAGCTGAACACTGGGAAGTGTGGAATATTTAGCGGTGGAGTAGAGAACCTTCCCGTCAGGTGTCCAACCGACCACTGTGGCGGACTCGCCATCAAAAGTGCGGCGGACCGGCACACCGCCGTCGATCGGCATGGTATAGACTTCCTCAGGCCCCTCATATCGCGCCGAAAAGGCGACTACCTTGCCATCGCTCGAAATCGCGGCATGCGTTTCGGTGGCTGGATGAGTTGTCAATCTTTGTGCCAATCCTCCCTTGATCGATGCTCTCCAAAGATCGCCTTCTGCGGTGAACACAACAGTTTCGCGGTGCAGCGCAGGAAATCGAAAGTAACCTGGCAATGATCCCGGTTCGGGATCTGCGCCGCGCAAGCTGATCCCGCTGGTAGTGGCGACGAAAAGCAAAAGCATGGAGGTGCGCATATCTGCAACGTTTATCCGACTGCTGGTCTAAAAAAAAGAAGTTCTTCGTCGCTAACGGCGGGCACCCGCGCCATCAGGCGCCCCGCTGAACCGCCACTCGGGTCGAGTTTCATTAAATATCTTCCGACGGATGAACCGAATCCTTCGTTTGGGAGAATAATGCGTTCGGGGCGCCACCGCCTTGAATCGATCTGCGATTTCCATCCAAGCTATAGCCGATCGATAAACGGTTAACGCGATATGCAGAAACAAATAGGAACATTGAAAGGTGAACTTGCGCATGTGCGCCGGGAAGCCGTCGCTGCCTACATCGCCGGCGATAAACAAAGGGCCGACTGCCTCACCGGCAAAGCGGTGGGAATGAAAAGCACGCTCGACATTGCTGAAAGGGTCGCCGAGCATCGCGATTGCGAGGCTGTCGGCGAGTTGGAAGGAATGCAGCGTGTCGTTAACGCGCTCGGGCCTCTGCCGCAATGTTGACGAGGACGGCCGGCCGGAAAGGCAGCCATAAAGTCACCGCTGTGCTCGCCAACTTTCGACAGTTTAGAAGCGATATTGAATGCTCGAGAAGAGGAGGTGTGAATCGTAATTCTCATTTCCTCCGGATAGGTCGTCGCGATTCAGGAAAAAGCCGTAGCGCAAGGTCCATCGCAGGTTACTGCTGATCCGCCGAACGAGGGTGGCCGTGATACCGTGTTCCTGTGAAGCCGCGCCGTAATTCACTGTAATGTCGGAGTTGTCGGAATAATTGTCAGCCTGGTAGTAGAAATAGTTTAACTTGAGGTCGGTTTTATTATCGAGCACGAACGTGGAAGAGAAGTTGACGGTCCAATAGTTGTTTTGCGCCTTTAGAACCGCTTCAGTGATGTCGGAGGCTGGCGTTTTAGTATCACTGAGCACGTAGTTCACGCCCGCCTGAAGATAAAGGCGCGTCCACGGCGACCAGGTAATATCCTCCGCAATGATGTGGCTGGTCATCTCTGATGATTCCACTTCGCCGAGGCCGGAGACTGAATCGGGGCGGGTGTGAATGTTGGACAATTGGAACTCGTAACGCGTCGCCAGCGTCAAGTTATCGAGAGGTCGAAACGCGATGCGCGTGTTCGCGTCGTAGGTCTCAAAGTCCTGCATCAGCAGATAAGCCGGGTAGCGGTCGGGACCGTCGTTCGACGTGCTGTCGTCCAGGTGATGATAATCGTATTTGTTCAGCTTGTAGTATCCCCCGACATCCAGGGTTACCTCCCGACGTGGATACCAACGCGCTCCAAGGCTGTACTTTTGGAAGAATCGTTCGTCGTCTGTCCGGCGTTCAACCGAGGGGATGCCGATCCCATTGATCGGCACTAATCCGCCACTTTGAAAAAGGTTGCCGTCTCCCTCAGTGAAATCAGTGCGAGCGTAAAACACCCAGTTGGTGACGCCGGTGTAACGCAGGTCGATCCTCTCGCGAACATCCAGCATTTCACGGACGCTCAGCGAGCGAAAATCCGCCGAAGCGAAGTCGGATAAGGTTTCGGTGCCCGAAGCGGTGGCATCAGTATCCTCTTTTTGAACCCGGATAGAGGGGACAATGGTGAGAGTCGGCGTCGGCTTATAATAGAGGTTGAAATCGCCCACGTACTCATGGAGCCGCGACCCGCCGCTGAGCGTATTGTAGCCGAAACCGTTCAGACGATTGGGCGCGTAATTGACGTCGAAGTCGCTCCCATAAACACGACTCCCTGAGAAATCGGTATCCAGATCGCTGTAGGAGAATCCGGTGGAAAACATCAAGTTGTTCGTCAGCCACGTCTCGGTGAAGGCGTGGACGTTGAACATGTCGTAGGTTGTTCCCTGTCGGTCTGTAACTTTTCGCTCAAACCCTGCTTCGCCCGGCGCTTGCGTGATCTTCAAAGCGTCGTCCAGTTTGCCGTTGTCGTAGCGCAAGCCCACTCCGAAATCTGTTTTATCGATGGTGTGCGTTAGGTCTAACTGAAAGATATCCGCTCGTTCGTTGATCTCGTAAAAAGATGGGCTAAGGCCCCGGGGTAGACCGGCTGGATGCGCGATACCCCAGATCGTTGAACTCTTCTCGCCTTCACGCGAGGTGTGTGCGTATTTGAACGTCAGCTGGGGCTTGTCTTCGAGGCGTAATCCGCCTTCGAAAGAGAATTCACCGCGATCCAGCGCCAGGGCATCGCGACCGAGCGGGTACCAACTGTTCGAAGAAGGATCGAAGCCGCCATCCCCATCGTACCAGGTGCGGAACTCGTTGTAGTTGAAGCGCAGGTAGCCGAGCTTTTCACGCGCCACATCGAGGCGCAGCTTGTAATCGTGATTATCGAAGATGCCGCGGCCATCGATGGTCATCACCGTGTTGGTGGCGACCTCCCTTTGGTAATGAAAATCTTCGATGCCTCCAAAAGCGGTGTTCGGTCTCTGCAGCCGTTGCTGCTGGCGAGCTTTATCTCCGGTGGTGAAGAAACCGCCGGCGGAGAATTCCACCCAATTCGTGTAGGTGTTCTCGCCACCTTCAAACATCTGCTCCGGCGTGAGTTGAGGCGGAGCGTTTGTGCTCGTGTTGTTGTCATCGGCCAGCACGCTCATGGCCGAAAGGGTTGAGAGGAGTGAGAAGGTCCAACCGAGCGTGCGCCGTCCAGCCGAGGCCGAGAGCGACTGCTGCTTAAATTTTCGGCTTTTGCGTTTCATGGCGCTAAAATCTCAAAGATGGACTAACACGAGAACCGTGCACCGCTTCGTGGCAACCCGCCGTCCAGCAAGTGCCTTGCTGCACGCGCAACGTATGATCGGAACCACCAATCAGAAGCTGACCGTTGCTCGATGTCTGGAAATGGCATTTCAGGCACGCATTCGCATCACGCACCGCGAGCAATTTTGCGTTAATCGAGCCATGGGCTTTGTGGCAACTGGTGCATCCCTCCCGCATGGCTTCATGTTCGAAGGGAAAAGGACCGCGCTGAGCGGCGTGGCACCGAATGCAGGCATCGTTCTCCGCCATGAGAGATGTCCCGCCCCCCATGTGAGCCGAACCTTTGTGGGGAGGATGGCAGTCGCTGCATCCGATTCGCCCTTCCGGCAGTGGGTGATGACTCGGGAGACTAAATTGACTGCGCACCTCGAAATGACATTGAAAACAGAGATTTTCCGTCTCGCGCCACGCGCTTACCGGCTCGCGCGCGGCGAAACTGGTGCTTTGCGGACGGCCGGAAGTAAAACCAAAGGGCGGTTTGACCTCGCCGCCCGATTGCGCGTGCAGGCTGGCGGGGCCATGGCACGATTCGCAGCCAACGTTCACCGCGTTGGTCCCTTGTGCGATCAATCGCGCGTGATCCGCCGTACCAAAGTCGCGGTAAATCTGAGCATGACACTGTTCGCACTCTTTGGAGCCGATGTAGGTCGCGCCGGGGACATTCGGTAATTGAACAGCCTTGCGCTCCACCGTGCCACAAGAGTTCAAAACGAGGAGCAGTGCGGCAACGCTCGCGGCGACGATCAGCGCCTTATAAATGTTCCCGGCTTTTCTCATGTTGGTTACTGGTCGAGCTCGTCCTGAATTAGTTTATAGGCTGCGGCCAAAAGACTGGTTGTATAAGGCCCGTTGTGAACGCCCCAACTGCCCTCGTTAAAAACGAGGTAAACCATAAATCGCGCTTTTTGGATGTTGGCAGGGATGAGTGCCTGCTCGGCTGTCCGCGGAGAGGGACCAGGTCCTGACAACTCACCCGGGTTAACATATTCCCAGGCGCGGGTGCCGTACTTCTGGAGTTCAGGTGGGGCCGCGGTGCTAGCCCAAAAATCGAGAGCGGCTTTATCCCTTTGGATCTCAGATAAAACCGCATTGGTTGTGAATTGCACCAACCCCGCCGGATCTCCATGGCAGTTTTTGCACAGATCAAACGTCGTGACTTTGAACGTATGGCCTGACGAGCCGCCCGGGGTTTGCATGTGACAGGAGATGCATTGCTTTTGCAGATTGGCGTGCGCCGCTTTGCGATTCGGAATGGTAGTATCCTCCTGAGAAAAACTTCCGAGCATCATGTTATACTGGGCGGAATGGTGAGGCGGCCGATCGACCGCCTTGGAATTAGCTCCGCGATCATTATGGCATTGACCGCAAACATTTATTTCGGGGTTGAAGTTCGTCGCGAATTTCCCCGTCGTATGATAGTCGGCGAATGACGTGAGAGGGTAAGGTATTTGATTGGTATAAGTAGTGCCGTTGGAACCGGTGTGGACATATTGCTGATGCGGATCGTGGCAGGTGGCGCATGCTATACCAATCGCGCTCGCTTCATGACCACTCGGCAATGCCGTTCCTTCGATGAGTGCTTCCCGAACTGTTCCCGAGTGGCACACGCCGCAATTTGGAATGTAAACCGACGGTCCCAGAGGGCCTTCAAAAAGCGGCTTGAGCTCCTCAACAACCTCGGCGTGAGCCGAAGCAGCCCATTCCTCAAACCGGGGCGGATGATATTGCGCCACTCGCGCGGGAACGGTCGCGTTGTGACAACCACCACAGACTGCAGAAGAAATGTCCACGCGTGGCCTGGTCACCGGATCTTCAGGATTGGCAGCGTGCCAGGCAGAGGGTCCATGGCAGCTTTCGCACTGGACGTTCGCGAGGTGAGGCGTGCGCGCGTTATTCAAAAAACCGGTCGGAACGCCGTAGCCGACGGTGTGGCACGGCAGACAGGACGCATCACTCTGGCCGCCCAGTGCGACGAATAACTCATTGGTAAACGCGGCTGCGTGCGCAGTGTGGTTCACCGTGTTCACAGTCGGCCCATGGCACTCGATGCAGAGTCGTGAACCGGCATAGTGCGGTGGCGGGCCTGATACCTTGAAAAGAGAGGCGGTCAAAGGCGCTGTAACTGTTGCGGATCGAAGCTGATTCGCCGGCGGACCGATTGGCTGCCAGAGGTCCGTAACCTTTGTCTTTTGATAGAGCTGGTAGTTACCGGAGGGACCATCCCAAGTCAGCGTGACGGCATTCGTCTCCCGGGAAATTCCTGTAATGACTGGCAAACCGGGCATGCCGCCGGGAAAAGGCTTGCTCAGATGCTGCGCTTCTCCCGCGGTAGAAGTAGCGATCAGCGCCAGCCCGAGCCACACCGCGGACAGTCGAAGGAAATCGCGCCAAATGTTCATCATCGGACTGCCTCTATTGAGTACTAGCTTTGAAATCCTGAAAAGCCTCAATTTGCGCTTTCGAATTGGCGGCGATCTGCTTCAGTTTCGCGGCCTGCTCATTTTGCATATCCTGCAACCGCTTCGCGGCGAGTTTCTGATCCTTCTCTGGAAGGTGTCGTAAATCATCTTCGACTTTCTTCCGCTCCTCGCGAAATGCCCGGGCCGCCTTCTCGAATTCGGTCACAGCAGCCTTTCGCAAAATGACGGTACCCATCTCTTCACTCGTCTTGTCCAGATCAGGAAGAGAACGTTTGACCGCTTCCATCGTTGCTGGATCCACGACGAGAACTGGCTGGACAGGAGCGCTTGCGACCTCGCCGGATGGAGGCTGCACCACCGGCCTCTGGACGGAGGTCGGTGGCGCAGTTTGGACAACCACCGGGGCGGGCGCTTGATGGGAGAACCACAAAGCGCTCACGCCCAGGCCGGCCACAAAAGAAACCAGGGCAAGAACAACGACCCGCGCGCTGCCGTTTTGGCCTCTACGTTCGTTATTTACTGCACCGATCTGGCTTCTTGTTGTGATTTTCACGTTAGCTCTTAGTTAGCTTGTTATTACTTCTGATGTTCCGTTCCCAGTATTACGGGTTATGAACAACCCGGAAGAACTGATGCAGATCGTCCTTGGTGGGTGTGAGATAGCTCACCGAAGAGCCGGTGCCCGGAATCGGATTGCCGATATTGATCCACCCGCCGCCAAGGTTCGATATGCCTTGGACTTGATAGGTGGTCCCGACAACGGTGTCGAACGTAATGTCCGCCGCTGTATAGATCTCGATGCTCTCACTGGGCGAATCTTCGACCTTATCACCGTTCACCCAGACAACGCCGTTGGGCACTACTATGCCGGGCTTCGTCGGATCGAGATTGAGCGAGTACTTGACCCAGTTAGGAATACCGTCGTTCGCAGGCGTGGCATTGGGCGCAGCCTTTGGATCGGTCGTCGAACCGAAGTACTGAATCTGCCACGCATCACCAATCCCGTCGTTGTTGGCATCGCCGGTCAGGTCCGCCATGGACGCTTTGAGAAGACCGACCGCATAGGGCGCGTTATGAACGCCGTGACTGCCTTCCACGTTTACGAATTGCCAGTTCCACGCGGCTTGCAGGAACTTCGTGGGCCAGTTCGTCTTGACCGAGATGGAGGACTTGACCAAACCATCCGCCACGTAGTTGCCGTCGGCGCGATAAGTCGAATTCGGGAGCATGCGCGAAAGGTTGTCCAGGAGGTGCTGAACTTCGGTTTGCACGCCGTCAATGACACCGTCACCGTCATAATCCTTGCGAGCAAAGTTGAACTCCTTGATGGGCCCGTGACACTTGATACAGACGTCGACCAGATCAGCCTCATTATTCGAGGCATCTTTATAGGTCATACTAAATGTATGACCGCCCGCCTTCAGGTAAGCGGGATGGCTCGGCGCCACCGTTTGCATGTGACATCCGGAGCAAACATTTTGAATCACGGCATTATGCGAGCCGCTTGGTATGGTCTTTCCGTAGGTATAACCATTGACCCCTTCGATCATATCGCCGGCTGTGCTATCATGCACGCCAAAGCTCGACCCGCCCGCCCAGGTTGGTTTGCCCTGCTGGTAATTGGCAATGTTTTGATTCACTTCACCGTTGCGACTGTGATGGCAAGTCATGCACAGTGCGCCAAAGCCAACGTTGGTGACCGTCGTCCCTTCCGGCAGCGTATAAATGTTAGCCGCCCGGAGTTGATGCGGGTTGGTTGCGTCATGCGGATCATGACAGGCCGCGCAAGTAATTGCCTCATAGACGGTATTCGTCACGTAAGGAATGTTGCTGCCGGCGAAGGTATCGAAGTTTCTGAACCCAGGTGCAGTGTGGCAGCGCACGCAATTCTCACGACCCGGACCTGAGGGTGTACGCGTCACGTGCGAGTGCAGCGAGTTGTTCCATTCCGCCACTTTCACCGCATAGTAATCACCACTCGACTTATTGTCGTGACATTGGGCGCAATTGCCCGCGATGAAACTCTTCGAAATCAGGTTCGTATTGCCGAGCGCAAAAGCATGTTCGCTTCCCGGCCCGTGGCAACTTTCGCACGCGACATTGGCCACGTTCTTCAGCGGGGCCGGCAGTGCGCCATAATTGCCGCTTTGGAGTGACGTGGGGAATGTCCACGAAACCTGTTGAGCGATGTCGTCGAACGCATCGTTCACCGCATTGGTGTCCGTATCATACCCGACCGTCGTGTACGGCAGGCTCTCTGTGCGGAAGAGAAAGTTGGTGCCGAGTAATCCGTCAACCCCGCGGGCAAAAACGCTGGCATGAAGGGTATGGCTCCATGGGTCGTAGGTATTCGGAGCCGTCCCGCCGCTATGACAAAGCGCGCAAGTGTTAACGCCCATGTATTTCCCGGCAGTGATGGTCTGCGACAGATTCGTGCTTCCATAAGTCGCAGTCTGAATGGTCGCATTCACCGTGTACTGCCCTCTCAGGTCAGGGCGAAGCAGTGTTCGTCCCGCAACCTTGAAAACCGGGGCGCCCGCATTGTTTATTCGGTCCGCGATTTTGTAGGTGGGCACACTGGGCCCGAGCGGGCTTTCACCCAGCGCGGCGGCGGAGCCAATCGGTTTGCTGTCGAGGGTAAAACTTACGTTCGTGATGTCCGCGGCAGGAATGGCGTTGTTGACTAAAACTTCCAGGTAAGCGGGCGCGCCGACCGGGATGGTCGAAAGTCCGCTCGCACGCTGAGCGTCCTTCAACGCATACGTCTCAATTTCCCCGGGCGTCAAAGGTCGAAGAGTAATCTGCCCCTGCAAGGTCGGAGGGGCCGGGGTCGCTGCCCACGCCGTCATCTTAGCCATCAACACAACCGCCAATAGCCAGAGAGACGTCCTTCTGATTGCTGTGTTCATATTCATAGTCCATGAGTGATTTCTAGTTGCTGAGGAACGTTCATCCCGAATTTAGCCGAATCGTTCGCTGTTAGTTTTTCCGTCATCCGCATTGTTCCAAAAATGTTCCTTTTGGAACGAAGGCAGATTAAGTCACCCGCTATTACCGGCTACCCTCTTCTTGCCAAAAGCTTGCTCATTGCTGTACAGGCGTGCGCAAGTTTCGCGTAAAGGGGGTCTCCGCGAGGCATTGAAAATAGAACTGTGCCGCGAGGCAAGACAGAATTTGCAACCCGCGTACGCCCAACAATTTCGCTCAGGGCACCCCCGAAAGAAACTTCAGGCCAACATCTTTCGCGGTTTTCTTGACGGTGATTTTTTTGAACACCACACTCCTCCGTGAACGCAAAATGGTCTTGTACGCGACAACAAGAACGTTCTGGAAAAAGGCATCTCGCTTGGCGTTCAGGTCAACCCAAAAACTCGTAGCAAATACCCGGCATGAGCATTGAACCAAGTCCTCTCCTTGAAATCGAACCCGCCCGCTCGTCCCATGATTTAGCTGAACCTGAAGGTCCCGGTCTTTTCCACACAAAACGTGCGGGAACGAACGGCTCCCGGTTTGAAGCGAATAACAAGGAGTCCGCCCGCAAGCGCGAACTCTCGCCAATTCTCCGCGAGCGCGTTAAGGAGCTTGTCCAACTCAGCAAGGAGCAGGGCTACCTAACCCGCGAAGATGTTCAAGAGGTCCTTTCGGGCGATGACTGCACCGCTGACGAGTTAGATGAAGTATTCCGCCGTTTGCGGAGTGTCGAAATTGAGATCACGGGAGCCCCAACAAACAGGCTTAAGACGCGAGCGAAGGACGAGGATGAACCTGAAGAAGTGGTGGAAGCGCTCGATGATCCGGTTCGGATGTACCTCAAAGAGATGGGACAGGTCAAACTCCTGAGCCGCGAGCAGGAAGTTGAGATTTCGAAGCGCATCGAGGAAGCCGAACTGGAAATCAAAGACATTATCTACAGCCTCGGTTTTACGGCCAAAGAGCATATTGCTCTCACGGAAAAATTGATCTGCGATCCGCCGAAGGAACGTTTTGATCGCGCGGTACACGATTCGAAGGTTCCCGTTCGCGAAGCTCATATCCGCACCATTCGCCGGTTGATGAAAAAGACTCGTGAGATGGATATCAGCGCCGACGGAATCTTCACCGCTGCCCGGACAGGAGCAAAATCAAAGCAGGAAAAGGCAACGGCGGAACTCACCGCGCTGACGCGCAAATTGCGCCTTCTGTTCCCGCGATTCTGCTTCAAACAGAGAATCATCGAGGAGATGAGCCAGGTCGCTGACAATATCGCCGAGAAGATCCACCTGTCGCAGGCTCTCATCGCGCAGTGGGAAGGCAGGCCAAAATCCGAACAGCGCGACGGCATTCTCGCCGCCGAGCGGAGCAAACTCCAATCGCTCGAACTGCTCTTGCGCATGCCCCTCGCCGATTTTCTGGCGCGCTACAAGCGCCTTCAGGAATGCCGCAAACGAGCTTCTGAAACCAAGGGAGAAATGGTTCAGGCGAACCTGCGTCTCGTCATCTCCATTGCCAAAAAATACACCAATCGCGGCCTCAGTTTTCTGGACCTGATCCAGGAAGGGAACATGGGCTTGATGAAGGCGGTGGAAAAGTTCGAATACCGGCGCGGCTACAAATTTTCCACATACGCGACCTGGTGGATTCGCCAATCGATCACCCGTTCCATCGCCGACCAGGCACGCACGATCCGAATCCCGGTCCACATGATCGAGACGCTGAACAAGGTCCTTCGGATGCAACAGCAACTCGTGCAGGAATACGGACGCGAACCTTCCCCGCAGGAGATCGCGGACGAAATGCAGGTGCCCGCCGAGCGCATACGTTCGATTTTGAAAATGGCGCAGCAACCCGTTTCCCTGCAGGCCGAAATCGGCGAAGGGGACGACAGCAGCCTCGGCGATTTCATCGAAGACAAATCGGCCGAAGATCCTTCCAACCGCACCGCCTTCGGTCTGCTGAAGGCGAAGCTGGTGGACGTCCTGACCAGCCTGAGCGAACGCGAACGCCAGGTTCTTGAGCTCCGTTTTGGTTTGAGCGATGGCTACCCGCGCACCTTGGAGGAAGTCGGCAAACAATTCCGCGTCACGCGCGAACGCATCCGCCAGATCGAAGCCAAAGCTCTGCGCAAGATCCGCCATCCAACCCGTCTCCGCCAACTGCAGGGTTTCCTTGAGATGGAAGGGATCGACTACAACATTCTAAAAGATCTCAAGCGCATCCGCGTTTAACGCCCACACCTGCGCGCGCCATGGAATGGAGAGCGCGCAGTCTTTCCTCGGGTTTCACTCATTACGGAAGTCACGCCAAATCGTGCGCGCCGGACTTCGGTAAAATTTTGCTTTAGCTCATCGGCGCTTCGTTACTTGGGACATCACTCAACGATCGTGGGAATACCAGGGAGGTGAGTCTTAATCTCTCATTTCCTCTCATTTCCAGCTCCTCGAAATTTTTCGTGGCGCATTTGCCGTTCAACGGCGAAAATTGTCGTCCCGATGACCGGACCGATGATCGAGGTGCGTGATTTGACCAAGCGGTATGCGAAGTATACTGCGGTCAACGACGTTTCCTTTGAGGTGGGACGTGGCGACATTGTCGGGCTGCTGGGCCCGAACGGGGCGGGCAAAAGCACTATCCTGCGCATCCTTTCCTGCTTCATCCCCGCGACCCATGGAACCGTCCGAGTCGGAGGGTATGACGTATTCTTTCAGGCGGATGAAGTCCGGCGACGCATCGGTTACATGCCTGAAAACAATCCGCTGCACATGGAAATGCGCGTCCGCGAATATTTGAAATTTCGCGCGCGTCTGAAGGGCCTCGGTCGCAGCCAATCGCGCGAGCGGGTGAGCACGGTGATCGAACAATGCTCGTTGGAGGACGTGCATAAGCGAATCATCGGCCAGCTTTCCAAGGGCTACAAACAACGGGTTGGTCTCGCCGACGCACTCGTTCACGAACCGGAATTGATCATCCTCGACGAACCGACAATCGGTCTGGACCCGAACCAAATCCGGAGCGTACGCGAGCTGATCAAAGGACTCGCGGGCAAACATACCGTTCTGCTCTCGACCCACATTCTTCCCGAAGTCGAAATGACCTGCACCCGGGTCCTCATTTTACATCGTGGTGAGATCATGGCGCAGGGTACCACCGACAATCTTCACCGCACGATTTTCCAGGCCGGCCCGGTGATTGCCGAAATAGCCGCGCCAGTGCCCGAACTGATGCAGGCTTGGGGCGATATGGAGACAATTATGCACGTGGACGTCGCGGCGATTGATGGCGAGTTTAACCGCTGCTCTCTTACCCCGCGCGACGGTATTGATCTCCGCCCGGTCGTTTTCGAAGTGGCCAAAGAGCGCGGCTGGAAATTGCGCGAACTCACCCGAGGACGTCACACCCTCGAAGATATTTTTATCAAGGTTACCAGAGGAGAAAGGGAGGAGATCTGATGCAAGCTTTCCGAACACTCGTCCGTCGGGAACTGGGCGCGCATTTCCTTTCGCTCACCGGGTATGTGGTCATCGCGACAGTACTGCTCCTGCTGGGTTTCAGCTTTATCGATGTGCTCAGCAAGCTGAATGGCGACCCAGTGGATAACCCCCTGACGGAAGTCTTCTACATGACTCTGTACTTCTGGATGATTCTCCTCCTGACCACTCCCATCATCACGATGCGCACCTTCGCGCTCGAGAAATTTACCGGCACTTATGAAACGTTGATGACCACGCCCGTCAACGATGCAGTTGTGGTTCTGGCCAAATATATCGGCTCATTGATTTTCTACGCGATCACCTGGTTGCCTTTGATCGGATACATGTTCGTCATTCAGCGCTACATCAACCGGACCGGAGCAACTCTCGACCCCTATGCCGCGGGGACCACCTTCCTCGGGATTCTTCTGGTCGGTTCGCTCTTCATCTCGGCTGGATGCTTTGCTTCTTCGATTACGCGCAGCCAGGTGATTGCAGCCATTCTTAGCTATGCGCTCGGATTAACGTTGTTCCTTCTCAGTTTGCGTTCGCTGGTGCCCATCGCGGCAAAAGGCTGGGAGGCCGAGTTCTTTCGCCACATCGCCATGGGCGAACACATGCAGGATTTTGCGCGTGGCGTCATCGAGCTTTCGAGTGTCACTTATTATCTCTCGATGACGATTTTCTTTCTGTTCCTGACCTGGAGGGCGGTGGAAAGTCGCCGGTGGAAGTAATGCAAGTCGAAGAAATCCCGCAACTGGAAGAAAGCTTCACGCGTGGACGCGCGTGGAGCATCGGCTTTCACGTGATTGTTTCGGCGCTGGCGCTTCTCGCGCTGGTCGTCATGGTCAACTACCTTGCGCATCGTCACAACCAGCGCCTTTACATTAGCGATGCTGCGGGTCAAAAGCTTTCGCCTTCAACCCAGCGTGTTCTGGCTCAGCTCACGAACGACGTGAAGATGATCGTCTTTTTTGACCGCACTGATTCACTCTTTGGCGCCGTCGCGAGTTTGGCCAAGGAATATCAGGCGCACTCCAAACATATCGATCTTGAATTTGTTGACGCGCGCATGCCCGGCCGGGCGCAGGCGATTCGAAGTCTGTACAGGGTAAAGGCCGAAGGAGACGCAAGCCGCGTCATCTTCGATTCCGGAGGCCAGGTTCGGACGGTCGTCAGCACCGAACTTTCCGAATACAACTTCACCCAAAAAAAGGAAATCCAGCGCACCGGCTTCCGCGGAGAACAGCTCTTCACTTCCGCCATCCTGAACGTGACCCAGACCAAGCCGGTCGCTGCTTACTTTTTGCAGGGCCATGGCGAACAGGGCATCGGTTCAGATAGTCTCGGTTATGAACGGCTGGCCAAACTGCTCGAAAATAACAACGTCACGGTCAGCACCCTGCCGGCCCTTGTCGGCACCAATGCCCTGCCGGACGATTGCGGACTGCTCGTTGTTGCCAGTCCGACAACTCCTATTCCCAACGAGGAACTGCTCAAGATCGATCAATATCTTGGTCTCGGCGGACGGCTGCTCGTCCTGATGAACATCAACGAAAGGGCGAGGAGTCTCGGAATCGAATCGCTGCTCTACAAATGGAACGTGCAGGTTGGTTTCGACGTTGTGCGCGATCCCGGCCAGGCGCAGGCTGATGATCCCAACATCATTATCGCCTCGCATTTTGGTTCTCATCCAATCGTTCGCTCTCTTCTACGTTCCAGTTTAGGGCTGGTCGCTCCGCGGTCCGTTTCTCAACGGGTGAACCCTCAGACTGCGGCGGATGCGCCGAAAGTGGTCGAACTCCTTTTCACCAGTTCGAGCGGTTATTCAGCTGTGATGCAGGAGGCCAATCGCGCCATTCCCCAACGGCAAGGCTCCATTCCTCTGGCTGTCGCGGGCGAACGGGGTGGAATTCAAGGGGTCAAAACGGAACGCGGAACCGCTCGTTACGTGGTGGTGGGGGACGCGACTTTTCTCTCCAATACTTTAATCGACTACGCAGCGAATGCCGATTTTGCAGCCCTCGCCCTGAATTGGCTGCTCAATCGTGACTCGATTTTGAGCGAGATTCAGGCCAGTCCTGTCACTGAATACCAGATCGTGCTCACGCAACAGCAAATGTCCCAGTTGAAATGGCTCTTCCTGGTCTTCGCGCCCGGTGTTGTGATGATTATCGGTTTCCTGGTATGGCTTCGGAGGCGTGTTTAAATGCAGCGTAACCTGACATGGATTTTAGTCAGCGCGGCGTTGTGCCTTTACGGGTTTATTTACTTTTTCGAACGGAAAATTCCCAGCAGCGCCGAACGTCGTGCGCCGAAGCGCGTCCTCTCCATCGACACACCTCAGGAAATCCAGACGATTGAGGTTGTTCTTTCACCGACCGCCGTCGTTCACGCGGAAAAAACAAATGGCGTCTGGATGTTGACCGAGCCGCGCTATCCGGCCCGCCAGGCCGCGCTCGAAGCTCTGGCCACCAACCTCGTCCAGTTGCGCGCCTTTGATCGCGTCTCCTCTCATGAAGTAAAACTGCAGGGCGAAAAGTCATTCGGCCTTGCGCCTCCGCGCGCTTCTCTGGAGGTCAACGCCGGAACCAACACCGCTCAACTTGAAATCGGCGGCATGGCTCCGCTGACCAGCAACCTTTATGTGCGGTTGCCTGCTTCCGGAGAAGTTCTTCTCGTCAGCCCCACTCTCCTGAGCGTCCTGCCACGCAACACAAACGATTGGCGCACCCCGGCTCTGTTCCAATTATCCGCACGAGAGTTTGATCATATTCAGGTGCGGGCCGGTCAACGATCGTTCGAGCTCAGCCGCGGCACTAATAAAAACTGGCAGATTTCCAAGCCCGTTCCAGCGCGCGCGGATCAGGATCGCGTGCTTGAACTTCTGCAGGTTCTGCGCGGTGCCGAAGCGACGGAGTTCGTGAGCGATTCACCCGGTGCGGATCTCGAACGCTTCGGGCTGCAATCTCCTGAAGTGGAGGTGAATTTCAGTGTCGATACGAATCGCCTTTACACCATTCAATTTGGCGGCTCGCCCACGAACCGGACCAATCAAGTCTTCGCCATGCTGCTCGGCCAAACCAACGTCGTGCTGGCGCCGCGCAATCTGGTTGAATACTTGAAACAGCCGTACAAGACATATCACGATCCGCGCTTGATCAGCATCACGCCCGGCGCTCTGGACCGCATCAAAGTGCAAGCGCGCGAGGAATTTGCTCTCCAGCGCCAACCGCAAGGCAACTGGATTGTGGAAGATAAAACGAAGATGCCTGTCGATCGCGAACTGTTTAACAAGTTCGTCTCCATCGCCAGCGGCTTGCGGATCGTTGACATCGAGAAAGAGGTCCCAACGGAAAGCGACCTGAAGTCCCTGGGGTTCATCCCGCCGGTGGCCTCCTATTCATTTTTCCAGAAACTCACGAACACTATTGGGGTAATCACGAATATTCTCTTCACCGATATAACCTTCGGTCGGCCGCACTCGCCGCAAGCCGATACGATTTATGTGCGCAGATCGGATGAAAACCCCGTTTACCGCACACAACTCGCCTCATTGATTGAACTGCCGAAACGCGCTTTTGAACTTCGCGACCGGACGATCTTCCGTTTTCCCACGAATGCTCTGGCCAGCATCGCTCTCAGTAACGCCTCGGTCACGAACATAACTAAACGCGGGCCGGACGGCTGGAACACCGATACGATTCTCAGCGCCCAACTGGATGAGATTACGTTCCGCCTTTCCCGCCTGGATGCACAGGAGTGGGTGGATAAAGGAAGCCAGCGTCTGGCCACCTTCGGCATCACCGATCGTTCGCCCACGCTCACCCTCGAAGTGCGTGGCGCAAAACCGGCCGAACCCTCCTCGTTACACTTCGGAAGAGAGACGCTCCGCCGCGATGTCTATGCAACAATTACCTTCAACGGCGACGCGGAGCCGACCATTTTCGAATTTCCGGGCGATCTTTACCAACTGATGCTCCAGGCGCTACCTTTTCCGAAGTGACAGGTCGATGACAGACCGCCCAAAAAGAGCGCAATCGCTTCCGCGACGTATATTTCGCTGGTGCCGCATCAGCGTCCTGGGAGTTATTCTCGTTTTCGTCACGCTGATCCTTTGGTCTAATTACGTCGAAGTGCCGGAGTTTCTCGCCGCACCGCTCCGGAATGAATTGCGACGCCACAACGTCTCGCTCGAATTCAACCGGCTTCGCTTGTCAGGTTTTCGCCGCGTGGTCGCTGACCGTCTGAGCATCACGCCCATTGCCGCGACCAACTCATCGCGCATCGATCTCTCGGAGGCGGAACTGAAATTCCGCTACGGCGGCAGCCCGCGCGAACCAATCGCCATTTCGGGACTTCGGCTGAATGAGGGCCAACTCGCCGTCGCGATTAACGAACCGGGCGCTCCAGCCCGCTTTTTCTCCATTACCAACCTCCAGGCGGATATCGAATTCAAACGGGACGACACCCTGCGCATTGCGAATCTCTCCGGAGGTCTCTTCGGCGCGCGCGCGAACATCTCCGGTTCGCTCCGAAACTTCTCCGAATTCCGGCTGGCCGAACCTCCACCCGCTGGGGAAGCGCGACATTGGCGGAAACAGCTCGCGGAAGTAATGGACATTGCCGATCAACTCACTTTCGCGGCGCCGCCCGAATTGACCCTCAGTTTCAACGCGGATGCGAAAGATCTCCCGCACACCCGCGCTTCTGTGAGCTTCCGCGCGGATGAAGGCGTCAGCCGCTGGGGCGGTTTCCACCGGCTCCGCATGAACTCGGCGCTTACTCCACTTACCAACGAACCTGCGCTCAAGGGAAATTTTACCTTCGACCTGAACGACCTCGGTTCTGACACATTGAATCTGGCGGCGATCCATCTCGAAGCCGAATCGAAATGGTCGAGTGACATGCAGAAACTCATCACCAACCATGTGAAACTGACCGCGGCCAGCGCCCGTTTCGGTTCCATCTCCGCACCGGACATCCGCGCGGAGCTTGCGTCTGCCCCCCGACCCAACGGCATCTCTTCACAGCTTGATCTTGAATCTTCCGCTCTCAGGATGGGTGAAATTGAGATTCAGCAGACTTCCTTTCACTCGATCTTGCAGCATCCCCTGCCCTTCCCCACTCCCGCCAATTTCCTGGGGAATTTTCTTTCGCTGGGTCCCAGCGCTGCACCCGCTCAGCACAAACAACAAATCAGCGGCGAGTGGAGCTTTCGCAGCGGACGCACTCGCCTGCCCCGTGCAAATGCCGATTCGGTCCTCGCATCCGGCGCGGTCACAACTCGAACGCTCGACGAAACACCTGACCCGTCGATTGGCTTTTGGGATTATCTCCGCCCCTTCGAAGTTCCGTGGCAACTCCAATTAAGCAATCTCACCGCAGGGGATGCGGAAATCGGCACGCTGTCCGTGCGGGGTCGCTGGGATTTTCCGGATCTAAACGTCGCGGAGATCAAAGCTGACCTCTACAAAGGCAAACTGAACGGACACGCCGGTCTCGACGTTATCACTCGTCAGTTGACTGCGTTCAGTGAGACAACCTTTGATTATCACCGCGCTTCCGTGTTGCTCGACCCGCCGGTTCAAGCCTGGCTCAACCAGTTCGCGTGGGAAAACCCTCCCTTCATTCAAACGGAGCTGGCCTTCCAAGTACCGTCCTGGACGAATTCATGGGACACTCGCCATATTCTCCCTTCGCTGACGATGAGCGGCCGGTTCGAAGGGCGCGGTTCATTTCGAGGCGTGCCTCTTGGACTCGCACAATCCCATTTCACTTTCACGAACTACGTTTGGACATTGCCCGACCTGAAAATCACCCGGCCTGAAGGTGCCGCCACCGTTTCCTACACAGGTAATGTTACCAACCAGATCATCTCTGCCTCGGTCGAAAGCCAGATTGATCCTTCGATCCTCTCGTCCGCATTCGAAAAATCGTTAAAGCCGGCCTTCGAGATGGTGCGCTTCACTAAGTCGCCGCTGGTTCGTGCGGAAATCCATGGCGATCTGGATGATTTTGCGACCGTCACCGCAGTGGGAACATTCGCCGCCACGAATTTCTTCGCGAAAGAACAAGCGATGACCGATATCCGCACCCAGTTTATTTATCGGTATCAAAGTGTTGAACTGCGCGATCTCGTCGTTCATCGCGGCACCGAAGAACTGCGAGCGCCGTTCGCCAGAATCGATTTTCCGAATGAAGTGATGTTCATCACGAATGCGATCAGCACGATTGATCCGTACATCGCCATGTCACTCGTCGGCGATGAGGCCTACGATGCGATCGACCCGTATCGCTTTGCTAACACGCCGACGGTCACGATCAACGGCTTCGTCCCGCTGCGCGATGTCGCGAAGGCCGATCTCCATTTCGGCGTGACCGGGACGGACTTCACGTTTTGGCGGTTCCACCTGCCCGCACTTTCCGGGGACGTTTACTGGAAGCGTTTCGACCTGAGCCTGTCGAATGTCCACGCCGCATTTTATAACGGCACTGCGGATTGGAGCGGCCATTTCAAGATTGAGGAAGCCAAGGGAAATAACGCCGCCCAATTCAGTTTTCGGGGGGCAGCCACCAACGCTTCTTTACTACCACTCGTCCGCGATCTCTTCGCCACCACCAACCGCCTGGAAGGAACCCTCAACGGCGAGTTGGTTATCACGTCGGCCAACACAACGAACATTCAAACCTGGAACGGCTTCGGCCACGCCGAATTGAAAAACGGTTATCTGTGGAGCATTCCAATTTTTGGAGTGTTTTCTCCAGCCATGGACGCAGTTGCGCCCGGTCTGGGCCATTCACCTGTGAGTTCCGGCGCTGGTAACTTCACGATAACGAACAGCGTCATTCACACCAGCGATCTCCAAGTACGCGCCACCGCGTTTCGCCTCGATTACAAAGGGAATGTCGATTTGAACGGGAAATTGGATGCCCGGGTCGATGCCGAACTCCTGCGCGACACCTGGATCGTCGGAAAACTTTTCAGCACAGCACTCTGGCCGGTCTCAAAGATTTTTGAAGCTCGCGTCACCGGAACTCTCAACGATCCCAAAACAAAGTTTCGATACGTGCCCAAATTTCTTTTTGCCCCCTTCAAAGTCTTCGGAGTTATTGGCGAAGCGGCGAAGCGCAAGGATAAGAATGCTTCGCCCGCGCAGAGTGAGGCGGTTTCTCCGGCGAATTAACTTAAACCCAGGTCGAGATCGTCGCCGTCAGTTTCGCGGCAGGGACAAAGAGCAGTTGAGCGAGGCCCGTTCCCAGCACGCGAGCGCCGACCAGATAGATAATGACCCGCCTGAATCCGTGCTCGCTCACCGTCCCATCCATCACGTCGTCGGTCAGCACGGAGAGTTGTGGATCGATCACGATAAACATCAGCAACGTCGCCACCCCATTCACGACAGAAGACAGCGAACTCGCGGTCAATCGATATTCGGGATTCAAAACTCCCGCGTAGAGCGAAGAAAAAACACCAACGGTCAAAAGAGCAACGGCGATGACGTTCAACCCGATCATCTTCAGGTCGAATCTTTTGAGCCCGTGCAACTCGCGGACATTGTTCAACGTCGGCAGTTTAATTGCGGCTCTAACCCGCCCGGAAAGGTTTTGGATCGAGAAACCGCGGAATAGCAGACGAGCCACTGACCGATGTCGCTGGAATTGATAGACCGCAAGGGTAAATATCCGTTGAGAAGTTGGAATAAGGAGCGCGCCCGCGACCGAGCCCAGAGTAGCGCAAAAAATTATCGCGCGGAAATCCCAGAGCAGAGCGCCACTCGTTGGTTGCAAAAGCGAGTTGTCCACGCGCTTGGCCAGAAACGGCACCTGAAACGAGTTGCAGGTTCGGGACACCAGCACCAGCACATTGAATAGCGCAAACGCCAGCGCGATCTTCCGCGTGCGGACTGCGGCAATGCGCACCGCAAACGCCAGCGTTCCGATCAGGTGAATGGTAAAAGTGAACAGACAAATGGCTGCAAGCTGGGCGTCCATATTCATCGTTCGACAAATTATATCGGCATTTGTTCGGCAAAGAACGCTTGCGTCGTCGCTCCAACTGCGCAACATCCTTTCGTGAAAACTCCCGCCATCATTGGAGGCTTTCTCCTCCTCGCGTTTGACACCGCCTTTGCCCAAAACCTTCCGGCGCCCCTCAGCGTGCCCAAGCCGGGGCCGACCAACGATGTCGCTTACGCTCCTCAACCGATTCTCCAGGGAGGCATAATCGTGCCGCTGTATCCCCCTGATTCTCCGCTGCTCAACCAGGATCGTGTGCGCGAAGCCGAGCAGTATAACCTGAGCAAATCCGTTCCCGGCCGCATCAACAGCATTGTCAATATTCACAATCCATCGATCGAGGTGCATCCAGTTGAGGGAGGCATCAACACAGGTGCGGCCGTGATACTTGCGGCCGGCGGCGGGCACAACACCCTGAATGTCGGGTCCGAGAGCGCGGACTTCGTTCCTTACTTTTACAACTACGGCGTGAACACAATCATTTTGCGCAATCGTCTGCGCCGCGATGGATACAACGTTCAAACCAACGCGGTCCACGACGCGCTTCAAGCCATTCGGCTGGTTCGCGCCCACGCGCAAGGTTGGAATATCGATCCACACAAAATTGGAATTATGGGGTTTTCGGCCGGCGCAGAACTCGCGGCACCCGCGGCGATCTTCTTTGAGGAATTCGATAAAACCAACAGTGCTGCTTCCGATCCATTAGCAGGCGTTTCATCGCGCCCGGATTTCGTGGCGCTCGTTTACCCGGGGCCAACACCATTTGCCCGAAAAGCAAATCCGCCCATACCGCGAAACGCTCCGCCCGCCTTCATAACCTGCGCCGGCGCTGGGGATCGCGTTCATGCGATTTGGGCGGACGAATATTTGGCCGCGATGCTTCAGGCCGGCATTCCAAATGTGGAGATGCACATTTACGGAAACGGACGGCATCCGGGGGACATGCTCAGCGACGGCAGCCGAATGACCGCAGGACTAACCGACCGCAACGGCATGCCCTTCGGCAAATGGCAGGATCGTTTTATCGAGTGGTTTCGGGATCTCGGTTTCTTGCAGAAGCCGGGAATCGAAACCAAAGCAGCGAGGGAAAGTGCGTCTTTCGCGGAAAAGACACGCTAGTGTCGTTGGTTCCGGTCTCAAAAAGCAAGATTTGTCCAGCACTTGCCAAACCCGGGCACGCGGACCGATGTTAAGTGTGGTCTATAAGGATAGGTGCTTATGAAAGCGCGCTCGGAAAAATCCTTCAGAGCCGAAAGTGACCACAGCCCGGCACATTCGCCCCCCCAGTCCCGAACGCGCGGCGCCTCAGAAAGGAGCGTTCGTATGAAAACTGTCAAACTTCCCAAAAGCCGAGCCCCTCTGTCGCCGAAAGGCTTCGCTCCACGGGCCATTCTCGTGCCGGTCGACTTCAGCCCGCTTTCCGACGGAGTGGTGGAGCGCGCGAAGGAAATCGCGCAACAGTTCGGCAGCAAGCTGCACCTCGTCCATGCGGTCGAACCGATCATCCATCCGGTCGAATACGCGATCGTCCCAATGGAAATGGAGGAGGTGAACGTGCAACTGGTGAATGAACGCCGAACCCGCTTGGAGTCACTCAAATCCAAGGCTGAGGATGATGGCTTCGATTGTGGGACCGACGTGCGTCTCGGCAAACCGTGGCATGCCATTGTAGATTATGCCAAGCGGAACGATTGCGACCTGATCGTGATTGGCACACACGGTTTCACCGGACCGAAACACCTGTTGCTCGGCAGCACCGCCGAACGCGTGGTGCAACACGCCCCGTGCTCTGTGCTCGTCGTCCGATAGAATTAAACCCAAAGAAAGGAGAACTTTATGCTGCCTAAATACACAGTCGAATATTCCACCCGGACCCGCGAAACCGCGCCCGTTAACCACTACGGGACGGACGACCCCATCGCCTGTGAGGAGTTCCTCAACCAGCTTCTCGAAAGCGGTTGCCGGGTTCACGGCATTAAACACGAAGGCATGGACCTGCCGCGGATCGATTTTGATCGCATGCTCAAGACGGCGGCAGGAATGGCCGCAGCCCGACGCCTTTGCTCCTCCCTCGGCATCAAACCGGAGGAAGAAAAATATCGTTTCGGGTTCGGAGTGTAGCCGGACCTATGCACGGGCGCGCTGCAATTACGCGCCCGTGCGAAACAATTAACCAACGAAGGAGTCAGTATGAACACTGCCAGATGTGCTGAACGCGTGTGCAAAGATACCGAACTGCTCGTGCAGGACACCAATGAACTCCTGAAAGCAGCGGGTCATGATCTCCGAGCCAAAGCTTCCGATGCCAAGGAACGACTGGCCGAGAGTCTCGAATCAGCAAAGGGTGAATGTCTTCAGGCGCAGCGCCAAATGCGCCGTCTCGCCGATCAAGCGGACGACATGGTCCACGAACGTCCCTATCCAGCCATGGGAATCGCCTTCGCTCTCGGGGTGCTCGGCGCTTTGCTGATCCGGCGGCGCTAATTCCATCGCCAATCACTTTCTGGCCGCTATCATTCTCTGATCAAATGAGCGGCGAGAACTGGTGTGTCGTTTCCCCTGCGTGGCACAATGAAGTCATCCGCGCTTGCTATCTCAAGCGCGGCTTCGAACCCGACGAAACGGAACAAACGGTCCGGCTCTGCGAGAGCGCGGCGCGGAACGGCATCCGCACGCACAACGCGCTGAAGGCTCTGCACCTCGACGACCTGTTCGGCTCGAAAGTCGGCGGTTGCGTTCCCGGCGCACGCATCGAAAAACTGAAATCCCGCTTCCCCGCCAGCCAGGTCTGGAACGCCAATCGCAAGCTCGGCCCAGCAGTCGCTTACGAAGCAATGGACGCCTGCGTAAAACTCGCGAACGAATTTGGTGTGGGCATCGTCACCATCGACAACGCGTTCCATTACCTTTGGGGTGGCGCGTACGTGCTGGAAGCCGCAGAGCAGGGATTCATTGGTTACACCAATTGCACCGCGCTCCTCGCTGAAGTTGTCCCTTACGGCGGAAAGGCACCGGCGCTTGGCACCAATCCACATACTTGGGCCTTTCCGACCACCAAAGCAATTGGCTTCCCTGTCCTTGTCGATTGGGCTACCTCCGCAATCTCCATGGGGCGCGTCCAGCAACTCGCGCGTGAAGGCCGTCCTTTGCCTCCAGATGTCGCCATCGATTCCACCGGCGCAACGACGACCAATCCGTCCGAAGTCGCAGGACTGCTTCCCTTCGGCACGCACAAAGGTTACGGCCTCGGCCTGGTTAATGAAATCTTCGCCGCAATGATCGGCGCTTACCTCCCAAAGCTCCGCGGTCGACCTTCGCCATCCGGTCAGAAAAACACCTGCTGCTTTCATTTCATGGCGATTCATCCCGAAGCCATTTCCTCCGGCAATTTCGAAGGGGGCCAAACCATGGATCAAAACATCCGGGCCATCCTGCAAAACATCCTGACCGGAAACGACGGCGCTAGAATCCCCGGCGCGAGCGCCGCCAGGTGGCGCCAACGCTCCCGTTCCGCCGGCGGACTCCTCTTCAACCCGTCGGAACTCAGCGCACTGAATGAGCTGGCAAAAAACGCCGGCGTAACGCCTGTCGATCACTCCGAGCTTTCGACAGCTTGAGCCGATCGAAGTTCATCACATCAATGCCGGTTGTGCCGCTCCTCATGGCAGCACAGATCGATCACCACGGCACAGCAGAGGACCAGAACTGGGTTCACTTCCGGAGCAACGTCGACGGCGTATGTATCTTTCAACGCGATCCACTTTTTTGAGACCTCCGCGACGGAGCGACCATGCAACTGGAATTGATATTCGTGATCGAAAAAATCGCCGCGCGCCTCGAGATCATCGGGCCCGGGAACATCCACGGAGAACTTACAGTGAAACAACGTAAATATCTTCTTTCGCACCGTGGCCACAAGCTGGCCTTCCGTTGTCACTTCGTAGGTCGGCCCCCACGAAAGCAACCGCTGCCTGATGAACGCAAGCTCGCGGCCGTTCATATCCTGAAAAGAAAGTTTGTCGCCCAGGCTAAACACTCGTCCATCGACATAATAGAGGGGCTCCTTCCGCTCATCCGTAATAGTGAAATCGTTCCCGAGCGCCAGCCACTTCTCCTTCATCACGTATCTCATAGCGAGAAAGACTCTGCGCAAACCAGACTCGCGAGGCGATTACAACTTGGGGCACTTTGTGGAATCTGTTATACCCTCCCTATACCGCCGAATGCGCCATGAAAACCTCCCGACGAACTTTCGTTAAAGCTACAGGCTCCGTTTTGTCTCTAGCGCTGATCGAAACACCGAGAGCGGCTCCCGCGCGATCTGATGATCTTTGTTTCGCCAGTGCGCAAGAACTCGCGCGACTGATCCAGGATCGTAAATTATCGGCCCGCGAATTAATGATTGCGCACCTGGAGCAGATCGCGCGGGTAAATCCGAAGATCAACGCCATCGTGGCCAAACTCGACGATGAAAAATGCCTGGCGCTTGCAGAAAAAGCGGACCTTCAACTGACGCGTGGTGAAAAGCTCGGGTCTCTGCACGGGTTGCCGATTGCGATTAAAGACACAGAACCCGCCGTTGGTTTCCCCTTCACACGTGGTTCATCGGTTTTTCGAAACGATATGCCAGCGGCGGATTCCGTAATTGTAGAACGACTGCGCAAAGCCGGGGCTCTGATCATAGGCAAAACCAATGTGCCAGAATTCGCGATGGGTTCGCATACCTATAACAAAGTGTATGGAGCCACGCTCAATCCTTACGATCCGGCGCGAACGGCCGGCGGATCCAGCGGCGGAGCTGCGGCAGCACTGGCTGCAGGGCTGATCCCGATTGCCAATGGCAGCGACCTTGGCGGTTCACTGCGCAATCCTGGAAATTTTAACAACATCGTCGGCTTTCGGCCTTCCGTTGGCCTGGTCCCGATAGCCCCCGCCGCGATGCCGTTCGGCAATCTAGCTGTGAAAGGTCCTCTCGCGCGCTCCGTGGGTGATGTCGCGATCCTTCTTACTGTTATCGCAGGACCAGACGATCGTGACCCGGCCTGTTATCCGTCGGATCCCACGCTTTTCGCAAAAACCCTTAACCGCGAGTTCACAGGAGTGCGCATCGCCTGGTGTCCCAACCTGGGCGGCCTGCCGCTCCACCCTGAAGTGCAGACAGTCCTGGAGAAGCAACGCGCCTCATTTAACGAGCTCGGCTGCATCGTGGAAGAAGTGCACCCGGACCTGTCCGGCGTTGACGATGCCTTCCTCACGTTGCGCGCCTGGAGGAGTTGGAGCAACTGGGGTTCGCTCCTCGCAAAACACCGTCAAGAAATGAAGCCCGAAGCTGTCGCCGAGATTGAAGCGGGCGCTCACCTGACAGCCGCCGACCTGACTCGCGCGACCACAGTACAAGCCCAGATCATGGATCGCATGCGCTTGTTCCAACAAAAGTATAATTTCGTCATTTGCGCGGTGAATCAAGTTCCACCGTTTGATGCGAAGCTCGATTGGCCCAAAGAGATTGGCGGGAGCAAAATGGAAAACTACGTCGCCTGGATGAAGTCGGCCTATTGGATCAGCACCACAGCCTGCCCTGCCATCTCCGTCCCGGCCGGGTTCACCTCCAATAATCTGCCCGTCGGCATCCAGCTCGTCGGTCGTTATCGCCACGATTTCGAGTTACTCCAATTCGCCCACGCTTTCGAAAAATTGACAAACGTCGCACGAAGGCGGCCCTCCATCGCACAAGTTTAACGAGTTCAAATCTTCAATTGTCAAAAACCTCAAAATTGGCTATCTGTAAACGAGCATGAAATGAAGAAGGCCTGTGCATATATTTGGCGATCTTCCGTTCTCCTTTTCGTGGTCACATTGGCCTTAACCATTGGATTTGGCTGGCTAGCGATTCAGTCGCCTATATTCTCGCAAAGTGCATCGGCCGTGTTTAAGGCGTTCGTGATTTTTCTGGCTGCAGTGCCGATCTGTTTGATGCTATTCGGAGTATTCGATTGCCTCGGCTCGGAAAATCCAACCAACACCAAGCTTCTTTGGGTAATCGTCATGCTGCTTGCGCCGGTCCTCGGGCCGCTGCTTTGGTTTACCTTAGGAAATCGCACGACAAATCCAGTCGGCAACCTGTAACGGGCGAAGCCAAACCGCCAGGTACGTCCTCCTTCTCATTGGCGAAGTCCACTGCTATAGTCCGCACCGTGTTGAGAATCATTCGGGCTCTGCTGTTGTTGTGTGTTGCCTGCGCGGCGTTTGCACAGGAGAGCACCCCTGCGCAAAAAGCGCTTAAGCAGTTCAGCCGGGGAGTGAATTTTGGCAATTACCTGGAAGCGCCACGCGGGCAGAACTGGGGCATGCATTACGACGCTCATGATCTGGACAACGTGAAGAAAGAAGGCTTCGATCACGTACGCTTGCCGATCGCCTGGCATCACTACTCGGGACCCGCACCCGGCTTCAAGCTTGAGCCCGAAATCTTCAGCAAAGTGGATTTCTTCGTGACCAACGCCCTCACGCGAGGATTGAACATCATCGTCAACATTCATCATTTCGACGACTTCACGACAGATCCCGCCGCGAACACGGAAAAGTTTTACGCGCTTTGGCGCCAAATAGCAGCGCACTACGCCGCTCAACCAAATGGCCTCGCTTTTGAGCTCTTGAACGAGCCGAAAGACAAAGCGACGACCGAAACGATGAACCCGATTTACGCCGAGGCCATCCGCGTCATTCGGAAGACCAACCCAAATCGAACAATTTTTCTCGGGCCCTCCCGATGGAACAGCCTGGATGAAGTGCCCAAATTAAAATTGCCCGACGACAACAATTTGATCGTCACAGTGCACTCATACGAACCATTCCATTTTACTCATCAAGGCACTACGTGGACTGGCGATTATGTCGCGACAACCGGGATTCGGTATCCCGGCCCGCCGGAAAAGCCACTAGCTCCAGACCCAAAGGCTCTCAAAGCGAAGGCTTCCCTCGCCAAATGGTTCGAGGACTACAATTCACAGCCGACACCAAACAATCCTTCGGGGCCGAAGGTTTTTGTCTCGCGCATGGAGAAGGTCAACGCGTGGGCCAAAGAGCACAATTCCCCTATCCACCTCGGCGAATTTGGCGCCTTTGAAAAAGCCGATCGCGACTCGCGCGTTCGTTTTTACGAGGATGTGCGCAAGACAGCAGAAGGCCTGGGCTGGGGATGGGCAATCTGGGACTGGAAGGCCGGATTCAAGTATTGGGATGGCGACAAAGCGGTGGTCGGCATGCACGAAGCACTTTTTGGCGGGAAGTAATGGAAAAGCTTATCTCCAGCCTTTTTATCAGCCGTGCGGTCGGTGCGGTCCTGCTGCTCGGCGACATAACGCTCCTCTTTTGGGAGACGGTCCAATCGCTCTTCAAGCGACGGTTGAACTTTGGAGACCTCCTTTATCAGCTCTATTTCATCGGCCTGAAGTCGCAGTCCGTGGTTCTGATAACCGGTGCCTTTACGGGAATGGTGCTGGCTGCGCAAACCTATCTGCAATTTCACAAAGTGCGCATGGACACCGCGACGATGGCCGTCGTCAGCGTTTCGATGTTAAGCCAGCTTGGCCCCGTGCTTACGGGATTAATGGTGGCGGGCCGGGTCGGCGCTTCGATCGCCGCCGAACTCGGCACGATGAAAGTGACCGAGCAAATTGATGCGTTGCGCACGCTCGCAACGCATCCCGTCGATTACCTCGTTCTTCCGCGGGTCGTTGCCGCGATCCTGGCGTTGCCGGTCTTGACCTCTGAGGCCATCGCCATCGGGATCGGCTCGGGCTATCTGGTCACGACCTCCTTATTGAAAGTCGACCCGACTTACACCTGGGCGAACATGTTGAAATATACAGTTCCCAATCACCTCCATGCCGGCCTCGTCAAAGCGACCTTCTTCGGAATGATCATCTCATTGATCGCGTGCTACAAAGGGACGCATTGCGGCGAAGGGGCCGAAGGTGTGGGCCGCGCCACCACCGAGGCAGTCGTGACCGCTTCCATCAGTATTTTGATCAGCAACTTTTTCCTCACTCTCTTTCTCGGCCGGGTTTTGGCGCCATGATCGAAGTTCGCGATCTACAAAAGGGCTTTGGCACGCAGAAAGTTCTGAACGGCAT
>JBGAGW010000022.1:0-113748 GCA_044226545.1 Limisphaerales bacterium
AGCCAGCCGCGAACGGCTTCTTCTTTAAAGGCGCGATCATACTTGCGCCGCTCTTTGCTTTCCGGAATCACAGGTTGCTTCATTCTCTCTGTCCTCGATTTTCTTTGTGAACCTGTGTCCGTCAATTCGAAGCAACCTCAGACCAAATGTTGTCTTTTCAGAAGAAGTCCTTGATTTCACATTTTCCGCCTCAGCCTTTATCCCCGCTGTCTCGCATGTCCCATTCTCGCGTCCGAAGAAAGCCCTCCCTATTTGGACGCGCCAAGGCATCATCTGTTCGGCTATCCTTTCGCCGGCGAGCACACCCTCATTTTGCTCAACAATTGCGCGAAGAGCCCGACTTCAATGCGAAATGAAAAATGCTCGATGTTCAATGCTCAATGAAAGAACCCTTCGAAATATGAGTCCACATCCCCACGAATCCCGAATAATCTGAAACCCATGGACGTTTACCATCACCCAACTTTCCAGATGGCCTGCCAGCAACTTGATCTGGTGGCCGACCGCCTTGGCATTTCCGATGGTGAACGCGCGCGCGTGAAATATCCCAAACGCGCCATGACCGTTGCGCTCCCCATCCGACGTGACAACGGCAAAGTCGAAGTCTTTTCGGGCTACCGCGTCCAACATCATCTCTCGCTCGGCGCGACCAAAGGCGGACTCCGCTACCATCCGGACGTGACACTCGGCGAGGTCGCGGCCCTGGCCATGTGGATGAGTTGGAAATGTGCTCTCACCGGCCTTCCCTACGGCGGTGCCAAGGGAGGCATCACTTGCGATCCGCGAAATCTTTCCGCGGGCGAACTCGAGCGCCTGACCCGCCGTTACACCCAGGAAATGATTCCATTCATCGGCCCGCAAATCGACGTGATGGCTCCCGACGTTGGCACGAACGAACAGGTCATGGCCTGGATGATGGACACCTATTCCACTCAGGTCGGCTACACCGTTCCCAGCATCGTCACCGGCAAACCGGTCGCGCTGGGCGGTTCGCTCGGTCGGCGCGAATCCACCGGCAAAGGGGTCGCCTATCTTATCAGTCGCGCCATGGATACCGTCGGTCTGCAAGCGAGCCAGGCGACCGCCGTTGTGCAAGGCTTCGGCAACGTCGGGTCCGTCGCCACTTACGCACTCGCCAATCACGGAATCAAAATTATCGCCGTCAGCGATGTCAACGGTGGCATCTTCAACGATCGCGGCATCGACACCTGGAAGCTCAACCAATACGTCACCGACAAAAAGACCGTCGTTGGCTTCCCCGAGTCGGAACCGATCACGAACGAGCAACTTCTCACTACTAAATGCGACGTCCTCGTTCCCGCCGCTTTGGAACGCCAGATTACGGGCGAAAATGCCGCAAAAATCCAATGCCGCATCCTGGCCGAAGGCGCCAACGGCCCCACCACGCCCGAAGCCGACGCCATTCTGAACCAGCGCAGCGAGCTCTTTATCATTCCCGACATCCTCTGCAACGCCGGCGGCGTGGTCGTCTCCTATTTTGAATGGGTCCAGGATCTGCAAAGCTTCTTCTGGTCCGAAAGCGAAGTGCTCGACAAACTCAACCGCATTCTCGAAGGCGCGTTCATGCAAACACTCACGCTCAGCCGCAAAGAAAAAATCCCGATGCGCCTCGCCGCGCTCACTCTCGGGGTGAAACGCGTCCTGGAAGCCAAACGCCTCCGCGGCCTTTATCCCGGCTAACACCTAATGGGAAAACTGATCTCATGCTCTTCTCCGATAACACTTTCGCCCAAACGCCTTCTCGGTTAAAAAATCGCCGAACCGCGACATGAGTAATTCCTTCAAGGTAACTCTCTACGCCCTGCTGGTCTTCCTGGCTGGCCTCTCCGGCTATTTTGCGTTGACCAGCTTTCGTAGCGTGATGGCTCACGCCGGCGAACGTCATTCCGACCTGGAACAAATCGAGCCTGAACGCAAAACACCTGCCGAAGCTGAGAATCCTGCCGAAACGACCTCTACCAACGCGGCCGCCACGAACATTGCGTCAGTCGTCAGCACGAATGGTTCTAACGATCTCTCCCTCTCGACCAATCTCGCGGTCGCAGCTTCTTCCACAAACGAAACGTCCAACGCCGTCGCTCAGACCGCAGCCAAAAAGCCAAAAAAATCTGTCCAGGCCGGTGCTGAGGAGAAACCGAGCAGTCACATGGGTCTTTGGTTCGCGCTTTTTGTCGTCTCTCTCCTCGGCCTCGGTTTAATGATCGCCAGCGATGTTTCGCATTACATGGGGAACAGAGCCCTCAAAGTCCTCTACAACGACGAGGGCGAAGGAATGAAAGATCCCGAGTATGACAAAGCCGAAGAAATCTGGGCCAACGGCCAGCATCTTGAGGCGATCAAACTGATGCGCGAGTACCTCGCCAAAAACCCACGCCAGCAACACGTCTCCATTCGCATCGCCGAAATTTACGAGAAAGACCTCGGCAACAATCTCGCCGCCGCGCTCGAGTACGAGGAAGTGCTGAAACACAAGCTCCAACCCGAACGCTGGGGCTGGGCCGCGATCCACCTGTGCAACCTCTACTTCCGCCTGAACCAGGAACAAAAGGGTTTCGATCTCCTCCGTCGCATCGTCAGCGATTACCCCAACACCGCCGCCGCCGAAAAAGCCCGCAAACGTCTTGAACAGGTCGAGGGGTCTGGGTTCAGCGAACAAATCGCTACTCAATCAGATGTTTCGGCCGCTCCCGGTTCGGTCGCTTCCAGCGCTCCTGCGGGCAATCTCCCACCGGGCTTCCGCCCGAAGAAATAATATGGAGCCGTTGCATGCCCCGTGGCGGATCGATTACATTCTTGCGCCCAAAAATGACAGCGGCGCTGAATCGATTTTTGCCCGCATCGCCCAATCGTCCGATGACGAAACCAATCTCGTCATCGCCCGCGACAAAACCTGCTTTGCCCTGCTTAATTCGTATCCCTATACCGGCGGACATCTGATGGTCGTTCCCTACAAACAAGTCCCGGATTTCGACCAGTTGACCGATGGCGAGTTGGCGGATTTATTAAAGCTCACGAGAAGATGCCAGCATGCGTTGAAACAAGTCATGAACCCGCACGGCTTTAACCTCGGTGTGAACCTTGGCAAGGTGGCGGGCGCCGGGATTGTCGAGCACCTGCACATTCACATCGTACCGCGCTGGAACGGCGACACGAACTTCATGCCGGTTCTCGCGAACACCACCGTCGTACCGGAAGCACTCAAAGATATCGCAGCGAAATTGCGCAAAGCATTGGCAAGCTAAGAATGGCAACCGAAACATTACACTACGAAACCGCTCGCCACGCGCAGCAACTCTTCAACAGCGATCCCAAAAACCTCAAGCTCATGGAAGATGAGCTGTCGGTGAAAGCGACCTCCCGTGAAGGTTGGATCAAGCTCGAAGGCGAGCAGGAAAATGTCGATCGCGCCAAGCAAGTCTTCCAATATCTTGAAGACACGCTCAAGTCCGGCGCGCCCGTGCGTAATCGCGAGTTCGCCTACGCCATCAACGTCGCCCGTCACGACGGCGCGGATGCCCTGCAGCAACTCACTGAGCAACGCATTCAATTCTCGTCTCGCAAAGTCACCGTTACACCGAAAACCGTCGGCCAAAAGCGCTACATCGAAATGATCCGCGATCACGATGTCACCTTCGGAGTCGGTCCCGCGGGTACCGGCAAAACCTATCTCGCTGTCGCCATGGCGGTGCAGGCACTGAAGGAGGAAAAGGTCTCGCGCATCGTTCTTACACGTCCCGCTGTGGAAGCCGGCGAAGCGCTCGGCTTTCTCCCCGGCGATCTCAACGAAAAAATCGCGCCCTATCTGAAAAACACCGAACGCGGCATTCTCGAAATCGCCCCGCTGGCCTACATGCGCGGCCGCACCTTAAACAACGCCTTCATCATTCTCGACGAAGCGCAGAATACGACGACGCAGCAAATGCTGATGTTCCTCACCCGTATGGGCCATGGCTCCAAAGCAGTGGTCACCGGCGATCCCACGCAAATCGATCTGCCACCCAATAAACGGTCTGGCTTAATCGAAGCATTGCGCATCCTCAACCGCGTTCCAGGAATTGGTATTCTGGAATTCAGCAAGCGTGACGTGGTCCGCCACGCGCTGGTTCAGCGAATCATCGCGGCCTACGAACAGCACAGAAGCGAACTCAAAGATGAAGCACCTTCAGCTTCGCAACCGGCAGCGCGATCGCACCCTTAACCTGCGAGTCCTTCGCCAAATCACTACTTTGCTGCTGCAGGACCTGCTGGATTTTTCCGATTACGAACTGGCCATTCAATTCGTCTCTCCTCGCATCAGCGCCGGCCTGAACGAGAGATTTCTCCACCACGGCGGCCCAACCGACGTCATCACTTTCGACTTCCGGGAGGGATACGATCCGGCTCTGGCTGAACGGCAGCTCGCCGGCGAGATCTACATCTGCGTCGCCATCGCCGGAAAACAGGCTCCCGAATGGTCAACCACCTGGGAGGAAGAAGTCACGCGCTACATCGTGCATGGAGTTCTCCATCTGCTGGGCCACGACGATCTCGTTTCTCAAAAACGCCGTCTTATGAAACGTGAAGAGAATCGGCTCGTCAAAGCGCTCGCACGGCGTTTCGATTTCTCCGCGATCTCCCGGTGATATGGAAGAACGCGCCTCGGGCATCATCTTGCGCACGCGACCGCTTACCGAAACGAGCCTCATCGTTCAGTGGCTCACGCCGGATGCCGGGCGCATTTCCACCGTGGCCAAAGGGGCGCGCCGGCCCAGGTCCCCGTTCCTCGGCAAGCTCGACCTTTTTTACGAGGCGGATTTTTCTTTCCTCCGCAGCCGCCGATCTGAACTGCACACCCTTCGGGAAGTCAGCCTGCGCGAAACTCATTCGAAAGTGCGCGAAGATCTTTCCCGCCTGAATGCCGCCGCCTACTGTGCTGTTTTGCTCGAACAAGGCACTGAACGTGAAACGCCGATCAGCGAATTCCACGCTCTCGCGCGCGATGCTCTTCAATTCCTCGACCGATCCATCCCGACTCCGGCATTTGTCTTCGGTCTCGAACTCAAATTCCTCGCGCTCTCTGGGTTGCTTCCTTCTTTTGAGAACGTTCCGCTCGCGACAACAGCCACCGCCGAACGTTTGACCGAAACGCCTTTCCAAGAGGGCTCCGCGATTAGTCTGTCGAACACAGCGAGCGCTCAACTGTCGAGCATATTGCGGCGCGGGATCGGAATGAGCTTGGAGAGATTACCGCCGCAACGTGAGCGGCTGCTGCAAAGCCTCCAGTAATTATTCTGCGATCGCACCCGGCCCAATTGGCGCTCGAATTGGTTTACCCAACAAATCCCAACGCGCATCATTCGGCAGCCAGGCCAACTCCACCGTCCTGGCGGCATTGAATTTAAATCCCGCGAGGGACGAAAAATCATGCATCGGCGAGTTTGAAGCTGCTTTCGTCATGACAAAACCGGGATTACTGACCAACCCGAGGTCGTCCGCGTAGACCAGCGCCCTTGCCGCCCGAAATTCTTCGGTTGATTTGTAGGCTTTGCCATCCCACATGCAGGCAATCGGCCCGCCACTGGACCAAAACACATTGCGACTTACTTTGATTTCACTCTGCGGCCATTCGACGAGCAACGGAACTCCGTTCGTTTCAGTGAGAAAAATATTATTGCGAATGGAGCACGCAATGCGGTCGCCGAACACATAAGCCGCGGTCCGTCCGCGCGTAACGACTGTGTTATTGTAAATTCGCAATCCGGACATTTTCCCGGCATCTGCTCGCACCCAAAGGCCGGCGTAGCGCGCTTCTTCGGGGCCTCCCAATCCGTCGTTTACCGAAAGGTTGAAACGCACGGTGTTATTATGATCTCGATACGGCGCGTATGGATAGGTGTAAACCATCAGGCCTGGGCCGTAATTATCGTGGCTGTAATTACACTGAAGGACGCACTCTTCGCTGCCACCGTCGATATCGAATCCCCCACCATCCATGCGTTTCGTTCTGTTCCCGAAACTCTCACAAAACTGGATGGTCACCCGGCGCGAAGCACAGGTCCAAATTCCAACAGGCCCGCCGCCGCTGGCCGGGCAGAGGGCGCCGTTATTCCAGGCCGCGCATCGCTCGACCAAGCCGCCATCGACCTGGTAAAGCACAATGCCGCTGCCCGAATGATTGCTCTGATAAGTGGGATCACCGCTGTTGTCGTACGCTGTGCAGGCTTTTACTTCCACATCTGCGTGGGCGTAGTGAGAAGCATTCCATCCGAGCTTTCCTGCGATCTCCAGACCGCCCCGTTTGTTTCCATGCAATGAACAGCCATCGACACGCACCTTTTTGAATCCGTATTCGGGACCGGTGATCATCACTCCATGGTTGCCGAAGCCGGTAACCTCTATGCTTGAAAGCATTACTCCATTCAGCATTCCGTTTGTCCTGGTGTTCTCCACCAATACACCGAATCCATCCGCCTGTTCCCCTCGGACAACCAGGTTCGAAATGCTCAACGGCGCAACATTGCGCGCAACAATCCCGTCATCTTTGCGGGATAAAATTATCGCCCGGCCATCTCCGTACGAGCCGACGTGGGTCCATTGCTCGCCGCTTTGTCCATGCCCCTGGAGTGTGAGGCGGCCTTCGAAAGTTTCGCCGCCCGCCAAAAGAAGAGAATTGCCCTGCAAGTCCAGCCCGTCCGCGCGCGCAAGGGTCCGCCACGGTTTGTTCACCGTGGTGCCGTCGTTCATGTCATCCCCTGACTGACTCGATATATAAAATGTCGCACCGTCCAGGGACGAGCCGGCCAGGAGAGCCACCACGAGCATTCCCACATGTTTGCGCATTTCTCAGGAAGAAAGGTGACTCGACGAACTGCACAATTAACGAACAGACAGTGCGACATGATAATGCGAAAAATCAAGCCTTTTCTTGACGCTGAGTAAAAAATAGCGGCCTTGGTGAGCTGCTTCAATCGCAGCGAGGGCGTCATCGTGACGAAGAATCCCATGCAGCGCAATTTCAAGTATTTGGTTGCAATCTTCCAGGTCGCGCAGTTGCGCGGTCGAGTTCATTGTAGTTACATCCAGGGGAACGTTCGAAGCTGGAACGACATTCGCCTGGTCCAGTTCCGCTCTGAGAGACTTCAAGTCTTCGCGCCATTTTTGCCATCAGTGCGACGTTCGCAAAGTTGCTCGGGAACGTCCCGATAACTCCCGCGGACAACGCCCCGTTTTCGTTTCATCACCTGTCCCGATATGGGCTCCCCCATGTTTCAGCTTTTATCAGGAGCCAAGGTTTGAAGAACCAAGGAGAAAGTTAAACCAGCAATAAAAAGAAAAAACCAATGAAAGCATTGAGACAATTAATCGCACTAGTTGCTATCGGGGCCGTGGCAACATTTTTGACGGGGTGCGGTGACAGCGAAGACGGCAACGACAATAACAATAATAACGCGGGTCCGCAGTTCGCTCCGGGCACCCTAGCGGGATTTGTTGGAAACACTTATACGGTGACTCTCGGCAATGGCCAGACCGGCACATTGACCTTCCCCACCGCGAATACCTATTCCTTTACGCCTGCCGGTGGCGCTGCCGAAACCGGGACAATTAACAACCTGAATCTGCAAGGGGAGGATTGGGTGGGAACGATTGCTCCGAACGGCACGACCGATACGGTTCGAGCCGGAGAGCTTCGCGCGCACTTTACCGGGAAGAACGCCAATTCATTTGCAGGCAATATTACTTACCAGGGAGCGAATGGTCCGGTGACGATTCCGTTCTCGGCGACGGCAAACACCGGGGGCACTACCGCTGGTGGAACAACTGCAGGTGGAACGACCGCGGGTGGCACAACGGCGGGCGGCACTACTGCGGGTGGTACGACGGCTGGCGGAACGACAGCGGGCGGCACGACCGCAGGAGGAACAACCGCCGGCGGAACGGGCAGCATCGTTGGCAAGACACTTCAATTGAGCTATCAGCCGAGCGGCGGTGAAAAATTCCAGTTCGTCAACGATACCACTGCTTCTTACGAAGGTGGCGCCGAGACCGCTACCTATACATATAACCAGACCACCGGTCAGTTGAACATCACTCGCCCTGGTGGCCAAACCTACCAGATGGTTATTCCTCCGGGCACATCGACCGGAGCGATCACGGTTGTCTACACGAACGGTGGCCAATCGGAAAATGATCCTGCGACATTTACGCTGCAGTAAGCAAAGTAGATCATAAATCGGATTCGAACCCGCCCGCACATCGTGGGCGGGTTCAACTTTTACAGATCATATGAAATCGCTTCAAAAGGCTTTTCTCCTTTGCGGAGCTGCTCTGGCCCTCTGTCTCTTAGGCTGTGGCGATGACAACACCGGCGACAACAACAATAACAACCAGGGACAGCAGTTCGCACCTGTAACCGAAGCGGGAGTTACCGATCCAAATGTTGTTTACACCATCAACATTGCAGGCCTGGGGACGACCACGCTCCGCTTTCCCACCGCGAATACTTATCAGACGATCATCAACGGGCAGACGATTAACGGAACCATTTCCAATCTATCACGGAACGGGAATACCTGGACTGCGACGCTGACGCCCGACCCCAATCAACAAGGAGCGCAAGGCGGCCCGCTCACGCTGACGTGGACCGGCACGAACGCCGGGACGTTCACTCTTCAGCCGCAGGGCGCAGCCGCTCAGAGCGGCACTTTCACTGTGACCAACGTTCAAAACAATCCGGGCGGAGGAACCAACACCAACCAGAATCCAGGCACAACTAATAATCCTGGTGCCGGTCTACTGGTGGGGAAATCGCTGCAGATTGCTTATCCCGCCGGCGGTGGCGAAAGGTTTACTTTCACTTCGAACGCGGGCGCCTCTTACGAAAATGGATCTGAGACGGCGACTTACCAGTACAATTCCACGACGGGTGAACTGAGTATTACGAGGCAGGGAGGACAAACCTATAGAATGGTTATACCGGCCAGCAGTTCCACCGGTTCGACAACGATCACCTATCAGGAGCCGGGCGGGAATCCGGATATCGGGCCGGCCAATTACACATTGCAGTAAATAGATTCAACAATACAAACCAATCGAAATATGAAATATCTTGAAGTGATAATGGTTGCCGCCGGTCTTGTTCTGGCCGGTTGCAGTAAAGAACAGGACAGGCCAAAGGCCGAGGTGTCGGTGAATGTTGACACCGGCGATACGAAGGACAAGATCAACAACGCGCTGGACAAGGCGGGCTCGGAAATGAAAAAGGCGGGCAATGAAGCAAAGGCCAAGCTCGAGGATGCCGGCGACGCGATCAAAAAAAAGGCGGAAGAAGCCAAAGATAAGTTGACCGACGATAAGAAGGCCGGTGTTAAAGTCGAAGTGAACACCAAGTAAATCGTGCAAAATCCGGTGCTACTTTCAGACCGCCGGGCGGACGCTCGGCGGTTCTTCCAGATTCTCCACCAGGATCGGGTAAATTAATTAGGAGTGGACTCGGCTTTTATCGCGCTACAGCGCGGAAAAAGTTTAATGGGTCGTTCGAAATTGTGAGATTTGTAGTGATGGTGCCGCTCGATGCAACCGAAAGGGAGCCAAGCGAATACCAGGTCCCGAGGTCGGCGGATTGTTCGAGAGCGAAGAGCGTGTTGGGCTCTGCCGTTAGCGCGAGGCTCAGGGTTGCCCGCGTGCTTGATAGCTTTAGCGTCGGCGTGACATAAGGTGAAAGTTTGTTTAAAGCGGCAGCAATATTGAGGCGCCCGCCACTAACAGTTTTTCCGGATGCCGCCGAGACTTTATCCACACTGCTCAAGACTGCAGTAATGAGTTCGCGATAAGTTTTGGCGGGGAAGCGGGCCTTGAGAAGAGCGAATGCACCCGTGACAAATGGCGTAGACATCGAAGTGCCATCGAGGCTCGTGTAAGCGTTGTCGCTCGTTTTCCAGGTGGAGTAGATTCCGACCCCCGGCGCAAGGAGGTCGACTGACGTCGCACCATAATCAGAAAAGGAAGCCAGGCTATCGTTGCGGTCGGAAGCGCCGACCGTCACGATGTTATCGAGCGTGTAGGAAGCAGGATAATCGGGCTGCCGATCCAGGTTCACGCCGTCGTTGCCCGCGGCGGTGACAAAGATAATCCCGGCGCTTCGTGCACGGGAGATCGCGCTGCGCAGCGCGGAACCGCCCGGTCCACCCCAACTGGCGTTGATCACACTCGCGCCGTGCACGCGCGCGTAATCGATACAGGCGATCGCGTCGGAGGTTGAACCTTCACCGGTGCTATCGATGAATTTGAGAGGCATGAGCTGGACCTGCCACGCGACACCCGCAACGCCCGTATCGTTGTCCCCGATCGCGCCGATAATCCCGGCGACATGCGTGCCGTGACCGGCTTCGTCGGTGATATCGCCGCTGTGATTGATGCCGTTGAAGCCGTGCGCGTCATCGACGATTCCATTCCCATCGTCATCGATTCCGTTGTCGGGAATTTCTTTCGTGTTGGTCCAGAGATTGGCTTGCAGATCCTGATGCGTGATCCGCACGCCGGAGTCGACGATCGCGACAATAATGTTGGATGCCGAGCGGATGCGATCCCATGCCGCCGGAGCGGAAATTTTCTTAAGAGCCCATTCTGTTCCGTTCGCGACGGAAGGATCGTTCGGAAGGACGGAGGCAGAAAGAATGTAATCGGGTTCAGCGAACTCGACGAGTCCGCTGTTTTGTAATTTGGCGAGAAGTTCCTGTTGATTGTCATGCCTGGGGCGCAAGACATGTAGATTGCGCAGTTCAGGGTGAACGCGAACAGTATCAACACCTGCCTTGCCCATCCAGGCGTTCAGCACAGCCAGGTCCACCCCCTCGCGCGGTTCGACGAGGATTTTTCCGGTGGCTCGCGGTAAACGAGCTTGCGCGTGGATTTGCCGCGTGGTCAGGCTGACGAAAACCGTGATGATCCCGAGGATTGCGATCTTTTCGAAACCGAGCTTCATATTTCCGCGAAAAACTTTCTCCTCGACGGTAAGCGACCGTTGATTAAGGGAGAATTAAGCAGGGACCGGGCCAGTCGCGATGGTACAGTTACAGCACAGCCCAGCCTTAGGCATGTTTCGGAATATGCGCGAGATGGTTAAAGATCCTCTCCGGGGCTGCAGCGTAGCGCGTGAGTGTGAGCCTTCCGCCGCAATCGGAAACAGGCCTTTGACGAATTCGGGAGAGATGAGTGCGATCAAGGCCGCAAAAATTCCTCCGATGGCCGCAGAGCCCAGCGGGGCGAGCAAAATGCGAACGAAATAGCGGAGGACGATTTCCAACGAAAGCCAACTGATGCAATCAGCGACACAGCGCGTTGAGTCTGGCGTGCGAATTGCTTTTTCCATTTTGTCGAGATCGCGACTTCGCCGGAACGTTAGGATGCGTTGTGTCGTTCCTTCATAACTCGCTGCGGCTTGGAAACTGCTGCTGTGGGTGCCGTTGCATTTTCAAGAATCGCAACGATTGCTCATGGATTCGCTAGCCTGCCGAAAGGCGCGCTCCCAAACAGGCGCGCTCGAAAAAGGTATCAGTTGCTATGCAAAGTATGAAGGTCCGCCGCGGTCTTCTCTCGGGACTGCTTTTGCTCACGTTCGGAAACACGCGATCACAGGAGGTTCAATTTGACGCCACACCACCTCCGCCCAACGCCATCATCACCATGGATCAGGCCGATTACGAGCCTGGTGAAACGGCCGGCTTCATTGGTCGAGGGTTTGAACCGCTCGAGGTTGTCACGCTGCAAGTTGTCCATGCGGACGGTCGAGAAGATAGCGATGCGGATCATCTGCCGTGGACCGTGACAGCTAATGAGAATGGCGAGATTACTTCAGCCTGGTATGTCGGCGACGATGCGAGGGATTCAATGCTGAAGTTGAGTGCGGTCGGGAGCGGTTCGGGGCGCGCCGCCGCGGTGACATTCTCGGACGGTTTCATCACGAACGGTGGATTTGAGGCCGGATATCAAGGGTGGTCGGTCGCCCAGAGCGTTGGCCCTTTCGGCGTGGGTTGGTATCCTTACGGAGGAGGTGTCAGTCCGATCAGCCGTCAGTCAATTTGCGCTCCGCCAGAGGGAGTGCAGGCGATGGTCGCGGATCACGTGGGTGGCGGATTCCAATTTTTGTATCAGGACCTCATCCTGGAGTCCGGATACACCCATACCCTGACGTTCAAGGTGTATTATCAGAATCACGCCTCAGCCTTTTTCACGCCTCCGAGCCTTGCCCCTGCAGGAAATAATCAACAATATCGCGTCGATATCATAAAGGTGAACGCTCCGATCGAGTCGGTCGCGGCAGGCGATGTTCTGGCCACTCCATTCAAGACGAGCGTGGGAGATCCGAATAGTTTGCCGCCGACGCTCGTCACGGTTGATCTCACGCGCTTCGCCGGTTCCACCGTTCGCCTCCGCTTTGCCGTCGTTGTTACTGAGCAAATTCTGAATGGCAGTGTGGATGATGTGAAACTGGTTAGCACTCCGCAGCAGTGCCTTTCGCTCCAATGTCCGCCTGACGTGGAGACCGTGGCTGAAGCAGGCCAGTGCAGCGCAGTTGTGAATTTTGCTCCGCCGGTTCCGGTAAGCGCTTGCCCTGGCGTGTCTGCAAACGTCACCTGTGCGCCACCCTCTGGCTCCACATTTTCGGTAGGAACCACGGAGGTTAAATGCGTCGCGACGGACCGCGCAGGAAATAGTGCAAGTTGCAGTTTCAACGTCGTGGTGAAGGATGCGGAAGCGCCGCAGATCATCGTCTCGGGCCCGGGACCCATCAAATGCAATCCGAGCGCCGCGGAAGTAGCTGCGGCATTCGGCAAGGCTTCCATCTCCGATAATTGCAGTGCCGGACTGGCGGCGAGCGAGGTAATCGAACCGGAGAAGGGAACCGGCTGCACCCGGAGTGTCACCAAATTATGGAGCGTCACGGACGCGGCGGGCAACACAGGCACTGCCTCGCAAATGGTCACGTTTACGCGCGATTTGGAAAGTCCCGTCATTAATCTCGCGCCGGCCGCGCCCGTCGGGGTCAACCCAGCGGCTGCGGAAATCGCCGCGGCGTTTGGTTCTGCTTCAGTGAGCGATAACTGCAGTGTGGGATTGGTCGCTACGGGTGCGGTTTTGGCGGAACAGGGCGTCGGTTGCACGCGCAGTGTCACCAAAGAGTGGACCGTTGTGGACGATTGCGGAAATAGAGGCACAGCGTCGCAGACAATCGAGTTTACGCGCGACATTGAAGCACCGGTCATTATTGTTACTCCAGCGTCCCCACTCGGTTTGAATCCGAGCGAATCGGATATTGCCGCAGCGTTCGGCGCCGCGTCAGTGACAGACAATTGCAGTGTTGAATTAACGACCGCTGGCATGGTTCAGCCCGAGCAGGGAAGCGGTTGCGCCCGAAGCGCCACCAAGATTTGGACTGCTACCGACGCCGCAGGGAATGTGAGCACCGTGTCACAAACGGTCAGTTTCATCCGCGATACGCAGGCTCCACGAATCCTGGGAATGAGCGGACCGACCGCTCCCATCGCGCTCGGGATTGCGGCGACGGTGTCGGTCTCGGTTTTGGACGATTGTTCGGGTGTCCAAAGTGTCGCGTTTGATTGGAGCGACGGCGTCGTGAGCACGGTCGATCATCCGGCCGGTTCGACCTCGGCCTCACATACTTTCTCCAGGGCCGGAATCTATCCGGTGCGGGTGACTGTCACCGACAGCGCCGGCAACAAAGCAGAAGACTTGTTTCAGTTTGTGGTGATTTACGATCCGACAGCAGGCTTTATCACCGGCGGCGGTTGGATCAATTCAAAAGCCGGAAGCTACGCGCTGAGTCCTTCGCTGACGGGTAAAGCGACCTTTGGTTTCGTGGCGAAATACAAGGCGGGATCGAGTGTGCCCACGGGCGAAACCGAGTTTCGCTTTGGAAACCTCAAATTCCGCAGCAATCGCTATGACTGGCTGGTGATGGACGATACAGTGGCCCAATGCAAAGGGCTCGGCTCGGTCAACGGAGTAAGCGGCTACACTTTTCTCCTGACCATAGCGGACGGACGATGCGGCGGGCCAAGAGACAAGTTCCGCCTGAAGATCTGGAATGGAGATGGCACCGTTTACGATAATGTGATGGGCGCATCCGATGAGATGGATCTCGCAAATCCGCAGGAGATCAGTCTCGGCCGCATCGGCATTCATTAAAACTCAGAGGTAAGCATAGTCAGGGTCTCCTGAGTTCTAACTCTTCCGTTAGAGCCAGGAGACCGCAGGGCTAGACTCAAGAGAGCGTATCACTGCGAAATCTGTTATTTGACTCTTAGCTCAGAGTGCGGTTGATGATCTACGTTCCAGCGTTGGTAATCGGTTTCTGAATCTGCGAAAAGTTCGCGAAAGGGCGCGCCTGCTACGTGCCCGTCAGAAAACCCCACGTTACATTTCGAGTTGTGGCGATCACGCGCTTGTTTTTGCGAATCCACGCCGCCCGCTAATGACGCGACCACACTGAGATTAATTCCCAGCCATTCCTGAAGGCTGCGGTAGACCTTCCCTTTGGATTCAGAAAACGCGTCGCCCAGCGCGATCATTTCGGAGGGAGCGACGATCGCTGATTCTCGCTGAGGAATCTGAGCGAGACTTTTACTCATCCCGTTCGGGACGACAACGCCGCCGAGGCCAAGTTGACCGAGCGGAATGCTGGCTCCGGAGGTTGCCATTCCACGAGCGTTGTACCCGTAGCCCAAGCCGGGCAAACCGCTTTCGAATGCAGAGTCGCTCGGACAAAGAAAGATCGTGCTTTGACGATTCCAGTTCGCTTTCTGAACTGAGAGATACGGCAGAAGGGAGGACTCCCAGGTTCTGCCCATTGGTCCGGCGTCGCCGCTATCGTAGAATGGATAAGCGCCGCCATCGCTCACGTACATGGACATGGCCAACGACATCTGTTTCAGATTGCTTTTACAGCGAGTGAAATGCGTCGCGGATTTGGCGCGGGAAAGCGCAGGAAGCATTTGCGAAGCGAGCATCGCGATGATCGCCACGGTGACGAGTAGTTCGATCAGCGTGAATGCACCTTGGCGTCGGCGAACAGGCGAGCGCATGAGTTTCAGGGCGAACGACCCATCGGCGCGGGTTGTTTGCTGGCAAGACTTTCAGCAAGCGAAGTGCCGTTTTGAAAAGTGCCTATTTGCAACCTTTTAGCTCTTTTGCGGTTCGAACGCACAGAACGAGACGTAAGGGGAGTTTACAGTCCGCCTTTCTTATCGTTGGATGCGAACACACACGAGCGGGAGTCTCAAAGGCTCTCCGCCGTCGATGTAAAATGATCGTATTACTTTTTATTCGAAGATTCTTCGTTCGAGCTTCGTTCGCTTGAGCTCTGGGTCTGAGCGCCCGGCGTTCCCACGCCGTCTAGTGTTTTATTCTCGAGCGAAGTGATGGTTGCCTGATCTACGCCCACAAGCCTGGCGATTTTTCGCGCTTCGCGCTGATGTTCGCGCACTTCCTTCAGCATATCTTTTGTATACTGCTTCAGATCCGCCTCCTGAACCTGAGCGGAAGCTTTTTCCAGGTGAGCGGCAGCCATGGCATGGCCTTCGACCGCGCCTTTGGCGAACGCCTTGTCGAATTCGGAACCGCTGAGTCCCTGAAGTTTACTCAGTTCGCTCTGGCATTGTTCGTCCAGAGCAGCGGCTCCGACGGGAAGCATCACATTGTGATTTTTGGCAATCGCTTCGAGCTTCCCCTGCGCGCGGCGGTGGTCTTGCTCCAATGTCTGTGCGAACCGCTTCACTTCCCCGTGCTGGGCTTTCTCTTTCGCGAGTTCAGCAAACTGAATGGTTCCCTCGTTCATCCTGGCTGTTTCTTTGATGCAAGTCGCAGGATCGTTCTGCTTTGCTGTCTCGACGGTCGCCGGTGCGCCCGCCGCATCTTTTCGTGTATCGAATCCGCCTTGATCCGCTCGTAAAGCCAGCGCGCTGAACGCTACACTGGAAACAACGAATGCTCGTGAGAGACGGATGGTTTTACCTTTGAATTTCTTCATATTACGCCTTTCCATTTTGAAAAAGGTCGCTCGGTTCATCGTAAAGGCAATTCATCCAAACCCGGAAAACGCCCATCAGATATCATGGGTTTATCTTTCGAGTTTACAAAAGGGCTGCTATTTGGAGAGCTATCGCCGAGCACCTTTGCCCGAACGCTTACGCGTGAGATTATCCATGACTCCGTTGAAAGAAGATGTCGAGAGTTCCGCTTCCGCGAGTGAGTGCCATTGCCCGCGGCATCGCAATCTCATTCTCGTGTTGCTTATGGCGCTCTGTTTTATCAGCCACTTCAATCGGGCGAGCATCACCAGCGCGGGCGACGAGAAGATCATGGCGCAGTTCGGCATCTCACCGGAAAAGATGGGCGTGATCTACTCGGCGTTCCTGATTGTCTACACGCTTTTCATGATTCCGGGAGGCTGGTTGATTGATCGTCGCGGACCGCGATTCGCCATGGCTTGTGTGGCTTTTGGAAGCGCGGTTTTCTGTGGCTTTACGGGAGGAATCGGATTTCTCGCGCTGAGCGGAGCGCAGGTATGGTTTGCGATGATCATCGTACGCTCACTCATGGGAATGTTGAGCGCTCCGTTGCATCCGAGCGCCGCACGTGCGGTCGGAGATTCTTTCTCTGCGGAGCGGCAAGCGCGAGCGAACGGTCTCATTACCGGTGCCTCCATTCTCGCCTACGCGGTGGTGCACCCGGTTTTTGGCGCGTTAATCGATGCTTTCGATTGGCAGAGAGCGTTTCTGGTGGCCGGAGGTGTCACTGCGGTGATTGGAGTCGCCTGGATCTATTTTGCTTATCCCCCGGCGCGCAGAACCAGCGAAGCTTCCGAAGCTGAACGTCATCCGTTCTCTCCAACCGCGCGCCGGACTTTGACACTTCTCACCATCAGCTACGCCGCAGTCGGCTACTTCCAATATCTGTTCTTTTATTGGCTGCACTATTACTTCGATTCCGTGTTGCACATGGAAAAGGCAGAAAGCCGTTACCTTGCCGGACTGCCAAATCTCGCGATGGCTTTCTGCATGCCAATCGGTGGCTGGCTCACGGATCGGGCGGTGCGCTGGAGAGGCGAGGACTCTGCGCGAACCCTAATTCCAAAATTCGGGATGCTTTTGAGCTCGGCATTGCTCATTTGCGGAATTTTCGCGAAGGATCGGCTCTGGATTGTGATTGCGTTGACGGCATCGCTGGGAGTTCTCGGCTTATGCGAAGCGTCTTTCTGGACGGTGGCCGTGAATCTGGCAAAGGAGCGCGGTGGAACCTCCGCGGCGATTATGAACACCGGCGGGAACGGAATCGGCCTGCTTGCGCCGATGATCACGCCGTGGCTCGGCAGTCACCTTGGATGGGAGTGGGGCCTCGGAGCGGGAGCGCTGATTGGAGTGGTTGGAGGACTCTGCTGGTTTGGCATTGGCTCGCAACCCCGCGAGTGAGCGGTCAAGAGAAGTCGAGAGATACGGCAGCAGGTTGTGCGGGGGCGCTATCTTGAACCGCGAGGGATCGGAGCTGGAATTGGTCCAGCCAACTTACTTCAGAATTTTTGTCTGTGGAAATGCGTCTACGTTCCATACCCTGATGACAGAACACATGCGTTTGATTCTTTCTTGCCTCGTTTTTTGTAATTCGCTCGCTGCGGCTGATATTTTCCCGGCGCCAACACCCGAACAGGAAGCGACCTTACTCAAGGAAGTAAAGGTGCCGGAAGGGTTTGATGCGAAAGTCTTCGCCGTTCCTCCGGCGGTCAATTACCCGGTTTTTGTTGCAGCAGCGCCGGATGGCACACTTTACGTTTCTTCCGACAAAAATGGTTCACTGGATCGGGCGGCCAATCGGGGGCGAGTCTTGCGCGTGCGGGATCTGGATGGCGATGGCCACGCGGATGAGGTGAAGGAATTTGTGCCGAATGTCGATTCACCGCGCGGGTTGGTTTGGGACCGAGACCGTCTCTACCTGCTGCATCCGCCGCACTTGAGTGCGTATATTGATCGCGACGGGGACGGGATCGCTGACGAAGAAAAAGTGTTGGTGAAGAATATCGCCTTCACCTTTAAGGATCGCCCGGCGGATCACAGTTCAAACGGGATCGAACTGGGAATCGATGGCTGGATCTACTGTGCCATTGGTGATTTTGGATTTATGGAGGCAGAAGGGACCGACGGACGCAAAATGCAGTTGCGCGGAGGGGGAGTGGTGCGCGTGCGACCGGACGGAAGTGGACTTGAACTTTATTCGCGCGGAACGCGCAACATTTTGGAGGCGTGTGTGAGTCCGACTCTGGATATCTTTGCGCGCGACAATACCAACGATGGGGATGGCTGGGACATTCGTCTGCACCATTTCACCGGTCTGAGCGAGCACGGCTATCCGTCACTCTTCAAGAATTTCAAGGGCGAATTCATTGAACCACTCGCCGATTACGGTGGTGGGTCCGGTTGCGGCGGGCTTTACCTGAGCGAACCAGGGTTTCCACAGGGTTATGGGGAAGCGCTCTATACGGCGGATTGGGGCCGAGAGTGGATATTTAAGCATAACCTCACGCCGGAGGGCGCGACGTTCAAAGCGGACCAAAAGGAATTCGTGCGTGCACCGCGCGTTACGGATCTCGACGTCGACGCGCAGAGTCGGATTTACGTCTCGAGTTGGAAAGGCGCTACCTTTACCTACGTGGGGGAGAATGTCGGCTTTTTGGTCCGTGTGACACCGAAGGGCTACACGCCGGAGCCGTTGCCCGATTTTTCGAAGGCCTCTGATTCAGAATTATTGCGCGTTATGGAATCGCCAAGCCACCGTCGCCGCCTCGCGGCGCAACGTGAGTTGCTGGCGCGCAAACTCACAGCCGGAACACGCCAGCAGGTTGAAGCACTTGCGAGCAACGATGAAAAGCCCCTGGTCTCGCGAATTTGTGCGATTTTTCTCCTGAAGCAGGGGCTTGGTGCAGAGTCACACCCCTTTCTTACCGCATTGTTCAAAGATTCGCGTGTGCGGGAATACGCCATCCGTGCACTTTGTGACCGTGCCCCAGCCGAGCGCGAGTTATCGGCCCTCCCTGAAATCGTCAAGGCTCTTCGCGACGAAAACCCGCGCGTCCGCACCGCCGCGGCTTACGGGCTGCAACGATTGCACGATGCGACTGGTACCGCATCTCTGGCGGCGACGTTGGGTGATAGTGATCCCACCGTTGTGCACACGGGCGTACAGGCGCTGACTGCTCTTTCCGCGTACGATGTCGCGTTCCGCGTTTTTGATTCACCTCTGGCTTCCGCGGATGAACAACGCGCCGCAGCGCGAGTGCTGCAACGCCTTCACAAAGCGGAAGTGGTGAGTGGTTTAACGACGCGCCTCAATCATGACCAGGACTCTCTACGTCGGCGCTTGATTCTGACTGCGCTGTGTCGGCTCTACTACACCGATGGAGAGTGGAAAGGCGATAGTTGGGGAACACGTCCCGACACCACCGGGCCTTATTATCAACCTGCAACGTGGGGTGAAAGTGATAGGATCGGCGCGGTTCTCAAAACAGAACTGAAGAACGCTTCACCCGACGACGCCTCATTTCTCGTGCAGGAGTTCAGCCGCCACAAAATCCAACGGGATGATACGTTGTCGACAGTCATTGAGTTGGCTCGGAAGGATCAGAAACTCCTGCCAGCCGCCGTTCTTCAGTTATCTCGCGTCGACGATGTTCCGTCTCAAGGCGAAGATATTCTGCGCAAAGCCGCCACTGCTGACGACACGGATCTGCTCACACGTTCTTATGCGGTGATCGCTCTCTCAAAGCTCGGCGACGAACCAGCCGCCGCGGCGATGCTCGAGGCGATGCCGGAAATCGCCAAAAGGAAGGATGATCGCCGTGAGATCCAGCAGGCGCGACAAGCGTTTCTTCGTGCACGAACAGCGGATCAGCAGGTACATTTCTATCAAAACGAGGCCGGAAAACTCAACAGTACGACTTCTCCCTGGGCGGACGCTGTCCTGCTGAATCTTTCCGAAAAGAAAACTGCTTCTCCCGAAGCACGCGACTCCGCTCGGAAAGCAATCGATGACGGTTGGAAAGATTCGAAACGCAAAGTGCAGATTCTGACGGCGATTGCTTTAGCCGAGCATCGCCCTTCAAAAGACCGCGTTCTCGAATCGGTGGAAGACTCCAATCCCGCCGTGGCCGAAGCGGCCCAGAAGGCGGTGCGAGCATTACGGTTGGAGCGTGAAATAAAACCGGCACGGGAGAAAAAGACCGAACCGCAATTGGCGACTCTCGAAACTGATGAGATCATCAAACGTGTCAATGGGTTAAAGGGTGACTCAAAGCTGGGAGAGGAGCTCTTCACGCGACAAACATGCACTTCCTGTCACACAGTGAGCGCCAACGAGCCGTTGCGCGGCCCGTTCCTTGGCAACATCGCGACGATTTACAAACGCGATGAACTGGCGCGCGCGATTTTGCTTCCGAGCAACACGATCGCGCAGGGATTCGCGACGCATCATTTCGAAATGAAGGATGGAGAGGAAGTGGATGGCTTCGTGGTTCAGGAGGCGGCGGATACGGTTACGATTCGGAACGTCGCGGCTCAGGAAATCAAAATCAAGGTCGACGAAGTTGCTTCCCGTAAAAAACTGGAGAAATCTCTTATGCCCGAGGGGCTCGTCGCGAACCTGACTTTGAGTGATTTCGCCTCCCTGCTGGATTATCTGCAGAAGCTTTCTAAGCAGTAGTAGGCTCGACGGTCTCGTTACGAAACTCACCTTCCCAACGCGCGACCACCGCGGTGGCGAGACAGTTGCCGACCAGGTTCACGGTGGTGCGCGCCATATCCATAAGTTCATCGACCCCAATGATCAGCAGGACCCCCTCAAGCGGTAGATCGAAGGTGACCAGGGTGCCGGCCAGGATTACCTGGGAGGCGCGAGGTATCCCGGCCATTCCTTTGCTGGTGAGCATCAATGTAAGAACAATCAGAACCTGCTTTTCCCATGAGAGGTGAACACCGGCGGCTTGCGCGACGAAAATAGAGGCAATGCCAAGATACAGCGTGGAACCATCCAGGTTGAAGGAGTAGCCCATCGGCATCACAAATGAGACGATTCGTTTCGGCACGCCGAATTTGATTAAGCGATTCATTGCGTCGGGCATGGCCGCATCCGAGGAGGTCGTCGAGAAAGCAAGGAGCGCGGGCTCACGAATCGTGCGGAGGAACTCCCGAACTGGAATTCTAGCCCAGAGCGCGACCGGCAGGAGGACCACGAGGCAAAAGGTGAGCAAAGCAGCATAGAGCGTGAGAATCAGCTTGGCGAGATTGAAGAGGACGCCGAGGCCGCTATGACCCACCGTCACCGCCATGGCCGCGCCGATGCCGAACGGTGCGAAGCGCATCACCAGCCCGGTGAACTTGAACATTGCTTCCATGAGCCCTTCGAAAAAGCCGAGGACGTGCGTCCGCGGCTTTTCGGGGATTTGCGCGAGCGCTATACCGAAAAGTATGGCAAAGACCACAACCTGTAGAACGTCGTTATTTGCCGCCGCCTCAAAGAAGCTCTTCGGCACCAGGTGATCGACAATGCCCTGGAGCGTGATTTTCGTGGCGGTAATTTTGTCGTGTGCCGAGTCCGGTGGAGGTAATTTCACGCCGACGCCCGGCTTCGCGATATTGACCGCCAGCAAGCCAATCACCAGCGCCAGGGTTGTGACCGCTTCGAAATAGATCAGCGATTTCAACGCGAGGCGGCCGACCGCTTTGAGATCGTCGCTATGACCTGCAATCCCGACGATTAACGTCGAAAGCACCAGCGGAACGAGAATGCACTTGATGAGCCGCAGGAAGAGATTCGAAATCATCCGCAGGCCCTGAGAGAATTCGGGTGCGACCACGCCGAGCAAAACGCCGGCGATCATCGAGAACAAAATCCACTGTGTCAGAGTAACCCGTCGCAACCATGTCATAATTCAATCCGGCTTTTTGCCGACTGAATTCGAGGTCGGCGATCAATCCACCGCTGGCGTGACCAGGCGATAAAATCGCATCGCCTTTCCAATGGCGTTGGTATCCTGCACGGAGGTCTGTGTCGAGACTGCGTTTAGACTGGTGAGCTTATCCCAAAGAACTGCGGGCGAGAGATCCTTTCGGACTTGCACGGAATAAGATTTGCCAACCACGGACGGAAAGCTCAATTCTGCGCCGGTGGTGCTGCTCAGCGAAACGATTGAGAGAGTCACTCTGCTCGCCGGATCCTTCGGATTTGTACCGGCGATATACTCCTGGAAGTTGGTAAAGCCATCGTTGTCAGCATCCAGATTCGCATCGTTGGGATTTTGCTTATCGAATCCGTATAGGTCTTCCCAGACGTCGGGCATTCCGTCGCCATCGGTATCACTTACTTCGCCAGAATTTGGCTTTCCGGCGGTCGGAACGGAGGCTTGCCAATTTTTCGGATCGTTGCCGAATTCTGCGGCGTTTTTCCGTTGCAGCGAGTTTCCGGTGTTGTCCGCTGCCGGCGGCCATGGTGCCGTCGCGCTGTAATTGACTTTATCCACGCGCAGGTAAGGAACATATCCGGAATCGGGATGGGGCGGTTGTTGCGGTGCGTCCGGCCGATAAAGTTCCACCGGGTCGCCGCCGTTGTTCAGTTTGCCGGAGTATGGACCGAAAATCTGAATGTTGGCTGGAACGCCATATTTTTGGCGGAACGCGTTCAGTTTGGAGCCGTCGCCCGGATCAAAAGAGACAATCAATGCATAGCCGAGACTTGGAATGGATTCTTTCGGGAAATTGTAACTTACTGCACTCTGCAAGCGCCACCGGTTCTCAGGAAAGAGGGGATCGTAGAGAGGAATTGGCTGTGCGGTGATATTACGCAGTTCGATGAACTCATCCGCTTCGTTGTCGGAGCCGTCAGGCGCTGTCGACGGTGGGTGATACATGATCTCGTTAATCACGATTGGGCCGACTTTTGGTTTTGAATTCGGGGCGCCAGTGCCGGCGCGGAAATGTTCAATACTGTCAGTGGAACTGCCGAAAGTGAGGCTTTGGGTGGCGACGAATTTGTAATCGCCATCGACGCTGGTTTCATACCGACCAAAGGAAACACCGTTTTCGGCTGATTCGAACTGTTCGGAGACGACGTAGCCGGTGAATTCCCCGGCCGCGTTGGCCTGCGCGAGATAAACCTGGTCGCCGTGCGCTGAATTGAAAGTGAAGCCGTTCGCATCGCCTGCTTTGCCAAACTGGTACTCGTAAAAAACGACATATCCCTTCGCCGGAACGATTGTGCCATCCGGCACGCGGAATCGCTTCAGCTCCGAGCGCTTGTTGCTCAAGTACCACCCTCCGATTGGGATTGCGGTGTCGGTCTGATTATAAAATTCAACGGCGTCTTCCAATGGCGGGTCGGTGTGACTTAGCAATTCGTTCACCACCAGCCCGGGATACGGGATCAGGTTCGAATCGCCCGGGGTGGAGGCACCCAGACTCTTGATGTCTGCGGAACCGTCCGGTAAACGTCCCTGGGAAACATCCGCCGTTTGTTGGCCAAATTGCACTTTATCGATCAGCGACGCATCAAAAGCAAAAAGGGAAATCGAGTCCCCGCTCCCGCCGAGTTTAAAATCGACTTCATTGTCGTTCGTGCTGTTGTTTGCGTAGATTCGGAGGAACGCGTAGCGGTCGAATCCGAGAAAAGAGTAAGGTGCGACGCGAGAGGGAGTATTCCCGTCGTCCGTGAAGTAAAGGCCGGTGAGCTGCACGGGCAGAGTCCCGGGGTTGTAGAGTTCGAACCAATCCTTTCCCGTCGAGGGACTCGCCATCCACTCGTTAATGCGGAGTTCCTTTGGAGAGCCGAGAGCTTGTTGGACGTTTGCTGCTCCAGGCGTAGGGGTGCAGAGAATGAAGTCCCTGAACCCCGCGGGAACTTTGCCAATCGAGTAGTTCACCGCTTGTGGGCCGAAGCGAACGTTTTCGACGAGCGTAATCTGCGGCGAATAAAGTTGAATCTGATCGCCTGTGGATTTTAGGCCGAAACCGGCGTTCAAAGCTTTTTCGTTTACGGTGCTGGCTGACCGGTTGGAGTCCAAAAAGACTTGTAAGAATCCGCTGGCAGGTATGGTGACATTCGTGGGGAAGACCCACTTACGTTTCGTGGCGGGGTTATCCGTGAGACTGAAACCCGCGAGATCCACCGGCTGAGCGGTGGTGTTGTACAATTCAATCCAGTCAGGCAGCGAACTTCCATCCGGATCACGCGCCTCCGCCATGATTTCGTTAATCACGACCTGGCTGAAAGCGGGAAAAACATTGAGGCCTAGAGCTGTGGCGCACAACAACGTTCGTAAGAGACTGGATGGCATGATGCTAAAGCTACTCAGGGTCCTGCGTTTTACAACTGCTTAGCTGGCCGTTTCGGAGCTGTAGCGGGCGATCAGGCCTGTGCGGACGCCGTAGCGAAATACGTGTGCGAAAAACCAGCACGCGAGGCCCAACTCAGCAAATGCGAGGACCGTTGCGATTACCAGCGAGGAACCAGACACTGGCCGGTTCTCCAGAATCGCCCGCATCGCTTCGAACACATACGCCGGCGGTAGAATGGACGAAATAACCTGCATCCATTTGGGTAGAGTGGAGAGCGGATAAAAGACTCCCGCGAACGGAGAGAGCAGGGCAGGGATGGGCCAGACAAACCACTCGGCGGCCGGTCCCAACCGCAGAACCAGCGCCGTTCCGACAATTCCGAGCGCGATGCCAAAAATCAGGAGCAAAAAGAAGAACGGCAGCAGCATCGCGCCGTAAACAAAAAATGACAGACCGAAAACGCCCATCGCGAGAAGCAGCATCACGACCAGTCCAACCAGGCTCGTGAGGACGGAGGTGAGCACCAGCCCACTAAGGTACTCCGAGATGCGCAACGGCGAGGCGAAGACATTCAGAAAATTTCGCGACCAGACATCTTCAAAGAACGACGTCGCGACGCCGTGCATCACTCGTGTGAAAAAGTCCCAGAGCAGGACCGCGCCCAAAAGCATCGGTACAAAGTTTAGTTTTGCGGAGGCAACGTTATTCAGGAATTTTGTGATGAAGCCCCACAGCAGAATATCGATGGCCACCCAGACGAACAGCGGCAGGATGCGCGCGGGGCTGCCGCGCATCAGATAAAAGATTCGAAGGGCAACCGCCCAGATACGACAGAATCTCATGCGACACCCGGGAGATCGAGAGTGAGCGGTTCGCGCGCAATCGTAACAAAGAGGTCTTCGAGGGTTTCCTTGCCGTGTTCGTTCGGAAGCGTCTTCGGATTTCCTTCCAAAAGAACTTTTCCGTGCGAAAGGAAAAGGACGCGATCACAAACATCACTCACCTCATACATGTTGTGCGAAGTCCAGAGAACGCCGCCCTCGCCGCGTTGCGCGAACTCGCGAATACTGGTCCGGATTTCGCGCGCGGTCGCGGGGTCGAGCGAGGCCGTCGGTTCATCAAGAAGCAGAAGGTGCGGTTGGTTCAGCATTGCCTTCGCCAGGGCAACGCGCGTCTGTTCGCCGGATGAAAGCAAGCCGCACTTCACATTCCGGAAGCGAACCAACTGAAACTCCGCGAGAAGGTTTTCAATGCGTTCCGTGAGGTTCTTCACTCCATACATCAGTCCAAAAACACGGAGGTTCTGCGCCACGGTCAGATTTCCGGGCAGCGGCGCGTAAACCGCGGCGAAGTTGGTCTGTTCGAGCGCCTGGGATCGGCGCGTCGCGAGTGGAATTCCTTCGATCTCAACCAGGCCTGAAGTCGGTTCCAGCACGCCGAGGATCATATTGATCGTCGTCGTCTTGCCCGCGCCGTTAGGACCGAGCAGTCCAACGATCTCATTGCGCGAAACCTGGAAGGAAATGTCATCCACGGCGAACGTTTCACCGTAGCGCTTGCACAGACTGTGCACCGAGAGCACCTGTCGTCTTGCGTGGGTCTCTTTCACTCCTCGGCGAGAAGGTCGCCCGCGAAGGTCTCAAAGCCAAGCGCAAACCAGAGATTACTGAGGAATGCCCGGGGGAAAGGGCGGTAGCGGCCCGCTAACTGGCGGCGGGATCGGCACGGCACGAACCGGCGTATTCTGCGCCGTCGCCTCTTCAGCCGGTGCGCCAGAGAGGATCCGCTCAATTGAATTGCGTTGTTGTTGCTGGATTGTGACGAGCGCGATGCGCCGCTGATCTTCGGATATATTTCGATCCGCCTGGACGCGCGCGATTTCATCCTGGGTCGCTTGATTAATTCGGAAAAGTGGCAGTACCTTTTCCGGTGGCGCGCCGCTGTCTTCGGCCTGCTGCTGCGCCTGGCGGAACAGCGGGTTCTGGGTCATTTGATACAACGCGTAACGTTCCGGACCCATCTCCTGGCCAAGCGTTTGGTCGCGCATCCGCTCAATCTCTGCACGCCGTTGCTGCGTCGAGGTATCTGTACCGGTGAGTGAAGCGAGTTGCTGATCGAACGCGTCTCGTACTCTGAAGATCCGGCGAAATTCATCCGCATCCGCACCGAACCCTCGCAACTGCTCGCGCATTTGTTCCGCCGTTTGGGAGTAGCGCAGGAGGTATTCTTCGAGCTGCTCGGCGGTCAGGACGCCGGCCAGTTGGCGACGGGTTTCCTGCCCCAACAAACTCAATTCAGCCGGGGTCGGTTGACGGTTTTCGCTGCCGATCTTCGCCATCAATTGTTCGCGTGCTTGCGCGGCGCGCTGCTCGATCTGACGGACATTCGCCTTCGCCTCGGCGGATAGTTTGCTCAGGATTGGACCATCGAAACGCAGCGCATCAGAGTAAAGACCCTGCCGGGATTCCAAGCCGGCCAGGGTGGTGATGCTGCTCGAGCTCTTCGCCCAATCAGGGCCGAGCAGGTCGGTCAGGAGACGATTTTTCTCCGCTTCGAGTGCGCGGAGCTGTCTTATCCCCGATTCGAATGCATCCATATCCGGCTGCGGCAGCCACCATTTCTGCTCGGGAAAGACAATTTCCTTCGCGATCCGTTCCGCATACAGATCGTTCACATCCGCCACAATGATATCGCGAATTGTTTTTTCGGGACAGCCGCCGCGGCGCAAGTTGGCAATGTACGTGCGGTAATCAGGGCTCTCGATGTCGGTCCACGTGAACGGTTGGCGCCGGACAACCACGTTGGTCTTGATGAGAGGAGCGCTTTTCGCTTTGAGGAAAATGTCCGCGGGAATGATTTGCTGGGACGAATCACGAGCCAGCAGCACGACCATCGCCGCCAGCAAGACGTTCAGCCCGAGGCAAATCCAAAGCAGCACTCGCGCGCGCATAACGCAATGTTACTGAAACTCATTCCCGAAGCAATGTTGCTCGGCGTTCACACAAATTCGTTGTGCGCAGCCGCACAAAGGGCGAAATTCCCTTCTCGCCAATGAATCGAATTCTTATTCTCGCCCTGTGTTTAACACTCCCGCTTCGCGCCGCTGATTATTTTCCGCCGCCGGATAGCGAGGGCGGGTGGCGAACGTTGAGTTCGGCGACGGACATTCGTAAATCCGCGGGAATGGATCTGGCGAAGCTGGACCAGGCTTATCAATTCACTGAACGGTGCACGCAAAATGGAGGCTTGCTGGTGGTGCGACGCGGGTATCTCGTTTATGAAAAATATTTCGGACGCGCGAGTCGCAACGCAAATCCGGACATGGCTTCCACGGGCAAAGCTTACACGAGCATCGCGTGCGGAATTATGCTGCACGAGTTTCATGACAAAATTCCCGAAGGTCTTGATACGAGAGTATTCACGGAAAAGTTTTTGCCCGAAGCGTTCCCGCTGGATGATCCCCGTCGCGCGGACATTACTCTTGGGCAACTGCTCTGCATGACTGCCGGATACCACGGCGAGGGAACAAGCCCCGGGGTTGTGAATGGGGTGGTCGTACCGCTCGATCGTGCACCCGGCCAAAACATTCGCGATCTGGATATGTCATCGATCCACACGCCAATGTGGACCAATGCCGGCGCCGGTTATTCGTATTCGTCGCCCGCGCCGCATATCGCCTCCATTGTGCTTCGTCATATCACGGGAATGGAGTTGCAGGATTATATCAATGAGCGCCTGGCGAAGCCGATGGGCTGGGGACCCTGGGGCTACTGTCTGCACCGAGGTGATTTCGTCATGCCGCACGCGAATGGAGCCGGCAGTACGGCGGTTCACGCGACTGACGCATTGCGCTTCGGCTATTGTTTACTGAAAAAAGGCGAATGGCGGGACCAACAACTCGTCCCCGCTGAGTACATCGCGCTTTGCAACAAGCCTTCGCCGTACAATCCGCATACCCCGTTTACGTTGCAATTCGAACAGAACTCCGACGGTCACGTGGCTGGGGCTCCGCGCGATGCATTTTACAAATCAGGCGCGGGCGGTTTCGGCCTGATGATCGTGCCTTCGCTGGATCTGGTGATCTACAAACTGGGTGGAAACAATGGCCAGTACGATCCGGCGCTCACCGGTTTGCCGCAACCGCCTCAGGATGCTTCGCGCGATAGTTGGAAACCGATTCCACGCGGACCCTTTCACGAGGGAAGCCTGGGCGGTGACGATGGCTTGAGGCGTGTACTCGAAATGGTCTGCGCCAGCGTGTGCGATCAGTGAGAAACGACCGCAACTGCTGTGTTGGGCGATGGATGCAGACTCGCAACCGCCCGCGCAGCTCCGTTCAACGGGGCGTTTGGGAAAATCCCGAGATAAAGCATTCCGGCGATGCAGGTGTAGAGAGCAACTCGAACCGGCATTGAAACTGGAATTGACGAGTAGTCCGGCGCCGTCTTGGGCCAGTAGATTGCGCGCACCACACCCAAGTAATAGTAGAACGAGGTAACGATACCAAAGAGAGCTACTGCCAGAAGAATGCGGTAGAGGTTATCCGTGGCGCCGTGTTCGACCACGGATTTGAGCAGCAAAAATTTCCCGAAAAACCCGGCCAAAGGAGGAATGCCCGCGAGAGAAATCATCGCCAGCGCCAGTGTGGCCGCCAGGAGCGGAGAGCGTTGATGCAAACCAGCGAGGACGCTGAGGTCCTCATCTTCAGTTTGCCGGCTGATTACGGAAATGACGTAGAAGGCGGCGAGAACGGTGAAGAGGTAGCCAAGCAGATAGTAAAGGACCGCGTCCTGACCGCTTTGACTCACGGAACTAATGCCCAGCAGCAAGTATCCGGCATTTCCAATACTGGAATAGCCAAGCAGACGCTTCAGATTGCGCTGAGGCAGGGCGCAAAGGTTTCCATAAAGGATCGTGACGATCGTCACGACGACGAGTAATTGACTCCAATGCTGTGCCACGGTGGGAACGGCGCCAAAAAGCACGCGAAGCAACAAGACAAATCCCGCCGCTTTGGAGCCAACCGCTAGAAAAGCCGTCACCGGGGCAGGGGAGCCCTGGTAAACGTCTGGTGCCCAGATTTGAAATGGAAAGGCGGCGATTTTGAAGCCTAGTCCGATGGAAACCATGAAAACACCCAGGACGAAAAGCTTGGATTCGATCAGCGCTTGTTTCTGGAGGATTTCTGAAAAGTTTGTTGTTTGGGCCGTGCCAAAGATCAGTGCGATGCCGAAGAGTGTGAACCCGGTCGAGAGCGCGCCGAGAATGAGATACTTCACACCAGCTTCGAGTGACCGGACGCGGGAGCGCTGATAGCTCGTTAGAATGTAGAAGGTGACCGTGATGAGTTCGAGCGAAACGAACAATAGAATGAAGTCGTTCGTCGATGCGGCGAACATCATTCCGCTCAGGGCAAACAGGATGAGCGTATAGAATTCTGCGATGCCAACTGGAATCCGATCAGCGAAATCCACAGACATGATCAACACGAATATGGCTGCCAGCAAAAAGAACCGCTTAAAGAACAGTGCCAGGGGGTCGAGCACGTAGCTGTTGCTGAACGCGTATTGGGCTGCCTCTGGATGCCATGCAAAGCTGGCGAGTAGCGCGATTCCCAGAACTGCCGCGGCCGCATAGCCGAGTTGCCGACGTTTCTCAGCCGGCAGCCACAGATCGAGCAGCAGCAACGCGAGTGCCGTTCCGATTACTACCAACTCCAGTGACATCAAAGAGGTATTCATCGCCTAACGCACCCCTTTCTCCGGGGATTGGAGCGCGGACATTCCTGTCCGCGAGTCCGTCAGGGTTCCAACACTTGCGGACAGGAATGTCCGCGTACCATTCTCCGCAACAGCGCGTGGCTGAACGGGCGCGGCTAACGTGGTCCGTGTGGCCATGTCGATAATCCTTTGCGCGCTCGGCTGGATTTTTTCCGTCAGCGCCCGCGGCCAGACGCCGAATAAGATAAGTGTTACAAACAGAAGTGCGAAAGGCAACTTGCGCCACCAGCCTTGAGCATCGTTTAGGGGAGGCAGTTCATCCGAGAGCGGTCCATGCAGAATTGCCCGGACAGCGCGCAGCATATAAATCGCGGCAATCACCAAGCCGCCCCAAACCGCAAAGGAAACGATGGCCGGGAATTGCTTGTACGCGCCGAAGAGGGTCATGGCTTCACCGGTAAAATTCGCGAAGCCCGGCAGGCCGCAGCCTGCCATGGCCGCCATCAGGAAAGCTGAACCGACGAAGGGCATTTTTTGAAGGAAACCACCCATGCGGTCCATATCGAGCGTTCCAGCTTCCTTGTAGAAGTAACCGGAAATCGCAAAGGACAAAGCCGCGAGCAAACCGTGTGCAACCATGATCAAAACCGCGCCGGTCACTCCGACGAGGCTCAGGCTGGCCAATCCGAGAAAAACAAAACCCATGTGCGCGACGCTGGAATTGCCAATCAGTTGATTAAGATCGCGCTGACGCATCGCCACAAATCCATTGTAAATGATGTTTCCAAGGCAGAGCAGGGTGATGACGTTGATCCAGCTATGCGTCGCCTGTGGCATGAGCGGAAGCGCCACTCGGAGCAGACCGTACAGGCCAAATTTCTTCAGGACGCCAGCATGCAACATTGCGGTGGCGGTTGGCGCTGCACCGTATCCCAAGGGAGCCCAGGTATGGAATGGCCAGAGGGAAACAAGAATCCCAAAACCGAAAAGGAGAAGTGGAAAGGCGAATTGCTGCGCACCGAGAGACATCGGGTTCCGCTGGAATTGAGCGGTGAGTTGTTCGATGTCGAAAGTGCGAGGATTACCGTTCAGGTAGAGAGCAGTTAAACCAAGAAGCGTGATCAGCGCGCCAAAGCTCAGATATAAAGTGATGTTAAAGGTGGCGTAATTGCGGTTCTCGCCGCGACCCCACACCCCAATCATGATGAACGTGGGAATCAGCGCGAGTTCGTGGAAAGAAAAGAAAAAGAACAGGTCGAGCGAAGCGAAAGCACCCAGGATTCCACCGATCATCACAAGGAGAAGGAGATAAAACTCTTTAACGCGCTCTGTAATCGTGTACGAGACGCACGTTGCTGCGAAGGCAACAATTGTTCCCATCAGAATGATTCCTACGTTTATCCCGTCGACGCCCACTTTGTACTGAATGCCAAGCGCATCGACCCAGGAAACCGCCTGCTTGAACTGATAACCAGTCGCAGCAGGATCAAACCCCAGAAAGACCCAAAAGCCACAAAGCAAGGCAAGACCGCTCGCAACTAACGCGATAATCCGGATGAGAAACCGGTAAGTCGCCGGAGTCCCAGCGATCACCAGCGCGCCGAGCAACGGAAAGAGAATGGTAAGTGAAAGTGCGTTCGGCATTTTAATGTCTGAAAAAGAAATACAACAACGCGGCTAACCCAACGACAAAGAGAAACGCGTAAGTTTGTAGGTTTCCGGTTTGTGCAAGCCGCAAGCCGCGACCGAAAAGTTCGGTCGTCCCCTGCACCCCACGCACGATAAGGCCGCCCACAATCCAACGGTCGATGCCGGTCGCGACGCGTGCCAGATTTTCGTGTGTGAGATTTATCAGCCAGTTATAGAACTCATCAAAGTAAAAGCGATTCCGCATCGCGCGCGAAGCGGCTCCGAGGTAGAGCGGCAATGGGTCGGTTGTTTTCCCATAGTAGATTCCCCAAGCCGCGCAGAAACCGAACAGAACCGCACCGAGACCGAAGAGCGCTCCGAGTGGCGCGTGGATAAACGGCGCCAGCAAAGCAGCAAGGTAGCCAGAGTGTTCTGTGCTATGTGCTGCACCGGTAGACTCATTAATATAGGCATCGATTCCCCAGAGACCGGCGATAATGGTCGGTATCACCAGGATAATGAGGGGGAATGTCATCACCGCTGGTGATTCGTGCGCGTGCGCGGCAGCCTCGGTCTTCGCGGGGTTATAGAAAACCACAAAAACCAATCGGAACATGTAGAAGGTGGTGAGCACGGCAACGAGTGCAGCGATGCCAAAGAGAACGGCATTATGTTCAATCGCGTTCGCCAGGACTTCGTCCTTGCTGAAGAACCCGCTCAACGGCCAGACACCGGCGAGAGCCAGAGTACCGAAAAGGAAGGTCCAAAAAGTCTTGGGCAATTTGTCTTTCAGTGCACCCATGCGCCAGATGTCTTGCTCGTGATGCATCGCGTGGATGACCGAACCGGCACCGAGGAATAACAGCGCTTTGAAGAAGGCGTGCGTCGTCAGGTGATACATCGCGGCAGTGGTGCCGCTGAGACCGACCGACATCACCATATAGCCGAGTTGGGAGAGAGTAGAGTAAGCGAGAATGCGTTTGATATCGTTTTGTTGGACCGCCATCAGCGCAGCGAGCAACGCCGTGATTCCACCAATCCACGCGATGATTTGCAGTGGTGTCACGCCTTGCAGGAATGAGAGCCATTCCGGCCAATTGGGAACCGCCGTGTAGATGAAGAACACGCGACTCAGCATGTAGACACCAGCGGCGACCATTGTCGCGGCGTGGATAAGCGCGCTGACCGGAGTCGGACCTTCCATCGCATCTGGCAACCAGACATGGAGCGGGAATTGCGCGGATTTGCCCATTGCACCCATGAAAATCAAAATCCCAGCAAGCGCGCCAACCGAGCCCAGGGCGGCGGGGTTGGCGGTGATGGCACTGCGCAATTCTGAAAAGCGAACACTCCCCAAAATGGTCCAGAGAATGATAATACCGAGGAGAAAGCCGAAGTCACCAATACGGTTTGTCAGGAACGCCTTCTTGCAAGCATCGGCCGCGGATGGTTTCTCGAACCAATAACCGATCAGAAGATAGCTGGATACGCCGACCAGTTCCCAGAAGATGAACATCTGGAAAAAGTTGGTCGCAAAGACAATGCCCAACATCGAGAACGTAAAGAGGCTCAAGCAGGCGAAGAATCGGCTAAAGCCGGGATCGCCATGCATGTAACCATAGGAATAAACGTGGATCATCAGGCCGACACCAGTAACGACGAGAAGCATGACCACGCTTAGTCGGTCGACGAGAAAACCGATCTCGACATTTAAATTGCCCACCGACAGCCAGTTGATCGCCGGAACGGTCAACGACGTTTCGTTGCCGAGTCGAGAGAACACGATCAGTGAAAGCAGGAAGGAGAATCCGATGGCCGCGATGGAAATCTGCGCGGACACCGCCTGATTCTTGCGTGTAAAGAGAGCGATAATCCCAGCCGCGATCAGCGGGAGAAACAAAATCAGACTTTCGAGGCTTGGTACCATCTGTTTACAACTTCATCGAAGTGAGGTCTTCCACATGCGCAGTCTGATGTTTGCGATAGAGCGCAACGATCAGCGCCAACCCCACCGCGACTTCCGCAGCGGCGACTGTGATAATAAAGAAAACCATCACCTGACCGTTCAGGTTGTTGTTAAAGCGCGACATGGAAACGAAGGCCAGGTTCGCCGCGTTCAACATCAATTCAAGGCACATGTAAATAACCAGGACGTTCCTCCGGACAATCACGCCAAGAAGGCCGAGCGCAAACAGCAATGCGCTAATTGTCAGATAATGTTCGAGGCCAATGTTCATCTACTTGACCTCCTTTTTGCTGAGTAGAATCACGCCAAGCATCGCCACGAGCAGGAGCAAGGACAGAATTTCAAACGGCAACAGGAATTGCTTAAACAGTAATTGGCCGAGCGGTGCAGTTGCGCCGACGAGAGAGGGCGCGGCCAGATTTGCGCTCGGATGGTTCGCCCAAATGATGTTCAAGACAATGGCAATGACCGCGCCTACCGCGACCAGACTCAAGACAGCTCGAATCAATTTTATGCGACGGCGCGCTTCTTCTTTGAGGTCAAGAAGCATGATTACAAACAAGAACAGAACCATTACGGCTCCGGCGTAGACCAGGACCTGAACCGCTGCGAGGAAGAACGCCTGCAGCAAAACGAACAGTCCTGAAAGTGCGGTCATGCTCAGCACCAGGCACATCGCCGACGTGACTGGATTCCGGTTGAGAATAACCAACGCGCCGCAAATAAGGGTTAATGCGGAGCAAATAAAAAATGCGATGTCGTAAGGCGACATAGATCCCTTATGGGGTCACCCCTTGTTCCTTTGCTTCCTCAGCTTTCCGTTTCCACTTGTGGATTTGGTCGTTATGCGTGCCGCCGAGTTCCAGAAGTTTCTGTTTGTTATAAATAAGTTCCTGGCGCGAAAAGCCGGTGAGCGAGTAGTCGTTCTTGAGGAAAATAGCCTCTTCGGGGCAAACCTCCTGGCAAAAGCCGCAGAAGATGCACCGAATCATGTTAATCTCGAATTCCTTCGGTGCTTTTTCGACGTTGCCGACTTCGGGAGAACTTGCCGGTCCCGGTGGAGTGATCTTAATGGCCTTGGGCGGGCAAACGAATTCGCAAAGCTGGCAAGACACACACTTGGTGCGGCCTTCCTGATCCTTCACCAGGTAGGGAGCGCCTCGATAGTTAGGCGGAACGATCCACTTCTGCTCGGGATATTGCATCGTCACCTTCTTGCGGAAGAAGTGACGCAGCGTGACTTTTAATCCTCCCAAAATTGCGGGAAGATAAAGCCGCTCCCAAAAACTAAGATCGTTACGTTTAACTACCATGCAATTAAGCGCGAGCCCAGAGGACCAGCGCGTAAAATAAGATATTCGCCAACGCGAACGGCACGAACCTTCTCCAGCCGAGGTCCATCAATTGATCGTAGCGGAACCGCGGAAGCATCCAGCGCACCCAGATGAAAAATACGAAGAGAGCAATAACCTTGGCGAGAAAGATAGCGATGTGAAAGACTCCCGCAGCGATTGAACTCGCCGGGGTCGTGACGAACGGAAGGGTCCATCCGCCAAAGAACAGCACCACCATAAGGGCCGACGACGCGATCATGTTTGCGTATTCGCCCATGAAAAACAGAGCGAACTTCATCGAGCCGTATTCGGTATTGTAGCCCGCGACCAATTCAGTTTCAGACTCCGGCAAATCGAACGGCAGGCGATTCGTTTCGGCAAAAGCGGAAACCAGGAAAATCACGAAACAGAAAGGCGCGTAGATGATCAACCAGCCATGCTGCGCTTGCCACTCAATGACCTTGCTCAGGTTCAAATCGCCGACAAGGAGAAACACGGGGATGACCGACAAGCCCATCGCGATTTCATAAGAAATCATCTGCGCGCTCGACCGAATGCCTCCGAGAAAAGGATACTTGGAATTCGAGGCGTAACCGGCGAGCACTATTCCATAGACACCAAGTGAAACGATCGCAAAGGTATAGAGCACTCCGACATTCAGGTCGGCTATGACCATTTTCTGACTTCCGAGGTTCGATCCAAAAGGAATAACGGCGACCGTTAGAAACGCGGGAATCATCGTTATAGCCGGCGCTATCCAGAAATAGGCCTTCCGAACGTGTCCCGGAGTAAAATCCTCCTTCAGGAATGCCTTAACACCATCGGCCAGCGGCTGAAGAAGCCCAAAGGGACCAACTCGATTGGGACCTACGCGGTCCTGAATAAAGGCGGAAATGCGCCGTTCGGCGAGCACGCCGTAGGCAAACATGGTCATGATGGCACCAAAGACCACTCCGATCTTGATCGCGCTAAACAGCAGAAATTCCTGTGTGGCCGTGAAGTGCATTATTAGAGAGGAACGGACGCCCCCAAATCGCCCAGGCCGACCCAGGTTAGTCCCGCAAACGCCGGAACCTCTTTCGCCATCTGATTGAAAAGTCCTTCAATACTTACGAATCCGTTTTGACCCGTAACGTTGAAAACGAGTTCATGCAGAAACTCCCATTCCGCTCGCGCGTTACCGGGCGGTTCGACCGCTTTCATGAAACGCTGCACGCGTCCTTTGATATTCGTGAAGCTTCCACGCTTCTCCGCGTGCGCATTTCCCGGAAGCAGGTAATGGGCTGCTTCCGTTGTTTTGTTTGGCAAAATGTCCGAGACGACCAACGTTTCTAGCTTGACCAGCAGGTCAGCACCGATTCCGTACTTCGTCACGTCTTCGCCGAAAACGATCAGCGTGCGAACCGTTCCCTTTTTGATCGCGTCAGCTATCCTTGGAATATTCGCGCCAAGTTCCTTCGCGCCGATACCGACTAACTGCGATCCAACCGTGTTCGGATTTCGATCCGCATTCAACAGTAGCTTATCCCCTTCGCCGCGCCGCGGAACTGAATCGGTGAGCGCACCGAACTTTTCCGCCAATTTCTTCAGCAGATAAAGTTCCTCGTTCGTTTGGCGAGCCGAGCCGATAATTGCGACCGAACCTTTCGGAGCAACGGCAAGCTTCTGCGAAATTTCCCGGATGGCCGTCGCCCAACTGCTGGTCGCGCCGCTCACCTTCACTTCACGCAAGCGATCTTCACGACCGATCCACTTGTAGTTCAATCGACCATAATCGCACATCCACGACGAATTGACTGCATTGTTCTCGCGCGGTTCATAGCGATAAATTTTCTCCTCGCGCGATCCGACTACGACATTGCAACCAGTGCCACAACTCGTGCAGATGCTCTTGGTTTCCTTCATAAACCAAACCCGCATCTTGAAGCGAAAATCCTTCGAGGTGAGCGCGCCGACCGGGCAGATATCTACCGTATTAAGTGTATAGTTATTATCGAACGGTTTGCCCGGGTAGTGAGTCAGTGTGTTGTAGCTACCACGGTTTACAAATCCGAGTGCGTCGTCGCCTACGATGTCCTTTGTGAACCGAACGCAACGCGAACAAAGAATACAACGCTCGTCATCGAGCACGATGCGCGGCCCAAGATCGACCCGCTTAGGTTTGTGAACTTTCGGTTCAACAAAGCGGCTCTGTGATTGACCGTAGTCGACCGAATACTCTTGCAGTTTGCATTCGCCCGCCTGGTCGCAAATCGGACAATCCAGCGGATGATTAATCAGCAGAAATTCCAACACCGCTTTGCGCATTTCGGTTACGCCTGCGGTATTCGTGTAAATCTCCATCCCTGGCGAAATCGGTGTTGCGCAGGCGATCGCTGGCCTTGGCGATTTCGCGATCTTCACCGTTCCGTCTGGGTTCAACAGCGGTTTGCGATCCGGTCCCATCGCCGGAGTGCCAAACTCGACCAGGCACATGCGACAATTTCCCGCCACGGGAAGTTTTGGATGATAGCAGTAATGCGGCACGTCCTGTTTTACAGCATGACATGCCTGGATCATCGTCGTCGGAATCGGCTTGCCCGTCAGCGGATCGGGCATCGTCTTCGGCACCGAGACACTCTGGCCGTCGATCTTCACCGTGATCATCTCGACCGCGGGCGGGGCGCTCTTCTGTGGCTCTACTGTTGTTGCGCTGGTGGACATTTAAACTTCAATCTTGCCGTTGTACAATTGGATTACTGGAAAAATCATTTCGTAATCGCCCCACATCAGATTCCCGGCGTCGATTCGAAATCTCCTAAAGCCTGTAAGCCGCTTGTACTTTCTCAAATCCGGGTGGCGCGCTTTGCGGAGAAAGGGACCAAAGTCCACCTCTTGCCTCGTGCCATCATTGAATGCGACGCGCACCTTATATCCGGAGACGTACTCGGCGTGTTCGACATCAATGTACTTCGGCGTTCTCTTTTTCATTTCAACTTTCGCGTGATTACTTCTACGGGTGAGTGCCTGCGCAGTACGAAATACTCAATCCACCGTTGAACGATTTCGTCGGCACGGGCGCGGACCAGTTGCCGAAAATCCCTAAGCGCCTGCCCCCGCAGCGGCTTACGCCCTGTGATAGTCGAAAAAACGATTCGTACCACCCGGCCTGCTTCGAGGTAAAGCTCAGCCTTTGACTCGAAGTTTTGGTAAGCACCGTGAACGTGAATCGGCGCATGCTCGTTCGAATAGAAGTAAACAACCAAACCAAAATATTCATATAGCTTCGGCACCTTTATTCTCGCGGACTGGCGGCCAGTTTCATTTCCGGCGTTGGGCCAGCGCCGCCGGTCGCCGGTTTATTTCGCGCCTCATCTTCGGCGCCCTTCGCTTCAAATTCGTCCTTGAACTTGCGGACGAAGCTTTGCACCGGCCACGAGCACGCTTCACCGAAGGCGCAGATCGTGCGACCGCCCGGAATATTGTCCGCGATGCGCAACAGATAATCGGCATCGCTTTTGCGCCCCTGCCCGTTAGTCATGCGAGTAAGCGCTTTGCTCATCCAAAGCGAGCCTTCGCGGCATGGCGTGCATTGTCCGCAGCTTTCGTGCGCGTAAAACTCCGAAATGTTCGCGAGCGCTTCGACAATATCGGTCGAATCATCAAGCACGATGATCGCGCCCGAGCCCGACATGCTTCCCGCCGCCATCAGCGAATCGAAGTCGTAAGGCAAATCCAGCAGATCGACCTCCTGCTCGATATCTTTCCCGTCCGCGCCCTTCTTCTTGAGTTTGAATTTCTCGCCCGCTTTGAAAACCTTGGCCGACGACCCGCCGGGAATAACAGCTTTTAGTTTGCGCCCATCCAGCAAACCGCCTGCGAAGTGATTGATCATTTCTCCAATCGTCGCCTTGCCGACCTCCACTTCGTAATAGCCAGGCTTCTTCACATGCCCGCTGATACTGACAATGCGTGTGCCTGTATTATTAGGCGTGCCAAGCTTCGCGAACTCCGCCGGGCCCATCGTGATGATGTGCTTCACCGCGCATAGGGTCTCGACGTTGTTCACGATGGTCGGAGACATGTAGAGGCCCAGAATCGCCGGAAAGTAAGGAGGCTTGATGCGTGGGTAAGGACGCTTTCCTTCGAGCGACTCGATCAAGCCAGTCTCCTCACCACAAATATAAGCGCCCGCGCCGCGATGAACGTGGATCTCCAGATCGTAACCGCTGCCCAGAATATTCTTCCCGAGAAAATTCTTCGCTCGCGCTTCAGCCAGCGCACGATTCAAAATTCGTGCACCCTCAGGGAACTCGCCACGAATGTAGATGTAAGCGAGATTAACATCGTTCGCGAAACACGAGATGATCATCCCTTCGATCATCTGGTGCGGGTCTTTGTGGAGAATCTGCCGATCTTTGAAGGTGCCCGGCTCCGATTCATCCGCATTACAAATCAGATAAATCGGCTTGCCACTCTTGCGATCGACGAACGACCACTTTAAGCCGCACGAAAATCCCGCTCCGCCACGCCCGCGCAATCCGGACGCCTTTACATCCTCGCGAATCTGCTCCTGTGCCGATTGCGTTTTGCCATCCGGCAGCGTCTTCGGAGCAATCGCCAGCGCCTTGCGCAACGCTTCGTACCCGCCAAAGCGCAAGTAGCAGTCCAGGTCATTTGTATAACCCGGCTGATCGATATTCTTTAAAATGAGCCGATACTCTTGCGGCATATTTTCATCTCGCGAGCATTCGCCCGCCCGGCAAATCATTCACTCGCATTTCTTGACGAGCCCTGCAAAAAAACTATGTTGTGAGCCCGCGCACTGCCCGATGGTGTAACGGTAGCACAGCAGACTCTGGATCTGTTTGTCATGGTTCAAATCCATGTCGGGCAGCCAACTTTCCTTGCCGATCGGCCTTTTGGCACTTTAGACAATCCTCAATTTGCTGCACGTGAGTCAAATCTTTGGGCCGGCGAATCGCGAGCTTACTTTTCCGGATGCTCTCCAAACGCAAAACGTGAACGGGCACACCGTGAAAGACCATTTTCTTGCTTTTCTTAAATTCGCTCCCAAATGAGCCAAGCCCTGTCACTTCATAAACGAAATTCACCAGAGTGTGGTCTGAAAGCGCAACGACTGTGTTGCGAACCATTTCAGCCCCACACGCGAGCGCAACCTTGATCGGCCGCATATATTCCCGCGTGGGAAGATCGATCCAAAGATCGATGTCGTTCGTGCCTCCGGGCACTCCCTGGACTATTGCAGCGGACATACCTATGACCTGGAACCGGATTTCCTCTTTTTGGAGCGCCCCCATAAGCCGAGTGAGCGGAGGTAATTCACGTTCATTTGCCACCGTTCGTCCGGCGTCGCCGCCAGGCTTCGCGCGTAGAGAATCTTTTCGTGCTCGTCCAGTCCGGGCACGTTTTTGATTCGCTCGTAAACCTTTGGCCAGTCTTTTAACATTTCGTTTTCTTTCGGCCATTGCGGCTAACCACACTTCCCGAGGATTTCCTCCGCCCTCCCATTCGACACACCCTCGTAAAAATCCTCGTTACACATCATGACCGGCGCAGTTCCGCAACTGGCCAGGCACTCGACGAACTCGACCGTGAACTTCCCATCCTTCGTCGTTTGTGCACCGTGCCCGTGACTGTCCAGACCAAGCTTGTGGCACAAGTGCTCGTGCAATTTATACGAACCGCCCAGCGCGCAACTCAGCGTGCGGCAAACCTTCAAATGATACTTCCCAATCGGCTGCTGGCGAAACATCGGATAAAACGTCACCAACTCGAAAATGTTGATCGGCTGCAAACCGAGCTTCGCCGCCGTCCACTCAATCGCTTCTTGCGAGAGATATCCAAAATGTTCCTGCAACGCGTGCAACAGCATCAACGATGCACTCCGCTTCACCGGATAATGTGTGATCAGTTCGTCGATCTCCGCTTCGAGTTGCGGCGGAACGGAAAATGGCCCACTCCCTGCACCTTTCATTTCGACCGGATGCGATGGAACAGGCGCGCTCATCGATCACACTCTCCCATGACAAAATCCAACGAACCTAGAATCGCCACCGTGTCGCTCATCATATGCCCTGGCAACAGCTTCGAAAGAATGCTCAGGTTCACGAACGAGGGCGCACGAATCTTCAAGCGATGCGGCGTCCCGCCACCGCGGCTGTTGATGTAAAAACCGAGTTCACCCTTCGGATTTTCCGCACCGAAATAAACCTCACCCGGCGGCACATTCACTCCTTGAGTCACCAAAATAAATTGGTGAATCAACTCCTCCATCGAACTCAACACTTTGTCTTTCGGCGGCAGAACAACTTTCCCATCCGGAACGTTGATCGGCCCACCCGGCAGTTTGTCCAAGCATTGATGCAGGATGCGCACGCTCTGACGCATCTCTTCCATGCGCACGAGGTAACGGTCGTAACAATCCCCCACCGAACCCACCGGAACGTCGAACTGCAACTGATCGTAAACCAGGTACGGATGCGTCTTGCGCAGATCATGCGTCACGCCGCTGCCGCGCAGATTCGGCCCTGTCAGGCCATAATCAATCCCGTCCTCCTTCGAGATAATTCCGAGCCCCTTCGTGCGATCGACGAAAATCCGGTTGCGTGTCAGCAACTTCTCCGACTCATCGAAATTAACGACGACTTCCTCCAGGAACTTGCGGCACTCATGCACCCAGCCTTCCGGAATATCACGACTCAACCCGCCAATCCGTGTGTAGCTCGTCGTGAACCGCGCACCCGTCAGCGCCTCGCACAAATTATAAATCTTCTCCCGCTCCTGGAACGTGTGCAGAAAAACCGTCAACGCCCCGACATCCATCGCGAACGCGCCCAACCCCAGCAAATGCGCGGAAATACGGGCCAATTCACAGCAAATCACTCGAATAAACTGGCACCGAGGCGGAAGCTGCTTCTCGATCCCGAGCAATTTCTCCACCGCCAGGGCATACGCCACATTGTTCGCCAGCGGCGCGAGATAATCCAGCCGATCGGTATAAGGGATGAACTGCTGATACGTCATGTTCTCAGCAATCTTTTCGTCACCGCGATGCAGATATCCCACGTCCGGATCCGCCTTTGTGATGATCTCCCCGTCCAGCTCCAGTACCAGCCGCAACACCCCATGCGTCGCCGGATGCGATGGCCCCATGTTGAGCACCATCTTCTCGCCGAGTTTATCCTCGACCACATCCGGCGCGGGTTTCATCGGCATCTGCGGCTCTGGTGGAGTCGCTGGGCGATCACTTACCGTCTTCTGCTCCAGAATGCGCGCCGCGGGATCGCGAAACTGAATCTCCTGCACGTTCACGCTCATCGCTTCTCTCCTGGGTTTCCCCGGTTTTCACCGATGGCTGCAGGATTCTGGTCATCCGCGCGTTGTAAATCGCGCCGCCGTTCCAGGCGTGAAATCGTTTTCAACTCATCCGTTTCCGGCACCCGGACCCGCGGTTCGCGCGCCATCGCATCTTTACCACCGGGCGCAGTCACAAACGGCCCACCCTCCAGCGGCGCCGGATTCGTAAAAGCCGTCTCCAAAACCTCAGATGATTTGCCTGCTAACGGAAAGTCTTTGCGCAAAGGAAAATACGGATACCCCTCCCACATCAAAATCCGCCTTAGATCCCCATGCCCGCGAAACCGCACCCCCATCATGTCGTACATCTCGCGCTCGTGCCAATCCGCCGTCTTCCACACCGTGCTCACGGTGGGCAACTCGGACTTCTCCTCACTCACCGAAGTCTTGATCCGCAAATGCTGCAAATGCCCGTAACCGTAAAGCTCGTAAACAATCGTGAATCGCGGATCTTCGCCGTAATTATCCACGCTCGAAACATCCACCAGATAATCGAACCCCAACTCCTTCTTCGCGAACGCGCACACATTCGCAATCTGTTCCGCGTCACTCAACATCAGCGTCACCTCACCGCGAAACTCCGCAGGCGCGGACAGCACCTCCCCAAATTTTTCCCGTAATTTTAAAGCTAAATCTGTCGGTGACATTAATGCCGCCTACTCAAAATCCAGTTTTGGGAATTATGCCGCGCGTTTGTGGGTGGCGTGCAACGGCTCCCGCGCGACCTTTGATTGCAATTTCAACAACCCATCCAGCAGCGCCTCCGGCCGCGGCGGGCAACCCGCTACATACACATCCACCGGCACGATCTTATCCACCCCTTGCAGCACCGCGTAACTGCGATACATCCCTCCGGTCGAAGCACATGCACCCATCGCGATCACCCATTTGGGTTCCGCCATCTGCTCGTAAATTCGCTTCACCGCCAGCGCCATCTTGTACGTGACCGTTCCCGCCACAATCATCACATCCGATTGTCGCGGCGAAAACCGCATCACCTCCGCGCCAAACCGCGAGATGTCATACCGGCTCGCCCCCGTCGCCATCAATTCAATCGCGCAACACGCCAGCCCCATCGGCATCGGCCAGAGAGAATTCTTCCGGAACCAGTTCAGGGCGGCATCCAAACGAGTGACAATCACATCACCTTCAATTTTGGAATTGTAACCGACTTCCGCTGTTTGCTGCATATTGGTCGACGCGTTCCATCGCGTCGGTAGGGACGCGTTCCACCGCGTCCTGTCTGGAGACGTCTTCCGCCCCGGCGAAATCACAGTAAACCTCTCATTCCCGCCCTCGCAAGCGAATTTGTGAAATTTTTCACAAGCGACATAAGACCGAGGCATTTTCACGGTTGTCGGTGAGCTTTGTCGGCTTCGTTTGCCGAATTCTGCTCGCCGCAGGTTTGTATGGAGTCTCTTGTCACGCCGCGCATAAGGCAGATGAGACGCGCCCGTCTCGCGCGCGTTCAGACGAGACTGAGGCAGTTGGAACATTGCTCATTAGCTCCAAACGGGGGGAACGAACTACGTCTCCTTTCTCTTTCGCGAGTGCCTTTTCAATACTCGTCAGCACTGTATCGGCGGCGGCAACACTTAAGTTGTCGATGTCCTCATCCGTGAATTTAACATCGTAGAGCTTAGTGACAGAAGCGCGACTGCCGAACACCTCGATTTGAAGGCTTAGCTTGTTGAAGGCAAAGTTGATTCCAATCGAGCGATCTTGAGTCTGACGCCAAACGGGTTCGAGTGAGGATTGACTGACACGCCTGCCCATTACGCGTCGCCTCCTCCGTGAACGGAGTTACCGCGGCATTGCAAGGTGTCGTTCCCCTGTGCCTCAGTCTTTCGGTGGTTCGAAACTTCCGCGCCCCCGCGCCTGCACATGAAATTCCGGCGCTCACCTGCACAAGGAAAGCGTCAACCCTCCTTACAACTTCCGAACTGTAATGCCGAACAAATCCTTCCTTCCTGTTCTCCCTCAACAATGAACCCTGTCGGAACGGCTTATGCTGCCATCCTTGCAGGAGGGAGCTTTAGATTCACGAATGAATCCCAAGACCATTTTCTTGATTCCTGCCATTGCCATTGCACTGACAACAAACGCAGCCGTTTTCAATCCGGCCAATGGCCATTCCTACGATGCCATTGCCGGTGCGCGGACCTGGAGCCAGGCAAAGCTCGATGCTGAAGCATTGGGCGGTTACCTGGCCACACTTACCTCACCAGCAGAAAACGCCTTTGTCGCGGGCACTTTGCCAAGCGCCGTTTCATTGGGCTTTTGGTTGGGTGGTTTCCAGCAACCCGGAGCAGGACCAGAACCGGACGGGGGCTGGGAGTGGGTCAGCGGCGAACCATTCGTCTACACGAACTGGGCCGGCGGCGAGCCGAACGATTCGGGTGCAGGAGAGGATTACATGCATTTTGACGTTTTCGGCACAAAAGGCGGTACCTGGAACGACTTGCCCGATATTACCGATCCGCTCTCGGCCGACGGTTTCGTGGTCGAATTCGATGCTGCTCCCGCTGTTCCAGACGCCGGCCTTACGGCGGGACTGCTCGGATCGGCCGTTACGATCCTTTGCGCCTTTCGCCGATTCTCATCGATTTTGTCGTAACGAAAGCGCGGAGGGCCGAAAGTCCGAAACGGACTGGATCCCAAATCATAGGCTGGAAGACCTATTTTTCGGTGGCTCCAGCGCAGGATGGTGATTTGTGGTGGATTGCCGCAACGATCAGATCGTTCCGGACAAGAAAGCCGATCCCCGAACTGGCAGCGGGTAAGCCGACGGTCGCCCGAGACCAGCTGCGCGCGTGATCCGTTGAGTAGTAAATACCGCTCCCAGCTCCGGCGATGGCGAGTTCCGAATTAGCTGCCAGTTCCCAGATGGGCGCCTGGAGTAACGAAGAAGCGCGTTTGGCAAGAATTGAATCGAGTGATCCCAATGGGTCTACCGTTTCTGGGACGTTCGGAGCATTGGAGACATTGGCGCGCGTAATGTCAGAATGCGCCCAATGCGTCCACGTTTGGCCAAGATCATCACTCCAGTAAAGCCCGCCCGGATTGTGCCCGGCGATCAACGTGCGGCCATTTGCTGCCAGGGCCAGCGGACGAATACCGTCGGATGCGCCCACCTGCTGCCAATTTTGGTAAGCCTCGGTCCAGGTGTATAAACCTTGTGCGTAAAGTCCTGCAAAGAGATTCCTTCCGATCGAGGTGAGAGAAAAGACCTGCGCATTCGGCGGCAGACCGGCGGAGAGATGTTCCCACGTCTCTCCTTTGTCCGTCGACCTGTAAACGTGATCTGCATCCGTTCCCACGTAGAGTGTTTCCCCCATTACCTGAAGCGAACGAACCGACCGACGCGGAAAACCCTTTTTAACTTCCCAATGTGCCCCGCCATCCGCCGAGCCAAGGAGCCCTTCAGAAGTTCCAGCAAACAAACCTTCCCCAATCGTGGCGAGCGCCTGAACACGCACCTGCTCCTGCCCCGGGATGGAAACGACCGTCCAGGACTGAGCATTGTTGGTGGAGATGAGAATACCGACATCCGTGCCAGCAACGATCGTCGCCTTCGTCGACGCCAACGCATTGATCCGTTTATCCGAACGCACCCCGTTTGTGGAAGGAGCCCACGAGCGCCCCTGATCCTTCGAAACATACAGCGCATAAAAACTCTCCCCCACAACCGTTCGCACCACAACCGAGGCCACCACCAACACGACCCAACTCAGTGCGCCCAATTTGCGATTCATAAAACGAGGATAGGGCAGGGGAATACAAATGGAAGGGAATAGCAGGAAGTGGTGGCGGTTTTGCGCTGCGAAAGCCTGCGCCGTACAGCGGCGCAAATCCCATTCTCACCGTTGGAGGATCGTACGCACGGTTAGCGAGAATCTCGCTTATGGAGTCTCGCGCCAGGAGTGGGCACATCATCATGACAAACGTGCGAGACTGGGCTAGTAAATTTGCGGCATACTGGACTCATGGGAGCAACTCCTGTCTAATCGGCGAAAGGTGCGCTATAGTCGCCGCCGATTTTGAAGATGAACGCCAGAAAGTATCGCGGACCGGTCATAATTGTGCTCCTCCTGCTTACGGGCTGCCTTGCGCCGGTCCGGGCGGCTGATTCGCTTTTCGCCGATCCAATCGTGGCCAAAGCCAAAGGCTTTCAGATTCGGGAGAGCGATTTACAGCAGGCTTACGTGGAACATAAGGCAGCTGCGGCCGCCATGGGCCAGGCGACCCCGCCTGCTCTCGAAGACCGGCTCAAGGCGCAGCTCCTGGATAAAATGATCGCAACCCGGTTGTTCCTGTCTCGCGCCATTCCGCAGGACCGCGACGAGGGTAAAAAAACGACGGCGAAGCTCATCACTGAGACCAAGCAGAAAGCCGGCTCAGAGGGGGCCTACCGCCGACGTTTGCTCGCGGTGGGCAGTTCACCCGAAAAGTACGAGGCGGAAATTTTGGAGCAAGCCGTCGTGCAAGCGGTAATCGACCGCGAAATGAAGCGATTTCAGGCGGTGCCGGAGGCGGACGTGAAAAAGTTTTACGACGAGCACCCTGATCTTTACGTGGAGCCAGAAAAGGCGAGAGTTGCCCAGATCCTTTTCGCGACACGCAAAATTCCCACGGGCGAACCGCTCCCTTTGGAACAGCGCCTCGCAAAAAAGACCGCTGCCGAGAAGGCTGCCGCGCGCGCCCGCGGAGGTGAGGATTTCACCAAATTGGTGCTCGAACTATCGGAGGACAAGGAGTCCAAAGGGAAAAACGGCGAGATCTCTTTTAATAAAGAGAGCGGAACTGTTCCTCCGCAATTTGAAGCCGCAGCTCTTTCGCTGCGGGTCGGGCAGATTAGCGACCCGGTGCTGACCGTCTTTGGTTATCACGTGATTAAATTGCTGGAGAAAACTCCCGCCGGAAAAACGCCCCTGGACAAGGTTCACGACCGCATCATCGAGTATTTGCAGCGCGAAGCGGTCCAGAAAAAGCTTCCGGAATTTCTGGAGAAGCTGAAGAAAGACGCCGCCGTGGAGATTGTTGCTCAAAAATAGCGTCAGTGCTTGCGCAGCGTGAGAGCGATGTCTTCGGTGTAATCGGGCGATCGCAGCGTGAGTGCTCCCCCGCGCGCGGTGACTTTTTCCTTCGGATAAAGACGACCATTGACCGGATCGAGCCACTCGGCCGAATAATTGCCGTCGGGAATAGCCAGCTCAAGTGTCAGCATTCTTCCGCTTAAATTATGCGACTCGCCTTTCTTAAGCGGCGCGAGACCGACGTAGATGCCGTATTCTTTTCCAGCTTTCGCGAGAGCATAGCCCGCTTCACCCGGCTTAGGTCCAGATCGAATGACATCGTTCGCGGGCTGCATGTGGACGAAATCCAGCCGCGACATAAAATCGTGCAGTGCGCGAAGTTGTTCGCGGAACTTCGAGTTCCCGCCACCGGGTTGGCTGGCTGGATATACGAACGTGCCATCCTCGTGGCCGGCGACAAAGGAGTAATCGAGATTATTGTAGAGCCCGCCCCCTGAAAGAATGAACGCCCATGCTTCGGAACGATACGGAAGATCGTTCGTGCCGCGGAAACCGGTCTCGTTATCCCCGATCAGTCTGTTCAGAGCATAGTTCATCGGCACCGTATTTGGGGGCGCAGCATAGTGAAAATTGAGAATCGAGATGAGCGGGTGCGCGTTTTCCACTTTCTCCGAACCGTTCGCCACATTGCGTGAAATCAGGTGCTTCTTTGGCAATTGCCTCTCGGTCGCGAGAATGACTTCGGCGATATGGTGCTGCCAATCCAACGTGACACCACCGAAATAGGGTTCGTTGCAGATCTCGTAGTAAAGGTTGTCAAAGTGATTTAGCTCGGTCACGATTTTCTTCACCATCGCGCCGTGCACGTCGAGCAGGCCACCGTGCTTGTCGAGCGTGTAGACATTGGTGCGCGAGACATTTCCCAAGTTGTTGATGTTATTGGCTGCATTTTGCGGGCTGAGTTTCCACTGCGCCTCTTCGTAAAACGGGCAGAAGAGATTCATTTCTACAATCACCTCTCGCTTTTCCGCCTGCCTGACAAAATCGCGCAACCGTTTGAAATAAGCTTCGTCCCATTTCGTTAGGTCGAATTTGTTTCCGCCGTTCGGATATCCCGGCGTATCGCTCCGTGCCCACGGAGAAATGAAACGATTTTGCCCCGGCGCTAATGTGTTTTGCGCGATATTAAAAGCGCCCTGCGGCTCGACATACGCGCCGCTGAAGGTCCGCGTCCCGTTCAGCTTTTTCGAAGCTAGCTCGTCGAGATATTTAATGTAGTCGAAATCAAGATTCAGCACTGCGCCGTAATGCTCGGCCGAGGTGATGATGATTGCAGGCTTGTTTTTATAGCGGAAGTAATGGGGATTTTCAGGATGAAGCGCGAGGGGCGCGCCGTGAACCGCGCTCAGCAAAGAAACCATCGGAAAGAGCAAGAATTTTCTTCGCAGAATTTGCAGAAACATACTCGCTTTTAGCCAAATGAGGATGACATGACGAGTGTTTTGGTGATGCCTTTAAATTTTTCGCAATTCCGGTTTACACGCGGGGCTTCACTGCTACTATGCCTCCCCCAAAAATGAAAAAAATCGAGGCCATCATAAAACCGTTCAAGTTGGAGGAAGTGAAAGAAGCGCTCTCCGGGTTGGGGGTGGAAGGAATGACGGTCACGGAAGTCAAAGGCTTCGGACGCCAGAAGGGGCACACCGAAATATATCGTGGCAGTGAGTATACCGTGGATTTTCTTCCGAAGATGAAAATCGAAGTGGTGCTGCCCGATGAAGCGGTCAACGAAGCCGTCGAAGCGATCATCAAGGGTGCGAAAACAGGCAAGATCGGAGACGGAAAAGTTTTTGTCAGCAAGATCGAAAACGCCGTGCGCATTCGCACTGGCGAAACGGGCGATCAGGCCGTTTAAGCGACATCCAGAATTTCGCGGCGTGCTTCCGCATGTCCGCATTTGCCGGGGTTCACCATGGAAAAAATCAAAAGTAAATCAGACATGAGCACGCCGAAGAGTGTCATTGATCTCGCCAAAAAACAGGGCGCAAAAATGGTCGACGTGAAATTCGTCGATACGTTCGGGACGTGGCAGCATTTCAGCGTTCCCATCGCTGAATTGACCGAAGAAGTCTTTGAGGAAGGCTTCGGTTTTGACGGTTCATCCATTCGTGGTTGGAAGAGCATCGAAGCCAGTGACATGCTCGCCATGCCAGATCCCTCGTCGGCATTCATTGATCCGTTCTGCAGTGTGGCCACGCTCAGCCTCACTTGCACCATCGCGGAGACCGGCACGAAAGAAGCCTACAATCGCGATCCCCGTGGCATTGCGCAGCGTGGCGAAAAGTATTTGCAATCCACCGGCATTGCGGACACTGCGTTTTTCGGACCTGAAGCCGAGTTCTTTATTTTCGACAATGTGCAATACGACCACAAAGCGAACGGCACGTTCTACTCGATTGATTCCGAGGAAGGCATCTGGAACAGCGGCCGCGATGAAATGCCCAATCTCGGTTACAAAATCCGCTACAAAGAGGGATATTTTCCGGTGGCGCCAAACGACACGCAGCAGGATATCCGGACAGAGATGACGCTGGTCATGGAGTCGCTCGGCATCCGCGTCGAGCGGCAGCACCATGAAGTGGCCACTGCCGGTCAGGCGGAAATCGATTTCCGATTCGATACGCTGGTGAAAACGGCGGACACGATGATGCTCTACAAATACATCATCAAGAATGTCGCGCGCCGCCATGGGAAAACCGTCACTTTCATGCCGAAACCGCTCTTTGGAGATAACGGTTCCGGCATGCACACGCATCAATCGCTCTGGAAAAAAGGTAAGCCGCTTTTCGCCGGCAATGATTATGCCGGACTTTCACCACTCGCGCTGAATTACATCGGCGGCATTTTGAAGCACGCAAAAGCGCTCTGCGCCATTTGCAATCCAACCACCAATTCTTACAAGCGCCTCGTTCCCGGTTATGAAGCGCCGGTGAACCTGGCTTACAGCGCGCGCAATCGCTCAGCCGCAATTCGCATTCCGATGTTCAGCGAAAATCCGAAAGCAAAACGCATCGAGTATCGCCCGCCCGATCCCGCTGCGAATCCGTACCTCTGCTACACCGCGTTGATGATGGCTGGCCTTGACGGCGTCATCAACAAAATCGATCCCGGCGAACCGCTCGATAAGAACATCTACGAGCTTCCGCCCGAAGAATTAAAAAAAGTTCCGAACGTGCCGGGCAGCCTCGGCGAAGCACTCGATCATCTCGAGAGAGATCACGATTTCCTGCTGAAAGGAGATGTTTTCACGCGCGACTTTCTGGAAATGTGGGTCACGCACAAACGCAAAGAGCACGACGCGTTGCGTTTGCGTCCGCATCCGTACGAATTCTTTTTGTACTACGACGTTTAGAAGAAAATTTTTGTGAAAAGGGGATCGCGTGGCGATGCTCTTTTCCTTTCTAAGTCACGAAATGAGAACCAATTTCAGGCTGTGAATAACCGGTGAAAAAGAAATCGCATCTTCTTCTCGCCAGTGTCACACGTTTGACTTAGAACCACACCCGCAGCTCAAGCAAAGATGCGACACCGCGAGTGCCCACCGAAAGGTGATACCTCGCGACAAGCATTAACGTAAGTCGTTGATGATCAATGTTAAACGTTTCTTGGGCGGTTTGACCTGCATTGATCGCTTTGGTCCGTTTTGTTCAGTATTTGGTGTCAGTTGGTTTAGCTGAGGTCTGGTTAGATAAATGGTTACGAAGAAGATACATCCGGCGGTGAATAAAGTGTTCGAAAACAGCAGCTCCGAAACCGTTATGGCACACGAGAAACTATGGTCCGATGCGCAGGGCCTGCTGCGCGATCTCCTCAATCCAGACATCTTCAATCTCTGGTTTGCTCCGTTAAAAGCTGCCGTTCTGACCGACGACAGCATCACGCTCGAAGTCGCCAATGACTTCTCTGAACTCTGGATCAAGGACAACTACGGTGGCGTCATCAAAGATGCCGTAACCAGTGCCGCGGGACGTCCGCTGAACGTCCTGTTCCGAATCGCTTCGCACACCGGCAATGCAATAAGCCGCCCTGAGCGCAACGGCTCCGCCACGCATCATCGCAATGGCGAAAGCAACGCTGCTCTCGAAGAAAGCCACGAGCGCGTGATTTCGCTGCCCGGTCGCGAGCGCCCGGAGATTCATCATTTCAACCCGAAGAACACGTTCGAGAATTTCGTAGTCGGAAATAACAACAATTTTGCGCACGCCGCCGCCTTCGCAGTCGCCCAAGCTCCCGGCAAATCGTACAATCCGCTTTTCGTTTATGGTGGAGTCGGCCTCGGCAAGACGCATCTTCTGCATGCAATCGGCCAATACGTTGTGAACCACAAGAAGGGAGTCAAAGTCGCTTACGTTTCTTCCGAGAAATTCACCAACGAATATATCGACGCAATTCAGAACAGCCAGTTGGTGCGGTTCCGCAAAAAGTACCGTCAAACGGATGTTCTGCTTATCGACGACATCCAGTTCCTCGCAGGTAAGGAACGCATTCAGGAAGAATTCTTTCACACGTTCAATGCACTGCACGAAAACCACAGGCAAATCGTGCTCACTTGCGATCGTCCTGCCAGTGAGATCCAAAACCTTGAGCATCGCCTGGTTTCCCGTTTCGAATGGGGTCTCGTCACGGACCTGCAACCGCCGGATATCGAGACTCGCGTCGCTATTCTCCGAAAAAAAGAAAAAACCATGGGCGTGGAGCTGCCGAACGAAGTTCTGAATTTCCTCGCCCAACGCATTCGCGCGAACATCCGTCGATTGGAAGGTGCACTCATTCGCGTCGCTTCTTTCGCCTCCCTCACGGGAAAGAAAGTGAGCGTCGAAATTGTCGAAGGATTGCTTCGCGACGTGCTGAACGAAGAAGGTCGCTATAGCATCAGCATCGAAAGCATTCAGAAGCGCGTCGCCGAACATTTTGATCTTCGCATCTCGGACATGACCAGCAAGCGCCGCCCTGAGCACATTGCCTTTCCCCGGCAAATCGCCATGTTCCTTTCTCGCAATTTGACCGAGAGTTCGCTGAACAGCATTGGCGAAGCTTTTGGCGGTCGCGATCACGGCACGGTCCTGCACGCTTGCCGTCATGTGAAAGACCGGATGGAGGTCGACACGACGGTCCGCCAGACCGTTAACTACTTGGAAGATCAACTCCGCCGCTGATCGGCTTAGATCTGGACGCCGAGCAGGCCTTTGAACGCGAAACCCAGCACCAAGGAAAGCGCGAGAAACAGAATCAGCCAATTGAGATGGAATCCCAGAAAGAGGATATCCATCGCCGGATAGATCAGCTCAATCGACTCGATTGCAGATTCGTTCGGAATTGGCGCTTCTCCCGGATAGAGCACGCTGTTCAGCCAATCCGTTCGCGCCGTGGAAACTCCCTCCAGCCTCCCTCCGACCGCGCCGGTCTTTGTCACGGAAACTTTCCCATCGTTTGCCGTGAGATCGAACCGGCCCGGCGACGCTCCTCGAACACGCCACGATATTTCCCGCATTCCTTCCGCATGCACCCCTTGAGTTTCAATTTTCAAATTGTCAGGAGCGCTTAACGAAACATCTGTTCTGGCGCCTTCGCGCAATTTCACCTTAACCAGGGCGGGTTCACCGACGCGCAACGGGCGTGCACCGTAGTGAAGGTTGAGCTGAATCAGAATGAGCATTGTGGGAATCATCAGGATCAGCATCGGAACGAGTGAGTAACGAAGATATTTGAACGTCCACGCCATCACCTGCCATTGAATTCCGAAAAAAACCCGCAGGTCGTCTTTAAACAGCCGCAACCCGAGCAATTCCCCGCTCAAACGGTTTCGTGTGCTCTGGATTGCATCCTGGTTCGAAACTTTTCCAAAAATCCAGACAAGCAAGATGCCGCTCAGACAGGAAATCCCCGCCAACGACCAAAATGGCCCCAGCCATTTCAGCGGCACATAGGCTAAGCCAAAAACGAAACTGACAACCGTATTAAAGATCGAGACGACTCCAGTCATGAAATATACCCAAGCCCTTTGAGCTTCGCGCGAATCTCGTCTTCGGATTCCGCGCCCTCGAATTGCTTTAATTCTTTCTCGAGGGCGTGGTGCACGAACTCCTCGGGGGAGGAGTAGCCCGCGATGTGTGAATACATCTTAATTTTTTCGTAGAGTGCTTTGTCGATCTTCACCTTGGGAGCAAACATGATTTCTCCTTAGTTTTTCGTGGTTAAAACTTCTTTTCCGATGAGATCCTTCGGCGGCTTGATCCCATATTCGCGCAGGAGTGAAACGGTGAGATCCGCCAGCGTCGGTGTGTGACTGGTAATTCGCCGGTTCGAAACAAGAACGCCCGGAACCAGTCGGTAATCGATGCAATGATCGCCGCTCCACGGACTCTTGTTATCTACAAAAACGTTCTTTGGAAACAAGCCCAGCGGGCTGTCGGACGATGTGCGGTACCCGCGACTGTAACCGACGAGAATGTCCGGAGCTTTCTCTCGTTCGGCTCCCTTAAAATCCCGCCGCGGACGCAAAGCGAGCGAAACTGGCTGGTTATTGTTCCGCGGATCACGCATCGCGAGCAGAGCCTTGTCAATCTGATCCATCAATCCATCGTACTCAGCGCCCGCCGCGACTATTCCGTTCTTCTCGCGCCCCTTTAAATTCACGTAAAGTCCGTTCAGGCCCGCGGCATAGGCGCGGGTGCGCGACCAATCCACATTGGAAAAAAATTCGCCGGACTCCTGTTTGGAGGGATCTTTCAGTGTGATAAACCCTTGTTCGAGGAGCCACGTATTCAGGTTCACTTCCCAATAGAACGGCGCGAATCCGTGGTCGGACATCACGATGAGCGTGGCGTCTTTGCCGAGCGACTGCCGCACGCGCCCCAGGCGGCCATCAATCAACTCGTAAAGTTTGGCGATGCCGTCTTTGAGGACATCGTCCTGCACGTATCCGGGATGTTGTGGATCCATGAAATTCCAGAGCATGTGGCAACCCTGGTCAATCGTCCCGAAGTAAAAAAACAAAAAATCTTCAGCCTGGTGATCGAGCAAATAATCGAGAGCGCGCGACCGCTCGTTGTAGACAATCATGATTTGATCCCAAAATTCGCGCGCATTCAGCACTCCATGATTGTAGGCCTGCGCATCTTCGGGAATTCCCAGTGTGTAGAAAATTCCGAGTTCTGAGCAGAGGTCCTTGGACCAACTCGCCGGCTGCGAAATCGGCATGAACGGATTTCCGGGATCGATCTGCAACGGGGTCACATACAGTTCGAAATTCGGGGTGAGCTGCTTCAAATAGAAGCGTCCGACCGAACCGACCGTAATCAAATGGGGAATCGCCTCGAAATCGGCATGAATCCAGTCGCTCCATTCCTTCTCCTTGAGAATGAATTCCTGCTCGCCCACCACGAACTTCGCCGCGCCTGCTTTCCGATCAACGTAGACAGTGAACGATTCTGTCATACTAGGGTTCTCGTACTGAATCGTCACGTCTCGTCCCTTCTCGATCAGGTCGAGACTCTCCTTACTCGGGAAACGACGGAACGTATTCGGTGGACCATATAATTTCGCCTCCACGCGATTGCTTTGAACCGTCACGTCGTAAATGGTTCCCCCGGAAACCGTGGGCGGGAAATCCTTCCGATGATCCGTGTAAAAAGAAAACATTCCCTGCGAACCGACAACGTCCGGCGTCCCCATTCCCGCAAGCGCTCGTCCCGGCGCTTTGATCGGCGGAAAATTCACCGGCATTCGGAAGATTGTGGAACGCAGTCCGTGCTCTCCCAACATTTGCCAGAACGTTGTCCCTTTGCGCAGCATCGTCACTCCGCCACCGGAGGTCGGAAATGACCAACTTCCGATATTGATCGGGGCTCCCCCAGGATCCGCCTGCGCCATCGAAAAATACGGCTGCATCTTTTCGTGATCCACGTGGAGAAAATCGTAAATTCCGTGCCCCCCCGGATCCATGCCGGTCATGAACGTTGACCACGCCACCGGGCTCTGCGGAGGCATCGTCGTTTCCAGCGGACGGAAATCACCTTCGGCAATCAATGCTTTAAAATTTGGCATCCGGCCCTGGTCGATGAAAGTCTGCAACAGCTTCGGGTCCATTCCATCGATCCCGAGCACCATCACCTTTTTGCTGGCGGCGTGGACGGTAGTCGCGAGAAAAAGCCCGACCACCGCGCAAAGCGTCCTCAGGGGCAAGCCGGAGGCTTGCCAGCAATTAGCCGGTGGTTTCGCGCGAGCGACACCACCGGTATCGTACGAGCAAACATCTGCACCCCGGAGGGGTGCCAGAACTCGATTAATCCAGGTATTTCGGATCATATTCGATTTCCGCCCTCCCCAACAATTCAATCAATTCTTCTCGAAACGATCGATGTCGATGATGCTCCTCCTGATTTTGCGATGTATTTTACGACGGCTTCACGAGCAGTGGCGCTCACCGTGAACGCTGAATAACCTTCCTGCCACGTAAAGCCGATATCACCCATTACGTCGTGCACCCAGATGCTCGACGCTTTCTTGAGCTCCCGCATAAAATCCGACAAACAATGGGTCGCTTTCAAACCGACGAGTAAATGGACGTGGTCCTGCACCCCTCCGATCTGCTGAACGAAACCGGCCAAGCCATTCACGGTGCCACCGAGGTAATCGTGCAAACGCACGCGCCAGGGATCTCGAATGAGGGGCCGACGCTCTTTTGTCGAAAAAACCAAATGATAATGCAGGCTTAGATAGGTAGATGACATGTCAGATTGGTCGATGTTTCTGGCACCCCTCCGGGGTGCAATTTGTTTCTAACCTACTACGGTGGTGTAGGCCTGACGGCCTCAACCACCGGCTAATCGCTATGAACCCTTCGGGTTCCTCTTCCTCGCCGCGCACCGCCATAGCCAGGCCGGAGGCTTGCCAGCAATTAGCCGGTGGTCGAGCCCGCAGGGCGACACCACCGGTATCGCACGCGCAAACATCTGCACCCCGGAGGGGTGCTAGAATACTCGGATCAATGCTTGCTACCGAATTCATCATGCGGGTTGAGGAATATTCTCCCGGTCGGGTTGATCCAGAGATTCGCGTCTCTCTGCCGGGCGACCTTTCATCATCGGTTTTCCATCCATGTGGGCCGGAACCGATACGCCGAATAAATCCAAAACCGTCGGTGCAATGTCCGTAATGTGCGGGTTCTCAAAATCAATCGGACGATTACAAAAGAGCATTCCCGGCACTTCGGGAGGATTCATGTTGTGATCTCCGCTCCAGGGACGCGTATTTTCAGAAATCACATGCTCGCCAAATCCTCCGGTTACCGTTTCCCATGCGACGCGATAACCTGGCGCGAAGCCCACCACCATATCCGGCGCATCGATAACGTATGGTCCCTTATACGCATGATCGCGATCGTAAACCTCGCTGATCGGCGCTCCCGCCCTTTCGGAATCACGCAATTGTTTCAGCTTCGCGATGATCTCGCGCTTCAAGCGCGCGGCTTCCTCCTTTGGAACAATTCCGCGCGCTTCACGTCCTGCAATGTTCAAATAGATTCCGCCGAACCCGACTGCGTAGGCCCGTGTTTTCGACCAATCAACCCGCTGCAACAAATCCTGCGTTTTCGAGTCCGTTTTCTCCGTCAGATAACCGTTCTGCTGCAACCAGCGATTAAGTTCCACCGCGCGCCGAAACGGTTTGAAGCCATGATCTGACAGCACCATCAAAACAGATTGATCTTCGATCTTGTCCATCACACGGCCGATCAAACGGTCCATCTGGATATAAAGATCGCGCAGAACATTGACGTAACGTTCATCCTGCACGCGCGCTCCCCATTTGTCGTCTTCGTGAAAGCGAAAGAACATGTGCTGCAACCGATCCGTGATATCGAAGACGCAAACCACTGCGCCCTTGCGTGTTTTTTCCAGCGCGTCGAAAAACATGATTTCCCGCTCCCGGTGAATATCCTGCGTTTGCTTGAAAAAAGCGTCCTCGCCGATAACGCATTCGTTCAATCCGGAAGTGTCCTCTGCTACACCGAGCGTAGCAAAGGGCCCCTGACGCTTCGCCAGATAAATGGAATAGGAAACGGGATGCGAAATGGGCAGCGCCGGATTTTCAGGATCAATCTGAATCGGCGTGACGTACAGCCGCACGTGTGGTTTCTCTTCGAGCAATAGAAAGCGCGCGATAGCCTTCACCGTAAATCCGACCGCTGCTTTGTAGCCGAGCGAAATCCAGGGCGTGTATTCGTTCACTCGAAGGGCGATGGTTTTATCCGGCAGCCGCAATTCCGGTCCGTTGCTGGTTATCACAATCGAGAACGGAATCCGCAATTCGCCGCCGTTCTTGACGAGGGTGTTTTCCGGTCCGGGCAATTCCCCCTTGGCCCCTCCTTCAATTCGCTCAAATGGACATTGCTGTCCGCTGACTAAAGTGCGTTTATCACTGCCATCCGTGGTGAAATAGAAATAGGTTCCCTGGCTTCCTTTCACATCCGGAACGTTCATCGCGGAGAGCAGCACTCCATTGAACTTCTCGGGCGGAAAAGTGATCGGCACCCGCAGCACCGAGCTGAATATCCCGTATCTCCCAAGAATGGTCCAAAACGCTTCGCTTTTCCGTCCCGCAGCGATGGTCGGTTTTCCGATCGGGATCAGATACTTGCCGAGCTTCAACGTTCGGCCCGGCGCGGTCACGTTTGCCGAACTCAATTCCGGCATGAGCGATTTCTTGTTCGGAACCAGGAAGTCGTAAATGCGATGTTTTCCAGGATTACAGCCTGTCTGAAACGATGACCATGCTACCGGCGATTCGGCAGGCAATGTAGTCCCAAGCCGCGCGAAGGCTCCGGTTTGCCGCAATCGCGAAAAGTTCGGGAGCAAACCTTCGTTCATCCACTTTTCCGTCAGTTCCGGGTCCTGGCCATCCAATCCGACAATCACCACGCGGGAAGTTCGAGCGATCCCGGCACGCTTCGGACGAAAAATTCGCTTCAGCACCCAGCGAAACGGCCAGGTGAGCAGCACCAGGAATGCGGAAGCTATCGCGGTAAATAGAACGAAGAATGTCGAAACGATTGTGAAACCTGCACCGGGTCCCAAGTAGGCGTGAGTCTCGCATTGGCAAAACAGCAATACGAGAGACAGCAGGACCAGACGTCTCAGCGTCGAACTACGCATGCGCAGCAGCTTTCGCCTCGACCTTCGGTTTGGCTGGCGCGCGATTTCGGTAGAGACCCGATTCCACGGCGCTCGCCATCGCCTCAACATTCAAATTCCCGCCGAGGAAGTCATTGATCCGCTTCGCCTCACGGAGCGGGTTCTCCACCACGGCCGGGTAATCAACGTATAAAACTTCAAAATTCGGGATGTGCTCCAACTGGTAATACACCTTCTTGAGGTGAAACTCGTAATTCCCGCGCATTTTGTCGTCGGACACAATCGTTCCGGCCGCGCCGCTTCTTTCGAGCATCTTGTTCTGCGACTTGAGCACCTCCTCGATATTGCGTCGCATGAAAATTACTTTGTAATTCAGGTCTCGCGGCAAATCCTGCAGCAGAAACGAAATCGTTTTAATCACCTGCCCGCGATATTGCTTGAGCCAGCTCTTATCCTGGGTCTTATCGATCTCCTTGATCTTTTCGAATTCGTGGTAGCCCTTCGGGTTGTCTTCATCCGCCGTGCGAATCTTATCGGTCACGATGGGCATACCGCCCTTTTCGAGCATCTGCATGAGCATCGAAGTGCCCGAACGCGGCAGACCCGACACGAGAACCAGCGGTTTGCCGTACTTAAGTCGACACAACAGAGATTTCATTAGTGGCTGTCCTTTTTGTCCGTTGCTGTTGACGGTGCGTTGGTACTCCTCGCTGGATTATTCGTCGTCGCGGGTTTTGGTGTGGGCGCTCCACCTACGTAACCAAGCGCACGCAACCGTCGCAGTTCTTCGGAACTCAAATTCGCAATAGCCGCGTCGTCGTTTGGCAATTCCGCCGCTTTTGCTTTTGTTTTCCACGCATCGAGACCGCTCGCCAAAGCCTTTACATGTGCTTCCGCGCCGGTGGCCGAAATTACGTTGGTTAGGTTGAGGTAATCGATCGGATGCTCGTATAGTTCCGTCTCCGCGTTCGGATCGATTTCCTTCCGGATCAATTTCCAACCGTGATCAATGATGCCAAAGTGCGGCTTTGGTTCACTGTTTGTTCCCGGAGGCGCGCCCGGAGGCGGGCCGACCATCGCCTGCGTCACGGCAGGAACCTCCTCCCAGTTCGCCAGACCATTTCCGTTCAGGAGCGGAAGCAACGTTCGCCCTTGCATGTTGGTTGGCCCCGTGATCCCCACCAGATCGAGAATGGTGGGCATGATATCAATGTTCTGCACCTGCTTATCGACCATTCCGCCTTTGCGAATCTCGGGGTTGTTTGGCCAGTGGAAAACCAACGGCACCTGGTTCAGTTCGCCATAGACGCTATGCCCGTGGAACAATCGTCCATGTTCCCAAAACTCTTCTCCGTGATCAGCCGACCAGACGAATAACGTGTCGTCCTCCAGTCCCAGATCGCGGAGCGTCTCGAGCAATCGTCCCATTTCCGCATCCATCCCGCGAATCGAGCCGTCGTACCAGTCCTTGTAGATATTCAGCAATTCGTCGGGGTCATTTTTGGTTTTTAGATAGCCCTCCTTGGTCGGGAGTCCCATGGGCGTGGGAATTTTCTCCCGCTTCATGTCTGCTTCCAATTCTGCCATCCGTTCCTTCGCTCCCGGCGGGGCCCACATCGTGTCGTAAGGAGGCCGGGGCCGGAAGGGCGAATGCGGATCGAACACATGGAGAAACACAAAAAACGGCGTATCGCGATGGTCTTGCAGCCAGGTGATTAAGCGATCCACATATTCGCGCGCGGTTTTGCTGTCGTATTCACCGTCTGCAGTCGAACCCTTCTCGTGCAACTCGTCGTATCCCTGGTGCATGTTGTTCGACTTGCCAGTAAAAGGGACCGACGAATAGGAAACCGTCGCGTAACCTTCGTCCCGGAAAACCTCCGCGATCGTTTTCGCCGATGCTGGCAATCCTTTGTCAAAACCGAGCACCGTATGTGAGAGCGGATAAAGCGACGTCACCATGGACGGGGTGGAAATCTTCGTCATCGTTCCTTGCGAAATCGCGTGACTGAACGCCACGCCTTCACTCGCGAACTTTTTCAGGTGGACCAACGTCTCGCGCGAATATCCATAAATATTCAAATGGTCCTTCCGCAGCGTGTCGGTCACCAGAAAAATGACGCCGCGTGGTTTTCGTTTCCCATTCGCGCTCGTTGAGTTCGCCGCGGTCGAGTGGCTTCGAATCGTCGGCGAACCAAAATATCCCCACAGCCCTTTCTTCTCTCCGGACGCGGTCAGTTCGAGCAGCACGTTCTTCCCGGCATAGCTCCCGAGATCGATTCGCACCTGTTTCCAACGGTTCGGAATCGTCACGGTCCGCTCAAAAAGAGTTTTTGGGGCTGCACCCTTCGCCGCATCGCGATCCCCAATTGCGACCGTAAACTTCACCGGCGAGTCTTCGCTCGTTCCAATCGCGACATCCAGCGCCGCAGCCTCCGGCAAATCGCGGAGAGGCATCTTGATCGCCTCGGAGGTCTTAAGCGCAAGTGACGCTTGATAAATCTCACCCAACCCGGCCCACTGCTGTCCGGACGTTTCCTTCAGTTTCTCCTCGCGCTCCGTGACAAAGCGCACCGATTCAATCGAAAACTTCGGCGCGTCACCCTCACGGAAAGAAATAAAGAGATGACGTAGGTCGGCCCTGGGTCCCCGGATCTCGAAGCGATACGGATCCGTCTTATTCTCTTCAACATCTACGGAGGTATTCCAGTTCGTCCCTTTCGCCCAGTTGGCAATCGCGGACTCATCGACATTTGCGCCGCCTTCGGTTCGCAGCCAAATCTTCCTCGCTCCTGTCACCTGCATGCGCAAATCAACAAACTTGACTGATTCGGCGCCGCCTCGGTTCTTCTTAAAGGTGAACTGCACCACTGGTGACGCGCCAGTAGCGCTTCCGGTCAATTTGGCCTGATCCACCCGTAAATCCGTCACATTCGTGAAGGCAGAAAAGCCAATCACCGGCGGCTTTTCGGCAGCGCTATTCGTCTCGCCTTTAGCTGGCTGTATCCACGCCGTCATCTCCTGCGCCTTCCACTCAACCGGCTTGATTCCCAACTCCTCCGGCAAAACTTTTCCGCTCAAATCTTCCGTTTGAAAGACGTCAAAAAGCCGAATGACCCGCGCCTGCTTTCGCTGCGGGAGCTTTTGCTGGCCGCAACCGGAAAAAAAGAGGGCAGCGACCAAACTGACCAGAACGCACGCTCGATACAATTTCATGCTAATCCCTGCCCGACAGGATCGTGCGGGAAGAGTTGGGTGTTTCGCGCCCGGTTGTAGAACTCTCCCCGCACAAGGTCAACTGAGAACGTATTAGTCTTGCAACCGCGCGAGCGCACAACGAGCATTGCCGGCATTCCTGCGTATGATTTTTCGTTGTCTGGTCACTGGTTTACTCCTCGTTCGTTGCTGCTTAGCGCAGGAAGCACCTCACGCCGAGATTATGCGGAACTGGAACTCCGAAAGCCTCGCGCGCGGAAAACAACTCTACGAAACCATCTGCATCACCTGCCACGGCACACCCGAACGCGAGGGAACACTTCCCACCTCGCGTCCTTTCTGGAAGGAGCCGTTCAAAAATGGCAACGATCCGTTCAGCCTCTACAAAACTCTCTCGCAAGGTCTCGGCCAGATGCCCGCCTGGACCTTCCTCACACCCGAGCAACGCTACGATGCCATCCAATACATTCGCGAAACATTCGTTCGCCCTCACAATCCGAATGCCTACTTCAAGGTCACTGACTCCTATTTAGCCGGACTTCCGAAAGGCACCGCGGAAAAAACGCCGGAGATGCTCGCATTCGAGAAGGGCCCTCAGTATCTCCGCATGGATTTTGGGCCGACCCTTTTCTGGACCTTGCAAGTCGAAACGAACAACATCGCCTACAAGGGAATCGCCGTGCGCCTCGATGACGGCCCCGGCGGCGTCTCGAAAGGGCACGCCTGGATGCTTTATGATCACGATACCATGCGGGTGGCTGCCGCCTGGACGGGCGACCAGTTTATCGATTGGCGCGGCATCGCCTTCGACGGTTCTCACCAAACACACTCCAGCATCGTCGGCCAAAAGGCGTTCGTGAATCCCGTCGGCCCCGGTTGGGCGAATCCATTTGATGGAAGCCTGACCGACCCGCGGTCTCGCGGCCGCGACAATAAACCGTACGGTCCCTTGCCCCGCGAATGGGCACACTACGAAGGCACCTTCCTCCACAGCAATCAAGTCGTGATTGCCTATTCCGTAGGCGACGCTCACATCCTTGAATCACCGGGCTTCGAAAAGGAGAAGTTCACCCGCACCCTCAACATTTCCAAATCGAGTCACGACCTGATGATGCGAATCGCGCCACTAGACGTGCCTGTGGCAATCCGCCTTGTTCCGGGCGGGCCACCACCAGATGACCACCTTGTGCGGAAAGACGGATCTCTCTTCCTGAGTATCGCCGCTTCCTCCACCCCCGCCAAAATCAAGCTCGCCATCGATTCAAAGAAAGTTTTTGGCGATCCAGAGGATCTAACCTCACTCACGAAAGGGAGCCCCCCGCGTTGGGAACCGCCCATCGCAACCCGCGGCAAGCCCGGTCCCGAGACCGGCCCCTTCGCCATCGACGAACTCGTCCCACCCGCCGACGAAACCAATCCCTGGCACACCTGGATGCGCTTCGGCGGCTTCGATTTCTTTAAAGACGGTCAGCGCGCCGCAATCTGCACCTGGAACGGTGACGTCTGGATCGTCGACGGTGTTGCGGGTGATCTTTCTCAACTCACCTGGAAGCGAATCGCATCCGGGTTGTTCCAGCCACTTGGCGTGAAAATCGTTGATGAAACGATCTACGTTACCTGCCGTGATCAAATCGCCCGGCTGCGCGACCTAAATGGCGATGGCGAAATCGATTACATCGAAAATTTCAACAACGACCATCAGGTCACCGAACATTTCCATGAATTCGCCATGGGGCTGCAAACTGACGCGGCCGGAAATTTCTACTACGCCAAATCCGCCCGCCACGCTTTGCCTGCGCTGGTGCCACATCACGGCACACTGCTAAAAGTGAGCAAAGACGGATCACATACCGAAATCGTCGCGAACGGCTTTCGCGCCGCCAACGGTGTCTGCGTCAATGACGACGGCACTTTCTTCGTTACCGACCAGGAAGGTCACTGGACGCCGAAAAACCGCATCAACCTCATCAAGCCCGGCGGTTTCTACGGAAACATGTTCGGCTATCACGACCGCACCAGCAGCGATGATCGCGATATGGAACAACCCGCCGTCTGGATCACCAACGACATGGACCGCTCTCCCGGCGAACTCGTGCGCATCACCGCCGACCAGTGGGGTCCACTCAAGGGCTCGCTCTTGAATCTCTCCTACGGCACCGGTCGCATCTTCCTCGTACCCCTCGAAACCGTCGGCTCCAAAACACAAGGCGGCGTGATTCAACTCCCGATTCCCGATTTCCCGACCGGTGTGATGCGCGGCCGTTTCCACCCGCAAAACGGAGCTCTCTACGCCTGCGGCATGTACGCCTGGGCGGGCAACCGTCAGTCCGACGGCGGCTTCTACCGCGTGCGTCCCACCGGAAAACCCTTCTACCTCCCGGTTGAACTCCACGCCGTCCGCGACGGCCTTCGCCTGCGCTTCACCGATCGGCTCGACCAAACCGAAGCCAGCAGACCATCAAACTACGCCGTAAAAATCTGGGACCTGAAACGCACTGCAAACTACGGTTCCAAACATTACAACGAACATCCTCTCGTCATCACGCACGCCGATCTCTCCGCTGACGGCAAAACCGTCCATCTCACGATTCCAGACATCCAACCCATTTGGTGTATGGAAATCCGCTATCAACTTCGCACTTCCACCGGCGAATCCATCAGCCAAACCATTCACAACACGATTCACGAGCTTGACCCCAAATGAATGATGGTTGTGGCGATGCAGTTTGGGGCGAAGAAGAGCGCCCGCCACCTGGGTAGCGTTTCTCGCGCTGCGAGAAACCGCGCGCGTTCAGCGCGCGCTGAACCTATCGCACGATGGCGCGACTTATTTCAGTTTTCGATGCCGGATATTCGCATAACCCATTGCCGCCCGCGCCCGAATCGCTACAATCATCTCACCCTAAGTCCGTATGACCACGAATCGTCTTTCTCGCCGCGCCGCCGCTTTCACGCTCATCGAACTCCTCGTCGTCGTCGCCATCATCGCGATTCTCGCCTCGATGCTCTTGCCCGCGCTTTCGAAAGCGAAGACCAAGGCACACGGCATCAAGTGCATGAACAATCTTCGGCAACTGCAACTCGCGATGCACTTCTACGCGAGCGACAACGACGATAAACTCTGTTCCTCCGGTTACATCCGGCCGGTCGAACCCACAGCATGGGTGAACGGTTGGCTCGATTTCAGCCCCGCCACGACGGACAACACCAACACCGCGATTCTGAAAGACCCCACCAAGTCGAAGTTTGCCCCTTATCTTCAGGCGGTCGAAGTTTATCGCTGCCCCGCGGATCTCAGTACCGTGAAGATCAAGGGAGTGACGTATCCACGCGTGCGCAGCTTATCCATGACCCAGGCGATCGGCTGGCCGTACATGGGCTCCAAGCCCGGCGGATGGCTCGCGCCGCCCGGCTACAACGAGGGGCAAACGCGCTACAAAGTTTACCAAAAACTCGGCGACGTCGTGAATCCCGGACCCGCCATGCTCTGGGTGTTCCTTGACGAACATCCCGACAGCATTAACGCCGGTGGTTTTGCTAACCAGATGGTTGAAAACGAAGCTCAGGCTCGCATCATCGATTACCCCGCCAGCTTCCACAACGGCGCGGCCGGCATCTCTTTCATTGATGGCCACGCCGAAATTCGCAAATGGATCGACCCCCGCACGCGCGCGAAAGTGACCTATACCGGCACCATGACCCTGAACGTCGCCTCCCCCAACAACCGCGACATGATCTGGCTCGCCGAGCGCACCTCGAGCCGGGTGGGAAACTGAAAGGGTCCCACCGCCGTGGGCCTCTCCTTTCGCGGAAGAGAAGAAAGGCACTGGCGCTCAAAACGCCGGAGTTTTAATCCGTGTGAACGTGGGGTGACGCGAAACTTTAGCTCGCGAAGATGCGGTCCACGCGCTGAGCGAGTTCCTTCAGCGCCTCCGCATCTTTCGATTGCCCGCCTGGCTGTTCTGTGATTCCCCAGCCGGTGTAGCCGACTTTATCCAGTTCAGCCATGACCGCGGACCAATTGTTGTCGCCCTCGAGCAGCTTCACATTGAAACCCGGCGCTTTGCCGTCGGGACCCGCTTTCGTGCTGTAATCTTTGATGTGCAGTTTGAGAATACGTTTTCCCAGAACTTTTACCCATTCCTCAGATGGACCGAACTTGACGTGATTTCCAATGTCAAAATGCCAGCCGACCCATGGACTATTGATCTCATCAAGGTAAGCCTTCGCCTGTTCTGGCTTCATGATGAAATTGTTCCAGACGTTTTCGATGGCAATTTTCACGCCCGTTTCTTCACAAAGGGGAAGCGCTTTCCGAATGCCTTCGATTGAACGTTCTTTGCATTGGTCAAAAGTGACGTCGTTATTCACCACGCCCGGGACGAGCAGGATGGAAGTCGCGCCATAACGTTTAGCGTCGCGGATCGTTTGCTTCAGCGCTTCCAGCCCTTCCTCGCGCACTTTGGGGTCGGGATGTGAAAGGGGTTTGCCCCAATGATGACTTCCGCAAACGCTCGCGGCTTTGAGACCGGTTTCATCAAAAGCGCGGACTACTTCGTCCTGGTTCATGTGACTGTCCGGTTCCACACCGTCGAACCCGGCGGCCTTCAACGCGCGAAACTTCTCGAGCACTGTGCCTTTGTACCCGCAACTGCCATACATCATGGCTTTTTTAATCTGACGGTGGGGTTTCTCGGACACGGCGAGCAGAAGCTGAGGTGTCGCGGCGGCCAAAGCGGTGGCGGTGCTGCTTCGGATTAAAAAACTGCGGCGTGATAATGCTTTCATCTTTCCTCTTTCTCTTTGGAATCGACAGCCACAGATAAATCATTTGCTTTGTTCACGCGAGCAAATTGCGTTCGAGCTTTATACTTTTTGCCTGCATCTCCTATTTCGTATTTGATAGCGCTTTGGTATGCAAAAAACAGCATTGCTCTTCGCCGGTCAGGGCGCTCAGGTGGTCGGGATGGGAAAAGATCTCGCGGAAAAGTTTCCGGTGGCAAAAGCATTCTTTGAAAGCGCCAACAAGATTCTTGGTTATGACCTGACAAATGTCTGTTTTAACGGGCCGGAGCAGGAAATAACGAAAACGGAGAACGCGCAGCCTGGAATTTTTCTCGTGAGCTGGGTGGCGTTCCAATTGCTCAAGCAGCAGACGTCGAATCTGAGTTTTGAGGCGACGGCGGGCCTCTCGCTGGGAGAATTCACTGCGCTGGCGGTTGCTGGAGTGATGTCGTTTGAAGACGGGCTCAAGGTTGTGCGGGCGCGCGGGCGGTTCATGCAGGAGGCGTGCGATGTGACGCGCGGCGCGATGGCGGCGATCATTGGATTGGATGAAGGGCCGACACGGGAGGTGTGTGAAGAGTCTGGCGCCCAGTTGGCCAACCTAAATTGTCCTGGGCAGATCGTGATTTCGGGTGAGATTGACGCGGTGAACAAATCGTGCGAACTGGCGAAAGCGAAAGGAGCGAAGCGCGCGCTGCCGCTCAGCGTCGCGGGTGCGTACCACTCCCGCCTCATGGCGAGTGCTCAGCCAAAGTTGCGTTCGGCTCTGGCGGAAATCCCGCTGCACCTTCCCGCTGTGCCCGTGATCAGCAATGTGACCGCGCAACCGCACGCGACCGCGGGTGAAATCGCGGCGAGACTTGTTGAGCAGGTCACAAGTTCGGTGCGTTGGGAGCAATCGATTCGTTATTTGCTCGGGCAGGGTTTCACACGCTTTATTGAGCTTGGGCCGGGAACGGCGCTGAGCGGGTTCATGAAACGCATCGATAAGAATGCGCAGATTCTCAATGTGGCCGATGTTGTGAGTCTCGACTCGACCGTGAAAGCTCTCACGGCGTGACCGAAGACTCGAAGCAATTACATCGTAAAGCTGTCCGGATTTTGGCGCTGACGACTGTTTTTTGGTCGCTCAGTTTTCCTCTGGTCAAGGCGATCACGATTGTTCAAGGAATGCTTATTCCGGGCGCGAGCAGTTGGTTTCACGCGGGACTGACGGCGTTCGTCCGCTTCGCGGCCGCAGGGATCGCGGTCGCGATTATGAGCGCGAAAACTCTGCGCGCGTTCACTGCTTGCGAGTTGTGGCAGGGAGTCGGTCTCGGGTTTTTCGCGGCGGGGGGGATTCTGTTTCAAATGGATGGCCTGAGCCACACTTCGGCTTCGACCTCCGCATTTCTTACGCAGGGATTCTGTGTCGTTGTGCCGATCATCGTTGCGTTCCGTGATCGCAGGTTGCCGGGAGTGAAGCTGATTATCGCGTTGCTCCTATTAATGACAGGCGTGGCCATTCTCTCCAATTTCGATTTCGAAGCACTGCGACTCGGGCGCGGTGAAACCGAAACGCTGATCGCCGCAGTTTTCTTCGCGGGGCAAATCATTTGGCTGGAACGGCCGATCTTCGCCAAGAACAATGCGGATCATTTCTCGATTGCGATGTTTGCCACAATGGCGCTGGTCTCCGCCCCCATCATTGTGGCGACATGGGCAGGGCCGCGTGATGTATTGATTTGTTATTCCACGCCGAGCGTCATTGTGCTTTCGGCTGCGATAACTTTCTTCTGTACGGTGATTGCGTTTGTCTACATGAACAAATGGCAGCGGTTCGTTCCAGCCACAGAAGCGGCGATCATCTATGGGGCAGAACCGGTGTTTGCGAGTATTCTGGCGTTATTTTTGCCCGGAATTATCTCGAAATTTTCTAATATTCACTACGCGAACGAACGAGTTACCTGGCAACTTTTGATTGGGGGCGGATTGGTTGTTGGGGCGAACGTGTTGTTGCAGTTGCGCTGGAAGCGTCCTGATTAGGTAGCAAACGACCCTTTTTGCCCCCTTCAACTGGCTCAATCCAAGCCACTTCCCGAAGGAATAAAAATTTTTCAAAAAACTATTGCGACCACAACCCGTAGTAGTAGGATGATTTCACTCCACCACTAAATGGGGTGATTGCCTCCCGCGGAAGAGGCAACCGACTGGGCCGAACCCAGCCTGTTTAGTCCGTGCTGATAAATCGGTGATTTTACAGACCAGGTCGAGAAAAAAGGTAACTAGCACGCAACCCGAACCAACCGTATGATTGATACTCGTGAAGAAGTGGTGTCAGCGCCTTCCAGCCAGGCCCGACGCCGCAACGCTCCCATGCCCAGCAACCGAAAAGCCCCCCGAGTGACCATCCCCGGCAAGACGCTGAAAGTGCAGCGCGTTTTCAGCAGCGCCAAGGTGAAACCATTTGATCAACTTGAATGGGACAAACGGACCGCGGAGATCACGGACGACAGCGGCAAGGTGATCTTCAAGCAGGACAATGTCGAAGTGCCGAAGTCCTGGTCGGTGCTGGCGACCAAGGTGGTGGTTTCGAAATATTTTTACGGGGAGCAGAACACCTCGGAGCGTGAAACCTCGGTCAAGCAATTGATCCATCGGGTTTGCCGGACGATTGCCGATTGGGGCGTGAAGGATGGTTATTTCTCGAAGGAAGACGGTGAGGTTTTTTACGAAGAGCTGACCTGGTTGTGCGTGAACCAGTACGGCGCTTTCAATTCACCGGTTTGGTTCAACGTCGGCCTTTATCATCAATACGGCGTCGGCAAAAATTCCGCGAAGGGCAACTGGTTTTACAATCGCAAGACTCGTCAGGCTGAACGTGCTCCCACTCAATATGAATATCCGCAGGGTAGCGCCTGCTTCATTCAGTCGGTCGAAGACAATATGGAAGACATCATGCGTCTGGCTTACAGCGAGGCGATGCTCTTCAAGTACGGGTCCGGTACCGGCACCGATCTTTCTCCGATCCGTTCGAGCAAGGAAAAGCTCAGTGGAGGTGGACGCCCCAGCGGTCCGCTGTCATTCCTCAAGGTCTACGATCAAGTGGCAAACGTCGTGAAATCGGGCGGCAAGACTCGTCGCGCCGCGAAGATGAATACCTTGAAGGATTGGCACGGCGACATCGAAGACTTCATCGACTGCAAGCAGAAAGAAGAGAAAAAGGCCTGGGCGTTGATTGAGCAGGGCTACAACGGTTCTTACAACGGCGATGCGTACGGCAGCGTGATGTACCAGAACGAAAATCTCTCCGTGCGTGCTTCGGATGAATTCATGGAAGCGGCGCTCGCCGGGAGGGAATGGTGGACGCGTTCGGTCACCACCGGCAAACCGCTCGAAAAGAAGGATGCAAGCAAGCTGCTTTACAAGATTTCCGAAGGCACCTGGATCTGTGGCGATCCCGGCATGCAATACGACGGTGCAATCCAGAAATGGCATACCTGCAAAGGGACCGAACCGATTCACTCGACCAATCCGTGTTCGGAATACGTTTTCCTCAATAATACGGCGTGCAATCTCGCGTCGCTGAACCTGATGAAGTTCAAGAAGGCGGACAGCACGTTCGATGTGGAACGCTTCAAAGCTGCGGTGCGCATTTACATCACGGCACAGGAGATTCTCGTGGACAATGCGAGCTATCCCACGAAGGATATTGCTGAAAACTCCCACATCTTCCGCACACTCGGTCTTGGCTACGCAAATCTCGGTTCACTCATCATGAGCTATGGATTGTCCTATGACTCCGATGAAGGCCGCGCGCTTGCTGGCGCGATTACGTCGATCATGACCGGTGAATCGTATGAGCAATCCGCGGATCTGGCTCAAGCTGTCGGTGCTTTTCAGGGTTACGAAGATGCCCGTTGCGCGGGAGTCGCAAGGCCCGTTTCGAAGGATAACGTCGAGTCGATGCTCGGCGTGATCAAATTGCATCGTGCCGCAGTGGAAGAGATCCAGCCCAGCCGCGAGTTCGCCTATTTGAAGGATGCCGCCCGCGTTTGCTGGGACAAAGCGCTCGATAAGGGGAAGAAGCATGGTTACCGCAACGCGCAAGTAACCGTTCTCGCGCCGACCGGAACGATTGCCTTCCTGATGGATTGCGACACCACTGGCGTCGAGCCGGACATCGCGTTGGTGAAGTACAAATTGCTCGCCGGTGGCGGTATGTTGAAGATCGTCAATCGCACCGTGACTGAAGCGTTACAGCGCCTCGGTTATGACGCGGACGCGATCAGGAATATCATCTCGCACATCGACAAATACGACACAATCGAAGATGTCGAGGAAGATGGGAAAATTGTTCAGAGCGGCCTGAAGGCGGAACATCTCGGGGTGTTTGATTGCGCGTTCCGCGCGCACCGCGGCAAGCGCAGCATCCATTACATGGCGCACTTGAAAATGATGGCGGCCGCGCAACCGTTCATCAGCGGCGCGATTTCCAAGACGGTGAACCTGCCGAACGAATGCACGGTGCAGGACATCCAGGACGCTTACGTGCAGGCTTGGAAAATGGGCCTGAAATGCGTGGCGATTTATCGCGATGGTTCGAAACGTTCGCAACCGCTCAACACCAAAAAGACCAACGAAGGCGGCGAGACGAAGACCGAAACCGAAACCTTGAAGAATCGCATCATCGAGCTCGAGAACCTCGTCGAGCAATTGCGTCAGGAAGCGGGCCAGCCGTTGCGCCGGCGCTTGCCGGAGACGCGTACGGCGATCACGCACAAATTTGATATCGCGGGACATGAGGGGTACCTCACGGTCGGTTTGTTCGAGAACGGTCAGCCCGGCGAGTTGTTCATCACCATGGCGAAAGAGGGGTCGACCATTGGTGGGTTGATGGACGGAATCGGAACGTTAACGAGCCTGGCTCTCCAGTATGGCGTGCCGCTCGAAGCGTTGGTGAAGAAGTTCGCGCATCAGCGCTTCGAGCCTTCCGGTTTCACCAAGAATCCGGAAATTCGCAATGCCTCCTCGATCATCGACTACGTGTTCCGCTGGATGGCGATTCAGTTCATTCCGGGCTATCGCGAAGCGAATTCGCCGAACCGGAATCAACCCGAACTCGCCATCCCTGGTTTGCTCGAAGAGCTGAAAAAAAAAGTGAATCGACCGGTGGCAGACCTGCCGCTGGCTGAGGATACCCAGATGATCGCTGCGAAAAATGGTGGCTCGAATGGCAACGGAAATGGCCATGGCCACTCTCCGTCGCTTGTCCCGGCCATCACGAGTTTCAGTGCGACGATTGCCCATTTCCAACTCGATGCACCCACTTGTCCAAGCTGCGGTCATGTAGCGGTCCGCAATGGGGCTTGTTACAAGTGCCTGAACTGCGGGGAGAGCCTTGGCTGTTCATGACCCCCGCGGGTCGGGAGGAACCGAGATAGCCGGGGCCGTCACGCCCCGGCTATTTTTTTCACATTTGTGGAGTGTCTTCTCTTTTTTTTCTCCCTTTTTCCACGGGTGACACAGGGGATTTTTGCTTTAAGATGAGCGATGCCGGTGCTGCTTGAGAATCTGCGATTCTGCGGCATCGCGTGGGAGTCAAATTTATGGACCAGAATGAGGAGTTAGAGATACCCCGAAAACCGTGGGGAAAGTGGATTGGAATTTTCTTTGCAGTGGTTCTGCTGCTCATTGTCGTGGCGTATTTCGTCGGGACAAGTTCAGCGTTTGTGAAGGGCGTGATTCTGCCAAAGGCCGGTGCTTCGATGAACGCAAAAATCACGGTGGGCGATATTTCCATCAGTCCGTTCTCACAGGTTTACATTCGGCAGTTGCGGGTGGAAACGAAGGGGACGGAACCGTTGATCACAGCGGAAGAGGCGCGCGTCCGTTACTCGCTCATGGATATTCTCAAAGGGAACATCAATGTGCAGGAGGTGACTCTCGTCTCGCCTGTGGTGAACATCGTGGAGGAACGGGACGGGTCGAGCAATCTGGATCCGATCACGAAAAGCGAGAAGAAGTCATCACCGAAATCAAACGAGCCAACGAAGCTTTCGGTCCAAAATATCTCGTTGAAGAACGGCACCGTTCGCCAAACTCAGACGGCGAAAGATGGTTCGATTAACCGAACGGAGTTGCAGGGATTGTCGTTGGACCTGGATCGCCTGGGCAATGGGCAGAAGGGACATCTTAACCTGGCGACCTCCTTCACCATGGACCAGAAGCACGGTGCCACCAACAGCGTTCTGGGCGGCCAGGTGTCTGGCGGTTACGACATTTCACTCAATCAGGAGTTGATGCCAGACACGCTTAAAGGCGCATTGAAGCTCACCGTTTCGAGAGCCGAAGGATCATTCAAAGATCTGGCTGGCTTTAACGGTTCTCTCGACGCGGACCTGACTCCGAAGGAAATCAAACAGGTCGCGTTGAGTTTCGCGCGCAATAATCAGGCGCTTGGACAGGTGCAAGTCAGCGGCCCGATGGATGTAGACAAGAAAGAGGGAAATCTGAGAGTCGAAGTCACTTCGATCGACAAGAATGTTCTCGCACTCGCCACTGCAGGAAAAGGTTACGATTTCGGGGATTCACAGGTGAACTCGACGAACCAGATCACGATTTCGCAAGGGGGAACGTTCTTCTCCGCGAGTGGCAATCTCGCCGCGACGCGAATTACCCTCACGGAGGGCACCGCGAAGACGCCCGAAATGAACGTGAATCTGGATTATCAGGTGGGCGTGAATACGAGCGATAAATCCGCTATTTTGCAGAAGGTGAATTTAACCGGGGCCGCAAACGGCAAGGAGTTCTTGCGTTCCGAGCTGGAACGGCAAATGAATCTGAGCTGGGGCACGTCCACAAAAGGCTATCCCGACGCCGCACTGTCGCTCTTCGTGACGAATTTTAACATAGCCGAGTGGCGGGCGATCGTTGGAACGAACCTGAATGCAGGCGTGGCCAACGCTAAAGTGAGACTGGCCTCTCAACAGGACGGCAAGTTGCTGAACACGGAAATCAACGCACGTATCGACGGCTTGAGCGCGGGTTTTGGTTCGAACCGACTGGACAATGCAGCACTCACGTTGGACAGCGCAGGCACAGTCGAACAGTTGAAAACGATCAATCTGCCGCGCTACAACGTCGCTCTGCGGCAGAACGATGCTCCGGTTTTACAGGCAAATGGCTCGGCACGATATGTTTTGGATACAAAGGATACGACCGTTCAAGTAACCGTTGATGGAGCTTTGCCGAAGTTGCTGGCGCTCGCCTCAATGCCCGACGCGAAGGCAACGGCAGGCGCGCTGAAAGCCTCCGCGAACTACAACGACAATGGCACCAAACGCTCTGCCGTTGGCAACGTCTCTGTGACTGATTTCACGGGCGCGTATCAGAAGTATGGCTTCACAAATTTTGCCACGACGCTGGAGTACAATGTCGACGTGCTCGGCCAGGAGGTCAGTTTGAACAGGACGGCGCTGAACTTCGCTCAGGGGTTTAATAAGGGCGGATCGTTGGAACTGAAGGGCAAATACAATCTCGAAAGCAAAGCGGGACAGTTCAACTTCAATACGGTGGACCTGAACCAAAATTTCTTCGGTCCAGTTCTGGCCCCTTCACTCGGAGAAAATCAGTTGGTTTCCATCTCGTTGAACGCCTCGGGTGACGCGAAACTGGATCCGAAAGCGGAGAGCTCCGTGAACGCCAATGTGAAACTGGCAAATTGGGTGGTCCAGGATAAAGCGGGCACGCTCCCGAAGACGCCGCTGGCCGTGGACATGAAGATCGACGGCGGCATGCAGAAAGAGGTCGTTAATCTACGGCAATTCCTGGTGCAACTGACCGAAACGCCTCGCGCGAAGAATGCGTTGCAACTCCAGGCCAAACTCGATCTTGGAAAAACCAATCCCGCACCAAGCACAATCAGCCTGACCTCCGACTCGTTCGACCTGACGCCGTACTATGATCTTTTCGCCGGGAACTCGAAGGACAAAACAACAACCAAAAACAACTCGGGCAGCAGCACCCCTGCCGGGGATCAAAAGGAACCGGACGCGATGCAACTGCCGTTCCAACAGTTAACGGCTGACTTGAAAATTGACCGCCTGTACCTGCGCGAAGTCGCGATTTCAAACTGGGTCAGCAAAGTGGCGATTCGTTCCAATGTCGTTCAGTTGAATCCATTTCAACTGAACCTCAACGGTGGTCCTGTGAATCTGAGTGGCAACGTCAATGTTGGCTGGCCCGGCTATCTTTATGATATCGCATTTAAGGCCGATTCTGTCCCGCTGGCTCCGCTCGCGAACACCTTTGGCAGCGGGAAAACAAACGCGCTTCAAGGGACCTTTATCGCCGACGCCCAGATTCGCGGCGCTGGAACGACAGGCCCTAACCTACGGAAAAATCTCGGTGGCAAACTCGACCTGAATCTCACCAACATGAATTACGAGGTGGTCGGACCGAAAATAAAAAGGATTCTGGTGCCGATCTCCGTGGCTCTACGCGTCCCGGAACTTCTGCAATCGCCAATTAATTGGGTTTCGGCTCAAAGCGATATTGGGAACGGAGCGGTGAACCTCAAGCATCTCGGTGTCGAATCAGAGGCATTCTACGCCGAAAGCGCCGGCACGATTTCGCTGGCCGATATCATTACCAACTCCACCTTAAATCTGCCGCTCGATCTTTCGCTTCGACGGGCGCTCGCGGAGAAAACCGGGCTGGTCGCAGCAAACGCTTCGACCAACAAATACGCGAAACTGATCCAGTTCGTCTCCGTAAAAGGAACGCTCGGCGCGCCGGACGTTGACATCAACAAACTCGCGGTTGCCGGTATGGTGCTGAAAGGAGCCGAAGCGTTCGGCCTCGGAAACGCCAAAACACAGGGCGCGCTCGGAGCAGTCGGGAACCTCTTAACAGGTCAAACCGGCGGAACGAATAGCGCCGGCACAAACGCAACTGCGAATATCGTGGGCGCAGTAGGGAGTCTCCTGGGCGGAAAAACTCCGTCCACGAATGCTCCAAGTGCTCCCACAAATAGCGCCAAGAGCGATTTGCTACGTGGGCTCGGTGGCCTGCTGACCCAACCCACAACCAGCAACTCGCGGGCGGCGACGAATACGGCGCCAACAAACACAGTGGAAAACGCCCTCGATTCACTCCTGCAACCAAAACCGAAAGCGAAGAAGAAATAGGCATGGATAAAGTCCTCGGGTATCTCAAAGGGAACAAAAAGCGATTTATTCAGGAGCTGATCGAGTACGTCAGCATCCCCAGCGTGTCCGCTCAGGAAAAACACAAGGCGGATATGCGCAAGGCGGCGGATTGGATCGCCGAACGCGCCCGTGGCGCCGGTCTCGATGCGAAAATCTTCGAGACGAAAGGCCATCCGATCATGCTCGCGCGAACGCCGCGCCGTAAAGACAGGCCGCACTTTCTGGTCTATGGCCATTACGATGTTCAGCCACCTGAGCCCTTCGAATTGTGGAAGTCGCCTCCGTTTGAACCGCGCGTCAAGGGCAACGTCCTTTTTGGTCGCGGCGCGAGCGACAACAAAGGCCAGCACGTCGCCCACTTACGCGCACTTGAAGCTTATCACGCGACTGGCACGGAACTGCCCTGCGATATTTCGTTCCTGGTAGAGGGAGAAGAGGAAGTCGGCAGCGAGCATCTCGCCCAATTCCTTCAGAAGAATCGCAAAACGCTGGATTGCGATTCCGTGGTGATCTCGGATACAGGTATTCCAAGCCTCGATCAACCAGCCCTCACCTACTCGCTGCGCGGAATTGTCGCGTTCGAAATCGTTGTCCATGGCCCATCACGCGATCTGCATTCGGGATTGTTCGGCGGTTCGCTCGACAATCCGGCGATGGCTTTGGCCCAAATGCTGGCCCAATTGCGCGATAAGAACGGCCGTATCACCATTCCGGGCTTTTACGATGACGTAAAGCCATTGACCAAATTCGAGCGGCAGCAAATCGCCAAACTCCACTTCAATGCACGCGAATACGCGGAGTTTCTCGGCGTGCCCGAGCTCTTTGGCGAAAAAGGATTCACCCCAAACGAACAACGCAGCGCTCGTCCCACGCTGGAAATCAACGGATTGACCAGCGGCTACCAGGGCCAGGGTAGCAAAACCATCGTGCCATCCTGGGCTCGCGCGAAGATCACCTGCCGGCTGGTCGCCAATCAAAAGCCCGAGAAAGTTCGCGCAGCCGTTATTGCCCATTTGAAGAAGATTTGTCCGCCGACCGTTCGGCTCGAAATCGAAGGTGGCCATGGCGGCGATCCGTACATGGTCGATCCTACCAGCGCGCTCGCGCAGGCCGCGCTTTCTGCGGTGCGCAAGGCGTTCAAAGCGGAACCGGTCTTGCTGCGCGAAGGCGGATCCATTCCGATTGTGAACGATTTCAAAAGAATTCTCGGTGCGGACACCTTGATGCTCGGTCTTGCTCTGCCGGAAGACAACGCGCACTCACCCAATGAGCGGTTCAGCCTCGAATGTTTCGAAAAAGGAATGATCATGAGCGCGCTGCTCTGGCCGGAATTGAGCGCGGCCTGCTCGCGCTGATTTGAGGTTTGAAAGTTGCCGTCCGGCATTTAACTATTGGTTCCCATGCCGCAGGTTCCCATCATGATGCCGCAACTCGGCGAATCCATTGCCGAGGCTACCGTCATCCGCTTGCTCCTGAATCCCGGTGATTCAGTGCGCGCAGACCAGGAAGTGCTCGAAGTGGAAACGAGCAAGGCCACGACCACAGTCAATTCCCCATGCCGCGGAACGATCGGCAAGATCACCGCGCAGGTGAATGAAGCTTACCCCGTTGGCGCGCAGCTCGGTTTTATTGAGGTGGACCAGGCGGTTGCAGACGAACTCGGCATTACCGGCACGCCCGCTCCTGAGGCACCCCAGCCAGTCACCCCAGTATCGACTCCAGCACCGCCGCGTCAGCGCGTTGAGCCCACCGTTCGCGGTTTGCCCGTTCCGCTGAATTCCGCCGGCGCGAGCTACATGTCCCCGCGCATGAAAGCGCGCATGCATGAGTTGGGTCTGCACTCTTCGGATCTCGCTGGCATTGCGGGGAGCGGCGCGGGGGGACGCGTTACGATCCAGGATTTCGAAAAGTTCCTCGCCAATCTCGAAAAGCATAAACTTTCACAAGCCTCGACCATGCGCGTGGCCGTTGCAGACGCCATGCGCCGGAGTTCCACGCGTCCCCTGGCAACGGTGGCCATTCCCGTGAATCTCGAGCCAATGCTCGCGCATCGGCGGAGCGCACAGCCCAAGCCGGGCCCAGCGCTCTATGCACTGCGCGCGCTGGCAGTCGCACTCGGAGAGAACAGCGCGCCCGCTGGTCGTCTTGTCGGAAACGTCATCGTGCATCCGCCCGCCATCGATATCGGTTTCGCGGTGGAAGCGGAAGACGGCGTCCTGGTCCCCGTTTTGCGCAATGCCGACAAACGGTCTCTCAAGGAGCTTGTGGACCGTTATAACGAGTTGGTCGAGCTCGCGCGCGCCCGTCGATTGCCCGCAGACGCCACCGGTGGCTCCATAGCCACAGTCACAAATTTCGGAACGTTCGGTCTGACCTGGGCCACTCCCATTCCGCTTCCCGAACAGACTCTCGTTCTAGGCATGGGCGCCGGCCGCAAAGTCCCGCATTGGGATGAAGCTAAGCAACAATTCGTCCCGATCACCGAAGGAAATTTCACCCTCAGCTTCGACCATCGCGTGCTCGACGGCGGCGCCGCCGGCCGTTTGCTCGCCCGCATCGCAGCGCTGCTCAGCAAGCCCGCCGAGCTTTGATGAAGTTTGGTGCGCATATGTCCACCGGCGGCGGCGTTTGGAAAGCGCTGGAACGCGGGAAGGGAATCAACTGCGAGATCGTTCAGATTTTCGTCAAAAACAACATGCAATGGTTCGGGCGGCCGCACACACCCGATGAACTCGCGCAGTATGCGAATCAGTTGAATTTGTGCGGGTTTGCCTGCGTCTTCGGACACTCCGGCTATCTGATCAATCTCGGAGCATCGGCTTCACCGAACCGGGATAATTCGGTAAAGTCTCTTCTTCAAGAGATCGCGATGGCCACCGACCTTGGGCTTCCTTTTGTCGTCATGCATCCCGGTGCGCATCTGGGAAAGGGTGAAGCATGCGGACTCGATCAGATGGTCGCGGGATTGAACGAAGTGTTTCGCGCGACCAGAAGCTCACCCGTGCGGATCGCGCTGGAAAACACAGCGGGGCAGGGGAGCTGTCTCGGCCACAAGATGGCGCACCTGGTTGAGATTTATGATCGGGTGGAGCGTCCGGAACGCCTCGCAATCTGCCTCGATACAGCGCATTTTTTCGAGGCCGGCTACGACATCCGCACACCAAAAGGCTGGGACGCGGCGCTGGCTGAATTAAAGAGCGTAGGGCTCGATCAAATCGTGGCCTTCCATTTGAACGACTCGAAAACTGATCTGGGTTCCCGCGTTGATCGTCATGCTGGAATCGGCCTCGGCAAAATCGGGCGTGAAGCTTTTCGACACATTGTAAACGACGAACGATTTGCAAACCTCCCCGGCTGTCTGGAAACACCCAAGAGCAAGGATTTGCACGAGGATGTGGAGAACCTGGCGATTTTGCGCAGTTTAATCCAGAAATCCCCAAGGGCTCCGAAACGGAAGATTGACAAAAGCCGCCATGTTTAACATCGTGTCTAACATGGATAAGAAAGTAACAGCACGCGAGTTCTTGCACGGGTTCGCAAAACTGGAAAAACAATTGCGACCTGGGGAAAGCCTGACCGTCACGCGCCGGGGCCAGGAGGTGGGCAAATTTGTGAAGAAGCGGAACCCTCCAAAATTTCGAATGCCCGACTTCGAGAAACTCGCTTCCCTGCCCGGGATTGATGAAAAGGTCGGGGACGAGGTGTTCGCGCGGGTCATGGCGGATGAAGCGATTTGTTGATTCCGGCTTTCTTTTAATGCTGCTCCTTAAAAGGGGTGGTAGCGCCAAAGCCTGGCAAATCGTGCATGGCGCTGAGTCGCCGCTGCTCGCTGGCTCATTGCAGATCTTTGTTCTAGAGAACCGGTTGCAATGCGAAGTAGAATCGAACGAATCTTCCGCGGCTGCTCGAGCCGTTGCTGCGAATGCCCTTCAGAAGATCCGCTGGCTGGTGGAACAGCAGGTGCTCGAACCAGTTCGCATCGATTACAATATCGCGGTAGACCTGGCATCCCAGTGGCAAAGACGTGCAAAACCGACCCGTCCTCCGATGTTGATCCTGTGGCCCGCGCTCGCCGTAATCGCGGGAGCGGATGAATTCCTGAGCTTTGACCCCCGCACGCGAGAGTTGGCCGTAGCGGCCGGCTTAAGAGTTAAGCCTGAGAAACTTTAAATGACGAAGACGATTTTATTCGCCGCGTTGCTTGCCGCCCGGAGCTTTGGCGCCGAAGTCTTTAACGTCCAGGATTTCGGCGCGAAAGGTGACGGAACGACGGTTGATACCGAAGCAATCAATAACACAATTGAAGCGGCTACCGTTAAGGCGGGGGCGGAGGTTCGTTTTCCGGCTGGGAAATATTTAACCGGGACGATCGAATTGAAGAGCGAGATGAACCTCGTTCTGGAACCGGGCGCAACGCTGCTTGGGACGACAAATCTGGCGGACTACAAAATGTTTCGACCGCCAGCGGGCACGCCAGAGGCTGGATTCAAGCCGGAATGGCATCGCGCGCTAATCCTTGGCGACAAGGTGCAGGACGTAACAATCACCGGCGGTGGCATGATCGATGGGAACAAGGTTTTCGATCCGAAAGGCGAAGAGCGCATGCGCGGCCCTCACACCATCTTGATCGGACATGGACGCAACATCACTCTCAAGAGCATTTCCATTAAAGATTCTGCCAACTACGCGGTTCTTCTGGAGGATTGTTCAGACACAAAGATGGTGGAGATTAAAATCACCGGCGGTTGGGATGGGATTCATTTTCGCGGATGGCCGAACAGCTATTGCACAAACATCGTCATTTCGGACTGCCAACTCTTCACCGGCGACGACGCGATCGCCGGGCGCTATTGGGAAAATGTCGCAATTACCGACTGCGTGCTCAACTCCTCGTGCAACGGGATTCGGTTGATTGGCCCGGCACGTAAGTTTTTCGTGAATGATTGCCAGGTTTTCGGTCCTGGACAGTTCCCGCACCGATCTTCGAGCCGCAAGAACATGCTCGCCGCAGTCGCGCTTCAACCGGGTGCTTGGGACCCGACCGAAGGAGTGGTTGACGACGTGCACCTGACCGATCTCGTCATGCAAAATGTCATGACACCTTTCCATTTCGCGATGAAGGGTGAGAAGAACACGGTTGGCAGTATTGAAGTGAGCAAGTGCAAGGCGGTCGATGTCTACCGCGCTCCGTCGACAATTGAGAGTTGGAATTCACATCCCTTCACCAATGTGGTTTTTCGAGATTTAAGTGTGGAATTCGCGGGCGGCGGCACCGCGGAGGATGCGAGACTCCCGATCAGGGCGCCCGGCGTAGATGCGCGTAAACTGCCTGTTTGGGGATTTTTCGCGCGGAATGTGGAGAATCTCACGTTGGAAAACGTGTCATTAAAGTTGGCCAAGGATGATCCTCGCCCAGTTGCTCGTTTCGAAAACGTGACTCATCTCACGACGAATCATTTCGATTTTCCTAAGCTGCCGGGCGTCGAGCAGCCGATCGTGAAGCTCCCCGTAGAGAACTGACGATTGCGGCTACGCCGACAGTGATCGCAGTTCCAATAAGCGTGTACCACGGCCACGCAATCTTTCCTTCGAAGAACGAAGTGTGCCATTCAGTTTGGGTGATCCAAATCATGGCGAGCAGAGAAACGATCATTCCGAGGCAAACCGGAAACGCCGAACCGCGTCTCCAAAACACAACGAGAGCAAGTCCACCGAGGAGAGCTCCGCTCGTGAGACCGCGCAATGAGAAGGCCGCGTTCAGGACGTAAGGTACTTCGCGGCTGAGATACGCCACAATAATGAGCGCGCCGGCCCAAATCACTGTTGAGTACTTGCTGAAGCGCAAATACGCCTCTTCGGTCCAGGAGCCGCGCGTGATTCCTTTGATGAAGTCCATCGTCGAGACAGAGGCGAGCGAAGTTAATGCGCTGCTGACCGAGGACATCGCCGCGCTCAGAATCGCAACGATCAGGAAACCTCTTAGAATGTGCGGCACTTCAGTCATCATGAAAATGGGATAAATGTAATCGTTGCGTTTAATGCCGGAATCCGCGCGGATTTCAGGAATGGCGATGGCGAGAGGATGTGTCTCGTAGTAGACCCACAGCAGTGCGCCTACCAAAAGAAAGACCAGAAAAAGCGGGAGAATAACAACTGCGCTTAGAACGAGTGCCTTGCGTCCGTCAGCAACGTTTTTGCAGGCAAGGACACGCTGCACGATGAGTTGTTCAGCGCCGTGCGATGACAGGGTCACGAAGGTCGCACCGATCAGGCCCATCCAAATGTTGAACGGCATCGCCAACGAAAACTGTGGATAAAACCAAACGAGTTTCCCTCCAGCGCGGGCCTGTTCGAAGGCGCCGGAGAACCCGTTCATCAGACTGGGAATGTAAAAAAGAGTGAACAAGCCGCCGGCCATAAAGAGAATGAATTGGACAGCATCCGTCCAGATGACAGCCTTCACGCCGCCGATGTACGTGTAAACGAGGGAGAGAAGAACAAAGAGCAGAATCGATCCAAGAATGGGATCACCGGTGCCGAGAGAAAGCACCTTTTCACCCAGCATCAGCTTGACCGGAATCGATGCGACGTAAACACGTACACCCGCCGCGAGCGTTTCGCTGATCAGAAAGAATCCGCCGGCAAGTTTGCGTGCCGATGGGCCAAAGGCGTTCTCCAGAAGCTGGTATGGGGAATAAATTTCGCCCTTGAGATAATGCGGCACCATGATAATCGCCAAAATCAGGCGTGCGATCACATAGCCGATGACCATTTGGATAAAGGCGATGTTCGTGCCGTAAGCCATCGCTGGAACGCTGATGATCGTGAGTGCGCTTGTTTCGGCGGCGACGATGGAAAGGCCGATGCCCCACCACGGGATATTCTTGCTGCCGAGAAAATAGTCGCGCGTGGTGCGCTGGTCTTTACCGAACCAAACGCCGAGCCCGATGATGCCGAGCAGGTAGGTGACTATTACGAGCCAGTCCGCGGTGGAAAAGAAGTTCATAGCGCCGCGCCGGCTCGGAATGACCAATGACCAAGCCCTAATGACCAAGGAATGCATACGCACCAATGAGTGCGACTCCTGAACGATGGTATGGAGCTTGGCAATTGAGGCATTAGTAGGTCCTTGGTCATTGTTGCCTGGTCATTTCCTAATCGGTTCCACCTTCCTCTCTGCTCAAGTCCGGCAGGAAGAGTGCGACGATCGCCGCAGGAATAAAAAGAATGCCCACCATCAGGAGAGCGCGGCGGAGATCGGCGACATTGGAATAGAGCCCGAAGAAAACCGTGCCGAACGCCGCGGCTATCCGGCCGATGTTATAACAAAAACCAGCTCCAGTTGTGCGTAACAACGTCGGAAAGAGCGGCGGCAGATACATTGTGAAAAGGCCGAACATTCCTGAAAAGAATCCGACAAAGGGCATCCAGAAGTAATACTCTCGGTGGCCTCGCGGAGAGAAGAATGCGCCAAATATCGCCAGGACGAAGCAGAAACACATCAGGCTTATGCAACGGCGATATCCGAGCTTCTTCGCGAGGTAACCGGCAAAGAAATTACCGAAAATGGAAACTCCGATGACCAGAAAGAAAATCGTCGTGGTGAATTGCTGCTTCTGTCCGCGCGTCCACGCGGCGATATCGGAGAGCGTTTGCAAATATTGCGTCTGCCAAAACATAAACGCCCACCAACCACTTAAGGAGAAGGCGCAGATGGCGATGACGAGAAGAGTTCGATTGCGCAAGGAGCCTTGGAAAAGATCGCGCAAAGAAGGTTCGCGCTCAGAGGAAGCGGCTTTGGCCAGGTGCCATTCATCAGGCTCGGGAACGTGGCGGCGAATCCAGAACACGAGGAGTGCTGGAAGGATTCCCACGAGAAAAACCCAGCGCTCCTTGTAGCCTTCAATCGCCGAGAGCGCATAAACGCAAGCGCAAGCGATCAGAATACCGATATTCACACCGGTCTGCAGAACAGCGGCGATCCAGGGCCGCCAGCGCTTTGGCCAGGTCTCGCACAGCAAGCTTGAACCCACCGCCCATTCACCGCCGATTCCAAGCGCGGCGACGAAACGGCAGAGCAGCAACTGCCACCAGTTCTGCACAAAGAACGAAAGGCCCGTGAAGCCGGCGTAGGTGAGGATGGTTAAGCTGAGAGCGCGACTTCTTCCGAGCTTATCGCCAATCCGCCCAAAAAAGGCGCCCCCCAATGCCCAGCCGGCCAGGAACGCCGCCTGAATCCAGGCACTGCGAGTCTTGGCTACAGGATCGCCGACGGGCACATGCACCAGCGACGCTACGAAACCAGCGGCGACCAGCGTGTAGAGGTGCATATCAAGACCGTCGAACAGCCAGCCCAGCCAAGCAGCAATTCCAGATTTCCACTGCTGCGGGGACAATCCGCCGGGCAACGGGCGTTCGCGCGGCGGTGCATCTGTTGAGACAACAGTCTGGAGCATGCGCAAATTTTAGGGAGAACGATTCCGCGTGCAAAGAACGTTTTCCCGCAACGCGCTTAGGCCGGGGCTAGTTCTTCTCTCACAGCGGGTCGCCTGCTTCCTTTTTCCGAGGAAACGCGCTCGAAGAGGTTTTCCAACCCGTCGATGTATTCAGCGAAATCGTATTTCCGACTCACGATCTCGAGTCCTCGCTCGCCCATGCTCCGGGCGAGTTGTTTGTCGCGAAGGAGTTTGGTGAGGCTCGCCGCAAAAGCCCGCCGATCCATCCAGGGAACTAGAAAACCATTCACGCCATCATGCAGCCAGTCATTGATTCCGCCTGCATCAAATCCCACGACCGGAAGCGCGTAACGCATCACTTCGAGTCCGATAGTTGCGATGGGTTCCGGCCAGACCGAACTGAGCGCCACCACGGAACATTCGCGATAGTAGCTTTTCAATTCTTCCTGCGGCACAAACCCTTTGAAATGCACGCGGTCTGCCAGGCCAAGTTTCCGAGCGAGATTCTGACAGTACTCACGATGATTTCCTTCTCCGAGGACGATGCATTCGAACGGCATCTCCAACAACGCCAGGCTCTCTAACAGAACGTCCACTCCCTTGCCGCGAATGATCTGCCCAGCGTAGACGATTAGATTACGGTCACTGAAAGTGCTCCGGAGGTTCGCGTCACCCGGGCGCGGGACCGGCGGGTGAATCTCAATACGCTCGGGATTAAAGCCGTTCTTCACCAATTCGGACTTCATGAAGTCCGTAACCGTGATCATTCGGTCGAATTTCTGATTGAGCGCGATCTCTCGTTTCTTTTCAGAGTAACTCACGTACTTCAGCGGGAACCTGCCCTCCCGGTTCTTCGCGATGAACGCGCCGCAGCCGAATACGCAATAGAGAGAGGCCGCGCGCGTGCAAATTTCGCGAGAGCGATAAAAATACTTGTAGCTCCGCATGCAGTAGATGTCGTGGTCGTGAACCATGCGGACCAGTGGCAGGCCGGATTCAACTAAATCTTTGACCACGCCCAGATCTGCCATTTTGTGCACGTAAACGACGTCCGGGCTGAAATCTCGCAAAGCGCTTCCCACATCGAACGAGTCAAGCGAGTAACGTGCTTCGAACACTTCACGCCATTTTGCTTCCCCGGTCCGCGTCGTGAAGCCATGCAAAAGACCAATGTGATGTCCCTTCAATTTCAATTCGCTTGCGGTGATGAGCGCGTTGGCCTCGGCTCCTCCGAGAGAACCGAACCGCTCGTGAACAAAGAGAATTCTCATCGATCTTTCTAGAAGCGAGCGTGCAACTGACGCGCGTTTTCAACAATCCATTCAGCGAAGCAAAAAGCCATCGTCTTCTTCCCCATCAAGCGTCGGGGCGCGCAGTGCATCGCAAGGGGGCACAGCCTGATTGCGAGGCGCTTGCGAACCATACAAGTTCACATTGCGCTCGAAAGTGCTGTGAGTTTGCTCGCAACGCTTCGATGTCAACTCAATGAAAATGAGCAGGTCGCGAACCAACTCACCTAATCCCAAAAAGGTCTCGGCGGACGCCAGTGCGTCCAAAAAGAAAAGAACCAGCGTTGGCAACGCTAAAGGACGGTCCCAGCGTTCGGTCTCAAATGCCGAAAAGCGCGGCACTGCCGGTCTGGGGATAATGGGATCGGCGGCACCCCGCAGCAAACGGCTGCATCCGGGACGCGCTCGAAAAAACCAGGGAAAACGATGATGAAACACAAGATCTTACCTCCTCGATTGCGAGGACGTCCCAAGCCGGTTATTCGGAAGTAGGAAATAGGCATGCGCAAAATGCAACGGCAAGCGAAGGGGAAAGTACGTTATGCCGTAGTGGGTCTGGGGCACATCGCGCAGGTTGCGGTTCTTCCGGCTTTCAAGCACGCACGCAACTCGGAATTAGCCGGCTTTGTTTCTGGCACGCCCAAGAAGCTGGACCGAGTGGGCCAGAAATACAAAGTGCGGAACCTCTGGTCGTATGACCAATACGACAAGTGCCTGCATAGCGGCGAGATCGATGCGGTTTATATCGCCCTCCCGAACGATCTTCACTGTGAGTATGCGATTCGGGCCGCCAAGGCTGGCATCCACATCCTGAGTGAAAAGCCGCTCGCCGTCACAGGTCGGGACTGTGAGCGGATCCGTCGCGCGGTTGCGGCGAACGGCGTTAAACTCATGACGGCATACCGTCTGCATTTTGAGGAAACCAACCTGCGCGCTGCCGAACTAGCTTCATCCGGCAAGATCGGCGAACCGCGTTATTTCAATTCCTGTTTCAGCTACCAAATTACCGATGAAGACAATATCCGCCTCAAGCGAAAGCGGGGCGGCGGCACGGTCTATGATATCGGGGTCTACTGCCTCAATGCGGCCCGCTACATCTTCCAGGCGGAACCCACGGAGGTATTCGCCTTTAGCGCGAACAATGGAGACCGACGTTTCCGCGAAATTGATGAAATGACGGCGTGCGTTTTCCGCTTTCCAGGAGAACGGCTGGCCACGTTCACCTGCAGCTTCGGAGCCGCCGACACGGATTACTACGAAGTTGTGGGAACAAAGGGCAGTCTGCGGGTCGAGCCGGCCTTTGAATATGTCGGAGAGCTGAGCTGGAAATTGAAGATTGGAGAAAAAGAGCAGAAGAAAACCTTTTCCGCGCGCGATCAGTTCGGAGCGGAGATCTCATATTTTTCAGAATGTGTTCTGAAAGGACGTGATCCCGAACCAAATGCCGAAGAAGGTCTGATCGACGCGCAGATCATTGAATCCATATACAAATCGGCGAAGGGCGGCCGAATGGTTAAATTACCAAAACTTCAACGAAAGCGCCGCCCGTCTTTGTCGCAACAAATAAAGCTGCCTCCCGTAAAGGAGCCGGACGTTATCGCAACTGACTCGCCACACGATTGATGTCCAAACCACCGTATAGCGAGTTGCCAAAACCAATGCGGCCTGAGGAAGTGCCGCCGCTTCCGCCGATTTCACGTTCCCGAGAAGTGATCGTCGTGGGTGGGGGATTAGCCGGGCTGTCCGCGGCGATTTATCTAGGGCGAGCCATGCGCGACGTGCTCGTCATTGACTCAGGCGAGTCATTGGCGATCTGGGAACCAGAAGTGCAAAATTACCTCGGTTTTCCCGACGCCATTGATGGCCGTGAACTTCTCCGGCGCGGGCGCGAGCAGGCAGAGAAATATGGAGCCGAGTTTGTCCAGGAAGAGGTCGAGCGAATCTGGAAGGAAGGCGATCGCTTCAAACTGCAAGCCAAACGCTATCAGTTCGACTGTGGCCGGCTGCTGCTGGCGACCGGAGTATATCACTTGCCGCCGAAAATCCCGGCGGTGAACGAATGTGTCGGCAAAAGCATTTTCTTTTGCAAAGACTGCGATGGATACCGGGTTCAGAACAAACGAGTGATCATTGCCGGACACAACGATGAAGCCGTCGAATACGCGCTCGGAATCACAGCGTTCAGCGATTGCGTCGTTCTTCTGACCAATGGCGAAGTGCCCCACTGGGATACACAACACGAGAACTGGTTGCGAGAGTACCATGTGCCCATTCACATCGAGAAGATCGTAAACGTTCAGCACGAATCCGGTTATTTGAAAAATGTCACCCTGGCCACGGGCGAAAAATTGCTGGCCGATTGTCTCTTCACCACGCGCGGTGACCTCTTTCATAATCACCTCGCCCGCCAACTCGGAGCTACGCTCGATGAAGATGGACAGATCATCGTTGATCGATGCCAACGTGCGACCGTTCCCGGGCTTTATGCCGCAGGCTGTATTACTCCCGCGAATTGCCAGATGATTATCGCCGCGGGAGATGGTGCCGCGGCGGCCCAAGCGATTAACCGCGACCTTTTCGAAGCCAGCCTTCGCAACGGCGCGCTTCACCAACACCGGACTGCTCAGGTGGAACGAGGCCGGACGGAGCCCGTTTTCCTTTCAAGCAACTAGTTGGCCGGAGGCTCGGAAATCCGGGTTTGCCCTTCGGCGCAGTCTTGGCCTAAAATTCACCCCACCTGTGTTCGGCCTGTTCAAACCAAAAAATCCCGAAGAACACCGCTATTATCTTTTGCCCGGAATGGGCCGCTCGAATCGGCGTCAGAGGCAACTTTATTTCCGTTGCGCGATCGCATTCGGGATCTTTGTCGCCCTCGTGGTTGGAACGGTTATCTACTTCGCCCAAAGGCCCGGCCCGAGCCCGTTCAGATAACGTCGCGTTAGAGGTGCTTTTTGCTGAAGGCGCGACCGAAGAAGACTTTAGGTGCTTCTCGAAACTTCGGCGGGGCAGTTTTCGTTCTGCGCTAAAGCTCCGAAGAAGACTGGCGGGAGCGGCGGGGCTCGAACCCGTAACCTCTGCCGTGACAGGGCAGCGCTCTAACCAATTGAGCTACGCCCCCGCTAGGAGCGTGAGAAAGTATGTAACGAGAAGCTGCCCGTCAAATAGTTTCACCACTTTGATGAAAAAAAAGCGTTCGGGCAGCAGACGCCAAGGAGGTGGGGGTGGGGAACCCCGCTGAAGAAACGTACCGCTACCCGAACAAATCCTTTTTCGCTACATCAAACGATAGGTCCACAGGCTGGATTGTCAATCACCTAAACCTATCGGTCCGCGACAAGATAAGCACAAGATATTCACAAAAAAACCCGCGGAGTAGCGCCGCGGGTTTCCGAAATCCAACGGCGTTTGTTTACACGAGGCTGGTCGATCCGGGCACTGCAACAGGATAAAACCCATTGGCGTCGGGCAGCGTTGGCGGCGTGCCGTTCCAATCGTATTTGTCCGGCACGAGCGCGTGTTGTGAGTTCAGCACCGCGTCGCGTTCGACGAGCACGCCGGTATAGGTCGCCGTACGGCCCATGATCGCGGTAAGGCTGCTCATTGCGCCGTTGTACGCTTCGTTGTATGGCTTGTCGTTGCGGATAGCGTAGAACAGATCGTCGTGCTCCTGTTGATAAGGGTCCTTATCGCTCGACCGTGGACGGGTCCAGGCCTTTTCGCCGGTAATTGAATAGCGGTTCACGTCGCACTTGCCCTTCGTGCCGATCACATGTTCCGAAACAGCAGTCCAGCAGCCGCGGATGTGCTGGCATTGGCTGAAACAGCGCGAGCCATCCTCGTACTCGAACTCGACCGCGTGATGGTCGAAGATTTCTCCGTATTGCTTGCCGGTGCGCACCTGACGCCCACCGAGGCCGTGGCAGCGAATTGGATAGCCGTTCTTTACCCAGTTGATGACGTCGAGATTGTGGATGTGCTGTTCGACGATGTGGTCTCCGCCCAACCAGACGAAGTAATACCAGTTGCGCATCTGGTATTCCATTTCCGTTTGATTTGGCAGACGATCTTTAACCCATACGCCGGCGTCATTCCAGTAACAGCGCGCCGCGACGATGTCGCCAATCGCACCATCATGCAGACGTTTCAATGTTTCAATATAACCGGCCTGGTGATGCCGTTGCAGCCCGACCCCCACTTTTAAATTCTTCTTTTTCGCTTCTTCGGCAGCGGCGAGAACGCGCCGAACGCCGGAGCCGTCGACCGCCACCGGTTTTTCCATGAAGATATGTTTGCCCTGCTTAACTGCTTCTTCGAAATGGATGGGGCGGAATCCGGGAGGTGTCGCGAGCACGACTACATCAGCCAACGCAATAGCGTGCTTGTACGCGTCCAGTCCCACGAATTTGTTTTCCTCAGGCACTTCGACTTTTTCGCCGTGCTTCTTCTTGATTTCGTTGTGGCTGCCATCCAAACGGTCTTTGAAAGCGTCCGCCATCGCGATCAGTTTTACGCTGCCTTCCGTGGAGAGTGCTTGTGACGCCGCACCCGAACCGCGTCCGCCGCAGCCAATCAGCGCGAGCTTAATCGTGTCACTCCCCGCAGCATGAGCCACGCGGTCGACAGAGAGCCCCCCGAGCAAAGCGGCGCCTGTGGCGAGAGAAGTCGTTTGGAGAAAATCCCGGCGCGTGACCGAGCCGGCCTTCGGTGAAGTAGATTTGTTCATTTTACGGTAAAACTTTCGACGTGCGTCAATCCTTGGTCATTCAGGTTTTTGGAGACAGGCGCATTTTACCGAGAGGCCGTCCCGATTGTCATCCACAATCATTCGGCTTTGGAAATCGCTTTGCCGTCGCTAAACTCTGGGAATGCGCAAGAAAGTAACGCCCGAGACGCTGCGGGAGTTTATGCAAAAATTGGCGGCTCATGCGCAAAGTCCGGGACATGTTTACTTTACCGGCGGAGCGACTGCTTTGCTGCTTGGTCTTCGTGAACAAACAATCGACCTCGACATCAAGTTCGACCCCGAGCCGCGTGGAGCGTTTGAAGCGATCGCACAATTGAAAAATTCACTCGATGTAAATGTCGAGCTCGCCGCCCCTTCAGATTTCATTCCGGTCACCTCAGATTGGAAATCAAAAAGCCGGTTTATCGATCGGCTTGGAGATATCGAGTTCTCGCATTTTGATCTGCGCGCGCAAATTCTGTCGAAGATTGAGCGTGGGTACAAGCAGGATCTCGATGATGCTCGCGAGTTTCAGCGAGCCGGCAATATCAGCACAGAGGAGTTGCTCTTGTATTTTCACGCGGTCAAACCGCTCTTCGTGCGCTACCCTTCCATCAACGTCCAATTGCTGGAGAAGGAGCTTCTGAATTATCTGGAGAATCGATGAATCAAAATGGACCATGGGCAGGCCTGCCGGGCGCGGATCTTGTCGAGCAGGGACTCGCGGATTTGGCGGCTGAAAGGATCAGTGAACACGCCCTGCTTATTCTCGTGGGTGAGCCGCGTTTGAGACGCCTGGATATCGCACTTCCCAAATACCGTCCAGCGTTAAAAGGTTCCGCCGAGCATGCACTTTACGAACTTCTGGAAGAAAAGGGCGGTGACGCTTACAGCCGGTACAACAGCTTACTTCGCCGGTTGAACAGTTTCGCGCACGCACTTGAATGGGAACAATCGAAGACTCACCAAACCTGAGAGACCCGGAACTGTTGTTTTTGTCCGGCAAGTTCCAGGACGCATTTGTCGCCGACTTTTTTTCCCATCAACTGCGAGCCAAGCGGGGACTCGGGTGTAATCACCAGAACTTCCCGTTTTTCAAACACAACTTCCGTGCCTCCCGCCCGCGGACCGACGAAATAAGTGTTGGTTTCTTTGCCATTTTTCAATTCGACCAGGGCACCTGTATCGACGGTGTCGGTCGAAGCAAATTCGCGGGCCGGCAGTTTTTCGAATTTCTCAATCGCCAGCATGATCTCAGCGGCCAGGCGCGACTGGCCGCGGGCAAGGTAAGAAGCTTCGAGGCCGCGTGTGTCGTATTTATTTTCGGCTTTGCTTTGCTCGTGCGTGGCCTCGGCGCGCGCGAAATCGGCGGCTTTGTGATAGAGCGCCAGATCGTCACGCAGTTTTTCCACGATGGCCGTAATGAGCTTCTGCTTTTTCACCGCGCTGAAATTGCCCGCCGTTATTCAGTTGTCAAAGTCCTCAATTGCTCGGGAACCATCCGCGCAAAAACTGCGCGAAAGAGCCATCGTAAACCGCTGACGCCAAATGTTCCGTTCCCTGCTGGTTTCCCCACGAATAATTCATCGTAAGGCGGCCCTGCCATTCGCAGAAGTCGATGTCTGAATTATTCAGGTTGAGTGCGTTGGCGACTCGTCCGCGCTGACCATCGTTCATCGAAGAATTCGCGATCACCTTATCCCAGGCCGAATGCCGCAAAACCGGGTTAAGCGGGCTGGATTCCCATTTGATCAAATCGCGAGAGCGGACGACGCGCATTTCGTAACCGTCGTGAGCCTCGAGGTAAAAGTCATAGAACCATCCGTCGAGCCAGCGGAGGGCGTGAGGAGCGCTGTAACGTTCGCGCGTGTAATTGCACTCAGGTGCCGTGAGCGTCCATGAGCGCAAATCCTTCGAACGAGTGAATCTCGCCGTGAACGGCACACCTGCTTCTTCGCGCGGCTTGTCGATCTCGAACATGAGGACGAAATCATCGGCGGTCTTGCATAAGCTGGTGTTGAAAATTCCGTAGCGGCCATCGTCAATCACCGGCCATGTCTCCCAATTCTTGAGGTCCCGCGAGGCGAACATATTCACACGGCCACGCCCCTGCGTCCCGGTCACATAAACAGTCCCATCGTGGACGAAGGCGCTGCCGAACTCGTGGCCATCCCCGAAAGCGGGAGTGGTCTCGCCGCTCTCGGCATCGCGAAAGCGAAAATAGTTCGTCTGCCGTTTGTTGTCCCAATACTGCTGGCCTACGCCCTGCCTGACCCATTCAAATCGCCACAGCCGATTGCTGATCACAACGGGAGTGGTTTCGACGAGATCCAGATCGATGGTGCCCAACTTCCGAACGAACGGCCGGGAGCTTCCATCCAAAGGCCCGCCACCATGCGCAGTAAGCCAATCTTTGGCTTCGTCGTTCGCAGTATGTTTCCAAATAAAATCCACGATGGGCGTCGAATCCTCGAGCCCGTGCGGGTGATGGTGAACCCCCTCCTTGCGAATCAGAGTGATGTCACCCCCCAGCTTTTTGTAACGTTCGGCAATCAGTCCGGTGTTCTCTTCCCACGGCACCACTTCATCTGCATCGCCGAAGACGTGCAGGATCGGGACCTTCGCGGCCGCCAACGGAGCCAGGCTATCAACCGGGTTGTGCGTGTAAGCTTTGGCCTCGTCATCGGACTTGAATCCGTACTGTTCGAGAACCAGTTGCCAATCGCGGTCGCTCCGTTTTCCTTTAACGAAGGCTCCGGGCCAGGTCTTGAAGTCGCAAACGGGCGCGTCGGCATAAATGCAGGCGGTCTTTTCCGGGTTCGCGATCGCCCAATTGTAGCAGTACAAGCCGCCGCGACTGAGACCCGTTACGGCGACTTTTTTCGCGAAGCCATATCGCCCGGTGAGCGTATCGTAACAGGCGTTCCAATATTTCACCGCGTTCGGACTGCCGAGCATGTCCGGCACACTCATGTAAACGACGTAAAAACCGCGACCGAGCAACGCAAGATCTGGATTTGGTTTGTGGCCGAAGAATTCGCCTTCCCAGATCCAGGGGCGTCCCGGCGCTTCAACTTTTGGTGCGACGACCGAAACGGTCTTCCCTTCGACCTCGAAATCAAATCGCTCAAAGCCGTACCAAAGCGAACGTTTACCCGGTAATTCTGCGCGTGGAGCCGTGAACGATTGGAGTTTGCGTGTAAGTTCAGCCGCCTGCGTTTCTGCTTCGGGCAACGGTTTTCCCTTGTTCATGCCTGGTCGAACATGGCCTGTGTAAGTAAGCCAGGAATCCTTCAGCAAGCGCTGGCGCTGTTGAACGATCTTGAGAACCTCAGCGGCGTGCGGGCGAAAGTTCCGCAGCGCCTCCGCATTGTCCGCCGCGGCCAACTCTTCGGGTGCCTCCACGTAACGAAGCAACTCGCGTGCGATCAGCCAATGGCCTTGCGTATTAGCGTGCACGCCGTCGCCAGCAAGGATGAATTTGGGATCACGCCGGCGTTGTTCCTGCAAAAAGCGATTCATCGGCGCGTGGATGTCGATCACCTCCCATCCGTTGGCCCGTTGCTGAACAAGCCATTCGGAATAACGGTCCAGCACTTCGTTGTAGCCTTCGTAAGGCGAACGATACTCAGGCAAACCGGCAGGCAGCGTGTGTCCTTTGAGCGGGAGCGAATCAAATGTAGGCGGAGTGAGATGAATCACTTTTGCACCGGCGGCAGCAGCGCGTTCGCGCAAGCGCTTTATGCCTTCCTGGAATTTCGCAAATCGCTCGTCGCCGAAAGGGTAATAAATTCCGTCGTTCATTCCGTAGCAGGCAAAGATGAGATCGGGTTTCGCTTTCTCCAGAACACGTCCGAGGCGTTCATGCAAATCAGGTCGAGGAAAGCTTCCGCCAGCGTGGCCGGGTTCGCTCAAGCCCGAAACCGTTTCGCTTGGCAGACCCAGGTCAAGAAACTCGACGGTGGAGTTCGGATATTGCATTCGCAAGTACGCCTCGACGAACTCCATGTACTCACCGGAGTAGGTGATGCTATCACCGAGAAATACGACTCGTTTGCTCTCCGTCATCCACTTCAGAGCGGCATTCATCGGCGCGCTTGTAGGAGTGAGCAGCACCTGGCGAACATCCATGATCGCTCCAGCCTGTTTGCGCTGTGGCTTCACCCAGAGCGAATAGGTGCCCGCCTTGGCAAAGGTCACTCTACCGAGGGGGCGCGGAACGAAGATTTGGAAATGCCCTGTCTCCTCAACGACGAAGTTTGCGTTTTGAAGAATTTGATCGCCGTCACGCACTTCCACCAAAACGTCACTCCCTCCCTGTCCTTTTCCGCAACCTTGCCATAGCTCGATTCCATAATCGCCCGGGGTGTTCACGGTAAAGCGCCATTCCGCGACGTCGTTCGTGTTCACCCAGTACCCCAGACAATTCTTATTAGTCGCCGGTTCGTAGCGCATCGTGACGCTGTGCGTAATCGCGTCCGCCGAATGGAGAGCGATGCCGGTTCCCTCCTGGATGATCTCTTTTCCTTCGGGCGCAGGAGTCAAGGTCACTCCTTCGACTCGTACGCCGCTCGGGATGCTCTTGATTCGAACGGCGAACGGTTCTGCTTTCGCGATATAGACACGGCCAGCTTTTCCAACCTTCGTTGAGGGGAAATTCTTGCCCGCCACTTCAATCTGAAATTCTCCTGCTCCTTTTCCAGAGGTTTCGACATCGTACATACCCCAGCGCGTGGGTTTGTATTCCCAGAAAATCGTATCGGCCGACTGCGCATCGCGTTTTCCTTCCGCCGCTGAAAACTCGATGCGACCATTCGAAGGCTGTGCGGCCCTGATCGAGAAAACGGCGAAAAATAACGAGAGCGCGATAAACCGTGAAATCATGCCGCTGACTGTAGCGTCACGCGCCTGCTCGAAAAGAAAAACCCACCTTCGGGAGTTTCCGAGACCGCGTTTTAGATTTACTTTGCGGCAATCTTCTCGTGCTTCTCCATCGGAAAGGGCACGTAATTCTTCAAGAGCTTGCCGTCTGTCGTATTGAAGATCCGAATTTTTCCTTCGTACCCCGCGGTGAAGATTTGGGGTTCGGAGGGATGCCAGAGAATCGAAAAAATTGCGCCTTCGTGGCCTGTCAGTGTTGCCATCTTTGTTCCGTCAGTTTTGAAAATTTGCACATCTGAGCCGACACCACCGAGCGCCACGCTATTACCGTCCGGGCTGTAAGCGATGGAATAAATCGGGCCGAGTTGGCGCTCGAACTCTTTGACAAGATTCAGGTCGTTGTTCGCGGCGGTGCGACCCTGATTATCGGAAATTTTGTAGATGCGCGAATTTCCAAGTTCCCCGCCGTACACGATGATGTCCTGTTTTGGATGCCGCGAAAAGCAAAGCACCGGCTCGATCAGCTTATTGATATCGTCAATGAACTGCCCGTTTTCGGCGTTGATCAGTTTCATCGCGCGGTCGCGGCTGCCCGAAAGGATCCGTTTCCCATCGACCGTAAAAGTGGTGCGAAAGACCCAGTCACTGTGATTGTCGAACTTCACCAATTCTTTGCCGTCGCTCACGTTGATGATGCGGACCGATTTATCCGCCCCGCCGAAGGCGAGCTTCGTCCCGTCGGGCGAGAAGGACACGCCGAACAGCGAGTCGTTCGAAATCTTGTAGGAGGCAATCTGCTTCTTCTCGCCGACGTTCCAAACTTGAATCTCACCAAAGACAGATGGAGCGCCACCTGATACGGCGAGAAGCTTGCCGTCCGAAGAAAAAGACAATGACTCGATTCGGGGTGATTCACCAACCAGTCGTCCGGCGAGAGTATCATCCTTGCGCAGGAGAACTTCGTGATAACCCGCGATCGCGAGCACGCTTCCATCCGGAGCAAATTGCATCGAAGAAATCGCAGCGGGCGCAGTGTATTTTGGAGGTTCAGAAAGTTTATAGGGATTCAGCTTGTCGGCGGGCGTATCATTTTTCGCTCCTTCGTTGATCCAACGTTCGATCAAGACGACTTCGGCTTTGCTCAGCGGGTCGCCTTCTTTCGGCATTGAGGGATCGTCGCCCGAAATTTCCTCGAGGAGAGGACTGCTTTTCGGCTCACCCGCTTTGACAATCGCCCCGTGTTTTCCTCCCTTCTCGATTCCACCGAAATTGCTCAGATCTAGATCGCCCTTCAATTTGCCTGGATGATGGCAGCCATTGCAGCTTCGCTTAAAAAGAGGAACAACCTCTTTGTAATAGCTCACAGGCTCCGCGGCCGATGACCAAAGACCAAACGCCAAACACCAGGTAGATGTCAGGGCAATTCGATTAAGGAGATTCATTGTTTTTCGGCGAGTTTGGGTTCTTTCTTCTCTTCCTGTTCCGGCGCGTTGATTGTGAGGTTAATGGGCGGAGCCTGGAATCGATAAGTCCGATCCTTGTGCTGACCGGTGCCGGTGAGCGTGAGACTGATATTCGTCCCTGTCGGAGCTTTTTCGGTCGCAACCAACTTGAGGGCGCTTTCGTTCGCCTTTGCGGCGACGTTTGTGACCGTGGCGATGACTCCTTCCGGCACACCATCGAGTTTCAAAGTGATCTCTCCTTCAAAGCCGTCGCGTCTTTCGCTTTTCGCATTGAAGACGGCCTCGGAAGCCGCCGACCCGGTGCTCGCCGGAAGCGCAGTAACGATCAGCTTTTTCAGGCTCGTCGAAAGGGTAAATGGAATTTGGGTGGTTCCGAGCGGAAGGAGAGAGCTGTATTCGACTACGCCGTCGCTTTCGGCGCGAAGAACAACATGTCGAATCCCGATCTCGGAATCGATTCTCGTTTTGAGCGAAAGAGCGCCGCGATTTTCACCAGCTTTGAGAGTGAGCGGTTGCAGATCGAAGCTCCTGCTGATCGGATCACGACCGGCGGAGAATCCTTCCGCGGTCACTTTAATTTCGCCGTTGAAGCCGTTTCGACGGTCGACAATCACATCAATATTTCCGCTCTGGTTTTGTTCGATGCTCGCCATAAGGGTAGCCGCAGAAACGGCGAACGGAGCGGCCGGCAGAATTGTAAGGAAGCCTTCTTTGACCGTTCGGTCGTTGTTGAGCAGTTCCGCCGTTCGTCGAACAGACTTTCCTCGAGTTGTGCCGCGTGCGGCGATCTTTAACGGAAATGAACCAAGAGGCGCATCTGCCGTCGCATTGAGCACAAGAAAGCCGGCGCTGGTCGCGGCCGACAAAACCAGCGGTTCAGCATAGACACCGGAGGGCAAGCTTTCGCAGACAATCGTCACCGTATCGTCGAATCCATTTATGCGATTAACTTCGCAACGAATGGGAACGTGGCCAGCCCGGCGGAGCCGGGGCGTGTCGCGCAGAACAGTCGCTGAAAAATTCGGGGCGGGCGTTTCCGCGGTGAGGCGATATCCAAATTCTTCCCCTCCTCGGCCCAACAAATCCTCGACCAAAATGAAATAGTCGCCTGCCTCCTTGAAAGTGTAGTCAAGGCGAGCGTCCTCGCCCGAGGCGTCGTCGTTTCGCTGCAGGACCTTCCCAACTGAATCACTCAATTCGAGCAAGGCATCCAGACGAGAACCAAAAGGAGCGGCATTAATTTCGAAAACAATTCGTTGGTCGGCGGAAGCGTGGAAGCGGAAGGCGTCATAGTCCTTTTTCTTGCCGATCCTACCGTTGATCGCGACCGGAATCGAAATGCGATCAGCCTGGTCGAGGGCCGAATTCGGCTCGCTTTCGGACATCTGCGGCAGGTCACTGATTATCAGGCCAAAAGGATTCGATAATCCGTGGCGGGACGAAGCGCGGATTTCCTGACGGCCCGTCGACGCATTCGTCGCGAAACTGAGCGTAAGCCTTTTCGAATCCAGATTTGCTCCTTCGAGGGCGATGTCGACCGTCTGACCGCGTTGGGCACCGAACGGGAAGGCGCGGGTCACATGCGGCAGCATGCCGAGAGTCATCCGGAATTTGAAATCTCCCCCGCCCTGGTAACGAAAATCTCTCAGTTCGATCACATAGTCGCCATCTTCGGGCACCGCAAAATCGAGGACAGAATCGAGCCCAACTGCATCTTCGCTACGGGCGAGTTCTTTCCCGGACTTATCGAGAATCGCCAGGGACGAATCGAGTTTCGAGCCAAGACGGAACGCGTAGACATCGACGATTACATGCTCGTCCTTCTTTCCGGTAAAGATGAAGAAGTCTGATTCGGCCGCGTTTTGAATCGTGCCATTGATCACTGCGGGCATTTCGATCTTCTGTGCGTTGTCGCGAGACGTATTATTTGCCGCATCAACTTCCGGAAGAGGACTAACCCGCAACGTCAACGGATTGGAAACACCTTCAGAGGAAACAACACGAATTTCCCTGTCGGTGAGCGGCGCGGTGGAATCGAGACTCAACTCCACTTGAAGCGAGTTGCCGTTCGGCCGCACGATGCTGGAGATACCCGCCCCGGAACTTTCGACCGGCACCTGCACATCAGCCGGTGGAATGATGCGCGCAGAAACGCCCGGCCCACCACTTAGGATAATGTTGGTCGCGCCGGAAAGATTTTCACCGGCAAGCGTGACGTCCCTTACCGCACCGCGCTCGACCCATTCGCGAGATATGGAGTTGAGCTTCGGCACCGGCTGAGCAACGCCGGTCATCACGCCGAGCCCGAGCAAAAGAATTCGGTAGGAGGTGCGAATCGACATGTGCAGTTTGTAACGTTTTGAAATCGATCAGCCGAAAAGGGCAGGGATAGGTTCGGCCTGCACCAGTTCACGCGGTTGATTCAAATGATTGTAAACGATCGTATGCGGATTGATCCCCATGGCATGATAGATCGTCGCGAGCAATTGGATTGGGTGCACCGGATTTTCGGCGGGCGATGAACCGGTCGCGTCGGACTTCCCGTATAGCGCTCCCCGGCGAATTCCCGCGCCCGCGACGAGGCCGGTGTAGCAATAAGGCCAGTGATCGCGACCGTCAGGTGAATTGCTGTTGCCGGAAGTACTGACACCGAGCCGCGGCGAACGGCCAAATTCACCGACCGCAACCACGAGTGTGTCCTTGAGCATTCCCCGCTGATCGAGATCTTCCAGCAGCGCGGAAAGGCCGCTATCCAGTTTCGGGCAATGCAGATTTCGCAGCGGACCGAAATTGGCAGCGTGCGTGTCCCAGGCGTCGGTGTTCGGATCGCCGTTCGCGACCGAAGGCCAGTTCATTTGCACGAACCGAGTGCCCGCCTCGATAAGACGGCGGGCGAGCAAGCAGCCTTGGCCAAAAGTATGACGTCCGTAACGGTCGCGGACTTTTTCATCTTCCTTCGAAAGATCGAACGCTTCGCGAGCGCGTCCCGACAGAATCAGGTCGAATGCCTTTTCGTAGTAACGATCCAAAGCATAGCCTTGGACGGCCTTTTCCATGTCAGGCATCGCGGCGTTGACTTGATCGAGCAGCTTAGCGCGTCGGGTAAGGCGGTCCTTGGAAACATCTTTTCGCAACGTGAGATCATCGAGTGAGATCTCCTTGTTGGGATCCTGATAAAAGTAATACGGGTCGAACGCGGGGCCGAGAAACCCGGCAGTGCCCCCTTTACCTACGACATTACTCTCCTGCAACGGACGCGGGAGCATCACAAAGGGCAGCATTGGTGTCTCAGGCGGTTTGAGCCGCGAGATTTGGGATCCTGCATGCGGAAAATCACTGGGAGATGGAGGCTCAAGCTGGCCGGATGGGGAAACTCGATCGGGCGTATAGCCCGTCATCATTTGATAGATGGCGGCAGTGTGGTTGAAAAGACCGGCCGGAGTATAACTGAGCGACCGAATGAGCGTGGCCTTATCCATCTGCTTCGCCAGCAGTGGCATGGTTTCGCTCAGAGAGATACCGGAGACATTTGTTTTGATCGGCTTGAATTCGCCTCGAATGTTCGAGGGCGCGTCCGGCTTCGGATCCCAAATATCGATATGGCTCGGGCCGCCCTGGAGAAAGAGCATGATGACTGACTTCGCGTTTCCCCACCCAGTCTTGATGTTGCCCTCAGGAGCCACGCTGCCGGCCTGAAGCCTCAAGACGTCGCCCAAACTCATGCCAAGAATACCCGCGCCGCCAACACGCATAAATTCGCGGCGACTGAAACCATCACAGGTGCTGCCAGATTTTCCGGGGATCGATAACATACGTCCAAGTTATTTAACCACGAATGGACACGAATAGACACGAATCCCTATTAGTGTGCATTCGTGTTCATTCGTGGTTGTTTTTATTCTCATCTGTTAAATAGAAACGCAGGACTGTTTAAGAGTGCCCACGCGAGGTCTTGCGTCCCTTCGAGCCGAGTCGGAGCGCCGGAGAGATCGGCGAGTTTCAGTTCGGCTTCTGAAGGCGGACGGCTCAAAATCAAGTAATAGAGTTCCTCGACCAACTTCGCATTGTCCTTCTCACGCTCGACCAATTTCTCAATATTGTTGTGCGGAGCACTAACCGCTTCGCCAATCGTCGAGCCGTTAATCAAGCTCATGGCGTGCGAAAGCGTGATGTTGCTCGTGCGTTCACACTCACAGGCGGATTGGCGCTTCGGACGGCCGAAAAGCGTGAGGAATTCATCGCCTGGAACTTTCCCGTCAGCCACTTGCACCGAACGCATCCCTTTGGGTAAGCCTGAGAATTGTTTGTTCGCTCCCGTAACGAAGGCAACCGCATCGTAAAGCTGCTCCGCGCTCAAGCGACGCGGCTTCGCGTGGGAGAAGTTAAGCTGGTCATCGCCGTTCCATTTATTAGGAACGAACGAGAGTTGATACGTGTGCGAGTTACAGATGGTGCGCATCAGCTCGCGCAAATTGAAATTACTCGCAATGAATTGACTCGTCAGCGCGTCGAGAAGCGCTGCATTGCTCGGCGGGTTGCCAGCGCGAATGTCATCGACCGGCTGGATGATTCCCAGACCAAAAAAGTAACTCCAGACGCGATTGGCCATCGCTTTAGCAAAAAGCGGGTTTTCTTTCGCTGTCAGCCAACTCACGAATGCCTGGCGTCGATCATCGTCGCTCTCGGCTTCCGGCAATTTACCAAAGGGCACATGCGGACCAACTTTTTTGCCCGTCTTCGGATGTTCGACGTCAATCGAAGTATTTCGGTAAAGAACTTCCTCGGCGTAAACATGCTGCGTCCCGCCAGCATCGTATTTCACGATGTTGCGCCCGATCGGACCCGGTTTGAAGGCAACATTTCCGAAGTAGGCAGCAAACTCGTAATACTGATTTTGCGTCCAGCGTTCGAATGGGTGGTCGTGGCACTTATTACAATTAAATCGCACCCCCAGGAAAGTCTGGCTGACGTCTTCAGCGATTTTGCCAGGCTCGCGCAAAACGCGGAGATAATTGGCCGCCGGATTTTCATAGCAACTGCCATCGGCCAGCAGAATTTCGCGAACGAACTTATCGTAAGGTTCGTTCTTCGCGATGGCATCACGAATCCAGGCGCGATATTGCCAGACAGCTTTGGTGCCGAGATTGTCGCTACTCAACTGGAGCAAGTCGGCCCATTTATTGGCCCAAAACTCGATGTAATCGTCACTGCCAATTAAATCGTCGACCAGTTTGGAACGCTTCTCCTTGGTGGGTGTGGTATCAGCAAGGAAAGCACGCACACGTTCGGCCTTGGGCGGCAGACCAGTCAAATCGAGCGAGACGCGGCGAATAAATTCTGCATCGCTGCACGTTGCCGAAGGCAGGATCTTCATCTTTTGCAGCTTCGCGTGAACGTGTTTGTCGACGTAGTTGTATTCCGGCGCCTCCACCCATTGATAACCGGAGCGATCCCCCATCACGCGCAACTCCTGCGTGGCATAGTTGCCTTCGTAACGAATCAGGATTGCCGCTTCTCCGCGACGCACACCCGTAACGCGGGATTTTTTCACCAACGCAATTTCGTCGTTGCTGCTGCTGATGACCGCTTCGCGTGTCACGTCGCGAACCGAGCCGTCCGGATAATGGGCGAGCACCACGACTTCCTGGGTGATTCCGGGCAGATCCAAATTGATTTCCGCAGGGAGAACCTCGAGTTTATTCGCACGGGCTTTCGCTGGATCTTCGTTCTTCGCCCCTTGAGCGATCCAATCGCGCAGCAGATTGTATTCGCGGGAGTTCGGCTTTAGCACCATGCCGCCTTCGTGAGGCACTTCGGCAGTGGGCTTCAGCAGCATCAGGCTCTCGTCGACATTCACCCGGTTGAAACGTCGCCCGGAAATGTCTGTGATGAGCGCCTGATAATCGAACTGCGGATCGTAGCCACGCAGCGAAAGCTTGAATCCGTTTTTACCCTTCGCCGAACCATGGCATGTTCCAGCGTTGCAGCCGATCTTGCTCATTACCGGAATGACGTCTCGAACGAAACGAACGGGTAAAGTTTCGGCGCTTTCCACTTCCACCCGAAGCTTCGCGCTTTGATCGGCCGCAGAGACAGTCAGCTCCGTGGAGCCTTTGTTCTTCGGCGAAATGTAATGATCTCCATCGATACTGACAGTGTCAGAATCACAAGCGAACTTCGCGTCCGAAGTTAAATCGATTTTTCCACCGTCCGGAGTCTTCCCCCAAACCAATACGCGACGAGCATCGCGGGCGTCGTGCAAGGTCATTTTGGCGGGCTCCAGTTCGAGACTCGAAATCTTTGGCAGAGCCGGCCTTGGAACGGTGCCCTCCGATTTACCGGCATCTTTCGCAAAAACACCGCTAACCAGCGCTGAAGCCAGCGTTCCAACGTAAAAATATCCCAATCTCATTCGCATCAAGCCAGGCGCGACAGGCGCATTTTCCGGGTTTTGCGTTATCTTAGGGAACCACTGATGCGAGGGCAAGCGGTTAAAATGCAACGCTCGGTCGGAGGAGTGCGCCCGTCCTCAAAAATTTCGGCCGCAGGCTATCGAGAGGACTTATTCTCAGGCGGAAGTCTCTAGTGGAAACGAGACTAAAGTCTGCTGCGTTAATTCCGGGCACCCTGCGCTTCCACGCGCTGTTCGTGGCGTTCAATGGTGTCCAGCACCTGCTCTGGAGCCACGTCTTGTTCGAGCGCATCCAGGTCGGGTCGCTTCGCCGCTGGTATGTCGAGCTTGGAAGCGATATCTCGCACCAACTGAAGCAACCGAGTGACCTCGTGCTCAGCCAGAAGGCTGATTTGCAGGTTTAAGTCGGCCCGCTTGTCCGCCTGCGCCATCATTCGGTTCGGGTGATCAGAATAAAAGTGGAAAGAAAAATGGCTTCCACCGACGCTTCCATGGCTAGAATAACAAAGCTCGGGTCGAACTTGGAACTGACGGCACCCAGCCCAGATCGACGCCAAGTGCCGTAAAGCAGAAGATGGAAGTAAACAAAGAGGATGCTGCCTGTGAAGCGGGTCACTCGGTCCGCGATTCTTTCCTGCAAGCTGAGCGCTGTCTCTTCGGCCTGGCGGCGCTCCAGAAGCGCCTGAATATTTCTCTCCAGGACGCTGCAAACTTCCTGACCGTTCCCTTGCCCGCTCGTCGCCACGGAACAAGCTATTCCGCAACCGTTCGTGCGCAACGCACAGCTCGACGTCAGGTTGCGCCGGATGTTTTGGGCTGGGGCGTCCACCCCGGCAACAGGAATACTGAGACAAGCAAGAGAATGGTGAGTCCCAGCGCGCACACTTTACCAAGGCTCGACATACCGAGGTTTGAGGAATTCCCGAGCAGTGCAAAACCGATGATCGAGGTGGATCCCGCGAGCAAAAGCGCGCGACCAACGCTGCGGAATACTGCTTTGCGATTTCCGCTCAAGCGACGCAATGTTAATTGGATGTGAATGGAATAATCGATCCCCATTCCCAGAAGCAGCGGCAGCGAGGTCAAGTTGATCAGATTCCACTCCCATCCGAACAGTGACATGCACGCAAGAAGGACAACTGCGCTCATCGCCAACACGGCAAAGCTGAGCGCGACATCAACCCACCGCCTGAACGTCAGATAAAGCGCGAGGCCAACGATGACAAGCACCGCCAAGGAGATGAGCGGCACTTCGCGTTCCACATGCTTGAACACTTCCTTTCCCAGCAGCCTCCATCCTGAAACGATCGCGTTTTCCTGCATTTCGTTGGGCGCGATTTTCACCGGATCAAAGCTCGGCGTTGGGTAAAGCAAACCGAGCGCGATGTAATTGGTTGGCGTGATCGAAACGAATTTCGGCAGCAACCATTCCGCAATACGGCCGCGCGGCCACTCCGGTTGTGCGCCGCTATAACGATGCCATTCGTTCAACACCACCGAGGTCAACTCAAGGGCATTTGTCGTAAATCCATGCGAAAGCACTGCTTCATTGAGCGATACACTCCGGGCGGCGATTTGGCGCAAAACGGGCGCATTCGCTTTTTGCCAATCTTCCTTTGGCCAGATTTCGGTCGGCAGATTGAAGGACGAAATACCGCCTTGAGCGATATTCTGAGCGAGTGCGGGTTCGAGCCTTTCGAGTTCTTCGCGGACCTGGTGAACTGTTTTTCCGCTGGCCAGCACCCAATACGGTTCAATGGCAAGCCCCATGTTTTTCTGCACTGCGGCCAGAGCCCGACTCGCTTCGCTTTGTCGCGGGCGCAGAACATCCGGCGACGCATTCAGGCGCGGATGGTTCATAATCACGATCGCGACCGATAACACGACAATTGCAAACGTGGCGTAACGTGGGACCAGCACAGATCGGTCTTGTATCCGAAGGTCACCTTCCTGGTCCGGCTCCTTTGAAGTATCTCGTTTCGCGAAGCGCAGAATCAGGGGCAGGAACATATAAGACATGACCCACGCACCCAGCAAAATGCCCAGCCCTACCAGCGTCCCAAGTTGCCTCAAGCCCGGCAGGGACGAAAAGTTCAACAAAGCGAACGCGGCAGCCGTTGTAACTGCTGACCAAAAGATTCCTGCGCCCGCGATGCTCCTCAGCTCATGTGCGTCGGCGTTGGGATGCGACTTCGCCTCCTGATGCAGCACAATTCCAAAATCTTCAGCCAAACCGAGCAATATTGAAGCGAACCCGATGCTGATCACATTCAATTGCCCGAGGAACGCCGCTCCGACCAAGGCAGTCCAAACCATCACCACGAGCAACGTCGCCAACAACAGAAGCAGCGAACGCACCTCCCGATGCACAAGAAAGAACAACAAGCCGATCATGAACAATGTGCCCGGAGCATTTGTGCTCATGTCCGACTTCATGCCCGATGCGATTTCGTCCACGAATACCGGCCGGCCCGTTAGTTGCAATTTAACTTTTCCGCTCAACCCTGCTTCAGCGAGCCCGGCATTCATTTCACCGCGGACCTTCTGCACCCACGCGTGGCATTCGTCATAATTTTGCACCGGCACCGCCGCGTAAATGTAGATGATGCGAAATTTCCCATCCTCCGAACTGAAGAACCGCTCCGGCGTCTGAAACGTATCGCTGCGTTCCGCGGAAATACTGGCGAGATTGAAGGGATCCCGCGGCAACAGCATAAAATCCCGCGGATCGAGCGAAGTCGTCATTCGCTCCCGTGTCGTGGCCAGCGTCTCTTTCACTTTCTCCGGTCGCAATCTTTCCGCAAGCTCCTGAACTTTTTCGGGAGGCGCGTTCAGCCATAAATACGCGAGGAATTGTGCGGACCCGGCCAGTGAGTCATTCCACGGCGGTTGCCAAAAAAGCCGCTCCACCAGGTTTGTTTGGGGCCGAACCCGTTTCACTACCGCATCGACCGCCGCCACCGCCTCTTCGCTGCTCTCTGCTTCGAGTGTCACGACCAACTCGCCCGCATTCAGAAAATGCTGTTGGTAGATGAGCAACCCGCGCGAGATCGGGTTATCCGTCGGCAAAAGGTTCAAAACTTCGACGTCGAGGCTCAAACGCGCGAACCCCACCGCCGCGAGGCCGATCAATACCAGCAAGACCAGGCCTCGCACGCTCAACAAGGGACGCATCGTTTATCCCTTTAGCGGGTTCCACACTTTTTCGAACCCAAAGCCGGAAAAATGCTTAATATTCGCAGTCCCAAACTCTCGCACGCCATGAAAGCGCAGAGTCAAAGCAAGACGAATATCGTAGATTCGCCGGAATGCCTCGCTTCGTCCGGCCTGCTCCCATACTTCTTTTATCAGAACGCCCGGGTAGTCCAAAACCGCCCAATGCGGATTACATCGTAGGTTTTCAATTTTCCTTACAGCCGCGGCCGCCGATAATGGTTTTGCGCAGGTGACTGGGTTGCGCAACAGTGTGTAAACTTCCATCAGCACCAGCTCGCAAACAGCAAATTCGCGATTGTTCACCTGCTCCTCCAAAAACGCGCGGGCTGGCAGATGATCTTTGTGCGAAGCTTCGAGCGCTGGAAACAGGATGTTCGTGTCACAAGCAATCATTTCCTTGTACGTTTTCTCTGTGTTCCTGCGGCTTCCGTCCCGCTGGTCCCCAGGTTGGCCTGCCAGCGCCAATCAGGATCTGCAAAGGGGTCTTCTCGCAATTCCGTATTGGCCGGAGGTTCCAGCTTCCACTCGGAACGGCGCTCAACGGGATAAATCGCCAGCAAGTGTTCCAGCCCTCGCCGAACAACTTCAGCCAGGGAAATCTCTCTTTGCTCGGCCAATCGTCGAGCCCGTTCGTAGAGCTCGTTCGGCAATTGCACTTGAGTCCGAATCATGATGTAATTATTACATCGCTTAAAAAGAGGTGTCCATTGAATGTGCGGTTCAATCACCTGCTCTAGTCATGAACGGCCCCTCGGGTCCCGGTTTGCGACCAAAGTCGCATAGCGTAACATAGATTAGTTTAACACGATTCGGGCGCGAGATGCGACCGATCATCCGCACTTCGTTCTGTATCTGGTTTACACCTCATCCAATGCCGTCCAAATGAACTCACACATCACTTTAGTTGCGAATGGATTTTACGGCGCTGCAGCACTCTTGGGCATCCCCTCGTTATGTATCACACTCCTGTATGCCTGTTACCGCCTTCGCCTTTGGATAGCACCTGCCGCCCAGGCCGACTCCTCCCTGGATCACGTCAAGAACCCGGACGCGATTCTCATGATGCTACAGGGAATTGCGAAGACGTTCGGTGTAATCGCGGGCGGCCTGGGTTCGCTGGGCAAGTTTATTTTCGGCGTTATAGCGAGCGCTTCTGTGGCAATGCTTGGTGTCGCAATCGTCTGCTTCCTGGTCGGCCGCGGGCTGCACGCGCACGAAAATTGGGCGCGCATCGCGGCAGGATTGCTGGCCGCCTTTTCGTTACTCGTGGGATTACTCTCGTGCCTGACGTTCCGCGGGCCGATTCTCGCAGTTGCATTCGGGTTGGCGAGCGCAAGCGGATATGCTATTTGGATTTTGTGGAAAGGATTCGCGGTGCCTTGATGAGAACCACATTTTCAATAAACGTTTCGTTCGGTATGTTTTTCACATGAGTTTGGCAGAGGTCGAAAACGCGGCGATGAAGCTATCGGATTCAGAAAGAGCCTTGCTGGCTGCTTCATTGTGGCAAAGTGTTTCAACCGATCCGATGGAACATCGCGAAGATGAATTCGAATTACGCGAGCGGGAGATAGAAAGCGGCCACGTTCAAGAAATTGGTTATGATGAACTGATTCGGCGCGTCAAAGCTGAGCGAGGCCGATGAGGCTTAGTTTTCACCCGCTGGTTCAGCAAGACATTAACTCCATCTTGCGGCGGTACGATGCTGTTTCGCCCAGCTTGGGCGACCGGTTCTTCAAGGAGTTAATGGATGCGCCCGAGGACATCCTTCCCAACCCTCACCGCGGACACATTCAAGAGCGTGACGTGCGCCGTGTGAATCTCCCTTCCTTTCCGTTTCATTTTTTGTATCGCATTCATCCCTCGCGACTTCGCATTACGATTGTGAAACACAACAAGCGACATCCGCGTGTCGGTCTGCGAAGGCGCTAACTCACCGCTGGTTAATCACCTTTTCCGCTTCTTTCCAATCTTCCAGTGTATCCAGATTTACCCGGTTCGAGTGACTGACGATGTACGGCCGGCAGTTCTGACCGTAGATCGAGTTGCCTTCCATCAGCGTGGCGATACGGGCGAAATAGAAGTCGCCGCTGCGGGAGTAGGCTTTCGGCGCGTCCTGCCGTCGGGTGATCTTGAGGGCGCCTTCGATGAACGGGAGCAGCCGATCGTTCTCGATCTTCATGACGAAATAGGGCGAGTAATGTTCCGGGACGAGTTCCACACTGACGACCGAATCGATGGACGGATTTGATTGCAACAAATCGAAGGCATCTCTGAGATCTTCGGCGCGCCGAAAGGGCGCGGTGGGCTGGAGGATGACAATGGCGTCCGGCGAGAAACCGCGCGCACGCAATTCGGTGACGGCGTGTTGGAGGACAGGAAGCATTGCGGTGTCATCGCGGGCGAGTTCGGGAGGTCGCATGAAGGGGACTTCGACACCCCATTCGCGGCCAACATTGGCGATGGCTTCCGTGTCAGTGGTCAGGATGAGGCGCGAGCAGATGCCCGACTGCCGCGCGGCCTGAATGGTGTAGGCGAGCAGTGGTTTGTCACCCAGGAGTTTGATGTTTTTACCGGGTATCCCTTTGGAACCGCCGCGCGCCGGGATGATGCCGAGAAGTTGCATCGATCAGTACGTGAGGCGTTTTTCGATCCGAGGCTTCAGTTCACACAACAGATTGGCAATCCGAGTCCCGGCATTCCCGTCGCCGTAAAGATTACTGCGCGGGCGCGTGGATTTGCCGATGTGAGTGCGGATCGCGTCAAAGATGTGGGCTCGGTTGTAATCGACATCAAGGACGTTTTGGCCCCGTTCCCGGCCGGCCTGCCGCGTGCCGATATTCACGGCCGGAATACCAAGATAAGAGCATTCGCGAATAGCGACGCTCGAATTCCCGATGATCGCTTTGCCGTGGTAGAGCAGCCGCAGAAAATCGCTGCCTTCCATATTTTTGAAAAAGTGGAAATTCGATGGTTTCTCTTTTTCGCGGAACGTACGAATGCCTTTCGAGGTGCCGTCAGATCCCGCATCAACGTTCGGCCAGAACCAAAGCACTGGAAGCCCGACATCGCGCACTGCGTAAAGCGTTTCCACAATGTGCTGGCGCGACTGGTCGTATTCCGTGGTCACAGGATGTTGAAGGACGACGAGATACCCTTTGCTCAAGTCAACATCCGCACCCACACCGCCGTATTTCACGAACGGTTTGAAATCCATGGCGGGAGCCTTGAGCACCCGGTCCGCGAGATCGATCGAGGGGCACCCCGTTACAAAGACAGCTTCCGGATCTTCGCCCATTTTCCGGACGCGCTCCGCTGCGATATCGGTACAGGTGAAATGGTAATCAGCCAGTTTCGTGACGGCATGCCGGACTTTTTCGTCGATGGAACCGGTGACTTCGCCGCCTTGCATGTGCACGAGCGGGATATTCATGTAGGAAGCCGCCGCTGCAGTCGCGAGGGTTTCGTAACGGTCAGCGATGGTCACGACCATGTCCGGCTTCAAATTGTCGAACACCGTCGCCAGTTCCATCATGCCGAGCCCCGTGGATTTCGCCGAAGTGACGAGGTTTTCACCTTCCAGCACCATGAAGACGCTCGCCTTCACCTCGAAGCCGTCGTTGCGAATGTATTTGATTGCTTCGCCGTACCGCTCAAGCACCGCAGAGGCGGCGACCACCAGTTGGAGTTCCAGCTCAGGGTGGTTCTTGATCGCCTCGAGCGCGGTTTTGATGCGCGAATAACTCGGGCGCGCGGTGATGACGACGCAAATTTTTCGTTTCATTTCTGGAGATCTGCCGATTGAAGAAATTCTCCCGCTTTGATGTTCCGATTCACTTTGTGCCCGAGAACCCTGGCCAGGTCAGAAGCGGGAATTCCAACGAGCGGTTTGCGCGTGCTCAAATGATCAATCCCGAGGACAGTGCCAACGCCGAGATCGCTCGCGGCCACGAGGCTTTGTCCGAACATCTCCCGCATCTTCGCGAGCGTTGCCGCCTCGGCTTCCTTATTCACCGGATTACGCTGCATGCGTTCGGTATAACGAATCCCTTCCACCATTTCTTTCAACTCAGCAAAAGTAACAGAAGCCACCGCGTCGGGTCCGAACATCGAACGATCCCACGTAACATGCACCTCCACTACACTAGCGCCGAGTGTTACGGCCGCGAGCGAAGGCCAAATTGTTCCCGAATGGTCCGAAAGGCCGACGTCGCACTCGAACCTTTCCTTCATTTCCGTAAGCACGTTCAGACCGATCCGCTCCGCGGGACACGGGTAAGCGCTTGTGCATTGCATCAGGACGATAGGCACACTCGCCGCCCGGATCTTCTGCACGGTGGAGCTCAACTCTTCCCATGAACTCATCCCCGACGAAAGGAGAATAGGCAGCTTCGTTCGAAGCATGCGGTCCAGAAGCACCTCATTGCGCACTTCACCTGACGCGACTTTCCAGACCTGAATTCCCAGTCCGGTCAGAAGGTCGATCGCTTCCACGGAAAAGGGTGAGCTCAGGAAAAGTAGCCCGGCCTGATCGGCGTGCTCCTTGAGTCCGCGCCACTGTTCCGGCGTGAACTCCATCCTTTTCCAGTAATCGTAACGGGTGGTGTCCTGTTTGCTGAATTGCACTCGCCATTGTTCGGCGGGCGAACTTTCCGCGGCCGCGATATGCGTTTGAAACTTGATGGCATCGGCCCCCGCCTTCGCGGCGGCATCAACAAACGAGTGCGCGAAATTAACGCTCCCATCATGGGCTTGCGCCACCTCCGCGATAATAAGCGCAGGGTGGTCTCTCCCAATTTTTCTCTTTCCAATCGCAAATTCCATCAGCGGAGAACGGGTTCGGCCCGACCGGTTAGCAAAGGGCGAAAGTAGCGGTGGATGCGCGAGTTGGTCAACTGTCCCGAAGCTGGCGGACAAATCCCTTCTGGCCGATGAACCAATGATCGAACTCGACCGTACATTGCTATTTGATCTGCTTGCATTGCCACGAATTATGTGTATTTTCCCGACTCCCGTTTTTTCATTCAAACGGACTTAAGACGATTTTATGCCGATAGCCAACGATATCCGACGTGGAATGGCCATTAACTACAATGGCGATGTGGCGGTTGTTCTCGAAACCCAGCACCGCACTCCGGGCAACCTCCGCGCCTTTGTGCAGATGTCCCTCCGTAGCATTCGGACGGGAAAAACTTCCGACGTCCGATTTGGTTCGAGCGACCGCGTGGATGTGGTCCCGATGGTCACGCGCAAGATGGAATACAGCTATAAAGACGGCGACGATTACGTTTTTTCCGATCCTGAAACCTACGAAACGGTCACCCTTCCGCCTGACCTGGTGGGTGATGCCAAGAATTACCTCACGGAAAACGCCACGGTGACCGTGACTTTCGTCGAAGAGAAAGTCGCCCAGATCGAACTTCCCTCAGCGGTTGTGCTTACGGTGACCGATGCTCCGGAAGGTATCCGCGGCGATTCCGCCAACAACGTTCAGAAGTCGGTTACCATGGAAACTGGCATTACCGTTCAAGCCCCGCTTTTCATCAAGACCGGTGAGAAAATTAAGATTGATACTCGCACCGGCAAATACATGGAGCGCGCCTGATTCGGCAGCTTTCACAAACGCCTCCGGTCGTCTGGTCGGAGGCGTTTTGTTGTACACGTCGCAAACTTTACCGTCGGGCGTCCCCTGAAACCGGGTTGAGAGTTGGTAAATCGCTTGACGCGCCGTATTTTCTCCTATGGGAGACGCGATTACGCCGTGTGGGATCAAAGAACGCTTTCGAAAGGTCTCGTGCAAAGCCGCTGAATGCGTGGGGAGCTACTGGGCATTCTCGCTATCTATCCTTTTTATTGCGATTTGGGCGGCGACAGGACCGATCTTTCATTTCTCTGACACGTGGCAATTGGTCATCAACACTGCCACAACGATTGTGACTTTCCTGATGGTGTTTCTCATTCAGAATACACAAAACCGGGATGCGAAGGCGATCCACTTGAAACTGGACGAGTTGATTCGCAGCACCTCGCGCGCGCGGAACACTCTTGTGAACCTCGAAAACCTTACCGACGAAGAGATGGCGCGCCTCCAACAAGAATTCGCCGCTTTGCAAAAGCGTGCGAAATTAAAAACTCCTCTGGAGGCCGATAACCATGCAGAGGAGGCGCGCGAGGCTTTGAAGCGAAATGGTTCCAATAACGGCCATCCCGTTCCGGCTCGGGCGTAGTTACGCCGTGGCGTAAACCGCGGGCGCATGAGTGCTGTTGAACGCGCTCACCTGACCGTTCAGCGTCCAAAGATCAATCAGGTAAAAAATCGCGATGATCGGGATAAAGAAAAACATCCCTGTCGCTGCGAAACATCCGAGCACCAGCAGAGAGATCCCGCTGACCCATTTGTGCAAATACAGCCGGTGCACCCCGAAAAACCCGAGGAACACCATTAGCAACCAGGCAAGCGAGTAGTCGAGTGGTCCCGGGACGTATTTCAAATCGGCCCGCCGGTCCATGGACGGAATCAGAAATAAATCCACCAGCCAACCAATTCCGAGTAGACCAAAGGTAAAAAACCAAATCGTGCCTGTGATCGGTTTGCCAAAATAGAAACGGTGCGAGCCGGTAAACCCGAAAATCCAGAGCAGATACCCCATCAACTTGCTGTGCGTGTTGCGTTCTGTGTTCATGATCTTCTTCTACCACTAATAAACACAGGCGCTCTTATAAGTCGCACCTTCTTTTGGAATCTGGAGCCACGAATGAAGACGAAGCGAGGCGAAACAGCAAAGCGGCGCGGTCTTTTACCTCCGTATTCGTGTGAATTCGTCTGATTCGTGGCTGAACTTAAATTTCTACTTTCACCTTACGCCCGCGCGATACCTGGAACGCCTTCCAAAAAAACAACCCCAGCGGAATCGCACTATGCAGAAACTCCCACGAGTTCACCTTCCTGATTTTCTCGGGCGAATTGGGAATTTCTTCTCCAACAGCGCGTGCGATGGCCTCCTGATTCGCGCGTGAAAGCACAAAGCCCGCGACAAACGCCAGCCCAGCGGACACTGCCATCATTGTCCACGCATTGTCGTGCACATAGTAATCTGTTTTACGCACAGCCCGGCGCGTCCGTTCTGTCACGTTGGTGTGCAGATTTCCAATATTTTCCTTCCCGTTCCGAAACGACTTTTTGATACGACCTGTCATAAGCCCAATTTCCGTGCCGACTCTTTCCCGTGACATCATGGTTCACTCCTCGCCCTGAATTTACCCCACTTTGGAACACGGGCAACGCACTGTGAATCAGGGTTCTGCCGGGGATTCTATCGGAGCATCCTTCGCTCTGTTCAATCAGTCCCTGGTCATCTACCTTCCGCCGCATGACGAACGACACGAATCGCCGCCAATTCGCCAGCGATAACTACTCCGGCATTTGCCCCGAAGCGTGGAAAGCAATCGAGGAGGCGAACCGCGGCCACGTCCGCAGTTACGGCGACGATA
>JBGAGW010000023.1:0-111537 GCA_044226545.1 Limisphaerales bacterium
AAGATGGGAGCCGAAGCCGTTCGTGAAGGTCTGGCTAAGGCCGATCTAAACGGCGAAATCGAGCGCCTCAACCAGGCGATGACCGAAACCAAGAGCAAGCAGATTCGCAAGAAGCTCGCGAAACGCATCAAGCTCTTCCAGGGTTTCATTTCGTCCAAGACCCGTCCCGAATGGATGGTTCTCACGGTGCTCCCGGTCATTCCTCCGGACCTGCGCCCGCTTGTTCCGCTGGAAGGTGGCCGTTTCGCGACGTCCGATCTGAACGATCTCTATCGTCGCGTCATTAACCGCAATAACCGTCTCAAAAACCTGCTCCAACTGCGCACGCCGGAAGTCATTATCCGCAACGAAAAGCGCATGTTGCAGGAAGCGGTCGATGCGTTGTTCGACAACGGTCGTCACGGTCGTCCGGTCACCGGTGCTGGTAATCGTGCTCTCAAATCCCTTAGCGACATGCTCAAGGGCAAGAGCGGACGTTTCCGTCAGAACCTGCTCGGCAAACGTGTCGATTACTCCGGCCGTTCCGTCATCGTCATCGGTCCGGAACTTAAGCTGCATCAATGCGGTCTGCCGAAGAAAATGGCGCTCGTGTTGTTCGAGCCCTTCATCATTCGCCGTCTCAAAGAACTCGGGTACGTTCATACCGTTCGTTCAGCCAAGAAGATGATCGAACGCCAATCGCCCGAAGTCTGGGACATTCTCGAAGAAGTCACGAAGGGCCACCCGGTGCTGCTCAACCGCGCGCCGACGCTCCATCGTCTCTCGATCCAGGCGTTCGAGCCAGTGCTCATTGAAGGTGAAGCGATCCGCATTCACCCGCTCGTCTGCACCGCTTACAACGCAGACTTCGACGGCGACCAGATGGCCGTGCACGTTCCGCTCTCCGTCGAAGCGCAGATGGAAGCGCGCCTTCTCATGATGGCGCCGAACAACATCTTCAGCCCCTCGAGCGGCAAGCCGATCATGACGCCGACCCAGGACATCACGCTGGGTTGCTATTACCTGACGGCGAATCCCCGCAGCATCGGTCAACATCGCGACGGCAAAGGCGATCGCGCCGCGATGCTCTTCGGTTCGAAGCAGGAAGTTCTCTTCGCTCATGCTGAGGGCGTCATCCGCACTCACGATAAGGTGAAGATGGCGAACCCCGACTTCGGCAAGAAGACCATTTTCGGCAATGCCGAAGCGAAAGTCATCGAAACCACAGTCGGTCGTGTGATCTTCAGCGAAATCTGGCCGCCTGAAATGGGTTTCCCGAACAAAGTTATCGGCAAATCACAGATCGGTGACCTCATCTGGAACTGCTACAAGCATTGCGGCCACGAAAAGACCGTTTACACGCTCGATCGCCTGAAAGAGCTCGGGTTCAAGGAAGCGACCCAGGCCGGTGTTTCCATCGGAATTGATGACATGATCATTCCGAAGGAAAAGAACCACGAAATTGACGGCGCGCAGAAGCAGATTGCGGACGTTGAAAAGCAGTATCGTAAAGGTGTTCTTACCCTCGGCGAACGCTACAACAAAGTCATCGATATCTGGACGCATTGCACCGACCAGATCGCGAACGTCATGCTCAAGACGCTCGAGCACAACCAGGGCAAGCGTGAGTTCAATCCCGTTTGGCTCATGGTGGACTCCGGCGCGCGCGGTAACCGTCAGCAGGTCCGTCAGCTCGCCGGTGTGCGTGGTCTTATGGCCAAGCCTTCCGGTGACATCATCGAGAAGCCGATTCTCTCGAACTTCCGCGAAGGCCTCACTGTGTTGGAATATTTCATTTCCACTCACGGCGCTCGCAAAGGTTTGGCTGATACTGCGCTCAAGACCGCGGACTCCGGTTACATGACCCGTAAGCTCGTGGACGTTTCACAAGACGTGATCATTCGCGAGCAGGATTGCGGCACGAGCAATGGTATCTGGGTCCAGGCAATCTACGAAGGTGAAGACGAAGTCGTTAAATTGGGTGATCGTCTCGTGGGCCGTTTCGGCTGCGAAGACATCATCGATCCGACCGATCCAAAAAAGAAGATCATCAAGGCTAACAACGAAATCGACGAAATCCGCGCCAAGGAAATCGAACGTTCCGGCGTTGAGAAGGTCAAGATTCGCTCGGTGCTCACTTGCGAAAGCAAGCACGGGGTTTGCATCGCCTGCTACGGGCGCAACCTCGCGACCGGCGGCCTGGTGAAGCTCGGCGAAGCCGTCGGCATCGTGGCGGCGCAGTCAATCGGCGAACCCGGGACTCAGCTCACGATGCGTACGTTCCACATCGGTGGAACCGCGCAAGGTATGTTCAAGCAGCCGCAGATCAAAGCGAAGCACGACGGTATCGTGAAATACGTCGATCTCCGCCTGGTCGAACTCGAAGACGGCAGCAACATCGTTCTGAACAAGAACGGCACCATCGTCGTCTCCGCGGAAGATGGGCGCGAACTCGAAACCCACAACATCGTGATCGGTTCCGTCATCTCTGTCGGCAACGGCAAACACGTGAAGAAGGGCGAGACCTTCGTTCAGTGGGATCCGTACAACGTGCCGATTCTCTCGGAAAAGGCCGGTCACATCCGTTTCCACGACATTATCGAAGGTGTCACCATGAAGCAGGAAATGGACGAAACCACTGGCCAGGAAGCGATGGTCGTCATCGAACACAAGGAAGATTTGCACCCGCAAATCGTCATTGTGGACGACAAAGGCGAACCGCTCGCGAACTACCCGATTCCGTCCGGCGCGCACATCGTCGTGAACGAAGGCGACAAGATCGTCGCCGGTACGCTGATGGCCAAGACGCCTCGTAAGAGCGCCAAGACCAAGGACATCACCGGCGGTCTCCCGCGCGTGGCGGAATTGTTCGAAGCCCGCCGTCCGAAGGACGCCGCGGAAATTTCGAAGATCGACGGTATCGTCGATTTCGGCCCGACCGTTCGCGGCAAACGCTCCGTCCTGATCAAGGACCCGCAAACCGGCGTGGAAGAGGAACACCTCATCCCGATCGGCAAACACGTCATCGTGTTCAAGGGCGACTTCGTCAAGAAAGGCCAGCAACTCACCGAAGGACCAGTCGTCCCACACGAAATTCTCGACGTCTGCGGACCTCAGGAACTTCAGGAACACCTCGTGAACGAAGTGCAGGAAGTCTATCGCCTGCAAGGTGTGACTATTAACGACAAGCACATCGAGATCATCGTCCGCCAGATGCTCCGCAAGGTCCGCATCACCGAACCCGGCGACACGACCTTCCTCTGGGGAGAACAGATCGACAAGATCGCCTTCGAACGCGAAAACGAACGCGTCGAAGCCAAAGGTGGTAAACCCGCCGAAGCCCAGCCCGTGCTGTTGGGCATCACGAAAGCCTCGTTGGAAACCGAAAGCTTCCTCAGCGCCGCAAGCTTCCAGGACACCACCCGAGTCCTCACCGAAGCCGCCACGATGGGCAAGGTCGACAGCCTCCGCGGCTTCAAAGAAAACGTCATCATGGGTCACATCATCCCCGCGGGGACGGGTTTCAACACCCACCGCGACGTCGCAATCAAAGCCCTCGTGGAACTCCCCGAAGACACCTCCGCCGCCGACATCCTCGAGCAACCCCTCGCCAGCTAAGTCGGCGCGAAACCAAAATTACTCTCACAAAGCCCCGGAGCAATCCGGGGCTTTTTTATGCCTTGAGCGCGGGGAGGTGACACTGCATCTTATGCGCATGAACGTTCTCGAAAGCACCACTCACTCTGACCTGCGCAAAGAGGTCCACGAGGGAGCTGAACGTGTGCGTAAGCGAATCCAGGAAACGTTTGAAGAGTGGTTCAGCATTTGTGACCACATTTTGGATGTCCATCGTACTCGCTACTTGTTCCGAGTGCCGAACGCTCACGAACTCGAAGAGCATAAGATTGCGGTTGGCGAATCTATCGAGACCTGCTCGGCTATGGCGGCCCAACTCGACACTCGCTCCCCCGTCGAACGCGAACTCCTCGGGCGACTTCAAATTCGCATCAGGCAACTCAAAGACGCGTACGAAACGTTCCACGATCCTCACTTTACCGATGAAGATGCAGATCGAATCCTGAAACGCGTTTTTCACGAATGAACAAAGATCTCGAGGAGTTAATCCTCGCATTCGAAGCTGCATCGCAAGCCAGAGATCGGCAAGAAGAGAGTCCCCGGTCACATCTTGAAGATCTTCTAACGAAAGTCCTGGAAGCGAATCCTGACCTCGATCGAGAATCTCTTCGCAAGACCATCATTCGCGCTCATTACCGTTGGACGGTCGCGCAATCCCAGCAGCCGCCCACAATTCCGCCGAAAGCCTAAGTCCAACCGGATCTGTCTCTTCTTTAGCGGGAATCGACTTTGACAACGGTGCATTAATGAATCGCATCAAGTAAACGTTCTATTCGTTGTGCTTCCTTGCCAGGAATGTTCTGCGGCAAGAACAAGGCGCATGACCGCCATGTAGTGGGCAAAACGTTCTGCAAGCTCCTCCATTTTTTGTCGCAAGAACATTGGGTGAAGATCCTTCGGCCTCGATGCGCTTTCACGAATGACCAACTGTTTGGCGAGCACTTCGAGCTTGTAGCGATTCGCGCCGCGATACTTTTTGAGTTCCCGCTCAATGAATTTGATTTCTTCCCGGGTAATCGCTGAAACCCGCCTTTTCGCAAATATACCGGCCCATTTACCGATTCGTAAACTTCATACCCCGCTGGAATTGTATCCGCGAGTTCGCCGGTGCTTTCAGTCGAGAGATAGAACTGAATTCCGCCACCGCGTTTGGTCCGGTATGCAGAAAGTAAGTCTTCCCAAGACGATTGATGTAGGTAAACGGCACATATCGCACTTATCAGATGGCGAGGCGTTTGTCGACGTGTAGCGAACCAGCTCATCGGGACGCATGAAATTCAATCATTTGAGTCGCTTAGCGTAGTCGTGATTGACGTGTTTGCTGATGTAGGAACGCGCCCCTGCCCTTGTGCGGCGAGCTGTTTCATGGTTTCGACGGTCGACTTGCCGGTTTGCCTAATCGTACAGGTAGATGGAGCCGCTCTTGAACTCGATCGTGATGGATCAGGACCGATTTCGTAAGCCGCGATCCCGGTCACGCTGCCGCCTTCTCCGTAACGCTGCATCATCGAATCATATGTGCCAGTAGAAACGGCTCCGCTCAACAAGGCGTTCCTCGATGTTGTAAGAAAGTATGGAGGCTTCCTGCATTACAACGTGAAGACCTTTGCGATGGCGTGGCCTGAAAGCTTCGGTCGGCAACGATTCAAGGAGGAAGTTTATGGGTTATCAGGATGGCTTAAAATTGCGCTTTGCCTCGCTCGACGCGTTGGCGGCTTTACGTTCTCCAGTTTCGGCGCTGCTCGGTGTCTCCAACGATATCGAAGCTCTCCTGAACGAGTTGGGCATCTCCACCGTTTTCGATCTCGCGGTCTCGCCGCTTTTTCGGACGTGCTCGGATATCGTTACGGCCGCGAACGGCGCGGGAGATTCCATCATTGCGCGAGTTGGTCGCGTGCCGGGCAGCATTCTGGCCGATGGCGCTCCAGCCACACCGGCTGCTTTGGCTGGCGCGGATGTCGCAGAACTCCGCGAGATCGGTGCGACGATGGCCAATGATATTAAGTCGTTGTTACAAACTGATACGGTTGGCGATTTGGGGCGTTGGCCGGTTTTCCGGGCGGCGCAAGTTGTGCTCGACGCGGCGGTGCCTCTTCCTATTGAAGGAGCGGACGAAGCTCAGGAATTGGTTCCGAAGCTGGGGGAGTATCCCACCGAACGCCGATATTACCGCTCGGTGGTGATCGACCGTGTGGCTCCCGGAGAAACGGCGGATTTGAACACAGCCGGTGCGATCGATATTGCCCCAACGGCGGCTCAGGATTTCGGATTCAGCGCTCCGGCGGTTGGCGCCATACTAACTGTCGCGCAATCGTGGTTTGCCCAGGGCGTCACTCTCGGCAATTTGCTCCATAGCGTTGCGCTCGCTCCCGGCGAGAGCACTCGTATTGCGGTGGTCGATTGGGCCAGGCGCACCGTCGCAAGTGGCGAGGAGAATATCACCGAAGCGGAGCAACTGACCAATGTCAGCACGCACAATCGCTCGGTCAGTGAAGTGCAGGACGCTGTCGCCCAGGAAGTGCAAAGCGGCTTTTCCAAGACGAGCGGTTCTTCCAGCACTGAAGCGGCGGGCGGCGGCCTCGGGTTGAGTATCGGTCCAGTTACCCTTGGCGGCAGTGCTTCTGGCGGCAGTACCAGCAGCGAAGCCGAGAGTTTCTCATCCTCGGCCGGCTCGCGAAATCTTTCGGCGACGATGAATCAAAAGGTCGCTGACGCCACGCAACAGGCGGCCTCATCGGTGCGCGAACGGCGTGCTTCCATCGTCAAAGAAGTTTCCGAACAGGAGCACGAGAGCGTCTCGAGCCGCATCATTGCCAATTACAATCACATGCACGCGCTCACCGTGCAGTATTTTGAAGTCGTCGAGATTTATCGCGTGAACGTGCAGGTCTCGCGGGTCGAACGCTGCCTTTTCGTCCCGATGAGATTGGTCGCGTTTACGGATGCCATTATTGAGAGATATCAAGGTGTTCTCGTAGACGCTGCGCTCAACCGCCGCGCTCGCGAACTTCTCTCGGCGGATTTTGGCATCGTCCGGCTCCAACCGACCTTCCCGATGCGCAAATTCGGAACGATCTTTGATCGCGTTGCGGTCCTGGATCGAGCCGTTTTGGCTAACGGCGCAATCGTCGCTTCCGCTGCAAGCGCCGGAACCGCGGCCAGTTCAGCCTCAGCAACTCCATCGAGTGTTGCGGCCACGCCCCTGATTGCTGCGAGTGGGTTGACCAGCACGACACCCGTCGCCTCAGCCACAACCACGCAGCCTTCAACGCCGCCTTCGTCCGTTTTGACCGGCCCGCCAGTTCCACAAACGTGGTTAACGGAAGAAATCTCACGAGCTTCGAGAATCACACTTACTGGCGTAGGACGCCCCGGGCAAAGCGACTTGTTTCTGCCGGGTGATGCCGAGCTCGTCGGTGCCTCCTTCCAACTCAGTGCTTCGGGAGCAGGCGCGCCGGCGCTGAGCGCCGTCCAAATCGTTTTGAAAACTGGTGCCGTCAACGCGCTTGTTGCAGCCGGCTCAATAGATTGGACTCTCACGGCCCCAGTGCCGTTGCAGGAGATCGATCAAATCCGTGTTTCCTCGACCGCGACGAACGCGTTGAACGGCAATATGATCTTCCAGATGTCTTACGGCGGCGCGCGCTTTCCCATCTCTGTTCCGATTATCATTCTCGCGCAGGCCAACGGCCAAACTGTGGCGCGGATCGCGGCGAACGAAACTGTGGGCGAACTACGAACGCATTTAGAACAAAATCGGCTCCATTACAGCCAGGCGATTTGGCGCGCGCTCGATTCATCGAGCATCGCTTTACTCCTTTCCCGTTTCAGCTTCGAAGGCCGCCCTGTCGCCGATCAAATCGATCCGAAACCTGTCATGGTCGCCGGCAATTACATGGTCTTTCGCATGCCCGGCTTCGTTGAAGCCGTCGGTGTGACAACTCCCTCGGACGACAACGAAGATCCGAATTCTCCTGAAGCGCAGGCGCGCCGCTCCTGGAAACAGTTTCTCGCGGATCGTGGTCTGATCCTCGGAGCCAACGCCGAAGCTGAAGAGCTCGTGCCCATTCCCACCGGCGGCGTATTCGCCGAAGCGATCCTCGGACGTTCCAATTGTGCCGAGCGCCTCGACGCGACCCGATTTTGGAACTGGCAGGATTCGCCCATTCCGCTGCAACCGCCGGAGATCGCGGCGATTCAACTGGGCTCGCGCGCGCAACCGGTCGATGCGACACCTGGCCAACTCGGCCAGCCCGTGCTCAACATTCTCAATCCAACTTCGCTGCCCGACCCGACCGGCGTGGGAGCGATTCTCAATGCGGTCCAGAACGGAAATCTTTTCCGCGATATGTCGGGCCTCGCCGCTACTGCGGGTCTGGCCGGATCGCTCGCCTCCAATGCCGCGAGCGCCAGCACCGAAGCCGGACGGCAGGCCGCTGCAAACCTGGCCGTGGCCGCGCAGAAGGACATCGAAGAAAAACGCATTGCTGCACAGCTCGCCCTCGCCGCGATGGGACTGCCAGCAGGCAACTCCGGCACGCCCAAAAACATCTCCGAAAGCGGCGCGCTGCTCAATACAGCCAGTGCAATCGATAAGCAATCTCCACGGCCAGGTGCAACTGCTTCTGGCCCGGGCGGCCTCGGCAGCGCTCTTGGCCTTCCTGGAGGCTCCGGCGGAACGAGCGGCGGGCCGGGTTCGAGCGGAACGTTTGACGGCTCATTCATGCCCGGTGTTTCGGGCGGCACCGCCGGTTTCAGCGGAGGAACCAGCCGCGCGGACGACGTTCTGTCAAAAATGACGTTCGGAAATCTTGGTCTTCCCGCCGGCAGTTTGCTTTTCGCCTCCAGCAACTCCAGCACCGGCATCAACCCACAAAATCAACCGACAGTTATTATTTTTGAACTCGCCAGCATCGCGAACGTCGCGCGCCCCTGGCCAAGCGAGGCGGCGGAAATCGCGGCGATCCAGTCGAATAAATGGCTCCCGGCGGTCGAAGATGTCGATGGCATTAGCAAAGGGGCGACGGCTGCCCAGGGAGGGACCAAACCATTTGGTCAGATCATTACGAACCTGGAAGAGCTGATTACCTCGGTAACATTTTTCGCACCTTCCGTCCCGGGCTTCGGAACGAACCACCCCGCCCGAGTCGAACGGCTGAATCTGTTTGTTTACGCGGGCACGCCCGAGATAGACCTCAGTGGCACTCTGCGCACGGATGGTCTTTTTATTGCCGCTCTCGATGATGATTTGCGACTCGACGCGACGGCCATCGACTTTCACATCCTCGAAACGGTTCGCCAGGATCCGGCTAATGCTGCCATGATCGCGAAGATAAAATCTGCCTGGACCCAAAACGCGCAGATATTCCTTTATGCCATGCGTGACACTCCGAACGACAATCTTTGCCAATCGCTCGCCGATCTTATGGGCACGACGGTCCGGGCGTTCGAGGCTCCGTTCTGGATTCTTCCACGCTTCAACACCGTCCAGAAAACGATTACTTCGCGCGACGAGTTTGGAATCGGAACAGATTTCACTGCTGCCGCCGCGACCCGGACGAAGTCACTGCACAGCCTCGATTCCCTCGCCACTCGGAAATTCACACCAACATGACCGTAGAGGTTTAGTCGTGAAGAGGCTCGCCTCGAATGTTACGGTCGCGCCGTGAGATTCGGGCGAGTCCTTCTGTTTTATTTGTTGGCGATGGCAGCCGCTTCCGGTGGGGAGCCTTTTAAGTGGCGCGGATATTATCTGACCTTCATGCGAATGCCGGTGGTGGGCCTGCCGGAATGGAAGGAGGCGGCGGACTGCTTTTCGGAGGACGGTGTTAACATCATTGTCCTGTGGATGGGCGGCGGATTTCGCTCGAGGAAATTTCCGATTACCTGGCAGTACAACGAGGAGCACGCGAACGTTCGTAAAGATTTTGCGCGAGAGTTAATTGATTACGCGCATGAAAAGGGAATTCGGGTGCTGCTGGGCTTTACGCCGTTTGGTTATGACGGGGTGAATCGATATCCGATTGAGCATCCGGAGCTGAAGGCGAAAAAGGCGGACGGCTCTCCGGTTGATGAGTTCGGAATTCACTGTTGGGGTTGGAACTTGTGTCCTGCTCAGCCCGAGTCGCAACGGTTCATGCGCGAATATATCAGTGAGATGGTGTTTGAGTTTTATCCAAACGCGGACGGTTTGCTGGTGGAGTCGTCCGACTACAACATTTGCCGGTGCCCAGATTGCGGGCCAAAGTATTACGAGCGGGAATTCGCGTTCGTAAAATGGATTTCGGACGAGGTATGGAAACGAAACAGCAAAGCGACCATCCTGGTTTATCCGCATTACTTCACGGGCCTTAAGGTTCCGGGAATGGATGCAACCGCAGCTCGACAAGATTTTGATCCGCGCTGGGGATTGTCGTTTTCGCCGCATAGTTCGCACTTCAACTCGGAGTTGATCGCGAAAGCGAGCGAAAGCTTTTACTGGAGCGATGCCCCAATTCTGGGAACCCCCCGAAAGGTCGCAGAAGCAGCCCGAGCAGCGCGCAAAAATGGGGTGAGCGGATTCATGCCCTCGATGGAAGCATTCAGCTATGTGACGCAACACACCGAGGGTGGCGAGCCAGCGCAGGTGGGCATCCGGCGAAAAGCTTTTGGATTGGACACGCTGAGGGAGGGCCGGATGCCGTATCGCGCGCTGCTGGCGCGAGTGCAGCGATTCGCCTTTGAGGAGTTCAGTCGGAATCCGGATCTGGAATTCGCTGAGTTTGAGCGTCGGCTGGGGGTGAAGATTTTTGGAACGGAAGCTTCGGAGGCGACAAAGGATTTGCTCGAGCTGCAGCGGATTTTCACGTTTGAAAGCGACTGGTATTGGGCGTCCCCATTGACCGATCCGGAGTTTTTTCGGACCAGGGCTGCGAGGCTCAACTGGCCGGAAGCCAAGTTAGTGGAGTATCGAAAGAACCTGGAGAAGTTGAAGGAGATTGCGGTTCAATACGATAGAGAAAGCAATCCGGCAAGGGCAGAGATGGGACGACTGTCGAAGGCCATCGTGGAGAAGTGGGGTAACAGGAACCCTTGAAGATCGAGCTTAGCGCTGCGTGGGCGAGTGAACCGGACTAACGGAGTTCTTCGCCAGAAGGAAACAGGGTTTTCTATTGAGAAGTGCGATTACGCATTCAACTCCGGGGCGCTGTTGTTGTTTGGAGGCTGTCTTAGTTATCAAGCGATGGCCTGCTTAGAATTTCAAGAGCACGAAGAGTGGCAGAATTTCGATTTTCGGAGCCGATCTTTTCGAAAATGCGCCCGGTATGAACCTTGATTGTGTTTTCGGCGCAGCCCAGAATCGTGCCAATTTCGCCGTTAGATTTGCCTTGCGCCATCCAAAGAAGCACCTCCGCTTCCCGTGGGGTCAGTCCAAGTTTTTCAAGGGGTTTGGCTGAATGAAAATCGGGTTTCAGCTCCGCTTTGGCCAAAGTAGCGTTTTGTTGTTCGAGCTGCCGGTCAAGCCGAGCCTGGATCGCACTAAGGACGTCCTCGGCACTGGCGGGCTTGGTCAGGTAATCGTCCGCCCCCAGGTTCATGCCAGTGCGAAGATCCTTTTTGTCACCTTTGGCGGTGAGGAAGATGAAAGGAATCGAAACAGTCGAAGCCTCAGCGCGGAGACGCTCGAGCACGCCATACCCGTCGATCTCGGGCATGGAGACGTCGCAGAGAATGAGGTCTGGTATCTCGCGTTTGGCCATGTCGATTCCGGCGCGACCATTGGGGGCAGAAACCGCTCGGTAACCCTCCATCTCCAGCATCAGCACGAGATTATCGAGCGTTTCGGGCTCGTCTTCGATCACCAGGATTTTCTTCATAGTTTCCGTCTTGGCCCGGAACCATTTGCTCCTTCCGCGGGGCTCCTACAAGAAAAATGCGCCGCCGTAACGCTAAAGCATTATCGGTCAAGATCTGCTTTGTCTGGCAGGATACGAGGAGAGCGTTGTTGCAGATATGAACGATGATTCACAGGGTCGGAATGCGAAGCTACCGAATTGGTCTGAGTGCGACTACTTTTGCATTCACGAGTACGCAGGGGAGGAAAGCGCGCGCTGCGGTTGGCGGGGTCGTTTGCGCGAACTCTCCCACAGCGGTGAAAGATCGAAGCTGGTTTGTCCCCGTTGCGGATGCGAGACGGTGTTGCGGATTCCCCTCGGACAACTAGAGATCTAAAAGATGTATTCCAGCCGAACAAGCTGCGCATCTTTGTTATTATACCACGCGGTGCCCCATTCGATCAGGTAAAGCGCACCATCCGGACCAAAGTTCATCGAGATCGGACGCCGGAATTTCATGTCTGGCAGGAACGGAACAATTTCCTGAAGTTCGCCAGTTTCGGTCAGTCTAATGAGGTTGATCCAGCCCCGTTCCCATTCAAAAATGAAGAGGAGGCGATCGAATTCTGCCGGAAACTTCCGTTTCGAATTCGAGGCGGGATCGAAGTGGTAAACCGGCCCCGCCATCGCCGAGCGAGCGCCTGAGCCGAGATGCGCGAAGCGCGTGGAAGGGCCCGGTGGATACCACATAAAGGCCGGCTGAGCCGGGGGAAGTTCACGCAGGCCCGTATTGTTCGGAGATGCATTGATCGGCCTCTCCGGATCGAAAGCCTCTTTCGATTCTTTTGTCGCAAAGTTGTATTTTACGTACGGACGATTGTTCGCGAGAAAATATGGCCATCCGAAATTTCCCGCTCGTTTGGCCAGATTGAATTCATCGAAACCGGGTGGTCCACGCCGCTCATCAGCCTGCAAAGCGTCGGGGCCGACGTCTCCCCAGATCAGCCAATCGGTCTCGGAATCGACAGTGAATCGAAACGGATTGCGGCAACCCATAATGTAGATCTCCGGCAAGGTTTTTGGCGTGCCGGGTGGAAACAGGTTCCCTGGCGGGATGGAGTAGGAGCCATCCGCCTCTGCATGGATGCGCAGAATTTTTCCACGCGGATCGTTCGTGTTGGCCGCGGTCCGCTGCGAATCGTGTTCTTCGCGACCGGAACGTTCGTCAAGAGGCGCGTAACCATCTGAATCGCTGATGAAGGTGTAATCGCCGGTCGAAGCGTAAAGATTTCCGTGCGAGTCGAAGGCCAGGCCGCCGCCGGAATGGTTTGGCTTTTTCGGCAAAGTCGGGATGCGCAGAAGGATTTTCTGTGATTCCAAATCGAGTTTGTCGTTCAGAACCGTGAAGCGGGAAATGCGATTTTCGAGAACGCCCACTGTAGAGTGAAAGGCGTAGATCCAATGGTTCGTTTCGAAGCGAGGATCGAGCGCGAGACCGAGCAGGCCATCCTCAGGCCCGGTGAACACATCCAGTCGGCCGACGGTGATCGTTTCACCGCTCTGGGATTTCCAACATTTGATCGCGCCGTGTCTTTCTGCAAAATAGACATCACCTGATGCGCTCAACGAGAGTTGAATCGGTTCGAGGAGATTTGTGGCGAGGGAGACTTTGCGAAAGTGCGAAGAGGCGGGGATTTGGGAGGAAGAGGCCCACACGGATAAACCAGAGGAGATAAGGATGAATAAAACCAGGGGCAACTGCATGGGTGCTCAGTTTCTCAACCGCCTGCCTGGTGTTCAATAGGAACTTTCAAGAGCATAACTGGCGTTTCGCAGAATCATAAAGGCAAGCAGGCATTCCGTTTTTCGCTTAACGAAGTTGCCTCAGAGGTCGATGAGTATGGTTGATGCCTAAGCGGTTGCTGTTTGTCGACGATGAGGAAATTCTGCGGGAGCTGTACGCTTCGCTGGATACTGTTTTGGGCAGTGGTCACGAAGTTTGCACCGCAGCGGGTGGCGAAGAGGCTCTCCGGTTGATGGAGGAGAAACCTTTTGACGTCATCGTTTCGGATCTGGCTATGCCGCAAATGGATGGCATGGAATTCATGACCGAAGTGGTGCGCACCCATCCTGAATCCGCGCGTATCGTGATTTCCGGGTTTGCCGACCGGTTGAAGGTCGCTGAGTGCCTGACGGTCGGCCATCGCTTCTTCACCAAGCCGCTGAATTTTAAGGTCCTCTCAGCCTTGCTGAAGAGAATTTGCCAGTACAGCTATCTCATCAGCACGGATCGCATCCGGAAAATTGTGTGCGGGAACAAGGCACTACCCACGCCTCCGGACACGTACTTGCGCTTGAGTGAGATGTTGAGTTCGGAGTACACGGAAATTGATGATATTGCCCGGGTGGTGGAGCAAGACGCAGGGCTCAGCACCAAATTGCTGCATATCGTGAATTCGGCTCAATTCGGCAGTGCGCGGCAAATCGCCAGCCCGGCAGAGGCGGTGCAGTTGCTGGGCATTGAGGTATTGCGCGCCTTGATGCTCGGGACGCAAGTTTTCAACTTTTACGAAGAAAGCCCTTTTATTCGTGCGACATTCCATGACCTGTGGGGACACAGTTTGCGCACTGCAGTCTCGGCTCGGAAACTGGCGGTTATCGAAAGACTTCCCACGCCGGTCTGTGAAGAATGCTTTTTAACGGGTTTGTTGCATGATGTGGGTAAACTGATCCTCGCGGCGAACGCTGAAGCGGAGTACAAACTTGTCATTGATTTAGCGAATCAAAGGGCGCTGCCTCTGGCGCAGGCGGAACTCGGGATTTTTGAATCCACTCATGCGCAGGTGGGAGCTTACTTGTTGGCGCTTTGGGGAGTATCCGATACAGTCGTCCGAGCCATAGAAATGCATCATTCTTTGGATCGTGCGCAGCCCTGTGAATTCGGTCCTCTACTGGCCGTTCATGTCGCGCAGCACCTCGATCCTTCATCGGCTCGCGAAGCGCAGCTTGACCTGGCAACGCTGGAGCGTCTCGGTTTGCTGGACCGCGTTCCGGTGTGGAAGGAAGTTCTTGGGGCCGACAACTGAGAGGCTTTACGCGCCGGCAAAGGCAGGTCTCCGTAGCGGGATATAAGGCTCGCGCACTTGCGGAGTTTGGTAGTTGCTTTCGGGAAGACAAAGGTTCCCTTCGGGTTTAAGCCAGCGCTTCACCTTCTGCGCGAGGACCATCCTTTTTAGAACCGTTGGACAGTATTCCACGCTGATTTCGTCGAAAAAGTCGTCCGCGAGCTCAAATGCGGCTGCATCGCCGACCAGTCGATAAGCGTGGCTACGGGGTATGGAGTCCAACTCAGAGTCACGAACCGGCGCATCAGCAAAAGCGGCCGCTACGCGCAATTGGCGCAAGGCCACTGGATTCTCGTACTCGAAGGACCAGCAATAGTTTTGGTATATATCCAGCACTCGCATGGGCCACCTTTCGTTTTCAAAAATATTCGTCGCGGCGCCAAAGTTCCGCCAGTCAGGGGGCGGGCTGAATAGCTTTCAGCAATCCCCGTAATGATAGGATGACTGCTGAGCCTCTGCCTCAGGTATGGTTTTCGTAATCTGTTTGACGTTTCACCTGCCGGATGTACGACTGGATTGAGAACCATGAATCGTCGTGAATTTATCGAAGCGTGCGGAACGCTGGCCCTTTTATCAATCGTCACGCGGGGCGCTGAAAAAGGGCAATGGCCAATCGGTTGCTTCAATCGTGCCTGGACCAAATGGAGCTACGACGATGCGCTCGATGGAATCGCCAAGGCAGGCTACAAAATTACCGGCTTTCTCACGCCGCAAGGAGGTGAGGCATTCACCTCATCCGCTGCAACGCCCGAGTATCTGGCAAATCTGAAAAAGCGAATTGCTCAGCGCGGCCTGACGGCGAACATGACGACGATCCGCTTTAAGCAGGATGGTCCCTTAGAGGCGAATATTCTCGATCTCCGGAAGCAAATTGAAAACGCCGCGCGTTTGGAGCTTCGCTACATGCTCACTTTTGGCGTGGATAAACGGGAGCACTACGAGGATTTTTACCGGCTCATGGCCGACGCTGCTCCGCAGGCCGACAAGCATGGCATTCAGGTGACGATGAAACCGCATGGCGGCGGCAGTGGCGCATCCGAAGAAATACTGCGTTGCATCAATAAAGTGTCGCATGCCAATTTTAAAATCTGGTACGACGCGGGAAACATCATTTACTACACAGGCAAAGATCCCGTCACGGAGCTAGCCCCGATTGCCAAATACGTGACTGGCTTTTGCGCGAAGGATTGCGCCGCACCCAAAGCGGAGGTGATGACCCAGTTCGGCAGCGGGAAGGTCGACTTTAAAGCGGTTTTCACTAAGCTGAAGCAAGCTGGCTTCAACGGCCCGATCATGGTCGAAGGAATCAAGGTGGGAAGCACCGCCTCCGAAACGACCGCGAACGCGCGGGCTAACCGCGAGTTTCTGGAAAAAAGCCTCGTTGCAATCTGACTCAGTGTTTCTTTTTGCCGAAGTGGAGCCCCTTTGATTTTTTCCCTTCCGCGGCGGATTGCATCTCCTGGTGCAACAGTTGAAGTGTCGGGCCTTTTTCGCCATAGCTGATGAGGTATACGAGATCGTACACGTCATCGCCCATCTTTGCGGGCGCCGGATGGATACCGAGTGCCTGGATCAGCGCCGGAATATGTTCATGCGTCCAGCAAACGAGCACATTTTTGCCGTCGTATCGCTTTTCTTCGAGCAGCTTCGAAGCGAGCTTTTTTGGGTGGTCCGATTCATAGGGCGTCTCGACCGGTACCTTCAACGCGCTGGACAGCGGCGCAAGCGTTTCCCCAGTGCGCTGCCCCCCTCCATCTTTGGTCGGCAGCGTGGCGATGAGAACATTCGGCGCTCCGACTCCGCTGAGTTCAGGGTTCGCTTTGACAAATTCAATGAGTTTTTCCGCACGCTGCTCCCCCGCGGGGGAGAGATGCTTTGCGTCGCGGTCCCCGGGCTTTTCGCCGTGGCGGATTACAATGACGTGCGCAGGCGCGGCAAAGGTTAACAGGGAGAAGAACAGGGAGCCGGCGAGAAGCAAAATGAGATTCATCAGGTAATCGCTCGGAATATACCTGCGCCGTCTCGGTTAGCCAGACGCGGGTTCGCGGCGCTTAGAATAAACAGTGGGCCATCGACATCTCTCGGTTCACCTGCAAGTGGATCTTTTTCAGAATGGCCTCCCGTTTCCAATAGCCAGCCTGCTGAAATTCATCGAATCGCTCAGCCAACAAGGTCTCAATACGTTGACGCTTTTCCGCTTCCCACTTTCTTTGGTATTCCGGGTTGTTTTTGACTGCCTTACGGAACTCGCAGGCGCCGTTCGCATGGAAGCTACTTGCATACCCCTTTTTTGTGCGCTTTGGGCAGTTCATTGGAATTTCCGCAAGCCAGCGTGAGCCTCGGTAACGAAGATTTCAAGATTGCTTTCGGCTCTGCAGGAAAATTTTCGTAAGAGTATCGCGTACGAGGTGATCAGGATAGCTCTGATGAATTCCCCGATTGCGTTTTGGCAAAGGCATCTCAAAGTGGTTTTTCTATGAAAAAATATCTTTTGATTGCGGCTCTTTCCAGCTTAGCGGTTTTCGCGGCTGATACTCAGACGATTAAGGGGAAAGGGGAATGCGCCAAGTGTTCGTTGAAAAAGACGGATAGTTGCCAGATGGCAGTGACAACTAAGGACGGCACTCAGTACTTAGTCGAGAACAACGACACGAGTAAGAAGTTTCACAAAAATATCTGCACCGAAGAAAAAGATGTGGAAGTGACCGGCACCGTTTCCGAGAAAGATGGCAAGAAGGTTATTACCGCCAGCAAGATTGACCTGGCGAAAAAGAGCAGCTAGGCATTTCGAATTGCACTTGAGAGTTTAGTTCCCAGTAAATAGGAAGGCCCAATGCCGGAGCATTGGGCCTTTCGCAGTCGAAACAGGCGGCTCGCTTAAGCTTTTACTGTCTTTCTGCCGCGGACATAAAGCAGAAGACCGACAAACGAACCGATCAGCAGAAGGCCGGGCGCTTGGTCAGGAGTCGGTGTCGGGCCCGGATTGATAATGGCGGCGGTGACAAAAATGCCATCTTCAGGCTGATTTGGGAATTGCCCGATTTGTGTCACTTCAAAGGCCGATCCATTCCAGTGAATGCGGTTGATTAGGTGAGTGGTTTCTCCGGTCACGATCACGTCGCCAAGCATACCAACAAATTCACTGGCCGCGGCTTTTTGAACGTTGGGGGTGTAATTCGCGCCATAGAACCCTTCCACAGGATTACCGCTGGCACCCAGATTCAAAGGTACAAAGGTGAGTTCTTCCGCGCTTGCCACTGTTGTAATCGGTGAAACGGTGCCGTCCGGCTTGATGGCTCGAATTTGACCACTGCCTTCGGACGCTACGATAAGCTGCCCATCAAATGATCCAAAGCCTGCACCGAGGGGCGCGATATCCAGTCCTTCGGTATCTTCCCCTGTGTTCGCGATCTTTGTTGGAACCCCCAGGTTGTTTACGCGATAGACATCGCCGGCGGATGTTGTGACGAGCATATCGCCACCGAAGGAACCCACTGCGTCGAAAAGAATTCCACGAACCGGGCTGGAGAGCGGCGTCGTCAAGAATGAGCCGCCCGCGCTACCCGCGTTGTCGATATGGATGATGTTTGGACCCGAGGCGACGTAAATGTCACGGCTTGGAAATCCACCCAGTCCGAGCGAGCTGGCAACGAAATGCTCAGATGAAGGGCTTCCGGCGTTGGGGATGTTTACGGTTGGGGCGAACACCTGAACGTTACCGCCCGTTAAATCGGTGGAGTAAAGGACGCCCAATCCGTCGTTCTGAACCGATCCGACGAATTTGTTTCCGGCGTATGCGAATCCAATCGTTCCTCCGTTCACCACCGGATGAGGGTCGGTGAAGGTGGTCAAGTTGACCGCGGCTGGGGTTGAACGTTCAAATGAGAAGATGGCTGCCAATGTCGCGGCAGCCCCGAAAAGACTCCTTGGGGAGATCAGCTTTTTCATATTTGTTCTTGGTTAGCTTCTTGTTGTTGGTTTTCCGAAAAAAGCAGGCTTTGGGGCTCAATAGCAGGAAACGATCCATGTGGGCGGTGCTTTTCGCGCGGTCGATAAGCATCTGTCCGTCAACCAAAAGCGCGGTTTTTGAATGTAGCCGTTGAGTGAAATGTGCTCCGAAATCGTAGTGTAAGCTTACATCTTTACTTTTCAATTGCTTTGCCTCGGTAACGCCATCTGCTTATTCTCGAACGCATGAAATCACTTACGGCTGGAGCTTTGCTGGGCGGCGTGGTCTGTACATTGTCAGCTTCTGATTACATGGTGCAGAGGTTCGAGAAAAAGGAGCTGAGCAATGAGTTCTGGTCGGAAGGAGCCAACTTTGGCGATTTCAATCATGACGGTGCCAATGATATCGTTTCGGGACCGTACTGGTGGGAGGGACCGAAATACGATAAACGCCACGAGTACGCTCCGGCCACGGCGAGCTACAAGCGCAAAGGCTCTGATGGCGGGGAAGAGACGGTCAAGGGATTTGACCCTCACGGTTATTCCAAGAACTTCTTCGCGTTCACTTACGATTTTAATAAAGACGGTTGGACTGACATTTTAATCCTCGGTTTTCCAGGCGAGGAAAGTTCATGGTACGAGAATCCGAAGGGACGCGACGGCCATTGGCAGCGTCACATTATGCTGGAGGTGACGGACAATGAATCGCCCACCTTTGGGGATTTGACCGGCGATGGAAAGCCGGAGGTGATTTGCAGTTCGAAGGGATCATACGGTTACGCCGAACCAGACTGGAATGATCCGACAAAGCTGTGGAAATGGCATAACATTTCTCCGAATAACAACTATCACAAATTCACTCATGGGCTCGGCTATGGCGACGTGAATGGCGATGGCAAAATGGACCTGCTTGAGAAAGATGGTTGGTGGGAACAGCCTGCAAGTCTCGAGGGCGATCCGATGTGGAAGAAGCATCCGTTCCCGTTTTCCAAGGAAGGAAGTTCGCACATGTATGCCTACGATGTGGATGGTGACGGTGACAACGACGTGATCACAGCGCTCTTCGCGCATGGTTACGGCCTGGTCTGGTATGAAAGCTTCAAAGAGGGCGGAGAGATCACCTTCAACCAGCACCTCATCATGGGCAAAGAGGCAAGCGACAACAAATATGGAGTGAAATTCTCGCAGTTGCACGCGGTCGATCTGGTCGACATGGATGGCGATGGAATCAAGGACATCGTTACTGGAAAGCGTTGGTGGGCGCACGGGCCAACTGGAGATGCGGAGCCGGGCGCTGCACCGGTCTTGTATTGGTTCAAAACGGTGCGAAGCACGAGCGGCGTTGACTTCATCCCTTACCAGATCGACGACAATTCGGGGATTGGAACGCAAGTGGTGGCTGGAAACATCAGCAAAGACAAATGGCCGGACATCGTGGTTGGCAACAAGCGCGGCACTTTCGTTTTTACGCAGAAGGTAGAGAAGGTGAATAAATCCGACTATGAGAAAGCGCAGCCAAAACCGTTGACAAACCGTTGACGGTCCAACCGACGAGCAAAGCGGCTAAGCCGCTTTGCCGCAAACGGCGCACACGGTTACTTTCTGAATTTTTTTCTGCCCGGGTACCACATCTCCCACCGGCACGCTTTTGAATTCCAGGCCGCCGCAGAGGCGGCAGCGCTTTTTGTTGACGCCGGTCGCAGTCGCATTCTTCCCGCAATAGGGACACTTGGTCGTTTTTCGAGGAAGAAACGCACGACACTTCGGGCAAACCTTCTGGCGATCACCAGACATCCTGATACGACTCTAACGGAAACAATGCATTCCCGCAAAGCTGTTTCGGTAAGAGACCAAAGAATTAGGGGACCTGCACACCCCGGTAAACGCGGCGATCAGGCGGGTAGGTGAGCAGATGTTTGGGATCGATATCAATAAAGATGAAGGGTGAGTTGGTCAGAATGAAATTCGTCAGCGTCTGCCAGCGAGGCGCAGTGAAATCTGGCGCAGCCTGGATTTCGTAACGTTGGCCCACTGTCCCTTCGAGAATCACGCCTGGGTACATTCGAAATGCCAGGGGAAATCCTTTCACCTTTGTGACGCTGACGTCGTCCAATCCAAATTGCTTGTAATCGGCAGGCGAAGATTCGTTGAGAAGCTCCAAAGTATTGATGGAATTGGTGGTGTAAAACTGAATGGTCGGACGGGTGAATCCGGGCGCGAGGGGCAGGGTGTAGCTGTCGCCGTTGATGAGGACGCGGAGCGGAGCAGGGGAGACGCAGAGCTTGCAGTCGCCCGGATGAATTGAAACGGCCAGTTCGTAAAAGCTAACATCCGCGCGGAACGTTGTTTTGATTCCACTGCCCTGGTTGAGAATGAGACCGTAACTACCGGACGAAATTGCGTCAGAGTTCGGACCTTGAGCGTAGTACGGCTTCTCACCGATTCCGTCATCAATCACGGTCCAGCCTGGAATAAAGGTATCGCCATTTGAAAGGGGGCGAGTTTTCTCCGTAGCTGGCAGCCCCGGAGATTCGAAGCTGCCGTTGAGAACAATGTTCTGTGCGCTGGCAGCGGCTATCATTAATGAAGCGGCCAGTGCAATGGTCATTTTTTGCACGAACCGATTTTTGAAGTTCTGGACCAAAGCGCCATCGGGGGGGAACACGATACTTCTCAATTTCGCAGACCCTTAACCACGGGGTAACTGCAGTCATTGGAACCGGCGTGACTGTTGGCGAGAAGTTTTGCCTGCCTGCGCACGCGGCCCGGTGAAACCCCGGATGGGATAAGAGCATTTCCCTGATTCCGAAGATTTGGGCTGCGGAGTAAAAAGCAGGGTGTCTAAACGACATCATTCTTCTTATTGCCTTTAGCGAATGATTAGAGGCGTGTGCAACGCACGCCGCGGTAAATCGGCCCGGTAAAACGGGCCGATTTATTTTACACTTTCCACTGAGATCACGCCTGGAGCGTTGACGAAAGCGGGCGGGGGCGCTGTCTTTCTGGAAGATGAACCGAAGATTGGGCGTGATTGAGAGGCAGATTTGCAGTAGACGGAAGAGAGATGACCGAAGGGCGACGCTTTTCGAATATTGCGCTGGTGGGCTTCATGGGCACGGGCAAGAGCACCGTTGGCCAGATCGTCGCGTCGATGTTAAATTTTGAGTTCGTCGACACGGACGAGATGATCGAAGGCATGGCAGGCAAACGTATCAGTGAGATTTTTTCCGGGGAAGGCGAGGAGCGGTTCCGCGAATATGAGCGGCAGGTGGTCCAGCATTTAAACGAGTTGAAGGGTGCGGTCATATCGACGGGCGGCGGGCTCGTGACCAGACCGGAAAATCTGGCGAGCTTGAAAGAGCATGCGCTGGTGGTGTGTTTGTGGTGTACGCCGGAAACGATTTTTCGGCGAGTGGGGCATCAGTCGCATCGGCCGCTATTGAGGGTCGAGAAGCCGTTGGAACGGATTCGGGAATTGCTGAATGAGCGGGCTCCAGCCTATCGGCAGGCGGATGTGTTATTGAACAGTGAGTTTCGAAAGCCGCGCGAGGTGGCGATGCATGTGGTGCACCAGTTTCGCACGGTGGCGAAGCAGGGCGAAAGTTGAAAGAGCAGATTCGCCAGCGCGCTTTAGAGTTGGGATTCGACGATTGCCGGTTCACGAGCGCGAATCGACCGGTAAATGCGGCGGCGTTTGAGGAGTGGATCACAACCGGGCAGCACGGGACGATGGCTTACCTGGAACGGAACGCATTCAAGCGGGTTGATCCCCAACAAGTGCTGGCGGGTGCGCAGTCCATTATTGTTTTGGGGACTTCTTATTTCATGGGGCAGATGAGGGGCAATGATCAATGTCAAAGCACCAATGACCAAGGAGGGAACCGATTTCCAACCTTTAAGGGACATACTGAGGAATCGAACGATCGAAGGCTGCAGGCGAGTTCTGGGAAGATAGCGCGGTATGCGCGGTTTAAAGATTATCACGACGTGCTCGCTGATCCGCTGAGGGCGCTGACTGCTTTCGTGAATGAGGTGGGGGGAAGCGAGACGCAAAGTTTATGGTATGTGGATACCGGGCCGTTGTTGGAGCGGGACCTGGCACAAAGGGCGGGGATCGGCTTTGCGGGGAAGCATACGAACTTGATCAGCAGGAAACTTGGAAACTGGTTTTTTCTTTCGGAAATTATCACGACGGTGCCGCTGGAGCCCGATGCAGTGGAGAAGAATCGATGCGGCAGTTGCATGCGCTGCATTGAAGCGTGCCCGACGCGGGCGATCACAGGCCCATTTCGATTGGATGCGCGGCGTTGCATTTCGTATCTGACAATTGAGTTCAAAGGATCGATTCCGGAAGAGCTGCGGAGTGGAATTGGCGATCGGATTTACGGGTGCGATGTTTGTCTGGAGATTTGTCCATGGAATCGTTTTGCGCGCGAAGGGCAGATGATGCGAGAACATCGGAGAGAGGATTTGAACGAACCAGCATTGTTGCAGTTGCTGGCGTTGGATGATGCGGGGTTCAAAGAAAAATTTCGAGGCACACCTATTTTACGGACGAAACGGCGTGGATTGTTGCGCAATGTTTGTGTGGCGTTGGGAAATGTGGGAACCGCAGAAGCGTTGCCCGCGCTAAGGCGTGCGATGGATGATCCGGAGCCGCTGATTGCGGAGCACGCGCGCTGGGCGATCGATCAGATCAATCAACGAGAGCCGGTATGAGCTGCGATTCTTTAGAGCCGATTCGATTGATAAAGCATATCACTAAGTTGCAAGATCGTGCTTGGTGGAGACCGCCCAAATCGTTCTGGGGGACTCGTAAGATGATCATTGGGAGGCTGACATTTAGCGAGGCGCGCGCTAGTGTCGCGCTATGGTCCCCAAAGAAGAACAGCCAAAGCCAAACCTGCCCCAGGCGGAGGATGAAAAAAAACCGACGGACGAGCTCAGCGCCGAGGAACAGATGGAACGTTATGAGGAATCGTTGAAAGAGAGTGATTGGGGACACCAACCTTGTTGACCAAATGAATCGGCGAAAGTTTCTAATTACAACCACCACGGCGGCGGCAGCGGCGGGTTGTGCCACAATGGGCGAAGGAGAGATCGCGATCATCGATACGCACACGCATTTTTATGATCCGTCACGTCCGCAAGGCGTTCCATGGCCACCGAGGAACGATTCAGTTCTTTATCGGACCGTTTTGCCGGAAGAATTAAAATCCATTGCCGAACCGCTCGGAGTAAAGGGCACCGTCGTGGTCGAGGCCAGTCCTCTGGTGGAGGACAACGCCTGGATTCTGGAAATTGCGAAGAGCGAACCGTTCATTCTCGGACTTGTGGGACATTTGAAGCCAGGCCAACCCAATTTCGCGCGTGATCTTGACCGCTTCGGAGCCAATAAGTTGTTGCGGGGGATCCGCACCGGAGGCTGGGATATATCGCTTTCACCCGAAAAATCCGGGTACGTCAGCGATCTAAAACTCCTCGCCAAACGCGGACTGTCGGTCGATGTGCTGGGTGGTCCGGACGCATTATCGAAAATTGCACAACTCGCGGACGCCATCCCGGACCTGCGCATTGTGATCAACCACTGCGCCGGCGTGCATATCGATGGCAAGGCGCCGGATCCGCACTGGGTAGACGGCATCCGCAACGCAGCGGCTCACCGACACGTAATGATGAAGGTGTCCGGTCTTGCGGAAGCGACCGGCCAAGAATCTTCTGCTCCGCACGAGGTGGAGTTTTATCGACCGACACTCGACGTTCTCTGGAATGAGTTTGGAGAGGATCGATTGATCTTCGGAAGCAATTGGCCGGTGAGCGCGCGCTTCGCGGACTACGCAACAGTGCTTTCTATTGTCCAAAGATATTTCGGAGAAAAATCGCGTGCGGCTCAAAGGAAGTACTTCAGCACAAACGCGGAGCGAGTGTACGGGGTTCGAATCTGACAAATCTTTCGCGGGAAGTTCCGGTGCGCTAGTGTAATGGAGTGCCTGCGTCAGAGCCCATTAAAGGAAGGGGTGCCTCGTTCAATCCCACCAATCGCTTCGTCAGCACGAGCTACGAGCGGGAAATAGATTGGAATCCGGAGGATGATATATCGCCGCGAACGCAGATCCTGAAGGACACCACCCAGTCGATTATCGTTTACAATAACAGCCCGGATGTAGGGTTCGACGCGGGCATCAACGTTTATCGCGGTTGCGAGCATGGGTGCGCGTATTGTTTTGCGCGGCCGACGCATGAGTATCTCGGCTTTTCGCCAGGGCTCGACTTCGAGACGAAGATCATGGTGAAGGAGGATGCGCCGGAATTGCTCCGCAAAGAGTTGATGTCGCGCAAATGGAAACCGCAAACGCTCGCGATGAGCGGAGTGACCGATTGCTATCAGCCGCTCGAGCGCAAAATGCAATTGACCCGCCGCTGCCTTGAAGTGCTTGCCGAATTCCGAAACCCGGTTTGCATCATTACAAAGAATTTCCTCGTGACACGCGACGTCGATCTTCTCGCCGAACTCGCCAAATACAATGCGGTCATTGTGAACGTCTCGATCACCACGCTGGACTCGACTCTTACGCCAAAACTCGAACCGCGCGCATCCTTGCCGAAAGCGCGCTTGGAAGCGTTGCGTATCCTGAATGAAGCGGGCGTTCCTGCCGGAGTTTTGGCTGCGCCGATGATTCCAGGGCTCAACGATCACGAATTGGTGAATATCGTCGCCGAAGCGGCAAAGGCCGGAGCAAAGTTTGCAGGATACGTTCCGCTGAGGCTGCCCTGGGCGGTAAAAGATCTATTCGAGAATTGGTTGGAAAACCATTTCCCCGATCGGAAAGAGAACGTTCTGAATCGAATTCGCGCGATGCGCGGGGGCAAATTGAACGATTCATCCTTCGGTTCGCGGATGCGGGGCGATGGAGTTTTTGCCGAACAGCTCAACCAGATGTATCACGTCGCCTGCCGTAAATTCGGCTTTGCGGATGACAACAAGCCATTGCTCACCGCGGAGAACTTCCGGCGACCTTCAGGGCCGCAGATGGAACTCGGATTATAAGAGGGGCGCCTCTTTGGAATTGAGAACCGGCGCGAATTGTCGATGCTACTCGGGTGTTCGTAATGCCCATCGCCCGGCGCGAGATGCTGGTGCTGGCCCGGTCACCGCTTACTTATCGCGTGCGATTGACTACCGGGTTGGTCACGGTCGTGGGCGGAATTGCATTTGCGCTTTTTTATTCCCGCGTCGGAGTGGGCAGCGTTTTTCCTTTTATCGGCGTTTTGGGCTACATGCTCTCGATGATGTGCATGTTCAGCGGTGCTCAGGTATCAGCCGACGCGATCTCCAAAGAGAAACGGGAGGGCACGCTTGGCCTGCTTTTTCTCACCGGGCTCCCGGCGTGGCAGATAACCTTTGGCAAACTCGTTGCCACTGGCCTCTCAGCGTTCTTCGGCGTGCTCGTCACCTTTCCTTTGCTTTCCCTATTGCTGATCTGCGGCGGCGTGCTACCTGGAGAGATTTTCCAAATCTGCATCGCTCTCTTGAATACTCTTTTTGTGAGCGCCGCGATGGGGTTGCTCATCTCCACATTCAGTCTCGAGCAAAAGCGAGCGGCCGGACGTGCTTCTCTCATGGTCGTGTTTCTCTGGTGGGGTCTGCCGATGCTTGCGCGGATCAATTTGGCTTTAACTGGGCCGAAGTGGCTTTCCGAGCTCTTTTTTCTCTTCTCGCTGAATTCCAGTTTTCTTCCCAGCATGGTCGGCGTAAGATTTGGCGCGTCCAATATGCCCTGGTTGAACCTGTTCTGCCTGCACCTTCTCGGCTGGGTGTTTCTGGGGTTGGCGACTTCTTTCGTTCCGCGTCAGTGGCAAGACAAACCAGAGCGTCCGCGCTTGAGTCCAAGGGCCTGGTGGAAACGGCTTTCATTCGGAAGCGAAAAAGTTCGCCGGCGGCTGCGCCAGACCTTGCTCGAACCAAACCCGTTCCTCTGGCTCGCCTCCCGGGATCGACTGCGGTTTCTCGGCGGATGGATCATCACCATACTGATGTTGGGTCTGGGCGCGTTCGTTTACGATACGAGTGGCCGTTCTCCGGATTCGATCCTGGCCTTCACGGTCGGAATGACCCTGGTCCACCGATTCATGACGGCAGGCGCCGGTGCCGCCCAATTAATGGTCGAACAAGAGCAGGGGACGCTCGAAATGCTCCTTTCCACTCCTCTCAAGGCACGCGACGTTCTTCGCGGGCAATTTCGAGCGACCGTGCGCCAACTCCGCGGGCCGGTGCTTCTCGTCATTCTGCTCCATTTTTTTACCGGGTTTCTCATTTTTACTCGCACACCCCCCGTTGCCGGGGAGATGAAAGTCGTCATCGTCCTCTCGCTCGCGCTCTACTTGATCGATCTCTATGCCGCTATTTGGCTTTCGATGTGGGGCGCGGTCAACGCTCGCAATCCGAAGCAGGCCGGCGGCGCCGCTATTGTGCGGTTGATCGGGTTGCCATTCTTCGTCACTGCAGTCGCGAGTGTGATCATCTCAATCTTGAATGCGTTTTTCGGCTTTCGTCTGAACCCTGGTTTCCTGGGCGTTTTCCTCTTTACCTGCGTTCTCATTCTCGCCAACGACGCTTATTGGGTTGCACGGGCACGCAGGGAACTTCCGGGCCGGCTGCGCACCTACGCATACCGGCGCTATGAACTTGAGGAGGATAAAGGGCTTCTCTCAAGCCTCGGGCGGGCTCTTGGACGCATTTACGGAGGCATGCGTACATCCAAATCGGCCTCAGTCACGGCAAGGTGATTCAGGGTTGTCCTTCATCAGAGCGGGGCTAAGATTGTGCCGTTCGCCCAAGCAGAAAGATGATTTACCACCATAAGAATTTACGACCCCGAGCCTGTAACCCATCGGCTGCTGTCCGTGTCTTATCCTCTGTGGTATGGGATGGCAGTGGCATCTATGCCTGAACGGAAATTTGGCAGCGAATGGCTGCTGCGCGTCAAAGATGCCGATCCGGACGCCGCGCGCGAAGTTGTTCGCGAGCTGCACCCGTTGGTGATGCGCATCGTTCATGGGCATTTGCCGCGGCGGATGGATCCGGAAGATCTGGCGCAGATTGTGTTCGTTAAAGTGTTTCAGAAGATCGAACAGTATAATGGTGACGCTCCGTTCGAGCATTGGGTCTCGCGGATCGCGGTGAACACCTGTCTCAACGAGTTGCGTGCGGAAAAGGCGCGCCCCGAATTGCGCTGGGCCGATCTTTCGCAGGAACAAGCCGATGCGCTCGACCGGGTGCTTGATCAAAAGGAAGAGAGATCGGTCGATGAACAGGCAGGAACCCGCGAGTTGGCGGCGAAGCTGCTGGAAACGCTTCCCCCGCGCGACCGAATGATATTAACTTGTCTGGATTTGGAAGGGCGCAGTATCGCCGAGACGGCCAAAATGACCGGTTCGGCGGAAGCTGTGGTGAAAATTCGAGCATTCCGCGCACGACGTAAATTGCGCAAGGAACTCGAGAAACTGGAGAAAACGCGATGAAAGATTTGTGGAACGATTTAGCAATGCGCGTGCGCGAAGCTGATCGCGTGGAGCAGACCGACGTGCCCTTTGGTTTTACTGAGGCGGTCATGCGAAAACTCCAGGTCGCGCGTCGCGAAGGGCCGAACGTGCTCGAAGAGTGGGTTGCCGTTTTGCGCCCTGCTCTTGGGCTCGCATTCGGAACCGCACTAATTTGTGTTTTGCTACAGTATGGAGTTACCCGGGAAAGCGGCAGCTCGACTACCTCGACAGCCAATGATGCCGTCACCCAGACCGAGCAATTGATCCAACTGGCGTTGGCCAATGACTAAAACCACGATAGCGTTTTATATCGCATTGATTTTCATCGCGGGCGGAATCGCCGGCGCCGGTGTGGCGACTGCCTACAAGCCGGCCAAAACACCTCCGCCCCAGCGCGAACGGAAAGCCCCGCCTTCTCCTGAAGAGTTCCAGAACCACATTTTCAATCGGATGAAGGAGAAACTTTCGCTTACTCCTGAACAGATCGAGAAAGTTGAACCGGTTTTCCGAAAGGGCTTCGAGGAAGTTCGCGCAATCCAGGACCGCAGCATCAAAGAAGTCGAAGCTTCGGTGAAGAAGAACCACGACGAAATCGGCAAACTCATCACTCCCGAGCAAGCGACCAAACTCGAAGAAATGGACCGCGAACGCGAGAAATCCTTCCATGAACGCCGTGGACGTTGGCGCGGCCCTGGCCGATCGGGTCCCGGCCCCGGTGGTCCTCCTCCTGCAGAGATGCCTTTCAAAGAATCCAAGAACGGAACACCTTAAGAAGGCGGGAAGTGCCCCAGAGGCCCACCAACTCCCCGCCGAACTTCGCTCGCTTCCAGCAAGTCTGTCTTTCGGCCAAGATTTGGCATTTGGTTTTTGCCGTTTTCGCCTGTATTTTCCCCGTTCCTCCGCCCGGGACGGGCGGCTAAACCGTTTATGACCAGTAGCGAAATACGCCAATCGTTTCTCGATTTCTTCAAGTCGAAGCAGCACACCATCGTGCCTTCTTCGAGCCTCATGCCGGACAGCCCGAACCTCCTCTTCACCAACGCCGGCATGAACCAGTTCGTCCCGATCTTCCTCGGCCAGCAGCCTTGCCCGTACAATCCGCCCCGCGCCGCCGACACCCAAAAATGCATCCGCGCCGGCGGCAAACACAACGACCTCGAAGATGTCGGCCTCGACACCTATCACCACACCTTTTTCGAGATGCTCGGCAACTGGAGCTTCGGCAACTACTTCAAAAAGGAAGCCATCGACTGGGCCTGGGAACTCGTCACCGGCATTTGGAAATTCCCGAAAAACCGCCTTTACGCCACCGTCTATTCCCCCGACAAATCCAAAGGCGACCCCAGCGAATTCGACCAGGAAGCCTGGGACCATTGGGCCGCCCATTTCCGCGCCGCCGGCCTCGACCCCAAAATCCACATCGTCAACGGCAACAAAAAAGACAACTTCTGGATGATGGGCGAAACCGGCCCGTGCGGTCCCTGCTCCGAACTCCACGTCGATCTTACCGCCGCCGGCGACACTCAAGGTTCCCTCGTCAACAAAGGTACCGCCGAGTGCATCGAAATCTGGAACCTCGTCTTCATCCAGTTCAACGCGAACCAGGACGGCACCTTCACCCCGCTCCCCGCCAAACACGTCGATACCGGCATGGGCTTCGAACGCGTCACCGCCATCATGCAGTGCACGAACAATTTCGCGAAATTCGACCGCATCATCTCCAATTACGAAACCGACATCTTTCGCCCCATCTTCAACCGCCTCGAACAACTCAGCGGCAAAAAATACGGCTCCACCCTCCCGCAACCCGGCTCAACCGGCGACACCGACCAGGAAAAAATCGACGTCGCCTTCCGCGTCATCGCCGACCACATCCGCACCCTGAGCTTCTCCATCGCCGACGGCATCCTCCCCGGCAACAACGACCGCAACTACGTTCTCCGCCGCATCCTCCGCCGCGCCGTGAAATACGGCCGCACCCTTGGTTTCCATCAAACGTTCTTTTATCAACTCGTGGACGTCCTCGTCGAAACCATGAGCCAGGTCTTCCCTGAAATTAAGCATCGGCAAGAATTGGTGAAGAACACCATCCGCTCCGAAGAAGAAGCGTTTAACAAAACGCTGGATCGAGGAATTGATTTGCTCCAGCGAATTATCGCTCGTCGAAAAGACTTTGCGCACGCCTTCGGTCAAGTGTTCGATCGCATAAAGAGCTTGCGCGAAGCAAGGGATGTTCAAAGTCTCAGTAAGCTTGCTGATTACAACACTCGTATCTTGGAGATAAGCGGTATCATACAGACCTATCTACAGAGCTCAATAAACCGAAAATTCCAAATAAATGAAATCGACACCGATGAGCAGGCGCTCGTAAATCTGCTCCTTAAGGCTCGATCGGTTCCGATCCTCCGCGGAACGCCAACTCAGGATGAGAAACTCACGATAGACCTCGAGCGCATTCAGGAAATTACCGCCGCTTTTCAGCATGTTGCCGATCTTACGTTCGTAACGCGCTTAAGCGGGCGAGATGCTTTTACGCTATACGATACCTATGGCTTCCCTCTCGATCTTACGCAACTCATGGCAAGGGAAAATGGGTTCACTGTGGATGGTCGGGATTTTGACAAGCGCATGGAGGAACAAAGGGCCCGTGCGCGTGCCGCACAAAAAAAAGAAATTATCTCCGTCACCCACATTGAAGGCGCAGCTCCCACGAAATTTGTCGGCTACGACAAGCTCGAACTCACCGCAAAAGTCAGCGACGTTGTTAAAATCAAAGACAAGCTCGCGGTCATTTTCGATCTCTCACCGTTCTACGCCGAAATGGGCGGTCAGGTCGGCGACACCGGCACTCTCACCAGCGGCGGTCAGGTGTGGCACGTCGTAAACACCCAAAAGGCGGGCAACACCTGGATACATTTCCTCGCGGATAACGACGCACCTTCAATCGGCACCGAAGTTCAGGTCACCGTCGAACCAAAACGCCGCAGCGCCATCCAGCGCCATCACACCGTTACGCACCTTTTCCACTGGGCCTTGCACGAAGTCGCGAGCAAAGACGCACTGCAAAAAGGTTCCTACGTCGGCCCCGAAAAACTCACGTTCGATTTCAACAGTGCCCCGCTCACCCCGCAGCACGTTCGCGACATCGAACGCCTCGTGAACGAGCGTATCGTCGAGAACGGCTCGGTAAGCTGGATCGAAATTCCCTACACCGAAGTCAAACGCCGCGGCGATATCACCCATCTCTTCGGCGAAAAATACGGCGACCAGGTCCGCGTCGTCCAGATCGGCGGAGACGCTCAAAAACTCAACGGGTACTCCATGGAACTCTGCGGCGGTACCCACACGCGCGGCACCGGCGAAATCGGTTACTTCCGCATTGTTGGTGAAAGCGCGATCGCCGCCGGCGTCCGCCGCGTCGAAGCCGTCGCCGGCCTCGAAGCCTACAACCGCGCCCTCGCCGACCTCCAAACCATCCAAACCGTCGCCGGCAAACTCAACACCCCCGTCGCCGAACTCGACAAAAAAGTCGATTCTCTCCTCGCGCACCAAAAAGAACTCGAGCGCCAACTCAAAGCTCTCCAGCAAAAACAAGCTGCCGAAGCCGCCCGCAGCCTCGTCGCCCAGGCCAAAACCGTCGGCAAAACCCGCGCGCTTATCCAGAACCTCGATAACGCCGACGGCGACTACCTCCAATCCATCATCGACGCCCTCAAAGGCGACTTCAGAGGCGTCATCGTCCTCGCCGGCGCGAGCGACGGCGCCGTCTCCCTGGTCGCAAGCGTCTCCCCCGACCTGACCAAACAAATCCAAGCCGGCAAAATCATCCAAACCATCGCGCCGCTAGTCGGCGGCAAAGGCGGCGGCCGCCCCGAATTCGCCCGCGGCGCCGGCAAAGACCCCTCCAAACTACCCGACGCCCTTCGCGAAGCTGAATCAATGGTGCAGAGAGTTCAATGAATGCACACGTTCCAGCAGTTACACTGAAGAGCCTATCGAATCTCAACGATCTGATGGCCCTGCTGGAACGCGCTCAGAACCGCAGAGAACTCCTGCTCCAACGCGCTAATCAATGCCCGGTTCCGGCAATTGCCCAGTCTGACCCACAGCAGGCGTCCGGTATCACCTGCACGGTTCGCCAGATGGAAGAAGTCTTCGTCTTTGCTCACCAAAATCATCGAGCGCTGAATCGCGTAGTCTCAAAGTTCAGCGTCACTTGTTTCGTCCAAACCAAGGTCGAGTACGTGGACGGCATGTTCTCCACGTTCAACCAGAAAGCGAGCTAATGCACCGGGAAGCTGATTATCGACCAGGAAGTTCACTTCGCCATCAAGACGACGTGATCTGTCTGACGCGCTGCATAGGCGATAGCGGCGAGAATGTCCTCTTCCTCAAGAAAAGGATAGTCGGTGAGGATTTCTTCATGACTCGCTCCGTGACTCAGCAAGTCGAGAATATCGGTGACACGCATTCGCTTTCCGCGAATGCATGGACGTCCTCCACATTTCCCTTCCTCCAACGTGATTCGTTCCAGCAAGTCCATAAGTCGAACCTATCATTCGTGCAGGTAACAATAAAGCGCGGATCTGAGTCGCTTACTTTTACTTGGAGTCTCAGCTGCCAAGCTGAAGATGGTGAGTTATGAGCCAAACTGGGTCAGCTACCTTGGATACGGAACTTCTCGTCTCCGGCATGACTTGCAACAACTGCGCGCGGCATGTCGTCGAAGCGCTGCGTTCTGTTCCCGGAGTTCAGCGTGCGGTGGTTGATCTTGAACATGGGGCGGCGACGGTTCGTTGGTCTCCGAATACGGATCACAAAACGTCGCTCCTGCTCAGCGCTCTCGAGGAAGCAGGCTATTCGGGCAAGGTAAAGACCGCCGAAACGAGTTCATTTCTGGCGCTCCTCAGCGGTTGGCGGTTCAACGTCATCTTTGGGCTCATCGTCACAATCCCGCTGATGATTCTGGAGTGGGGCTTTGGCGTCGGACTGGAACGCTGGTATCACTGGCTATCTTTCACCCTCGTCCTTCCGGTTCAAATTCTCTGCGGTTGGCGCTTTTATTCGGGAGCGTGGTCGCAATTGAAGAAGGGCCAGTCCAACATGGACACGCTCGTTTCGCTGGGTTCCACGACGGCGTTTCTCTTCAGTGTGTGGGGCCTGTTCGCCCGTTGGGTCCAACACCTCTATTTCATGGACGCGGCTGCGATCATCACACTCGTCAGCCTCGGCCATTTTATGGAGGAGAAAGTAAGTGTTCATGCCGCTTCGGCTCTTCGTGCTCTCTTGAACCTTGCTCCAGAAACGGCCCGCAAACTGGTAGACGGACGCGAAGAAACGGTTCCCGTCTCCAGCCTTGTTCCCGGTGACCTGGTCACTCTTCGGGTGGGTGATCGTATTCCGACCGACGGCGAAGTCGTCGAAGGCAATTCAGCGGTGAACGAATCGATGCTTACTGGCGAGTCTCTTCCCGTGGAAAAAAGCCGAGGGCACAAACTTTTTGCAGGCACGATCAATGAGAGCGGCACGCTGATTTGCCGTGTCACTGGCATCGGCGAATCCACGGCTCTGGCGCGCATCATTGCGATCGTCGAACAAGCTCAATCCAGCCGTGCACAGATTCAGCGGTTGGGTGATCGAGTCAGCAACGTCTTTGTTCCGATCGTTGTGTTGATCGCTCTCTCCGCCGGGTTATGGTGGGGACTTGCTCCCGCGACTGCGCAACACTTTCATGATCTGCTCGCGAGGTTTCTTTGGCACTCTCACTCTCCCGAGTCCTCGCTCGCGGCTGCCATTTTCCATTCCGCAGCCGTCCTGATTATCGCGTGCCCCTGCGCGATGGGCCTGGCAACGCCGATTGCAATTATGGCGGGCACAAATGCTGCCGCCCGTCGTGGCATTCTCATTCGGGACGGCGCAGCGCTGGAAAAAAGCGGCACCATCACCGCGGTGGTGTTCGACAAAACTGGGACGCTAACGCAGGGAAAGATCTCCGTCGCAGCAGTCGAAGAGTTGGAGCCAAACGCAAAGGGCATCGCCGCGAGCCTCGCGAGTCATTCCACGCATCCTCTTAGTAAGGCGATTGCGGCAACCCGTTCAGACACCGTTCGTTTTGACGAAGTGCGTGAGATTCGCGGCTCCGGCCTCGAAGCAAAAATGGGTTCAGACGTTCTGCGGCTCGGCTCTCCGCGCTGGCTGGAGATTGAGACTGAGACGAAGGATGGAACGCTCGTCGGGCTGACTCGAAACAAAAAGCTGATCGCGCTGTTTCAGTTGAAGGACGAGCCCAAACCGCGCGCTCGGCAAATACTCTCGCGTTTCAGGAGCCAATCCCTTTACCTGGTGAGCGGTGATAATCGGCAAACATCCGAAGCCATCGCTCGCGAAGTCGGCATTCCGCAGGAAAATGTCCGCGCTGAAGTGCGTCCCGAAGGCAAAGTTGAGTTCATCCGCTCGCTACAGAAACAAGGTCAGCATGTCGCGTTCGTTGGTGACGGCATCAACGATGCCCCCGCGCTCCATCAGGCTGACCTGGGCATCGCATTGCTCAACGCGAGCGATGTCGCGCGCGAATCGGCCGATATAGTCCTTCTAAAGGCCGATCTCGAAGCGATCCCTGAAGCACTCTCGATCGCGCAGCGCACATTACGCACGATCAAGCAAAACCTCTTCTGGGCTTTCTTTTACAATGCAGCCGGCGTGCCGCTAGCTGCACTTGGTTTTCTTAGCCCGATCTTCTCCGCGTTCGCAATGGGAATGAGCGATTTGATCGTCGTGGGCAACGCCCTGCGACTTCGTCTTACTGGTCGAGCTTATTCGGAATCGTTGGATTATTTGTCTCAACGTTAGAGCCTGAACCGCTCACAATGCCCGGCGCACTGCCCACGCCGGAAGGATGATCGACGAGGGAGCCTCCTGTGACCGCGTTCTCGTCTGGGTGAATACCGCTCTGCCCTAAGCTACCCGCTCCGAGCACGGGCGCGGCGCTGTGGTCTGTCTCTGTGGCGTCAGCTCGCGGCGGCAGGATCGGGCGTGGACCGGCGATATCGCTTGATCGCTCTTGCCCTGTGAACTGGCCGGTCGGCATTTGGCGCACATCGTACATGCCCGGCATCAATGTTCCTTCACCGGCGACAACGGTTTGCGGTTGGGCGCGGAAATCGTAGACCGGAGTGCCATCGGAACTGCTATGAACCCGACCACCTTCGCGCGTCGCGCATCCTGCGAACAGCACACCGGAGGCTGCCAGAACGAATATTTTTTTCATGAAGTAAACCTCTTACGCGCTGTGCGTTCAGGCAAGGTGGAGGCTATCATCAGGTAAAAGAGAACAAGGGAATACTCAGCGTTTCACACCCGTAGTCGGACTGGGCTGTTCGATCTCGATTCGCCACGCCAGTCGCATCACCGGGTGGTGCAACTGAGCGCGGATCATCGATAAAATCTTTTTCCGTTTTGTGTTTCGATGATCGGTTTTCATAGCTTTCATGGCGAACTCCGCGCAGGCTTTAGTCACTACAACAACTTTCGTGCCTAACGGTTTACCGCATCCCCTTTTTGTCTTGTTCAGCGATTTCGAACCAATTTTTGTGCTGAAAAGCGCAAATGAGGGCAGGACGGTCTGACCGCTTTTCCGCAAATTGAATAATTATTAACAAGCGGGATGAGGGAAGGTCCGTTGAACTGTAGAAAATAACAGTTGAGGGAAATGCCCGAGTCCTAGAAAGTGCGCGCCCGATGAAAAACCAGGTAACTTTGGAAAACAGGAAAACTTGTGCGAAATGGCTCGCACTGCTCACGGCGTGCGTCGTCACGCCGCATTTGAAAGCGCAGACTGCCGCGCCAACGAACGCCGTGCCGAAATGGGACGTTTCCGCCGGCGCCGGTTTAACCGCCACGGCCGGAAATAGCGATACGGTTATGGCCACGGTTAACGCCCGCGCCGATAAGAAGTGGGATATGCATGAGCTGCATTTTGGCATCGATGGCACGTACGGGGAACAGGACAGCACCACGAGCAATGAGAGCCTCGGCGGTTTCGCGCAATACAACCACCTTTTTACGGAGCGTTTTTATGGTTATGTCCGTTTGGATGCGTTGCATGATGCAATCGCCGATGTGGAATATCGCTTCACGCTCAGTCCCGGTGTTGGGTATTACCTCATCAAGGAAGCTCAAACGACGTTCAACGTGGAAGCTGGCCCAGGGGTGGTGTTTGAGAAGCAGGGACATGATGAGCACAGTTACTTCACGCTGCGCCTCGCGGAGAGATTCGAACATAAGTTTAACGACCGCGTGAAAATTTGGGAATCAGTGGAATTTCTCCCTCAGGTCGATAATTGGGACAATTTCATTGTTAATTCAGAAGCGGGGGTAGAATCCGCGCTCTCAAAATCCTGGGCGTTGCGCTTTGTGCTGCAGGATACTTATGACAACCAACCGGCTCCCGGGCGGAAAAACAACGACTTTAAAGTGATCGCTGGCATTCAGTGGAAACTGATTCATTAATCCGCTGAAGATAATTTATGCGAAGGCGGCACGCGGTGAATCGCGATAGCCGCCTTTCGCTTTTCTTGAGTCGGACTAACATCTGGCACGCTGTTCACGCGCTCTGCCTGGCTGCGTCCCATTCATTAAGATTGCGTTCGGAGGGTAGGGCGGGGGTGATGGCGAGATGCTCCATGACTTCGCCAATGAGGTGGAGGGAGCCCGCTACGATGACAAAGGAGAATTTCAGCGCGGCATCCACGGCATCCGAGCTTGAAGTCGAGATGGTGAAAGCGGTGGATGAGTGGCGTGCCGCGCAGTAGGCGCGGACATCGTCAGGATCGACGGAGCGTTCGTTGTGGAGAGGCACGAGAAAAACGCGGGCCACACCAGGAATGAGGATGTCGCACATTTCCTGCCAGGCTTTGTCCTTAAAGAGACCGATGACAAGAGTGCGTTCGCGTCCACAAAAGAGCTTATCCAGAGCGGTCACGAGGCTGCGGGCGCCATCAGGATTGTGGGCGCCGTCGAGAAGCAGGGTGGAATCGCGGATTTGGATTTGTTGGAGACGGCCTGGCCAGGCTGTGTGGGCGAGGCCTTCGGTGGTGGTCAAAACGGCGACCGGAATGATTTCTTGTAACGCCCGCACCGTCGCGAGCGCGAGGCGGGCATTTGTTTTTTGGTGTTCGCCCAGGAGGGGCAGGTCGGGCAGGGGAGTAAGGTCATCAACCACGGTCAGGGGTGATTGGGTAGCGGCCGCCGTGGATCGGATTACTTCAAGCGCTTCGGGCTTTGTTTCGGCGGTGATGACCGGCACTCCAGGTTTGATGATGCCGGCTTTTTCCCGGGCAATTTCGCCCAGGGTGTGGCCGAGCCATTGTTGGTGATCGAATTGGATGTTGGTGATGACGCTTGCGAGCGGGGTGACGATGTTGGTCGCGTCCAGTCGTCCGCCCAAGCCTGTTTCCCAGATTACAAGATCGCACTTTTGTTCTTCGAAATAGAGCAGCGCGAGGATGGTTACGAATTCGAAGAAGGTCGGACGAAAAGACCAGTCGTCACGCGAGGGTCCGAGACGAGCGATCACGTTTTCCGTTAGGCGGATGACGTCGGCTTGAGGAATGGGAGCGCGATTGACCTGGATGCGTTCGGTGAAGGAGACGAGATGAGGCGAAGTGAAGAGGCCGACGCGCAGGTCCGCGTGGCGGTAAATGCTTTCGAGGAAGGCGCAGACGGACCCTTTGCCGTTGGTGCCGGCGACGTGGATGAAGCGCAGTCTTTCCTGCGGGCCGCCGACGAGGTTTGCGAGCGCGAAGGTGTTTTCGAGACCAAGTTTGGTCCCAAAGAGGCGGAGTCCGTAGAGAAACTCGATCGCTGCTGCGTAATCCATCCGGCCGAATCTAATCGGGGAGGTGGACGCGGACGACTGTTCTTTCGCCGGGCGTGCTGTGAATTTCGAGGGTGCCGGAATAGAGCTCGGCCAGGCGGCGGCAGATCGCCAGGCCCAGGCCGCTGCCTTGTTGTTCGGAAAGTTTGCGGTCGAACTGGATGTTGGCGCTTACTTGCTGGATTTGTTCGGGAGTGAAGCCGCGCCCTTGATCAATGACGCGTAATTCGAGCGCAGTGCCGGTGCGATTGGCGGTGACGAGGATCGGTGTGCCCGGTTGGGAGAAGCGACAGGCATTTTCGACGAGTTCGCGCAGGAGGCGTTCGAGATGGGAGGGGGCGATGCGGTGTTCGGTCGGTTGCACTTCGAGTTTCAGATCTTCAAGACGCTTCTCTTCGTTCGCCACGCGTTGAGCGACGGTGAGAATTGCTTCTTCGGTTGGCGCTGGTGGCCTGGTGGTGAAGGCTTCGCGCTGTTTTGGGTCTGTAATGGCGAGTTCGACCTGGGCGTAGACGAGGAATTTTTCGATCAGACCGCGGAGGCGTTCGCCCGCGTCCTTGATGTGTGCAGCGAATTCGCGGACTTGTCCGGGTTGATCAGGATTTTCGAGAAGCAAACTCGCGAAGCCGAGAATGGTGTTGAGGGGAGTGACGAGTTCGTGCGGGAGGGCAAAACGCAAGCTGTCACGTAGCGCCTGGAGCTTCTTATCCGCGGTTTGCTCGAGCACCGCTTGCTTTTGGAAACGGGCGTCGACGGCGGCGAGGAGTTCGGTGATCGTGAAGGGTTTGGCGATGAAATCGTCTGCCCCTTGTTCCATCGCCTGACGCATCATCGGCTTGTCGCCGTGGCCGGTGAGGAAAACGAAGGGAATTGCGGCGAGCGCAGTGTTTTGGCGAATGCCCCGGAGGACGCCATAGCCGTCGAGTTTGGGCATTTGAATGTCACACAAAACGAGGTCGGGTAATTCGCCCTGGGCGCGTTCCAGGCCTTCTTCGCCGTCGGCTGCTTCGACCGGAACCCAGCCGCGCATTTCGAGCGCTTCGACAATCACGTGCCGCACTGAGGGATCATCCTCAATCACCAGAATTCGTTTCATTGCGCTTTTACCCAGGCCGCTTATCGACGGGCAAACGTGTACCAATGCGTTTATCGGCAGACAAGCAGGATGTGCGAGCAGATGCACCAGAAGTTTGACTGTCAAACAAGGCGAGAATGTGCTAAAAGATGGAATCACAATATGAGCACGCACAGGTTCACGCGGCGGACTTTTCTTCGGGGGGTTGGCGTCACAATGGCGCTGCCGTGGATGGAATCGATCACGGTCTGGGGCGACACGCCGACTGCGGCCGCGCCGGCCAGCGAAGCGCCCGTGCGATTGGCGGTGCTTTTTTCCGGGAACGGTTTTCACAGCAAAGAGTGGTGGGCCAAAGGCGAAGGCAAGGAGATGGAGTTGGGCAAGGTGCTCGCGCCGCTCAATGATTTTCGCGAGAAGATGCTTTTCATTCGCGGCCTCTATAACGCGGAGGCGCTGAAGGGAAACATTCATAGCTCGCAAACGGGCAATTTGCTTTCGGGGGCGCCGCTGGCTTCCGGAGGAGAGATTCGTTCGGGCACCAGCATTGATCAATTGCTCGCGCAGCGTTACGGGAATAATACGAAGGTGCCGAGCCTTGTGCTGGGATGCGAGAAATCGAACCCGTCGGTGCACAAGAACTATTCGATGCTCTACAGTTCGCACATTTCGTGGAGTTCGCCGACCACCCCGACGCCGCTCGAGATTTATCCTGCGCTGGCGTTCGACCGACTTTTCAAAGACGACGTGGAAAAGGGAGATAAGAGCGTACTCGATGCGGTCTTGAATGACGCGAACGACTTGCGTCGACAAATCAGCCAGAACGATCAACGCAAGCTCGATGAATATCTCGATTCGGTGCGCGATGTGGAAAAACGAATCGAGAACGCCGGGAAGAAAGGCGAATTGCAAGGCTGGCGGCCTACCTTGACGGCGCCGAACATTCCGCGGCCGGCAGACGGCATCCCACAGGATATCGCGGAGCACATGCGGCTGATGTGCGACATTCTGGTGCTCGGTTTCCAGACCGATACGACGCGGATTTGCACGCTCAAGTTGAACAACGATCACTCGTCGTTGCGTTTCCCGAATCTTGGGGTCGATTACATGATTCACCATTTGCTCTCGCATTCGGATACCGCCGATTGGCTGAAGGTGAATCAATTTTTCATCGAGCAAATCGCTTACATCGGGCGCAAGCTCGATTCGATCCAGGAAGGAGAACGGACGGCGCTGGACAACACGATGCTTCTCTTTTGTTCGAGCATGCTGAACGGAAATCACGATGCATCGCAGCTTCCGGTCATCATGCTTGGCGGGGCGGGCGGGCGTCTTAAAGGCGGTCGCGTTCTGGATTACAAAGAAAAACCGGAACGGCAGATGTGCCGGCTTTATCTGTCGATGATGGACAAGATGAATATCCGTCTGCCGAAGTTTGGTGACGCGACGGTCCCGCTCGAAGAGGTCTAAAAATTCCAAAGAAATGTCCGTTTCGCTGGGGGGATAAACAAAGGGCCATTCGTTCACCCGTGCAGCGATCGCGCTTTAAGGGTACATCGACGAAAACGTCTCACATAATTGTTTAGAGGCCGGTGGCGGTTAGTTTAGTGAGGAAGGAACCAAGGGCTTGGGCGGCGTCGATGGTTTTTTGTTGGAAGGCGAGGAGTTCGGCGAGTTTCCAAGGGGAGCGGACGAGGGCCCAGCTCAGTTTGCCGTAATGGATTTTTTGGGCGGGGCTCATGAGGGTGTTGAAATCGAGGGGGAGGTCTTCGTCGGCGGCGTCGGAAATGACGCGGATGGTGGCGCTGGGAATGTCGCGTTCGCGGCAGAGTTCGCGGATGGCTTCGGATTCCATTTCGACGGCGTCGAGACCGGTGCCGCGCCAGAGACGGAGTTTTTCGTCCATGGTGATGGCGACGCGGCGGGCGCAGAAGAAGTTGACGGGGGTGGCGCCGGCTTGCTCGATTTTGGAGTGGAGATCGGTGCCGGGTTCGGCCTGGAAGATGACTTCTGCGGATTTGAGTTTGGGGTTGAGGCCGCCGGCGTAACCGCAGGTGAGGACAAGGCGGGGTTTTATTTCTTCGAGCGCGTTAAGAATATTGCGTTCGGCGTTGTCGCGTCCCATGCCGGTGATAAAGCGTCGGATTCCGTGGCCGCCCGGGAAGAACTTCATTTCCTCCTTCACAGCGAAGGTGATCAGAACGGGTTTCTCGGGGTCTGCAGCAGTTTCTGCCATCCGGGGTGGTGAATGCCCGAGGGGGCGCGCGGTCGTCAATAACTTTCGTAAATGCGGACGAAAGGGTAAGGTCGGGAACGAAATGTGCTACTTTTTGGGCTTAATGCGCCGGACCGTACCTCGGCCCCAACCGATTAAAGCGTGGCTAGCGGGAAAAGTTGCCGCGGGTTTGGCGATTTGGTCGCTGGGAGGCGTCGTGGTTTCACGATCTGCGGAAGTGCCTGTTGCACGGTCGGCTGCGACGAAAGAGGCGGAGATCTCCTATACAAACATCGTCGATCGAAGCGGGCCGTGGTCGATTTATGTGGTGAAGTGGGCGCGGAACGCGGGGTTTGAATTGCGGTCGGTGCATGCGATGGGGAGGGCGATCGGGCTCGGAGAGTTGAGTGAGCAGATTCGTCTGTTGCCACCGAACCAGGGCCAGCCGGTGGCTGCGATCAACGGAGATTTCTACCAACGTGACGGGGCGCACGTGGGCGATCCGCGCGGGCTGCAAATTATCGATGGCGAATTAGTGAGCGGACCGACGGGCGCGTGTTTTTGGATTGATGCGGCGGGAGAACCGCACACTGACGTCGTCACGCCGCAGTTTTCTGTGACCTGGCCGGATGGCAAAGTGTCGCCGATCGATGTGAACGGGAATCGCGAGGCGGACGAGATTCAGTTGTATACGGCGATGGTGGGGCGTTCGACGCGCACCGAGCGGGGGCGGGATATCACTTTGGAGGCCGAGGGAAAAGGGGAGTGGCTGCCCTTACGTCCGGGTGTGCAGATCAAAGCGAAAGTGAAGTCGATGCGTGATGGTTCGAATGCGCCGATCGAGCCGGGCTCAATGGTGCTTTCGCTAGGACCGATGGTTGCGCGGGAGTTGCCGCGGGTAACAGTAGGTGCGGTGCTGACGATTTCGACGATGAGTACGCCAAACTTGCGGGGAGCCAAGGTGGCGATCGGCGGCGGACCGGTGTTGTTGCACGAGGGCAAGCCTCAGAAGTCTTCGAGCAGCAGCATTTTTTTCTGGCGCAACAATTACCAGGCGTCGTCCGAGTACCGGGCACATCCGCGGTCGGCGATTGGCTGGAACAAGGATTCCTTTTTTTTGGTGGAGGTGGATGGACGTTCACATCGCTCGGTGGGAATGACTGTGGCGCAGTTATCGGAATTGTTGATCCAACTCGGTTGCACGGACGGGATGAACCTGGATGGGGGAGGATCGGCGACGATTTGGTACAATGGGCGGGTTCGGAATCATCCCTGTGACGGGGAGGAGCGTGAGATCGCCAATTCGCTCGTGGTGGTGAAAACAAATGCAGTGCAGGCGCGAGCGGATGCAAAGGCTTCGCCATGAAAACGGGACAAACTAGACAAACTTTGGGAATCGCATTGCAGACGTTGCTCTTCGCCGCGGTTGTCACCGGAGGAAACGCTTTCCCACGGAGAAGCGTTTCGTGCGGTGATGATCTTTTTTCCGAAGGAGTGGTTTCGGCAGTGGAGATTAGTGTGAGCGAGCAGGAGTTGGCGTCTCTGCGCGAGCGGCCGCGGCAGGACATTTCATGTGAAGTGAAAATTGAAGGCACGGTCTTCCACAATGCGAAGGTACACCTCAAGGGGGCGGGAACGTTTCAGCCGATTGATGAGAAACCTTCGTTCACCATCAAGATCGAAGGGTTGCAAGGGATCTCAAAATTGCATCTCAATAGTTCGCTGGAAGATGGGACGTTTGTGCAGGAAAAGCTCGGAAGCGAGTTCTTCGCGGCGGCAGGAATCCCAGCGCCGCGTGTTGGTCATGCGCGGGTGAGGGTGAATGGAGTTGATCGGGGGTTGTATGTGCTGAAGGAGGGATTCGGTCCGGAGTTTCTGGCGCGCTCTTTTTCCGAAGGGCACGGAAAGGTCTACGATAAGGAAACGCTTCAGCAGAAACCGCCCTTGGCAGTGGAAGAAGATAAGTTTGTCACATTTTTAGCGGCGGAGGTTTTGCTTTGTCACTGGGATGGCTACGGCCTCGCAAATAATAACTTTCGAGTTTGTAGCGATGCTAAAACCGGACGTTGCCATTTCCTGCCGGCCGGAATGGATCAACTCTTCGGAAATCCGAACTTCCCACTAAACCCGGATATGACGGGACCGCTCGCACGGAGGTTGCTTGAGAGTGCGGAGGGAAAGGAGCGGTTCGCGATGCGGGTCGCGGAGTTGGGGGCTACTTTCGATGGACCCCGCATGGCGCGTCGAGCCGAGGAAATTGCCGGGGAATTGCGGGCCGCTGTTTCGTCTGCAGAATTCGCCGAGATTCGTGAGGCGACGGAAGATCTTTGCGCGCGGGTTTTGGAGCGCGGCAGGTTTGTTCGGGAGAAAGTGCAGGCTTTTACAGCGGTTACTCATTGATATGAAAACGGAAAGGCAGGCCTTTACATTGATCGAACTGTTGGTGGTTATCGCGATCATCGCGCTGCTCGCTTCGATGCTGTTAACGGCGATTTCCTCGAGTAAAGCGAAGGCGAAGCAAATTGCTTGTATTAATAATCTAAAGCAGGTCTCGCTGGGGCTTAAGATGTGGGCGGATGATAATAACAGCAAATTCCCATGGAATCTGTCGGTAACCAATGGTGGGACAATGGAAGTCGAAGCGGAAAGCTGGGTGGACCATTTCCGCGTCTGTTCGAATGAACTGTCTACTGCACAGATTCTGTATTGTCCATCGGATACCATTAATAGGAGGGCGACTAACTGGGCTTCGATTGATGGTGCAGTGAATGTCAGTTACTTCGTCTGTTTGACTGCATCGGAAGCGTATCCACAAACGATTCTAGTAGGGGACAGAAATGTAAAGGGGGGCAGCGGCGGGTTGGATGCAAAGTGGAGTAAATTTTTAGGATCATCGATTGATGCAACGTGGGATAAGACGATGCACGTGCGCCGCGGCAACCTGGCATTGGTCGACGGGAGTGTTCACCAAACCAAAACGGAATCGTTACGCGCCCAGATCAACACGACATTCAGCTTTGGTTTTACTAACATCGTCTTTTCCAAGCCGCGCGGAGCTTTCTAGAATGCCTTTAGCGTCTCGAACAAAAGGCATAGTTGTTTGCGTCCTGGCAATGGTTGCGTGTGGCGCTGTGATCGTTACGAGGTGGCCTGCGTCGCCGCGCGTTAACAAAAGTTTGTATGAGCAGGTGGGGCGGACGCTCGCGATAGAGGGACTCAAACTTCTGAAAACTGGCGGCAAGTTCACGATCATTGCCCGCGACACGGAGGAGTATCGACAACCTGCGATGTCGATTGCTGTGGCGAGCGCTGAGCGGGAAATGCGCCGCGCTGGCGCCGAGATTCGCTCGATCGAATCGATCCAACTGGACCCGATCAGGCCAGTCGAGATTGCGGCAGGTGATTTCTACGAAGTGCTGCGCCGATCTTCTGCCGGTGACGTGATTATTTCGCTGCTCGGCCCGCCGAACTTGTCCGAGGAGCAGAAGATGAAATTGGGCAGGCGCAAGGCTGCTCTCGTTGCACTGTGTCCAACAACGGGAAATCCGGAAGACCTGGTAAAGAACGGTTGGTTGGATGTGGCGCTCGTACGCAAATCCGGGGCGGAGGGGAAAACGTTTGAGGGACTCTATAGCGTGCTGAGAGCTGAACCACGTTCGATCTCTGCGTCGCTATGAAGAGAAGAGTGGAGCGCGGACATTCTGATCCGCAAGTAACTCGATGGAGTTGCGGACAGCAATGTCCGCGCTCCGCCTTTGCGGGAATTGACTTGGTCGCGTGTATCTCAGTGTGCGTCATTCTGGTTGTGATAACGCAAGCAGCGTTGGGCCGTGTTCGCGACAACGCGCAAATGACAGCCTGTCGCGATAACCTGGCGCGGATCGGGAAAGCAGTTTTGGATTTCAGTCACGAGAACGGATCTAAGTTGCCCGGCGCGTTCCTGTCGGCGAGCGGAGATCCCTGGTGGTTCTACAAAGAACAGGTGAAGGCGTACGTGGGATTAACGGACCCATCCTCGGAAGAGGATCGTGTGTTTGCGTGCCCGGTGGATCGCGGGTATTCTGATCCTGGTCCATTTCATAAGAACTCGCGGTTCGACTACTCGAGCTATGTGTTTAATGGTGTAACTCTCGCGGGAGCGCCCAATATCGCCGGCTGGAGTGTTTCGGATATATCGGATCCGAAAAAGACGCTGGCTGTGATGGAATGGTGCGCGCATGCGCCGCTCTCGTGGCACCGAAGCCGCACCGGCAAAGCAAATGCTCCGTTCTATTGCGATGCGGAGAGCATGGTCGCGTTTGTCGACGGGCACGCCGAAATGATTCCAATTTATTATGACGGTTACAATGCGGCATATACCCGTGATCCGATCGGCGGTTACCGTTACCGATATAGCGGGCGATAAGATGTTTCTATGAAATTGCTAAGAATTCCTGCGGCGTTCCTTTTCGCGCTGGTGAGTGCGACTTGCTTTGCCGCTACTACAGTTGGACCCTGGGTCCCGAAGTTCAAGGGAATCGATTTTTCCGTCAGCAGTAACACGCCGCCAGGTACGTTTCCGAATCGACAAGTTGTTTCGGCATTTCGTATCGACCTCACAGATCCGGATATCAAGCTTTTCACTACGCCGCGCCGGTCACCCTACGTGGAAGGGAGGCAGGAGGTGGGCGGTTTAACCGTAAGTGACTTTGTGAAAACGTATGGAGTTCAGGCTGGAATCAATGCCAACTTCTTCGACACATCTTCCTACTATCTGCCGGCGTTCACGCCGATGGATGTTTATGGGCTCGCGATCAGCCAAGGCGAAGTGGTGTCGCCACAGGATGATCGAACACACGCTGCGGCCCTACTCTTTGAGGCGAATAACTCGCCGAATGTCATCTATACGAATTATCCCGCCAAGGATACCACCGGAGTTTATACGGCGGTGGCAGGAAACTATCCACTCGTCATCAACGGTGTCAGCGTGCCAAAGCGGACCGGAGCGCTCGAGCGAGATCCTCGGACGGCATTCGGAATTTCGGAGGATAAACGCTATTTGTACCTCGTCGGGATCGATGGCCGACAGCCCGGTTACAGTGATGGTGCTTATGACTATGAAACGGCCGGCTGGCTTTTGCTCCTGGGAGCGCACGATGGGGTAAATATGGACGGAGGCGGGTCAACGACATTAGTAATACAGAACAGCACCGGGAAAACAATTCGGATGAATAAATCGAGCGCCGTCGCGGATTCGGGAAAAGAACGAACCGTCGGCAGCCACCTGGGGATCTTCGCAAAACCGCTGCCCGGTTTTATTAATGATATCGGTGTTGTGCCTGATGATACAACAGCGGTGGTATCCTGGAGCACGCTGGAGCGAGCTTCCTCGAAGGTTGAGTTTGGACTGACCGAGTCATTGGGGTCGGCAACTGGCGAGACCCCCGATCTAAGCACAACGCATTCGGTGCAGTTGAACGGATTAACACCGGGAGCGCATTACTATTTCCACGTGATCTCCAGTACTGCATCGACGCAATATATTTCTCCGACCTATGTGTTTAACACGACCAACTATCTGGCGACCAACTTAATGGTTGAAACCACGAGCTCATGGAAATACACGTTTGAGGCGCAGGCGGGGACTGATTGGATTGCGGAGGATTTCGACGATTCGAGCTGGACTGGACCGGGGCCGGGATTGCTCTGGGCGGATGTTCGTGGTCCGAACGAATTGGTCGGGCCACTGAACACTCAGATGGAGATCGACCAGAGCACCGGCTACCCCTATGTCACCTACTACTTCCGAACGCACTTCTCAGCGACAAATGTTTCCAAAGTTTCGGCACTTGCGCTTTCCGCCTTGGTCGATGATGGGCTCGTAGTCTACTTGAATGGCTCACAAATCTGGCGCCTGCGTGTGCCGTTCGGAGCGACATCAACTTCTCTGGCGACTGGTTATGGTTGTGACGGTGATGCGACCTGCGCCGAGGAAACGAGTTTGAAGGGGGTGTTGTCGAATTTGGTGGACGGGGATAACGTTTTGGCGGTCGAGGTCCATAACTACAATGCGCGTAGCGCCGACATTACCTTTGGACTGGCCGTAGGATTGATCGAGCCGGTCATTAAGTCGGCTGCTCAGCTCACAATTGAATCTGCTGGCGAAAACATTGTACTCCGTTGGGAAGCTCCCGAGTTTCATCTGCAGAGCACCCCTGTGGCCGAGGGGCCGTGGGTGAATGAAACGCTGACTTCTCCGGCGACGATTACGCCGGGAGAAGCGCAGCGCTTTTATCGATTGGCGAAGTAAGGGCTAGGCGACGGTTATCGATCGTTCCAGATAAACGTCCTGGATCAGGTTGAGAAGTTTAACGCCCTCTTTCATCGGACGTTGAAAAGCTTTTCTGCCCGAGATAAGACCGGTACCGCCGGCGCGTTTGTTGATCACGGCAGTCTGGACAGCTTCGCCGAAATCGTTTGCGCCGGAAGCGCCGCCGGAGTTGATGAGGCCCGCACGGCCCATGTAGCAGTTGAGGACCTGGTAGCGGGTTAGATCAATCGGGTGATCGGTCGTGAGCTTGCTGTAAACGAACTCGTGGGTTTTCCCGAATTTCTCCACGGCTTTGTATCCGCCGTTGTTGACTGGGAGTTTTTGTTTGATGATGTCCGCTTCGATGGTTACTCCGAGATGATTGGCCTGGCCGGTGAGATCGGCGCTTTCGTGGTAATCCTTGTCTTTCTTGAAGGCGGGATTCCGCAAGTAACACCAGAGGACGGTGGCCATACCCAATTCGTGCGCGCGCTGGAATGCGCGTGAGGTTTCCTGAATCTGGCGGTGCGATTCTTCGGAGCCGAAGTAGATCGTGGAGCCGATGGCGACAGCGCCCATGTTCCAGGCTTGTTCGACCTGGCCGAAGTAGATTTGGTCGTAAGTGTTGGGATAGGAGAGGAGTTCGTTATGGTTCAACTTCACGATGAAGGGAATTCTGTGCGCGTATTTGCGCGCCACTGCTCCGAGCACGCCGAGTGTGGAGGCTACTGCATTGCAACCGCCTTCAATGGCGAGTTTCACGATGTTCTCGGGATCGAAATATTCAGGGTTGGGCGCGAAACTTGCGCCTGCTGAATGTTCGATCCCTTGATCCACAGGGAGGATGGAGACGTAACCTGTCCCGGCAAGCCGCCCGTGCTTGAAGATTTCCGCCAGGCTGCGCAGCACCGGCGTCGAACGGTCCGTTTGCGCGTAGATGCGGTCGATGAAGTCAGGTCCGGGGAGGTGAAGCTGCTCTTTTGGAACGGTCTTGCATTGATGTTCGAGCAGGCTTTTGGCGGCGGTTCCGAGCAGTTTTTCAATTTCCGATGTCATAAAAAGTTCCTCGCACGCTAGGCCGCACCGGGAGGTGTGCCTCTCCAGTTTTTGCTGAAGGTGCGCCAAAATATGCCCGGAATGGTAAAAAAAGGAAACGGCGGAGCGCTGATTGCTCAGCGTCCGCCGTGTGTGTGTTCTCATTCGGCTCTTTCGAGCCAAAGCGTTATTGAGCCGCGCTTTCCTGCACCAGGCGGAAGAATCGGGCCTTTCCAGTCATCGGGGTGCTGTAGCCGCTGGTTGCGTTGGGAACTTCGGTGTAGGGACCGGCGACATCGGCAGCGGATTGCAACTTCAGAGTTGTGCCTGACGCGGCCCCAGACCAGGTGAGCACAAGGTTGTTCGCGTCGCGGGCAACGCTGATCGTGGGGCCACTTGCATCAGGGTAGAGACGTTCGAGTTTGAAGTTATCGATGACCAGAGTGTTGTCGGCATCGAAACCCCAGTTTGGCGCGGTGGCGTTCTCGATTTGCCACTGCGTGCGCAATGCGCTGATTTTGTCGAAAGCCGCCTGGAAGTTTGTTTTGTTCCCGCTACCGACGCCACCCTTGTTCAGGATGAAAGTGTAGTTCTGCCAATTCGAACTCACCTGCGTGATTGGAAAGTCGAGACGAACCAAACCGTCTGCGTCTGTGTTCTCATCGGGCGGTTGCAGGGTGTCGTCCGGAGCGTCCAGGAACAACTGAAGTACTGCTGCGCTGTTGGTGTAGTCTTCGGCTAACCCGAGGACGCGCGCATCGAAACTCAAGCGGTAGAGTGACAGGTCGGGTGTGTTGAACTGAGTGTAGTCGACTGGACCGCCGCCGCCTGTGCCGCCACCAGCCCATTGCGGAGGATTATCGAGCATGGCAGTCGTATCCAGGGTGAGGAACCAGCCGCTCGTTCCGTCAGTGCCGAGATCGTTTGTGTTCGAGCCAATCGCATTGTTTCCGGCGGTCGGTGTCGCGTGGAAGTCGTTCTGGGACCATTCGTAATGATATTCGTTGTCGACCGGCTTATCGTCGAAGTTCCAGTCCACCACGGTCACTCCGCGCATTGGAACCGGAGGTGTGGAAGGGCGGTTCACGACCTCGAGCTTAACGTTGTCCAGATAGAATTCGTTGTCTGCATCGTATCCGAAAGCGGTGTGCGGTTCGTGAAGATTAACATTGAAGCGCACGTCATTGATTTCGGCATGACGCAATGCAAAGGCGGTGTCGCTGGTGTTGTCGCCGAGAGCGCCCTGGCTCAGGTCAAATGTATAGCGCTTCCAATCGGCAGTTACCTGGAAGGGCAGATTCACCTGCAGCACTTTGACCGCAGTATTGTTTTCGTCAGGATAATAGAATTGAACCTGCATCTCAGCATTGGCGGGCGCTTGCGCGTCGGTCAGGCCGGCAGCGCGCGCATCGAAGCTGAAGAGGTAATCTTCGCGATTGGTGCTGGTGAGTTGTCCGGTTGTGGTGTCGGCGAGGAAGAGAGGCCCGCCCGTGCCGGTGCCATAGCCGGTGGTTCCGTTCAGGTCGGTAATGTCGAATGTGTACTGCCAGACCGCGTTGGTCATGTCGACATCTTCAGGGAAATAGTAAGCACGATTGTAATTCTGTGTCCCAAGACCGTTGTTCGAATAGAAATAGCCGTAGCCCCAGGGCGAGGCAGCAGCCGGATCGAACGTCGTTTCCGAAATTACGTTGGTGGTTACTTGAGCTTGCGCCGCGGTAAACGCGGCCGCTGTCGCCAGCCCGCCGGCGAAGACGAGCGCCTTTTTTAAGATACGATTGATCATACTCCTTGTTATTCGGTGGCATCCTTTCGGGAAGTGCGTACGTCGGGACGCAATGAGTCCCGCGCTCGTTTTCCCCGGAAGTGCCAATGATTAGGCACCTTACCATACGGCGAGGGCCATGCAAGCGAGGCTTCGAATTTATTGACTTGCGCGCGCGCGGAGCCGATATATCTACCGGAAAGCGAACCCAATCAAACGCAGCAGATGAGCAGTGTCTTAGATCATATCAGCAGCCCGGCCGAAGCCAGCAAACGCGAAGGGCCGCACAGCCGAATTGTTCTCTCAAGTCGGGTGCGCCTGGCGCGGAATGCCAAAACCTGGCCGTTTCCAGGCTATGCGAAAAAGCCGGATCGCGTGGAGGCGTTGAAGGCGATTCGTCCGGCGGTGGAGAGTCTGCCGCAGATGCAGGGGGGTTATTCGGAGAACATGGATAACCTGACCGCGCTGGATAAACAGATTTTGGTCGAGCGGCATTTGATCAGCCGCGAACATGCGGCGAAGAATGCGGGGAGCGGGCTGGCCATCAGTAAAGACGAAGCGATCTGCGTGATGATCAATGAGGAGGACCATCTGCGCATGCAGGCGCTCAAGCCGGGGTTGCAATTGAAGGAGGCGTGGCAGGCGATTGATCAATTCGATTCCGCGCTCGAGAAGAAGCTGGATTACGCCTACAGCCCTGAACTGGGTTACCTCACTGCCTGCCCGACAAATCTCGGCACGGGCATCCGCGTGAGCGCGATGCTTCATTTGCCAGCGCTCGTGCTTAGTGAGCAGATCAATCAAATCGTTCAGGCCGTAAACAAACTCGGCCTGGCGGTGCGTGGTCTTTACGGGGAAGGGACCGAAGCGCTGGGGAACATTTTTCAGGTATCGAACCAGATGACTTTGGGAGAGGTTGAGACCGATATTGTCGAGCGTTTGAACAAAGTGCTCGCGCAGTTGATCGAGCATGAGGAGAACGCACGCGCTTCGTTGCTGGAGAAAAAGCCGAAGGTTCTTTTCAATCACATTGGACGTGCTTACGGCATTCTGGCGAACGCGCACAGTATTTCATCGAAAGAAACGATGAACCTGCTATCGCTGATGCGGCTCGGGGTTGATCTGGGACTGTTTCCCGGAACCAAACTGGCCGTTGTTGATGAGTTGTTCATCACGACGCAACCGGCGCATTTGCAGAAGCAATTTTCGGAGAAGCTCTCCGCGGAAGAGCGCGATCTTTTGCGCGCGGACATGTTGCGCGATCGGTTGCGTAATGTCAGTCGTCCTAATCCAGAGAATCTGCCGGGCACCGGTGGCGCAAAGCCGAAGGAGTAATTAACTCTTCGCGAGTTCGAGTATCCGGTTCGCTTCCGCTTCACTCACGGGAAGGACGGACAGGCGGCTTTGCCGAATCAACTTCAAGTCTTTGAGTTGAGGATCGGTTTTCATGGTTTCAAGTGAAACGGGGCCAGGCAGCCGTTTGAACGGCACTAAATCAACGACGGACCATTCGCCTTCCTCCGCCGTTTTGTCGGGATAATGTTCTTTGGCGACTTTGGCGAGTCCGACCACTTCCTTCCCGGAGACACTGTGATAGAAGAAGACAAGGTCGCCCTTTTTCATGGCGCGAAGATTGTTGCGCGCTTGAAAATTGCGCACTCCGGTCCAGGCGGTGCCGCCGTCTTTGACAAAAGTGTCCCATGAGTAAGCTTCTGGCTCCTGCTTCACCATCCAGTAATTCTTCGACATGCCCTAAGAGTTCAAAGTTAGCGCGCAAAAGGAAAGCATTTCCATTTGTCCCCGAAACCGAGGCGCGGCAAAGTGCGGCCATGTTGCGCGCGCGTGCGTCGGTTCTCGAACAATTCAAAACAGATTTGGTGCTGAAAGAGTTTGACCTGCCGCTTCTGGAGCCGGGAGCGGCTTTGGTTCGGACGGAGATGGCCGGGATCTGCGGGACCGATGTTCATTTGTGGAAAGGCGAACTTAAGATCGGTTTGCCGGTTATTCTCGGACACGAGACCGTCGGACGAATTGAGCAAGTGGGGGCTGGGCTGGAGCGCGATTGGAACGGCAAGGCGCTCGCTGTCGGAGACCGCGTCACGTGGACTTCAACGAATTCCTGCGGCAAATGTTTTTACTGCGCGGAGAAAAAGCAGCCGACCCGATGTCCGCAACGGCGTGCGTATGGCATCGGATACCGATGCGATGACGCGCCGCATTTTCTTGGCGGATACGCGGAGTTTCATTATCTGCGACCGGGAAGCAATATCTTCAAAATTCCCGATGATCTATCGACGGAGGCCGTGATTGGCGCGGGTTGCGCACTGATAACCGCTATTCACGGTGTCGAGCGGACGGGCATCGATTGGCAGGATATCGTGGTGGTGCAGGGTGCCGGGCCGGTTGGAATTTCGGCCTTGGCGGTGGCGAAAAGCGCCGGAGCGTCGAAGGTGATTGTTCTCGGCGCGCCGAAAGCGCGGCTGGAACTGGCGAAGCGTTTTGGCGCCGATCACGTGATTGATATCGATGAAGTGAAGACGCCCGAAGCGCGCATTCAGGCAGTGCGCGATCTGAGCAATGGTTTCGGAGCGGATGTGGCGCTGGAATGTGTCGGCCATCCGAGCGCCGTTGTTGAAGGGATGGAGATGTGCCGGGACGGCGGGAAGTATCTCGTTCTGGGCCACTATTGCGACGCCGGACCGACCTCGTGGAATCCGCACGTCATTACGCGCAAACAACTGCAGGTCTTTGGTTCATGGTCAAGTGAGCCGCGCCATATGAAGGCTGCAGTGGAATTTTTGCGCGCGAATCAGGAGAGGTTTCCGTTTGCGACGATGGTGACGCATCGTTTTCCGCTCGAGCGCGCGAACGAAGCGCTGCAGACGACCGCGAAGTGGATCTCCGCGAAAAGTGTTATCGTGCCGTAATTATGGAGTGCGGGGGCAGAGCGAAGCGCCGAAACCGCTTTTGACTTCTGGTCCAAGCCCGTCCTCAAAAAGCGGCGTCGCCGCTTCGCTCTAACGCCGGACTCCACAGATTATTTTCCGCTTTTGGCTTTGGCTTCGAGGGCACGAGCGAGACCCTGTTTGGCCGGTGCGAAATTCGGGTCGTCCTGCAGAATGGAGGAATATTCGGCGATAGCGTTTTCGACCTGGCCGAGCAGCAGGAACGCGCTCGCCAGATTGTTGCGGGCTTCGTTGTATTTGGGGTTCAGGTTCAGGGCGGCCTGGAAGTGAACGACAGCATCGGGAATTTTCCCGGAGCGGGCGAGGACATTGCCAAGGTTATTCTCGGCGCTGGCGTTTTTTGGATCGAGTTCGATCGCTTTGTTGAAGTGGAGGATGGCGTCGTCGAAACGACGTTCGCGCGCCAGGAGATTGGCGAGGTTATTGTGAGCTTCGACGTAATCGGGATAAATGCGCAGCGCTTCTTCATACTCCTTCTTGGCTTCCTCGGCCTGTCCTAGTTTTGCGAGGGCCAACCCTAAATTGTAATGCGTATCTTCATCCTCCGGATTGAGCTTCAGCGCGTTCCGATATTGCTCCGCGGCTTCCAGCACTTTGTTTTGGGCCAACAGTCGATTTCCGAGTTGCACATGCTCGGTCGCTTTGTCGAGGTCGGTTACTTCTTCATCGGTTTTCGGCAGCGTTGGCAGATTTGTGCCCAGTGCGGGATTGGGAGCGGTCACCGCCTGAACCGGCGGGTTTTTTGGCGCAGGAGGAACAGTTTGTTGAGGGGTTGTTTTGGGGGTCGGCTTGCGTGTGAGCGCGATGATGGCGATCGCGCCAAAAACCACCAGAGCCGCAACGACCATGAAATTGCGCGAGGGTCCTTGAGACGGTTTGTTCTTCCGCGTTTTCGACATGAAGGTTCGCGTCAGGCTACACGGGTTTCGTCCCCCGTCCAGAATTTGCCTGATCAGCGGAATCGCGCTCGGGTTTGAGGAGATTATAGGCAGATTCGACGGTGCCCTGGCCGTATTTGGCTTCGAGCCGTTTGATGATGAAATGGCCGCGAGCCATATCCTGGAAATGGTCGATGAAAAGAACGTTGATGACTGCGCCGCTGGCCGCGCCGATCACCGGGATTGCTTTGGCTGCGGCTTGCTCCGAAACGACCACGCCAAAACGTGAAGCGATGGCGCTCAACAGGCGGGCGATTGCTGGCGCGGTTCGATCGACCACGCCGCGCCGAGAGATGTAGCTCGCGGCCTCGTTGACGGCCTGACCGAGGGCTGCACGAATCGTCCAATAACTGCTCTCCGCGGCATCATCAGATTTGCTGCGTCCGCCCAGCGCGAATACTTCCAGGCAGTTCAATCGCGTTTCGACCGCGGCGATATCGAAACCTTCGCTCCGCGCGATATCTGCAATGGAGCGCAACATGATGGTCGTCGAGATTGGAAGTTCGAAGGCAACCGACGCCAGACCAAAAGCGCCCCCCAAAGTTCCCGAAGCACCAACCATAACCTTGTGCAAGATGTCCGAGGACTGGCGCACTTTTTTTTCGCCCAGGCTTGCGACGGCCACCTGCAGCGCTTTGAACAACGCTCCGCGCACGGCTTTGTTGACGCTCTCGCTCCAATCCGCCGGCAGCATTTGGAAACCCTTTTCTATGGGGCTGCCTAAGAGATTCGCCAGGCGCGCGGTGAGGCCGGGATTTTCCAGGAGAGTTTTTGCATAACGGAGTTCGTCCAATTCTTCGTTGCTCAGCGGTGTGTACGGAACAGGCCGAATGTCGTGCATGGTCTCAAGATGAACTCAAGAGCGTCGAGGTTCAACCCGTGGTTCTCAAAGCATCCTTTAGCTTTCAGCGCAGGGTGTTTCCTAAAGTTGCTTCAATGCTTCGGTTGTTTCGGTCAACCACGATTGCTTGTTGGCCGGAAGTTGTTTTTCTTTGTCCATCGCAACGAGAATAGACTGGGCGATCGTGAAGTGCTTTCGCGCCGATGATTTGTCACCCACCTGTTGTTCGATCCTTCCGAGTTGAATATGCGCTCCAGCAATATCCTGCTGGGTTGTAATCGAATGGGATTGTTCTTCGATCGGAACCATAATATCCAGGCTTTGTTGAAACCAGGTTCGCGCACTTGGCAGATCGCTCTGTTGAAGAGCGATGTGTCCGAGGCCGTCGAGTGCGTTTGAAAGATCATTATGCATGACGGAGTCGTTCGGGTGAGCGGTCGCGAGTCTGGAATAGATTTCTCGCGCTTTTTCGAATTGGTTGCGGGCCTGATCGAGATTTTTTCGCTCAATTTGGATTTCACCGAGGCTAAGGTATCGATTGGCCAGATCGCGTTGAAGGGCGTCATTTTGCTCGTCCAGGGAGCAGAGTTTTTGAATGATTGAGACGCTTCTTTGCAGGTCGCCTTCCGCCGCATCGAGCTGGTTTAGGGCTTTCTTTGCTTCTCCGAGAGACCGCAACGTGACAGCGATATCTCGTTGCTTTTTCGCGTTTTCCGGATCATCCCGCGAGAGCGTTTCGAAGAGGGCGAGGCTCCGTGCGAACTCTGCGGCTGCCGGTTCGAATTGGTTCTGTCGCATCAAAACAGTACCCAGTTTCGCAGAAAGCAGGGCTGAATTGCGATTAGCCTCGGGATTTTTCGGATCGCCCGCCAGGTATTCGCGGGCGATGGCCAGCGCCTGCTCAAAGGCGGAACGGGCGTGTTCAAGGTCACCGTTTTGAATCGCCAAATCGCCGAGGTTTCCCAGAGTCGCCAGCGTTTGCTTTTTAGGACTCCATTTCCCGGGATGGCGCTTTTCGATTTCTCGGCTGAGCGCCAGGCTTCGTTCGAAAGTTTGCTGCGCAGATGCGTGATCACCCTGGCGTTGGGCGACACGCGCCACCTGGTTCAAAGATTGAAGGTAATTCAGTTTTTCGACGTCGTTGGTCGAACCAGCCGCGAGCTTCTCGCTAATGGCCAGGTCCCGGTCATAGTACAAACGTGCGACCTTCATATCTCCTTCTTCAGCCGCGAGATCTCCGAGCCGCGAAACCATGACGCTCAAGTCGACTTGGAACTGCCGGTCGTTGGGAGAGCGGGCAGCGATTGGTTCGAAAAGCTTCAACGCCCGCTCGAAGGCCTGTCGCGCTTCGGTTGTTTTGCCGAGCGTTTTCCAAACTTCTCCAAGCTGCAATTGCGCAACTGCAGCGAGTCGCTCCGTGCCGGCACTCTGGGCGCCGGAGCTTTTTTGGATTTCTTCGTGCTTTTGGCGGACGTGTTCGGCGAGGTCGGTTAACGCTCGCTGGACTTTGTGTCCGCCAGCGACTTCTTTCAGATTCTGCTGAGCCTCCACGAGGATGCGATTCACAGTGTCGAGCGTGAGGTCGGCATGTTCGAGGGCCGTTTTGCGCGCTTCCTCGGCACGTTTCTGTTCGGTCCTCGCGCGCCGCCAACCGAACCAGCTCACCGTCCCAAGGGTGATCGCGAGAATCAAAAATGCGCTGGCGAGCGCGAGACGCAGCCGCAACTGTTGGATGCGTTTCCGGTCCGCAGCAGCGCGCTTTTCTGCTTCGCGTTGTGCGCGGCGCTTATCGAGAGTTTCCAGGCGTTCCGCCAGCGCGGAGGCGCTGTCCAAGCGCCGATCCAGGTCGCGGCGAACGCAGGCTGCAATATCCTCACGCAACAACGGGTCTTCGATTTCGTCGCTCCACCCTTCGCCGAGCGGACGAGTGAGATCGCCGGCAAGCAGTTGATAAAGCATGACACCGAGCGCGTAGATGTCCCATTTGACTGTTGGCGGACTATGCGAAATCGCCTCGGGAGGCGCATAAAGCCGCGTGTGCGAAGCGCTCGATTCATGCGCATTCGCGACATCTGCGGTAAAGCCGGTGATCGTGATGTCGTGCTCTCGCGCGATTTCCGGTTGCGCCAGAACGCCGATCCCGAAATCGGCCAGCACAGGCTGGTAAGCGCCCCCGGGCAGGTCCTTCATGAAGACGTTCGCGGGCTTCAGGTCTTTATGAATGATTCCCAACGAATGAGCGGCCGAGACTGAGCGCGCAACGCGAGCGATCAAGTTCACTCGTTCGGCAATCGGGATGGCCGCGACGCCGCCCCTCTTCTCGATCCACCGATTGAGATCTCCAGACGAAACATATTCGCTTTCGATGAAAAATGGAAACTGGTCGAGGCGGACGTCGAACAAGCGGACAATATCTTCCCGCTCGCCGAGGCCTTCGCGGAGTAAGCGAAACAAGGTAAGTTCGCGTTTCAGCGACCGGACACGGTCCGCATCGAAACAGAACTTGAAGACGCGTGGTTCTTTGGTTCGCGTTTGACGTGCGAGCCAAACCTCGCCGAAACCGCCCTCACCCAAGCGTTGTTCCAAAATCCATTCTGGCCGGCCGATTACTTCGAGGCCCAACGCTGGACGCCAGCCGAGGGTCGCTTCTTCTTCGGCCGAAACAGAGCGTTTCGCCTTTTCGGAATCAGGAGGTTGGCGAAGCGGAGCGGTTCCTGTGGCGCCTACCTCAAACACCTCCATCGGTTCTTCCCGTCCTTTGAAGAGATAACGGCCATGCGCCAGCCACCGCAGTTCCGGCGCGCTGGCGCCCTCGAGTTGCGGGTGTTTTTGGATGAACTGGCGCGCGTTATCGAACGCAGCACGGGTGAGAAGAATTTGTCCGCCGCCGGCCAGGCCCATCAATCGCGCGCACATGTCGGCCGCGTGACTGGCGAGCAAGCGTTCGTCGCCTGCGCCCGGTTGAAATTCCAGGACTTCGCCCAGATGAATTCCGATCCGGCTGCGAATCTGCGCCGGAACTCCTTCCCACGATTGAGCGCGAAGTTCCAGTTGGAACAGGAGCGCGAAATTGACGGCATCGCTCGCGCGCGCGAAGGACGCAAAGAAACCGTCCCCAGTGTAATCAATCTCGCGAGCGTCCGGGAATCGCTGGAGCAACTCACGGAAAATGCGGACGTGCGGCATGGCGACACGTTCCATGTATCCCGTGTCACCAAGCTTGTTCGGCGCTTTGAGGGCGGACGAGTCCACCAGGTCGGTGAACAGCAGCGCCAGTAAGCGGGACGCGCTCGCCATAAGGTGCTTCAAATGTGCTAATCAATTCCACACCGGTCGGGCAATAGATATCTGCTAATGATGAACAGCGGATCAGTCCTCTGTGCAGAGGACATTTGCCCCCTAACGAGAGGACAGACACGTGGTACGGAAACTGCCACAATTCCCGGCATATGTGGAGGCTATCTCTGAAACGGATTACACGAATCGCGTTGATTACCCTGGTACTCGCGCAGAGCATTTGGGGCGCTGTAACTTTGGAGCTCGTCTCCAAGCCTTACACTAATGCACCGCTTTCTTTCGGTGATTCGCTCGGGGTGCAGCTTAGTGGCGACGGCGAATGGGCTTTAATCACCAGTTCGGCCGAGGGACTACCACGGGCGAATTCGGCGCGACCTTCTCTCGATGTCTTTTTGAGGAACCTCGCGACTGCGGATACAAAACTGATCAGTCGCGGTCGCAGCGGTGGCGGCGGGAGCGGCCCGTCGACCGGGTTGGCACTTTCCACGGATGGCCGCTTCGCACTGTTCAGCAGCGATGCGGACGATCTATTCGAGGGCGACACAAACAATGCGACCGATATTTTCCTCTATGACCGGATACAGGATTCGTTGACCGTCGTTTCGCAAAGGGATCGAGCGATAGGCGACGCAGATTCCACGGACGCGATTATGACGCCGGACGGGCGATTCGTTTTGTTTCAAAGCAGCGCGAGCAATCTCGGAACGAATGATGTCAACGATGTGCCCGATCTGTTTGTGTTCGATCGGGAGAGTGGATCGCTCAAAACGGTTACCGAAGGTTTGCTCGGCGGCCAGCGGCGTCCGAAATTCGACGTGAGCATCAGCGCGGACGGTCGCTACGTCGGATTTTTGAGTTCAGCAACGAACGGACCTCTCTTCGACCTCGGGCAGACGATTCCGGCTTTGAGCGATCCTCAGGTTTATCTGCGGGATCTCTCCTCGGGGAAACTCTACTGGATGACCGAACAAGCAGACCACGGCCCTGGACGATTCGCATCAACCGTGCGCTTGAGTACGAACGGGCACATCGCCTTCATTTCGGCTAATCTGGATCTCGGGGCCGCGAGTGTCAGGCCAAGTACTTACGTTTATTGGATTCGCATAGATCCACGCTTGATCATGCGGCTGCCGACGCCTGCGGATATTGCTGACGAAGCTCCGCGAACTGTTTCTGAAATGGTCATGACTCCGGATGGCCAGAAAGTCGCTTACATCGTTGATCACGGTTCGCCCGGAGTTGGGGTACCGGTGTCACGTCGGCTTTATCTTTTTGATGTTTCGACGGGCCAATCCCGCCTCTTACTCTCCAGCTTCAACGAATTTTTTAAAAACCTCGCTGTTTCGAACGATGGGAAGGTGATCACCCTTTCCAAGGTCTCCGCGGATTCGCAAGCGTACCAGCTTTACCGAATCGACACGATAAATGGTGCGTTGCAATTGCTGAGCCGAAACGCGTCATCAGAGGATGCAAACCAGGATGCGTTTGACCCGGTTTTGAGCGCAGATGGCAGCATGGCCGCGTTTGTGAGCAACGCAACGAACATTGGATCGATGAATCCGCTCGCCGAGTACAATATATTCGCGGCTCGGACGGACGGAACCGAGGCCACGTTCAAACTCAGCGGCGCGTGGGCTGGTTCGACGAGCAGCACTCCGTCGGGCGCGAGCCGAATAGCAATCGATCCGTTCGGCTCGTATATCCGACCAAAACCGGCGTTGTCGATTGATGGAAGTCGCGTCGTTTTTACAAGTAGGGCGTGGAACATCACAGCAGGAGATACTAACGGACATGGAGATCTATTCGTAAAGGATCTCAGTTCTGGAGAGATCAAGCGGATTGAGATTTTGGCGGATCGCAATTTGCAAGTGAAAGGGATCAGCCGCGATGCTTCGGTGATCGCCTTTGCGAATCACCGTTTGACCTATCCCACGTACGACTTTGAACTACACGCAATTGATGCGAGGTCGGGTCGTGATTTGCTTGATGACTTGATTCAATCGACTAATTCAAGCTTCGCTCCTTTCACTGCCGCTGTGAGTGATTCTGGACAATTCATGTTAGCTGAAACGCTCCCGAACGGAGGTCGGAATCGGACTTTCTATGTGTTGGATTTAGTGAACAGAAAGACTCTTCCGCTGCCGATCACGCAATTGCGGGTATCTTCAGTTGCGCTCAGTTCGGCTGGAAGATACGCAATACTGGAAAGTCAGGAGTCTCGCGATGACAATGTTGCTGGCCCGAATCTGATCATTGACGTTGCGACTGGAACAACAAACGAATCGGCGGGAAATTTTGTCGCATCGACACCTGACGATGCCGCTCTGTTGTTCACAACCGCTAGCGCCTTGGCGAAAGGTGGAGATTTGTTCCTCTTTTCTCCCGCGCAGAACGCCTCAAACCATCTGGCGTCCGATGCATCGTTCCCAGCGATGAGCTTCAACGGCAAGGTAGCAGTTTTCAACCAGCAATACTCACCCGCCGGTGGCGGGAGCGTGCGGACGCGAGCATTCGCGCTGAATGGCTTGAATGGAACGCCGTTTCCGCTGGGCGTTCGGCCCGACGGGAAAGAGTTGAGATTCGATGAGGCACCCTCGGTCTCGCCAGATGGCCGCTATATCGCCTTCGCAATGAAGCGGGACAACGGCGCGGCGGACAGCGATTACCTTGACGTCTATCTTTATGACGGCGTCGCGACAAATCTCTACCGGATTAGCCAGACGGCCAACGGAGCGTTTCCGAACGGGCCGTCGCGGAGTCCCACTGTGGCAGCCAATGGGCGAGTGGTGTTCGAGAGTTTGGCCTCCGATCTCGTAGCGGAGGATCACAATCTCGATTTCGACGTCTTCGTTGCCACCGTCACGGCGCCTGATGTTGACCAGGACGGTCTGGAGGATGGATGGGAAAAACAAAATTTCGGCACGCTCATCGCCAACGCCGGGGAGGACTTCGATGGTGACGGGTTTACGAATTACGAGGAATGGCTTGCCGGGACCGATCCGAAGAGTAGCGAGTCGTCTCTGAGCGTCCAGGCGGAGCAAGGAAGTGCCGGGGGAACGGTGCGTTGGGCTGGCGGTCCCGGTCGCCGCTATCAAGTTCAAATTCGCAAAAACCTCGGTAGTGGAGCGTGGGAAGATTTTGGCCTGCCGGTGATAGCAATTTCGACAAACCTTTCGGTGAGGGTCGATACGACATCCAATGCGTTTTACCGCATTCGGCTCGTAGAATAGCAGAAAAAAGCTTGCTCAGGACCAGGAGAGGGGAACCCAACCGGGTTCCTCTCGGCGATAGATGCGTGGAAGCATATCGCCAAGCCCGTGGCGGTCGGCTTCCCTAAAGAAGGCCACGCGGGCTTCGCCCTGGGTGCAGTGTTCGGAAATCAACCCTTCAGACTCCGAAAACAAAATGAAATCGGCGTCCGATTCAACTTCATTTAGCGGAAGCGCGTTCCGCTCGAGCGTATTCATACAGTCCTCCCCGCAAAAAGAAATTTGCAGTCAACGTCTCCTATCGGCGTAATCTGCACCTTCCTTTAATGAGTTCTTCAAAAAAATGCCGAAGAACTGAACTACGTAATAATACCAATCCAATTGGGACGCAATAGAAATTATTAGTTTTTTGCAACTATTTAATCTTCCGAATGATTAGCTGCGAAATGAAATTTCAGGCGTGACGCGAACTCAGATGTCGGCCAAACGACGGTTGGTGTCGCCGAAATGCGGAACGTTCAGCCCCATGCGGTCCATCAACGAGAGATAGAGGCTGCAGGCGCGACGATTGTCATCGCCACGATCAAGGTAATCGAGAATTCGTCCCGTCTTGAGCGTGCCGCCGCCATGGCCTGCGAGAAGCATCGGCATTTGGTCGGCCTGATGGCGGTCACCATCGAAGAGGTTGGAGCAGAACAGGAGAATGGAATTGTCGAGGAGAGACTGCCCTCCTTCATCGATGTTCTTCAACCGGTCGATCAAATACGCGAACTGCTGGACATGATATTGATTGGTCTTGAGATACATCGCTTCGCGTTTCGGATCGTGCCCGTTATGAGTGAGGTCGAGATGAAGCGCGCCCTGGACTCCTTCGATGAATCCAAAGTTCATTTGAGAGAGGTCGTTATTCAGCATGCAGGTGGCAATGCGCGTTTTGTCCATGCGGAAGGCGAGAACAATCAAATCGAGCATCAACTTCATGTGCTCGGGGACGTTCTGCGGCAGTGAATCGGCCGGGCGCGGCATGTCGGCCGTGGTGAGCGATGGATGCCAGCCTTCGAGACGGCCATCCTGCTTCGCGCGATCAATACGCTTTTCCACGTCCCGAATCGATTCGAGATATTCGTCGAGTTTCTTGCTGTCGGCGGAAGCGATGCGGCGTTGGAGATCTTTGGCATCGTCCATCACATCATCGAGAATGCTGCGGTCGCGGCGGCGCCCTTCGGGATCGCCGACGAGGAGATCAAAGACGCGTGCAGGATAAATTTCCTTCATCGCGGGCTTCGTTTCGGAAGCCCAGGAAATGCACGAACCGTAAAGCATTGAAAGGCCGTCCTCCAGGCGCATTTCTGTCGGCTCGACACCGAGGATGAGACTCGGGATCGGTGTGCGATCGCCGATATGTTGGGCCACGAGTTGATCCATTGTTTTGCCGCAGCGGATATCATTTTGGTCCGTGCTGACCCAGCCACCCGATAGGAGGTTGGAAATCCGGCCGAGATGCGGGCTTTTGTGGGCGAACGCCTGTTGATTGTAAAGGCCGCGCAGAAAAATGATATCTTCGCGGAACGGCTTGATCGGTTCGAGGCCGGTGCCGACTTCCATATCAGCTCCGCTTCCTTTGGCCCACCAATGCGCCGGCTTCACACCATTGGAAAAATAGATGCAACCGAAGCGGACCGGCGGTTTTGCAGCGGCCGGATTCCTGACAATTTCACCCGACGCTAAGGAACGCAGTGGAAGTGAATCCAGCCATGGCAACGCGAGCGAAACGGTCGCACCGCGCAAAAATGCGCGGCGAGTAACGCTCTGGGACCATGGCAATGGAACATGGGTCTTCATGAGGACGTCATGCGGATGGAACGGGCATATCTGTTTGTATATCGGACGAGTTTCCTGCGCAATGGTTTCAGTCTATTTGCTCCATTTCAGGAACGGCGTGGAAGAACAGCTCGCGAAATCTCGCGACATTTGATGCCTGAGCGCGACAAAAGTCGAATCAGGCTTTCTTTAAGAGTTTTGTATTATCTATAAGACCTGCGAATGCGCCTGCCACAAACTCTAGATCGTTTTGTCTCCAGCCGTTACGGAACAATCGTCGCGGTTGTGATTATTACGTATTGGTTCTGGATGCTCCACAACCTGGTGATCGGAAACGAAACGCCTCGGCCAGCGCCGAGCGGCTGGCAAAACCTGCTTTTCTCGTAGTACATTGGCGCTGGTCGCCGGAAAGTGCGTGTCGCCAGTTCATCGGTTCGAGCCGATAACAGCGACGATATTCAAGAGCCAATAGATAGTTGGAGAGACTCCCAGCAGCAGGAGCACGGCCGCGAGCGAGGACTTGGCCGCGGAATAGCCACGATCAACGGCGCGGATAAGAAAGCGGTAGCCGAACACCGCTCCAATCCCCGTCACAGCGAACAGCGTGAGCGATACTGCCATCTCGGTTCGGCGCTCCATTTGGCCTTGGGTAAACGCCCAGCCAATCTGCAATACCCCGAGCAGCAGGTAGAGCGCGGAGAAGAGCAGATGGTAGTCCACACGCATGGTAGCCTGAGGATAGCTGAGCCCCCGTCGCAGCGCACACCAAATTGCGCCTGTTGATTTTTTTGATTTGTCTTAAAATAATTCGGAATGAGGAAGGGCTCGACCATTCGTCGCAGCGAGTTGCATGAATCCGTCAGAAAGCGTTCGGGCGCTTCGCCGAGTGAAATTTGCAAACGGTCATCGGATGCGTTTTGCGAACTTGGGGTGATGCACTGCGAGCGCGTAAAGAACTTGCAAGGCTCTGTCCACGCCGGCCAGGTCGCCTCGCAGAAAGAAGGTTTTGGTGAGTCATCGGCGCCAGGGGACCTGCCGCGACGTGCTTAAACGGGAGGACCACGCTGGGTGGGCGCCGTTGTCCGACTTTGAATTACATAACAACGGAGGAGACCTCCACGCCGCGGAGGATATTTCGAACCAACGCTTCCTTGTTAAGGATGAATCTTCGCGCGGAAAAATTGTTTTGCTGAATTGAGCGGCACGGGAAGACCGCCGTTCGCGTTTGACTCGATGCTCCCTACGGTTTGCCAAGAAATAAAATCTTGGGATGTTTCGATGCTGAAGGAGCGGTCTGTGTCAGTTGTGAAATGTAGAGAGACACCTTCCGATGAGCGGTTTACGGCCAACACGTTCAGGCGCTCTAATGTAAATCCCCGCAGCCCTATAAGATTCGAGGGAGGGTTGATTCCACCGCCCACCAGCGCTGTGACGTCTGACTCGCCAAACCAGCCTCCGTTGCCTTTTGCTTGCTCGTAAGTCGCCCCGCGGATTTGCTCCCAGGCGCGAAACTTAAATGTGCCAGAGCAACCAGGCGGTAGCGGCACGTTCAGGGTGGAGCTATAAATATGGGCGGCCGCGAGCGGAGAGGTTTCGTGGTTTGTGCGAAAAGGGATTGCAGCCCCAAGTGGAACCAGGTCGTTTCCTTGCGCCAGGAAAAGCTGCGCGACCATGCTGGGGACGTAAGCTGCGCCGCGGCCGTCCGGCAGAAAAACAGGCGCATCTACAGTCGTTCCGATTTTGCTCGCGAAGACTATCTTACCGGGTGCGTAGTCGGTCGGCACCGGGCCCCTCGGAATCGTTGTGTTTTGTGACGGACCATGTTGCAGGGTAAAGCCCGGAAGACCTCTGAGTTGCGCACCTAACTCTAAACGGACCCACGCTTCCGACTCGCCATAGTAGCCGCCATTTTCTCGCGCGTCCTCGAGGGTTTCACCTTTGCTGCTCTCCCAAACCCGAAACCGGATGAGTGCTGGGGCGCAATGGTCTGCTAAGAAGATTGACGCTTGTTTCGCCTCCACGTAAGCCAGACTTTCCGGAACCTCCGGATGATCATTGATGAATGATGTACGCGGCTCGAGGGGGGTCAGGTTCTCATCATCCACCAGGAACAATTGTGCTACCATGCCCGAGATCGCCCCCGCGCCGCGACCGTCCGGCAAAGTAACGGGCGCATCGACAACAGTTCCCACTCGTGTGCTAAAGAGAATGCTGTCCGCATGCGCGTGAAAAAGGCATAAGGCAAACAACAGTACGGTCGAAAATTCATTCAATGCCTTCATCTGCTGTTCCTCGTCCGGTTCGCATCGGTGCGAAGCTCGTGCTGTGCCGATCTGAGTTCTCGCACTTGTGAGAAAGATCGGGGATAGACATATTCGCTGTAACTCATTGGTTTCGAACCCTTAAATTCAAATACAGCTTATTCTCCTTCGTCCCTGATTTGGTTGAAAGAGTTCTCAATTCTAAGAAATACACCATGCGGGCAGCGATACGGGAACGCCGCACGCCAAGACGCTTCGCGAGGTTTGCTGGGCGGGTTTCAATGGCGCTCCTAATTGGTCAAGGTCGCGACGCGTTTCGGTTCTGACAGGGTCGGGTCGGGAGCGCGCCGGTAGAGGAATTGAGGGCTGGTCACAATTCGCTGAATGAGTGTGGAAAAGCGATTATCCGTCCTGAGTCCGGCAGTCATCTCGTCAATCAAGGGGCGGTCGGAGGCGATTTCAGCGCGGCCGAGGGCGAACCCGAGCAGTTTGGTGGAGAGAGTGCGGTTGAAAAGGGATTCATTTTTCTGAAGATAGTCATTTAAGCCCTTGAATTCCGTGATTTCGGTGCCGTCGTTGAGCTTGCCACTGGCGTCGATTTGTTGGCCGTCGCGGTACGTATCGCGCCAACGGCCGATGGAATCGAAATGTTCGAGTGCGAACCCCAGAGGGTCCATGCGCGCATGGCAGTTGACGCAGGATGCGTCCCGGCGGTGGGCTTCGAGGCGCTGGCGGACGGTTTTTCCATCAGCGAGGACATCGTCGGGCGGGATGGAGCCGGCGTCGCCCGGAGGTGGAGGCACGCCGCGGCCGAGAACACGGCGGAGAATCCAGTCGCCGCGTTTGACGGCGCTGGTGCGCAGGGGTGCGGAGGTGCTGGTGAGAACCGCGCCCAAACGGAGTAGTCCGCCGCGATGAAAACGATTTAGACCATCGATTTTAATCACGCTGTTCGTGGGAGCCTCCTTATCGATTCCGTAGTGTTGGACGAGGTCGTTATTAAGGAACGAGTAATCCGCAAAAAGGATTTCATGCACCGGGCGACCTTCGCGGACTAGGTGTTCGAAAAAGGAGACTGCTTCGTCGTACATGGAGTCGCGCAGGTCTTCGGTGAATTCGGTGAAGCGTGTGGTGTCCACGCCGCGGTAACCATCGAAACGATAAAAGCCGAACCATTGACCGAAAAATTCAGTGGCGAAGCGGCGCGCTTTCGGATCGCGCAACATGCGTTCTGCTTGCTTTGTGAGTTGAGCCGGCGTTTTTAATTCGCCAGCGGCAGCGGCACGCAGGAGTTCGGTGTCTGGAATTGAGCTCCAGAGGAAAAAGCTGAGGCGACTGGCCAGCTCCCAATCCGAGAGAGGAACCTTCGAAGCGGGATCGGCGGTGGAGACTGATTGGACGGGTTCGACTCGATAAAGAAAAGCGGGGGCGATGAGAATGCGGGCGAGCAAGGCCTGCATCGCAGTGCGATGCTCCTGGTCCGCGCGCATTTTATCGTAGAACTGACGCAGACGCTGCTCTTCGGCTTCGCTCAGCGGTCGACGCCAGGCCGTGCGGGCAAAGCGAAGCGCGTCTTCGACATGGCCGGGTTCGGCCTGCTTTAAAGCGTCCTGTGCCCAGTAATATTCAGTGAGCAATCGATTGATGTGACCTCTGGACTCTTGTGGAAGTTGTCCGATCTGTTCCGACGTGAGCTGCGCGAGATGAAAGTTCGGCAGGTCCAGTTTGAATTTTCTGACTACGAATTGTGCGTAGGTCTGATGATAATCAAATGCGGTCAGGAGGTCGGCCCAGGACTGGTCCAATTCGCGGCGCGCTTCGGGTTCGAGGATATGTTCGGTGAGGAAGCGGTCATCGCGGAAGTATTTGATAGTGGCGTGAAACTCATTGCGCTCGGGGTTGTTGTAGCTGGTGTCGAAAGGAGCAGGAATCGGATCTCGATCGGCGGGTGCGGCTTCGCGATGCGAGATTTGCGGGAATAGACGGGCGAATTCGGATACGCCGGTTTTCAAGGTTTCGATCTGGGCGCCTTTTGGATTTGCGAGGATGAGCGAGAAGGTTCCGGTCGCCGCAACGGTGGCGCCTTCGCTGAGTTGGTGGGCAATGACGCAACGAACCACGGAGTTTTCGGTATCAGGGACTTCGAGTTGGCCTTCCATTGTGAGCAGCGCGCGTGACATGCCGGCGGGAATTTCGAATTCAATCGGCAGCACCACGGGGCCGACGGTCACGAAATCGTTCGTTCCGACCTGGCCAGAATCTCCGAAATGCAACCTCTGCGCCGTGGCCGCGGTGACCAACTGACGGAGAGGCGTTCCGCGCTGACGACCGCCAGGTGCCGCGGCCGCGTCGGTCATCCTGCGAAAACGAAGTGCGGGTTCGCGCCAGCGGATTGTCGGAGGAGCGCCGTTGCCGCCCTTCACGGGAGCGACGGTGAGTTCGAAAGTGGCGCGAGTAGTGCCTGTAGGCCACGCGAGCCCGATGCGAAAGGTGTTCGTCAGCGACGGGTGAAAGCTGGTCTCGGTCAGAACAGTCGCGACTTCGGCGTCGCCAGTGTTTTCGGCGAGGCTGCGCTGCCAGGTATCGAGAAGGGTGTAAAGCTTTTGGCAGCGTAAACGTGCTTCGGGTATCGAAACTCCTTGCGGGTCAGGAAGCATTTTCCAGGCGGAGGCGATTTCGCTCGCCGGAAATGAGAGGTTTGGGTCGTCTACTGTTTGCCAGACGTGCTCGACGAACGGGGCGTCGATTCCTTCCTCGTGGGCCAGCGAGGTGAGGCTCGCTTCCGGCAAGCCAAGCTCGGTTCGGTGTGCGTAGCGCCACGCCGCATAAAAGGCTTTCGGGTAATGATCCAGCCCAAAGCCAAGGCCGCCTTCGCCGGATTCGTGGCGGAAGCCGTGTTGCTCGTAAATCCGCTGAATGCGTCGCAGGGCGGAAATCTCCTGACCGGTTTTGCCTGGGTCGGGCGCGAAGCTGAGCGGCCGTGCGCCGATGACCGCGTAAGAGGCGACAAGCTTCGCGGCGTCGAGGTAGTGCTCGAGCGTTGAGTCCTGGATGAACTGGACATCGCCGACGTTGGAGAATCCTTCGCCACCAACCGCATCTCCGGTGAAGCCGCGATCCAAACCTATATCGAGACCGGTCAGGTCCTGGATCGCATACGCGTACTCGGCGCTGGTCAAACGCCGCATCGCGATTCGACCAGGATCACCCGCGTTTTGCTGGATGTATTCGTCCAGAGCGTTACGAACGGCGCTTATCAATTTGCGGCGTTGATTGGCCGTCGGCTGTTTCTCATCTTCAGGCGGCATCTCTTTCGTCTCTACCCGCTCGATCACCCGGTCCCACATTTTGAAGAGGGAGGCGAAGTCGGGAGCCGAGCTAAGATGCTGAAGGTTGAGATTTCCTTTGGCTCGCTTGTCACTGTGACATTTGAAGCAGAACTCCTGGAAGAGCGGCGTAGCATCCTCCGTAAAGCTCGCGAGGGCAGTTGTCGTTATGCCGCTGGCCAAGGCGAGTTCAATGAAGGCGCGCAGCCAAAAAGGCGATGACCAACACCGAGGGTTCATGGCTTGAGTTTAGCAAAACGAAGGAGAAGGGAAAGTTGCGTTCACGAGTGGCTGAAATTCCATCCTTAATCTGTGGGATTTCGGCGCGCGCTGGACGCGCGCGGCTTCTCGCGGCGGGAGAAGCTCTACCAGGTAGGGGCTGGTCGCGCCGCGACAGCCCGCTCGCGTCCAGCGAGCGCTTCACTTTCTCCGATCCTAGGCCAGTATTGTCGCGCCTTTTCTCGGCCGTTTCAGGATTTTGCTCTTTTTTCATGGAACGACTAAAATTCATCGGTTTATCGAATGCACACTTTTCTGACCCGTTTCGTTAACTTGGTTTGTCTCGCCCTGGTGATGTTAGCCCTTCCGGCGCAAGCTCAGCTTTTTGGGCCGTCCGCGAAGAATGATTTGCAACTCGGTGCGGAAATAGCCGAAGAGATCGAGCAACAGATCGGACTGTATCCCTGGGCCCCGGCGGCAGCGGATTATTTGAGGGCGGTGGGGGGAAGGCTGGCGGCGGAAGTGAACGATTCCCGTTGGAAATTTCGCTTTCAGATTTTGGATGAGGAGGAACCGAACGCCTTCGCCATTCCCGGTGGCGGGATTTACGCCTCGCGCGGATTGCTCGCGTTAATCAACACCGAGGATGAATTGGCCGGGGTGCTGGCACACGAGATTGCGCATGTGACGGAACGCCATTCGGCGAAGCAACAACGCAAGGGATTCTTGCCCGGGTTACTTTCGGTGCCGGGGAATCTTGTTGGCGTCGTGAGTCCGGGCTTGGGCGCACTTATTAATGTCCCTGCGGAGGCAGCAGGTGGTGCGTGGATCAGCCGGTATAGCCGCGGGCAGGAGAAGGATGCGGACCGAATAGGCATTCAGACTGCGGCGAAGGCGGGATACGATGGCGAGGCTTTGGCCGTGGTATTGGACCGCATGGAAAAAGTCGTGAACAGCGAGAGCGGGAAGAAATCCAAGTCCAGTATATTTGATTCGCATCCCATGACTGAGACTCGGTTGAAAGACATCCGCACTCGGGCTGTGAGTCTGAAGCGTGGGGCGGGCGAGCGCTTCGCGGCGGACAAAGTTACACTTTTTTCCAAAGTGGATGGCATGTGGTGGGAGGATAATCCCGAGCAGGGAGTCATCCGGAATAATCAATTTGTACAACCGGGAGTAGGCTTTGCGATCGATCTACCGCAAGGCTGGACGAACCGGAATACGCCGATGTACGTCATCTCGATTGAACCGGCACAGAATGCTCTGGAGATGTTGAGCATCGCCGACACCGCGACGGACCCGGAAGTGCTCGGACGGAGGTTCATCGCCCAGATGAAGAAGAGCGGGCGAGTCGAGCCGATTTCAGCGGAGAAAAAGATGGTCGGACAGTTCCCCGCGTTTGTGGCGACTTATCGCGAAAAGTCGGGACGAGAAGAAGCGTATCTCGACATGACCTGGGTGACGCTGAATACGAACAGCTTTCAGGTTTTGAGCTTCGGACCGTCCAAATTTCGCGAGACGATGCGTGGCTCGGTGGCAACGTTGCGTGCGCTCAGCGAGCAGGAGCGCGGAGCAGTCACGGCAAAGCGATTGCGTGTGGTAATGGCGCAAGGTGGAGAAAAACTTTCTGCGTTGGGAGAGCGGACGGGAAATGTTTGGTCACCGGAATTCACCGGGTTGGTGAACGATTTGAAGGCGGATGGGCCGCTTGCGCAGGGGCAACTGGTGAAGATCGCCAGGCAGGAGAACTGGATTCCCGCGGGGAAGTAATGGTGGAGCGGGGTGGGGTGGCTAGTTTTGGTTGAACGCGAGAACCTCCTCAGCGTAGCGTTTCCGGGATGAAACTGACTGGGAAAGTGGGTCTGGTAACCGGCGGGACAAAAGGGATCGGCGCGGCAACAGCTATTGCCCTGGCGAAAGAAGGGTCTGATGTCGCGATTACCGGAAGGCGTATTGATGATGAAGCGAGAGCGATTCAGACTGCCATTTTGAAGCTCGGTCGGCGCTGCGAGGTGATCGCAGCCGATTCAGGAATTCCGGCCGACAATACGCGAGCAGTCGAGGAAACCGCGAAACGACTGGGTGCAGTCGATATTCTGGTGCATTCGGCCGGCGGACCGGTCAATGGCGGTTTGCTCGATCTTACGCCGGAGCAGTGGCAGAAGGCGTTCGATGTGCATGTGAACGCCATCTTTTATCTCGCGCGAGCGGTGGTCCCCGCGATGAAGCAAAAGAAGGAAGGCGCAATTATTCTCATTTCATCAACGGCGGGAATTCGTGGTGTGGTTACGAACGTGGCGTATCAAACGGTGAAAGGTGCGATTCCGCAATTCACGCGGGCGTTGGCTCGGGAGTTTGCCAACGACAACATTCGTGTGAATTGCGTCGCGCCCGGTGTGGTGCGAACAGCTTTTCATGCGACGATGAGCGAGGAGCAGAAGCGGATCAATTTGGAGCAGCGAATCCCGCTGCATCGCGAAGGCGCGCCCGAGCAGGTGGCGGATGCGATCCTGATGATGGTCAAGAATGACTACATGACCGGCGAGACGATCGTGGTCGATGGTGGATTGACGATGCGAATTGCTTAAGTGCTTCGACCGAATTTCTTTTCGAGTTCCCGGTAGTTGAATTCGATCAACGTGGGGCGGCCGTGGGGACAGGTGTACGGCATCGAGCTACGACGGAGGTCTTCGAGAAGGTTTTCCAATTCGGGTTGACCGAGTTCGTCGTTGGCTTTGACCGCGTGACGGCAGACGGTTTTTGCGACGACGTCCTCACCCAGGCGCCAGGTGTTCACTTCCTGGCCTGCGGCTTTCAATCCATCAATCACTTCGAGCACGAACTTTTTCGGACTGCTCGCTTTGACGAAGGGCGGAAGTGCATCGAGGAGAAACGTGCGTTCGCCGAATTCACTCAAGCCGACGCCGAGGCGGCAGAGTGCGGGCATGAGTTGGCGGAGGAAGTTGGCGTCGCGAGGAGAAAGTTCGACTGTTTCGGGCAGGAGCAGACGTTGCGACGGAGCGTCGCCGTGTTCGACGCGCTGAAGCATTTGTTCAAAGAGGACGCGTTCGTGCGCAGCGTGCTGATCGAGCAGGACGAGTCCGCGGTCGGATTCGAGGACAACGTAGAGTTTTCCAATCACGCCGAGAATGCGCAGGGGGACTTCGAGGAGCGGCACCGGTTTTGCGGGAGGAACGTCGATGCGAGGCGGTTCGGGCTTTGGTTCAGGTGTGACCAAGGGTTCAACCTGCTTTGGCGTTTCGACAGGGCGCGGCCATTTGGGGATCGGGCTGTTCGGAGTCGGCGGAACGAAATTCGGGAAGCTGCGCGTTTCAGGAATGGGCTCGGGATTCTTGAGTTGGAATTCGGTAGGTGAAACGCGAGAGGGAGGCGGAGCGATAGGGCGAGCGATTTCTGCTTTCGCGTGGTAATTCACCAGTGCCTGGCGAACGGCTTCGGTAACGCTCTTGCGGATTGTTTGTTCTTCGCGAAATTTCACTTCGCGTTTTGCCGGGTGGATATTGACGTCGACGAGAGCCGGGGTGATTTCGAGGAAGAGACAGCAGAGCGGGTAGCGGCCTTTCATCAACATGGTGTGATAGCCCTCGACCAAGGCGAAGTTGAGACCGCGATTTTCCACGGGGCGCTTGTTGACGAAGAGATGTTGGTCGTCGCGCGTTGAACGGGAGACCCCGGGTGCGCCGATTATCCCCCAGACGTTCAGCCTTTCGACGCCTTCGACCGGTCCATCTTCCTCGATAAAGCGGCTGTGGATCTCGGTGGAAAAATCGACCGGAAGGAGTTCGATATCGCGCGAGTAAAGCGCGGCGAACCGCGCTTCGAGCGCACGGATGCGAGTGGCGGAAGAAGTTGCGCCGGCGACTGCAGGGAGTTGCCAGACGACGCGGCCGTCCTGGATGAACGTGCAGGCGATCTGTGGATGAGCCAGCGCGACGAGGGTGAGGTAATGCTGAATATGGGTGCGTTCGGTTTCTTCGCTGCGGAGAAATTTTCGTCGAGCGGGCAGGTTGAAGAAGATTTGGCGCACTTCCATGATGGTGCCCGTGGCGCAACCGGCCGCTTTCACCTCGATGATTTTGCCGCCGTTGATGATGATCTGAGTGCCTTCGGGACTTTCGTTTTCGCGTTCGCGGCTGGTAATGGTCATGCGACTGACGCTCGCGATGCTGGGAATCGCTTCACCTCGGAAACCCATTGTAGCGATGGAAGTCAGGTCCTCGGCGCGCTGAATTTTGCTGGTGGCGTGGCGTTCCAAAGAGAGGAGCGCATCATCGCGGCTCATCCCGAAACCATCGTCGGTCACGCGAATGAGGCTGCGTCCGCCGGCCTGAATTTCGACCGAGATGCGAGTCGCGCCCGCGTCGAGGGAATTCTCGACCAGCTCCTTTACCACACTGGCTGGTCGCTCCACGACCTCACCCGCCGCGATCTGGTTCGCGACGTGTTCAGGCAGGAGACGGATGCGATTCATCGGCGGTTATCGTCGCCGGGGCTGGCGTGGTGTCAAATTGATAGAAGCGGAGTGCGCCCGTCCTCGGGCGCAGCGGCTACGTCAGTTGAGAGTCTCCAAATTACGAAACCGTCTTTCTCACGCCGGCATTTGTAGTTGTGCATAACGATCTCGGAATCGAGCACTGCTCCAAAGCCATTGCTCTGGCGCCGTGAAAAGGCCTGCTTTCATCGGATTATTCTCGATATAGCGTCGAGTTTGTATTTCGTGCTCTTCATCGCGCATGTAAGTATCCCAATACCCCGCTTGCCAAAACGATCCACTGCGACCGAGCAGTTTGTTCACTTTTTTCGCGGTGAACCCTTTCCACTGCTCGACGAGTTTTGACATGGGCTTCGTTGAAATTCCGACCAACAAGTGCACGTGATTCGGCATCAACACCCACGCTTTCAAGTTGTAATCCTTTCCATGACCGAACCGCAGAGACGTCTCGACCATTTCGGCGGTCCCTGGCTGTTTTAGATGGCATTCTCCGCGCCCTTTATCCAGATATGCCTCTAATTGAATTCTGCGTGCGCGATCCTCTTCGATCTTCAACAACGCGTCCCACTCATGTCGCAGTTCGGCGGGGAAGGCATCGACGAGGCGAAAAGTGATGAACTGAGTAAGCCCGGGTTCGTCCCTATGTGGCAGATACCCGTTTTCATGCCAACCTGCGAAACCTGCTTGTTTAATGCTTTTCGGGAGCGGTTGGGTACGCACCCGCTTCGCTTGAACAAGCTCACGAACAAAAGGATTATTCGGTGGGCCAGGAGGGCGCGTGGGCGTCATTCGAGAAGAGTAGTAATCAAGCGCGACCGGCTGCAATAGTGCAGTTCGACTGGAGGGATCTGCTTTGGAATCCGTCCGCAGCCGTCCCTCGGGCGAAGCGGGTGCGATTGACAGTTGGCTCAAGAATTGACCCGGGCCGAGAAGCGATCGCAGGAGTTTCAGGGCGTCGCGGAAGGACGGTGCCGCTGCGCCCGAGGACGGGCGCACTCCTTAGGAGCTATTTCCTCGCGACTCGCTGGTGGATTTCTGGGGCGACCCAGCGGGTGTTGTATTTGCGATGCAGTTCGTCGCTCGGAAATTTCGGGCGCGGCTCCTTGCCGTGGAGTTGGTCGTTCATGCCATGCCAGGGGAGCGGTTCGATAGTTGTGCCGGCGGCGACGTGGAAATCGGAGTCTTTGTCCCAGCCGTCGGTGTATAGGAAATATTCGCGAGTTTGTCCGGGGGGAACCGGAGGCAGTTCGGATGCGGCGAATTTGAGGGTGAGTTCGTCGCCTCCATTCATGATGAGAAGGCCTTCGTCGCGGCGGGCGATGAGTTCGTGGACGTCTCCGTAGCGAGTGCACCAACCGGCGGGAGTGATGCGCCATTTCGGGTTGGAGGAGACGCGCTCGTAGTTTGGCGTGAGCGGGCAATCCCAGGCGAGATCTTCGAATTCGCTGAAGCCGCGCCAGTGAAGATCGGTCGCCGATGGACGGAGGTCGGTGGTTTTCGCGAGGTTCAGATCGGCTTTCTCGAGGAGAGCGATGCGATCCCAATGAATTTCAAAAGCGGATTGCAGACGGAGTTGACGTGCGTGAACGGGCAGTTTGCCGGCGAGGTCCACCACGATGGTCTTGGTTTTGCCCGCGGGTGCGCCGACCGTTACGGCGACCGGTTTCCACGTGCCGTTGACTTCGGCTTCGAGGGTGGGGAAGGGGAAAGGAAGGCTTGGATCGTGAGACGCGTTGACGTTTGCCATGCCTCCACCGAAGCGGAGCCAGCCGTTCAAGACGAGTACGAGCGGACGGCCGGGAGCGAGTTCACCGAAATCGAGCACGACACCGTGCGGTTCGGCGAGACCACGTTGTTGCGGAACGCGAAGGGCGTCGGGTGACACGCGAACGTGATCGGTCTTCCGCAAACGCTCGGTGACATCCAGGCCCTTGAGTGTTTCGGCGTGAAGAAGGGGATGTTCGTTCGCCAATGCAATGAATTTGGGCCGAGGGAAGGGACCGCCCGGTAGCAGTTTGTTCGTCGGATGCACCTCCACGTTTGAGGGATGATCGACGGCGACAAGTTTCGCTTCGTCAAGATAGAGAGCTTCGCGGAGTTCTTCGGTGATTTGGACGGTGTAGAAATTATCCTTTGGCTTGAAATTCGAATCGTCGCCGAGATGCACGAATTCCTCGGGTTGGGCTTCGATGTAAACGCCGTCTGCAACCGGAAGGCCGACCGGGGCCGCGCCAAGAATGTCGGTAACAAAGCGGAATTTCTGGCCGTCCCAAACGTAGACATAGGGGCAGGAACCTTCCGGGAGGACGAGTTCAAAAATGGGGAGTTGGTTTTTCGGTTCGACAGGAATGTCGGTGTTCGCAGCGGCGAGGTTGAACCAATGGACGACGACCGAATCGAGCTTGGTGTTCTTGCCAACGCCGATTTCGACCGGGAGAGATTGGACCGTTCGAATCAGACGAAGGCCGCCGGAAGTGACTTCAACTTTTACCCCGAGGCCGCTGGCGTTGGAACGATTGCCGAGGAGACGCAGCTTGAGTTGCTGGTTTGCGTTCGCGCCATCGTTTCGGAGATAACGAAGGCCGCCGTTTTCCAAGGCGAGAACGGCATCGGAATCGCCATCGAGATCGAAATCGGCGAAATGCAGTTCGCGGAAGGGACCGGTCGTCGTGTCGAGGCCGAGCGATTTTGTCTCGTCGGTGAAACTGCTTTGGCCCACGTTGCGCCAGACGGTGATGCGGTCACCAATCGCCCAAATATCGAGCCAGCCGTCGTTGTCATAATCGACGAGTCTGATCTGGCGGATGTTTTTATCGGCAGTTTGAAGTTGCTTGTGTTCGCCGGTGCCGTGAAAGGTGATTTCAACGCCAGATTCGTTGGCGACCACGAGGTCTGTTCGGAGATCGTTATTGAGATCGCCGGTGGCAAACACGGCGCCCTTCGGCCAGGCAGCGATGTTCGTTTGAACGAGAGGACCGCCGCGCAATTTCGCGAGCAGCAGCGGAGTTTCGTTTTTCCGACCGAGGATTACATCCATCATTTCGTCCTTCGGCCAATCGTCGATCGCCACGCTTTGAAGATTGGTGAGGTTCGAGGGAATGCCGGAAGTGCTCGTGACGTCTGTGAAGAGGAGTGGGCCGAACTGGCGATAAAGCCGAGCGTCGTTGGTGCTACTGGTAACGGCCAGAAGATCGAGCTTTCCGGTGAAATCAAGATCGACCAGTGCGCCATCGATCATGCTGAGGCCGAGCAAGCGGCTGAAGGGGGCAACGTCCATGGCGAGGCCGTTTGTCGCGAATTTGAAGATGTGCGTGCCTTTGTCGCCGAGCACTATCACGTCTTCGAACCGGTCATTGTTCAAGTCGCCCACGAGCATTTTTGTGTAGCGCGCGCCTTGAATCGCAGGGTATGGATCGCTGTCGCTCGCGAAGACAGCGTTGGAATTCCAAAGCAACTTGAAGCCTTCCTGCGGTGCGAAAACAAAGAGTCCATTCGTGCCGGTGTGGTTCGGATCAAGAATGGCGAAAGGCGCGGAATACTTTGAGGCATCAGCGCCGAAAGCAGTTTGAGTTTGATCGGAGAAGCGGATGGGAATTCCGGCTTTGGCAGGTTGCTCGAGAACGAAAGGGGCGCGCGCCTGGGTGAAACGACTCTTTTCGAGTTTTTCGGGAGTCATGGTCTGACCGGCATTTTTGGTGGCGATCTGCTGGTGCGTTTCGAGTTCGGTTTGGGCTTCCTGATCGCGACCTGTCCGCTGCAACGCCTGACTCAGTTGGTAATGGGCAGTCGGATGATCGGATTGAGCCGTGACAACCTCGGTCAGCAACGCGATAGCGTCTTCGAAATGGCCGAGCTTTGCTTGAGCGACGCCGAGTTGATAAGCCAACGCGGGTTCATGATCGGGGCCTTCGAGATTGCGGGCGGTTTGCAGGGCCTTGACGGCATCTTCGAATTTTTGCTGACGGATGAGAGCGCTGCCCTTCACGAACAGCGCCGCGATTGAATCTTTCTCGAGGCGCAGGGCTTCGTCTGCTTCTTTGTCCGCTTGTTCCGCACTGCCGGCGAGCAGGTATGAGTTCGCGAGATTGAGATGAACGTCTGGATCGGTGGGCGAGAGTTTGACCGCCTGCTCGTAAACCTCGATGGCCTTTGTGGCCTGGCCCTGGTCGAGGTAGTTTTTCCCGGTGTTCATGAGGCGGACGTAGTTTGGAGCGCCAGAAGGAGCAGCGGATTGGGCGGAATCCTTTTTGCCGCAGCCCGTGAGGAAAACGGCAGCACAGAGCAGGACGGAAAAACCAATGATCGAGCGAGGCTTGTAAGGTCCACACTTGCGGACAGGAATGTCCGCGCTCCACTTTTTGATTGGTCGGATGGAGGTCATGAACGTGCGGTGGAGCGTACTCGTTGCGCGGGAGGGTGCCAGACGATTTTTACTGCCACGCCCGCAGCCTGTAAATGCCACTGCGATTTGTTTTGAGAGCGCCCGGGTCGGTCCAATGCATTTCTGTGATGACCGGGCTGACAGGCTCAAAGAGTAGCCCGCCGGGAAGGGCACGCTGAATTTGAAAAACGGTACTGCTGCCGAGTAAAGCGTGCCACGAGAGTGTGACGTTGCCCATCTCCTTTTCGAGGAGCGGAGCGTCGAGGAACGAGTAGGTAGAGGGGTAACCGGCGTCGGTGACCACGAAAAAGTCGGCCAGGCCGAAATCGGCGTTGTCGGCACCGGAGAAATTGCGAAGGAGATCGGCGTTGTGAAAAACGATGAAGCCGGCGTCGCTGAGTATGTCACCTCCACTGATGGAACCGAATTGGGTATCAACGAAGCCTTCTTCGAGGGAAAACCAGATTTCTCCGTGATGCCAGAGGTAGATGCCGTCGAGACCATAATCGTGCTTTGGATCGGGCGGATGAAATTTCGCCAGGAGTTCGGCGTTGGAGCGGAAAATTACGGGGTTTGGAGAAGGGGTGCCGAAGGCAACTTTGAGCAAGTCGCCGCGCCCGAGTGTGCGGTTGAGTTTGCCGGAAAAGGCCGGCTGGCGAATGGAAAATAGAAGATCGACCGGCAAGGTGTCCCCCCCGTCGAGGAAGTGGACCGCGTCGATTCCGGGATCAGGTGCGTCCGAGCGAATGCCGAAGAACCCCATCCACTGCTCGGCCGGTAAAAGTTTTGCGGGCCAGAGAAGAAATCTCCGTCGCTAACCGGACCGTAAATCGTTTCGGTAACTGGCGGCGACACAGAGAAACGGTAGCCAGTCCGGATATCGAGCGCGTCGAGCGTGAAAGCGGGAGGCGGATTGGTGATGCCGATTGTGGAGAGGAGTTCCGACTCGGATTTCACTAAACGACCGCGACTGGAAAGAATGTCGCCCGCCTTGAAGGTGCCGACAGGTTTGCGAGAGAGAAACCAGATTTCTTCGACGGGCGCTGCTTTGATCTCGAGATAAACGGTGGAAGTGAGAGTGCCGTCCGATTGCACGCAGGAAGCGGAGAGATTGGGGAAAAAGCGGTCGAGAGTTTTAGAGCTGTTCGTCAGGATAATCGCGTTCGTAAAAATATGTGGGTCGACGGTCAGTCGTAAAACCCATGTTTGCAGCAACGCGACTTCGCCCCCGATCTGAAGTTCACCTTCGCCAGTTAGTTTGAATGTTGGCTGAGCGGAAGGGCCGGCGACGAAGTGGAGATTCGTCAGCGCGTAGCGAGAGAAAAGAGAGTTTTCGCTGAGCAGCACCAGATCGAACTCGCCGCGCATGGGGTAGGCAATAGAAAGCCGATCGCAAATGGCGCAATCGTCGAGGTACGTGCTGGCGTCGAGAAGTTGGTAGTGCCGCGTTTGCGCGTTCGTCCAGAGGCAAAGAGAAAGGAGGAAGGCGAAAGCCAGAATGCGCCGCAAGAAGGTGCGCGTTGCTCTCATGGGAAGAACCTAACGGGAATAAATTGAGCGGCAAGTGCTACTCGTAGCGGAGGGCTTGAATAGGATGGAGCCGGGCGGCACGCAGGGCGGGGAACAGCCCGGCGGCGATGCCGACACAGGCGCTGAAGAGGACGGCGACGAGCATCGCGTCAGGCGTGATTTGAGGGGTGTTGCCGGTGGGTGTAAGGATGGCGAGCAGTTGAACGAAGGCGAGGGACACAATCAGGCCGGCGACAGCGCCGACAATGGCGATGACGACGCTCTCGACCAGAATTTGCATGAAGACGTCAAAGCCGGTTGCACCGACGGCTTTGCAGAGGCCGATCTCGCGGATGCGTTCGTTGATGCTGGCAAACATGATGTTCATGATGCCGATACCGCCGACGATCAGGCTGATCAGGGCGATCACGCCGCCGCTAAGGCGCGCGTTTTTGATCTGGCTGTTGATGTTCTCAACCTGGTTTTCCTGGGTGCGGAAGTTGAAATCTTCGATGCCACGATGGGTCATCATAAAAACGTTGCGGGCTTGTTGGAGCGCGGGTTCGAGTTGAGAGAGATCGGAGACTTTGATATCGATGTCGCTCAGGCGCGGATCTGGGATACCGGTGACGGAGTCGCCCGCAGCTTTGAACCGAAGCCACATGGTGTTGAGCGGTATGTAGGCTGTCATGTTTTTGCGCATGAATGCCCATCCGCCACCTTTCGGACCCCAGCCCTTTTTGCGTTTGGGACCTTCTTCCTTTTCGGGACCCTTGAGTTTGGCGAGTTCGCGTTCCTTGCGTGTCTGCTCGCTCATGTATTCCTGAAACATCCCAATGATAACGAAGGGTTGGCCGTTGATGTTGATGCTTTCCCCCAGCGGAACTATTTCGCGGCCGGTTTTCTCGGGTGAGCCAAAAAGTTCGTCCCGAATGCCGGTGCCGATCACGATGACATTGTTGGCATTTTCATCGTCGATCTCGTTGAAAAAACGGCCGTACTGAACGGTATGAAGATTCATCTCGACCACTGCTGGCCAGGCCCCGACGAGCTCGGAGGGAACTACCGACTTATCAGCGTGGGTGAGAGTCACGTTGCGAGTGCTCATTTCGGGCGATACCAGGCGAACGAGCGGTGCTGCTGCTTTCAGGGCGATCACATCCTGCATGGTCCTTCCCGGCGCTTCGTTGGCGAGATGTTCCTGTTCGGGAGGGACGTCGGCTTCTTCAACCAGAACTTTGTCCGCACCGCCCATTGCGATCATGGTTTCTTTCATGCCATTTTCCATGCCTTTGGTGAGAGCGGCCATGGCAACCAGACTGGCAACACCAAGAATGATGCCGAGCATCGTGAGAAGGGAACGCATTTTGTGCGCCCAGATCTCCTTGAGTCCAACGATGATGGTGTTGAAAAGCTGCATCAGTCGTAACGGAGCGCTTGAATCGGATTTAAGCGCGAGGCTTTGAACGCCGGGATCAGTCCGGCCAGAATACCCACTCCGGCACTGAATAGAAAGGCGATGGAGAGAGCGCCGAAGGTGACGATCGGCGTGTTTTCAGTCGGGGCGAGCACACCGATAAAGCGAACGAGCAGGAACGAGGTGATCATTCCCACGATGCCGCCGAGGACCGCGATAACGAGGCTCTCGATCAGGATTTGAATGAAGACGTCGCTGTCGGTCGCGCCGATCGATTTGCGAATGCCGATCTCGCGAACGCGTTCAGAAATACTGGCGAGCATGATGTTCATGATGCCAATGCCGCCGACGAGCAAACTGATCCCGGCAATCATGCCGCCGCTCAACCGCGCGTTTCGAATGAAGTTCGTGATGTTTTCAGCCCAATCTTCCTGGGTGCGGAAGCTGAAATCCTCGATGCCTTTGTGCGTGAGCATGAGGACATTTTGCATCTGCTGAACGGCGGGAGTGAGCTGATCGATGCTGTCGATTTTTACTTCCAGGCTGGAGAGGCGCGGGTCTGCGGCCATGGTGGGAGCGAGCGAACCGCGACTGCCGCTGGCCCCGCCCCAACGCCCTTCGGGCGCTGCGCCCGCACGCAGCTTTAGCCACATGGTATTAATGGGCATGAAGACGGTGGTGTTCTTCATGCGAAAAACGTAATTCTGTCCGCGTCCGCTCCATCCGCGGCTCCGTTGGGGGCCTGTCTGCGCCTGTTTCGGCTTGGCAGCCTCAATTTCGCGCCGTTTTTTGTCCTGCTCGCTTTCGTAGCGCTGAAACATGCCGATGATCGTGAACGGCTGTTGGTTGATGTAAATTGTTTGGCCGACAGGGATGATTTCCTTGCCGGTTTTTTCGGGTGAACCAAAAAGTTCGTCGCGAATTTCGGTGCCGATGACGCAAACGCTTCGAGCATTCTCATTGTCGATGTCATTGAACATGCGGCCGTGTTCGATGACGTGTTCGTTCATCTCGAGAGCTACCGGCCAGACGCCGGCGACATTCCACGGGCGCACAATTTTGCCGTTCGCGGTGATGCGTGTGTTGAAGGAACGCATTTCCGGAGAAAACTTTTTGACGAGCGGAGCACTGGCTTGCAGCGCGTACACGTCATTCATTGTGACGCCGACTGCCTGGTCCGCGAGATGTCTCTGTTCGACGGGAACTTCCTGCGGTTCGACGCGTATTTTTTCAAGGCCGCCAATGGCGATAAGGGCCTCTTTCATGCCAACTTCCATTCCCTTCACCAGAGCGGACATAGCCACAAGGCTGGAGACGCCGAGAATAATGCCGAGCATCGTGAGAAGAGAGCGGAACTTGTGCGCCCAAATCTCTTTGAAGCCAAGGCTGATGGCGTTCAGCAGATCCATAACTACAACGCGGCGGAGTTTTCGGAAGCGGCGACGCGGTCCAGGCCAGCTAATTTCGGATCAACTTTCTCGGAAATTTTGCCGTCGCGAATCTCGATGCGGCGCGGGGTGACAGCCGCGATTTCAGGATCGTGCGTGACGAGAATGATCGTTCGGCCCTGGCTGCTCAGAGAGCGGAAGAGGTTCAGAATGGCTTCGCCAGTGTGTGAATCGAGATTGCCGGTGGGCTCGTCGGCGAAAACGATTTTCGGACTATTCACCAAAGCCCGGGCGATGGCGACGCGCTGTTGCTGTCCGCCGGAAAGCTGGCTGGGGCGATGTTTACTGCGGTTTTCGAGACCCACCATTTTCAGCGATTCCATGGCACGTTCGCGGCGTTCGCGGGCGCTCACGCCGCTGTAGACCATCGGTAGCTCGACGTTCTGTAGAACGTTCAGCTTCGGCAGCAGATTGAAGAACTGAAAGACGAATCCGATTTTCCGGTTGCGAATCGCGGCGAGTTCGCGCGGGCTGGCATCGTGGATCATCGTGCCATCCAGACGAATCGTGCCTTTGCTCGGGCTGTCCAAACAGCCGAGGATGTGCATCAGCGTGGATTTGCCGCTGCCAGAAGGACCGATAATAGAAATGAATTCGCCGCTTTCGATGTCTGTAGTGACGCCATTCAGAGCGCGGATTTCTTCGCCCCCAAGATGGTAGATCTTGTAGACGTCGCGAAGTTCGACTAACGCCATAGAAACTAAGTGCGAGCGTTAGAAGCGGTCGTCGAGCGTTGGCCGCTGCCCGATTTTGGAGCGGCATTCTTTTCTGGTGCACGTGAGCCGCCTCCACTGCCCACGCCTGGGTTGGGTTTGGCGAGCTTGGCCAGCCGCGCTGCTTCTTCCTTCGGAGGTTCCAGAGCGACCACTTCGCCCGGGTTCAAACCGTACTGAACTTCGGCATAGAAGAAATCGGCTACGCCAATGGAAACGGGACGTCGTTCGTATTCCTCCTCACCACGTTTCACGTAAACGTAGCGTTCGGTTTTGTACGTCGCCGGATCGCGCTCTGTGAAAACGGAGGCCAGCGGAACGGCAACGACATTGTCGGCGGAGGCGACCGGGATTTTGATGTTTGCGGTCATACCAGGGCGAATGCGTTTATCCGCGTCCTTCAGGAAAATACGAACGGCAAAGCCTTTGATGTTATTGCGAATAGTCGCTTGCGGCGCGATCCGTTCGACCCGGCCCATCACAACCAGTCCAGGAACAGCTTCGACTGCTACTTCGACCTGCTGGTCCTGGTGAAGCCGGCTGATGTCAGCCTGATTAATGTGAGCATTGATGATCAGGTTGTGCAGATCGGCAATGGTGAGCACTTCCGTACCGCTGTTGAACCCGCCGGAACCGGAGACGGCCTGACCCATGGAAACCGGTCGGGTCAGGATGGTGCAGTCGAAGGGCGCTATAATTTTTGTCTTGGTCAGACGTTCGTCGAGCACCGCGAGGTCCCGTTGACTCCGTTCCAGACCATTCCGGGCAAGGTCGTACTCAGTTTTGCTGTTCTCGAAAAGCTCGGTGGAAATGAGATTCGCCTGAGATAGTTCCGCGGCGCGCTTGTAATTTCTTTCGGCCTGGGCGACCTGAAGCTTCGCCCGCTCAACCTCGGTAACTTTTGAAAGCTTTTCATTCAGCAATTCCTTGTCATCGAGCGTGAAAAGAAGCTGTCCCTTCTTTACTTCGTCGCCGATGTCGACCGGCAGGGACTCGATCTTTCCGTTGATCTCGGGTTTGACCGAAACTTGTTCAGCCGGACTGATTTCACCAGCGGCCGGGACGCTGAAATGAATGTCGCGCTGTTCAACGACCGCAGTCTTGGGACGCAATTCGGAGGCGCTCGCTTCAGCCGTAGCGGCGCGCCAACTCGGCCACTTTTTGACAGCCCAGACGCTGCCCAGACCGGCCACCAAAACAATCACTATCCATTTCTTCATCGCGATGAATCACACAACCTGCTCCCGCACAACGGCGGAGGCAAAAACTTTGTCCGAAAAACTTCGGACCATTGACTGTCAGAGACTTAAACGCTTTCTGCTGAGTACAGACTCGTCAGAACGGCAAAAAATTCATATATTGTAGCTGTGGTTCAAGGGTTAAGAACGCTGGAGCGCTTCGTTCGCGGGCTTCTTCCTCATCTTCGCAAGCATCTCGAGCGACTTCTCGCGCTTAGGGAGTTGGTTCGCATCAACGAAGAAACGTTTCACCTGATTCTCGCCGGGGCGGTTGGCGTGTTGGGGGGACTCGTGAACCTGTGCTTCTACGGGCTGACTGAACTTACGATGCAGTTGGCCGTGCAACGGACCGGGGATGTAGTGGAAGTCGCGCAAATGCTTCCGTGGTGGCAGCGCCTGATAGTCCCTGCCGCGGGGGGCGTCGTCGCGGGACTGGTTTTGTATTGGGGGTTGCAACTGGTAGGAAACCAGGGGGCAAGCAACATCCTGGAGGTGGTCGTCTCGGGCAATGGGCGGTTGCCTATGCGCACTGCCCTGGTGAAAGCGTTCTCGTCGCTCATCAGCATAGCCACCGGTGCGTCCATCGGACGCGAAGGGTCGATCACGCAGATGAGCGCAACGGTGGCCTCGAAACTCGGGCAGGTGGCGAAGTGGCCGCCCTATCGATTGCGACTTCTTGTAGCCTGCGGTGCCGCCGCCGGGCTCGCTGCACCCTATAACGCGCCGATTGCGGGATCTCTATTCGCGGCGCAGGTCGTTTTGGGCAGCTTTGCCATGAACCTGTTTGGGCCGTTGGTCTTCTCGGCGGTCATCGCAACCATGGTCTCGCGCTATTTTTTTGGAATCAAACCGTTCTACGAAGTTCCGAATTACGACTTCACTTACATCTCCCAATTGCCGTGGTTCGTGGTGCTTGGAGTAACCTCAGGTTTTCTGTCAGCCGGTTTTCTGAAATTGCTTCGGTGGAGCGAGGAAGGGTTTGCCAAACTCAAATTGCCAATTTACTGGCGGCTCGGGCTGAGCGGTTTTGTCGCGGGCGCGCTGGCGATTCAAATTCCCGAGGTTTGGGGAAATGGGTACGGCGCGATTACCCGAATCCTTCACGGCCCGCTGACGCAATGGTTTTTATTCGCGTTGTTCTTCGCCAAGTTGATTGCGACCCTCGCCAGTGTGGGGTCCGGAACGGTCGGCGGTGTATTCACCCCGACATTATTCCTCGGCGCGGCCTTGGGCAGCTTGTTCGGTTCAAGCTTGAGCACGCTCGATCTGACTGCATTGCCCACGGGCGCTTTTGCGATGGTCGGCATGGGAAGTGTTCTCGCCGGCACGACACATGCCCCTCTTCTGGCGATGATCATGATTTTCGAAATCAGTTTGAACTACTCGATCATGCCGCCCCTCATGCTGGCCTGTGCGCTTTCGACTCTCGTCTCGCGCGGGCTGCATCCCGATTCGGTTTACACCGAGCCGCTTCGACGAAAAGGAATCAGTGCGCGAGACGAGGACGAACGTCTCGGCGCCGCGACTGAAACTTCGGTTGGGGAAATAATGCGCGAACCGATCGCTCCGGTCCGTCCAAACACCACCTTCAGCGAGTTGGCAGCCCGGTTTCTAACGAGCACCAATAACTTTGTCCCCGTGATCGACGAAACGGAGCGTTTCGTAGGTGTGGTCGCTTTGCAAGACATGAAAGAGTACCTCCACAACGGTGCTGAAATGCACGGAGTCATTGCCTACGACATCATGCGCGAAGCTCCACCGGCGCTGACTCCAAACCAGAAATTGACCGATGCTTTTCCTGTTCTCCTGCAAAGCGAGTTGCGCAATGTGCCAGTCGTTAACAACCGGATTGAATCACGCCTCGTCGGCTCAGTGCTACGATCCGAGGCGCTCCAGATGATTTCCGAGGCGTTGACGGCTCGGCGAGCGGTGTGATCAGCTATTACAAGGGTAATTTTCATATTCATTGCGAATCTCCATTAGCTGCCCCATCGTCGCGGCGGTGAACACAAAGGAATTGGCTCGTCAGTGGTTCGACTCGGTTTGGAATCAAAAAGATCCGGCTGTGATGTACCAGTTGATGCATTCGGACGCGGCCGGAGTTTCTGAAGGAGGCGAAATCAAGGGGCCGGACGCTTTTCGAACGCTGGTTTATGAGCCGATGGTGCGTGCTTTTCCGGATGTATCGGTTTCTGTCGATCGCATCATCGCTGAAGGTGACGAGTTGGCGTTGCGCTGGACCTTCACAGGGACGCATAAAGGACCGTTTTTGGACATCCCTCCGACAGGAAAGAGGGTGAAGTTTTCTGGGATGACCTGGCTCGAATTCAAGCAGGGCAAGATAATTGCCGGGGCGGACAGCTATAACCTTCACGCGTTGATCGCCCTCCTCGGCGGAGGGCCGGAAAGTGCAAGTGTGCGAAATCACCCGTGACTCCAGAACCTCACCGAGTTTTTTCAGGTGCGTAAGGAATCTGGATTTCTGAAGCATTCTTTGGAACGGGCGCGGATTGCTCTCCTCCATCAGGCCAGCGAATCACTACCTGCGTGGGACTATTGTTAGCGAAGGGTTGCGCGGGTGCACTCCCAACGCCGACCATTCGCGCCGGGCCGACGTGTCCGTCCGAATACTTGAGCCGAAGTTGTGCGCCCACCCCGTTCGGATTTTCCGCGGGTCCGCGCAATATAACGCAGAGACCGTTGGATGTTGATTGATTCAGGTAAAGTTTGGTCGAGTTGTCATTCTGCGTGACTAGAAGGTCGGGACGTCCGTCATGATTAAAATCGGCCACGACGGCGGAGCGTTGTTCCCCAGGGATTTTAATTCCGGTGACCGTTGCGTCGAGCGGTGAGAATGTGCCGTCGGCGCGCCCGCGCAACAACAGCCCGCGGCCGTTGTCGTCGCGTGTCATGTCCGTGAGGACGCCGTAAATATTTTCGCTGAGAAACAGATCTTCAATGCCGTCGAGATCGAAATCGGCGACACAAATCGATGTGACTGGACTTAGTTGTGCCTCGCGTGGCAACGCTCGGACTTCGAATTTTGAACCGCGATTAAGCAGCACGATGGATTCGAGGTGAGCCGCTTCAACGTAAGGTGCGGTGGGCAATCGATCGCCCAGAATCTTTTCGATTGTGGCCTGCGCATAGGCGGCATGCGTCGGAAATCGCGTCGCCAGGTCGGGCAGCGCGCTGCTCAACTTTGTCCGGTCGCGAACGGGAAGAAAATCGGTGCCCTGTTGCCAGCTTTCCACCAGATCGACCGTACCATCCCCGTTCCAATCGCCGTAATACATCCGAAGCGTTGTAGGTTGATAAATCTCGTAAGCGGTGTTGCGGCCCCAGTTGCCCGCGACCAGATCCATTCGTCCGTCACCGTCGAAATCACCGGTGGCGATACAGGTCCACAGTCCGGTCCAACCGGTGAGTCCAGCCTGGTCGGTGATCTCTTTGAACCTCCCGTGTTCATTGTGAAAAAGCCGGATTCCGCCACATTCCAGTGCGAGTGCGAGATCAGTTGCGCCATCGCCATCGATGTCCGTGAAAGTTGCGCCATTGACCATCCCGACTTGAGTGAACGGTTGGCTAAGCGCTGCATCCACATGGAATTGGCCGTGATCGTTTACGTAGATGAATGATGAGGCCGGTTCCGGATAGCGTCCGGGCACGAAACGGCCACCGATGAACAAATCGAGATCGCCATCACCATCCAGATCCGCAAAAACAATCGGGCCAACTGTTGCTTTATCGACCGGAAGAGATTGCACGATTTTGAGCGTAGCCGGATCGAGGATCGCCAGTTCACTCAGATTGGTCAGGCCACGTTCGAGATTTGAAATCGCTGTGAAGAGCCGCACACGCTTGGAATCGCGCAAGGCAGCGATTGCCCCAAGCTCAGCGACCGCCTTTTCGGATGCTTCCTTGAACGTGAAGCGCTTTCCTTCCTCGTTTCCAAAGAGAGCAAGCTTTCCGCCCCGGGCAGCTCCAAGCACCAGATCCTCCCAGCCATCGCCGTCGAAGTCGAACCAGCATGCCGCCGGACCGAAGCGGCTTAACCGATGCGGAAGGAGTGGCTGTCGGGTCCAATCATCAAAGGAATCTTCGGTGTGCTTATGGTTGAGGGAGGCGCTCACATCCTTGAAGAGAGTATTCGTTTCCCGATGGAGAAGGGGAAGTTCGCCCGCGACGGCTTTTGCCTGTTCGATTTCGTAAATGTGATTGGCCGTCGCATTGGTGATCGTGCTGCGCTGGCCATTGCGCCAGCGAACATCGACTCGCATCGGATTCGAGGTTGAAGCGGCAAAAACGCGTATCTCGTCCCCGCCGGACAAATAACGTCCGCCAGAGATCATTTCCTGCGTTTGCTTCACCGGCCCACCAGTGACTTCGATTCGAGCGCCGATTCCGCCCGTGTTCGGTGCGGAACCTTTTAATCGAATGGCCAGCCGCGGTCCGGAGCCGTCGTTCCGGTAGAGAGTCGCGACGCTATTAAAATTATTGATGACGAGGTCGAGATCGCCATCATTGTCCAGATCCGCGAGCGCGGCACCGTGGGAAACGGCCACATCATCCAAGCCCCATTCCTGGGTCGTCTCCTTGAAACGGCCGTCGTGCAAGTTATGGAACGCTGTTTTCGGAGTGGCCCATTTCGGGTGGAATTGGCGCGATCGTTTCAACTGCTCGCGCGGAAGCTTGGTTTTCCGAATGTAATTGTGGCTGTCTTGATCCATGACATCGTGAGTGAAACCGCTTGTGACGAGCAGATCTTCATACCCATCGAGATCAACATCGAGGAAAAGCGGGCACCAGGACCAATCGCTGGCGGCCACACCGGCCATGAGCCCGGCTTCGGCATACGTTCCGTCCGGACGGCCCAAAAAAAGAGCGTTCCGATTGTAGCGCGGTTGTTCTGTGATGAGTTCCCGCAGCGCAGGGTCCGAGTGATCCTTGACCAGTTGAGTCATGCGCTTGGCGTGGCTGCGGGCGAGCATATCGACCACGAATATGTCGTCATATCCATCGCGATCCACATCCGCCATATCAATGCCCATCGAAGATCGGCTGGTGTGCCGGAAAGCGAGCGGATCGAATTCGCGGAAAGTTCCATTTCCATTATTGAGCCACATTCGATCTGGCGAGGCATTGTCATTGGCCACGTAGATATCCGGTGTGCCATCGCCATTCAGGTCGCGAAACATCACCGCCAAACCCCAGTCACGATACGGAGGGATCGGCTTTCCATTGGCACTGGAGAATTCTCCCGGCTCAAACAAAATCGGGGTGAAATGTCCTTTGCCGTCATTACGGTAGAGTCCGTGATATTCCGGGAGTTCGCGCGCTCTGCCATTGCCGAAAACCTGAAACCGATTCGTGAGACGAGGGGTGGTTGTAGACTGGCCGTTGACCGAAGTGATCACATACTCATTACCCACCCGCTTTAGTCCAAACGCCACCGTCGGATCAGCCAGATGCATCTCGTCGACGTAATGGGTGCAATAGAGATCGAGATCGCCATCGCCATCGATATCGGCCAACGCCATGGAAGTGGCCGAGGCGGTGCGCGATAATCCAGAATTGGTTGATTCAATAAAATGCCCTTTGCCATCGTTGAGAAAAAGTCTCGTTCCCGCGGCAATCCCGTTCACCAGTAAATCCAAATCGCCATCGCCATCCACGTCAGCGAGCGTCGCGCCGGTCGAAAGCTGGCCGACGCATGCGGCAGGTCCCGGATCCATCGGTTCGAATCGCCAATGGCCGAGATTCCGGTAAAGCCTGCCTGGCCCTTGCAGGTTGCAGAGGTAAATATCGACCCGACCGTCGCCATCCACATCTCCCAAAGCCACGCCTGAACCATTGATTCCCACGGCGTTCGTCAGGGGCGCATCTCCGGCGAAAGTATTCGTGAAGAGCACCCCGGTGCTTTTAGCGTCCATCAGTGTGAACCCGATCTTGCCTGTGCCTTCGGGCCGCACCTCAGCGCTACGAAATCCCGCCTCTTGCTTCCAGGACAATTCAGCGGCAGAGACAAGCCGCCCAAGCACCAGCAGAACCACCGCAAATGTAAAAGGCAGCGAGGTAGTTGAACGCGAAAGAGCGAACACATTCAACAACTTCGATTTCAGGGACGGAGTTGACCGATTCCGCGTAACCACAGGGACTTTCAAGCAAAAAGCATTCGAATTTTCGCTTTTACCTGTTCCACTTTTGTCTCTTTGACTTTTCCTGCCGAGTAAATGATGACCGATTGCTCGACTGTGAATAGCCGATTCGGACGGATAAAGCTCTCCACCGTCAGTTGACCGCTGTCAAAATCTAGAACGGCCAGCGGGATGGAATAGTCGTCGGAATGAGCTCGGCTCGTGATTTGGCAAAGGATTAAATCATGACCGCGAAGGGTCGCAACCACGAGGGCGGGACGACGTTTGCCCGGTTGTAGATTTGTCTGCGGAAAAGGAAGGACAACGACTTCTCCGACTAAAGGCTTGCCCATGCGGCATCCTCCTCTGGGCTGTTCCATTCTTTGGAGAGCGCGCTTTCGCTAAAAAGTAAACCATTGAACTCTTCCTCGGAACGCTTGAGCCGCAGAAAACGGGCGAAATCGTAAACTTCACGCTGAAGCGCTTCCGGCAAGTCAGCCAACTCGCGCTGAACCAGTTCTTTGGTGCTCATTCCGTATTTATCGCAGCTCAAGTTTTTTCGGTAAAGCTTGGAAAAACGATACTCGTCGATCGGTCGAGATTTCGGAGTCGCGTAAAATCGATGGAAGTTTAACATTCGCGCAGTCGTGAAAAACAATTGCTCTTTCCGTTGCTTGATATTCCTTCTGTCGCTCACGCTGCTCTCGACGCTTGTTTTGATTCGAGGGGCTGAACCAAGTCTGCTTCGCGAAACGATCAATCCATTTCCTAATACCAACACGCTGCGCTTTCTTCAGGAGAACAAGCGAGTGCAGATTGAAGGGGCGACCGGGTGGAAGATGTTTCACGACTTCCAATTCGAAGATCATTTTGCGGAGAGCGGCATCACCTTCGAGCAGCGTCCCGTTGATGATGCGGCCAAGACTTACATGGCCGTTCATTACGATCATGGCAATGGCATGGCCGTGGCCGACGTCGATGGAGATGGGCGGTTGGACCTCTTTTTCGTGAATCAACTGGGCGGCAACGAGCTTTGGCGAAACCTGGGCGGGAGTAAATTCGAGAATATTACCGCGGCGTCAGGCACTGCATTGCCAGACAAAATTTGTGTGACCGCTTCGTTCGCGGATGTCGACAACGATGGGTTGCCCGACCTTTTTGTGACAACCGTTCGGATGGGAAATTATCTCTTCAAGAATCAAGGCCACGGAAAGTTTGCAGACGTGACGGAAGCGGCCGGGCTTACGCTGCCGAAACAGCTTCATTGCTCAGGAGCGGTGTTCTTCGACTTTAACAATGATGGACTGCTCGATCTCTTCGTCACGAGTGTTGGCAACTACACGCTGAACTCGAAAGGGAGTGGCGGTTTTTATCATGGGCGGCGTGATGCGTTTTCGGGATGGCGCGTTCCGGAGCGGAGTGAGCAAAGCATTCTCTATCAGAACATCGGGGGTGGGAAATTTTCGGACGTATCCGAAAAAGCCGGTCTGCAATATCGCGGTTGGAGCGGTGATGCGACCTTTTGCGATCTCAATCAGGACGGCTATCCCGACCTGTACGTGTTGAGCATGTCCGGCGAGGATAAGTATTACGAAAATGATCACGGGCATGGCTTTGTCGGAAAGACCTCAAGATATTTTCCGAAAACGCCGTGGGGCGCGATGGGTGTGAAATTCTTCGACTACAACCGCGACGGTTTGATGGACCTGTTCGTCACCGACATGCATTCCGACATGACCGGGGCACAGATCAGGGCAGGGGACAAGGATTTCTCCACCGCGTTCGAGAAAGCGAAAAGCGACGCCTGGTGTTCGACCGAATGGAAAGCCGACAATTTGCGCGCGGCGACAAACTGCATTCTCGGCAACGCCTTTTATCAAAATCTCGGCAACGGAAAGTTCGCGGAAATCTCCCAGAAAGTCGGCGCGGAAACCTATTGGCCCTGGGGGATCAGCGTCGCGGACTTCAATGCGGATGGTTACGAGGATGTCTTTGTCACCGCTGGCATGGGTTATCCGCTCCGCTACGCCGCGAACTCTCTGCTGCTTAACGAAAACGGCCAACGCTTTCGTGACGCCGAGTTCGTCCTCGGGATCGAGCCGCGGAAGAATAACCGGATCGAGAAGGAGTTTTTCGAAGTCGATTGTTCCGGCGAAGATCGCCGAAATCCGCTCTGCCGCGGAAAATCGGGTCTGCTGACAATTCTCGGTTCCACCAGTTCACGCTCCTCCGCCGCCTTCGATCTCGATGATGACGGCGATCTCGATATTGTCACCAGCGAGTGGAGCGATCATCCGCAGGTGCTGCTGAGCGACTTGAGTGCCCGCCGGAAAATTCACTTTCTCAAGGTCAAGCTGGTCGGCACTAAATCCAACCGGGACGGTCTGGGCGCGACAGTCACAGTGCATTCTCAATCCAGCACCTTTACGCGCTTTCACGACGGAAAATCGGGTTATCTCTCGCAAAGTTTGATGCCGCTATATTTCGGCTTGGGCGATGCGACTCAAATTGATTCAATTGAGGTGTCCTGGCCTTCCGGCAAGAGACAAAAGATTTCCGGCGGAATCGCGATGAACGCTCAGTTGGTGATTACGGAAGAGCCGTGACGCTCACGGCAACGACAACGCCCCAGTGGCTGGCCGATAGCCTGATTTTTTGTATTCCGGTGATTGCGGTACGAACCATTTGTCGAACTGAGGATCGGGTGCGTTCCGTTTGTTTTTTTCCGCTGAGACCACCCTCGCTACATCGTGAACCGTGCCGCTAAAAAAACAACCGCTCACCTGTTTTGCGCCTCCGTTGACTGCGAGATCGTAGCGGCCGCCCTGCTTCAAGCCGGCTTCGAGTTTATTATCAAAAAAGATGCAGTCGATATAACTGCTTAGGCCCCCCATATCATCCACGCCATTGCGATTACCCACGAAGGTGCAGTTGCGGACCTCCGCGCGTGAGTTTTGAAAAATCGTCAGGACGCCGTTGTTCACGAATGGAGGCTCGCCTGAATTTTTCGCCACGGGATCATCGCCCAGATTTGAAACGTTCGCGCTGAACAAACAGTTCACAATCCGAGCGGCGCTGCCAGCCAGGAGATCGACTGCCGAACCGGTCGCCTGCGCGCGATTTCGCACGAAGACGCAATTCTCGATGAGAACCTCGGTTTGATTGTATCCCTGATGCTGAATTGAAATTCCAGCGCCGCACGGGCTTGTGAAATTATCCACCACCTGAAGATTCCGCAAAATCGGGTAGGAACGTCCAAAAATCTTGATTGCCCCCCCATCAGAAAAGAAAAAGAGGTTCTTCGGGATACTGGTGTCGGGCTCCATTTGTCGCGTTTTATCGCGAGAAAGAAAGCTGTTCGCGCCCGTAATGCGAAAGCCCGCCATCAGCGTATTCGTAGAAATGGAGTCGCCAAAATAAACCACATGATTGACCGCCGCCGGGTAGCCTGGGTCGGAGGGCAGCGATAACTCTGGATTTGCCGCCGTTAACGTAACCATTCCTTCCGCCAGGAGCTTGACTCCGTCGTGTCGACGATTGAACCAGATCATCGCCTGGCGTCTACTCTCCGGGCGATACTCTCCGGCATGAACTCTGACCGTTTTGTTCGTTTTGTTTGCGCCCGCAAGGTTCAACGCTTCCTGAATTTCGTCACCCGGATACACGTGATATCCGTCTGGTGCCAGAATGATCGCGGCGTCAAGTGACGGTAGCGAACAAGCCAGGCCGACCAGAACAAGGAAAGCGGAGCGGCGCATTCGTTTTACGCTTAAAGAATCAGCTCACGAAGCTATAGTCGTAAGGCTTTCGCATCTCGCGAGCGAGGTGCGCGTTTCCTTCCCTGGCACCGTCGCCAACAAATTCCTCTTTCGCTGGATCCCACTGGAATTTTCGACCCTGCAGCATGGAGATAATGATCAAGTGGCCGATGATCGCCGATCGATGCCCTTCTTCCACCCGCGCGATCGGGTCTTTGCGCGACTTCACGCAGTCCATGAAGTTGCCCATGTGGTTCCCGCTTACTTCCAGCTTAATGGCGTTATCAGGCAGAGGCGTTTGATAAAGTTCGTCGGTGCTGGCGCTCAGGTCGCCGCGGTTCACCCAAATCCAACCATCGCTTCCAGTGAAACGAACGCCGTTGCGCTGGCCTTCCTTGTTGATAATTCCGCCGAACGGAGTGTCGTCGATTGTGGTTTTAACAATCTGTTTGATGTCTTTGGCCCACATCAACGTTGCCTCAAATTCCTTGCACGTGGTGTAGCCGCCTTCAATCGGCCCGACCGTCGCGTGCGCTTCGACGCTGATCGGCCCGTCTTGTCCAATGGCCCAGCGCGCGATGTCGTTGTGATGCGCCCCCCAATCCGTCACAGGTCCGCCGGCATAATCCCACCACCAGCGGAAGGTGTTGCCGGCGCGTTCCTTCATGTAATCAACTTTGGGCGCCTGCCCGAGCCACATATCCCAGTCCAAGCTGGCAGGAGCCGTTTGATGATGGTCAAAGGGTCCCTCACGCAAACCTGCCGGAACGAAGACTTCCACCGTCTTGAGTTTCCCAATTCTTCCGTTGCGGACTAGTTCGCATGCGAGGCGAAAGCGCCGGTCGCTTCGCTGTTGCGTTCCCGTTTGGAACACCACTTTGTTGGCTCGCACCGCTTTCACCACGTGTTTGCCCTCGTCGATGGTGAGCGTCAGCGGCTTCTCGCCGTAAATATCCTTTTTCGCTTTAGCCGCTCCGACATTCACCAGAGTGTGCCAATGGTCCGGCGTGCCGTTCACGATGATATCGACATCCTTCCGCTCCAGGATTTTCCGAAAGTCTCCCGTAGTGAACGGAACCTTGTCACCCTGCTTATAGCGCTGCGTGAGGTTGTCCACATTGTTCTTCTTCACGTCACACAGCGCGACGACCTCGCCAAATTTCGAAGCGGCGCCCAGATCGCCTCCGCCCTGACCTCCGCATCCGATCAGCGCGATTCCCGGGCGCTCATTCGGTGATTTAGATGTGTCTGTGCTCTGTTCCGCCGCTCGGGCCATCTCTCGTTCCACGAACCAAAGTGGCAGGCCAGTCACTGCCGCACTAGCGGCACAACTGCGAATGAACGAACGACGTGATATCTGGAAATTCTTAGGCATGACATTATTAGAGGTTGGCGCGTTGCGCAGCGTCAAGCTAAACGTATCGCGATTAAGCTGTGTTTTCTGATTTGCGTGCATTCGGAAAAGGCTTGTTGTAGTTTCGCCCTCTCAAAAAAACCGAGTTGAAGAATTTCATATGAAAAAACCATTACGTATCGGTCTGATCGGCTACGGCTTTATGGGCCGGACCCACTCGAACGCTTTTCGCAAGGTCAGTAATTTCTTCGATCTGGAATATCAGCCCATCATGCAGGCGGTCTGTGCTCGCGATGCCGCCAAGGCGCAGGCCTTCGCCGATAAGTGGGGTTGGCAATCAGTTGAAACGGACTGGCGCAAACTGATCGACCGTGACGACATCGATCTGATCGACATTGGTTCCCCCAACAACACGCATGCAGAGATCGCCATGGCGGCGGCCAAGGCCGGCAAAATGATCATGTGCGAAAAACCTCTTTCGATGGACGCAGCGGAAGGGGTGAAGATGGTCAAGGCGGTCGAGAAAGCAGGCGTGCCAAACATGGTTTGGTACAATTATCGCCGCGTGCCCGCTGTGACGCTGGCCAAGCAGTTGATTGACGAAGGCCGCCTTGGAAAGATTTTCCACTACCGCGCCAAATTTTTGCAGGACTGGACCATCTCAAAGGACCTGCCGCAGGGCGGAACTGCTCTTTGGCGACTGGATGTGAAAGTGGCCGGAAGCGGTGTGACCGGGGATCTTCTCGCACACTGCATCGACACCGCGATCTGGCTGAACGGCGGCTTGACGGATGTCACCGCAGTGACCGAAACGTTCATCAAAGAGCGCAAGCACACGCTCACCGGGAAAGTCGAGAAGGTAGGAATCGATGACGCGTGCTCATTCCTCTCGCATTTCAAAAATGGTTCGCTCGGCAATTTCGAATCGACCCGTTATGCGCGCGGTCACAAGGCTCTTTATACCTTCGAAATCAACGGAGAGAACGGTTCGCTTTTCTGGGATTTGCACGATCTGCATCGCCTTCAAGTTTTCGATTACAACGATGACAAGCTGATTCGCGGCTGGAAATCGGTGCACGTGACGGACGGCGAGCATCCCTACATGAAAAATTGGTGGGTGCCAGGCCTGCAAATTGGTTACGAACATACCTTCGTTCATCAGGTCGCCGATTTCATTCAAGGTCTGCAGGATCGCAAGCCAGTCGGTCCGACCTTCCGCGACGCGCTCGAAACTCAATATGTCTGCGACGCCGTGTTGAAGTCCGCGCGCTCGGGACGTTGGGAAAAAGTCGGCGGCAAAAAAGCCTGAGTCGCTGGCGTGCCAAACTTCACCGATCCCGACGAATTATTCGATGTTGTCAACGAGCGCGACGAGGTCGTTGGCCAACTCGCGCGAAAGGAAGTGCATCGTCTTGGACTGCGTCATCGCGCAGTCCACGTGCTCATCTACAATTCGAAAGGCGAGGTATTCCTGCAGAAGCGCTCCAAGCATAAAGACACTTTCCCGCAGCGGTGGGATTCCTCGGCGGCCGGCCACCTGAATCCAGGGGAAGATTATGACGCCTGCGCGCCTCGCGAGGTGCGGGAAGAACTTGGCTTCGAACTGGCATGCCGGCCCCAAAGAATCCTGCGCATCGAAGCGTGTGAGGAAACCGGGCAGGAGTTCGTTTGGGTGTATCGCTGCACCGCAGAGGGGCCATTTGATCTCAACGCGGACGAAATAGAAGCTGGCAAATGGGTTGCGCCTGAAGATGTCACGCGCTGGACATGCGAAAAACCGGAGGACTTTGCGCCTGCATTTCTTTGTATCTGGCGACAACTCATCCGCTCCGATCAAATGTAACATTATGTTAAACTAATTTACGTAAACATCGGAGCCTCCGCGCTCGTCTTAAAAGGAGCCAGCGATGTAACCTGTTGCGGCTGAGCTTGGGATGATATCTTAGGTCTGGATCGGGTCGGCGGCACATCCCATGCTTAGACGGTCTTCGGAAAAAATAGCTGGAAAATGAGGAAAAGATTCACCAGGCGTTTAGCACTGTCCGCCTTGGCCGTGGCGGGAATATTGATCCCGGCGAACGCGGTCACTATTACGTTCGACGGGGTGCCAAGTGTCGGGAACCCTCAGCTCACGACCCTCAATACTCAGGGGTTCAACTTTACGTCCGAGCATTTTCATACTGTCGACAATCCCACGCCGCCCCTTACCGGCGCACTTGTCTCGGACAACACGCCGGTTTACATTGCAGAGGAAGGGGGAAATCATCCGGGCCAACTCTTTCAAGGTCATCCAGTCGATGGGAAGCCAATCACGATGGCGTTAACCGCTGGCGGCTCTTTCACGCTCAATTCGTTCGATGGCGCCGAATTTACTCTTCTCCCGAATGCTGATTTCCCTAACGCGAATTTGATCAACGTGCTCGGAAATTTGACGCTAGGTGGGACGGTAACCGCCTCTTTCCAATTGGACGGCTTGAAGGATGGTCCCGGGGGAATTCCAGATTTCCAGACTTTCGTGCTCCCGCCCTCTTTTACGGGACTCTCTTCGGTGGTCTTTTCTGGGGCATTGGTAAGCGGCGCTCCCGGCGGTTTATCTTTGGATAATATAGTGGTGAACGAGTCGGTGCCTGAAGGCGGGGCGACTCTCGCGCTTTTGGGGATGGGCTTGAGTGTTTTGGGTTTTAAGAAACGCGCGGTCCGCTAGGCCGACAACTCAATTTTACTGCATCCACGGATTGAGGTGACTCGCCGTGGATGTTTCGTTTTTGGGTGGGTCACCACTGGATGACGGCAGCACCCCAGGTAAGTCCAGCGCCGAAAACTACTAAAAGGATCAGATCGCCGCGTTCAATCCGACCGCTTTGTACCGCTTCGTCTAATGCGATCGCCACCGAGGCAGCGGAGGTGTTGCCGTATTTGTGGAGGTTCACAAAAATCTGCTCCGGCGTCGCCCGCAGACGTTCTCCGACAGCATCGATAATCCGGCGATTGGCCTGGTGTGGGATGACCAACTTGATTTGGGAGATATCGATTTCACACCGGCGCAGTGCCTCTTGCGCAGCGCTGTACATAGCGTTCACTGCACTCTTGAAGGTTTCTTTGCCATCCATCCGCAAATAATGCAGACCTTTGCTCACTGACTCTGCCGTCGCGGGTTGACGACTGCCGCCCGCGGGCATCGAAAGGAGTTCGCCTTTGCTGCCGTCGGCCCCCATGCAAGCGGTGAGCAAGCCGTGGGTGTCCGTGCGGCTTTGCAGAACGGCAGCTCCTGCACCGTCACCGAACAGGACGCAAGTATTGCGATCCTTCCAGTCAATAATGGACGAAAGTTTCTCCGCGCCGATAACGAGAACAGTATTGTAGGTATGCGAAGCGATGAATTGCTGCCCAATCTCCAGGCCGAAGATGAATCCCGAACAGGCCGCTTCGATGTCGAATGCAGGGACGCGGCGCGCGCCGATCTTTTGTTGAACAAGGCACGCAGTTGAAGGAAAGAGCATGTCCGGAGTGATCGTCGCAACAATGATCAGTTCGATTTCATCCGGCTTTACATTGGCAGCCTTCATGGCCCGTAAAGCAGCTTTGGCGGCCATGTCTGAAGTGACTTCGGTGTCGGCAGCGATGCGGCGTTGCTGGATCCCGGTGCGCGTCGTGATCCATTCGTCGCTCGTCTCGACCATCTTCTCCAGGTCGGCATTGGTCAGGATCCGTTCGGGCACGTACGCGCCCACCCCCGCAATTGCGCAGGTGCGCGGACGAAAGTCGCTCTTGATGCGAGGGTTCTTGACGGTTTTCGCCGCGCGAGCGGTCACAGGTTTTTCAAGTTGAGTGGTAGTCATGTCATGCGGGAACAGCGGTCAAAACTTCGTTTGCTTTGGCTATCTCCTTCACAATTGAGTCGTTCAACTGATGCTGAATTGTTTCTGTGGCGACGCGAATGGCGTTCTTGATCGCTTTCGCGTTGGCTGAGCCATGCGCTTTGATGACCGTTCCGTTCAGCCCGAGGAGCGGCGCGCCCCCGTAAGCATCGGGGTCGAGTTTCGTTTTTAACGCAAGAAGGGCATTCCCGGCAAGCACCTTGCCAAGCTTTCGGATTGGGCTCGCATTGAGTTCGTGCTTGAGAAAGCGACCGACAGCACGCCCCAGACTCTCGCAGCTTTTAAGCACGATGTTTCCCAAAAAACCATCGGTCACAACAACTTCAACGTGATCCGCGAACAAGTCGTGGCCCTCAACGTAGCCCACATAATTCAGGCCGAGGTTCTGACAAAGTTTGTGGGCTTCGCGCGTGAGTTCCGTCCCCTTAATTTCTTCGGAGCCGTTGCTCAGAATACCCACCCGCGGACTCTTCGCGCCGAGGATCTTCTGACAGTACAGCGAACCCATGATGGCAAACTGCGCGAGGTAAATCGGTTTGCACTCAGGCGTTGCGCCGCCATCGATCAAAATGAAGTAGCCTTTTTCGGAAGGCATAACCGGCGCAATCGCGGGGCGTTCTACACCCTCCAAGGTCCGCAAACGAATGGTTGATGCTGCCACCATTCCTCCGGTATTCCCCGTGGAAATCAGGGCCTGACCGCGACCATCCTTGAGAAGATCAACCGCGCGCAGGAGAGAGCAGTCTTTCTTCTTCCTCAAACCCTCAACTGGTTTGTCTTCCATTTCGAGGACCTGGCTGGCGTGAAGGACTTTGACACGGCGATCGTTCAGCCCGCTTTTGATCATCGCGGCACGGATTTCAGTCTCGTTGCCGACGAGGTACAGCTCCGAAATGCTGGAATATTCGTTCAGTGCGAGGCGCGCGCCGTCCACGACCACTGCCGGACCGCGATCACCGCCCATCACATCCACGACGATGCGCATAAATGAAAAGAGCGCGGTGAATCGTGCATTCAACCACGCTCTTTGCAAATCGGCTTAACCGAGCGCCTCGACCGTGATAACCTGACGGCCTTTGTAAAAACCACACGCGGGGCAAACCCGGTGGGGGAGATAAGGCGCGGCACATTGCGGGCAGGTGCTGAGCTGCGGGAGCGTAAGCACGGAGTTATACGCCCGGCGCATGCGCTGGCGGCTACGAGAAGGTTTACGTTTGGGAACACCCATATCTAACTATTTCAGTTTCAAGTTGTTCAGCTTGCCCGGTCAGAACTCTGACCCTGCGCTGAGGTGCTCGAAATCTCGTTTCGGGCACGCGATCACAATCCGCTTCTCACAGCGGATGCTGCGGAAAGGCGTGCAAACTAGCCTCAGCGCAGAACCGAGTCAAGCGCCCGAGTTAACGCAATTAACCCGTACTGTCTTGCTTCGGGGGCGCGCTTTTTCTCCGGCGCCTCCGCGAGGCAGCAGCTGCAACAACCACCATAAGCATAACAATAATAACAGCTGTCATATCTCAGAATCTTTCTTATGGCTCATCCCATCCTTGGCGGCTGTGGTTGAAATACCAATCATATTCTTTCGGATTCAAGCGGATGAATTCTCCGTGACCATCGATCATCAGCGCGTCAATGCCTTTCGGGTGCGCGGCGTATTTGGCGTCCCAGTAAGGCATTTCCCAGACGACGACAGCTCGTGAAGGGTTGGTGACGTTGGCCATCGGGCGGCCGCTCACTGGCTTTTTCAGTTCGTGCGATTGGTCTGCGCGCCAGTAGACGTGCATCCAGGCGTAGTTCACGTGGTCGTTGGAAAGGAGGAATGCCTCTGTAAAGCCGGGTTGGCTGGGGTCGCGTACTTTGCTGCCGGTCGGACAGGTGAAGATGGAACGGGGCGGAGCGGCGATTTTTTTGTTTGTGTAGTTGGTGGGTTTGTTTGAGTTGCGCATCAGGTACGGTTCAAGGAGTTCCGGCATCCATTTGTTGTCGGAGCGGAAGGAGTTGGCATCACCCCAGGCGTGACCCCAGTTTTTGCAAAGGGGAATGCGATCGTTGTAATCGCCCGCGTAAAGAGAAATGGCAACGCCAACTTGACGAAGGTTGTTCAGACAATAAATGCGATTGCCCTTTTCCTTTGCCTTAGCGAGTGCAGGTAAGAGCATCGCGGCGAGGATCGCGATAATAGCCACCACCACCAGTAATTCGATCAGAGTAAAGCCAGTCCGCGGGCTGGCGGCTGCGCGATAAGATGCGTGTTTCACTCGGCCTCCGGGGTTCTGAGAAGGGCATAGAGCGGTTCGAGTTTAGATGCAAGGTTATTCGAACTCCGAAAAAAAGCCTCCAAGCGCCCGCTTTCGTTCCGGGTGCCTTGATTCGCAGGCTGCAGATCTTCCTTTCATTTAATGGCGGCGACGAATTACAAATTTATATCGTGAGAGTCACTCAGGAGCTTTTAGCCTTCGCAGCCGCGGCGGTTCTTGCGCTGAGCCAAAGTTTTGCCGTTGACACGGATGGTTGGCGCCTGGTCAGCGTTCCGGGTTCGTTGGATTTCACTGGTTTTGCCTGGTATCGCGCCTGGGTAAAAGTACCGGACTCGTATTTCGCGGTTCACGAACGGAATTTGTTCGAAGAATCGGTGGGTGTGTTCATCCGCGATCTCGCGGGCGCTCACGCATTATATGTTAACGGGCTGAGGGTGGGGGAGGGCGGCGCTTTTCCGCCCGATTATCGGAACGGGCGCGACACGTTTTACCGTCATAAAGTGCCTGTGGGGACTTTGCGAAAAGGCGCGTGGAATGAAATTGCGCTCCGCGTTTATCAACCCAAGGAGAGCGGGCCCGGCGGTTTTCAGGGAGATGCCCCCTTCATCATGGACTATTTTCTGGAATGCGTTTTTCAAGGTCCATGGCAGTTCCGGCTGGGTGACGAGTATAAACCGGCAGGCGCGCTGGTCGTGAAGCCGGAATCGGCCGTCTTCGAAAACTTCCGTGAATCGAATCGAGCCTTGGGCCGTGCCGCCCAGGTGCATGGACCCAGCCTGCTGCCCGCGCAATCAGCCGCCAAACTTCGACCCGCGGCAGACTTGAAAGCGGACTTGCTGCTGAGCGAGCCGCTGGTTGCGCAACCGACTCATTTCAGTTTCGATGAACGTGGACGTCTTTGGGTGGCGCAATACCGGCAGTATCCCTATCCGGCAGGACTCACGATGTTGAGCCGCGATAAATATTATCGCGCGCACTACGACAAAGTGCCGCCACCGCCGCCAAATCACGACCGGGGCGCGGACATCGTTTCCATTCACGAGGATACCGATGGCGATGGAGTGTATGACCGGCACAAAGTGTTTCTCGACGGGCTGAACATGGCCAATGCGGTCGTGCACGGGCATGGTGGAGTTTGGGTGATGCACACCCCTTACCTGCTCTTTTATCGCGATCTCGATGGCGACGACATTCCGGATGGACCTCCGGAAGTGCGCCTCGCGGGGTTTGGCTTCGAAGATACTCATTCGGTGGCTAACGGGTTGGTCTGGGGGCCCGACGGTTGGTTGTATGGAGCGCAAGGGAGCACCACCTCGTGCCGGGTCACTCGACCGGGAACCGATCCCTCGGATGCGCCCGGCGTCTATTTTGAAGGGTGCATGGTGTGGCGGTACCATCCAGAAACGCGCGCATTCGAAATTTTCGCGGAGGGCGGGGGAAATACTTTCGGGCTGGAAATCGACGCGCAAGGGCGTCTCTATTCAGGCCATAACGGGGGCGGCACGCGCGGTTGGCACTTTGTGCAGGGCGGCTTTTACGAAATGCAGGGAGTGGATCACGGGAAGTTTGGTCCGCCGCGCAATCCTTATGCGTTTGGCGTTTTACCAATGATGCGCACAACGAATAACGCCGTTCGTTTTACCCATTTCGGCGCCTTTGCCGAAGGGACAGCCATGCCGCCGAGTGCGCAGGGATTGCTCTTCTCACTCGATCCGTTGCACAACGTGGTGTTAACCAGCGAGCGGCGGAAGCGTGGGTCGACTTTCGAGACGATCGATCATGAACCGGCTCTCCGCAGTGACGACGAAACGTTTCGTCCGCTTTATATCGCCAATGCGCCTGATGGTTCGCTCTTCGTCAGCGATATGTGCGAATTCTACATCGCGCACGGGCAGCATTATCAAAATCAGATCGATCCGACGACCGGACGTATTTACCGGTTGCGCGGGAAGGATGCCACCCTTGAGCGGGATACAAACCTCCGGTTAAAGACGGCCGATCAACTGGTCGCGCTGCTGAATCATCCGAACAAATGGCACCGGCAGACAGCGGTTCGGCTGCTCGGTGAACGAAAGGCGCGGGAGGTGCTGCCGAAACTGCGATCACTCATTGCGCAGGATTCTGGTTTTGGCGCGTTGAATGCCCTTTGGGCTTTTTATCAGATCACGCGATTTGAGGGGGAGAGCGAAACTATTAAGATGGCTTTGAAGCAGTCGTATGCGCCGGTGCGCGCCTGGACAATTCGCTTTTTGGGCGACGAATACGGGATGAATCGTGGATTGGGCGTGGGAGCGTACGGCCACAGCGCCGATGCTGCGTTGCCTCCGGTTCTGTTTGACACGGTTGTGGCGCAGGCGTCGGTGGAGCAGGACCCTGAGACGTTATCGCAACTCGCATCGACTGCCCGGAGGCTGAATCCGGCGCAGGCGTTCGGATTGGTTCGCTCAGTCATGGAACGGTCCGCCGTGGAGGACCCGTTCATTCCGTTGCTTTGCTGGTGGGTTTTTGAGGCGCACCTGCCCGGAGCGAGCGATGCGATAACCCGTTTCTTTCAGGAACGGCCGGTCTGGGATAGTCCCATTGTATTTAATGACATACTGCCCCGACTGGCGCGGCGCTACGCCGTTGAAGGCAAGCATTCCGATCTGCTTCGGTGCGCTGAGTTGTTTCGACTCGCCCCGAGCTCAAGGCACGCTGCGCAATTACTGCGCGGATTGGAAGAAGCGTTTCGGGGACGCTCCGTACCTTCCTTGCCGGACGAGTTGATTGCGGCCGCTTCGAAAGCCGGCGCTTTGCCACTCGTCTTCCGAGTCAGGCAGGGCGATGCCTCGGCCGGGTCAGAAGCACTGCGAGTCCTCGCCGACCCGAAAGCCAAACTGGAAGAGAGAGTCGCGATGGCGCGGGCGTTCGGTGAGATTCGGAATGCGGAGGCTTTGCCGCAGTTGCTGGAGATCGCCGGTTCCGGACCCGCCGCGCTGCGCAAGGCGGCGTTCGCGTCGCTCGCGATTTACGATGATGAGCGTGTCGCCACGAAGGTCATCGAACTTTTGCCGACGCTCAACAGCGAGTTGCAAAACGCGGCAGTTACTTTGCTCGCGAGCCGCGCTCCCTGGTCCATGCGCCTGCTTGATGCGGTTGAGGCCGGGAAAGTGAAGCGCGCTCAGGTTCCAGAGGAACTGGCGGATCATTTGCGCGACAGCAAGGACGCGCAGGTGAACGAATTAGCTCGACGCGTATTGCCCAGCTCGCGCATTGCCTCCGGGGAGTATCAGAAGCGGATCGACGAAATTAAAGCCATTCTGCAGCGCGCGCCGGGAAATCCTTACGCGGGCGAGGCGGCGTTTGGCACCCGTTGCGCCGTTTGCCATAAGCTCTTTTTTAAAGGCGGCAATGTGGGGCCGGAACTGACCGCCTACCAGCGCGACAATCTCTCGACCATGCTGCCCAGCATTGTGAATCCGAGCGCGGAGATTCGCGAAGGCTATCAATACTACACCGTCGAGACGAAGGATGGACGTTCCTTGGGCGGGTTCTTTATCGATCGCGACAACCAGGTAACCGTTCTGCGCGGGCTGAATGGGGAGAACATCACCTTGCGCGCTGACGACATACAGGAATTGCAACCCGTCGGCCGCAGCTTAATGCCCGAAGGTCTCCTCGATGGAATGACAGATCAGGAACTGCGCGACCTCTTCGCTTATTTGCGGATCTCCCAACCCATTACCAATTGAAATCAGCATGAAGAAACGGACTGAAATGAATCGACGCAGATTTCTGCAATCGAGTGCCGCGATCACACTCGGCACTCTCCTGACCCGTGGGGCGGACGGTGTAGGCCGCCGTATCGGACTGGTCGACCTGAATTTGGAGAATTATCACGCCAATGTTTTTCTCGAAGCGTTGCGCGGGCCGCTCAAGGATCGCGGATTCTCGTTCGCGGGCGCCACCGGTACGAAAAAGGACGAAAGCCGCGCATGGGCGGAGAAGAACCACATTCCGTTTTTCGAGGACGACGTCGCTCTGAACGCAGCCGTTGATTATTTCATGATTCTCGCGCCCTCGAATCCCGAGGTTCACCTGGATCTTTGCCGGCGGATCTTTCCGTTACGCAAGCCGACCTATGTCGACAAGACCTTCGCGCCTGATTACGCCACGGCACAGAAGATTTTCGCGCTGGCCGATGACCACGGCACGCCAGTCCAAACAACATCCGCACTGCGTTACACCAATGTCCAGGCGGAGGTCCTGAAAACCGCACCGGCCAAAGTAGAGCACATGATTACCTGGGGTGGGGGAGGTTCATTTGGCGAATATGCGATTCATCCGCTGGAGTTGCTCATCAGCGTGATGGGACCCGAGGCGACGGCTTTAATGCGGCGCGGAACAGATGAACGCGCTCAATTACTAATCGAGTTCAGCGGCGGACGCACCGGCGTGGTAAATGTCTTCCCAAAAACGAATACGCCGTTCGCCGCGAGTTTCACGACGGATAAAGCCACGCGCTACCTGGAAGTCGATGTGGGGAAGATCTTCGCCAATAACCTCGCCGCAATCCTTGATTTCTTCAGTTCGCGCCGTCCTAATATCGATCGCCGCGAATCACTCGCTCTGATGCGCTTGCTCGACCTGGCTCGCGACCCGCGCGCTCGGGAGGGATTCGTCAGGGTTTAACTTCTCTCTTGTTTTCCGCGGGCCGGACTGTTTCATCGGCGGGAACGAAACATGACAATTGAACTGAAACAGAACTGTAAATACTCGCTGGTCGTTCCGACGAGCATGGGCATCCGCATCACTCCACCGAGCGGACAACCGGTCCACTCTGGCGGGCCGTTCATGATGCAGGTCACCAGCGCGGAGACCAATGTCGCGAGTGTCGTTTCTTATCTGGGACTGCCGGTCAAAGTGCTGACCACCTTCGTCAAGGGAAGCCCCATCGCGCAGATGATCAAGGACAACCTGCGCGCCCGCCACATGGATTACGAAGGCAAGGAAGTGCCGCAGGGCGGGCCTTGGGGATATCGGCATCAGTTCAACATTGCCGATAGCGGTTTGGGCGCTCGCGGGCCGCGCGTTTGGAACGATCGTGCCGGGGAAGTCGGACGAACGCTCAATGTGAAAGATTTCGATCTCGATCGCATCTTCGGAAAAGAGGGCGTGCAGTTCGTCCATCTCTCCGGCCTGGTCGGCGCGCTTTCGCCGGAGACGGGGCAGTTCTGTCTGGAACTCGCGCGTGCCGCGAAAAAGCACGGCACCCGAATCGGATTCGACCTCAATTATCGCGCCTCCTTCTGGAAGGGACGCGAGAAGGAACTCAGCGCCATTTTCGGCGAGATCGCCAGCGTCGCGGATCTTCTCGTGGGTAACGAAGAAGACTTCCAGCTTTGCCTCGGCGTGCAGGGCCCCGAAGCCGGCGGTAAAGGACTCAAAGAGGAAATCGAAGCCTTCAAGGAAATGATTCGCCGCGTGAAAAAAGCCTATCCCCACGCCTCCACCTTCGCCACCACACTCCGCGAAGTCGTTAATTCAAATCATCACCTTTGGGGTGCGATCATGGCTTCAGGTGATCAATGGCATGTCGTCGAACCGCGCGACATTACCGTGCTCGACCGCATCGGCGGCGGCGATGGATTCGTCGGCGGTCTGCTCTACGGCATTCTTAAAGGATGGGACCCCGAGAAGTGGATTCAATTCGGCTGGGCCACTGGCGCTTTGGCCACCACCATGCTCACCGACTACGCGCAGCCTGCGGACGAAGACCAGGTCTGGAGCATCTGGAAAGGCAACGCCCGCGTCCAACGCTAGCGCGTATTAGCCTTCTGTTGGGCGAGGACAAATCCTTCCTTCATCGCCGTTCAACACCCTCGAGTGTGAACGGCGAGTTAAGCTAAACGTCAGCCCGCTTTACACTTTTCACCGCCCTGTCTGCGGCCCCTCCCTCATCCTCCTGCTCTAAGTAATTCCCCGAGTGTCACTTCAGGTGTTCCCCGTCCGGGTGGCACTCCCATTGCTAAAGAAATCCTAGCGGATTTGACAGCACCTCCTCCATCAACCCGTTCCGTGTTAGCAGGTCGTGCCAGGGCACGACCTGCTCTTCCCTTGCCAGAGACTGAGCAGCGCAAATATTTTCGGTCGGCCTGCACTCACGCGTCGCACATTTCTCGAGAGCGGAGCGACGGGAAATACCTAACCAAGGCGCGTGCTAATTTCGCCAAATTCCGGCGAGCCCTTTTTCCTCTTCCCGATCAAATATTCGGACCTTTACGAACAATTAAAAATTTTTAACAAAAAGGATTGCTAATCAGAAAAACCCTGATAAAAACATCCGCCGCCTGTTCTAAAGCACAGGACTATTTAACAACACCAGGCCAACAACATATCGTCATAAAACCACCGGTCCTTTAGCGGGATTTTTCGTCGCCCGCTTCCGCGCCGGTTCCATGAACCCTTGGAACAAAAAATCTGAACCGAACAAAACAATTTCGTGAGCGTCGCCCCTAGATAACTCCGCAACTATTCCTATGAAAAATAACGACTCCGCACCCCGGAAGGACCGTCCGCACTCCCCGCAGCGAATCACCCGCCATGCTCATCCTCGTCGCTTCCGCGCTCCGCGCGCTGATCGTCAGGCTGAGCATGGAATCGCTGCGTGGAAAATTCTCCTCCTCCTCTCCCTCCTCATGGGCACCGCCATCGGCACCGGCGTACTCTTCAAGGTCGTTACCGCCGGCCCCGCCCTCTCCGTTCAGGTTCAGGTGCCCGGCACCAACGAAAACGGCGTCGCCACTCTCAAAATGCTCCAGCCCCGCTGGGGCCACCGCGCCACCACCTTGCCCGATGGCCGAGTCCTCATCGTCGGCGGCTACACCAATTCGGATCTCGCCGATCTCAAAGACGCCACCCTCAACGAAGTCTTCGACCCTGCCACCGGCGCCTTCAGCCCCTACACCAACGAAATCCCGGCTGACATGGTTTTTGAAAACCCGCCCTATGCCCGCACGTCCCAAAATGTCAGCAACGGCGGCTTCCTCGTTTTCAGCACCGAAGAAGTCTCCACCTCCTGGGACGACATCGACGTGCTGCACATCTTCACCTACGACTCTGAAAACAGTCCGACACCCGCTGACGTCCCGATCCCCACCGACGCGAATTGGGAATCCCTCGCCCGCCAATACGCCACCAGCACACCGTTGGCCCACGTCTCCATTTACGACACCGGCAAATCGGATTTGCCGAGCTACAACCGCCTCCTCGTCGTCGGCGGCCAGAACGCCGACGCGCAACCCCAGGACGCCGCCATCTTCAATCCGGCACGTTTGGCTACAGACAAGGACGATTACCACCCCGGCGAAGTCGTCTGGCTCGGTGGCTCCGGCTGGAAATCCAGCGAAGAAGTCGACATCTACGTCGTCGACGATCTGGGATGGCATTATGAAACTACTTTAACCGCGGGACAAGATGGGAAGTTCCCGTTTGACCATCCGTTGTTCGATGTGACTCTGCAGCACGCAGGCGCGAAGTTCGAGCTCACAGCTATAGGAACGGATTCTGATTTAGTAGCGACCGTCAGGTTCACCGACTCGGTCACGGTCACTGCGGCAACGGGAGGAACAAATATTCCTGCCGATAGGGCTGCCAATGCGTCGTCTCCCTCGTATACGTCTCTCGGCGACATCGTAATAAATGAGGGCGCAAACGGAGATTTTGCGAGTTCAGGAGGAAGTACAGTGACACTCATCCTCTCAGCGCCAACAGGGTGGACTTTCAAAGCAAACACCGGGTCAGCTAATGCGCCAAATGGTAAGGACATTGGAAACAACTCTGCCGCTATTGCCGTTACTACATCAACGATAACGGTCAGCTTCACGGTGGGTGGCACTAGCAAACAAGACACGCTGACAATTAGCGGCATCCAAGTCCAGGCGGACGATGGAGCAAGTCTTCCATCTTCAGGAAACATTACTCGAACCGGCGGAACCGCATCAATCAATGGAGCCGCTGTTGGAACCGTCTTTGGAGCCCTTTCGCAAGTTGCTGGAACCGCCATAAAGCTTGGGTTCACGCAAGCCCCAAGTGCGACCCCGGTGTTTTCCGTAATTTCGCCTGCTGTGGTTGTTCAAGTTCAAGACCAATTTGGAAATCCAACAACCGTAGGGACCGCGCGAACGATCACAGTTGCTAAAGCTTCTTCTGGTGGGGGGACAGGGAACTTAAACGGCACGTTATCGGTTGCCGGTGTCACAAGTAGCGCAACATTTAACAATCTTTCCTTTGACCAGATCGGTACCAAACGAATCACGGCGTCGGCCAGCGGCACTCCTGTCCTAACCTCCATAACAAGTACCGGTTTTCCGATAAATACACGAGCGATCACCGTCACAGCGCAGCCAAATACGAAGACCTATGACGGAACAACCGCTGCTTCGACCTCACCGATAGTGACCGGCGGCTCACTCGCGAGCGGCGATGTCGCCACTTTAACGGAGACGTATGATTCTAAGCACCAGGGCTCTGGTAAGACGCTGACACCTCTCGCGGTGATTAAAAACTCAAGCAATGTGGACGTGACATCGAATTATAATATTTCCTACGTGAACAGCACCCAGGGAACAATTAATCCAAGGTCAATTACAGTCACGGCGCAAACGAACACCAAGACCTATGATAGCAATACTTCTGCCGCGGCTCTCCCGCAGATTACTTCTGGAACACTTGCGAGCGGCGATGTAGGAACATTTTCGGAAACTTACGCTACTGCCAACGCAGGAACGGGGAAAACGTTGAGCCCCAGTGCAACAATTACTGACGGCCTGGCAGCAAACGTGACGGGCGACTACGCGATCACTTTGGTGAATGATACGACGGGAGTGATAAGCGGGCGGCCCGTTACCGTAACAGCGAATCCCCAAACGAAGGTCTATGGGACCTCGGATCCCACGTTTACGTACCAAATTACAAGTGGTTCTCCGATCAACGGAGACACATTTTCGGGCAGTTTGATCAGGGCCGGAGGTGAGAACGTCGGCGCCTATGCGATCAACCAGGGTACACTCACACTCGGCGGCAATTATAACCTTACCTTTATTGGGGCGAATCTCGCGATCACTTACCGTTCGATTTTGGTGGTGGCAGACGCGAAGAGCAAGACCTATGGCAACGCAGATCCAGCGCTTACGTATCAGGTGACGAGCGGTTCACTTGCCTTCACGGATAACTTTTCGGGAGCAGTTACACGCGATTCTGGCGAAGGCGTTGGCACTTATCCAATCACGCAAGGGACTCTCGGGCTCAACAGCAACTACCAACTCACTTTCGTTAATGGCATGCTCACCATCGGCCCGCGCGCGATTTCCGTGAAAGCGGATGACAAGAGCAAGCTTTATGGTGATGGCGATCCTGCGTTGACATATACCATTACCAGCGGTTCTCTCGCGTTTTCCGACTCATTTTCAGGCAGCCTCACGCGAGCACCCGGCGAAACCGTCGCAGGCAGTTCGTATTCGATTAGCAAAGGCACGCTAGCACTGAACAATAACTACATCCTGACGTTCAACGGCGGAAATCTCAGCATCATGAAGCGGCCGGTGACGATCACGGCGGATGGGAAGAGCAAGGTGTATGGGGATGCCGATCCGGCGTTGACCTACCAGATCACGAGCGGATCACTGGCGTTCAGCGACATGTTCACGGGCAGCCTGACCCGGGATACGGGCGAAGATGTGGGGAGCTACGCGATTACGCAGGGGACGGTGGCGCTGAGCAG
>JBGAGW010000024.1:0-104391 GCA_044226545.1 Limisphaerales bacterium
AGAACGTAAGGGATATCCGCGAGGTTCATCTTCAACGCGCGTAGATTCTCCTCGAGGTTCGCGAAGCTCTCCGCATTCTCGGACATCTTGTCGTATTGCGAATCGGCCACGAACACGATGCCGTCCACCCCGCGGAGCACGAGCTGGCGCGTGGTATTGTAGATGACCTGGCCGGGCACGGTATAAAGCTGGAATTTTGTCCGATAACCTTTGATCGACATCGCTTCGACCGGAAGAAAGTCGAAGAAGAGCGTGCGATCTGATGTCTGGTTCGCCAGTGACACCAGTTTGCCTTTCTCAGCGGCGGCCTGGATATTTTCGTGGACTTTGTAAAGGTTAGTGGTCTTGCCGCAAAGCGCGGGGCCGTAATAGACGATCTTGACCTGTATCTCTTTAGAAGCCTGATTGATTAGAGCCATATTAGTTAACGGTTATACTGGCGGCTAGGCGGGTTGCGATTGCGTTGAGTTCTTTCGTGGGAAGGTTTTCACCGGCCCGGCCCAGCACCGTGAAGTATGAGTCGGCGGATTTGAAAATCTGAAGCGGGACGTTGTTATCGATCAGTAAGGTAAAGCGGTCCGGTTCGCCGAGTTGAAGCTCTTTGGTGTAACTAGTCATTCGACTATACATTTGCGGGACGAAAGCTGCCACGGTATCGCCGTCCGCGCCCGGCCATTTGCCACCGACCAGCAAGCCATCTGAGGTGGCGATGATCGCACCCGCAACGCCCGGGAGCGATGTCGCACGCTGGCTGACTTCACCCAGGGACCATTCCTTCTTATCCGGTTGCCCAAAAATCTCGCCGAACTCGCGCGGCTCCGTGCTGGCCTCGAGAGCCGCAGCGGGAACGGCTGCGGCAGGCCCGGGAAACGGAACGGTGGCCGGTTCCGCTGGAGCGTTGCGCACAAAAACGTCAGGAATATCGTCGCCTATTTCGAAGCGCTTCTTCGGTGCGGCTTTATGTTGATGTTCGAGGAATCGCGGTGCAATCCACGCGAGCGGCAGTTCCACCTTTACGTCGTCGTCGAGCGTGGGAAGGCTGTTGCCACTGGCCAGACGCACCCATGGACGAACCTCGCGCCACGGAAACTCGACTTTGCCCCGCTTGAGTGCCGCTTCGAGTGCGGGGAAAGGGATTTCCAAAGAATGTTTATATAGTTTCTCCAGTTCGATCCGGCCCTTTTCAGCCCAAAAACCGGCCACATCCATCAACGCAACGGTGAAGGTCTGCTCCGGTGGAGTTTTGGACGGCACGGTGCGCGAAGGAACTGGCGGAGTCGGCTTGAGAGTGGCGAGTGATGGATCGAGATTCGGCGCACGCAACGGAATGTTTGAAATCGGCTCGGGCTCAGGCGGTGCTGCCTGAACGATAGGCGCGGGAGCCTCCGCAACCGGCTCCGGTGCAATTGGCGTCACCGGAACGATGGGCGCCGCATCCGGCACCGACAGCGGCGCGATCGCAACGGGAGCAGCCACCGGTTCTTGCTCTGGTGCGTGGAGAGGTGTGGGTGCAGGCGGGGGATTTTTCTTTTCGTTAGCGATCCGCAGATTGCCCTTCTTTGTGCCTTTTGGACCAAAGATCGGTTCAATGTCGTCCGGCACGACAATCCGCTTTTGGTCCGTACGACGGGCGAGCTGTTCCGGCTTGAGGCGTGAAAGGATTTCGCTGATGGGAAGGGTGATTTCGGTCGTATCGCCGATCTGAGCGTTAGCGAATCCATCCGGAGAGAACTGGCGGAATTGACTGAAGGGAATTTTCATTCCACCGGTCGCCAGATGCGCCTGGACCAGGTTGAGCGGTAATTTGAGTTCGCCTTTCGGCTGGGCTCCCAAACTTTGAACGATCTGGGGATTGAGCCTGGACCAGAGATGTTTAAAGGGGAGGTCAATCGTCTCCTTTGAGAATACTTCTGGAAAAATAGGAGCGGATTTGCGTGGCGCGGCTGGAGGTTCGGATGCAGGAGCAGCGGTTTTCGCAACCGGCACAGGGGTTGCCTGAGCTGCGGCAGCAGTCGACGCCGATGCCGTTGGGGCAGCCACCGGTTTCGGTGCCGGTTTGGGCGGCAGAGTGGGATAAAGAGTTGATAAACCCTGTGGCGCGGCTGGTTTGGCCGCTTTGGCATCTTTGGCAGACGCTTTCCCAAACAGTTTTTTTACTAATCCAAACATGCTAACGGCGCGAGGCTTGCTTTGTCCCGCCTCTTGGTTGATAACAACTCACAGATTGCGCTAACACCATTTGATGAGCGCTCTACCAGCAAATGCTGCTGCAGCTCCCGAGTAATCCGGACGTTCATATCGCATCCTCCGGGGCTCGGGCGATGGCCCTGCTTGAATCCGAACCGTTCAATGTGCTCGTCACCGACCTGAACATGCCGAAGATGGACGGCCTGCAGGTCATAGCGATTGTCCGGCGAAAATATCCCCAGTTACGCACAGTGATCATCACAGGGCTTGCGGACGAGCAAATGCGCGCTCGCGCCTATGCATTAGGTATCGACCTGTACCTGGAAAAACCTAAGGACCATCAAGAGTTTGGATTTTTAATGGAATGCGTCGAGTCGCTCCTGGATAAGGAACAGACTGCCGGTTTTCGTGGGGTCCAGAGTAAAACGCTCGTCGATCTGATCCAATTGGAATGCCTGTCCGGGAGCTCATCCGTCCTCAAGATTACCAACGGCAAGGTCGATGCCAGAATTTGGATCAATCATGGCGAAGTGGTGGATGCCGAAACCGAAGAGGTAAACGGCGAAGAGGCTTTCAAGCGCGTCCTCGGCTGGAAAACGGGAAACTTCGAAATCTTCCCCGCCGAACCGGATCACCCGCGACGAATCCACACCTCCTATCAGGGCCTTCTGCTGGACAGCGCGCAAAAGGCGGACGAGGCCGGTTTCGAAAAATTCCTGACGGAAGATACTCCCGCCCCGCCCAGCGAATCGGACACACAATTCTTTACCAAAGAAGGCCTCGGCCGAATTCGCGGGGTGGAGTTCGCGCTTAATCTTCCGCACGATCCCGCGGCCCCTTTGAAGAAATGGGGCCTGGAAAACGCTGAACCGCTTACCAACTGGGTTCGCACCACTGCCACGAGCCTGCAACAATTGGGAGACAAATTTCAATTCGGGCCCGTGGAGAGCATCGACGTGCGCAGCCCGCAAGGACACGTACGCCTGATCGCCCAACCGTCGAGCTATATCGCCATTGGCATGCTTCCGAACATGTCGCGCGACGAGATGGAACAAAACACGAAGAAAGTTCTCGAGCGATGGGCTTCCTAGACCTTTTCAAAAACCGCACCAACGCTCCACCCGCCCTGCCCTCCGGCAGCTTCACTGTGGACCGCGACGGAAAAATCATCGCCAGTACGATTACCAGCCGTTTTCCCGAAGAAAAAGTGAACGAGATTTCCACTGCCGTGCTCGCCGCCTTCACCGAAGCGCGTAACGTTGGAATTCCCGCCACCGAAGTGACTTTCCGCTTCGGTGCGATCACCATTCGTGCGGTCGATATGCGCGGCGGCGCGATGATATTTCTATCACCCCGCTGAGCCGCGCACTCGTGCGTCCCGAGACGCAAAGCTTACTTGTATGCAGTGACCGAGGCGCTCAGCGCTGAATTGCCAGCGGCGTCGTACGCCCTGGTCTGGAGCGTGTGGGAACCCGAAGCGATTTTGCGCGTGTTCACTTTGGTCGTGAACGGGGCGGAAGTGCTGGTGCTGACCAAAGCTCCGTCGAAATAAAGGTTCACTTTCGTCACGCCCACATTGTCCGACACATTCACGTAGACGCTCGTGGTGTTGTTCGCGAGACGACCGCCATTCGTCGGCGAAGTGATCACGACGCTCGGCGCAGTCGTGTCGGACGTGGTTGGAGGTGGTGGGGTCTGTCCCGACGGAGCGGTATTCAGCGCCAAGGCGACCGCTTTGGCTGCATTCACGCGACCGGTGCCAAATGTTGTATCGAAACCCGCAACGCCGAGATCATCCGTCGCATTTTTCACCACGCTGTAAAGTTGTGCACCAGAGAGGCCGGGTTGAACCGAAAGCCCGAGTGCGGCGACGCCGGCCACGATGGGCGCAGAGAAGGAGGTGCCGGACCAACTGCCATAACTCCCGCCGTTTACCAGCGTAAGGATATTCACGCCGGGCGCAGAGAGGTCAACGTTGTTCCCGGTGTTCGACCACGAGGCGATCAGGTCGCTCGGATCGGTGGCGCTGACCACGAGCATGTACGGACTATCCGCGGTGCTCATGAAGGTGCTCGCATTTCCAGCGGAAACGCAAAGCACGCCGCCTTTGGATTGCAGATATTGCGCCGCGCTGGCGACGGTTGCGCTTTGAGCCGCTCCGAAACTGAGGTTGCAAACTTTTACACCCTGATCTGCTGCCCAGTTGATCGCCTTGGCGATGGTCGATTCGTAAGCCATGCCGGTGGTATCACTCACACGGATCGGCATGATTTTGCAGCCCCAGGCCACTCCGGCAACGCCTACGTTGTTGTTAGCTGCTGCGGCTGCGGTTCCGGCCACTGCTGTTCCGTGACCATACACATCACTCGTGTTTGAGTTGTTGTCGAAGAAATTCCAGCCGGCCACCAGTTTGCCCGCAAGGTCGGGGTGCGCGCCGTCGACACCGGAATCAATGATGCCGATCACGACGCTAGAACTGCCCGGTGTTGTGTTCCACGCTGTCGGTGCCTGAATTTTCGGCAGATGCCACTCGCTCGCGTAGGAAGGATCATTCGGCACTACATCAGGAACGAGGATGTGATCCTCTTCGGCGAATTCCACGTGAGGATTGTGACGCAACGCTTGAAGGGCGTGCCAGGAAGCTCTGGTGCATCGGCCTTCATTTTCACCAGAAGGCGTCCGGGAACGACGCCGACGACTTCGGCGCGCACAGAGCGCGGGGTTAGTGTTGCGAGTGAAATTGCGGCCACGAAGGCACGCAACCATAGGGCATTTCGGATTGTCATAGGAAATACGCTGGCAGGCGGGTGCACAAACACTCGCCGGGTTGTTTTCGGCTAAAGAAAATTTGATGCCAACTCAGGCGCGAAGCCCAAGAAAGCACTCTCCTCCAGGTTCCCGAGGCAGGGCGGGAAGCAATTTAATGCGATTAGACGGCACTCCGGAAAGTTGTAAAGAGGGAATTTGCGGGAAGATGCGCCCGTACCACAGAAATTTCGGGGATTTTGCCCCAGCAAAAACACTGAATTTCGAGAAAGTTCGCCGCCTTACCGGCGTCCTAAAGCCCATCTCCCATGTCTCGGGATGAGGCAGATTCCGGATCGGTGGTCGTTCCCAACGGCCTCCGCTGCGTCGTTGAATCTCGCGCGACGTAGATCGTCTATGCCTGAGATGCGGCCACGCTTTCGAAAAATGACCTCTCTGATATTCGCGGTCGGCATCTTCTTTTTGGGACTCATTTGTGTATCCCATTTGTACGCGCACCGCGTCGACCCGGTCGTTGAAGGCAAGCGAATGAGCATCTGGGCACTGGATCTCGTTCGTGAAACCTACCGTCGTGACGAATACCGCGTTAAACCAGAATACACGCGCATTTTCAAAACGGATCGCGACGCGGCAATTCCCGCACTGATGAATGCAGTGGATTTTCATCCTTCAAAGGCCCGGATTGTTTGGTTTCGCGTCACACAATTGCTCCCGAAACAGCTCGGTGCCGCGCTTCGACCGCAGCCAACTTATACCATCAACCGGTGGGCCGGGCTGCTTGCGCTCAGCCATCTCGCCCGCGAAAAACCGGACGCACGCATTGCACCGTTCTTTTTGCACTGCATGCGGGATTCGAACGTCGCCGTTCGCAAGGTGACTGCTTACGAAGCCGGTCCGTGGCTTGATCCTGAGCGTCCGGATATCGCCGCAAGAGTTTTGGCGCTCGCGCTGAGCGATCAGTCACCCGATGTCCGCCGCGACGCCTGCCGGAGAATTGTTGCATCCGGCGGCAAGGCCGACAGGTACGGCGCAGCGCTTCGTGAATTGCTACCGCAATTACGCGCGATGCCCGTTGCGCTTACACCTGAGTCGTCCAAAGCACTAGTGATACTTGCGAATTGATTTGGCACGAAACTTCCTGTCTTCTTGAGGCGTGCGTTGGCTGGCATTCATGGCGCTGGGCTTTTGTGTAAACATTTCCGCGCTGATTTTTCCTTTATTACCTGGAGCCGATGGCAGCTACGACGTGAACTACAACGTTCTCCACAGTTACTCGGCGCTCTGGGCGACGAACCGCCATGCGATGTACAATGTGGGTTCGCAAAATGCCGTAGCCGTGGCGCCACGCTGGCTGCTCACCGCGTGGCACGTTGCGCATAACATGGATACGAACTGGTTCTTCAACGACGATACCACGCGCTATTATTATCGAGACAAAGTAGACCTCGGAAATGACCTCGCACTCGTGCAGGTGGATAAGCTGCTGCCGTTCTACTCCCAGATTCAAAAATTTCCGGGCGGTACCGACGACATCCTGACCGTCTACGGCCAAAGCGCTGCTCCGGAGGAGCCGATCTATGATGCCAAGGGAGTGCCCAAAGGTTGGAAATTCACGCAACTTTCGAAAAATGCCGCCTTGCGCTGGGGTAAGGCGCGCCGACTTCCCACTCCCACCGGCACGATCCAATGGGATTTCACGGCGAATGATGTCGCGCTCGGTAACGGAGGGCTCAATTATGCGACTGCAAACACGAACGATTCGGGCGGTGGCATTTTCGTTGATGACCGCATAATTGGTGTTCTGAAGGGTTTGTGGCTCAGGGTTTCCGTTATTCGCTCGACGAACCGGTGACCGCCGAATGCGATCTTCATCCGGCAGGGCATTTGTTTGATCCATCAACGTTCTACCGCTGCACCAATCCCTCGCCGCCGATTACTCGTGCCTACGGGGCTCCAGTCTACCCAAGCCTTTCAAATATTTTCGCCCACATTGCACCGCCGAGACGCGTCAATGCCGGCGGCACCGCTCTCACTGGAGAACAACTGTGGGAGGAGGGAGGGTGTGCGGGTTGCTCATCCTTCACCGACGTCTCCGCACTTCCCATCAATCCAAGCGGTCTGGTCGATGCAGCGCCTCAAGCAATCTACAAAAGCGCCGCCTATATCGAGGGCCAACCTGCTGGCGTAATGACATTCAAATTGAGCGAACTGGTCAAGTACGAGAAATACAAAGTGCGGCTGCATTTCGCTTCGATTTTCCCGGCTTCCGCCATGGGGTCTTGCCTGGAAAATGTAATGGTCAATGGCTCATCACGGGTGATTGATCCTTACACCGGCCCTGCGAAAGGAACGATTATGACCTTCGATGACGTTTCACCCGACGAAAATAGTGTTATTTCAGTGGCGATTCCCCCACAGAATCCGAATGGAAGCGCTATGATCTGCGGTATCGAGGTGTTAATGAATCCGTTGATCCCGGTGGCGGCCGATATCATTCGATGGGATTTGGCCGCGACCTTTCCTTGGCTGGCCGTGGGAACGAATGGCATTGTCGTCACTTCGCACGATCTGAAGAAGTTCTCAACAAGCGCTACGCCCTCATCGGCTCTACTCTATAGCGTCACGTTTGGCACGAAAGGTTTCGTGGCTGTCGGAGCTGCGGGAACCGTCGTGCAGTCCGATGAGGGACAAAACTGGCGCTCCCAGCAGCTACAACCGCTGGACCTGTACGGGATTGCCTACGGCGACGGTTTGTACGTTGCGGTCGGAACGAATGGCTATGTTCAAGTTTCCGCGGATGCAAGCAGTTGGACTGTTTCGCGTCCGACCAGTGTTACGCTGCGCGATGTGTGCTTTGGTGACGGTATGTTTATGACAGTAGCCGTTGGGAAGCCGTCATTTGCTCACCTCTCGCTCGACGGCATTAGCTGGTCGCCGGTTGAACTCCCTGTTAATGCGCTTTCGGCGAGCTATTCGCCTGATTCTTTTTGGTTCACGGGTTCTGGTGCCACGAATTTCGTGGGCAAGCTGCGCCTGCGAGCGCCAATGATTAATTTAACGGGCACCGTCGACTCAGCGGGCGTGGTCTCACTTGCATTCGACGCGCCAGTGGCAGGTACATACTCGATTCTTTGCAGTGCTGATCCCGCATCCACGAACTGGCAAACCGAAGCGACGCTGCAGCGCGGCAACTCGGATCAAATCTCCTGGAACACTACAAACAACGTCGCGCGGGCGCGCTTCTTTCGCGTCCGGCTGAATTAGTAGTTGGATCGTCCAAAACTACTCGGTAGCAGTCGAGGTCCCGAAGCTTTGATGCTACTTCCGTGAGATTCAATCAGTGTTTCGTCACCACACCGCTACCGAATTGCAGGCTGTAAGAAACTGGGCGCAGTTCCTTCTCTGATCGGTGGAACGATACTATGAAAACTGCAAAAAACTGCCTGACCGCGACACTGCTTCTCCTCTCGTCGCCACTCGCCTCTCAGGCTACTGGACTCGACAAATCTTTCACCGCGCAACCGTATTTGGACACCGCGCTCGGCGGCACGACTTCCGCAGCGCGCCCGGAACTGGCTGGTACTGTCGTTGAAGACGACATTCAGCCCTTTTCATTCCTTGGGATTACCGGGACTGTCCAGAATCGCGTTGTGCGGGAAGATGTGAGCGGGACGCTTGATTTTTATTGGCGGATCCAGGTGGACGAGGGCGTTCCCGGAGTGGCCGCCCCGGGCGCGATATCCGCCTTTCGACTCGGAAGTTTTGGTTACGACACTATTAATGACGCTGATTGGCGAATTGACGGGCTCGGTTCAGCGACGCCGTACGTCGGACGTGTTTTTAACCCGGCCAGTTACCCGGAGGGAGACATCAACTTTCTCTTCACCAATGGTCTGGTGCTCCCGGGAGATGATGGATCAAAGCTATTCTTTTTGCATACAGATGCGACGAGTTATGCCAAAACAGCGACGTACGATCTGCTGAACCAAAACCAGGATCTCTCGTCACTTTATTCGACATACGCCCCGTCCGAAGGTGTGCCTGACGGTGGCCCAACATCCTGCATGCTCCTCATCAGTTTGGCCGGCCTTGCTTTGTCAGTTCGACGCTAAGTTCCGCCAAGGGGGTGAATTCGGGCTCGGTACGCGTGGCTGCGGCGGCGGCAATCCGTCGCAGCTGCGCAATTCTATTTCACTTCCACCAATTCCATTTCGAAAATCAAGGTGGCGTTCGGCGGAATGACACCGCCCACTCCGCTCTCGCCATAACCCAGCTCGGGCGGGATGGTCACACGCACCTTGTCCCCCACGCGCATTCGAACCAGAGCCATGTCCCAACCGGCGATCACCTGCCCTACCCCGGCGGCAACTTCAAACGCTTCGTTCCGATCCACCGAACTGTCGAACTTTGTGCCGTCCGTCAACCAGCCGGTGTAATGCACCACCGCGATCTGCCCCGGTTCCGGCAACGCGCCAGACCCGACCTCGATCAATTCCATCTGCAAATTGGCCATGGACGGATTCTCCACACTGCTCTTCCGGGCACAAGCAACTTTCCCGCGGCCTTTTCTTGGCCCTGAGCCCGCAAAAAAGGGGTTGCGTCCGGGCAATCACCGGGCAAATTAGGGCGACTTAATTCCAAGGATAATACAATGAAGAAACTATTAGCTCTGACAGCGGCATTGGTGTTCTCGGCTTTGGTTTTCGCCGGTGAATACCCCGATATCAGCATCAAAGACCTAAAGAAGGCGATTGCTGACAAGAAAGTGACCGTAATCGATGTGAACGGCACTGAATCATGGGAGAACGGTCACATCCCGAGCGCGCTCGATTTCGAGAAGAATAGCGCGTCTTTCGCCAAGATTCTTCCCGAAGACAAGAATGCACTCGTGGTTGCGTACTGCGGCGGACCAAAGTGCATGGCCTATAAACAAGCCGCCCAAGCCGCGGAAAAGCTCGGCTATAAAAACGTGAAGCATCTCTCCGCAGGTATCTCCGGCTGGAAAGAAGCCGGGGAGAAAACCGAAAAGGGCAACTAACCCGAAGAGTTTTAAATGCAAAGCACCGCCGGAGTGATCTGGCGGTGCTTTTTTGCTTTCGCAATCTCCCTAAACCGTCGTTCTTCGCCCGAACAAGAGCGAAATAACGAACAGAATGAGGAACACACCGAATAGAATCTTTGCGATTCCTGCAGCCGCGCCGGCGATGCCGGTGAAACCCAGGAGCGCCGCCACGAGCGCGATAATCAATAACGTGATTGACCAGCTTAACATATTTCTCCTTTTACTTGCTCGCCGCGTTGGCGGCGCGCGGTTTTTTTCGTTTACGAATCTAAGCTAGCGTAAGGGCGCGCGGCTTAAATCAGGGTGCTGCCCTGATCGTACATTCAAGGATTTTGGCTGAACATGCTGCAAGAGGTTACTCGCGACAGACTCTCGCTGCGGATGAGCGTGATCAGAGTTCGCTGATCGAGAAAGCGAGACGGCGGCGGTGCAATTCCCGGTTGTGCGCGTCGTAAAAGTCGACGGGGTTAAAGTCATCCGTCAGGATGATTCCGTCGGACGTATCGATTTTGACATCAGAACCCATGCACATGCTCACCTCGCTTGCCACTTCCGGATGGGCGTCAGCCGTCGAAATCGCACGGAGTTGAAGATTGGGATTGGCGGATGCCGCGAAGAAGAGGTTGCCTTTACCAGCCGTGTGCGCCCGAACCGAAGTGAATACGGCCCCCAGCGTTTTTGCGAGAGACGCGGCGAAAAAATCCTTCCCGGAAGCCGTATCGCCGAAACAGTTAATCACAAGGACGCCGTCCGGGTTGAGTATCCGGCGGATGTTCTCAAATGCTTCGCGGGTCATCAGGTGTGAAGGAGACGAATCGCCGAGAAAAGCATCGAGAACGACGGCGTCATATTTCGATTTGGCGCTGTTGATGACGTAACGGCCATCGCCAAAGGTAATGCGGCACTTCCCCGGGTCGAAATCGAAGAAATCGCGAGCGACGCGGACCACGGCCGGATTGATTTCCACCACATCCACTTTGATGCCAGCGCGGGCAAATTCGGAGGGAACAATTCCGACGCCCATTCCGATGCAAAGGGCGCTTTGGAAATTGGTCGTGTAAGCCTGCGCAAGGTAGCGAAGCATGTAGGTGAAGAGAGAGGTGCTCTTGCGGCTCTGTGTGTCGTAAGTGTTCTGCACGAGGAAATCATTCAAATAGTAGCGACGGGTGCTGTTGTTGAGCTGAATAACCTGCAACATTCCGAAATTCGAATTGCCACGATAAAGCTCTTTTACTCGAGTCCAACCAGGTTGGAGATCATGCCGCACTCCGACATAGCCAATTCCCAGCGCAATCAACGCGACCACGCCTGCTGCTCCAACATTGCGCCTCCCCCAGATGGCGAAGAAGAGCGCCGAGATCAAACAGAGAGTTGCAGCCGTGACATACATCGTCACCGAATTCGCAAGAAACGGAATCAGAACGTAGCCGATCAGCAACGTTCCCAGGACGCTCCCAAGAGTACTCACCGCTGAAAGCCTGCCGACCTGCGATCCGATCGCGGTGAAGGACAGGGCCAGAATCCGAATCAAGAAGGGACCCACTGCGGCGAGCAGCGTCAGAGGAACAAAAAAGAGAGTTGCAGAAGCAAGGAGCGCACCGAGCGCGAGATTCTGTTCAAGAAACGCGTACGCGACATGCTTCACGACGAGGACACTGCCCGCCAGATAAAGCGCGGCGAAGAGAATGCAGAAGTAGAGACGGTCCAATCTCGGAGAACGATCGACCATTATCCCGCCAAAGTAATAACCGAGTGCTAAAGAAATGAGCGTTACGGTGATTTGCGCTGTCCAAACAAAGTGGGAAGTGCCGACGTACGGCGAAAGCATTTTTGCGCCGAGAATCTCAACGATCAACACCGCGGCTCCGGTGATGGCAGCGGTGATGTAGAGGAAGCGCCGCAAACCAGGCGTAATCGTGTTGATCTTCTCGGCAGGCGCGGCGGATTTCGTCATGGGCAGCCATTTAAAAGTGAAATGATGTTATTGGAAAGTTTGGAACGAGCCGTTCTCGATTCAGCGATGCTTCGGAAGAACCAGCGGGTGCGAATTGGAGCAGGTTGTCACAAATGCGACACACGATTTGTCGCGAAAAATTGATTAAAAAGTCTTGAAAAATGCCGCTACATCAATAGGATTGTTACGAAATCTCATGATGACTGCGGCGAAATGTGAGAACCAGCCGAAGCACGTAGTCTCCCCCTTCGTTTGGCATCATTCCCGCTTTGTCGCTTTTCAGAAAGGAAAGAAATATGGCAAAATCATTGGATGCGATCAGCGATGTGATCCGGACCAGTAAAAATCCTTTCCGGGCCACGGCTGATCGACCGGACAAAACGCAAAAACACCGGTACGAACGCCGTAAGATTAAACAGTACATCCATTTGGGAGATTGGCAGGCAGAAGCAAGACCCTAGTCAAAGTGTTCAAAATCCAAAAGAATTGAAGAAAGAGCCACGCTACGCGCGTGGCTCTTTCACTTTAAACAGAAATAGTTTTCCTGCGGTCTGGATCATTCGTCAGTGTGCGAAGCCCGAGCCCGCAGTGTTTGTCGCGCCACCCCGATTGGCGCTGTAGTACTACTCGTCCAATTCCTAAAAGGACATCTCCAGGACATCTCCATCGATCTTGTTTTATCGAACGCCCTCCCTATACTCCGCGGCGTGAATACCAGATTTCTAACGGTGCTGGGTTGTGTCGTCGGCGCGTGGCTTGCTCCGTGTTATGCGGCTGAGCGACCGATTAAGTTCGGGCTGAAGGTTTTCGCCGAAGGGTTTGTCTCACCCACTGTGTTGGTGCCGCTCGGGGACAAAGAAGGCACTGTTCTGGTCGCCGATCAAGTGGGAACGATTGACGCCGTGGCCAAGGACGGTAAACGCAGGCAATTCGCTGATTTGCGGCCACGTTTCACGAGAATCAACGAGGGCTTCGATGAACGCGGGTTGCTCGGTCTGGCGCTACATCCTAAATTTGCCGAGAACCACAAGCTTTATGTGGTTTACAGCGCACCGAAACGCCCGGGAGCACCGGAGGATTGGGATCACACGATGCGTGTCTCAGAATTCACCGCGCATCCTGATCATCGCTCGATTAGAGGCGATTCTGAGAAAGTCGTGCTCCAGATTGACAAACCTTACTTCAACCATAATGGGGGATGCATTCAGTTCGGGCCGGATGGTTACTTGTATATCTCGGTGGGAGATGGCGGAAACGGTAATGACCAGGGTAAACGCCCGCCGGAAGGGAATGGCCAAAACATGCAAACGTTGCTCGGCAAGATTCTGCGGATCGACGTGAATGTGACCGGCAAACCCTACGGAATTCCGAAGGACAATCCGTTTGTCGGGAAGCCGGCCCGTCCGGAGATCTTCGCGTGTGGTATGCGCAATCCCTGGCGGATGTCATTTGATTCAGCAGGCAATCATGAATTGTTTGCCGCAGATGTTGGGCAGGACAGTTTTGAAGAGGTCGACATTATCCGCAAGGGCGGTAATTACGGCTGGAACGTGCGCGAAGGGTTTCATTGTTTCGATCCAAAAGACACGGTGCACGCACCCGCAGACTGCCCAAAAACGGCGGCGAACGGCGATCCATTTATTGACCCAATTCTCGAGTACAAGAACCTGAAAGCTCACCCGAACGATCCGGACGCGCAGGGTGCTTCCATCACCGGTGGCTTCGTCTATCGTGGTAAAGCGTTGCCTGGGCTGGAGGGGAAATATGTGTTCGCTGATTGGTCGCGCTTGATGGTGAAACCCGAAGGTGTGCTTTTTGCCGCCACCAAAGGCACCGATGGAAAATGGAAATGGCAACGGATCATTCCCGCGTCGCATCCTGATGGTCTCGGTTTTTACGTGACCGGATTCGGCGAAGATGCGGACCGCGAACTTTATCTATTCGCGAATAACAGCAACGGTCTGGTCGGGAACACTGGCAAGGTCTACAAAATCGTCCCGCAGTAGACAGAATGAATCTCGGGAGCGCTTTCGCAACTTCAGCTCGCAACTGCTCGGAAAAGCCGGCGATTTTCTGGGGCGAGGAAACCATTTCGTATAACCAGATCTGGCGTGAGTCGCAATGGCTCGCACATCATCTGCGAAGTGAACTGGGGGTAAAGCCAGGCGACCACGTTGCGGTCTGGCTGAAGAATTGTCCCGAGTTCATCTCCACCGTCTTCGGCATTTTTCTTTCCGGCGCGACGCTGGTGCCGATCAACAATTTCCTCAAACCGGATGAGGTCACTTACATTCTGCACGATTCCGGGGCCAAGGTTCTGATCAGCGACAAGGAACTGGCCGAAGGAACTGCACGGCTTCGGCAGATGGTGCCGGGCTTGCGCGTGTTTGAAGTGGAAGAGTTCAAGGCCGACGCAATCGCTGGCGAACCGCTGATCGGCGCACAAACCGAGGCTGACCTCGCGGTGGTGATATATACATCAGGCACGACCGGTCGTCCGAAAGGCGCCATGCTTTCGCACGGCAACCTTTTGCACAACGTCGAGAGCTGTCGGGGGGTGCTCCGAGCAGTGAGTTTCGATCGATTCGTTGTTCTGCTGCCGATGTTCCACAGCTTCATGTTGACTGTGGGTATCATGCTTCCGGTCTGCGTGGGTGGCTCGCTCGTGCTGATCAAAAGCGTGCATCCACCCAAGAACATCGTTGCGGAAATCATTCGGAATGGCGCGACGATTCTTCCGGCGATTCCCCAGCTTTTTCGCACGCTCGCTCACGCGCAATTACCGCCCAACATTCCGTTGCGCCTTTGCATTAGTGGCGCAGCCCCACTGCCCGTTGAAGTTCTCCGCGAGTTCAATCGCAAGTTCCCGATTCCTCTGATCGAGGGTTACGGTTTGAGCGAAGCGAGTCCCGTCGTCGCGATGAACCCGATTCAAGGCCCGTGGAAGGAGGGTTCAATTGGTCTGCCGATTCCCGGGGTGGAGGTAACGATCCAGGATGATTCGGGAAAAATCCTTGGGACCCGAGAGGTCGGTGAACTGTGCGTGCGCGGTGGCAACGTGATGATGGGCTACTTGAATCAACCCGAGGAGACCAGGAAGGCGATGCGCGACAATTGGCTCTTGACCGGCGATGTGGGTTACAAGGATGAAGATGGCTACATCTACATCACCGACCGCAAGAAGGACATGCTTCTGGTCAACGGCATCAACGTTTATCCACGAGAAGTCGAGGAAATCATCTATCAATTTCCTGGCGTAAAAGAAGCCGCGGTGGTGAGCAAGCCTGACCCGCGCAAGGGCGAACAACCGGTCGCGTTCGTCGCTCCAAATGAACATAGCCAGATCAACGACCGAGAATTGGTGCAATTTCTGCGCGGCAAGCTTGCGGATTATAAAGTCCCGCGCCACGTCATTGTAATGCCCGCACTGCCCCGGAACGCGACCGGAAAAATCCTGAAAACCACGTTACGCGACATGGCGCGCTCACGCCCGGAAGAAAATAATTAGCGCGGGAAAGAAAAGTTCGCCTCCTCAACGATTACGGCAAAAGTTGCCTTCACGGTGAACGGTTCGGGGGCTCGCTATCCTCATAAGCTGCTGATAACCAACTACAAGCGACGTCAACGCGTTAAATGGCGAGATTCCTGCTGAGCTGAGTGCCGCGTAGTCGAAGTGTTCGCCTGGCCGTGTCCAGTGAGCCGCTTCCGCTACCGCAAGCGAACAGACACAGCAGTAATGTCCAAACGTGTATCGAATATCGGCTTGCTCCTCAAGCAGGGCGACCTTTGGCTTATCCTGGGCATTTTCGGGACGGTCCTTCTCCTGATTTTTCCAGTACCGCCAGTGGTGCTGGATCTTTTGCTGACGCTGAGCATCGCCATGTCGCTGCTGATGCTTCTCGTGATTCTGTACATCCAGGAGCCGGCTGATTTCACCGGATTTCCTACGCTGCTTCTGTTTATCACACTTTTCCGGCTCGCATTAAACGTCGCGAGCACGCGGCTCATTTTGCTCGATGGCTACGCGGGCCACGTTATCCAGGCGTTCGGTAATTTCGTCGTGCGCGGGAACTACATCGTTGGCCTGGTTGTCTTTTTCATTCTCGTCCTGATCAATTTCATCGTCATCACCAAGGGCGCAGGCCGTATCGCGGAAGTCGCGGCGCGCTTCACGTTGGACGCGATGCCCGGTAAACAAATGGCGATCGATGCCGAGTTGAGCGCGGGGGTAATCACCGAAACGGAAGCCCGCACACGCCGCAAAAAGGTGGAACAAGAGGCGGATTTTTACGGCGCGATGGACGGTGCGAGCAAGTTCGTGCGCGGCGATGCCATCGCGGCCATCCTCATTACTTTGATCAATGTTCTTGGGGGTTTCGGCATCGGCGTGCTCCAACGCCAATTGAGCGTCGGCGATGCCTTGCAGCAGTTCACCCTGCTTTCAATTGGCGACGGTCTCGTATCTCAAGTGCCGGCGCTGATCACCTCGATGGCTGCCGGTTTGCTCGTGACTCGCGCTGCCGCGAAGAACAATCTCGGCACGGAACTGCGCAACCAGCTCTTCTTCTACCCGCGCGCGCTTGCAATTCTGAGCGGCATGATGGGTGTGATGGCTTTCGTTCCCGGCCTTCCAACCTTTCCGTTCATGGTTCTCTCCGTATGCTCGGCAATGGTGGCGAGACAACTGAAGCGCGCCAAAGTCGCGGCAGAAAAACAGACCGTTTCGCCCAAGGAACAAGCTGAGGCAGCGCGCAAGAAAGAACCGGAGAAGCTCGAGTCACTGTTGCAACTCGATCCATTCCAAATCGAACTCGGTTACGGCCTCGTGAATCTCGCGGATATTTCCAAAGGCGGCGATCTGCTTGAGCGCGTAACCGGTGTTCGTCGCAATTTCGCCCAGGAAGTCGGTGTGATCATTCCGCCCATCCGGCTGCGCGATAACCTGCAAATGAAGCCGAACGAATATCGGTTTCTGATCAAAGGCGCGTCCATCGCACAGGGCACGTTGATGCCCGGTTACTGGCTGGCCATGAACGCCAGCAACAGCAAGAACGTTCTCAAGGGTGTTGCCACGACAGAACCAGTTTTTCAGTTACCGGCGACCTGGATCACCGACGCCGAACGCAAAAACGCGGAACTGAGTGGTTACACGGTTGTCGATGCAAGTTCCGTTTTGGTCACGCATCTTTCCGAAACGCTCAAGCGACATTGCCACGAAGTGTTCAGCCGCCAGGACGTGCAGGCGCTGCTTGATAACTTGAAGCAGACGCACGCGACGGTGGTGAATGAATTGATTCCGGCCCTGCTCACGGTAGGGCAGGTGCAACGTGTTTTGCAAAACCTGCTCGCTGAGGGCATCTCGATTCGCAATCTCTCCAGCATTTTGGAAAAAGTCGCCGATTTCGCGCATATAACGAAGAATCCGGACGAACTCGCCGAATACGCCCGGCGCGCGCTCGGCCCGCAGATTATTCGTCCTTTCCAAAACGAAGTCGGAGCCGTGCGCGCGATCACACTCGATCCACGCCTGGAACAGCAGATCGCACAAGGGCTCCGCCAGAGTCAAAGCGAACTGAATCTCGTCCTGGAACCGAATCTCGCGCGACACATCATCGACAAGCTGTCGCGCCTGATTCAACAGATGGTCTCCGCAGGCCAGCAACCGCTGGTGCTTTGCGCTCCGCAGATTCGTCTTGGGTTCAAACGGTTTTTCGACAGTGCGTTCACTGAACTAGCGGTCCTTTCCTACGCGGAAGTTCCGGCGCGCGTCGAAGTTCAAAGTGCCGGCACGGTTGACCTGCCGGCTGCAGCCTAGCCTCGCCTATGCCAACACATACCTTCATCGCTGAGAGCGCGAACGAAGCCGTCGAACAAATCCGAACTGAGCTTGGACCTTCAGCCGTGGTGCTGAGTGTCCGCAAATTGCCGCGGAACGGTCTTTCCCGCCTGGTGAAGAAGGAACAGATCGAAGTCGTCGCGAGCGTCGAGCCAACGATGGGTATGACAGGCGCCCCGCCTGCCCCGCCTGGCGCCTCGCCAGACGAATTGCAGCGCATGAACGACAGAGGCGCTTTAACTGCTGGACGCCTTTTTTCCGCGGGCGAGGCGCCCGCTGGGGACAGGCGGGGCGCCTGTCCTACCCCTGACCTTTCGGTCAGCGCGTTACAAAAAGAAATCGAGACGCTCAAGGAGCAATTTGCGGCGATCCGGAAAAATCGGTGGACCGAGGCTCCGGCCGAGTTGGGTTACGGCGCGGAAGTGAGAAGCGCTAAGCTCGGCAGGAACCTCGCTCCACCATTCGAGAACGACTTTGCCCAGGTTTTAGTTGGATCGGGACTCCTGCCCGAATTCGCGGAAGAGATATTGTCCGAAGTGCCACGCGCGTTGCGGGGAGATCGTAAAGCGCATCTGGATTGCATCGAAAACATCCTCCGCGCGAAGTGGCGCACCGAAGCTTCGCAGAGCGAAGCTTCGGTGCATGTCTTTGTCGGCGTGCCTGGCTCGGGAAAATCGACGGTGCTATGCAAGATGCTGGCGCAGACTGGCATCGTCGATCAACAGCCTGCAACGGTCTACCAACTGGATTCGCACGTGGCGAATACCTCCGGTCAAACCTCCATTTTTGCCGAAATCATCGGTGCTCGTTTCGAACGCACGGCTCCGCACAATTTTGAGCGTCGCGAAGAGAGCGATTTCATCGATTTGCCTGGGGTGGCGCTCGGAGACGAGAAAGGCCTCGCAGTCTTACGTTCGATTATCGAGTCGTTCGGGGTGCCTGAGGTTCACCACGTTTTGAATGGCGCCTACGAATCCAGCCATCTTTTGGAGCAAGTCCGGTTTTTCGCAAACGTTGGAATTTCGGACCTCATCGTCAGCCACCTGGATGAAGAATCGCGCTGGGGCAAGGTCTGGAACCTCGTCCTCGGCACAAATTACAGCGTCCGCTATCTCTCTTGCGGGCAAAATGTTCCGGGTGACCTGCTCGTTCCGACCGCCGAGACCCTTCTGCACCGGCAATTCCCGGGAAATTAGGCCAAATTATGCCGTTTTTGGGGCTGGCAGACCTTCTGCTAAGCAGCGTTCGGAGTTCTAGGAAGAATGAAGAAGCTGATGATATTGGGTGCGATTCTCGGGTTCTCCGCAGGGACTGTCTTAAGCGTGATGCAACGCTCTCCGTGGCCTGACGTGCTGTGGCGGGCGAGCATCGTGTGTTTCGCCTCAAGTTATCTCTTCCGATGGTGGGGCCGTGTTTGGCTCCGTTCCCTGCGCGCCGCGCAGATGGAACGCTTGCACCTTGCTCAACCCATCCAGGCTCCTTCCCGCTAACATATGAAGAACGCCGACTGTGCAGTGCTCGAGGCCGAAGTTCCTCGGAGTTCGCGTGCCTATGCGAAACCAGCGCCCGCTCGCGCTGTCATCGCCAAAGCCGCCACCAAAACCACCAACGCCAAGCCCGTCCTCACCAAAGCTCAAACGATCAAGCAGCGCTACAAGAACATGAAGCCCGGCAGCGTGGCCGAGAGCACCATGGTCGAAGAGTATCTGCCCCTCGTAAAGACGGTGGTCGGCCGGCTCGCGATGTCTCTCCCGCCGCATGTCGATCCGGAAGATCTCTACAGCTCCGGCCTGGTCGGCCTGCTAAACGCGGTGCGCAATTACGATCCTTGCGCCGGCAGCTCTTTTGAAAGTTATGCCAAGGTTCGAATTCGCGGTGCCATTTTTGATGAACTGCGCCGCCTTGATTGGATTCCCCGGTCGGTTCACGAAAAGGCGCGCAAAGTTCAACACGCCTACGAATTTCTCGAACAAAAACTGGGCCGCCTGCCGAAGGAAGATGAAGTCGCCAAACATCTCGAACTGACTCCGGGCCAGTTCGAAGAACTCCAGGGCGAAATTCGTCCTGCCACCTTCGTATGCCTTGATTCTCTCGTGGGTAGCGATCACGACAACGAGACGACCAATCACGAATGGGTCGCCGATCGCGCGAACGACGGGCCGGATGAGACGATCGCTCAGAAGGAACTTACCGGTGTGATTGCTCAGCGCCTCGAGCAACTTCCGGAAATGCAACGCAAAGTTCTCGCGCTTTATTATTTCGAGGATATGCGTCTGCGCGAAATCGCGGAGACGTTCGGCGTGACCGAGTCGCGCATTTGCCAGATCCACTCACAAGCGATCATTTCGATCCGCAATTATCTGCAGAAGAACCGCGAGAAAGTAGCCTGAGGAGTTCCGGCTCATGATCATCATTGTCGGAGCAATCATCGTACTAGCGTCTGTCCTTGGCGGGTTCGTCATGGCGGGCGGCCATCCGGGTGCGCTCATCCAGATTTCCGAATTCATCGTCATCTGCGGTGCCGCGGGTGGAGCGATGATCATCATGTCCCCGAAGAAAGTTCTGATGGATATGATCCACCAGATAACGGCCGCTTTGAAAGGTTCGCCTCACAACAAGGGCGCGTATGAAGAACTTTTCAAGGCACTTTACGAATTATTCATGCTCGCTCGCCGTAATGGCATGATTGCGCTGGAAGAACACGTGACCGCGCCCGAGAGCAGCTCGGTTTTCGGAAAATATCCTGCATTCAGTAAGAATAAGGAGTCACTTGAACTGCTCTGCGGAGCGCTCCGACCGATTATCGACGGAAAGGTCAAGCCCGACCAATTGAAGATGTTGCTCGATATTCAGATCGAAAGCATGGAGAACGAGCATCACAAACCGGTCAGCGTCCTTACAAAAGCAGCCGACGCCATGCCTGGGTTCGGAATCGTCGCGGCGGTTTTGGGTATCGTCGTCACGATGGGTTCCATCGCCGGGCCGATTGAGCAGATTGGTCATCACGTGGCGGCTGCGCTCGTTGGAACATTTCTTGGAATTTTGATTTCCTACGGCTTTCTCAATCCCCTCGCAGTGAATATGGAATTCGTCGGCGAAGCCGAGCTCGCTTACTCCAAGTGCATCGCCGCGTCCGTCGTTGGTTTTGCGAACGGCATGGCTCCGATCATGGCGGTGGAAATGGCGCGGCGCGGTCTCGAAAGTGATTTGCGTCCGAGCGCGGATGAATTGGAATCGCTGCTCAAGAGCGTAGGCAAGTAGTATGGCAAAAAAACATGGTCATCACGGCGGCGCCTGGAAGGTGGCCTATGCGGACTTCGTGACGGCGATGATGGCGCTCTTCCTCGTTCTTTGGCTCACCTCACAGGACGAAAAAATCAAAGAAGCCGTCGAACGTTCCTTCCGAAACCCTTTTGCTTCCGTGACCAAGGAATCTACCGGTGTAATTCCGAACAAAGATTCTCAGTCGGCCGTTTCATCCAAGGGCAATTTCGATTCCGCGTCCGCGGTCGAATTGAACATGCTTCGCAAGATTTCCGAGGACCTGTTGAAAGCGTTCCAGCAAAACCAGGAGACGGACGACGAAACGATTAAAATGGAGATGTCTCCCGAGGGTTTGCGCGTGAATGTGTTTGATCGAGGGAACAAGCCGGTTTTTGAAAAAGATTCGGCGGAATTCACAAAATACGGCCGCTGGCTTTTCAGCACCCTGGCCTGGCAGGTCTCGCGTTATCCCCAACATTTCCAGATGGAACTGGAAGGCCACACCGAAGCAGGCCATCCGGCGCGCACCGAGAGCTATACCAGTTGGGAGCTCAGTGCAGATCGCGCCAATAGCGCGCGTCGTTTGCTCCAGGATCACGGCGTCAAACCCGCCCAGGTCCGGAAAGTCGCAGGATTCGCTGACACCAAGCCTCTAGGTTCGATGGACGTCACTGATGAACGCAACCGCCGGGTGACAGTGATGCTTCGCGTCAACAACAACATCGAGTAGCATGTCTGCGGATTTCGTGCCCTTTTTTCAATCCATTAACTCCCGCCTCGCGGCCAATACGCCTGCAGCGGAGTTCGCGCCATTGCCCGAAAACAAAGGCAATCCCGCGCCTACACCGGTTCGTCACGGCGAGGTCAAAGTTGAACTGAAGCGCGATGGAGATAAAATCTCTCAGATTCGAATCTACTGCCGTTGCGGCGAGTTGATCGAACTGAATTGCGATTATAACGGGTAGATTAACGGCGCGCCTGCCAAAGGGCTGAAAGCCCGAAATGTGATAGCCTGGGCTGGAGCGAAGTGGAAGCCCAGGTAAGGATTGTCAAGAAATTGAGCCCTGTAAGGGCGAAACAGCTCCGGTTTCGGTTTGCATTACGGTTCGGCAATCGCAAACCTCGCCTGAAATGTCCCAATCGCTCGCAAACATCGTGATTCATCTCGTGTTTAGTACAAAATCGCGACGGCCATTACTCCGCGACCAAGAGAGGGGTGCATTGCACGCGTTTATTACCGGTGTGTTAAAAAATCATGATTCCCAACTCATTGAAATCAATTCGGTCTCGGACCATGTGCACATCCTCTTCGCGCAATCCAAAAACCATGCGCCCGCGTACATCGTGGAACAGGTCAAATCTTCGTCATCCGCGTGACTCAAAAAGCAAAACGATTGGTACTCGGATTTCGCATGGCAAGCCGGTTACGGAGCGTTCAGCGTGAGCCCAATCCATGTCCAGACCGTGCGCGAGTATATCCGCGGGCAACCGGAACATCACCGGAAAGAGGATTTTCAAACCGAATACCGTCGGTTTTGCGAGAAAAATTGCAAACCGTTGGACGAACGGTACGCGTGGGATTGATGGACGATTTGTTGCGGCCTTACAGGCCTAAATAACCCCTTGGACCTAATCTCCTGGGCCTTCGCTACGCTTCAGCCCAGGCTATCATATTGCGGGCTTTCAGCCCTTGACGCACCTGCTCAAATCGGGGATCAACCCCGCGGCGCGAGGACCTTGTCCACGGGGACTTTGTCGAGGACGGTGTATTTGGGGATGCCGGCTTCGAATGTGAGTTTTGGTTCGCCTTCGATCAAAGGACGGCAATACTCCACGAATTTTTCGTTCGGGAGGAAACCATCTTCGGTCATCCAATCACGAGGAATTTCGTGAACGGCGTTGGCGATGTCGTTGAGGTCCTGAAGATCGGTCGCGCAATGATACGGATCATTCGAGCTCCGGACAAGTTTTACCATGAAACCGCTGCGGCCATCGACGGCGGCCCGAACGGCGGCTTCGCCGCACATGAACGCTTCTTCGATATCACGGGCGCTGGCCAGGTGGGCGGCGGCGCGTTGGGTGTAACCGAGTTTCACGGTGCGCGTCTTCGCGCCAAGCTTGCCTTGGACGAGTTCAGCGAGACGATCGGCTGCGCCGGAGAGAACGGGATGACCAAAGGCGTCGAGACGGGATTTGTCTGCACCGATTTCTTCGCCGCTTTCGCGTTTGAGACCTTCGCCAACGGCCACGACGCAAAATTTTTTCGCGTCAATTGTTTCTTTGACCCTGGCAAGGAAGCGTTCCTCGTTGAAGCGAATTTCAGGTATAAGAACGATGTGCGGCGCTCCCGTGCCGTGGCCCTGGGCGAGCACGGTCGAAGCAGTGAGCCAGCCAGCGGTGCGGCCCATGATTTCGATCAGGCAACAAGCGCCGTCGTCCGTGGCCATGGAACCGATATCGATGGCCACTTCGGCAACAGTAGTCGCAACGTATTTAGCAGCCGAGGCGAAACCGGGGCAATGATCGGTGTGAGGAAGATCGTTATCAATGGTTTTGGGCACGCCGATCACGCGCATTTCGTAATTCCGCTTGACCGCTTCCTGGTGGATTTTATTGGAAGTGTCCTGCGAATCGTTGCCGCCGGCGTAGAAGAAATAGCGGATGTTGTGAGCCTGAAAGACTTCGAACAGGCGGTCCATGTCTTTCGCGGCCTGTTCCGGCTTTTTATTGAAATCAACTTTGTAACGGCAGGTGCCGAGCGCGGCGCCGGGAGTGTGCTTGAGTCCTTCGATCGCGCGAGCCTTTTCCTCGTTCAGGTCAATCAACTCTTCGTTGAGAATGCCGTAAATGCCGTTGAGCCCACCGTAAATCTCTTCGATCATCCCATTCTTACCCGCTTCGGAGATCACGCCAGCCACACTGGCATTGATCACAGCAGTGGGTCCGCCGGATTGGGCCACCAGCAAATTTCCAACAAGTTCAGCCATATTTCTCTCTTCGTTCGCGGGAGCGGAGCGCCGGGCACCATCCCCCCATGTCAAAACAGAAGCGGAACCTTGCCAACCGCTCCCGGCAGTGTCAAAGGGTAAAAAGCTCAATTCGCGCCATCGTTCGAATGGTTCTGGCCGGGGACGTTTACGGCGCACGCCATCGATTACCATGACCTTCACTCATTGTTTACGGCTGCTGTGCACGTAGCGTGTTGCGCCGCCGATGTTGTCGAGGAAGGTTGGAGATTGATTGAACCCTGAACCCAAGATCGCTCCACGAGTGCGCATGTGGCCGGTGTGGCTGATCTTTGCGTTGTCGCTGGTGGCGATTCTCGTGATCTGGACTGTGCCGGAGATGCAACGGCAACAAAGGTATATTCGCACTGCGTTAGTGCTGATTGGGAGCGGGTTTCTATTGGTTCTGTGGCTTCTGTTTTTGTCGCGATTACGCTGGAGGTTGCGTCTGGGTGGTTTCGCGGTGGTCCTGATCGCCGTTCTGGCCGCGCGGTTTTCCTTACGAATCCGCGGGGTGAATGGAGATCTGCTGCCGATTATTGAGCCTCGATGGAGGGCACGGTCGAGTTTGGCGATTGCACCGGCGGTCGCTCGGGAGAAAATGAGCCGGAGCAAGGTGGAGGGTGAATTTGTGCAATTTAACGGGCCGGAACGGAAAGGGGTGCTGCCGGGGCCAGACATTGCGAGCAATTGGAGCGAAGAACCGCCCAAAGTTTTGTGGAAGCAGCCGATTGGGGCGGCGTGGTCCGGGTTTGCTGTGAAGGACGGGGTTGCGGTGACATTGGAGCAGCGTGGGGAGAAGGAATGCGTAGTTGCGTATGATCTCCTGACGGGGAGTAATCTTTGGACGCAGGCAAATGAGGCGAAGTATTCGACGACGATCGCCGGGGAGGGGCCGCGAAGCACACCGATGATTGTGAGGAACCGTGTGTTTACGTTCGGCGCGACGGGAACGTTGAGTTGTCTCGATCTCAAAAATGGCAGCGTAATTTGGAGCAAGGATCTTGCAAAGGAACATGAGGCTCATACGCCGGATTGGGGGTTTGCGAGTTCGCCCCTGGTCGTCAACGAAATGGTGCTGGTGGCAGTGGGTGGCTCAGCGGGGCCCCTCGCAGCCTACTCGGCGGAGAACGGCAAAGTGATTTGGACTTCGGGGAAGGGCGGCCCGGATTACAGTTCGCCGACAGAGCTAATCTTGCTGGGGAAGCGGCAGGTCCTTCTTTTTGCAGGCAACCTTATCTCGCACGCGTTGGATGGGCAGGAACTGTGGAGTTATCCATGGCCGGGAGGGCATCCGCATATTTCGCTGCCGCTGGCGATCAGCAGTAACCTGGTGTTCGCCTCGAGCGGGTATGGAACCGGGTCAGAGTTGGTGCAGGTGAGCACGAACGCTGAGGGAAAATGGGCAGCGGAGCGCGTGTGGAAAAGCATGGCGCCGAAATCGAAGTTCGGGCCCCTGTTTCACGTGGGCGAGTGCGTTTACGGGTTGGATGACGGGATTTTCTGCTGCGTGGAGCTAAAAACTGGACAGCGAAAATGGAAGGATGGGCGTTATGGACACGGACAGGGGTTGTTGGTGGGCGAAACGATTTTGCTGACAACGGAGAAAGGAGAGATTGTGTTGGTGCAACCGGATCCGGGCAAGCTGGTGGAATTGGCTCGATTCAAAGTGTTTGATGACAAAACCTGGAATCCTCCGGCGTTGGCGGGTGAATATCTTTTGTTGCGGAATGATAAGGAAGCGGCATGCCTCAAGCTGAGGCGAGGCGCGTCAGTGGCGGTTCGAGGCTGAAAACGGGTTCTTTTATTTGCAAAATAGAATTTACATAGTTACGATGCTGTTTATACTTGGGTATGACCCAAGTTCCGCATGAATCAACAATTGTTACGCCTTCCTGTGGAAATCCTTTTCGGCAGTTTTCGGGTAGTCTCTCTCAGGAGACGGGGAGAATTCGGGGTCAATAAATTACTGCGAGTGAGCAAGGTCCTGCCTGGCCCCAAGCTTACTCCCTGCTTTACTCGCAGTTGAAGCGCGGTATATTCCGCGCTTTTTGCTCAGACAATCAGACCAGAACGCGACTATGGTTAAATCCTCAGCAAAAAGCAGTGCCCGAGCGGGCGCCGCTAAAACAACGCGCAAACCCAAACAGCATCACAAGCCTATAAAACCGACCGCTAACCGCGCCGAAAAGCGCGAGAAAAAACACGCTTCGCACGACTCGAATGCTCGTTCCAATGGAAAACTTCACGCGACGCCGGATAGCAAAGCGGACGCGAAAAAAATCGCCGAGCAGCTTCTGCAGGTGAAGGCCCGGTTCAGCACCACGGAAATCGAAATCACGACGCAAAATGGAGCGGCTCCGGCTCAGAATGGCGCCAAGCCGGAAAACGCCAACGGCGCTTTCGATATTGCGGAGAAGGTGAAGGAGCTCGTTCGGCTCTCGAAGGAACAAGGTTACCTTACTTATAACGACATCAACGATGCGTTGCCGGATAATATCGTTAATCCCGACGATCTGGACGAGATCTACACGCAGCTTCATAACCTCGATGTTGAGATTGTCGACCAGGCGGAGGTTGACGTCGTCAAGCAGCCAGAACAGGAGGAGGAAGATAACAAGGAAGACGCCAAGATGCGTCTGGACATCCTGGATGACCCGGTCCGGATGTACCTGAAGCAAATGGGGCAGGTGCCGTTGCTAACGCGCGAACAGGAAGTGGAGATTTGCAAGCGGATCGAGGAAGCGGAAAATCAGGTTAAGGCCATCATCTACAGTTTCGGGTTTACGGGCAAAGAGCATGTGGCCCTGGCCGACAAGTTGATTTCCGAACCGCCGAAGGAGCGGTTTGATCGCGTAATTGTGGATAAAAAAGTCGACAATCGCGACACGCACCTAAAAGAATTGCGCCGCCTTGTCAAACAGGTCAAGGCGCTCGATGCGGATGTGGATGATCGTTACGCCGCCTGGCGAAACGCGCACAACAACGCGGAGCGCACCCGGAAGTTCAACGATTTCCAAAAGGCCGACCAGAAATTGCAGCGCACCTTTGGGAAGTTTTTCTACAAGCAGAAGGTGCTTGAGGAAATGGCTCTGGTGGCGGACAACATTTTTGAGAAGATCCAAGCCAGCCTCAAAACGATCCACGAATTTGAAAAAGAACGTCATTCAAGCCACCGGACTCTGCTGATTACGCAGGAGCAAAAGAAAATTACCTCGCTCGAGGAATTCGTCCGCATGCCAGCCGACAAATTCCTTGAGGCCTACCGACAGCTTAAGCATTTCGCCGATAAAGCGCACAAAGCAAAAACGGAGATGGTGGAGGCGAATCTTCGTCTCGTGATCTCCATCGCGAAGAAATACACCAACCGCGGGCTCTCATTCCTCGACCTGATTCAGGAAGGGAACATGGGGTTGATGAAAGGAGTCGAAAAATTCGAATATCGCCGCGGCTTCAAGTTTTCAACCTACGCCACCTGGTGGATTCGCCAGGCGATTACCCGTTCGGTAGCCGACCAGGCACGCACGATCCGCATCCCGGTCCACATGATCGAGGTGATCAACAAGCTGATGCGCGTGCAGAAGCAGTTGGTGCAGGATTATGGGCGCGAGCCAACCCCGGAAGAAATCGCCGACGAAATGGAGATGCCAGTGGATCGCGTTCGCGCGATTTTGAAGATGGCGCAGCAGCCCATCTCCCTGCAATCGCCGGTGGGCGACAGTGACGAGGCTAACTTCGGCGACTTCATCGAAGATAAAAAGGCCGAGAACCCGATGGATATGACCAGCTACAGTTTGCTGAAGAGCAAGCTGCAGGATGTCCTCGGAAGCCTAACCGAACGCGAACGGAAAATTTTGGAACTACGCTTCGGATTGGTGGACGGTTATGCCCGGACGCTGGAAGAAATTGGCAAGCAGTTCAAGGTGACTCGCGAACGTATTCGCCAGATTGAGGCGAAGGGGTTGCGGAAATTGCGCCATCCGACCCGCATTCGCCATCTCCAGGGATTTCTGGAGTCAGACGAAACGGCGTAACACTTTTCTCCCTCAGAATCTTTTTCAACCGCTCTCCAGGGCACTGGAGCGCGGTTTCTTTATGTTTTTTCGAAGCGAATTCTGTAAGACTCATTTACAATCTCTGCCTGGCGGTCCCTAATTTTTTGATCGGTGCCGGTTGGATCGGTGGATTAGTTTAATTTTGTTTTTTGCTTAGCTTCAATTACTTGCGGTCTGTGAACAAAGGTCAACGGAAACGCGCGGGCCTTTTCTTTTTCCCGGTACATCTGATGCTTTTTGATGTTTGAACTTGAGAATTGCTAACCATGAAAAGCTCGTTTCTTACCGGGGCGATCGTCATTGCGACCGCCGTTCCCACCTTTGCGTTCCCTATCGCCACTGGCGGTGACGGATTGCCCGTCATCGCGGCGGGTGGTCATGTAGTCGCAACATATCAGGGCAACAGTGCATCGTACAGCAATGACCTTTACCTTGAGCGAGATGCGTTGGGGAATCCAGGGGTGGACGGCGATACGGGAAACGATTTGTTTATTTTCAACAACCACAACAGCGCAGTGGGATCGACCGTTGATCTCGGGGATGTCGTAGCGGGAACGGAACTAGTTTTCCGGTTGCACGTCAATAACACCGGGAACAACTTTTTCACCGGTCCCGGCTCTCGGAACCCGGATCAACATGAGCATGCACGTGTGCAAGGGAACTGGGAGCCAGCCACGACCTTGGTTTCGTTTGAAGACCTGCTAAACGGACCGTTCGACTTCAACGATCTCAGTTTCAGCTTTCAGAATACTGTGAACAATCCGGATGATGTCCCGACAGGAGCGCCTGATGCGGGCAGCACGTTTGCATTAGGAGTTTTGGCCCTTGCCGGATTGGCAGGGTTCCGCAACAAACACGCGTAAGTAACCCAGCAAGATTAGCCCGTTTTACCGAGCAACCGGTAGTTGTCTGCGGGGTCTTTGGAATCTCTGAGCTTTAAGCGCCCATTCCTTCTTCGAAGGAGCCCGCGGCAATCGGAAAGCAAAGATTGTCCCGAACAAAGGCCACGCCGTTAGCGCTGGTTGCATCGAGATCGCGATACGCGCTTTCCGCTTCGACAATGAGCGGGGCTGTCTTGGTGCCCATGACCTGGCAGTAACGTTGCGGATAGCCGATATTGATCAGCATTTCGACGTAACGGGTCATGTTCAGGTCACCGGAACCGATATCACAGAATTGCATCGCGCGGTTGGGCCAGTTCCCATCCATAAAGCGAAGCGGCACATCAGGACGAATGACGAAGTTCTTCACATGACACGCGTAAACGCGGTCCGCGACCTTTCGGAAACGCGTTTCCCACGATTCGCCCTCCCAACAGTGCGAGGGGTCGGCATTGACGGCGAGCGTTTTGTCGCCATCGCAAGCTTTCACGAGCATGTTAAAATCGTCCGCGCACATGGCGGCGGTGCCGGGATGAATTTCGTGAGCGAGATAAATGCCGAGCGAACGGGCGCGGTCGCGCAGTTTCGCAGTTTTCTTGACGAAGCGTTCCCGGCCTTCCTTGAGCAAATCATAGTTGCCGGCCGCCCAAAAACCCCAGGGATAGCCGCTGGCCATTTCCCAGCCGAACGCGACTCCCCAGAACATCGGAACAATCTTCACCCCGAGTTCAGCGCAAAGGTCGAGGAGCTTAAAGAGATAAGACTCCGCCCATTTTTCGATCTCGTTTTCGCTCTTCTTAGCGACATCCGGAGGGATGAAAGGCCGGATGGTAGGACTCTTGGTCCAGGCGGTCGTGTGAACCCAGAATGGGCAATGGGCGCTGACGCCGTCGAGCGTCATGCCGCGGTCGCTGAAAAGCTGCTTGATATCTTTGGCTTTCTGGAACCCTTTGTCGCCCTGTAGCATATAATTGGAGGGCTGGGCGCCGCTGGCTCCAGAACGTTTGGCGTAATCGAGAAAATCGGGGAGGCTTTTCGCACCGTGTTGAGCACCTTCAATACTGGCGTGATAACAATTCTGGGCCATAGATTCGGGCGTGAGTGAAAGGCAAAAGCAGCGCCCGCGTCAATGGAAATTCAATTGAACTACAGGATCCCCGCACTTTGGTAGAGAGTCTTCACGTCTTCGAGAACGCGCTCGTAGGTCGCCCTGGTTTCCGACGAAACCGGCATCTTTGGCGCACCGGTCTCGAAGCCGCGTCCGGCAATGGCGCCTTTGACATTGAACGGAAACAGAACCGGGCTGATTCGTTTCAAAAGCTCGGAAACGAAAGCGGTTTGTTTCGGTGACCGTTGGCCATTTCGAAAATTCTCGAAAATGCCGCAGAGGATGTCTGGAATCGCATTGGCGAGACCGCTCACAGTACCCGTGCAACCCAACTCAAGTATATCCTCGAGACGAGTATCCGCACCGCTCATGACGACGAAACCAAGTTCTTTTCCGAGTTTCAGCAGATCCTTGTGATAACCGAAATCTGCGCCGCTTTGTTTTACGGCGACGAGGCTTACGCGTTTCGCGACCCGCTCAATGGTTTCGAGTTCGATCTTCTTCCCGGTGACTTCGGGATAATTGTAGAGAGCGAGCGGAGCTTCGGAAGCGAAGGCAACTTCGATGAAAAACTCCGCGAGGTCGCGCTGTTCCAAAGCATAGTACCATGGAGGGAGAACGGAAACGCAGGTTACGCCGGCATGTTTAGCGTGCCGGGCGAGGTCGATCACGTTGCGAACCTGGATGTCGCTGACATTTGCGATCACCCCGCGCCCCCGCGCTTTGCATTCGGTGGTGACCCTTTCAAGAATCTGTTTGCGCTGGGTGACAGTGAGATGCACGAACTCGCCCGTGCTGCCGAGTGCCATAATCCCCTTGACCGGGGTGCCGAGCACGAAAGCCAGGTGTTTCTCAAAGACCTGCCAGAGAATATTTCCGTTCTGGTCGGTCGGCGTCCAAAGTGCGCAGTAGATTCCCTCAAGTCGAACCATCAGGCCGAAGAATGTCCGGGAAAACTGTCAGCCTTCCAAGAAAATTAAGGGAGGTTCGCTACCGTGGTGGGAGAACAATGAGAGTGGTGGCCGAAATGAAGGTAGGTTGCTCAGAAGGAGCCTCACGGTTAAAGGGGGGACCCGTCCGATACAAATAAAGCGGTTCCGGAATTAAGGTCTTAGCGGAGGACTTTATGGCCAGCACAACTTACAGCTTCGGACGAAACGATTCCTCGTTCTTCGGGACTATTCGGTGGGGCCGGGCAGTACAGGCCGGATTGATCGTCGGCGCAATCACTTTGCTGCTTTCGCGCGGAATTCCGTGGGTAGGCTCGGGCGCAATCGATCCTGCCATCATGGGCCGCGACATATCGCCAGGCAAATCACCCGGGCCGCTCTTCTTTTTGTCGGTGATGCTGCTGCACTTCTGTGTGTCGATTCTTTACGCGCTGATCATTGCTCCGATTGTCCATGGTTTCAGGACCTGGATGGCCGGCGCGGTGGGTGGGGTGGTCGGCTTGGTGCTATATTTTATCAACTACGCTGTGTCGGGAATGGTGATGGATTTAAGCGGAAACCCACGCGAGTGGCCGAGTATCGTGCTGCACATAATTTTTGGCATCATTTGCGCGGAAGCATACAAGGGGTTCGTTCGGAGACGACCGCTTGCTCCCCTGATGTAAAAACGAGAACCCCGGTCCGAAATGATTCAGCGAACACCGAACGCATAGACTGCTTTCTCGGTGCGGATGTAGAGTGTACCGCCGAACACGAGTGGTGTGGCGAAAATTTTCTCTTTGAAGTTGCGCGCAGAAATGATGCGCCAGTCTTTTTCGTCATCAACAACTGTCAGGATGCCGTTCTCACTCGCAAAATAGACTTTCCCGTCAGCGATGAGGGGCGACGCGTAATAATTCCCCGTCGCTCCCAGGCGCTCTTGCTGCAGAAGGGTCCCATCTTTCGTTGAGAGCTTCGTCACTAATCCGCCATCCTTCACCATCCAGACGATTCCGTTGTGTAACGCTGGCGAGGCGACGTATGGCGCGCCGCGTTGATATTTCCAGACGACAGCTTTTTCTCCGAGATCGCCGCCGCCACTCGGCTTTATAGTGAGCATGGAATTTTGCGCTCGTTGGAAAACTGCGGCGTGTTGGTCCCATTCTTTGCGATCCAGAAGTTGGTTCTGATCGAGATCCATGCGAAAGAAACGCGTGAGCACTTCCTGGTCGTTGATTTCATCCTTCGCGAGGAAACGATCCTTGTTCTTGTCCCATTTCGCGATCGCCTGGTCCCATCCCGCCAGCGAAACACGCTGCCCCGGATCCCCACCGGGAGCCCACGACGGCATATAAATCGTATCACCATCCGGAACCGGAGTTGGAATGACAATTCGCGCCAGGCCGTTTACCCACCAAAGCTTTTTGCCCTCGATAGGATCATATCCCGCCAGTTCAAGGGCTCCGGCCACCAGCAATTCCTTGCGGCCTTCGTGTTCCCACACCGCTGGCGTCGAGTAGCTTCGCACCGCGCCGGGCCGGGCCGTCTTCCAGATCTGGCGTCCCGTCTTGCAATCCAGAGCAATTAGAAAACTGTCAATATCGTGATCCTCGTTCAGGATCAGCTTGTCATCGACGATGATGGGAGAACTCGCTGCGCCGTACTCATCGCGAAAAGGGCCCATCTGTTTTTCCCAAACCTGCTTTCCATCGAGGTCGTAGCAAATCACGCCATAACTACCAAAAAACACGAACACTCGGTCCCCGTCGGATGCAGGCGTGGCCATTGCGGCGTTCCCCTCCTGTGGATGAAACTCCTCGATTTTGTCGACCGAAAGTGTCCTTTTCCAGATCTCGCGTCCACTCTTTGCATCCAGACAAACCGTGGAGAGCCCGTCCTTGCTCCCGAAAGTCAGGAAGATTCGGTCATGTTCGTAGATCGGGGTCGAATGGCCGCCCTCCAGCTCGGTGCGCCAAAGCTGCGCGCCTCCGGAGTTCAGGTCGGAAGGCAACTTCCCAGCGTGCGCCGGCACGCCGAAGTCCGAACGAAAATAGGTCGAAGCACCCGCCATGGGTGAAAGAATTGAGACCGCAACCAAAGCGGCGATTTGGGAGAACATGGCGCGATGCTAACGCATTACCGGAGTGCGACTCAACTCTTCTCGAGCAGCTCAAGTGTCCGCTGATCCGGCCCTTCAGGATAATATTTCACCAGGAGCCGGTGGAAAACCGATCCGCCTGACGAGACTTCCGCGAACAACGTCGCGCAAGAGCGCAGCTTGAGGTAATCGGGATACCCGAAGATCTGCTCGGCGGACCGCCCTTCATGCCGCTGCAATGCGTCGACACATTCGAGGAGGCGCGATCCGAGCACCGGATGGTGCAAGTACGCCTTCGCTTCAGCACGGCTCCTGATCGCATAAAATCGCGCGGTCGAACTCAACCCCAATCCCGTCAATTGAGGGAAGATGAACCACATCCAGTGCGAGCGTTTGTGTCCATCTCGAATTTCAGCGAGGGCCTGCGGGTACGAGCCTTCCTGCGCTTGAAGGAAGCGGTTCAGTTGATGCAAATCATTCTGTTCAGACATAGAAATTTCGGCGGACCTGGAGCACACGCTTTCGTGGTTGTAAGGCGTAAGCAAGTGAATCCTCCTTCTTTGGGAAGATTTGGGAAGGCTTTTCACTTGCCGCGGCGCTCGCCGTATCGTAGGTAAACTGAACTCTTGCGGGCATGACGCCTGCAACAGCAAGGCCAGCTTAGCTCAGTGGTAGAGCAACGGTTTTGTAAACCGTCGGTCGTCGGTTCAAATCCGACAGCTGGCTCCACTCGGTAAAATAAGGGAAAAACCACGATTGATCCCCTCTGGAAGGCGCCTCTTTTTGTGTTGCTATATGACAGCATTATGACAGTATCGCGACATGAAGCGAAAACCTGAGGTTGTTAAGGCCGGTAGCGTTTCAGTCAAAATATACACCGTTGCGCGTCCTGGCGGTGAATACTTCCAAGTGCCCGACTACTCAACCGGCAAGCGAGTGCTCCGCTCGTTCGGTTCGAGAGACGATGCCCGGCAGGAGGCAGCAAGGATTGCACGTCTCCTTTCTTCAGGTGACGCAAAGGCAGCCGCAATGCGAAACGGTGAGGCTGCTAGCTACGGAAGGGCAATCGAACTTCTTGAGCCCACCGGAGACGCACTAGAGCTTGCAGCGGCCCGCTACGCAGAAGCTGTGAAGATTCTTGGGGATGGTGCGAAACTTGTAGAAGCAGCGAGAACTTTCGCACATTCAAACACCCTGCCAAGCAAGACGGTTGCTGATGTTGTCGCCGAGATGCTCGCGGAAAAGGAACGGAAGAATCGGGAGAAGCGAACTTTGGACGATTTGCGGAATCGGCTCGCTCGATTCTCAGAGGCCTTCAGTGGACCGATTGCGACGATCACCAAGAGCGATGTTCAGCAATGGCTTGACGGCCTGAAGACGAGCGAACGGGATCGACTGAATTACCGATCAAAGGTTGGAACGCTGTTCCGCTGGGCGTGGCGACGTGATTACGTGCTTACCAACCCCGTAGAGAAAACCGAGAAGCCGGATGCCGGAGAGGGCGAGATTGCGATTTACGACAAGGCGGAAATTCAAAGACTCATCGAGGCGGCAGAAGCAGTGCGGAGGGATTTTCTGCCGGCTTTGCTGATCGGAGCTTTTGCGGGGTTGCGCTCATCCGAGATCGAGCGCCTCAAGTGGGAAGACGTTAATCAGGCGCGCGGATTCATAACCGCGAGTGCTAAAAAAAGGGGGACTCCGAGCCGACGACTTGTCCCGATTCAGCCGAATCTTGCCGCCTGGTTGGCTCCATATGCTGCCCGCCGAGGCAAAGTATGGTCTGGCACCCATGACGGATTCTCGGACGCCCAGCAGGACATTGCAAACGCCGCGAAAACTCAGTGGAAACACAACGGACTGCGGCATAGTTTCATTTCCTGCCGTCTTGCCGTTGTCGAGGACGTGGCGAAAGTGGCTCTCGAAGCCGGGAACAGTGTCGCAACGATTCACGCGCACTACCGAGAACTTGTCACGCCAGACGATGGAAAGGCATGGTTCGGAATCGCCCCTGTCTCTGCGTCGAATGTTCTGCCAATGGGGGAGGCGGCAAATGCGTAAGCCGAAGCGAGCGCAAAAAGGTGTGGAAATAATTCCACAGGTTAAAGAATCCCCAAAGCTCACGCTCCGAGAAGCGCAAGCCCTCGCTGACTGTGCGAGAGGACCACTAAGGGACCTTCACATTGCGATGAGCAGGGGGAACTCAGATGCCGCACAAGTTCTTGTGAATTTCATCGACGGCGCAATTCAATCTTTAAACGCATCTTTAAACGCGAGCCAAGCCACTGACATCTTGCGGAAGATGGCGCGAACGAAAACGCATTGGCCCGGTCACATATCCGCTCGTGGCACCGCTCGAAACGCACAGAATTTTGCTCGTTACATGGAATTAGGTTCCGAGCTCGGTTTGCAGTTGGATGGCAAGATAGCATCAACCTCTGAACCTCATCAGATGGTGGCCTATTTCCTATGGGAAACTCTCAACCGGATACGCACAGGCATAGAGACAGTGGACGGGATCACAGCACCGAAGAAGCCTCTCTCTCGAGACCCTGACAACCTTAAAGAGTGGTGGAAATGCGCTCAACAGTTGCTCCATCTGGATTACGGAGAGCACATCGAGGACAACCCATTTTTCTCGCATTGGCTTGAGAAAAAAGATGAGAGCGGCAAACCGCTGCGCGAGCAGTTCGGTAAAGGAGGCGCGAAAAGTAAAAGTCGCATTCGCGGTGATATTGAGGGCGCGATCCGCCAATCTCTGGAGCGCCTCGCCTCTGTTTTGAGTAAATAAACCGCCATTTACCCAAACCGCTTCAAGCTACGTCGCGCCAGTATCGCGGCGATGTTAAACGTTATAGCGACAGATAATCCGGAAGTCGTCGCACCGGACCTTTTAGACGATCCCCAGTTGGCCGCCTATATCGGCGTAGAAGAGCGGACTCTTCGTGATTGGAGAAACAGTCGCGGCCTGCCTTATATTAAATTAACCGCGAAAGTAATTCGTTACCGTCGCTCGGACGTCAACGCCTGGCTCGCTCAACACCGTGTTGCCTCTCGCTGATATGATCACTCTTCACCTGGACAAAAGCAGCGCGGCACAACTGCATTTCGAAACCAAAGAAGGCGAGAAGGTGTGCAACATCGAACGGATCTTCCGCGAAGGCTTCACAGTGACGGAAAACGATACGCCTGCCGTTTTGACCTTGCTGGCGAGATTCGTTGTGGAACGGGACCAATCAGCAATGTGACCAGAAACGAGAAACCCGGCTCACCTCGTTAGTAAACCGGGAATCTCAAATACGAAACTGTAATGGCAGTCTATACCAACGCGCGTTCAAAGCAAGAACCACTTCCGCCATACGCGGAGGAGGCCGAGCAAGGGATTTTAGGATGCGTTTTGCTCGATCTTGGAAACTGTCTTCCAGTGCTTCGGAGAAACGGGATCGGCCCACGGCACTTTTACGACGCGAGACACGCCGGACTTCTTGAAGTTCTTATCCAGATGGCACGAGAAGGCTTACCGGCAGACTCCATAATCATAGTTAAGCGTCTCGAAGCCGCGCAGATAAACGGGATTGACATGCCCTACCTCGAAGCGCTGAAGGATTGCACGCCGTCTGCCGCAAATCTCGAATTCTATTTGCCCGACGTTCAGGAAGCCTTTCAGCGCCGCCAAATTCTTGCCCTGGCAGTTAAAGCCTCTCAGATTGCCCGCGATCCACAGCAGAACCTTACAATCTTGCGCGATACCGTTGAGCAATTCAGCGCCTACGCTAGAAATTCTAGTGAAGATGATCTACCTGAGATTGTAGACTCCGGACGTCTGGTATCCTCCCCACCGCCGAAGCCCGCTGAACTCGTCTGCGGCCTATTGCACCGAGGGAGTAAACTCGTGCTTGGGGGAGGGTCAAAATCTTACAAGACGTGGGCACTCACTGATCTCGGATTAAGCGTATCGCACGGCGAACCTTGGCTGGGATTCAAGACGACAAAGGGCCGTTGCCTATACCTGAATCTGGAACTTCAACCGTGGGCGTTCTCGGAACGAATTAGCAGCGTCGCGAAGGCCAAGAATATCGAGGTCGCGGACGGTCTTTTCGAGGTCTGGAATCTTCGCGGTTATGCCGCTCCTTACCACGTTCTTATTCCCAAGATCAAAGAACGAGTAGCTCAGGCCGATTACGCCCTGATTCTCGTTGACCCAATTTATAAGGTGCTTGGCGATGCCGACGAGAACGCCGCGGGTGACATTGGCCGGCTCTTAAACGCCTTGGAAGAACTCTCCGTTACCAGCGGCGCGGCTGTCGCTTTCGGAGCCCATTTTAGCAAAGGCAACCAATCGCAAAAGCAGGCTGAGGACCGCATATCCGGGAGCGGTGTATTCGCCCGAGACCCCGATTCGATCATGGTGATGACCCGGCACGAGGAGGAAGGCGCATTCACGGTCGATAGCATCCTGCGGAATTTCAAACCGGTTGAGCCGTTCGTAATCCGCTGGGACTTCCCTTTGTTCCGGCGCGACACCGCACTCAATCCGGCAAAGCTGAAGCAACTAACTGCGTCGAAGAAATACACCGTTGAGCAGATTCTAAAGGTTCTTAACGGGGTGCGATTATCGACGGAAAACTGGTGTAAAACGGCTCGTGCAGAAATTGGCATGTCTCGGCGAACATTCTACGACCTTCTTCAAGAGGCGAAAGCAAGCAAAACTCTGAAGCAAAGCAGGAATGGTCAATGGTTTATAGAGAATGAGTGCAATGAGTGCAAATAGTGCGCCTGCACTGGTAATGCACCCTGCACTAGTGCAGGTGCAATTACCCTTAAGGGTTGCAGCACTAACGGTAATATGAGCGACACCCGCGAAGAATTTCTACGGGTTTGAGTGCATCAGCGCCAGAGCGGTCGCGAGCGCGCTCGATAAGGCGACGAACGAACAGGAGAAGATATGAGAACGGTTTGTTCCGATAGAGGGACCAGAGGCGACGCCCATAAAGGAAATCTTTTTCCATTTAGGCTGGAACAGGTCGACCGACGACCGCACTACAAAACTATATGGAGGCAAAAAAGTCGCGTCTCACACACGGATTTAAATGAAGAAGCGAAAAACTAAAGCAAATGGCCCGGTATATGATTCAATGGCGCAATGCGCCGGAACAACCGGGGTTAGTGTAGAACAGTTGAAAGAATGGAAGGCGTCAGGCGCACCGGGCTTCACCCTCGGCGGTCGGGTCAACTGGTCAGAGCTCGATGAGTGGTTGACGGAAAAGCAAATTCCGGAGCAGGAATTTGCGGCGAAAATGGAGAACCTGGCGTTAGAAAAGTTTTGCGTCCGAATGTTTCTCGAAGAGCGTCCGAAGCTGTTCCCGAAGATGCGTCAGACGCTCCAAAAGGCGGATCGGATGGTAATGCAGTGCTACCGGGAGCACGTCGTAAACGAACAAGCCACGGACGATAACGGAGATCCGATTCCCGGCGTGCCTCGATTCCAACCTCGTTCGAAGCGATGATTGGCACCGGTTACGAGAACGGAGAGCTGGTTCCCGTAGCGGAGCCAGCCGCTATGGAACCCGAGGAAGACCGCGAGGCGGCATTGCGTCAATTCCTGGCTACAGCGCTCGAAGCGCTTTTCACTCGACTATTGCGCCGCAGCTTAGATCCGGTGGCGGCGGGTCGTCGCGTCTATGCTCTCGCCTTTGCCGCGAAGCATCACAGCGTTGCAGAGATGACTGCTGAGCAGCTTGCGAAGCGTCTCGGGGTGAGTGCGCAACGCTTTTACGTGATGGTGCAGGAGGTATCAAAGGAGTGGGGAATTAGAGCGCCAGAACGGCGAACTGTTGAGCAGCGTCGCATTGGTAGGAATGAGTATGACAGTGTTTGAAGCCGATAAATATTTGAGCGTGTTACGAAAACACAAAGGCAAGGCCCCGCGGGCGGGCTCGCTCAGCACCCTCCGTCAGGGTGAAATTATGGCGGCAATTCGCGAAGAGGAAAAAGGAATGGACGTTGCGACATTAGAGCAACTTCGAGTTACCGCAAAACGAGAACGTGACATGGATCGAGCTCGCTCTATCGCACGCCGTCACGGAATGACTCTGGGCGGAGCCACCGATACCGCGCCGGTCACAACATCCAAAGCGAGTATCGATGTAACCAGTGCGGCGGAGATCCGTCGCCTCGGCGCGCAGATAGAAGAATTAAAGGCGCAAGTTGCCGCCGCCCCTCCGACTCCTTCAGCACCTTCTAAGCTATCGACCGAACAATTGGCGGAAGTGGCAACGGTCGCGTTCGGGAAACGTAACGTGGATGACATCCTAAATCGGTCAGGTTCCGAAGCCGAATTCGTGGCGGCGTTGGAGCGAAAGCTGTCCGTGGAGCATATTGAAGTCGCCGGCCACGATTTGAGCCATGTCGATCTAATGGGCGCGAAAAAGCCACTATTCGGGACGGCCCGCGTTATCCATGCGGAGCGGCAAGCGCGCGTGAACGATTTCCTTGCAAAGAAATAAACAATCAACTGGAAAGAAGGAAAAGAAGATGATCGGCACAGAAAACGAACGCGATACGTGGCGCGCTTCCTCGGATGTTTCGACTTACGTTCAGCGCGAAACCGAGCGCTCTAATGCGAAAGCCGTAGAGAAATCGACCACGTCGAAGATGGAAGAGCTTGAGGCGAAGCTCGAAAAGCTCCGCGCGCAGAAATCTGCCGAGGAGCAAATCATCCTCGGCAAGATCGCGCGAGCGCAATATCTGGACGGGGAAATAAAGAAGACCGAAAAGGTTCTCGCAGACGCCAGCTATTTGCATGGTATCGCTCAGGACTACGCCAACGGCGATGCATTCGATCTGCTTTATAGCGGGCATCCGAATCCGAGATTCCAACATCCGTTCGGAGCCCTGGAGCTCGCATCGTGGGTTGCCGGCGCCAAGATGCTCGCAGACGCTTTTCCCGCGTGGGAGAAGCCGCGGCGCGATTCGTTGAAGGCGATGCAACATGAGCTCGAGCAACTCAAGTCGGAACTCAATCTCCAATAACTCTATGGAAACCCATAATACAAGCTGGGACAACTTCGCAGCGGCAGCGCTGGCGGGTCTTACCGCGAATTGTCACGTGGATCTCGCAGGCAATAACGCGGAAGTAGTCGCTCGCCATTCCACTAACGCCACCGTCTACGCGCAAATTGCAGCGAAGGCTGCGGACGCGCTCGTTGCGGAAAAGGCGAAGCGAGCCAACTCTTGATTTTGTGAATTTGCTTGGGACGCCGTTGAGCCATCTAGAGCCGCAATTAAGCGGCGAGTATTGAAGCGGTTTATGACAAAATACTCCCGCCCAGTCACGGAACCCAAGCTAGCCGCGCCGAGCGCATCGGCGCGGATTCTTTCAGTCAACCGAAACTCGTGGGCCGGGGTTCGGAAAATGACAGCGCAAGCGGGGTCGGAAACGGCCCCGCCCTTTAATTTCAACTCTCGAAACCCATCGGGAGTTGATGCCCGGCAGTGGGGAAAACAAAGGCCCTTTGCTCGCTCCGAGTTGTTGCGAGCCCTGCCGGGAAATTTTCAGTCAAAACTAGAAATATGCACCAACTAATTCTTACCCTGAGTCTAATTATTGCTCCTTTCTCGAACGACGCCGCTTCGATGGTGCTGCGTCCAGCTAATTTCGGAAGCCCCCCGGGCGGCAATATCGTCGCGAACGTGTGGCAGGATTTCGAAATTTCCGCGATTACGCAGGCACAGTTGGAGGCTCACGACCATTCCTCTTTAACCTGGGCTTCTCCGGTCAATACAGGCGGGACATTCTCGATTAGTTCCTCCGGCGAGCAGGCGACACTCTCGACGGTTGGCGGGTCAGCAGATACAGGCACCTCCGGTATAGCGGTCGACATGACCAAGACCGCCTCGGACTACATGAACTGCGCCGGGATGGGAACCCTCACGACCATCTCTTTCGGCATGTGGGTAAAGACGCCAAGCGCGTCACTCGCCGGCAACCGCGAGATCATCCGTGTTCACACCGGAGGCAGCATTATTATTGCGATCAATTACAATACCCGTGATTTCGTCCTTAATAACGGCACCGTCATAGGTTCGGCAGTGAACACTCTGAGCCTGTCAACGTGGTATTGGGTCACTGGATTGGCGGTTAAGAACGGCACTTGCAAATTGAGAATTTACGATTCGGCAGGCGCTCTGGTGGGAAGCGAGAAAACGACGACTGGTGCAAACACAAACATTGACGCTCTTTGGGTTGGAAGTGCGTCGGTCGCACCGACTGCTGGAACCGGGACAATGTATTGGGATGATCTCGTCATTGATTCTTCCACGGCAGTTTTCCCTCTTGGGCCATAGAATGAAAAAACTACTTTTAATACTGGCCTTCGTGTTTGAGGCTCAAGCTGCCACTTTTTGGGTAACTCAGACTGGGGCGGGTGCGGCAGACGGATCATCGCTGGCAAATGCGTGGTCCGTAGCGACGTTGAACACGTCTGGAAATTGGGCCAACCCAAAAGTAAGTGGAAAAGTCGGACCAGGGGACACCGTTAAACTTTCCGGAACAATCACGTCGCGATGGGTCACTTACGCTTCCGGCGACGCTGGAAATCCGATCACGATTCTTTTTGATACGGGCGCGAAAATGTCTGCGGCTGTCTGGACCGCGAATGTCGGCGCGATAAGTCTGAACGGTCAGAATTATCTCACGGTCGATGGTGGGTCAAACGGAATCATAGAATGCACCGATAACGGAGAACTTCTGGGCAACCACCTGAATAACATTTACGGCGTCTGGAACAATGGGGGCAGCCACATCATCATCAAAAATCTAACGATCCAAAACCTTTACGTTCGGACTAAGGGCGCAGATGTTTCCACCAGGGCAGATGCGGTGCGCGCCATCTATAACGTCGCAGCCAATAATCAAACAGATTTCAACGTATGGAATTGCACGATTCACGATGTGGCTATCGGAATCGTTGGGGAATATGCCGGGGGCGCATCAAATTACGATTTTGGAACTAACCATATTTACAATGTGAATCACGGAATTGACGTTCCAGATAGAACTTCAACCTCCTCGGTCACGGGTGTTCGGATTCACGATAATAACATTCACGATTTTGCAAACTGGTCGGAAGTACCAGCTAATGGATACCACCACAATGCGGTGTATGTGTGGAGTGTGCAGGGCGGCACTTCAGTCCTGACCGATGTCGAAATTGGACCCGGCAACACGTTTGGGCCTGGAGCAGATGGAGCTTACCAGACGAGTCTGGTATTTTCTCAGGGCAACATCGCAGCCCTAAAGCTGCACGATAGCCTGCTCATTCTTGCCGCAGGTGAGAGCACCGGAAATAACATGGCGACGTTAAGCTCTTCGCACGTAGGCGCAGTCTTTAACGTCGTGGGAAACACGATAATCCGAGGCAATACAAGCGGCGTAGCTCTCTCGTTCGGCATCGAGGGAAGTGGAACGATGACCGCGAATCACACGAATAATATTTACATTTCAGGCGGAACAGTAGGCTCCTCTATCTTCGAGTCCACCGCCGCGTCAGTGACGCTAAATTCAGATTACAATTTGTATTACGGTTTTCCGAGCACTGGATGGGGGCAAGCTGCGAACACAACTTATGCTGGAATGAGTTTTGGAACTTGGCAGGGATTGGGGTATGACGCTCACAGTTTAACGAGCAATCCAAATTTAGACGGAAACTACATCCCTCAGTCTGGAAGCCCGGCAATCAGCGCGGGTGTTCTTTTGAGCAGTCCCTACAATATCGATGCGGCGGGAGTGTCCAGGGCAAACCCGCCGACGATTGGTTGGAAAGAATGGGCATCAGCGCCGCAAACCGTCTTTGTGAATCCACGCAGAACCAGAGGACGCCGGTAAACATAAACACCGGATTGCCGCGATGACGACACAATGCCAAAACCGAGAAGGGCCGCTGTCGCCCCGCCCGTCAAGCCTTTGTCGATCCTTCGACTTTACATTCTCCTTGAGCATTTCCCCCGCGCGCCGCTCCGCTCGGATTTTGATTTCAGCGGCGGAAAAGCAAAAAGCCGCCCTTTCGATCGGCTCGCGTGATCCTTGGTTTGCCTCAAGGTCAGAGGACAGCGGGAATCGTTGCTGGCGTTACATATCGGCCATAACTCCGCTCGGTTGTGGTGAGACTGGAATGCCTGAGCAGTTGCATTGCTGCCCGCGGGTTCTGTTCGTAAACCTTTGAACCGATCCACGCTCTAAGCTCATGCATCCCGAGTCGTGTTTCTGTGAACCCGCAGGAACGCAGGAACCGGTTCACAAGGCGGTCAACCCGGTAACACTCCACAACGCGACCGGACGGCTTTCGGAAATCCCTCAGAATCTTCGCTACAGCCGGCTGCACTGGAATCGGGGCCTTCCGCCCGTTCTTTCCCGTCAGTCCTTCGATGATCATTTCGCCGTTCCGCTCGACAATCATCTCCCAACGAAGCCGATAAATGTCGGACCGGCGCAAAGACGCGGATGCAAGGTGGAAGGCCAGATACGTCGGAACGTGCGTTGTGCGCAATGCCTCCGCACGTTGGAAGGCGTTACGGATTGCCTCATCCGACGCTCGTTTGTATTCCGTGCGCATCCGACCCCGTAGTTTGCATTTCAGGAAGCCGTTAACGCACTCAGGGACGGCGATTCCTTCAGCCCGGTAACGTGCAATCCAGTCCACGTCTTTTCCGCTCCAAAGGCTCCGGGCCTGCTTTAAGATGCTCTTGGACGTGCGGAGGGCCACGTCGATACGCTCGCGCCGCTCCGTTGGGTCTGTAATTCCTTCGATGTATTGCTTCACGGTCGCCTCCTGGAAGCGCTGAACAAGGTTTTCGTTTATCAAGTCGAGGCGGATCTTGGCCGGGTCCGGGTTCGGGTTCTTCTGTAGTTTCGGCGGGCGCGGCATTCCGGAAGCGCGAGCGATTACCACCAACATCGCATTGAGGTTGTTGCGGACGCTGCCGGGCTGAAGGCAGCAACAGCGGCGATAAACCGCGAATACCTTGTCCAAGGTGGACGCAGACGCACAGGGCAGCGCTCGCGGCGTTTCCTGATTCGCCTCCTGGTGCACGCGGCCTGCAATGAACCCGGTGAAGAAAAGATCGAAGCCGGCCGGATCGTCGCGCCGAATATCGGCCAGACGTTGGAATGTGGCATTCATCGCATACCCCCTTCTAACGCGACCGCTGCTTTGGTGAATTCGTTCACGCACACCGGTGCGGCGATGATCTCGACGGTGAAATCCGGTTTGGCGTAAATCTCGAACTGCTCCCACTCCGGATCTCCGGGTGTTGTGGTTGCCTGCACCACGGTCAACACTCGGCAATACGTTCCGAAGGCATGAAGCATGTCCCCACGCTCAACGCGGTGCGGAACCTCGAGGAATTCTCGGAAGAAAGTTCCATCGTCCTGGATTATCGAGACGAGGCAAGTCATAGAACCCCCTTTCCGGTGAACACCGGTTTGACGGTGTGCGATTGCGGTTGATTGCCTGCTGAGGCACGATGCGAACGGCTGGCGGTCTGCTCGATCTCAACGGCGGCTTCGAATCTTCCGTTTTGATCGCTTCCACCAGCCACTTTTTTTGGCTGATTCATGTTTGTCTTTTTCCAAACTTCCTTACGCGACAAACCCCAAAACGGAACGAACCACGCGGTCCGCCCGTTCGTGGTTCGTAGTTCGTAAAACTGAAGTTGAGAATGCTTTTACCGGAACGGCTCTGGGCTGGCGATTATAATTTTCGGAGGGAATTGGAACCCAAGTTTACCTTCACAGGAGGCATTTAACGCCAAGCCAGAAGGCGGTTATAGCACGCAAGGCACTGCCAGTGTTTGAAGCGGAGGCCAAAGAGAGACAGAAGGCAATAGCATCACAAAGGGAATCTGAGAAGCGAGGGGCAACTAAGGAAATAATTCCTGAGTTGGTGGCTGATAAGGGCACTCAGGCTCGCGACAAAGCTGCCGCCGCAGTCGGCGTCAATCCACGCTACGTATCGGACGTGAACTTTCGTATGACAGTTTATGACAAAGAACACGTCACGATACTGTTTCGACGTGCCGAGGCAGGCATTCATTAAATCTTCACGGAACGCCTGAAAACAGGGGATTTGTTCGATCTTTCGAGAGTTTTGCAGAGGGACCGGTATCGGTTTTGTAAACCGTCGGTCGTCGGTTCAAATCCGACAGCTGGCTCCATTTCCAAACTTCGAGTGCAGAACAAATTAGGGAACCGAAGTTGCCGGGTGCCAGCGGAAGTGCCAGCAAAAAAGCAGCTGAACAACAAAGCAGCACGCACTGGCTTACAATCCCGAAACACCTCGGCCACTGCTCGTTAAGGATGCAAGTCGTAACCGATTCACATTACCGGAAGAGAAGGTAATGTATGAAACTGCGGTTCATCCTGTATCGCAGATCGAACGGAACCTTCTACAGTGAGGACACTGTCGCCCGCAAACAGGAGAGTCTCCGGACCAAGAGTGAAGACGAAGCGGGGACGCTTCTCAACGCCAAGAACGAAGCGGTTCGCCAGTCCAGCTTAAACCTGCAAATCGCGCAGGTTTATTTGCAGCATGGCAATCAGGAGATCGCGACTCGCACCTGGCAAAATGTCTTGAATCAGATCGTCGCCACCAAGAAAGGAAATACGAAGGAGCGATGGGAATATGCAACTCAGGACAAGGCGTTAGATGTAATTCGCGACCGCAAACTGGTCGAAACGACCACAGAGCACTTTCTGCAGGTTCTCAAGAAAGGTTCTGTCACGACGAACGTTTATCTTCGCCGCGCTCATAATTACGCAGTCGGCATGCATTGGCTGCCCTGGCCAGTTCTGCCGAAAAAGCAGTGGCCACCCATTCAACACAAGGAGAAAAGGGCCATCACTTTCGAAGAGCATCGAAAGATCATCGACCGGGAGCGGAATCCCGCGACGCGAGGCTTCTACCAACTCCTTTGGCTTGGGGGGGTCGCAGACCGACATTGCATCCCTTACCGCAGAGGACATCGATTGGAAGGAAAGCACGATTTCCTATCGCCGGCGAAAAACGGGAATCCCGGTGATCATTTCCTTTGGCCAGGAAACGGCAGAAGTTTTGAGAACTCTGCCTAATATCGGCCAATTGTTTCCTGCTCTCGCGCGAATTCATGAACGCCATCGTGCTAAGCTGTTCCTTAAGCGCCTGGCAACCGTTGGTCTTCAGGGTATCTCGCTTCATTCTTATCGTTATGCCTGGGCCGAACGCGCGAAAGAGAATGGCTATCCGGAGCGTTTCGCGATGCAGGCTCTCGGACACAGCAGCAAAGCTGTGCATCGCGCTTATTCAAAAAAGGCTCTGGTTAAACTGCCCCCTTTGGAAGATTACGAACGGAATATCGTTTTGATGCCGCGAGTTAGTGGGAACGAAGCGGTCAGCGGCTTAAAGACCGCGACAAAAGCGATTTAACACCCGGGCCATGGCGCGAAAATGACAAACCTGTGGCTCGGTCTGGATCTTTTGAGCGATTCGACCCGTCTAGGCAATACCTAACAACAATGCCGCACGATGCCGCTCGTCAAAACACCTAAAAGCTGAACCTTCCCGGGAATTGCAGAACGCATCCCCATTTCCCGTTCGACGGATCAATTGCCCATTTCTGCAAAGGCACGAGAATTTCCAGACTGGTGAGGCTGACGTCTGTCCGGTGTATTCTGGCCTTTGCGACTGTTTAAAGTTCCTACCGAAACTCTTTCGCCATTGGTCCCAAAAGGCAACCGCCGCTGGTCAGCGGGCTCTCTTTAATGCTAAGTCAGGCGTGTGGCGCGGACACTCATTTAAGACTGGCTCCAGTTCGTTCGAAGAAAACTTGATTCATCGGATTCAATGGGGGAGGAAAGTGCGCCAGTGAATTCATCTCCGGATTTCATCGAGGTTTCGGCGGGCCACCTGTCCTGCCTGCTTGACCGATCAACTTTGTTCCTGCGGCGGCTGCGGTGGAGCGGCGTGGAGGTCGTGCGAGCGATTTACGCCGCGGTGCGCGATCAAAACTGGGATACAGTTCCACCGCAGTTAGAGCGCTTTGATATGGAGCGAGCGAACGGTAAAACGACGATCCGGTTTTCGGCCCTTTGCGCGCAGAAGTCCGCCCGTTACGCGTATGATGCGGTGATCATCGTGACAAAAGATGAGTTAAGGTTTGAATTCGCCGGTGAGGCTCAAAGCGATTTCCTGCGGAATCGGATTGGGCTTTGTGTTCTCCATCCGATCTCGCTGTGCGCCGGAACTGAATGCACAGTGGACCACGCAGATGGGAGTTGCGAGCGATTACGGTTTCCGCAGTCTGTCCGGCCGGATCAGCCGTTCAAGGAGATTCGGAAAATGCGGCACGCCGTGAACGCGAGCACGGCGATCGAGATTGCGTTTGAAGGTGAAGTATTCGAGATGGAGGATCAGCGCAACTGGACCGATTCATCATTTAAAACGTATGGGACACCTTTGTCGCTGCCGTTTCCGCAAGCGGTGCGAAAAGGAGAGCGGCTCAAACAGGCTGTGACGGTCAAATTGATAACGAGTGGAAATCGAGACACGGCAGCGCAACAGACACTTCGGTCCCCCACATTGCGTCTATCAGTTGATTATGCGACGGCTCATCCAGCGCGTTTGATCGGGCTGGGATCGACCGCCGAAGACTGCGCATTTTTACCCGCCGTTCAGGAAAGTTTGCGGCAGTTGAAATGTGACCATTTGCGGATTGATTGCCGCTTGGGCGAGAGCGGTTGGGAAAAGCGCCTTGCAGCCGCGGTGGAGAATGCGCGCGCAATTGGCGCGGAACTGCATGTGGCCGCATTCCTCGACACAGTAGCGGAGGCGCAATTGCGGGCACTTGGGGATGTTTGCGTTCGAGCGCGCGCGCCGGTGAAGCTCTGGATGATTTTCGGACGTGACAAAAAGTGCACGCCGCCGGAGTTGGTGAAGATGGCGCGGAGGATTCTTGGAAGCACCCATCCGAATGTCCCGTTCGCCGCTGGAACCAATATCTATTTCGCTGAACTGAATCGCGAGCGTCCGTCCGCGGATGCGGATTGGCATCCTTGTTTTTCGATCAATCCGCAAGTCCATGCGAGCGATGAGATGTCGATGCTCGAAAATCTGGAAGCGCAAGGTGATGTGGTGCGATCTGCGGCCGCTTTTGCGAGCTCGGCGGTAGTGATCTCGCCCGTGACGCTACGGCCTCGGTTTAATCCGAATTTGAGCGAGGCGAGTTCAGGGATTGGGAGTTATGATCCAAGGCAGTCGTCGGTTTTTGCGGCGGCGTGGACGCTTGGGAGTATCGCGACGCTCGCGCGTGAGAAGAACGTTCATTCGATCACGTACTTCGAGACGGGCGGTCCGGGAGGGGTGATGAGTTCGGAGGGCGTGCTCTATCCGGTTTATCACGTCTTCGCCGCCGTAGCCGACCTTGCAACCATTGCCGAGTCCTTCGTGGAAGGCGGTGAAGCTGGTACGATTTCCGTGATCGCCGGCACGACTCAAAGTGGGCAAAAGATAATTCTGGCAGCGAATCACACCTCTGCGATTGAGAAGGTGAAGCTCGACCTTCCAATGCGGGTCCGGCTGCAAACTTTGGAGATAACGGAAGCAGCCGCTCAAGAGCCGCTTTGGTGGCGCAATACGCCGGGAGCTTTTTGCGATCGGGGCGAAATTTCTATCATGCCGGGCGGGCTTGTGCGCATCGAACTTTTATGAGCGGCTGGGGGCAATTGCTAAAAACGGCGAGCGAACTCGTCTTCGCACCGCACGATATCGCGAGCCAACTCGACGCTCGCGGCCACTACGAAGTCCCGCTGGCCGAGGAGTTCCCTTTCGTCATCAAGCTATTTCACTATTCCTCGCAACGGCACACCCGCGGCGCGACGTGGCACGAACGGCTCGAGCTTTTCTTGCCTCTGGACGGGCCGGCGCGATTCCGAATGGGTGAGCAGGAGGTGAGTTTGGAGGCGGGAGATCTGCTCGTGGTGGACAATCTGAAATTGCATCACGTTGTTGATTTTCCCGGCTTCAACACGCGGGTGATTGTGATTAGTTTTCTACCGGACTTTGTTTACAGCCTCGGGTCACCTTCGCACGACTACGCCTTTTTGCTGCCCTTCTACTCGAAGTTGGAAGAGCGAGCGCATGTCCTCTCCCGCAAAGAAAAGAACGCAGATGGGGCGCACGCGGTAGTGGCGCAGTTAGTCGAATGCTTCTTCCGGGGAGAAACCAACCGCTTTTATCAGGCCGGGTGCAAAGCGTATTTGCTCGAACTGCTGTATCATCTCGCGACGCACTTTCGCGAATCCGAGGTGCTGCGTTGGGAATTTCTGCGGCAACAAGAGCGGTCGCTGCGGCTGAAAAAGCTCTTCGATCACATTAAGGCCAACCCGGCCGAAAAACTTTCCGTCGCGACCGCCGCGCGGCTCGCGGGCATGAACGTTCCGCAATTCATGCGCACGTTTAAAAAGGTCGCGGGCACGACGCTGCTCGGTTATTTGAACCACGCTCGCCTGGCGCACGCCGCGCGTCTCCTTCAGGAGACCACCCGGCCCATTTCCGAAATCGCCAGTGACTCCGGCTTCGCGGACCAGAGCTATTTCGACAAGCGTTTCAAACGCGCCTTTGGGCAAACGCCGAATGAATTCCGCGCCTTGGGCGGCGCCGCAAAGTCCGCGGGTGCGGCCGGACGGAAGCAGCCGGTGTAAAATCGTCCAAAAAAATATTCCAAGTTGTTCTATCGGGAGGTGCGGACTGAAGGCACTGTGCGCGGCGTGAACCCGGCTGAACAGATCGAGCGGCGCTGTCCCTGCGTGGCCAGCGGAAGGTCCAAAGGATTTGGATTCACCTTGATTGAGCTGCTGGTAGTGATCGCGATTATTGCGATTCTCGCGAGCATGCTGCTACCCGCGTTGTCCAAAGCAAAGCTCAAGGCCGGCGGAGTGCGCTGCATGAGCAATGACAAGCAGCTCGGTCTGGCTTATTTGCTGTACTCAATGGATTACAATGACGCTTGTCTCGGCCCGTTTGCCACCGCAGTCGCGCCCGCCTGGTGCGAGGGAACGGTGGTCACGGCGCCGGATGCGATCGATGACAAATTCATTACGAATAGCCCGACCTTCAAATACCTGACATCGAAAGAGGTGTTCCACTGCCCCGCAGATATCGCGGGATTAAAATATAAAGGCGCGATCACGCTGCGGAACCGAAGTTATTCGATGAACGCTTACATGGGTGCGGCGGCAAGCTCGTGGGCGCAGAACAATAATCAATACAATATTGTACCGAAGACCAGCGCGATGACAGATCCGGGCCCGAGCTCGATTTACGTGCTGATCGATGAGCATGAGAACAGCATCAACGATTCTCACTTCTTCCCCTTCGATAATCTCAGGTCTTTCAACAACAACCCCTGGCTGGACGCCCCCTCGGGCCGGCATGGAAATGCCGCTGGGTTCACATTCGCGGACGGCCACGCCGAAGTGAAGGCGTGGCGCAGCAAATTGGATGGATTTAAACGGCGCGGAGGCGAGGTGGTGGCGAACGACATCACCTGGTTGCCGAAAGCGCAGCTCAGCGATTTCCAATGGTTCACCAACCGAATTGCCCCGAGAAAGTAACAACGATGTTAAAACAATTTTTCATCGCCGCCGGATGCGCGGTTTTCCTGACGAACAGTTTCGCCGCCGCTTCGCGAATTCGCGTGAGCGACAATCATCGCTTTCTGGTGCGCGAGAATGGCCGGCCTTTTTTCTACATGGGCGATACCGCGTGGGAGTTGTTTCACCGGCTCAATCGCGAGGAAGCGGAACTCTATTTGAAAGATCGCGCGGCCAAAGGGTTTACCGTCATTCAGGGGGTCGCCATCGCCGAGTTGGATGGGCACACCGACCCAAACCCCTACGGGCATCTGCCGCTGGTCGATCTCGATCCCGCGCGGCCGGATGTGAAGGACGGTCCCAACAATGATTACTGGGATCACGTCGATTTCATCGTGGATCGAGCGAATGAACTCGGGCTGACGATTGGATTCTTACCCACGTGGGGACGCTATTGGCATGATAAGGTGAAGGACGGAAAGCCGCTGTTTAACGTTGAGAACGCGGCGGTTTACGGTGAGTGGCTTGGGAAACGTTATCGCGACAAGGACATCATCTGGATTCTCGGTGGCGACCGTGGGATCGACAATGACGAGCAGAAGGCAGTGATTCGCGCGATGGCCGGGGGCTTGCGCAAGGGCGACGGTGGTGCGCACTTGATAACGCTTCATCCGGCGGGAGGAAATGGTTCATCGACGTGGTTTCATGACGACGACTGGCTCGACTTCAACATGCGTCAGAACGGGCACCAGGCGGAATACACCGGTCGCTACAACAAAACGCACGCGGATTATGAAAGGACTCCAGTGAAACCAGTGATCGATGGCGAGCCAATCTATGAGGATCACCCGGTGTCATTTAAGCCGGACGAGCTCGGGCATTCCGTAGCGGCGGATGTGCGGCGGCCATTTTACTGGGATGTTTTTGGCGGCGCTTGCGGTCACACCTACGGGCATCACTCAGTTTGGCAAATGTATGACCCGGCCAAGCGCAAGCCCATCAATCGCCCGCTGATGTCGTGGAGTGAGGCGATTCAGCAACCCGGCGCGTCCGAAATGCAGTTTGGTCGTCGATTGATCGAATCGCGCCCCTTCCTCACGCGCGTGCCCGACGATTCGATTATTGTGACGGACAAAGTCGCGAGCTCCGTGCCGGGTGCGGGCACGCGGCGTTACGCTGCCACGCGAGATGACAGCGGCAGTTACGCGATGATTTACGCTCCGGTTGGGCGGCCGTTCAAGGTGCATATGCAGAAGCTGAACGGATCGAAGGTTAGGGCCATGTGGTTTAACCCCCGCGATGGGAGCGCTCAATCCATTGGAGAGTTTAGCAATGTCGGGGATCGCACCTTTACGCCGCCCAATCCGGGCGAATTGCTCGATTGGGTGCTGGTGCTGGATGATGTTTCGAAAAATTACCCGCCGCCTGGTAGCGTTGCCGCGCAATGAAATGTTTCTGGTCATCGGCATTCGCTCTCATCCTGACGTTGGCCACGCGCGCGGAGAATTGGCCGCAATTTCGCGGTCCGACGCGGCAAGGAATCTCAACAGAAACAAACGTGCCGCTTCACTGGAGCGCGACCGAACATATTGCCTGGAAAACTCCAGTTCCCGGCGAAGGTTGGTCCTCGCCGATCGTTTGGAACGACCACGTATTCGTGACCAGCGCGACCGATGACGGCGCGGCTTTGCATGTGATCGCGTTCAGCGCGCGTGACGGAAAAATTCTCTGGGATAAAGAGGTCGGCCGCCAGGTGCCTGGTCATAAACAGCAGCGCAATACTTACGCGACCCCGACGCCCTGCACCGATGGCCAAAATGTCTTTGCGTGTTTCGGTGATGGCAGCCTTGTCGCTCTCGACTTCGACGGTAACGTGCGCTGGCAAAATCGCGACTTCCCGTTTTACGGTGAGCATGGGCTGGGCACTTCGCCAATTCTCTGGAACGACCTCTTGATCATGACGCGCGACGGCAGCGGCCGTCCGCCGGACACCGGAGCTGGCTGGCACACCGCTTGGGATCAGGCGCGGATTCTGGCGCTGGAAAAGCGTTCGGGGAAGCTGCGTTGGGAAGCGAAGCGCGGCATGTCGCGCATCGCGCATGTTGTCCCGAACACTTGGACGGCACCGGATGGCCACACGGAACTGGTGAGCGGCGCAGGCGATGTGGTGCAGGGATTCGATATTCGGACGGGCGAGCGTCTGTGGACTTCCAAGAATATCGGCGAAGGAGTCGTTCCCTCGATCGTGATTGGGGATGGCGTTGCTTTCACCGCGTCGGGCTGGGGCGGACGGGAATCGATTAAAGCGTTCCGGCTCGGAGGCAAGGGCGATCTCGCTGAAGAGAACATCGTTTGGGAACAAAAGAAAGGCGCGTCCAAAATTCCGTCTTACCTTTACCTCAAGCCAAACCTGTATGTGCCCACGGAAAGCGGCGTCGTGACCTGTCTGAACGCCGACAACGGAGACGTTGTTTGGCAAGAACGCGTCGGCGGGAGTTTCTCCGCTTCGCCGGTTGCGGCGGGGAACCATATTTATCTTTTGTCCGACGAAGGCGAAACGGTCGTTCTCGAAGCGGGCTCGACCTTCAAGGTGATCGCGCGAAACGCCCTTGGTGAAAAATGCCAAGCTTCCATCGCCATCTCGCACGCCTCAATCTTTATTCGTTCGGTAACTAATTTGTTTTGCATTCACTAGAGTCCATGCTCTTTGCATTCATATTTGTGAGCTGGGCGGCGCATGCGGCCGACCTCGCCGGTCATAAATTGCTCGTTACCTTGGTACGAACGGGCGACACCGAGGTTTTCATCGCCGATCCGACCACCGGCGACATGTGCAATGTCACGCGCGCTCCGAAATCGGAAGATCGTTACCCGTGCTGGTCGCCGGACGGAAAGCAAATCGCGTTCTGCTCCGATCGTAACAATTCGACGAATCTTTACGTGTGCAACGCCGATGGTTCGAAAGTGCGCCGGGTCATTACGTCTCCTGCTGTGTGTTACATGCCGAGCTGGCAGAAAACGCCGGACGGCGAGCGAATCGTCCTCGGCATGCACGGAGAAAAGCCAGAGATGGCCAGTGTGCGTCCGGACGGGAAGGATCTGCGGATGCTCGGGATCGGTCACGATCCGACACTCTCGCCCGACGGCAAGTGGATCTGTTACACCGGCGAGGTGCCAGGCGGGGTGAGTGTTTTCGTGATGGATCACCAAGGCGAAAACAAGCGTCGTATCGTGACCGAGACGAGCCGAGTGGGTGCCACATTCCCGAACTGGTCACCCGATTCCCAACGTATCGTCTATTCCTTTCCGGTAGGCGACGCATTGGAATTGTTTATCATCGATGTCGATGCTTCCAACAACCAACAACTCACCAAACTCGGCAAAATCGCGACGCCCTCGGCATGGTCACCCGACGGCGAATGGATTTCTTTTCGGCTGACGGACGAGCGCTACTGGAGCAATCGCGAACGGATGCTCAAGACCTACAGCGAAAAGCCCGCGGACAAGCGACCTGTCTGGGTGGTTCGCCCGGACGGTTCGGATGCGCATCTCATCGAGCCGCTGCATTACCAAATGGCCATCGACGGCAGCCGCGCCTCATGGAAACCGAAGACGAAATGAGCGAGTTACGTTTCGGCATTATCGGCACCGGTTTTTGGTCGCGCTATCAGCTCGCGGCCTGGCGCGAATTGCCAGGCGCGCGTTGTGTCGCGCTTTGCAATCGCACCCGCGCGAAAGCGGAGGCGTTGGGCCGCGAGTTTGGGATCTTCGCGATCTACCAGGACGCCGAGGAAATGTTGCGCCGCGAGAAGCTCGACTTCATCGATATCATCACGGATGTCGGCACGCACCAGCAGTTCACGGAAGTGGGCGCGTGTCATCGCGTTCCAGTGATTTGCCAAAAACCACTCGCGCCTTCGCTCGCCGAAGCCGAACAGATGATTGCGCTTTGCCGTTCCGCCGGAGTTCCGTTGAGCGTGCATGAGAATTGGCGGTGGCAAACACCGATTCGCGAATTGAAACGGGCGCTCGCGAGTGGCGCGATCGGCGAAGTGTTCCGCGCGCGCATTGACTACTGCAACAGCTTTCCGGTCTTCGAGAATCAACCGTTCCTGAAGGAACTCGAGCAATTCATCCTTACCGATATGGGGACGCACATTCTCGATGTTGCGCGTTTTCTGTTCGGCGAAGCTCAGCGCCTTTATTGCCAAACGCACAAGGTGCATCGCGACATAAAAGGCGAAGACGCGGCTACCGTGATGATGAGCATGACATCCGGCGCGACGGTCACGTGCAATCTCAGCTACGCGAGCAAAGTCGAGCAGGATCGCTTTCCGGAAGCATTCATTTTTATCGAGGGCACTCGCGGTTCGCTCGAACTCGCGCCGGACTTTTGGATTCGGCAAACAACCGCCGACGGCACGCACGCCCGACGCTGCCCGCCGCCGTTTTATTCCTGGGCGGATGCGCGCTATGCGCTCGTGCACGCGAGCATCGTGTATTGCAACCGCGATCTCCTGCGCGCGTTACAAACGCGCACCGCTCCCGAAACCAGCGCGGAGGATAACCTCAAGACTTTGAAACTTGTTTTCGCGGCCTATCAATCGGCTGCACAGAAGCAAACCATCCTGATTACATGACTAGAACCATGGCCTTAATCGGCGCCGGTGGAAAAATGGGCTGCCGCATCACAAATAACGTGAAAAACAGCGATTGGCGTGTGCAATATGTCGAAACCGCGCCCGCCGGCGTGCAGCGACTCAGCGATTGCGGCGTAAAATGTTCGGCAGCTAACGAAGCTTTGGGCGCGGCGGACGTGGTGATTTTCGCGATCCCGGATGTCGCGATGGAATCGGTCACACGCGAGATGGTCCCGCAAATTAAACCCGGTGCCCTCGTGATGCTCCTTGATCCAGCCGCGCCGCTCGACTGCAAGATCGCGCACCGCCCGGACCTCGGCTACTTCATCGCGCATCCGTGCCACCCCTCCGTCTTTAATTGGGAGCCAACCGAACAGGGTTTTCGCGACTTTTACGGCGGCATCTCTGCCAAGCAGGCAGCCGTGTGTGCGTTAATGCAGGGCGACGAGAAATATTACGAGCTCGGGGTAGAAGTCACGCGCCTGATCTACAAACCTGTTTTGCGCATCCATCGCGTCACCGTGGAACAAATGGCCATTCTCGAACCCGCATTGGTCGAAACTCTCGCCCAAACCTGCATGGAAATCGTGAAGGAAGGTTATGATCGCACCGTAGCGAAAGGCGTGCCCGCCGAAGCCGCGCGCGACTTCGTCTTGGGCCACCTGCGCATTCAAATCGCCGTCCTTTTCGGCGAGGTCAACGGCACCTTCTCCGACGCCGCCTACAAAATCAGCAAACGCGCCAAGCCGGTGCTCTTCAAAGAAGGTTGGCAAAAGATTTTCGAAATGGACGATATCCGCGAACAAGTCCGGGACATCACGAAAAAATAGAGGGTAGCGCGGGCGTCTCGCCCGCCGCGTGCAACCACGCTCGAATGGTCTATTACACACAGAACGCCGCCACACGGCCGAACTGCTCGGCGAGACGTCAAGCAGAGCAGGCGGGACGCCCGCGCCACCCATGAAGCTCGGACTGAGCAGCTATACGTACGGTTGGGCAGTCGGTGTGCGCGGGCATGAACCTGCAAAGCGCGCCGATGAAATCGACTTGCTCGACCAGGTGCATGGACACGAGCTCGGGCTTCTACAGATCGGAGATAATCTGCCACTCGAAGGCTTTTCACCGAGTCGGCTGAGCGCATTAGGCGCATGTGCGCAGTCCCATAACGTGGAACTGGAAGTCGGCGCGCGCGGACTGACCCCCGAGCGTCTTGAGCTCTATGCCGGTATCGCGCGAAAGCTCGGAGCGACGTTGGTGCGATTTGTGATCGATGATTCGACCTGCGACTACCACCCGAAGATCGGCGCGATCATCAGCATCGTGCGCGAGAATCTGACCACGCTGGACGGCCTTCGGCTCGGCATTGAAAATCACGATCGCTTCACCGCTGCCGAACTTTGCCACATCATCGACTCGATTGGCGCGCCGAATGTCGGTATCTGCCTCGACACCGCGAATTCCCTCGGCGCGGGCGAAGGGCTGGAAACAGTAGTTGCAGCCCTCGCCCCCCTGACATTCAATCTGCATATCAAAGATTTTCAAGTGAAGCGCCTGCCGCACCTGATGGGCTTTACCGTTACGGGTTGTCCTGCCGGAACGGGGCTGGTCAACATTCCGCATCTGCTGGAAAGGTTCCGAACGCATAGCCGCTGCCGCTCCGCCATCCTGGAACAATGGACCGTGCCCGAGGACACGATAGAGCGCACCATCGCGAAGGAACAGGCGTGGGCGGATGCCAGTATCAATTATCTGAAACCATTCTTTGCATGAAAATCCTCCAACTCATCTCAACCATCGCGCTGACTCTCGTACTCGCGGGGTGCAGCAAATCACCTTCTGAACAGGCATCATCCTCCCCTGCCCCAGGCAAACCGCTCACCATCGGCGTCTCTTTCGAGACGCTGCAAACCGAGTATTGGGTGGCCGGCTTCGAAGCGATCAAGGGCGAGCTGAAGAAACGTAACATCAACATGCTCGAAGCCATTGCGGACAGCGACGCCAACCGCCAGCTTCAGCAGGTCAAAAACTTCATCACGCGCGGCGTGGATGGGATCATTCTCGTGCCCAAGGACGCCAAGACCTGCATTCCGATGATTCGCGCGGCCAATGACGCGAAAATCCCCATCGCCCTTTTCAATCGCCCCGCCGACAAATCGGGCGCGAAGTCGGTCGCCGTTGTCGCAGATAATCCGAAACTCACTCAGGAAACCGTGGCGTATATGATTGAGCAAGCGCGCAAGGACGGCCACAAACACAAGGCGATGGTGGTTCTGGGCGACCTCGGGGACATCAACGCGGTCGGCCGTCGTGATGGATTTGAAGCCGCGGTAAAGGGCAACGAAAACGTCGTGGATGTCGTTGCGCGTGTGCCCTCCGAATGGAACCAGGAAAAAGCGCAGGCGGGCGTCGTGAATGCGCTTCAAGCGAACCCGGAAATCGATTTTATTTTCACGTCGTCGGATTTTCTTTTCCCGTCGATCACCTCCGCGCTGAAAGCAGCCAACAAATACAAAAAAGTCGGTGAACCGGGCCACGTAATCCTCGGCGGCTTTGATGGTGACGCCACGGCTTACCAAATGCTGATCGATGGCTATCTCGATGCCACTGGCGTTCAGGACGTTTACTTCGAAGCACAGTCGTGTGTCCAAGCCGTGCTCGATCTGCGCGACGGAAAACCTGTGGCAGACTTGATACTCGATTCTGGATTCGTGATCAATCAGGTCAACCTAAAGGAAAAGGCCCCACGAATGTGGGGAGCGAATGTGAAGAAATAATGGGCCTGCAAAGTGCATATGCGCGTCGTTGCGAGAGAGAAAAGCGGCAAGGGACTGCCGCACTCCACGATGCTCGCGCGCTTATGAACGTCAGTCGAACCCGCGAAGCTTTTGGATTCCGGCAGTCCTCTGCCGCTTTTCGCACCGCGTAATGACGCAGCTCGCATCAACATCGAGTACGATCAGCGGCTCGTCGAAAGCGTACAGGCTCTTTCGCGCGGTTCTTTCGGAATACACGATTCTGCTGTTTACGATCCTTCTGCTTCTTACACTCGCGCCTTTCTCCTCCTCGCTGCTCTCGCGCGCGACGGCGCTGAACATCCTCTCCGCCCTGCTTCCTCTGTTCGTTGCCGCCATCGGACTGACCGTCGTGATGATCACAGGCGGTATCGATCTTTCGATTCCGGCTGTTATCGCGCTCACGAGCGTAATCGGTGCGAAGTTGATGACAACCGAACACTCTGCCGGCGCGATTGCGTCCGGGGCGGGACTCATGCTGCTGATCGGCGCGGCTGTGGGCGCGATCAATGGTGCGTTCGTCACGCTTCTCCGTTTGCCCGCGTTCATCGTCACACTCGCTTCGATGCTCTTTTTCAACGGCTTTGCCGTTTGGTTCACGCATTCGAAGAACATTTCGGATTTACCCGGGGGTTTTCTCGCGATCGGGCAAGAGCTTCCGGTTTGCCTCACGATAACCCTGCTGCTCGCGTCGTTGATCCATTTCACACTGCGCCAGACTCTGTTTGGCCGCTGGCTCTACGCCACAGGTCAAAATGCTACGGCAGCTTACATCTCCGGAGTGCCCGTCGCGGCGATGACGTTCTGTGCTTACGTGTTCTCCGGAGTTTGCGCTGCGCTCGCCTCGATCTTTTTGACCGGTCGGCTTGAGACCGGTTCACCCGTCATGGGGCGCGAAATGCTCCTGGACGTCGTCGGCGCGACAGTGATCGGTGGCACGAGCCTCTTCGGAGGGCGTGGGCAAATCCACTGGACCCTTTTCGGTGTGCTGTTTCTCACCCTTTTGGATACCGCGCTCAACCTGATGAACCTGTCCCAATTCGCCATCACGATCTCCAAGGGTTCGGTCATCCTTTTCGCCGCGGTGCTCGACGCCACTCGCCGCCGTCTTCTCGGCTCCGCATGAATCCGATGCTCGAATTTCGCGGTGTGGAAAAAGCGTTTTTCGGCGTGCGCGTGCTAAAAAACGTGAGCTTCTCCGTTCCGGATGGTTCCATGCTCGGCGTCGTCGGTGAAAATGGCGCGGGCAAGTCCACCCTGATGAACATTCTGGGTGGCAACCTGCGCGCCGACTGCGGCGAAATCATCTTTTCCGGCAAACCGCTCGCTCACGCCGACCCGCGCGAAGCCGAGCGTCGCGGCATCGCCTTCATTCACCAGGAGCTCAACCTTTTCCCAAACCTCACGATCGCCGAAAACCTCTTCCTCACTCGTCTCCCGCGAAGCGCCAGACTGCCGTGGATCAACAAATCGGAGCTTCATGCCCGCGCCCGCGAACTGCTTCTGGAAGTCGGCCTGGACGTTTCCCCAAACGCCCCGCTCGAATCACTTTCCTCCGGCGAGCGCCAACTGGTCGAGATCGCCAAGGCACTCAGCTTCAGCGCGCGCATCATCATCTTCGACGAACCGACCACCTCGCTCACCGCCCGCGAAACCGAACACCTCTTCGCTTTGATCGCCAAACTCCGCGCTCGCGGAATGACTCTCATCTATATCTCCCACGCGCTCGCCGATATCTTTCGCCTTTGCGACAACATTCTCGTTTTGCGTGACGGCGCGGTCGTCGCACACGGCCCGAAATCCGATCTTGATACCGAGAGACTCATTGCGCTGATGGTCGGCCGCACGCTCGACCAGGTCTTCCCAACACGCCGCCAATCGCCCGGTAACGATTCGCTTCTCCAGGTCAGCGGTCTCTCGCGCGAAGGTTTACTCGAAAACATTTCGTTCGATCTTCATTCGGGCGAAATCCTCGGCTTCGCCGGGCTAATGGGCGCGGGCCGCACAGAAGTCGCTCGCGCGCTGTTTGGATTGGACCCGCACGATAGCGGCGCCCTGCGACTCAGCGGCGATGTTCTCCGACATTTCTCACCGCGTGCGCTCATGTGGCGAGGCCTGGCGTTCCTCACAGAAAACCGCCGGAGTGAAGGCCTCTGTCTGGACGGGCAGATTTCCGAAAATCTCCTCCTCGCCGCCCTTCCGAAGCTGGCGGTCAGCCCCGCGCGCCGCCTGTCGGGGACACGCTTGCAGCCGGTAGTCGCCCGCTTGCGTGCGCTGGTTCACCTCGATCCGAAGGCTCGCGATGAGCAACCCGTCCGCACCCTCAGCGGGGGCAATCAACAAAAGGTCGTACTCGGGAAATGGCTGCTGCGCGAGCCGCGCATTCTCATCCTCGATGAGCCGACGCGCGGCATCGACGTGGGCGCAAAATCCGAGCTCTACCGGCTGATTCACGAACTCGCCGATCGCGGTGTCGCCGTCCTGCTCATCTCGTCTGAAATCGAAGAGCTCATGGGCCTCTCCGATCGCATCCTTGTGCTGCAACGTGGTCGCATCGTCGACGAACTGCCGCGCGCCGAGTTCGATCGCGAGCGCATTCTTCGTTCCGCACTCGGCAGCGGGGAGAAAGTCGCATGAAGGTCCTCGTCCAAAAGCTCCTCAAATTCTCGCCGCTCCTGCTCTTTCTGGCGATCGTCATTTTTTTCTCGAGTCGGTCCAGCAAGTTTCTCGAACCGCGCAACCTCGCGAATATCGCGGCCCAATCCGCCTCGACCGGCATTGTGACCATCGGCATGACCTTCGTTTTGCTCACCGCGGGAGTAGATCTCTCCGTCGGTGCCGTGATGTTCCTGTCAGCCGCGATCGCGGGCAAAATCGCGCTGGCCGGAATATCCTTTTACTTCGCAATCCCGACCATGCTTGTTGTCGGACTCCTGTTCGGAATGGTGAACGCCGTTTTGATAACGAAGACCCGTGTTGCTGCCTTCGTCGTGACATTGGCGACTCTGTTTATCGGCCGGGGCATCAGTCTCTGGATCACTAAAACGCGCGCGATGAACCTGCCTGAGATCTATCTGAATATCGGGTCAGCGCAGCTCCTCGGAATTCCGTTTCCCGCCTGGCTGTTCGCGTCCCTTCTCCTCGTCGGTCATTTGGCGGTCACGCGCACACCTTTCGGCCGACAGATCCTCGCCCTCGGTCACGATGCGGAAGCCGCGCGCAAAGCCGGTATTCGTACCGGCGCGACTGTGACCGCCGTCTATCTTATCAGCGCATTATGCGCCTCCATTGCCGCCATCGTTTCCCTCGGGCAGCTTGGCGCGGTTTCACCCAAATTCGGCGAACAAAAAGAATTCGCCGCCATCGCCGCCGCAGTGCTTGGCGGCACCAGCCTTTTCGGCGGCCGCGGCAGCGTCTTTCCTGGCGCGCTGTTGGGCACCGTCATTATCCAAACCATCGAGAACGGGTTAGTCATCACGAATGCGGACCCGTACCTGTATCCGATGGCTACCAGTTCCATCATTTTCCTCGCGATTAGCTTTGAGGGTCTAAGGAAAGACGTCGCAGAACGACGAAGGCAGTTTCGGGCGTAACTAGTTTCTTCAAATCGAGAGCCGTCTGGAGGAAAGTTTTTATAGACTCAGCGCGACCTGTTTGTCAGATCGTCGAGAACAAGGGCGGCGGCATTCGCGAGAACTGCGACTGCGTTTTTTTCCCGTACGGTTGGAATATGGGGCTCGCGAAAGTACGTGCCGAACGTGCCGAGAACATGGCCGCAGGAGTTTTTGATCGGCATGCTCCACGCACCGGTGAAGCCGAGCGACTGCGGGAGGTGTCGCAATTCGGCCCATTTATTATCGGCGGCAAAGTCTGGCGTGACGACAGGCTCGCCAGTCGCGGCGGCGGCCGCGCAAGTGCCGACGTTCGGATTAGGCCGTAGACGATCGATCGCATTGAGATAATCAGCGGGAAGGTTTGGAGACGCCGCGTTTCGGAGCAAACCATCCTGGTCGAGTAGAAGGATGGAAGTGACAGCGCCTTGTCCAGCCACAACTTCGCCCGCAGTGGCGAGACGAGTCAGAATTTGCGCGTGGGGCGTTCCGGCACTTAACATCGCGCGAGTGTATTCGGGTGCGTGAGAAATAAAATCCGCATCTACACCTGCCGTTTGCGATTTTTCTGGGGTTCGATATTCCTTCATCTCATGCTCTTTCGAGTCACATCTTCATCCTAACTCGAACGCGCGTTGTGGCAAATTCTAGCTTTGGCCGTCATTCTCGGAATGCAGGGTGAGGTAGCACCTGACCGATGGAAAAACAATCAAGTCAAAAAAGATTCCCGCCATCGCGTCAGGTAATCCTTCATTAGGGAAATCAGGTCCATATTAAGCCCCGTCGTGAGTTTCTGGCTTGCAGGAGCAGGAACTTTTCTGCGGAAACAACGGAGACCGACCCGATTCGTTGATTTTCCAGGCATCGCTATTTTTTGCCCCATGCGGATTTACGCGGAAAAGAGGTAACGAATGGGGAGAGGGAAAACGAAACGAGCGGAGCTGCCTCGGGCGAGCACCGGGATTAGAGGTCTGGATGAAATTACCAACGGCGGGTTGCCGAAAGATTGCCCGACGCTGGTTTGCGGACCCGCGGGGAGCGGTAAGACCGTGTTTGCGCTCGAGTTTATTTTGCGAGGGTCACGAGAACTGAAGGAGCCTGGTGTTTACGTTAGTTTCGACGAGTCGAAGGGAAAGGTCTTACGGAATCTATCGTCACTAGGCGGCGATCCGGAGGGGTTGGCCCGCCGCAATCTGCTGTGGGTTGAGCATATGGATACTACCGCTCCGTATGATGGAGAGGTGGGCGAATTCGATCTATCGCCTTTATTCGTTCGGATCGATCACGCGATCAAGCGTGTCAAAGCAAAGCGGTTGGTGCTGGATGGAACTGACGCTCTCTTTAGCACGTTTCGCAATCACGAGATCATTCGGAGAGAGTTGGCGCGGCTCTTTCGGTGGCTGGATTCGCAAAAGGTGACATCGATTGTCACGGGTGAACAGGGCGAAGGAAGATTAACGCGCCATGGGTTTGAGGAATATTTGGCGGATTGCGTTCTGTTCATGGATCATCGCGTGTCCGATCAGTTATCCACCCGGCGGTTGCGCGTGGTGAAGTATCGCGGCGCGCCCCACTCGGCCGACGAGTACCCGTTCCTCATCGACGAGGATGGAATTTGCGTGTTACCGCTGAGTTCGCTCGGGTTGAAGCACAGCGCTTCGAATTCCCGGATTTCCACCGGCATCTCGCGGTTGGACGAGCTGTTCGGCGGAAAGGGCTTTTTTCGGGGAAGCAGCGTGTTGGTCTCGGGAACGGCCGGCACTGGAAAGAGCAGCATCGCCGCCACTTTCGTTGCCGCCGCTTGTGCGCGCGGAGAGAAAGCACTGTATTTCGCCTTCGAGGAATCGCAGGACCAGATCACGCGAAACATGCGATCGATCGGCCTGAACCTGGGCCGCTGGACAGGTAAAGGGCTGCTCTGTTTTGAGAACTTTCGGCCAACTGTTTATGGGCTCGAGGCACACCTGGCGAATATTCAGCGAACGATTCGTTCGTATAAGCCGCAGGTCGTGGTGATCGATCCCATCACAAATTTCATTTCGCTCGGCAGTCATTCGGAGGTGAAGAATATGCTGATGCGACTGATCGATTTCTTGAAGACGTACCAGATTACCGCACTCTTCACCAGCCTGACCGAAGGGGGTGCGCCGGTGGAACAGTCCGGAGTGGGTGTGTCATCACTGATTGATACCTGGTTACTTGTGCGTGACTTGGAGATGGCCGGGGAGCGCAACCGGGGATTGTACATTCTAAAATCGAGGGGGATGGCGCATTCCAATCAAATACGCGAGTTCGTTATTACAGATAAAGGGCTCGATCTGGTGCCGGTCTACGTCGGTACCGACGGCAGTGTTTATATCGGCGCCGCCCGAGCGGCCAAAGAATCGGAGGAGACAGCGCTGGCCCGACTGAAGCCTGCGGCCGAGCGGGCGACAAAGGAGGTTCGCAACGAGCGGCGCAAAGCGTTTGAAGCGGAATTAGCCGCGTTACGAGCCCAGTTCGAAGCGGAGGAAAAGGAAGCAGCTGCGGGAGAGATCAAAGAACAGCGAGAGGAACGGCGCGCAGCGCGTTCGGCTGAGTTCATCCATCGTGGAGCTTCGACTGAAGGGGACATGAAATGAAAGCAACAATTCCCAAATGCTCTTCGAAGATTCAAGGGAATCCATGGGCGCTGCGGTTGTTTGTCGCTTCGGACAGTCCGGCCTCAGCGGCGGCGATAGTCCAGGCGAAATACATCATCGCGGAGCATCTGCCTGAGGGGTCAAAGCTGGAAATTGTCGATATAGTCCGCGAAATCGACACGGTGGCGCGTGAGCAAGTCCTCGCAATTCCGACACTGGTGCGAGTGAGGCCCCAACCGGTCCGGCGAATCATTGGCGACCTGTCCGACCCGCAGAAGGTCCTCACCGTGCTCGGTGTGGTCCATTGAAACCGTCGACCCTGGCAATGCATTCGGACGATTCACTTATGTGGAAGGCGCTGACCGAAAATATGCGCGATGGCCTGGTGGTAGTAGACCAAACAGGATCGATACAGTTCACCAACCGGGCCGCTTGCGAATTGCTCGGGCGAAGGGAAGACGAACTAAAAGGCCATGCCCTGGGTTATCCAATCACTAACGGTGAGAATGTGACGATGAACCTGCTCGCCCGCAGCGGGCAAATGCTGACCGTGCGGCTGCGGTCCGCCGAGATTGAGTGGCACCACGCCCCTGCCTGGCTGGTAGTGATTCATGATGTGAGCGAGTTACTGGCGAAACAACGTGAGGTGGAGCAGTTAAACCAAAAGCTTGCAGGGCAAGTCGCGGACCTGGAGAAGTTCTCATATATGGTGGCGCACGACCTGAGGGCACCGATCCGAACGATCAAGAGTTTTGCCGGAATCCTGGAAGATGATCATCGTGAAAGCGTTCCTGCTGAGGCTTTGGATGTGATGCATCAGATTCAAGAACGGTGTGATGGAATGGAAGAGTTGATTGAAAGCGTCCTCGCATTCGCGTGCTCGAGCATTCAACCTTTGAAGCTGGAGGCTATCGATCTGAACGACGTAGTCAGAGAGATAGTTCGCACGTTGGAAGAGGACTCGGCCGCCGTAACCTGGACGATAAATATAAATATTGAGCCCCTGCCAACCGTGAGCGGTGACCCACGATTGCTTCGCCAGGTCTTCACCAACCTGCTCTCCAATGCCTTAAAATATGGTCTTGCCGCCCCACAACCTGAAATCCGCGTTTACGGCAGCCGGCACGGCAACCAGCATTGTATTTCCGTCGCGGATAATGGAATGGGATTTACCAGGGAGGATGCCGAGCGCGTTTTCGATGCGTTCACGCGACTTAATCCGCAAAAACGCAATGGGACAGGTGTGGGCCTTTCGATTGTGCGAAATATCGTTACGCGACACGGCGGCAAGGTGTGGGCGGAAGGAGAGAAGGGTAAGGGCGCGACCTTCCACATCGAGCTTCCAGCAAGTCCCGGCACGCCGACATAAAAAAAACGGCAGCGACAGAAGCAAGCTCCTGCCGCTGCCGATTGAACACAAAAGGCTGGCTTAGTTGGTTTCTGCTTTGGTGTTGGCGGTCGATTCGGCGATCGTTGTCAGCTTTTCGTCGGCGGCTTTCTCCTCGTCGAGTGTCTGACGAAGGGTTTCCACCGCGTCGTCGTGGCCCATCTGTTCAGCCCAGGCGCAGAGGGTGCCGTAGCTGGCGATTTCGTAATGCTCGACCTTTTGGGCGGCGGCGATGAGGGCCGCGTCGAGAGCGGACGAATCTTTCTGTTCCTTCATGAGGTCCTGAGCCTCCTCAACCAGACCTTTCATGGCCGCGCAGGTTTTGCGTTTCATTTTTTCGCCAAGCCCTTCCATCACTTGCTCCAAACGCGACACGTGCTCTTCGGTCTCCGTGAGGTGAGATTCGAATGCTTCACGCAGTTCGTCGCTTTCAGCGGCTTTGGCCATTTTCGGCAACGCTTTAGTCAACTGCTGCTCTGCACTATAAACGTCGGCGATTTCGTCGAGGAACAGTTCGTGAAGATCGTTGTCCATCTCCTGCCCCTGTCCGTTTCCGGCGCGAGATCGATCAGACTGCTGTTTTGGTAAAGGTCGTTTCATAACTCAATAAACCTAAGGCTCATCTCTTGTGACGGATCAGTTGCAGGTGCCCGAACTTGCGGGCCGCTGATCGACGCGTTCCCAGGCGTCGCGAGCGGCAAACCGGGCTTTGTCCCAGGCAGCCGCGTCTTTGGCACGGGAGCGCTCGTAATCGCGCTGCAGATCACTTTCGACTTCATCGTATCGTTTGCCCTGGTATTTGGCGCGGCCCTCGTAACCCACGCGATAGGCCGGACGATAAACTTCGTAGCTTGTGCCCTGATCCACGTATTTGCGTTTCGTGTAGTTCTCGCGCCAGTAAGCGTCCTCAACAGTTGGATCGATTTTTTCGGCGACGCCTTTGCCGGCTAAACCACCGGCGACAGCGCCGGCTACGATCCCAACAGCCGTTCCGACAGGCCCAGCGATTGAACCAATCGCCGCACCAGCCGCCGCTCCGCCGGCCGCTGCTCCCACACCGGTTCCGACTGGATGCGCGCCTGGAGCGCCTGTGATTGGATCGCGATTTGCATCTTTGCTCTCTTCTTTGCGTATACTGTCTTTCATTTTTCCCCCTGTTTAATTTGTTAGGCTTCACACCAACGCCTCAGTGAAACGGGCGTGAAATTTTCTTGATTGTCCACCATTGAACCGCCGAGGAAACATCGGGCACGATGCCAATTGCGTCCTCGGGAACATCAGGGCTTAATGGCAGTGAGCGAACCGAGCAACAATGGTCAGTTTAATTTTGACCTATTTCCGTTCCGGAATGTCCGTTTTTCGGCGGTATTGCTGGAAGGAAGCCGCTTGCCCGGCCGCTGCGGGACTGTTTCGGCTGCCGCACCGACGACTGTCCCTACTATCCCGCCCACCAGCGCTCCGACCGGCCCTGCAATCACCGCACCGAGGAGCGTGCCGGTGGTACCTCCCGCCACTCGCTTGCGAAGATGAAGTTTTTGATCGGGCTTTCCGTCCCTACGCTTCGTTCGATTCGCAACAGCTTTTGGCGCTGTCTTTTTCCTCGTTGCGCCAGCCGCCTTAACGCTTCGGCTGGAAGGCATTTTGGTTTTAGTCATTAGACCAATATGCGCAAAAAGAAGCGCGCTGGTGGAATCAGTCGGCACACTGAAAAGTCTAACTTATTTGCCTGATGAAGGATCAGGAGCTGGATTTAGCCCCGAACCGAATTGAATTCGAGCCAAAAACGGCCTGCCTTCATTTATGCTCGATTCAACGCCGCAACTGCCGCCCACGCGCTCCATCGCGCGGGCGACGATGGCGAGGCCGACGCCGGTGCCTTCGTAATCCCCGGCTCTATCTCCCCGCTCGAAGAAACAAAAATCTTGTTCCGTGCCTCCGCTGAGACGCTCGAAGTTTGTTTTCGCGACGCCAGCGTTTATCTTGATCATTACAAAGCGGCGGGAGAGCGCCCCGGCTTACGACGATTTTTGGGTCACGGAAACAGACATCCTTCGCCGCTGGTCACGGAGGAGGTAGCGCAATTTTTCCGGGCATTTTCTGTCGTATTCCTTTCAGCAGTTTGCCCCTTTGCAGATCGCGTAATCCTACGAATTCTCGATCAATCAATCTCTTGTCAAGCTTTGCATCGATGCGACGTCAGGAGAAAAACTTCCCGGAAATACCTTCGACGAGGGATTACACCATCGTCTCCACAGGACGGGGGCTGCTTTCCGAACATGAGACCGCTACCGACGCCGTTAAAGCATTCGCCTTGATTGCCGCAATGGACGAAGAAACCGATGCTTCTATTTTCAAGCGAGTTGGCACCAGATGGATCAAATTCTGAGGCTTCGCAAGGCCTGCCTCAGGGTGACGCCTCAATTACGGTTAAGCCTTTAACTCGCGCGTGGTGGTGTAATTGACACGCTTTTTGCAAGGGCTCTTCGGCCGTGGCGTCGAGGCTCGCGTTGGTAAGTGTACTCGATTTGAGGCTGACTCTTGTTAGCGCGGGCAACTCCTGACAATCTGCGCTCGATCAGCATGACGGCGCGGAAGTTGATTCGCGACGTTAAGACGAGAGAATGGTAAATCACCAGTTCCAATTTCCGGTTCCGGTGTTCCCAACAAAGACGTCGCGCCTGGGCGAAAGTGGATATCTCTAGCGAAGCAGCGAGGTTACGGCTAAAATCGTTTGTCTCGGTCAACCCTTTGCTTCTTCAATGGGCAACGGACTTTTGCGGGAAAGCACCTGGGCCAGCTCGCTTTTGTGTCCTGCCGGCAAGTGTGGCACCAGCACAAACGTTTCACACTACCTGCTGTATAAATACCCTGATTTCGGGTGGAGTCGCAACGCGATTGTTATAGTCGCTGATTGGACGCGAGGTCCTTTCCAGGTTCATTTTGAGCCCAACCCTGAGTTCGATGAGTGGAGAGGAATGCTTTGCGCAAGGCCATTTCGGATTCGCGTTGTACAGCCGGTTTTCTGGGATTCAAAGGGATGTGGGAGCCAAGACCAGGATGATCGGAGTTCAAGGAATCGGCGAGACGGGCCGGCGGACGACGTGGTTATTGTCCCCCACGTACAAGGTGGCGGCCAACCCGAGCTGCCGCTGATTTGAAAGACACGAAATTTGTTTGGCTTTGCTCTTCGCTTTGGCCAGAGCGGGTAAAAGCAACCCGGCCAGAAGCGCGATGATCGCCATCACCACCAGCAACTCAACCAGCGTAAATCCTCGGCCAGACCTCGCATTCATATGCAACGACTCTACGTTACAAAAGGATTTTAGATGCAATTCGTCACCGTCGTTTCAACCTGCAGCATGGACCTCTTCATAGCCGACCTGGATCACGCGTAACCAACGTTAGCGAAAGCAGATTTGGCGTACGCAATCGTGGAAGTCGGTCGCGCCTTTCAGGATCTTGATTTCAACGCGCATGAAGAGGATCGGGACGTCCCGCCGGTCGACTTTCGGGAAGCGGACCGCATCCTTTTGCGTGGTGACGATGATTTGGGCCTGACGTTTTTTGCTGCGGTTGATCGCGTTGATGACTTCCTGCTGCGTAAAACGGTGGTGATCCGCGAAGCGCTTGGAGTAGACGAGTTCGGCGCCGATGTTCACCAGGCTCTTTTCGAAGCTTTCCGGCTGGGCGATCCCGCTGAGGGAGGCGACCCGCTTGCCCTTGAGATGTTCGAGGCCGAAGCGTTCGCCCGTGAAGACATCTTCGAAATACAGAGGATGGTGAATGCACTCGATGATCGGGGCGGTGGAGTTGAACTGGGCGATTCGTTTGCGAAGGGCTTCTGTGTTGCCGTCGCTTTTCGTGATAAAGATGGTGCTCGCCCGCGCGAGGTGACTGGGCGGTTCGCGCAGGGTTCCACGGGGAAGCATTCGCTCATTGCCGAACGGTTGCTGGCAATCAATCAGGACGATGTCGCGGCGACGTCCGCGCAGTTTCCAGTACTGGAATCCATCATCGAGCAGCAGCGTGTCGCACCCGAATTTTTCAATCGCGTAGCGCCCGCTCTTTACCCGGTCCTTGTCAACGAGCACGACTACATCCCGGAGATTTGACGCGAGCATGTAGGGTTCATCGCCGGCGGTGTCCGAATCAAGCAGAAGCGATTTGCCGTCCGAAACGATACGGGGCGGGGTGCGATCTTCGCGGAAGAGCAGTTTGTTGACGAGCTTTGTCCCCAGGGGCGTTGGTTTCGATCGGTATCCACGCGAGAGAATGGCGACCTGCCGCCCCTGGTCCTGGAGCTCGCGCGCGAATTTTTCGACGACTGGCGTCTTGCCGGTGCCACCGACGGTCAGGTTGCCGATGGCGATGACCTGCACCCCGAGCGTGCTGTCGCGCAAAATTCGGACGTTGTAGAGGAAACGCCGGGCCTTCACCAGAACCTGGAAGATCTTTGAGAGGAACCAGAGCGTGGCCCGCATTAAAGCAGCGCGTTTCCCCCGCCGTTCCTCGAAAATGACTTCGAGGACAAACGTTTCAAAGGCTTCGGTCCAGGCGCGAATCTGCTCTCGCATGCTCGATTGAGCCGGAGATGTTTCTGCACCCGGCCCGGTGTGTCAAAGAGAAGTGCAAGTGTTTGTCGCGTTTAAGTACGCCAGAGATAAGTCCGATAAATCAAGGTGATTCCTAACTTCGTCAGGCCGCGCAACGCCCCTTTGCGGTTGGCGCGGTCACGTTTCTTTGCGCAAGCGCTCTTCTGGCTCGCTGCGCTTGTTCCGCTTTTGCGCAACGAGGCGGCTGAAGTTCTTACTCAACCGGGGTTGCTCTGGGCCAAAACCGCAGAGAATACCCTGCCCGCGCGCGCTCTAAATTTTGATTTCGTTGTTACCTACTATGACCCCGTCTGGAAAGTGTTGTGGGGACAACAGGAGCGCGAGGGATTTTACGTTTTTGCGGGCACTAACTCTCTTCCTTTTAAATCCGGTGATCACCTGACGATTCGCGGCTTTTCTGTTCCAGATCGTTCAGAGATCGATTGGCCTAACGCTCAGATCACGGTCGTGAAGTCTCGTGCCTGGCCCTCTCCATTAATTGTCAGCAACTCCGCGCTTGCCGCGCTGACACGCGACCCAATTTGGGTGCAGATCGAAGGTTACATGACGCGATCAGCTGAAATTGACAACGAACACTGGAGCGGAGTGCTCCGAACGCGGGAAAATCAATTTCGCATTTTTGTCCACTTTCCGAGCGGTGGCGCTCATACAAACTTTGCAGGGTCGCTGGTCCGAATCGAGGGAGTTAATTCGGTGACTTTCGACATGGCTGGCAAACCGGCGCAGTTCGATCTTTGGGTCCCCGGCCGGGAACATATCCAGATCATCGCCACTCCCGCTGAAGATCCCGCCTTTCACGCGCCGATGCTTTCCATTTCCGAATTAGCAAAAGCCGACCCTGCTCAAAGGGTTCATCTCAGTGGCTTCGTTCGTTCCCAAAGACCAGGTAAAAACCTGGTGGTGGCGGATGAAACAGGTCAGGTCACGGCTGAAACCTGGCAAACTTCCTACGTTCAACCGGGGGATCGTGTCGAGTTGGTGGGATATCCCAGTTCATCCGGTACTTCGCTCGAACTCAAATTCGCTTTGTATCGCTCTTCCACCGAGCCAGCCACGAACAGCGGTCCACTTCGTCTCACGCTGGCACAGGATATCCGAATGCTGAGCGGCGAGAAGGCAGAGAAGAACTATCCCGTTCAAATCCGCGGCATCGTCACATGGTCACAGAAGGGATTTGCGGATCTGTTCGTTCAAGATTCGAGCGGAGGGATTTACGTTTGGCTGCCACCGGAAATGGCTGACTCGCTCCCGGCCGTAGGCGACGAAGTCGAAATCACCGGGGTGACCGGTAGGGGAAAATTCGCTCCATACGTGCGGCCTAAACGAATTGAGTATTTAGGCCGATTGCAAATTCCGTCCGGCAAGGAAGTCACTCTACGCGATGCGCTGACCGGCTCTGAAGATGCACAGATGGTCCAAATGGAAGGATATCTGCGCGCACTGGAAAAGGACGGAGAGCTTTATCACGCTTTTTTCAGCACCCAGGCGGGCGAGTTCCAGGCCTACGTGCCGCAAACAGCGGTCTGGAAAGATACCGTCGGGGCGATCGTCCGCGTCAAAGGCGTCTGTGGTGTCGCGCTTTCCGGGCGCGATTCGGTTTCCAAAATATTCCTTTGGGTGGCCGACAACACTGAACCGGACATTATCGAGCCCGCTCCCACCGATCCTTTTGCCGTTTCGTCCCGAACCATCGTTAGCCTTCATCGGTTTGATGTGAATACCTCGCTAACGCGTAGGGTTAAGACACGCGGAACGGTGACCGCCTATTTGCCCGGTCGTTATCTGATTTTGCAGGAGGGAACCCACGGCGTGGTGGCTCTCAGCCGCAGACGTGAACCGATTCGCTCCGGACAAAACGTGGAAGTCTCCGGATTCATTGGTTTCGAAGGGGCGCGTCTGGTGTTGCGCGAAGCGGTTTGTCGCGCGATTGAAGAGCCTTCAGCTCCCCTTTCAGCGGTTGAGCTCGCCCCCGGCACTAGTATCGACGAAAAGCTGGACTCGTGTCTCGTTCGAACCCGCGGAACTGTGCTTCAGGAAAATCGCGGAGAACGCCAGCGCGGAATCGTCCTCCAGAGCGACGACCGAGTGATTGAAGCGATTTGGCCTGAAGGACAGACCAACGTTATCACGGTTGCAATTGGCAGCCTGGTCGAACTCGCAGGTGTGGGCGAGGTTCAACGGGATGAAGCAGGTGAAACGAGGGATTTCCGAATTTTGCTGCGTGACGGCAGCGACGTGAAAATCATAAAAGCCCCGCCCACCTGGACCTCGGAGCGCGCTCTGACCGCGACGAGCATTTTGGCAGGAGTGGTTTTGCTCGGAGTGTTTTGGGTGCGGAGCTTGCGGCGGACAGTCCGGGCGCAGACCGCACGGATCGCCGCGCAAATCGACAGTGCGAGCGATTGGATCTACACGGTCGACCGATCCGGGCGAATCACTTCGTTCAATGCTGCCGGCGAAGGCATCACAGGATATTCGGCGCCCGAAGCATTAAATCTCCCTTTTACCCGGATGGTTCATCCGGGCGATCTACCTGCTTTCCAAGATTACGCAGCTCTCGCGCCCATCGCGTCCCGCGAGGCACTTACGCAGCAGTTCCGAGTTCAACGGCGCGATGGAACCGAAGTGTGGGTCGAGGCCAAATCCCGTCCTGTCAGGCAACCTGACGGCAGTTACCAATGGCTCGGCGTGGCGCGTGACATCAGCAAGCGCAGGCAGATTGAAGAGGAACTGAAACAAGCGAAGCAAACCGCAGAGCAAACCGCCCAAGCCAAGAGCGAATTCCTAGCAAACATGAGCCACGAAATCCGCACGCCAATGAATGGCGTGATCGGTATGACGAACCTCTTGCTGGACACTCCTCTCAACCAGGAGCAGCGTGATTTTACCGACACCATTCGAAACAGCGCCGAAGCGCTCCTCACCGTCATCAACGACATTCTCGATTTCTCCAAGATCGAAGCTGGCAAACTGACATTCGAGACTTTGGATTTCGATCTGCGGGAGACGGTGGAAAGCACCGTCGAACTGCTCGCTCCGCGCGCGTCGAGCAAAGGAATTGAACTGAATGTGCTGGTTCCCTACCAACTGCCGTGCCTGTTGCGAGGAGATTCGGGACGCCTGCGCCAGGTGCTCATGAATTTGGTGGGAAACGCCATCAAATTCACCGACCACGGTGAAGTCTCGCTCACGGTCAGTCTTGAGCGGGAGGGAACAGATGAGGTCGAGCTTCTCTTTCAAGTCGCGGATACTGGCATCGGAATTCCCGACAAAGCACAGGCGCGCCTTTTCCAGCCGTTCTCGCAGGCAGATACCTCGACCACCCGCAAGCACGGCGGGACAGGATTGGGGCTTGTGATCAGTAAACGCATTGTTGAGCAGATGGGCGGGAGAATTGCGCTGGAGAGCCGCGCGGGAGAGGGCTCGACCTTCAGTTTCACGGCAAAGTTTCTGAAGCAAAAAAATCCCAAGCTCGAACTTGAAGTCGATGGCTTGAAGGGAGTTCGCGCATTGGTTGTCGACGATAATGCAACCAACCGGAAGATCGTCCATCATTTCGTAATTTCGTGGGGCATGCGCAACGGTTCCGCCGGTTCCGCGCATGAAGCTCTAGAAATCCTTCGCAAAGCGGCCGCGAGCGGTGATCCCTACCGTCTTGTCCTCCTGGATTACCAAATGCCCGAGATGGACGGTGTGGATCTCGCGAAGTGTATCAAAGAAGATCCGGCGTTGGCTCAGGCACAACTGATCATGCTCACATCCCTCGGCACTCGGCTATCGGACGAACTTTTGGCCGAAACAGGGATAGCGCGCTGCCTGCAAAAGCCGGTGCGCCAATCGGATCTCTTCAACGCCATCGCTTGCGTTCTTACTTCCGCGAATCTCCAAACCAATAAGGCTGAATCAATCCTGACCCCTGCGATCGTGGCCGTTCGCGCGGAAGAGTCCAAAGTGCGCATTCTCGTGGCCGAAGACAATCCCGTGAACCAAAAGGTTGCCTTACGCCAGCTCCAGAAACTTGGATTTCGCGCAGACGCCGCCGGCAACGGGTGCGAGGTTCTGGAAAGCCTCGAACGGATCGGCTACGACATCGTGATGATGGATTGCCATATGCCCGAAATGGACGGTTACGCCGCCACACGCGCCATCCGCAGACATTCCACTCTCGCGAAAACTTACGTCATCGCCATGACCGCGAATGCCATGCAGGGGGATCGCGAAAAATGTCTCGAAGCCGGGATGGATGATTACGTCTCCAAACCCACACGCCTTTCAGACCTGGAACACGCCTTGCACAAAGCAATCGCCCAACTCGAATCCAGCGATAGAACGAAATCTGATAAGTATGCCGCCTAACGAACCCTTCCTCGGCTTTCTTGATCCGCTAACTTTGTCGAATTCTTTCCTCTACGGCAGTTCTTGGATTTGGAAATCCTTATACCACGCTTCGCTCGGGGGGCCGGCGTGGATTTGCACCGCGATGATCCCATGGTCTTCAACGGTGGGATCCGTTTCGGTGTAATCAACGGTTTGCACGCCATTGATCCAAAGCTGAATGCGTTTTCCTTCGCAGCGGATTTTGTAGTCGTTCCAATCACCGCGCTTCAGGACTTTGTTCACCGCCTCCATGTCTGACTTCGCCAGGACTTTGTTGCGGCGTGATTCGTCGTAAAGGCTGCCCCACCAACCGGGATCGCCCATGTCCGCCTGATAGCCGCTTACTTCGTTGTTGCCGGGAAGCGGTTTGGTGCGGATCTGCACTCCGCCATTCGCGCTTTCGCCGCCGACCAGTTTGAATTTCAATGTCAGAACGAAATTGGTGTAGCTGCGCGTCGTGCGGAGAAACTCGTTGCGCGCTATTTTCTCTTTCAGCGTTCCGCCGACAATTGCGCCGTCCTGGATGTGAAAGGTTTTAGTTGTGTCGCCTTCCCAACCTTTGAAGGTCTTTCCATCGAAGAGGGGAACTGTTTTGCCGTGATCGGCAGCCAGAAGGGATTGAAAAGCGAGAATGGAGACGGCAAGCGCAAATTTCAGGTGCTTCATGGCTGAAGATTAGCAAAGGGCACCAGCTATGTCGCGTTCAATCACGTTCAATCAGTGATGAAAGAAGAGCAGCCAGACCAACACCAACATGGGAAGCATGAAGGGTAGCGCATACTTGAAAATATAACCTAAAAATCCCGGAGTATGGATTTTTGCCTGGTCAGCAATCGCTTTGACCATGAAGTTCGGACCGTTTCCAATGTAGGTATTCGCGCCGAAGAACACCGCGCCAATGCTGATAGCCACGATGAACTCGTTCAGCTCCGGTTTGCTCAGCACGTACGCGACCTGAGCCGTTTCGGCCAGTCCTTCTGGTGCGAAAACGCCGCAGATCGCGACGAGAAAACTGTAGTAGGTCGGCGCGTTATCCAACGCACTCGAAAGAATCCCGCAACCCCAGTAAAAGAATCCAGGCGTAGTCATGCCGAGTTCCTTGGCGTGATGCTCGAGCCAGTTGAGCGCCGGCAGCATGGTGGCGAAAATACCGATGAAGAGAATCGCCACTTCCTTGATCGGTTCGAAATTGAAGTTGTTCGAGCGATGCACTTCCTTTTTCGTGAGATAAAAGGAAGCCACGCCCGCGGCGATCATCAACGCTTCGCGCAGGAAAATCGGCTTATCTACAAAAACCGCTCCCAGGATCACCGCGAGGAACACGAGATTTGGCAGCCCGCTGAATTTCCATTCGTCGGCTGGTTCAGCGAGTTCGTCCCGGACCGCTTTGGGGGCTTTCAGATAATTACGGCGATCCACGAAGAAGAAGACAGTCAACAGGAACACGACGCCGGTTAGCCAGATGGAAAAGCAGTGCTGCAGCACCCACCAAAAAGGTATGCCTTTTAAGTAACCAATGAATAACGGCGGATCGCCAATCGGGGTCAGACAGCCACCGATATTTGAGACAATAAAGATAAAGAAAACGATGTGATGCGCGGTGATCCGGTACTTGTTCATGCGGATCCAGGGTCGGATCATCAGCATGGAAGCACCGGTGGTTCCGAGAATATTCGCTATGACGGCGCCGACGAAAAGAAACACGACATTCGCGGGAGGCGTGGCTTCCCCTTTTACGGAAATGTGAATGCCGCCCGCTACTACAAAAAGCGAACCGACCAGCGCAATAAAGCTGATGTATTCATGGGCGACGTGAAGAACGGGCCCCGGCGCTTTTAGGATGAAGAGGTAATAGCTAACGGTGACCGCAGCGAGCGCGAAGGCGACTTTGGGATACTGTTTGTGCCAATATTCCGCGAAGAAGAGAGGAGCCAGCGCCACTGCGAGCAGCAAAAGCCCGAAGGGCACAATCATCCACGGTGTTGGTTCCAAAAGCGGATGCTCCATCGCGCGGGAAAGTGCTATGAGTTCTTCTTTCGCGCCACCACAAATCCACTGAACATATAAAAGCGGGCAGGCGTGGCGTTGAGCAGGAATTCCAGAGGTCCGGCCACGTAGCGATCGGTGCAACTGACCTCGAGTATTTCGCAGCCAAAGCGTTCGAGAAAGAATGCGATCTCGACTCCGTTGGTCGCAATGATTGCGTCGTCGTCGGGTTCGAACGGTTGCTTCACGATCGGCACCATCCGGTCGAACTTGACGCGTGCGGGATCGGTCCTCATCAAAGACCGCTTCTCGCGAATGCGGCGCCAGTTGCACCACTTGTTCGCGAGGCCTCGCATCCTTGGATGATAATCCCGGAGCCCAATCGCCCGCATGAAATTCGGGCTCGAGATCACCACCTTTCCACCGCGAGCGACAACCCGCACAACCTCCTGTATGAAAGCTTCTGGTTCATCGACATGTTCGAGCACATTGAGTGCACCGGCGGAATCGAAATAGTTGTCCGGAAAAGGAAGGCGTTTGCCGTCGTAGACCTGGCACCGTTCGCAGAATTTTTTCGCCCGGGCAATGCTCGGCTCGGAAACATCCACCCCGTAGGCTTCGAAACCGGCTTCCGTCAGGCGAGCAACGACCTGGCCGACGCCGCAACCGACATCGAGTGCTCGGCCGCCCGAACGATCAGGCTTCAGCGTATCGGCGTATTTTGCGTAAAAGTTGGCGTCCCAACTCGCCAGGAACTCGGCATATTCCTCGTTGTGCCGATAGTAGCTTTCCTGGTGACTCATTCTTCCGCCGAGATCGCATTGGCCATGCGCGCAAAGGTGACGCTTTCGGAGAAGCGTTTGTTATCGGCGCGAATCCGAGTGGTCAGGGTTTTGCCCATCGCGAAAAGAAAGGGGGCCGCAATATCGGGCGCTTCCTGCACCATTTTCTCAAATGATCCGGCTCCCATGCGGAGCAATACCGAATCTTCATTGGCGATTACATCCGCCGAACGGGCCCCGTGGTCAAAAAGTGAGACTTCGCCAAAGAAATCGCCCGCTGAGAGAACTGCGAGAATGGACTCCTTGCCGCCGATCATCATACGCACACGAACTTCACCCTGAAGAATCCAAAAAATTGCATCGCCCGGCTCCCCCTGGCGAACGATTTCGCTGAATTGCTTCACATTCTTCGTTTCCATGTACTTGATGAACTTCGCCAATTGGTCGTCCGACAGCCCCGCGAAAATTTTGATTCGGCGCAAAGAGCCTGGCTTCAGGCCCGGAGCCCGATTCATCAGCTCTGTATCATAACCGGGAATCGCGCGAGTTCCGGTGTCCCTGAAGAACATTTTCAACTCGGAGACCTGCGCCGCCTTTTGCCAGCCGTCGCGCGCCGCTGCGTAGACCCACGTGTCGCCGTGAACGCGCTCCTCCTGGACCCAATTCACCAGCGCCGGCAATTCCACCGGGCCGTAAATCACGTCGTCGCTCCCCAGGATCTTGAAGCGCTCAATCTGTTCAGCAGCCATGCGAATAGTCGAAATAGCATAACAGAACCGGCCCTTCAAAGGAAAAAGGCCGTGGTTTGGCGCTGGCTGGTGCTGGCTGGGCGGGGGCTATGACGGGAGAGTCCGAACAGGTGCGCATCCTTCCGTCCGGACAGAATAGGTTAGCGAAACGTGCTTCCCCTGCCGGTCCGCAGAGGGAAAAGTTTACCGAAGACGTCAAAAAGACCCAGAAATCTCACGGTTTAGCTTGTGGCACAACGGTTGCTTCGCGGAAGCGACGAGTTATCTCTCAATGAAGAATGGAGAATTTAGCCTTCAGATGGCGGCATGAGCACCAGAATTTCATTAAAGGTGCCGCTGCTGGATGTGCGGCTACGCGACGGAACGGAATCGCTCGTTTCAGAATCGAAGGTGCGGCATTTGCTCGAGGAGCAGTATCGCAAAGGCTTTGAAGCGGGACAAAAGACGCTCGGGGAACAATTGGTCGAGCAACGGAAGCAGTTACTGGATCTGCAGAATGGGTTGCTGCGTTCGATGGAACGGGCCTTGCCCGGGATCGCCGCGGAATGTGAAAAATCGCTGGTTCTGCTGGCGCTGGAGTCCGCGCGTCGGGTCGTGCATGACACCCCGGTGAACGCCACGCTCGTCGAGCAGACGGTGCTGACGGCACTTTCGGAGTTGAAGGAAACGGCGGAGTACGAAGTGCTCTTGCATCCGGAAGACCTTTCGATGTTGCAGGAAGTGCAGTCAGGGATTCTTCCCCCACCCGAGAATAAGAGGGTTCGCTTTACGTCAGACCCGCGAATCGCGCGAGCGGATTGTGTCATAAATACCCGGCACGGATCGATCGCGGCGACGCGCGAACATATGTTCGAGAAGATGGAAACGGCGGTGTTATGCTGAGCGATTTCCTGACTTTGTCGGAAACTTCATCGGCCATCTTTTCCGAAACGTGCGGCCTAACCACCGGACTCGACAAAGATTGCGACAAAGGCGGCCGACAAAGATTTCAGAGGTGGAATAGATGCTAGGGGAAGTCTCAACCTCTTCACGCGATCGGCTCGCCTCGTATTTTCATCGAGTTCAGGAAGCGCCGTTGCTGGAGAAGCGCGGACATGTCACGCAGGTCATCGGGCTCGTTATCGAGTCTGCGGGACCGATGTGCGCGGTGGGAGATGTCTGCCGGATCGAGCCGAGTAACGGGGATCCAATTCTCGCGGAAGTCGTGGGATTTCGCGGCGATTGTGTGTTGTTGATGCCGCTGCGCGAGGTGCACGGGATTCAGCCGGGCAGTCCGGTGATTGCCGTGGGGCGTTCGCTGAAGGTGCCGGTCGGGCCGGAATTAAAAGGGCGCGTGTTGAATGCCCTGGCTGAGCCGATGGACGGGCTCGGGCCGCTTCGCACTTGTCGCAGCGCGGGAATTTTAAATCAGCCGCCGAACCCACTGGCCCGGCAGCGAATCAAAAATGTTTTCGAAACCGGCGTAAAGGCTCTCGACTGCTTTACGGCGTGTGGACAAGGCCAGCGCCTCGGAATTTTTGCAGGCAGTGGTGTGGGGAAATCAACGTTGCTCGGAATGCTGGCGAGCCATGCGAAAGCGGATGTGAATGTGATCGCGCTGATCGGCGAGCGCGGACGCGAAGTGCGCGAATTCCTTGAGAAAGATCTAACGGAAGAAGGGCGTAAACGGTCTGTAATTGTAGTGGCGACTTCGGACCAACCGGCGTTGCTGCGTGTTAAAGGAGCATTCGCGGCGATGACCATTGCGGAACATTTCCGCGACAGCGGTTTAAATGTTTTGTTGATGATGGATTCGGTGACGCGTTTTGCGCTGGCCCAGCGTGAAATTGGGTTGGCGATTGGGGAGCCTCCCGCGACGCGCGGTTTTACACCGTCTGTTTTTGCATTGCTGCCGCAGTTGCTCGAACGAGCCGGTTCCGGTGAACGCGGCACGATTACCGGTTTGTTCACAGTGCTCGTAGATGGGGACGATATGAACGAACCGATCGCGGATTCCGTCCGTTCGATTCTGGATGGACACATCGTTCTGAGCAGGCAACTCGCCACGGAGAATCATTATCCCGCCATCGATGTACTGGAGAGCGTCAGCCGGCTTCATCGCGACCTGACCAGCGCGAAACAACAGGAGCTGAGCGGGCGGGCAAGGAATTTGCTTTCACTCCTGCGGAAGAACCAGGACCTGATAAACATCGGTGCTTATGTCATTGGTTCGAATGCGGAAGTAGATCGGGCGATAAGCCTGCAAAAGCCTCTGCGTGAGTTTCTTACGCAGGGAATCGGCGAGGGAATCCCGGCGCCGAAAAGCTGGGAAGCGCTTGAAACGACCCTCAGCAGCAGCACCGGTAAAAAATGACCAGTCATATGAAGAAATGGAAGTTCAGTTTGGAAGCGGTTCAGTTTTTAAAGACAAAGATCGAACAGGACGCAGCGCAGAAACATGCGCGCGCTTTGGTTGAGGTAAGCCGCGCGCGCGCGGAACTGTCGGATACTGAGAAGGAACTAAACGCCGCGGCGCTCGTCCACTATTCGGCCGGAAAAGAAACCGCGAAGAAACTTTTGCAGCTTAACCAGTACATCCAGGCGCTAGAGAAGCTTCGCCGCGAGAGATTGGAAAAGTGTTTGCACGCGGAGAAGGAATCAACTCTGGCGCGTGCGGCACTTGAGAAGGCGGCGCGTGAGCGTGAAATTCTGGATCGTCTGCAGGATCGTCAACAGGCGCGGCATCGTTTTCACATGGCGCGGCAGGAGCAGCAGTGGATCGATGAAATGGCTGCGCAGATGAAGCGTGGTCTTTTGGCGGCAATATGAAACTGCTCCAGGCTCCAATCACTGCGATCATGATGGGTGGGATTTCTTTCCTGCTCACGATGTTCCTTTTGGTGATGAAGCCGTTGCAGGCGAGTGCCAGTGCGCAGCAAGGAGACGAAGAAGAGGAAGTCACGCCTGAGGGCTTTTGGAGAGTGCACAATCCGGAAATCGATGTCCTTTTGCAGGAGCTGAGTCGCGAGAAGGAATCGATGAACAAACGGGAGAAAGAGTTGCGCGAATTGGCCACCCGTTTGCAAGCGGAGCGTGCCGAGATCAATACAGTGACGCAGCGCGTCGCGCAACTTCAGGCCGACTTCGACCAAAATATTATTCGGGTGAAAGAAGAAGAGCTCCCGACCTTGAAGAGGCTGGCAAAACTTTACACGTCGATGTCACAGGAATCGGTCCTCACCTTGTTCAAAGAGATGGATGACCCATCCTTGATCAAAATTTTGAAGACGATGAAGGACAGCGAAAGCGCGCCGTTGCTCGACGCCATGGCTAAAAAGGGCGACGCCGAGGCGAAGCGAGTCGCGTTTATTACCGAAGCTTTGACCCGAACGATTACGGAGAAGAAAAAATCCCCATGAGCGCACCGATCCGTCCTCTGCCTGTGGAGGCGGCACCTCAAAGGACGGAGAGTGCAGCAAAAAATTCGAAGCCGGACGAAGGTCCGGGTTTCGGCGAAGTGCTCGATCTTCATCTCGACGAAAAAGTCGAAGAAACGAAAGACGAGCCGAAACAGGAACCGGAAAAGAAGGCGAACGATACAGATTCTTCGGCCTGGGCCGTGCTTGGGATTTTGATGGCCCCGCCGGCCGTTGTTCAAACTCCTCAAGTGGTGGAGCGCGGAAATTCCTGTCCGCAAGAAGAGCGCACGACAGATTCTTCTCGCGAGGCGAATGCAGCCCTCGGTCTCGTAGATCAAGCTCCTTCCGATGAACTTGCGGACAAGAATGTCCGCGTTCCGTCCCAGGATGCGACCGCGAAGGCAGATATTGCTTCTTTAGTTCAAAAGCTCACGCCGGCACCCGATGAGCAGAAGCTGCCGACGGCGCACGAAGCCAAGCCGGAAGAACTTGCCGGAAAGCCCGAGGAAAGCGGCGAAAACATCCGTGGCACACCGGATGCTAAACAGGCTGTGGTGCTGCTCAACGTGGAAAGAAATAACACTTCAGGCTCTTTGGAGCAGCCGGCGGGTTTTCAAGTGCCACAGGTGGAAGCGGTGTCCGAGCAAGCAGCGGTTGTGAGCCGACCTCTGGTCAGGGCAGCCGAGCACCCGATCGAATTCCCGGCAGACAAAGTGATTTTGAACCTCGACTCATTTGCGCCAAGCATTCGCGTGGAATCGCCAAATGCACTGCCGGATACGCATCGCGTCACCGAAGTGCGAGCGGCTGCGGTTGTGGATGCCATTCGCGAGCACGTGCAAGTGTTGCGCGCCGCGCAGGCGAATGAGTTGAATGTCGTTCTGCGTCCCGATGCCAATACGGAATTGGTTCTCCAACTTCGTCACGTCGACGGACAGGTGCTTTTGCAGGCGCGTTGTGAGCGCGGTGACTTCACATGGCTGGACTCGCAGTGGAACGGCATCCAAAACACGCTCGCGCAACAGGGTGTCCGGGTTGAACCGCTACAGGCGGCCTATAGATCGCAAGATGGCGGCGCTAATTCGATGTTTCTGCCGGATCAACGCGGCTCTCGTCAGCGCGACGAACGAAATCTCTCTTTTGAACAGGAGAGTTCAAGAACCAGCAAAAACTCCTCTCGTCCGGTGAAATCAGCGGCGCGTCTGCGCGGCTGGCAGAGCTGGGCGTAATAATTATGCCAGATGCCATATCAGGTTCCATGTTCGGGACGAACGCAACTGCGCTCGAACCACGTCTCCCGACCAGGACGCTCGATCAAAAAGATTTTCTGAAACTTTTGGTCGCGTCGCTCACCACCCAAGACCCGCTGAATCCGCAGAAGGACACGGAATTTATTGGGCAGATGGCGCAATTCAGCGCGTTGGAAAACAGCAAGTCGCTGCAAACAGAAATGCAGACCATGCGCGCCAGTCAGCTTCTCGGCCAAACTGTCGAGGTGAAGATCAACGATCAAGTGACTGGACGCGGAGTTGTTACCGCCATCGATTCGAGCAGCGGCCAACCGAAAATCATGATCGGGACGCAATCGTATGCTCTCTCAGATATCCTCCGGGTTGATCAAACGATACCGGTCCCAACACAGACGGCGACTTCAGGACAAACAAGCACTTTTAAAGGCTATAAACCCTCTTAAGAAGGACCTATGACCAGTTCACTCACTTCAGGCGTCAGCGGCATTCAGAATTTCCAGAGCCAGATGGATGTCATCGGCAACAACATCGCGAACTCCGACACGTACGGCTACAAGAGCGGCCGCGCGGATTTCGAGGATCTGTTCAGCCAGAGCATGCTCTCCTCTGGCGGGACAACGCAGGTTCAGATCGGCTCCGGCGTCGGTACAGGCGCGGTGCGATCGAATTTCGCGCAAGGCGCGACGACTCGCACGGGAATTCCCAGCGATCTCGCGATCAAAGGCGACGGATATTTTTTAGTAAAGGACTCACAGTCCGGTGAGCTTTTTGCGACGCGCGCGGGCGATTTCCACGTTGATTCGACTGGTTACCTCGTGACCAATCAAGGTTATCGCGTGCAGGGCTACAGCGACGCAAACAAAACTGCTGGAGACGTTCAAATAGACGCGACGGGCAAGCCTGACGGCGCAACCGGTGGAATCACGAACTACCGAATCGATACCGACGGTGAAGTCCTCGTAACGCTGGGTGGCGGTGTAACCTTCACTCGCGGCCAGGTGTTGCTGCAACGGTTCCAGGATCCCGGCGCGTTGACGAAGGAAGGAAGCAATCTTTATTCAGGGCTGGCGAACGCCGGTCCGCTCGCGCAGTCCGATGTTCCCGGAACAAACGGCCTCGGAACAATTCTCGGCGGCCAACTGGAAAGCAGCAACGTCGATATGGCCGGACAAATGGCTGATCTCATCACCACGCAACGCGCGTTTCAAGCGAGCGCACGCATCATCACCACCACGGACGAAATGCTCCAGGAAGTGGTCAACCTCAAGCGCTAATTTCACATGGCAGGAAACCGACTCGAACAACCAAAACCAGAAGAACCGCGTCCCGCCGCGGCGGCCGAGGCTGCGGCTCCGGCGAAGGGCGGCAATCCTTGGATTCCACTGATCGCCAACATCATTTTGATGCCGGCGATTGCCTACGGTCTCACCACGTTCGTATTGATTCCAAAGATTCAGGGCGGCAAAGCCGGCCACGAAGCAGCCAAGGAAGAAAGCGGCGGCCACGAAGGAGCGCACGGCGGAGAAGCGCCCAAAAGCGGCGTAAAAGGACGCGTGACCGTTCCGCTCACGGGCAAGGTGCTCGTTAACGTCGCAGGTACGGCAGGCACTCGTTACCTGGTCGCGTCGATGACTCTCGTCGGAAAAAATTCCGAATTTAAAGACAACGTCGAACGGAACGATCCTCAGTTGCGCGATGCCGCGGCGAGCATTTTGAGCAGCAAAACGCTGAGTGACGTGGACAAGCCGGGTATGCGCAACATCATTCGCGCAGAATTGATTTCTGCCTTCAACGACATCCTCGGCAAGGAAGCCGTCGTGGACATTTACCTCACCGAATTCGCGATCCAATAACGCGATGAGCGCGGAAGTCGAAAATAACACACCAGCCGTTCCGGCTCCCGAAGAGTCGGCGCCAGTGGTGGAGAGCGCGCCGGTTGCTCAAGAGCAGGAGCAGGAGCCTGCGAACAAGCGTTTCGATTTTCGACACCCCGTTTTTCTCTCGTCTGCGGAGTGGCGGAAAATTCGCGCTGAGATCGAGGAATTCACGGAATCGTTGGGAGCGCTTCTTTCGACCTATTTGCGAGTCGATTTCGGACTGCAACTGGCAAAGCTCGATACGATTCCGTTCAATGATTTTACGGCTGGAATGCCGGGTGCCACGCAATTGACGGTTTTCAAACTGGAACCATTGCGTGGAGTTTCCGTTTTTGAGATTCGTCCGAGCATCGGTCTGGGGTTTGTTGATCGGATGCTCGGGGGTCCAGGGAAGCCTGCCACCCTGGACCGCCATTTAACCGAGATGGAAGTGGCGCTCATGGACCAACTCGTCCAACTCGTCCTCAATGAGTGGTGCAAACAATGGAAGCGCCTGCAGGAATTGCGGGGAGAGATTCTTGGCCACGAGAACAGCCCAAAATTCCTCCAAAGCTCCGGCGGCGACACGATCATGTTGGTAGTCACGTTGGAGGCGCGCATGGGCGAGTGCACTGGGCCGATGCAATTGGCCGTTCCATACACTGCGTTCGAGCCAATTCTCACCAAGCTGACCCAAAGTTCGGCGACGCCCGCGGCGGTGGCAGCCGTCCCGGCAGTTAAATGGAACCGCAACCTGGACTCACTTCCGATCAGACTCAAAGCTCAATGGCCGGCTTTTCGACTGACCGCGCGCGACTTGATGAAACTGAAGGTCGGTGAGGTTCTGCCCTTGCAGGCGCACGCGGTTGATCGAGTGGAACTCCAATTGGGCAAACTGACAAAATTTCGAGGGCGCCTCGGCACACGCGAGCAAAAGTGGGCCGTCCAAATTACTGAGATTTCCAAGCTATGACGCAACCCAAACCCAACGATCTGCCCGGCAACCTGGACATGTTTCTGGATGTTCCAGTTTCCGTGACCGTTCAGCTCGGCTCGTGTCAATTGCCAATGCGTGAAGTCCTCCAGCTCGCCTCGGGCTCGGTCGTGCAACTCGAAAAACTTGCAGATGCACCCGTGGACGTGCTCGTCAACGACAAGCTCGTCGCACGTGGCGAAGTGGTGGTCGTGGATAATCGATTTGGAATCAAGATCACCGAGATGGTTTCCGGGTGATGAATTGCTCGCTCATATGAAGAAGACTGTTAACAAAGTGGGGCATGGACATTCCTGTCCGCCCGAACGGAGCGCGACCGGTCCTTCAATCGCAGCGTTCGCTGCGATTGAAGGCGCGGCGGTCGGTCCCCGACCGCGGTCCGATGGACTGGCGGACAATAATGTCCGCGCTCGCATCGCGTTGTACATCAAATGCGGCTTGATCCTCACCGTGTTGGCTTCGCTTTCCGTTTTCGGAGCCGACGCTCCAACGTTGAAGCCGCTCACACCGCCGTCCAGTTCATTCGGAGTCGCTTTCTTTCGGATGATCGGCTCGCTTGCATTTGTCGTGGCAATCTTTTTCGGCGGCGCGTGGATGTTTCGCAATATGCATCGGTTTCGTCAGACGGGATCACCGGCGCGGAAACTTCAGGTGCTCGAAGCCAAGAGTCTTGGCGCGAGACAAGCCGTTTACGTTGTGGCGTTCGAACAGCAGCGGATGCTTATTGGATCGAGCGCTCAAGGGCTGACCCTCCTCACACATCTGCCGGATGGTGAACCGCAAGCTGAGACGGAACGGATCGTGCCAGTTTCATTTGGAGAAGCGCTCATGCAGGCGCTCGGACGGAAATAGCCGTGCGCACTTTACTCTCAGTCCGTTTGTTGTTGTGCGTTGTTGTTGCGCTGTACTCCTGCTCGTTCTCGACGTTCGGGCAGGGACAGTCGCAATCCGCGCCGAGTGCGCCGCTGGTTCCGTTCAAGCTGAATCTAGGCGTCGAAGCGAGTCAGCAACCGCGAGACGTCGATTCTGCGATCAAGATTCTTTTCGCGATGACGCTACTCACGCTCGCGCCATCGATCATTCTGCTCATGACGAGCTTCACGCGAATCGTGATCGTTTTGTCATTCGTTCGTTCGGCGCTTGCGTTGCAAGGAACTCCCGCCAATCAGATCCTCATCGGGCTTTCACTTTTCATGACCTATTTCATCATGGAACCGGTCTGGGCGAAGATCGACAGCCAGGCGTTGCAGCCCTACATGAACAAAGAGATCAGCAGTGAACAAGCGATGGCCGAGGCCGCCAAGCCGTTACGCACGTTCATGCTGACACAGACGCGCCCGAAGGACGTTGAATTGTTTTCGTCATTGAGCCGGCAGACCGTGAATTCCGCGGAGGAGTTGCCGATGAAAGTGGTCATTCCGTCCTTCATCATCAGCGAACTGCGCACGGCTTTCCAAATGGGTTTCCTCCTTTTCGTTCCGTTTATCTTGATCGATCTGGTGGTGGCGACGGTACTCATGAGCATGGGCATGATGATGATGCCTCCCGCGACGGTGGCCCTTCCGCTGAAGCTATTGCTTTTCGTGCTGGTGGACGGGTGGGAACTGATTACGAGATCGCTGCTGCAAAGTTTCGCAACGTAAAATGAACCCCGAATTCGCCATCGAGCTGATCAAAGCGATGATTTTTCAGGCGCTGACCCTCGCCACTCCCATTCTCATGACATCGCTTTCGATTGGGCTGGCCATCAGCCTGTTTCAGGCGGTCACTTCCATTCACGAACAAACCCTGTCGTTCGTTCCGAAAGTTCTTGGGATCGCGTCGCTGCTCATTGTGTCGCTGCCGTGGCTCGTCCGCTCCGCCATGGAATTCACAACAATGCTGCTCGAAAAAATTCCGCAAATGGTCCACTGACGCCGTGTTCGGAGACGTCACAACCTGGTTCATCATTTTCGTGCGCTTCAGCGCGTACTTGCTGATGTTCCCCCTAACCGCGGTCCAAAGCATCCCTGTATTGGTGCGAATTGGATTTGCGGCGGTTTGCGCGTTTGTCATTCTCCCAATGGTGCCGCTGGTTTCACTCGATGGCGCGCCGCTGCATAAAGTTTTTGGCCTGCTCTTTGTTGAGGTAAGCACAGGCCTCACACTTGGGCTCCTCGCCCGGTTTCTTTTTTACGCAGTGGAAATCGCAGGAAGCCTGATCTCGACGGAAACCGGTCTGATGCTTTCGTCGAACTTCAACCCCATCACGAGCACCTTCGGCTCCGCTCCGGGCGCGCTGCTGCATTGGATGAGTATTATTCTTTTGCTCACCCTCAATTTGCATCATTGGATCATCATTGGATTGCAGCGGAGCTACGAAATTATTCCCGCAGGCGGCGCTCATCTTTCTGAGGCTCTGCTGGCGGACGTGGTGTCTCGGGCCTCCGGGATGTTTGTCATCGCGCTGCAAATGACGGCCCCCATTTTGGCGACCTCGTTCCTGGTAACGCTCATTTTCACGCTGCTGGGCCGCGCTGTTCCGCAAATGAACGTTTTCAGCGAAAGCTTTCCGGTAAGAAGCATCGCGGGTCTCGCGGTGTTCGGGATGACCTGCAATTTACTGGCGCAACATATCGTTAACCATCTTCACCGCATCCCCGAGGATTTCATCCGGGTCGCGCAGATGTTGAGGACCTAAAGCAATGAGCCAGCACGCGGGGGAAAAGACAGAGCAAGCAACGCCCAAGCGCCTGGAGGAGGCGCTTAAGAAAGGTCAGTTTGCTCGCAGTGCGGAAGTACAGAGTGTTTTTGTGCTTGGAGCGGCTCTCGGCGCACTCCGTCTGGCGGGGCCGGATGCGTGGCAACGGCTGGCATGGCTTTTCTATGGCGTTTTCCAAAACCTGCACAAGACCTCGGTTTCGCAGGAGAATCTGCAGCGCTATTTGATTCAGGGAGCGTTCCTCTTCGGAATCTGTGCGGGACCGGTGATCATAGCCACAGTGGGGAGTTCGCTTTTAGCAGGCGGAATTCAAAGCCGGTTCAACACCGCGTCTGAAGCGCTCACACCGGATTGGGAACGCGTTAATCCAGCCGCGGGCTTTTCACGAATCTTTTCTGCGAAATCGCTGGTTCCCACAGGACTCTCCACACTCAAGCTCTCGATCATCGGCGCTGTTTGCTACAGCACCGTTCGGAACATTTTGCTCGACCCGATCTTCTTTACGACGCTCGGGCCATCAGAAATTTCGCGATTTCTCTGTGATTCGAGCTTCCAGATCGGTAGCCGGGTGATCCTGGCCCTCTCCGGAATCGCGGCAGCCGACTACGGTTACCAGTACTGGCGCACCGCTCGCGACCTGATGATGACGAAGGAGGAGCTAAAGGAAGAAATCAAAAACACCGAAGGCGATCCGCACGTGAAGGCCCGTCAACGACGTCGCCGAACGATGAAAAGCCAGCGAAAGATGCTGCAGGAAGTGCCCAAGGCCGACGTAATTCTGACGAATCCGACGCACCTGGCGATCGCCTTGCGTTACGACCGAAAGACGATGAAAGCGCCGAAGATTGTCGCGAAAGGTTCGCGGCTAAACGCGCTCAAAATCCGTGAGATCGCCACGCAAAATAATGTTCCAATCATGGAGAACAAACCGCTGGCCCGCATGCTCTTCAAATATGGACGAGTCGGCGGCGAGATTCCTGCCGAGCTGTATGCCGCCGTAGCCGAAGTCCTCGCCTGGGTTTATCGGGTGAACCGCTTCCGCTATTACAGCGAACAAAATAACGCACGCTAATTGCTGCGGCGCGCGCGATAGAAACGGACGCCGTCGGTGCTCTTGGTGTCTCTGTAAGAATAAGTCTCCAGCGGCGAGACTAAAGGTCCTGCCCCTGCAGTCCAGTCGACGAGATTCGTAGAAATCTCGATGTAAAATGCGTTTGTGTTCGGAACTTCAAGCATAAGCTCTATTGCATCCCCTCTTTGAGTGATCGAGCGGAAAGAGGGAGGCAATTGTTCGCGCGGGAGTGATACGAGCAAGGTGACGCGCGCGGGCTTTCCGAATTTTTGGCCGTCCCATGCTTTGTAAGTAAAGGTATCGGAACCGATGCTGCCGATATTTGGGAGGTAGGTGAAATTGGTGCCGTTGCCGAACAGCAAACCATTCGCTGGGCCTTTGAGAATGACGGTACGCAGTGGGTCATCGTCCGGATCGCTCAGGTTCAAAGAAAAACTGACGCGTTCACCCACGGTGGTGGAAATGGTTTGATCCTTTGCTTCGGGGGGACGATTTCGACGCACTACCTGAATGGTATAAGTCGCCGTTTGAGTTTCGGCGAAGCCGTCGCTTACCTTGTAGGTAAATTTGTCGGGCCCCAGGTAATTGGTGGCCGGGGTGTAGGTGAGCTTCGGAGGGGTGCCTGAGAGTGTGCCATGCAAAGGCTGAGTGAGAACGGTGAAAATGATCTGGTCGCCGTCGGGATCGCGTCCGGGCAAGTTAAGAGAAAGGGGAGTATTGGGCGCAACGGTAGCTGAACCGTTAGAGGCCACCGGGGTCGCATTGGTCGCAATCATGCTGATCGTCATCGTCGCAGAATCCCCGTAAGCGGAACCATCGAACGGGCGAACGGTAAATGAATCATCTCCGAGGTAATCCTTTTCCGGCGTATAACGGAACCCCGTCTCCTCCACTGCCGCCGTGCCGTGCTGGGGAAGCGCGGCCAGTTCGAAGCTAACCGGATCGCCATCGAGATCGCTAGCGGAGGGATCGATGCGCAACGATCGATTCGTCTTCGTCAGAAAAGCTTGCGACACGAGAGTGGGCGGATTGTTGCTGTTGACCACGTCGATCGTCACCGCGGCGAGCAAGCTGTCGTGTTTGCCGTCATTGGCCACGTAGTGAAACAGGTCGGTTCCGAAAAAGCCACGCTTTGGATAATAGACCCCAAGCGCGGGGTAGTTCCAAAGCTCGCCGTTGCCTGGTGTATCCACGACGCGAAAGGTGAGTTTATCGTTTTCGGAATCTGTGCCGGTATAGAAAATACTAACGGAGGAGTTTTTCTTGACGGTCAAGTGGATGTCCTGCGCAACCGGGGGATCGTTGACCGCTTTCATGCGAATGATGATTTTGGCGGTGCTGGTCAGGCCCTGAGCATCTTCAATGCTATAGGTGAATTCGTCCAATCCGGAAAAATCCTTGTTGGGAGTATAGATGAGAACGCCCTCGGAACCGCTGGTTACAATGCCGTGAGCCGGTTGCGCGAAGGAAGCGACGCGGAAGGGCGGCGTACCTAAATCGTTGAGCAAGGGGCGAATTTCCAGCGGTCGATCTTCCAGGCCGAGCACACGATCCCGAACGGCCCGCGTGACGTTGGTCGATTGGGGGACAATGAAGGGCGGTAGCGTATAGGCCCCCTTGTTTTGCACATCGTGAGCGAACATCGGCCATTCCAGCGTGCGCGGCGAGAGAGGCACGCCGAGTTGCCAATTGTAAACCGAGCTACGCTTTTTGAGCTTTTGATTCGTGCCGAAGCTGCGGTCCTGCAGTGAAGCAAAGGCTATATCGAGTGACCCATCGCCATCGAAATCACCCAAGAGAGGCGGACTGGCCTTGTGTGTGCGGTAGGGCGTGAAATTTTCGAAAGGCAGTCCTTGAATCGAATTCGGCCCATTCAAAGGAACAATTGCGCCCGCGAAGTTTCGCGCTATCACCCCGCCGACGTACTCGGCGCCATTCTCGGATAAAGCCAGCAAGGTAAAACCGGGAATGGCACTGAGAATCTCAGATGTGCCGTCGGCGTCGATATCGGCCAACGACACGCCAACGCGCGAACTACCGTAATGGAAGGCGTCGACAGGCCAGCCATCCGCTTCGAATCCATCCCCTTGCAGAACGTGCAGGCCAGACGGTTGTGTGCTGGCCAGAACAATCTCGAGCCGCCCATCGTGGTCCAGATCCCCGAGCGCCGGAGCGGAGGTGAAAGAGTACTCTTCCAAAACAGGCCAACCCACCCAGCGTTCACCATTGCCTCGGAAGACATAGACGCCGCCCGTCGGCGAACCGTTGTCCGCCGCGGCCGCAGCGATTACTTCAGGAGAGCCGTCTCCATCGATGTCTCCAATCACAGGGGAGCTGAGAAAAACACCATCACCGCTGGTTCGCCATTTCGCCTCATCCCGGCGATAATCGAAGGCGGCGACTTCAGAACAACCGGAGACAACCACGATCTCGAGCTGGGGATCATCATCGAGATTGGCAATCGCAGGAAAGATTTTTTGGACATCGTTGGTCGAACCGCACCAGGGCAGATCCCACTTCTTGATGAGGTTCCCTTTCCCATTGTAAATGGCGAGTTCGCGGAGGTCCGGCACCTGCGTGGCGGAATATTCCTGCGAATAGGTGATCAACTCGATGATGCCGTCACGATTCAGATCCGCGAGGACCTTCGCCTGGTTGCGCGTGGTTTTGTTTACGGGCCATCCAGTAACCGCCGATCCGTCGTAATGAAAGGCGGTCACACCGTTCGGGACGTCGACGAAGATTTCGGATTTGCCGTCGCCGTCGATGTCACCGATGGCGGGAACGTCTGGAGGAATGTCATACCCGAGTTCGCGGGACCAGAGGAGCTGACCATCGACGGAAAACACCTTGAGCACCTGCGGGCGATTGCGCGTACTTGGTTCCACCACCACGAATTCCGCCTTACCATCGCCATCGAGATCCGCAACGCGCACGTTCCGCCACTCAGCCGGCGGGAAATCATCGTCGGTCGGAAGCGACACCGGCCAGCCGTCGCGCAAGTGGCGGTCGATATAGATCATTGGGGCGAGGAATTCGGAACGATTTGTATCCGCGTAGCTGACCATACGAAGGGTGTACGGACCGGTGGGCAGCGCGGTCGTGTCCCATTCTCCCAATTTGCCTTCGAGAATGGTTTTGTTTTCGACACTCGGAATGTTGGTCCACGTCTTTGGGCTCAGACCCGCGCCATAAGAAAGCTCGAACCTTTTGTTCGCGCCGTAAAGTGTTCCGCGGATTTCCAGTCTAGACGGCGCGAGAACATCCGCGGACAAAGGCGAAGTGATCAGCGCATTCAACACTTTCACCGGCACGTTGACCGTGGCCGCCGCGCCGTTTCCGTTGGTCACCGCCAATTGGACAACTGCGGGACCGTCCGGGACGAGCGCGGTGTCGAGCTGCGCCAGGGTTGAATTCGTTACGCGACTGGTTGAAGAGGCAACGGGCAGCCAATTGGTGGGATTTTTACCAGAGCCGATGAAGACACCGTAGCCGACAGCGAAGGTGCCATTCGCGGTGCCGGTCACGGTAATACTGCCGGAGATCGTCGGCGGGACGGCTAATCGCGCGGTCGGCAGTGGCTGATCCATCTTCACAGCTCGCGCGGCATTGATACGGCCATTGCCCATCGGTTGATCGAATGGGACGACATCGACGCTGTTGATCAGGATATCGAAGAGCTCCTGCCGCGAATATTTCGGAAACCGCGACAGAACAAGAGCGGCTACTCCCGACACATGCGGCGCGGCCATCGATGTGCCGCTCAGGAACCCATAGCTATTTTCGGGCAACGTGGAGAAGACGTTATCACCCGGTGCGGCCACGTCCACGGTGGCGCCGTAGTTCGAGAACCCTGCACGGGCGTCTTTGTTGTCGGTCGCACCGACGGAAAGAACGCTTTCAAAGGATGCCGGGTAAGAGAGTGCGTCCGTGCGATTATTTCCTGCGGCGGCAATGAAAAGCACGCCGGCGTCGGAAGCCCTCTGAACTGCTTCTTCGAGCGCGCGGCTGCGCTCATCCAGACCCCAGCTCGCATTGATGATTCGCGCCCCGTTCTGCACCGCATACTCCATCGCGGAGATGGCATCATCGACCGTCCCATTACCCTGATCATCGAACGCCTTGAGCGCCATGAGCGAAACGTTCCAGCAAACACCGACCGTCCCGATCCCGTTGTTTCCTTTCGCGCCGATGATCCCGGCAACATGGGTGCCGTGCTCGTTATCGTCGAATGGATCGCTATCATTCGAGACGAAGTCATAACCCATGTAATCGTCCACAAGGCCATTGCCATCGTCATCAATGCCGTTAAACGGGATTTCCTTCTCGTTTACCCAGATGTTGTCGCGCAGATCTTCATGGAGGTAATCGATCCCTGTGTCGATCACGGCGACGATGACACGCTTATCCCCGGTGCTGAATCGCCAGGCTTCGATTGCTTGAATGTCCGCGTTAACTTTAGCATCGCCGCCGCCGGTATTATGCAGGGCGTACATTTTGGAAAATTCGAAGTCGTTGGGAAAAACAGGGCCGGCGTCCAGCAGTTTGATCGAGTAATTGGGTTCAACGTATTCGACCGCGGGATTGCTCCCCAGCCGCGCGATTTCGCTGGCCACGGCAACATCGTCCCGGACGGTCAAAACGAAGGTCGAGCTCGCTTCCTGCGCGCGAAGCCCTTGCCGCCCCAAACCACGACCAATCTCACGCGTGTTACTGGCGTTGCGCAAAGCGCGCGCGCGATCAGCGGCAGAGCCTTGGGGCTTGAGCTTAACGATCAATTCGCGAGCGGGCCGCCGGGTCGGCGCCTGATCAATGACCTGCGCGCGGGAGAAAGGAGCCACGCCGCAGAAGAGCAGGAACGCTGCAACGATACTATTCAGGCGCGACCACACGGGCATTGAAACTCTATGCGAAACCGGGTCTACTGTTCCCGCATACGAGCGGTTTCACAACTAGATTTCTTCGCTAACGCACAGTCGCTGGTCCGCAAACGGACTGCGGTCAGATGAGCAGCGCGTCCTACAGTTCCGGCCCCGAACGAAGCCATCGCGTCCGTCAACTTTTCAGCCGGATCGCTTCGCGCTATGACCTGATCAATGACGTCCAGAGCTTCGGGATGCACCGCCTTTGGAAACGGACGCTGATTCGCTCTGCCAATATCCGCGCAGGAGAACGCGCGTTGGACGTTTGCTGCGGAACCGGGGACATCGCAGTCCGATTAGCTCAGGCGGGAGCGACTGTCGTAGGCTCAGACTTCACTCCCGAGATGCTGGTTCAGGCCCGCGCGCGTTCAGAACAAATCAAATGGGTTCAAGCAGACGCCCTGGAATTGCCTTTTCCGAACGATCATTTCGACGTGGTCACTATTGGGTACGGGCTGCGGAATTTATCGGACTTCCCAAGAGGAGTTCGCGAATTGGTTCGCGTGCTGAAACCGGGCGGACGCCTGCTCATTCTCGACTTCGGGAAGCCAGCCAACCGCCTCTGGCGGGCGGTGTATTTCGCCTATCTCCGAGCCGTTGTTCCCATGTTTGGGTTGATTTTTTGCGGGGACTCGGCGGCGTACAGCTACATTCTTGAATCGCTCGAACATTATCCGGCGCAGGAGGGCGTGACGACCCTCCTGAACCAGTCAAATTGCGCCGAAGTACGGGTGGAAAATTTTTTCGGCGGAGCGATGAGCTTGCACATCGCGACCAAGGCTATTTCCCAAAAAAGCGGCGGAGGTTCTTCAAGCCTTTGACCGCGATTTCGTCGCGAGTCGGCTCAATTCGGCGCCAAATAGCGGCGGCGCGGGCGATCACTTTCACATCGGTGGTGAAGGATTCGATCACGACGTCGCCTTTGTATCCAATGCCTTTCAAGGCTTTGACGATCGGCTCCCAGTTCAGGCTGTCATTCCCCGGGGTGCCGCGGTCGGTTCCGCAAGCGTGGAAATGGCCGAGAAGCTTGCCGACTTTACGGATCGACTTGCCCTGATCTTTTTCCTCGATGTTCATGTGGAAAGTATCGAGGTGAATTCTTAGCGCAGGGCTTCCTACGTCCTTCACCATCTGCAGCGCCTGATCTGCAGTATTGATGAAATCGGTTTCAAAGCGGTTGAGCGGTTCGAGGCAGACCTGACGGCCACGCTTCTCCGCATATTTGCAGAGCTGCTTGAGATTCTTCACCACAGTTTTCCACTGCGCTTTGTACTCTTTCTCGGGGACGGCATCGGCGCGGCCCACCGCAGAATACACCGGACCGATCAAGCTCGGACAATCCAGGACGACCATTTGATCGAGCAACTTCATCATGTATTCCAGACCGGTTTTTTGCTGGGTCGCATCGCCTCGCAAGTCGCGGTCGGGCCCCATGCACGCGCAAACGGAGCCGCAAACCAGTCCGTTCTTGTCGAGTTCGGCCTTAACGTGCGCTGGATCGATGTGTGAGGTATCTTCCACGGGAATTTCGATCGTTTCGAACCCCCACTTTTTGAATTGTGGAAAAAGTTTTGTGCTTTCGTTGGTGAAGGGTGAGGTGAAGAGAAACGTATTAATCCCAAATCTCATAGCAGCTTTTCCGACAAGCTAGGCAAAGGCGCTTTTCAGTGTCAAAGAGTTTCCGCAGTATCTGGCCCGACGAAGCAGCAGCGAATGCGAAAACGAATTTATTTATCAGTGCCGCACATGAGCGGCAGCGAGCAGAAATATGTGCAGGAAGCATTCGACTCGAACTGGCTTTCCACCGTCGGTCCCAACATCACGGAACTCGAACGCGAAATGTCCAGGCTCACCGCTCTTGAGACCGTCGCGCTATCGAACGGCACCGCGGCGATGCATCTTGCGGTAAAATTGCTGGGCCTGAAAGAAGGCGACGAAATGGTGACCCCCACGCTCACGTTCGCCGCCAGTTGTAATCCGATCCTTTATGAGCGCGCCAGACCGGTGTTCATCGACAGCGATTACGCATCCTGGACCCTCGATCCGAATCTTCTGGCGGATTTTCTCGAAAAGCGCGCACGCGTTAATCGCCTTCCGAAGGCTGTCACTGTTGTGCATCTTTTTGGACAGAGTGCGGACCTCGACCCCATCCTGGAGGTTTGCCACCGTTACGAACTGCCGTTGATCGAAGACGCGGCAGAGACTCTCGGCGCCCAGTACAAAGGGAGGCTGGCGGGAACGCTTGGCGACCTCGGCGTCTATTCCTTTAACGGCAACAAAATCATTACTGGGACCTCCGGCGGGATGCTGGCTTCTGCACGCCGCGACTGGATCGAGAAAGCGCTATACTGGAGCACACAAGCCCGTGATCCGGGAATGAATTATCTGCATTCGGAAGTGGGTTACAACTATCGGCCAAGCAATGTGCTCGCCGGAATCATCCGCGGTCAACTTGAGGTGCTTCCGTTGCGAATTGAGCAGCGGCGCGGCATTGCCTTTCGATATCGCGACGCACTTGAAGCGATTGGATTTTCGCTGATGCCGCAGGCCAGCTACGGGCTGCACACGAATTGGCTGAGCTGCTTTCTGGTCGACACGAAAAAATTTGGGCTGACCACGGAACAGCTCATCCAGCATCTCGAATCTCAAAACATTGAGGCTCGCCCGGTGTGGAAGCCGATGCACACGCAAAGACTGTATGAAAAGTACGAGTGCATGGGTGGCCAAGTGGCGGAAGATCTCAACCAACGCGGCATTTGCCTGCCCAGTTCGAGTTCACTGGCTGCGGAGGACCAGGATTTCATCATCGCGACGATCCACCAGGCTCATTGCAGCGCTCGACGCTGAGCAAGCAGGTCAGGCAGCTTTGGTCAGCCACTCGGGCGTGCGCTCGAGTTTCCAGATGTCCTCCAGAGGCTGACGCTCCCGGACGACCGCGGCTTTGTTGCCGTTTACCAGGACCTCGGTCGGGAGGCCGCGGGTGTTGTAATTCGAACCCATGACGGAACCGTACGCTCCGGCGCTGAGCAGCGCGATGTATTCACCAGAATCGACCTTGGCCAGCGGACGATCTTTGCAAAAAAAATCGCCGGATTCGCAGATCGGCCCCACGACATCCGAAGGAATGGTTTTGCCGTTCTTCTTCCGGAGCGGGACGATTTCGTGGTACGAATCGTAAAAGGCGGGGCGGATCAAATCGTTCATGGCCGCATCGACAATCACGAAATTCTTTTTACCCGTCCTTTTCACATACTCAACTTTCGTGACAAGAATTCCGGCATTACCGGAGATGAAACGACCGGGCTCGATCAGAATGCGCAGGCCGAGCGGTTTGAGCAGGGGGACAAGTGTGTCCGCGTATTTTTTGGGCGTCAGGATCTTCGAGGCATCGGGACGTTTCCACCAGGATTCCGCGCCGCTGTCCAGGGCGTCAAGATAACGAATGCCCAAACCACCGCCGATGCTGAAGAATTCAAAATTGTGAGCGCGTGCAAGCTTCTGCACCAAAGGCAAAACCTTTTTCACCGCGGCTTCAAATGGCGCAACTTCGGTCAGTTGGGAGCCGATATGCATTTGCAAGCCACGCAACCGAAGATTCTTCAGCTTCCGCGCACGAGCATAGACACCTTCGACCTTCTCGAAAGCGATACCGAATTTATTTTCGTAAGTGCCAGTCGTGATCTTCGCGTGCGTATGCGCGTCCACATTTGGATTCACGCGTACTGCCACCGGCGCAACTTTTTTGAGCTTGGCGGCGACTTTGTCGATCCGTTCGAGCTCCGGCTCGCTTTCGACGTTAAACGAATAGATTCCCTGGTTCAGTGCGTAAGCGATCTCGTTCTCTGATTTCCCAACCCCGGCGAAGACGCACTTCTTTGGATCGCCGCCTGCCGCAACGACGCGGCGCAACTCACCTTCACTAACGATATCGTAGCCGCTGCCCAGATTAGCCAGCGCACGTAACACCGCCTGGTTTGAATTGGACTTCATCGCGAAGCAAATCAGGTGATTCAACTCCGCGAGCGCTGTGTCCAGCTTCTCGTAATGCTGCGAAAAAGTGTTCTGCGAATAAACGTAAAGCGGCGTTCCGAATTTCTTCACGAGCGATTCGATCGAAACGCGTTCGCAATACAGCTTGCCGTCGACGTAGCGGAAATCGTGCATAGAACTAGCCCAAAAATGCTTCGTGCACCGCGCGCATCGCTTCCTCGCCGTGTTTTAAGTCGATCACGACGGAAATCTTGATTTCGCTGGTCGAGATCATGTCGATGTTGACGTTGTGCTTCGCGAGAGTTTCAAAGACTTTCGCAGCGACACCGGAGTGACTGCGCATGCCGACGCCGACCACACTCAGCTTGCCAATGTTTTCATCTGCGATGACGTCACGAAGACCCACGTCTGTTTTCAAAGCGTCGATCACTTTGGACGCCTTGAGCAGCTCGGGCTTATCCACGGTGAACGAGATATCGGTCGACGGTGCCCCAGCACCGTGGCTGACGTTTTGGACGATCATGTCGACGTTGATGGTGGCGTCAGCAAGCGCCTTGAAAATCTGCGCGGCGACGCCCGGTTTGTCCGGCACCCCTACGAGGGTGACTTTGGCCTGATTTTTATCGAGCGAAACGCCGCGAATCACGACGTCTTCCATGCTTGCAGTTTCTTCTTTCACGATGGTTCCTGGATTGTCGTTTAGGCTGGAGCGCACTTCGAAAACCACGCCGAATTTTTTTGCGAATTCAACAGAGCGGCTTTGCATTACTTTCGCGCCAAGACTCGCGAGTTCGAGCATTTCGTCGTAGGCGATCTCGGGCAGTTTGCGCGCGCTTTTTACGATGCGCGGATCGGCAGTGTAAACGCCGTCCACATCCGTATAAATCTGGCAGAGATCCGCTTTGAGAGCGGCGGCGAGAGCGATGGCCGTAAGATCGGAACCCCCGCGGCCCAGCGTAGTGATCTGGCCATCCAGCGTTTGACCCTGGAAACCCGCGACAATCACGACCTTTCCAGAATCGAGCAGCGCATGCACCTGCTTGGGCGTGATATTCTGAATCTTTGCTTTGGTGTGAACGCCGTCAGTAACGATGCCGGCCTGAGCGCCGGTCAAAGAGACAGCATCGATGTTCGAAGCGTGCAGCGCCATCGCAGTGAGAGCAATGGTCGTTTGTTCGCCAGTCGCGAGAAGCATGTCCATTTCTCGCTCGCTAGGCAGAGGCATGATTTCCTTCGCCAGCTTGATCAAACCGTCGGTCACGCCGCTCATCGCGGAAACGACGACCACCACCTGATCGCCCTGGGCGCGATACTTCGCGACGCGCGAGGCGACATTCTTAATACGCTCTGTATTTCCGACGGAGGTGCCGCCGTATTTTTGAACAATGAGTGCCATTGCTGGTTATGTCTCTGTGCTCCGGGCTTCGGGCTTGAGAGGGTTGCGCCAGGCCAGCCCGGGAAAGTGAGAAAAATCTTCGTCAGCGGTCGCGATCTCGGCGTTATGCTCGATGGCCAGGCACGCGAGGTGGGCGTCCATCGTCAGCGCAGCTCCGTGACCCACTGCGTGCAACATGTTTTGCAGGACATTCCAATGCTGAGCGGTCACTTGCGCAATCGTCACATTTGGGCGGGCGAGCCATGAATCCACCATCGCGATCGCATCCGCCAGGAGAAGTGGTTCTGGCATGATTTTTGAGCTGGTTGTGAGTCGAATGAAGCCGAGTATAACCAGCCAGCTCAGCGCGATTTTATTCTCGCTATTCAACTGCTCCTCCCACCAGTCGCGAGCGGCACGATGCATCGGCGCCCGGCTGTTCACGGCAGCCATTATCAATGTTAGATCGACCAGCGTCATTTGCGGCTGTACTTGCGAAAATGCTCTTCGCTTTCGATGTCGACGAGAATCGTCCAAGGACTCTCGATATGTGTTCCGAAATCATGGACGCGCTGAACGAACCGAGCAGGTTTCACGTTGGGTGCACCGTCCTTTAAAGCCTGTTGCAGAGCGCCGCGAATAAATTCGCTTGGACTGATCCCCTGCGCTTTCGCCGCGGACTCAAGCTGCCCGGCCAGAACGTCATCGATTTCGAGACTGGTCTTCTTCATATCCCGATAACCTTCATCACCTCGTTCTTATCCGGCCTGGTAATAAACGGTTCAAATCCTGCGGATTTAATGGCGGTGTCCGGATCTTTCAAACCATGGCCCGTCAGAGTGACTGCAATCACCGAACCGGTTGGGATCATCCCGGCCTTTTGGCATTTGATAATTCCTGCCAGCGGAGCGGTGGAAGCAGGTTCCGCGAAGACACCATCGGATCGCGCAACCAGCTTGTAAGCCGCGAGAATTTCGTCGTCGGTCACCTTGTCGATGTGACCCTTCGACTCCTTGAGCGCATTCGTTGCTCCTTGCCAACTCGCGGGATTTCCAATGCGAATCGCTGTCGCGATGGTTTGCGGATGTTCAATTGGATGGCCATCGACAATCGGCGCTGAACCTGCCGCCTGGAACCCAAACATTTTTGGCAACTGATCGGTTCTACGGGCGGCGTGGTACTCCTTGTACCCGCGCCAATAGGCAGTAATATTCCCAGCATTTCCAACCGGTAGAAAATGGTAATCCGGTGCGCGACCGAGTTGATCGCAAATTTCGAAGGCCGCCGTCTTTTGTCCTTCGATACGAACCGGGTTAATGCTGTTTACCACCTCAACTTTGCCCGTCTCTCCGAGTTCACGCACGATCCGGAGTGCGTCGTCGAAATTGCCTTCAATCGCAATCGTTGTCGCGCCGTACATGAGCGCCTGCGCGAGCTTGCCGAGAGCGATTTTGCCATTCGGCAGTAGAACAATGCACTTCATCTTCGCGCGCGCGGCATAAGCAGCAGCTGAAGCGGAAGTGTTTCCCGTGCTGGCGCAGATGACGACTTCTGCACCGCGCTCCTTGGCCTTGCTGATCGCCATGGTCATCCCGCGGTCCTTAAAGGAACAGGTCGGATTCATCGCCTCATACTTGAGGTAGAGCTCGAAACGTCCGCCGATCGCGTCCACGAAATTTTGCGCGCGAATTAACGGAGTATTTCCTTCCAGCAACGTGATCACCGGAGTGCGCTCGCTCACGGGCAAATGCGCGCGATAGCGTTCGATCACGCCAGGCCACGCGGAACCCTGTTCTTCAACTGGAGAAAAAGCAGTCGTCATTCAAAACTCTCAACGCGAATCATCACAGGCGGCGCTTTCACCACCCCCAATTTTCCGATTTTGCTCAAAGCACGTTTCATCGCGACATTCGGCGCATCATGCATCATCAATATGAGGGGCACGCTTGCGCCCTCGTGGCCTTCCGGCTGAATGACCGACGAAATGCCGATCTTCATTTCGCCCAGAATGGTCGCGATCCGCGCCAGTGTGCCGGGCCGATCCACAACGCTCAAACGCAAATAATAACGCGAAACGACATCATCAATCTTCTGCACAGCCCCCTCGCGCTCGTGTGGCACAAAGGGCGGCACACGGCTCTTGCTGCCGCACTTCAGGTCCAGCGTTGCGTCGGCCAGATCACTCAACACTGCGCTGGCCGTGGCATCCTGGCCCGCGCCGCGTCCGTAATAAAGCGTATCCCCCACAATATCGCCGCGCACGAAAATCGCGTTGAACACATGATTCACGCTCGCAAGGACATGCGTATTCGGAATCAGCGTGGGATAAACAGTGACCTGGATGCGGGGCCCCTCCACATGCTTCACGATGCCCAGCAGCTTGATCGTGTAGCCGAGTTGTGAGGCGAACTGAATATCCAGCTTCGAAATCTGGCGAATCCCTTCCACGTGGATGTCCCGCGGGTTGATCCAAAAACCGTGAGCCAGCGAAGCAAGAATGCCAGTCTTGTGTGCCGCGTCCTGCCCGTCTACATCGAGCGAAGGTTCGGCCTCCGCAAAACCAAGTCTTTGGGCATCCGCCAGCACGTCTCCGAATTCAGCCCCTTCGAGCTTCATCCGCGTGAGGATATAATTGCAGGTGCCGTTAACGATCCCGTAGAGGCGGGTGATTCGGTTACCAATTAAGCCTTCCCTAAGAACTTTGATGATCGGAATTCCGCCTGCAACGCTCGCTTCGTAGTAGAGATTGGTTCCAAAATTCTGTGCGGTCGCGAATAGTTCCTCGCCGTGAGCGGAGAGCAGCGCCTTGTTGGCCGTAACTACAGGTTTCCCCTGCCTGAGCGCGCGCAACGTAATTTCCCGTGCCGTTGTCGTCCCGCCAATCAATTCCACAACGATATTAACCCGCGGATCATCGACCACACTTTGCCAATCGGTCGTGAGCAGCTTCGCCGGAATCTTCACCGGACGTGCCTTCTTCAAATCGCGAATGGCGATCTTCGCGATCTCCAGGCGCACCCCAAGACGGCAAGCCATCAGCCCGCCATTCTTCTGAATGGCTTGATACACACCGCCGCCGACTGTGCCGGCGCCAATGATGCCAAGGTTGACCTGCTGCATAAGCGGCAAAGACTGCCATCCTACCCTGAAAGAAGGAAAGTGCAATTTGTCTGTCGGGGTCACCGAAAGTCACCGAAAGTGTTCAGTACTAGCCGGGGATCAAAGCCTAAATCGCTTAAATAGAGACGCTTATCCATACGAAAGAAAGCGGCAATTTCTCGCGGCGCTTCCGGACCACCACAACCCATTTACCGAGGCTTAGCAGGCTTCAGGCGAGGTCTCATGGGACGGGTGCTGGGGCCAAAGGCTTTGCGGCTTTGGGAACCTGATTGGAGGTTCGTGCCTCACATCGTGGCGGTGTTGCGTGGCGAAATGGGCCGCTCTAATATCGCGACAAGGAGATCAAACCATGAATAAAATTCTGACAGCGCTGGCCGCTTGCGGCACGGTGATTCTAAACACGAGCAGCTTTGGTGATACGCTGCTCACGGCAAATCTGACTCACGACCAGGAATCGGTGCAAGGTCCGCTCCTCACGAGCACGGGCGATGCGCGTCCGCTCTCGTTTGGGACGGCGAGCTTTGTGCTAAACGACGCGCAGACGCAAATGAGTTTCACGGCGACGATATTTAATATCGATGTGACGGGGACGCAGACTACCGATCCGTTCGACAATCTGGTGAATGCCCACATTCATGTCGGAGCGCCTCCGGGTGCGAACGCGCCGGTGCGCTGGGGATTCTTTGGAACTCCGGATAATGATAACAATCCGGATCAACTGGTCGTGACGCCATTTGCCAACGGGGTGGGTGGAACTTTCAGCAGCATTTGGGACCTGCCGGAAGGAAACGCGGGCACTACACTGTCGGGCAACCTACCGGGAATTTTGGCGGGATTGAGTTACATCAATTTCCATACCGTTCAATTCGCCGGAGGAGAGATTCGCGGACAAATACAGGTGACACCGGATGGAGGGGCGACTGGCTTGCTGCTGGGATCGGCGGTGGCGGGATTGGTGACTTTGACGTATCGGCGCAATAGTTGAGGCGACTGTAGAAATTACGGTAAATAGAGAACGGCCTGGGTCTTCTAGATCGAGGCCGCTTTCGTTTTTGCGCGAGTTAAGCGATTGAAATCGCTGAGAACGTATCCGGCGGAGTGTGCACCCGAGTTGAAATTGGGGAACGAGTGAACGAGGCGTCCGAACTTAGCCAGCACGCTGGTGCGTTGCCATTCAACAAAGGAGCGCAACAAAGCAGGCGCATTGCCTCGGGATAAATGTTACCGAGCGGGAAGACTGGAGGGAAGGAGGGAAGGTCGTTGACTCAAGTTGATGGTTACCGAGCAGGAAGAGCCAAAAACGATGAGTCAGAAGAGCAAGAGGGAGTATTTGGAGCGGATCCATGGGCGGTATCAGCGAGGCGGCCGGGAGCACAAGAAGAAGATCCTG